>JAEWAY010000038.1 GCA_023391415.1 Bacteroidota bacterium | reverse complement strand
TGGATAAAGGCTGAACGACGATGAAGGAAGGCTTAACAGGCGCGTGATGGCGAAGGCCAAAACCCGAAATAAACGCTCATTGTATACTTGGCGATCCCCTCTAGTCACTTGACGCGCTTCATGACCCCACCAGCACGACAGTACTACTACCGTCACTCCCGCGAAAGCGGGGGTCCCAAAATACCCGGATAAGGAAACACCACTCGCCGGCGAGCTTATTCCGGATCTCCGCTTCGCTACGTCCGGAATGACGGCCAGGATTGGAATAGTGGAGGTGATGGATAAAGGCTGGAATGAGGCGATATCTTTAAATAGACGATGGACAGCTAAAGCTAAAACCAGTACCTGAAGCAAAGGTAGATCGATTCCGGATCTCCGCTTCGCTACGTCCGGAATGACGGCCAGGGTTTGGGATAGTGAAGGTGATGGATAAAGGCTGGAATGAGGCGATATCTTTAAATAGCCGAGGGACGACTAAAGCTAAAACCAGTACCTGAAACAAAGGTAGATCGATTCCGGATCTCCGCTTCGCTACGTCCGGAATGACGGCGAAGGTTGGATAGCGGAGGTGATGGATAAAGGCTGAAACGACGATGAAAGGAAAGGTTGAGAAGTACAGATAGACCACCAGTAAACAAAAAAGCATAAAAAAAGGGAGCTTACAGCTCCCTTTTTCAATTGGTATCAGCGATCAATTACTTTACAATAATTCTAGCCGCTCCTTCAGTAGCGTTGATGAAATAAACACCATCAGCATACGAAGATACGTTCAGACCTTCCGCGGAAGTAAAGGTATCTACCACCATACCCTGAGCGTTGTATACCGCTCCATTGGTAAGGGTTTTGCCAAACGTAACATAGTCGCTGGCAGGGTTGGGATATACGTTTACATTGCTCGCGGACGCTTTGGCGCCAAAAAGACCAGTCACTTTCGTTCCAATAACTACTTCGGAAAGCTCGATGGTACCGTTAAAAGCGTCTTTTGACCAGCATTCAGCGGGACTACCATAGAGTCCTCCATCACTAGCATTTACAACAGTAAATGTCAACGCCGTTACCTTGCTGTAATCAAAGCAGGTACCGCCATCGCAATCTTCCTGCCATTGAGCCAGGTTATTGCACTCATACGGATCATTTGCATTAAATACATACTCGGCCGCCAAGGCGTTTTTGAAATCGTAGGAAAACTCCAATGTTTCGTCAGCGCCAACAGAGTTTTCACCATTCGAAGGACCATAGTAGCCCATTGAGGTAGCTCCAATTTCATATTGATACAATTGAGCGTCGGTACCTCCAAATGTAAGTGGATTTTCCGCCAACGCCTTATCAAAAGCGAGGGTTCTTCCATTTATATCCTGAAGACCTACCTTAACCTCGATCGCAGCGTCGCTCGTGTTCTTCAAATTGAAGCTTACTACCGCGTCTCCTGACAAGTCAAGGGTAAAAGGCTGCTCAGTCGCGTCTTTACCAAAGCCAACTCCAAAAGGCTCGTATGCCTTAGCCGCCTGATGGATCTCTACGACCAATACGCCATTGCCGTTTCTGGTAGTTGTAAAATCCAAACCACCAGCCTCTTTTTTCCACCAGAATATTCCTTTATATACGCCAGAACCCGCGGGACTCTGTACCGAATATTCAGTTGTCGTAGCAAAATTATCATAAGCTCCAAAATCCGAAATTCCCTGAGCCGACGCGTAATACGCCATACCCAAAGCCAAAGCGCTTAGTAAAACTTTTTTCATGAGTAATTTAATTGTTTTGAGTTAATAATATTTCCAAAAAATAATTTCCACGCAATTTATAAAAAGCTAATAAATAAATATACAATAAATCTAAAATTTTCTATTCAAAATGTAAAAACAAACTGACCGTATGGGTCGAAATACGATTCAGGCTTTGAGAATATACGTTCGGATCGTCGTTGAGCAGGTTGAGCAAACCATGCGAGAAACGGATCTCCGGCGAAAACTTGAAAAAAGGATAAAATATGTCCAGACCGAAGCCATAGTCGAAGGACAGATCGTAATTGTTGACGCGAAGGTCGGTTTCTTTTTTCTCTTTCTTTTTCGCGCCCGCCTCGATTCCCGCTTTGAGACCGGCGGTCATGTACATCCGCAGATTGCCGCGGCGCTCGGAACGATACTGTCCCATCAGCGGAAACTCCACAAAAGTCGACTCGGTCACCTGACTGGCCCCAGTCCCTCCTTTGAGTATGTAGTCTACCCGGCGCTCGTAAAACGATACGGTGGGCAACAGGCGCACCGTAAAATAGTCCGCGATCTTGTAGTTAAGGATAAATCCCAGGGAAAATCCCGTAGACCGGGGCGCCAGCGCGGATATGGCTGTGTCCTCGCGCACGAAACGCTCCGAGTGCAGCAGCTTGTAGCGGGTGGTATTGATCCCCAGCGTAAATCCATAGTGCAGCTTCCGGTCGTCGTAATTGGGCAGATTGGTTTGCGTCCGTTTGATCTGGCCACGCGCCGGACCGGCAAAAAGCGCCAGGCAGCAAAAAGCGAAAATTATTTTATTCCGGTGTAAATCGAGCTTATGCCAAAAGTTAATTTTCTCCATTGTACATTATTAAATCCGGCGTCCCGGAGCTTTTCCAAAAAATCTTCGCCAAAAGGGAACTTCTCTACAGACTCCGGCAGATAGGAATACGCGGACATGTCTTTTGATACGAGCCTCCCGATAAACGGCAAAATATATTTAAAATAAACGTTATACAAATAGTTGACCGGAAAAGTTCGCGGTTTGGAAAACTCAAGGATCATCAACCGGCCGCCGGGGCGCAGCACCCTTCGCAGTTCTTTCAATCCTTTTTCCAGATTTTCAAAATTGCGGACGCCAAAAGCCACCGTTACCGCGTCGAAGGCGCCGTCTTCAAAAACCAGGTTTTCACTGTCGCCTTTTTGCAGGGTGATCACCTTGTCCAATCCGGCGTCCTTTATTTTTTTCCGCCCGACCCGCAGCATTCCTTCAGAAATATCCACTCCCATGATGGAGTCGGGCTTCAGGATTTTCGCCGCCATGATCGCCAGGTCGCCGGTTCCGGTAGCCACATCCAGTACCGCGCGCGGATTTTCCGCTTTCAGCCCCTTCAGGGCTTTTTTACGCCACTGGATATCAATCCCCGCGCTCAGCACGCGGTTGAGCAGGTCATACCTCGAAGACACATTGTCAAACATGGCCGCCACCTGTTCTTTTTTGCCCGCCTCGCTCTCTTTATATGGAACAACTGTCATAAGCAGTAGTAGTCAGTTTATATCGATTTGTACAAGATGGGACGAAGGTACGTAAATTTGACGGAAAATCCGCGTTAATTCTCCAGTCCTTCCCGCGGATCCTCTCCCATTTTTTCCCATACGTATTATCCTACGCGGAATACGCCGGCGACTACCCGCCGCTATAACCGTTTCATGGATAAAATGTTTCGCGGGACTTTGAGAGCTCTCCGCCGCCAACTTCAAAATCGCGGGAAGGCCTTAGCCGGCGCTCGCCGGTTCGCTCCCCTTTACAGCCCCTTCGTCATCCCTACCTATTCCGCGCTGGTATACGTCTCTATCGGAGCGCAGGTGCAAACCAGATTCCGGTCGCCGTACGCGCTATCGACCCGGCTCACGGAAGGCCAGAATTTGGCCGCCTTCACCCAGCTCAGCGGAAATACGGCTTTTTCACGGGAATATGGGCGGTCCCAATCTCCGGAGGCGATCACCGCCGCGGTATGGGGAGCCCGTTTGAGCACATTGTTTTCCTTGTCCGCTTCGCCCTCTTCCACTTCCCTGATTTCTTCCCGTATGGCGATCATGGCCTCGCAAAAACGATCCAGCTCTTCCATCGACTCGCTTTCCGTAGGCTCGATCATCAAAGTCCCGGGTACGGGAAACGATACGGTGGGCGAATGGAAACCATAGTCCATCAGACGCTTGGCGATATCCTCGACCTCTACGCCTGCGTGGTGCTTGAAGCCGCGGCAATCGAGTATGAACTCGTGCGCGCAACGGTTGTTGGCGCCGGCATATAGTACAGGATAGTGTTTTTCAAGGCGCGCCTTGAGGTAGTTGGCGTTCAGAATGGCGTAGCGGGTAGCGTCTTTCAGGCCGTTTTCTCCCATCATGGATATATAGGCGTAAGAAATCGGCAGAATGGACGCGCTGCCATAAGGAGCCGCGGATACCGCTCCCTGATCTTCGGGTCCGGCGTTTTCGACAACGGAATGTCCCGGCAGAAACGGGACCAGATGGCCGGCCACCCCGATCGGGCCCATGCCCGGGCCACCGCCGCCATGGGGTATGCAAAACGTCTTATGCAAATTGAGGTGGCATACGTCGGCGCCTATGGAGCCGGGACTGGTCAGGCCTACCTGCGCGTTCATATTGGCCCCGTCCATATATACCTGTCCGCCGGCCGCGTGTATCATAGCGCATATTTCCCGTACGTTTTCCTCAAACACGCCATGCGTGGAGGGATAAGTAATCATCAACACCCCGAGCCGGTCACGGTGTTTTTCAATTTTCAGCTTCAGGTTTTCCAGATCAATATTGCCCCTATCGTCGCATTTGACCACCACCACTTCAAAGCCCGCCATCACGGCGCTGGCGGGATTGGTGCCATGCGCGGACGAAGGAATAAGGGCGATGTTCCTACGCGCTTCTCCCCTGCTTTCAAAATAGTTTCTGATTACAAGCAAGCCGGCGTATTCGCCCTGAGCTCCGGAATTGGGTTGCAGGGAAACATCCGCGAAACCGGTAATTTCCGCCAGCCAGCTTCTAAGTTCGGTAAAAAGGCGCTTGTAACCCCTTACCTGTTCCTCCGGCGCGAAAGGATGAATCCCGGCGAACTCCGGCCATGTAATAGCCAGCATCTCCGTAGTCGCGTTGAGCTTCATGGTACAGGAGCCCAGCGCGATCATGGAGCTCGTGAGCGAAAGATCCTTATTTTCCAGGCGCTTCAGGTAGCGCAGCAATTCATGTTCCGTATGGTAGGCGTTGAATACCGGATGACGAAGAAAGTCGTCTTTTCTTTTCAATCCGTCCGGCCAGGCGATTTCCAGTTTTCCGGCCAGATGATCCCAATCCGCGTTGACGCCAAAGGCCTGAGCGACGATGGCTACATCCGCGATTTCGGTCGTTTCGTCAACAGAGACCTGGATACAACGGTTTTTATCGTCATACATCAGGTTGATCCCGGCCTCCAGAGCCTGTTTTTTTATTTCTGGGAGCCGATCGCCGGCTTCGATCCGTATCGTGTCGAAATAACTGGAATTCAACTGCCGGAAACCTCCCTGCTCCAGCCCCTCCGCCAGCAAGCGGGCCATGCCATGCACTCTGGACGCTATGCCTTTCAGCCCCTCCGGCCCGTGATAGATCACATACGCGGCGGATATGACCGCCAGAAGTACTTGCGCGGTGCAAATATTGGAAGTGGCTTTTTCTCTCCGTATATGCTGCTCGCGGGTCTGCAAGGCCATGCGGTACGCGGTATTTCCCCCGGCGTCGACCGATACTCCGATGATCCGGCCCGGTACGACGCGTTTAAACTTTTCCCGGGTAGCGAAATACGCCGCGTGCGGTCCGCCAAATCCCATAGGTACTCCCAGACGCTGGGTGGTACCGATCACCGCGTCGGCTCCCATCTCTCCCGGAGAGGTCAACAGCGCCAGACTCAGCAAATCGGCGGCAAAGCCTACGGGCACACCCTGCTCGCGGGCTTCCCGGGTCATTTTTTTATAATCCGCTATTTCTCCTCCGGCGTCGGGATACTGCACCAGGACGCCAAACAAGTCTTTATTTTTAAGATCAAGGTCTTCCACCCGGCCGATCTGAAGATTTATTCCCAAAGGAGCTGTACGGGTTCTTAATACGTCCAGCGTTTGCGGAAAACAGTTTTCAGCGACGAAAAAGGTATTCGCGTCTTTTCTGTGGCCTTCGCGGGCGTTATAAAACATATTGACCAGTTCCGCCGCCGCGGTCGCCTCGTCGAGCAGGGAAGCGTTGGCGATCTCCATGCCGGTCAGTTCGGTCACGATCGTCTGGTAGTTGAGCAGCATCTCGAGACGTCCCTGCGCTATTTCAGCCTGATAAGGCGTATAGGCGGTATACCATCCCGGATTTTCGAGAATATTGCGGGTAATGACATTGGGAGTGATGCAGTCGTAGTACCCCTGCCCGATATAGGATTTAAAAATGGTATTTTCCGCCGCCAGTTTCCGAAATTCGTTCAAAAAGACATACTCCGACTTTTCCTGAGGAAGCTTCAGATTTTCCTTCAACCGGATCGTATCCGGCACCGTCTGGTCAATCAACTGATCCAGCGATTCGACCCCAATGACCGCCAGCATCTCCGGCAGTCGCGTATCCGTTACGCCAATATGCCTTTTGGCGAATTTCTTCCTGTTTCTAAGATTAATACTCATTATAAATCCTGATTCAAAATTTTTGCTATAAAAGGAAAAGAGCCGCGAATTTAAAAATAAAAGAAGCGGATAACCGATAAACTTATGCACATGACAGGACGAGAAACGGCCGCTACACGTGAAAACCGGGTGATCGTCTTACGACAGGCCTCTGGCCGGAAAGACTATTTTCTTACCAGTTTTTTAGCCTCTTCCATATGCTCCAGCGCTTGGGTAAAAATCTCGTCCGTGGCGTTCAGAATCGGGTAAAAACCGCTATTGCCCCATATGCTCCTGGCTATATACGCTTTCATATTCTGTTTTATGTATTCCCGGGACTTGCGAAACTCCTTCTCCCTGAATCTTAATCCCGAAGCGGTGGCCATACGGACCAGTTCGTCCAGCATGTCGTCCGTAATATGGAAGGACTCTCGGAAACCGTCAATATCATACTGTTCCAGTCTTTCCTTGTTGACGGAATAATAATTGAGCGTATATTCCCGTATAATGTTCCGGTTGAACAACTCTACCAGGTAGTTGGTAAACGAAGACGTGTCTCTTGGCACAAACACGTCCGGCATAATGCCGCCTCCCCCATATACCGTCCTGCCGTTAAGCGTCGTATATTTCAAGGAATCATTGATCCGGACGCTGTCTACGTAAAAAAACTCCCCGTGATTGTATCGTTTCAGCAGATCGTTGTTGTATTCATCCAGCGAGGCGCCGGTATAAGGCTTCTGTATGCAACGCCCGCTGGGCGTATAATACCGCGAAATAGTCAGGCGCAATTCCGATTCATCCCTGAGGGTAATAGGCATTTGCACAAGTCCCTTGCCAAAAGAGCGCCGCCCGATAATCAAGGCGCGGTCATTGTCCTGCAGGGCGCCGGAGACAATCTCGGAAGCGGAAGCGCTGCCTTCATTGATCAGTACCACAATGGCCCCATCCTCAAATACCCCTTTTCTGCTGGCGTATACCCGCTGATCATACTTGCTGTCCTTACCGTCGGTATACACAATCAGCTTATTGCCACTGATAAACTCGTCGGCCATTTTGGTAGCCCTGTCCATATACCCCCCCGGATTGTCGCGCAGATCCAGAATCAGGTTACGCATGCCCATCGTCTTGAGCTTTTCGAGCGCCTCTTTAAACTCATTATAGGTCCCGGCCGAAAAACGGCTTACCTTGATATAGCCCGTTTCCGCGTCGACCATATAGGAAATATCGATCGAATAAGTAGGAATTTTGTCCCTGACCACCTGAAAGTCGAAAAACTTCTTTTCCGCGCCGCGCTGCACGGTGAGCTTGACAGAGGACCCTTTCTTGCCACGAAGGAGTGAAAAGACATCGGCGTTGCCAATGGCTTTGCCCGTCACCAGCGAATCGTCGACCCGCACGATCTTGTCGCCCGCCAGAAGGCCCGCCTGATCGGAAGGGCCGCCACTGATCGGCGCCACCACGATAATGGTATCCCTGATAATGTTGAATTCGATTCCAACGCCTTCAAAGTCGCTTTCAAGCTGGCTATGCGCCATCTGAATATCCGATTTGGGAATATATACGGTATGCGGGTCAAGCTTCTCTAGAAGCTTCGCGATGGAATAATCCGCCAGGTTTTCCAGGTCTACCGTATCTACATAGTCCTTTTCGATATAAGTGAGCACGTCGGCTATTTTCCGGTAGGCCGCCGTTATATCACTTTTTTTAGATGAATCAAAAAACATGGCGCCGATAAAAATTCCACATACCAGAGCCAGGGCGAGAAAAACCGGAAGTTTTATCTGAGATCTGTTATTATAATATTTTGACACGTTGGTTACAAAAGGTTATCGCGACGCTAAGTTAACTATATTTTTAAAAGTTAAGTTTGATTCCGCTTCATATATCTACACTGAAATATACGAAAGCTTCATAAACAAAGCAGGCCGGGAAAACCTTGAAAGGGGCTTTTTCATGTAAATATTTCAGCTATCTTTGAAGATTAATTCAAAAACACGTTCACATACGCTTGGGAAGAATTGTCGCTATAGATTACGGGACCAAACGAGTCGGACTCGCGGTAACCGATCCTCTCAAAATCATCGCTACCGCTCTGGACACGCTCCATTCCAAAGATGTGGAGGCCTTTCTCCTGACGTATCATCAGCGGGAAAACATAGAGGCTTTTGTAATCGGACTTCCCCGCAATACCCATAACGAGGAAGAGTCGGACAACGCGAAAAACGTCCGCCAGTTCGCCAAACGCCTCGCCAGGGTATTTCCGGACATTCCTCAATACTTCGAAGATGAGCGCTATACCTCAAAAATGGCGCTGAACGCGATGATACAGGGCGGGATGAAGAAAAAAGACCGGCGGAACAAAGGGAACGTGGATAAAATAAGCGCTGTTATTATCTTGCAGTCTTTTCTCGAAAAAAACTTATAACAATTCAAACGAATAACAGAATACCCATGATATATCCGATAGTCGCGTTCGGCGACCCTGTTTTGAAAAAAAAGGCGGAAGAAATTGAAATAGGCTCCGACATCCGTCAACTGGTGGAAGACATGTTTGAAACCATGTATGAAGCGAACGGGGTGGGGCTGGCCGCTCCCCAGATCGGCATGAGTCTTCGCCTGTTTGTGGTAGACGCGGAGCCTATGGACCCGGACAATCTGCAAGGTTACAAAAAGGCTTTTGTCAACCCGGTCATACTCGAAGAGTACGACGAGGACTGGTCCTACGAAGAAGGTTGCCTGAGCATACCGGGGATCAGGGCGCATGTGGAAAGACCTGAGGCGATCAAAGTAAAATATTACGACGAAAACTGGAACGAGCATATTGAAGAACTTGATGGCATGAAAGCCAGGGTTTTTCAGCATGAGTACGACCATATAGAAGGCGTGCTCTTTGTCGATTACATATCGGCTCTGCGCAGAAAGCTGCTAAAAAGCAAACTCGGCGATATTTCAAAAGGAAAAGTGGATGTAAACTACCGTATGCGCTTTCCGCTTAAAAAGTAAGCCGACCGGCGAAAGCGGAACCCCGCGAGTTTCTCATGGCGGCAGAGGCTCTCGAAGCCTTCGCGATGAGAAACTCCATCTCAGGCGCTACGCGTTTTACATCGGGAGCAACCTCCGGTCCGTCCTCATCATACTTTCTTCCTCCCCTATGCTCGCTCAAAAAACGCCTATCCGTTTCTAATAGCCTCCCGTATATTTCCGGATTGCCCATTCGATGGAAATCAATATGATCATCAGAATCAACAGCCAGGGCAAATGAATAACCTCCTGAAACTCTTCCGTAGAGTGAATAACGGGACGATAATCCGAACCGCTCAGGCGAGCATTGAGCTCTTCCCATTGTCCGGCTTCATAAAACGCGCCTTTCGTCTTCAAAGCCAATTCCCGGAGCATACCATGATTGGCCCGCGTATTCAAGGCTTCCAGACGCTGCTCCCTGATCAGAAACTCGCCGGTAGCGTGGTGTGTCCGCCCGTCGTGCTCCACATTTCCGCTATAGCTGTATAATCCAGGCTTCAAACCTCTTACCTCAAAAGTGGATTTGCCTTCTGAAGTGGTAAAAGCGTATTGCATGGCGGCGCCTTCCTCTCCTTTTATATGCAAAGTGATTTTTTTGCCGTATACCGGCTCATAGATATCGTTGTAGAGGCTGGCTTCAAACACGACAGGCTCATTTTCGTTCATTTCGTCGTTTACGGGCGCCAGCCTGAATTTTCGCTTATCCTCTTTGGAAGAAAGGTACTGAAACAGGGAATTGAACAGCTTGTCGAAAAATATGGTAGCTCCGGTAGCTTTATATTCTTCCAGACGCCATTGCCAGATACCTTCGGCTGTCAAAACCGCCGTTTTTTTACCACTTTCGCTTCGGAGAGCCAGCAATGGATTGTCCGTCACGACGGAGCCCACTTTCTGATAAAGCGCGATGTCCGCGTCGGCCCGAACGGAAATATTGCCAAAAGGAGCTATTAAAGGAGGGTATTTGCTCAATACAGCGGCTTCGGAACGATCGATCTTAAACTTTTCAAACTGGTTGTTGAGACTCGCGTTTACCAGATCTTTCTGAGCGCTTCCGGATATTATTTCCAATACCCCGTTTACCTGATTCAACCGGGAAAGACCGCTTTGATTGCCGACAATATAAAAAGAGGAGGACGACATGGCGTTGAGCTTCCGCGTCAACGCGTCCGAACCCGCTCCCTGATCCGGCAACTGATGCAATATGACCAAGTCGTATTTGTCTTCCTTCAAGGTATTCATTCCCGGTATGTAAAGACTTAGTTCATAGTTATCCTTTTGTTCGATCGCGCTTTTCAGCGCTTTGATATCCGGATGCGGGGCGGCGGCGGCCAGGAGTATCTTTTCACGGGCGTCCATGACTTCGACATAGGCGCGCGCGCGATTGTTTTCATCTGTAAACTCCTGCTCAAGCGGCTCCACTTCTACCACATAATGACGCAATCCCGGCTTGGACGAAACAATGGTAAACTCCGCTTCCACCAGCGACGCGTTCCCCAAAGGCACACGCTTTTCTTCCAGAATTTCGCTTCCCTGTCTTAAGCGAACTTTTATGGTTTCTCCGGAAAATCCGATATTCTGGATTTCAGCGATCAACGGAAACTTATTGCCCGTATACGCGATCCTGTTGTACAGGAGATTTCTGATTCTGACATCCCGACGGGATGTCGTATCGCCCAGTCCTACAGTCAATACCGGAAACGTATATTGGCGAAACAAGGGATCCGGTCCTTCATTGACGATACCGTCGGTCAGCAATACCACGCCTGTAAGGTTCCGGTTTTCATAGTTGGTTTCAATAGCCGCGAGCATAGCTCCCAGATTGGTCGACCGCGCGTCGAAACGGAGCGAATCAATACCATCCGGACTCATTGTCCGATCCAGGGTCATAATCTCCACTTCCACGCCATCGCCTCGCGTATGGGAGGCAAGTCCGGCTATATCCTTCTTCAAGGCTTCCAGCGCGGTCGAATCCATACCAAAACGCAGGGATTCCGAATTGTCGACAGCGATGACGAGAGCCGGTTTTTCATAATAGTTTCTGATAAGCTGGATCAAAGGCCCTGTGAGCAAAAAACAGATCAGAAATACCACCAAAAAACGCGTAGCGAATAAAACGCGGCCAGTCACTTTGTTCCAGGGGCCGGACCGGGAATAAAGCAGGGCCGCGTAGGCCAGGGCCAGCATCGCGCACAGCGCGATATACCAGGGTGAAACTTCGGTAAGTATCTTAAATTTTTCCATATAAAAGAAAGCCTTTCCGGTTGTTGGAAAGGCTAATATAAAAACTTATGCGCGTACTCGACGAATAAAAACGCGTCTAGGTAAGCATACCGCCATCCACCTGTATTACCTGCCCGGTAACATAGGCTGAAAGATCGGAAGCGAGGAATACCGCCGCGTTCGCTACATCTTCAGGGCTACCCGCTCTCTTCAGGGGAATGCTGTTTTTCCATTCTTCCACCACCTTCGCGTCCAGTTCGCCGGTCATTTCCGTCTCTATAAAGCCTGGCGCGATCGCGTTGGAACGAATGTTCCTGCTGCCCAGTTCCAACGCCACGGATTTGGTAAAGCCAATGATCCCCGACTTGGAAGCCGCGTAGTTAGCCTGCCCGGCGTTGCCCCGGATACCGACTACGGACGTTATATTAATTATAGAACCGTATTTTTGTTTCATTAATTGTCTGATAGCCGCCTTGGTCAGGTTAAAAACCGACTTCAGGTTGATATTGATCACGGTATCCCACTGCTCCTCGCTCATACGCATCAGAAGTCCATCCCTGGTCACTCCCGCGTTGTTGACCAACGCGTCGATGGAGCCAAAATCAGCGATCACCTGATTGACCAATTCCTCAGCCGCGGCGTACCGCGACGCGTCCGACCGGTAGCCTTTCGCTTTTACGCCAAGGGCGGCAAGTTCTTTTTCAAGGGCTTCTCCCTTTTCCACACTTGACAAATAGGTAAAAGCCACGTTGGCTCCTTCCCGCGCGAACCTGGTGGCGATTGATCTTCCGATTCCTTTTGAAGCTCCGGTAACAAGTATGTTTTTACCTTGTAGTAGTCCCATTATTCCTTGATTAGTTTCAATTATTCTGTTAATCAGTGGCCAAAAATAGGGAATTCAAATCAAGTACCAAAAACATCCTTTTAAAGAATTTGGGGGGAATGATAAAAAAACGTCCGTATCAAGGTGATTTTGTCGGATTTGTGGACAAACAGGCAAATACTTACCAAATTATGCTTGGTACTTTGTGGACTCTGGTATAAATTTGCCGGCAAACATGTAATACGTAGAAATTTAACCTGAATATTGTATGTCAGCAAAATATGATGTGATCGTGATTGGTAGCGGTCCCGGCGGATACGTAGCGGCGATCCGCGCGTCACAACTTGGCCTGAAAACCGCGGTCGTTGAGAAAGCCGAACTGGGTGGAATCTGTCTGAACTGGGGTTGTATCCCCACCAAAGCCTTATTGAAAAGCGCTCAGGTATTTGAATATATCAAGCACGCTTCCGATTATGGAATACAGGTCAAGGAAGCCAGCGCGGACTTCGGCGCGGTCATCAAGAGAAGCCGTGACGTAGCTTCCGGCATGAGCAAAGGAATCCAGTTCCTGTTTAAGAAAAACAAAATCGATATCATCAACGGATTTGGAAAGCTGAAGGCGAAAAACAAGGTGGAAGTAAGTGACGACAAAGACGGCAAAACCGTCTACGAGGCGAAACATATCATTCTGGCTACCGGCGGACGCTCAAGAGAATTGCCCAACCTGAAAATCGACAATGAAAAGGTAATCGGTTACCGGAAAGCCATGGTCCTGGACAAGAAGCCGGAATCTATGGTGATCGTCGGTTCCGGAGCCATCGGAGTCGAATTCGCGTATTTCTACGCGGCGATGGGCACCAAAGTGACCATCGTAGAATACATGCCCAACATCGTTCCCGTCGAGGATGAAGACGTTTCCAAACAACTGGAGAAAGAATACAAAAAGCTCGGCGTTTCGATCATGACGAAGTCTTCCGTCGAGTCCGTCGATACCAAAGGTTCAAAAGCCAAGGTAAAAGTAAAAACGGAGAAAGGCGAAGAAACGATTGAATGCGACATTGTACTGTCCGCGGTGGGTATCCAGACCAATCTGGAAGGTATCGGCCTGGAAGACGTAGGCGTGGCTACCGACAAGGGCAAAGTCATCGTGGACGATTTCTACCGGACCAATATCCCCGGAGTGTACGCGATCGGAGATATCGTACATGGCCCCGCTCTGGCGCACGTGGCTTCCGCGGAAGGCATCATCTGCGTAGAGAAAATAGCCGGTGAAAATCCGGAGCCTCTCGACTATGGCAATATCCCCGGATGTACTTATTGTACTCCTGAAATCGCTTCCGTCGGACTTACCGAAAAGCAGGCGAAAGAAAAAGGCTATGAAATCAAAGTGGGCAAGTTTCCGTTCAGCGCTTCCGGCAAAGCCAGCGCGGCGGGCGCCAAAGAAGGTTTTGTAAAAGTGATATTCGACGCGAAATACGGCGAGTTTTTGGGCGCGCATATGATTGGCGCCAACGTTACCGAGATGATCGCGGAAGTCGTTGTAGCCCGAAAACTGGAAACGACAGGGCACGAAATCATCAAGGCGGTACATCCGCATCCAACCATGTCCGAAGCGATTATGGAAGCGACCGCGGCCGCTTATGGCGAGGTTATTCACCTATAATCCTTTATTGCAAGATGATAAAAACGGCAACGAGGAATTCGTTGCCGTTTTTATACAAACAGGTTCAGTCCCCGCGGCGGCGGCGGAGAATCGAACATCTTTAAGCTTGATACATATTCAACAAAAAAGCCCTTGAAAGTTTTTCAAAGGCTTTTTTTATGTTACATATCGCATGTTTTTAACTATACATTCACATGGCGTTCGGCATGATAGCTGGAACGAACCAATGGTCCGGATTCCACATATTTAAGCCCTATCTTTTCCCCCAACTCCTTGTAGCGCGCGAACTGATCGGGATGGATAAATTCGGCTACTTCAATATGCATTTTGGTCGGTTGCAGATACTGCCCCAGAGTCAGAATATCCAGCCCATGCTCTACCAGGTGGTCCATCGCCTCTATCACCTCCTCTTCCGTCTCTCCCAGTCCAAGCATGATGCCTGATTTTGTTCTTTTGCCATATTCCTTGGTACGCCTGATCTGCTCGAGGCTGCGCTCGTATTTGGCCTGCGGCCGTACCATGCGATAAAGGCGCTTTACCGTTTCCATATTGTGCGAGACCACTTCCTGCCCCGCGCTGATCATGGTTTCCAGCGCTTCCCAATTTCCCTTCACATCGGGAATCAAGGTCTCGATGGTCGTTTCAGGAGAGGTCCTTTTAATTTCCATAACGGTTTTTTGCCATATATCCGCCCCGCGATCCTTGAGCTCGTCACGGTTTACCGACGTAAGCACGCAATGCTTCACTCCCATCAATCTGACCGCTTCGGCCACCCGTCTCGGCTCATCCGTATCATATTCATTCGGCCTTCCCGTAGCGACCGCGCAAAACGAACAACTCCGGGTACAAACGTTGCCCAGTATCATAAACGTAGCCGTACCGGCGCCCCAGCATTCGCCCATATTGGGGCAGTTGCCGCTTTCGCATATGGTATGCAGCTTGTACTCGTCTACAAGCGCCCGTACTTTTCGAAATTCCTTACCAACCGGAAGCTTCACTCTCAGCCAGTCTGGTTTGGCTGTTCGCTTATTGGCTTCGGGTGAAATCACTGGCAATTCAATCATCGCTTTCGATTTTAAACTATAATGAAGTAAAGATAACAAAAATGACCCAAAGAAACTCGCCGCCGCGGGTCTTATTCCATAAATAGCTCCGGGGAAATCCCGCTCGTTTATTTGCGCCAGCCCAGAAATATGTTTAAGAACAAGGAAGTATACAACCAGGGATTTCGCGTATAAGGGATCAAAACCACGCGATTGGGCTCTATTCCTCCCGACCCGTTTTTAAAGAAGGCCTCGACAAGTCCACCCGCCTCCAGGCCGGAAACGCGTTTGCCATAGTTTCCGAAGTAAAAGGACAATGAACCCCGGCAATGAAGACCCGGAGCGATTCCGGACTCTCCGAAACCCCTGAAAAAGCCGCCGCTTCCCATAATCCGGTTCGCGTTGCTATGCTTCGCCGGATCAAAAGGCTCTCTTTCGACCTGGCTAAAATCGCCGGCTCTGGAATGGTCGAACTCTACATAGTAAGGCTTCACAATACCCAATGAGAGCCCCCCGGACAGGTTGGCGCCGACCTGTACTCCCTCCTCTCTCGCCGGAGGAAACAAAAGCCACTGCCTGCCATAATACGGACGTACTGAAAAAAGATAATTCTGCTTGCCCAGAATAAAAGTATTTCCGGTATTGAAACTGGTGACCTTGACTTCCTGTCCATGTTTAATGTGGACTACCTCCAGACCTATCAGACGGTAGGCGTTCTTGCCGGCTTTTTGGGATAACTGGGCCATAATTCCGCCAATCAACCCGGCGTTGGTATGAAAGTTGGCGCCGACAAGCTTTTCCCGTTCATAGCTCACCATGACAATCTGTTGAGCGTACAGTTCTCCCGCGCAAAAAATCAATAGAGCGCCAAGCCACAGCCGGAATCTCGTCATAATGGATTGTTTTTTATAGTAATCGATTCAGGATACGCCCTCCGCGTCATCCTGCCGGATGTTATTCTAACCAACAATCGTCCCATTGGTTTATCCATAAAAACGCGTAAAAAATGAAAAGCAGACAGATTATTAAAATCCCGCCTGCTTTTATTATTTAGCGATCACACAAAATTATTTTCCGGCACTGGATAGGATATCCTTATAGTTGATACCCATATGACTGGCGCTATAGACACAGTCGCCATCCCTGATCAGCAGCACCTGAGGCGACTCATGCTCTATGCCAAACTCGAGGGCGATCTGGTTGGATACAGTCCTGTAAGTGAGCAAATCCAGATAATAAGGTTTCACTCTTCCCGTTTCGTCGTCCCGCCAGGCCCTTTCCAGCCGGTTGAGCGCCGCGGAACTAATGGAGCATCTGGTGCTATGCTTAAATATCAGCACGCTTACCTCTTCCGATTCCGCTTTAATGTCCTGCAATTGTGTCGCCTCTGTCAATGTGTTCCAATTCATATCAGTACCAGATTTCAGCTTCGTTTTTATTATGTTTCGGTTTCTTCATCTTTTGCTTCATATAGTTCGCGTCTTCCACGCCCTTCTGCTTGCTCAGACGTTTCATCATCCGTTTTCTGTAGCGTTCTTTCGCCGTATATGAGTTCTTGACCTTGCCGCCTCGATAGACAGCGCTTGGATGCATACCCTTCTTACGCTTTGTAACAATGATATCACCCTTGTAATTCGCCATCTCCTTGTTTTTCTTGCGGATCTGGCGAGCCCTCTGATGTAGGGTTCTAACCAGGATATCCCCCGAACTGTTCGCGATTTCCTTCCCTTTTTTATGCCGAGCGGCTTCTCGCTTCGCCAGGTAGTTTCCACCAATATCCCCTTCGTTGTTGGCGATCCGCTTTTGAGTTTTACGACTTTCGGCCCGGGCGTCGTTGACCGCTTTCAGATCGATACTACCCGTATTCGTGGCTATGGCCTTGGCCATTTTGCGTTCACCGCTATGATCAACCCGGATATCACCCGTATTGTTGGCGGCCAGCTTGGCGGTTCTCCGGTTATCGACCTGCGAAGCGACCCTTACATTGCCTTCGGAAGTAGTTCCCTGATATTTTCTAACATTAGGATTCTTTACAGGTATAGTACCGGAGTTTTCCCCTATTTCCTTGTCACCGCTTCTGGTGACTTTGCGCTGGGCGTTCACCGGCTCCGCGGCAAACACGAAAAGCCCTGACAGGGCGAGGCAAATAGCGATATATCGTATAATGGACGTAAGGCTGGACAAGATCTCAAATATTAGATTTTGGTTCTTCGCTGCTTTTGGATTTTCTTCGGATTTTTCTTATTGACGATACCTGTCTCCTTGTTGATTCTGCCTTTCTTCTTATGCTTATCCTTCAATTGACCGTCGGAGTTAAACATGCTCAGGTCGGCGGCGTCCGCCTGGCCCAATCCGGGGCAAGGATAACTTTTGTTGGAACAGGATATTCCGGAAAGGGCGAGCGCTCCGAGCAGAAACGCGACTCCCACCCTGTTTTTCACAATCTTCGACAAAACCTTCATATAAACACTTGATATTAAAATACAAATTTAACGATAAAATATAATAAATTATTAGAAATCCAACAATTCTTTCATTTTCACCCGTAAACGCTCTTTAGGCAGAAAGTTATCTTCCAATACGCGGGAAAAGGGAACCGGCGTATCCAGGGAACCTACACGCGTGACCGGCGCGTCGAGATATTTAAACAAATACTCGGCTATCCACGCGGCGATTTCTCCGCTTACACTGCCTGTAAGCGTGTCTTCGTTTACGATCAACGCCTTTCCCGTTTTACGTATACTTCGCTCTATGGTTTCCTTATCCATAGGTACGAGTGTACGCAAATCAATCAGATCGGCCGAAACGCCTGTTTCATCGATAAGCTCCGCCGCCCATTGTACAGGCAGTCCAAAGGTAATAATACTTAAATCGTCGCCTTCACGAACAAGCCTCGCCTTACCAGGCTCAATGGTATAATAGGCGTCCGGAATTTCTTCGCTCACGGAACGATACAAGTATTTATGCTCAAAGAAAATAACCGGATTGGGGTCTTCCAAGGCCGCGTTGAGCAGCCCTTTGGCGTCATAGGGCGACGAGGGATACATGATTTTGAGTCCGGGAATAGTAAAAAACCAGGCTTCATTCGTCTGGGAATGAAAGGGGCCCGCCCCTACGCCCGCTCCGCAAGGCATACGCACAACGACATCCGCGTTTTGCCCCCAGCGGTAATGGGACTTGGCCAGATTGTTGACGATCTGATTGAAACCTGAACTCACAAAATCGGCGAACTGCATTTCGACCATGGCTTTATATCCTTTGATCGAAAGGCCAAGCGCGGCTCCCAATATGGCGGACTCGCACAAAGGGGTATTTCGTACCCTGTCCTTGCCAAAACGCTCGACAAAGCCCTCAGTGACCTTAAATACGCCTCCATACTCCGCGATATCCTGTCCCATCAGGATCAGACGATCATGCCGCTCCATGCTCTGCGCCAGGGCGTCCGATAGCGCGTCGACAAAGCGCCGGGAAGACTTGCCTCCGGAAGCGGGTTCCGTAGCCCGAAAATCAAAAGGCGCGAATACGTCATCCAGCTCTTCCCGCGCGTCGCCATCAGGCTTTGGCTCCGCTTTCAACGCTTTCCAGGCCTGATCGATTTCCTCCCGTATTTCCGCCCTGATCGCTTCCACTTCATCGTCCCGGAGAAAGCCTTTTTTCAACATGAAGCGCTCATAATGGAAAATGGGATCTTTGGCGGCCCACTCGGTAAGCAACTCCGCCGGCACGTATTTGGTACCGGAAGCCTCTTCATGGCCCCGCATACGGAAAGTCATCGCCTCCACCAGATATGGTCTCGGATTATTTCTCAGGTCTTCGGCCAGATTCCGGATGGTCGTATATACTTCAAGCAGGTTGTTTCCGTCAATCCGTACCGCTTCGACGCCATAACCGATACCTTTATCGGCGACGCTTCCGCAGCAAAACTGCTCCGAATTGGGTGTAGAAAGTCCATAACCATTGTTTTCGACAAGAAAAATGACCGGAAGCCTCCATACCGCCGCGACATTGACCGCTTCATGAAAATCACCCTCGCTGGTTCCGCCATCGCCGGAAAAGACCAGCGTCACTTTTTTTTCGCCGGAAAGTTTCGAAGCCAGCGCTATACCGTCGGCTACCGCCAACTGCGGCCCAAGATGCGATATCATGCCGACAACGCGATGCTCGTGACTTCCAAAATGAAAAGAGCGGTCCCGGCCCTTGGTATAGCCGCTCTTTCGACCCTGAAACTGGGCGAATAAGCGGAGCAGAGGCATATCGCGTCCTGTAAAGATCCCCAGGTTCCGATGCAGAGGCAGTATGTACTCATCCGGCGCGAGCGCGGTGACCGCGCCGACTGAAACCGCCTCCTGGCCAATACCCGAAAACCATTTGCCAATCTCCCCCTGTCTCAGCAAGATCAGCATTTTTTCTTCTATAAGCCGTGGTTTGAGCAACTGCTTGTAAAGGTATACCAGTCGCTCTTTTTCGATACCTTCGTAGTTGAAATTCATAGACACATCCAATAAAAGAGTCTCTCGTCCTGTTTTTACTAAAAATAAACGCTAAAACTTATTTTCAACAAGTATATTTGCCTATACTTGTTCACAGGGGCAAGTTTATTTTTTTAGCCGGATTATAAAAACTTTTAAACTGAAATGATCCATTACAATTCGTTCGCGCTCGACAACGGTCTTACGGTAATCGTACACGAAGACCCGACTACGCCCACGGCGGTAGTCAATATTCTATACAATGTGGGAAGCCGTGACGAACAGGAAAATAAAACCGGGTTCGCGCATCTTTTTGAACATCTGATGTTTGGAGGATCAAAACATATCGCCTCGTTTGACGAGCCACTGGAAAAAGTGGGTGGCGAAAACAACGCCTTCACCTCACCGGATATTACGAACTATTATATCACCCTGCCGGCCAACAATCTCGAAACCGCCTTCTGGCTGGAATCGGACCGGATGCTGAGTCTGAGCTTCGATCCCAAGGTACTGGAGGTGCAACGAAACGTGGTCATTGAAGAGTTTAAGCAACGCTATCTCAATCAGCCCTATGGCGACGTATGGCTTAAGCTCCGCCCTCTGTCGTATCAGGCGCATCCCTATCGCTGGGCGACGATCGGCAAGGAGATCAGGCATATCGAAGAAGCCACGATGGACGACGTCAAGGCTTTTTTTCACAAGTTCTATATCCCCAACAACGCGATCCTCGTCGTGGCCGGAGGCGTAAAGACGGACGAGGTAAAGCGTCTGGCGGAGAAATGGTTTGGTCCGATACCAGCCAGCGCTCCCTATCACCGGGCGCTCCCTCTGGAGCCAGAGCAAAGGGAAGCCCGAAAAATGGAGGTATCGGCAAAAGTACCGCTCAACGCCTGGTACAGGACATACCATATGGGAAAAAGATCAGATCCGGATTATCACGCCAGCGATCTTTTATCGGATATACTGGGCAGGGGGAAATCCTCCAGGCTCTATGAACGCCTGGTCAAGGAGTGGGCGATATTCAACTCGATCAGCTCGAGTGTCCTTGGCTCCTACGATCCCGGCCTGCTGGTCATTGGGGGTAAGCTCAACGACCAGTACAGTGTGGAAGAAGGCGAAAAAGCGGTAGATGAAATCATTGAAGAGCTTCTGGCGACTTCCATGCCCGAACAAGAACTGAATAAAGTAAAAAATCAGGCGGAATCCACCCTGGCTTTCGATGAAGTAGAGCTATTCAACAAAGCTCTGAACCTGGCTACCTTTACCCTGCTGGGCGACACGAGCCAGATCAACCGGGAAGCGGACCTGATCGCGTCGGTTGGTCCGGAAGACATCGACTCTGTAAAACGCCGGATACTCCGAAAGGAGAACAGCAATACATTGTATTATCATAAAGCTTAAATAAAAAAGAAAACATTATGAAAATCAGGATAGGATTTGGTTATGATGTCCATCAACTCACCGAAGGAAGACCATTGTGGCTGGGAGGCGTCAGACTGGAACATCCTAAAGGTGGGCTTGGGCATTCGGACGCCGATGTGCTCATACACGCGATCTGCGACGCTCTGCTTGGAGCGGCCAACCTGCGCGACATCGGCTTTCACTTCGCCAACAACGATCCCGCGTATAAAGATATCGACAGCAAAATCCTGTTGAAAGAAGTCATGGCGCTCCTGGCTGAAAAAGGCTATAGCGCGGGCAATATCGACTGCACGCTGACTCTGGAAGCTCCCAAGATCAACCCACACATTCCGTCTATGCAAAAGACACTGGCCTCTGTCATGGGGATAGACGAAAACGATATCTCCATCAAAGCGACTACCAATGAACAAATGGGATTTGTAGGCCGCGAAGAAGGCGTATGCGCCTACGCGGTCGCGTTGATTCAAAAACACTAAGCGTCCGCCGATTCCGGCCAATATTCAGGCTGTAGCCTCCTGTTCAGGCGGGCTACAGCCAATTCAGAAAATGTCTGAAGCCCGCTCGCCACGCAAAGGCAGAATCGACAAATGCTCCTTGTTTTCATTTTTTCCCATTAAGGCGAAGGCGATGGACACATCCTCGCACATCTCCGAAAACGCGAGCATACGCGTTTTGTTATTTCTGTCCTTCAATGTTCCGACTTTATACCGCGGCTCTTCCATAAGAGTTATGTACAAATGACCAATGGCTTCTCCACAGCGATTCAGCAGGATGTATTGTTTATCTAACATATAAAAATGTATCATTCAGATTATCAAATGTAAAATAATATTTACCAAATGTAAAATTATACGAACAAAAATCGCCGGATAAATTCATAAAAATGAAAGATTTTTGAGTATGGTTCATATTGGGAGAAAAATAGAGGAAGTGGTACGGGCTAAACGAATCGGCATAAGTGAGCTGGCCGAACTGATCAATAAGAGTCGCCCCCTCGTGTATGATATTTTTGACAGGGAAAGCATCGATACCGCTTTATTGAAGCGACTCTCGGAAGTCCTGAATTATAATTTCTTCGGTCTGTTTTTTTCCGAAAATGGACCGGGAGCGGGACAAGTCTCACCTCCTCTCAGCAAGGAGGAAATGATAGAAACGCTCAAGCGTGAGATTATTGAAAAAAATAAAGCGCTGGAGTCCGCCAAAGTCGAAATTGAATATCAGAAAAAAATCATCGCGCTGCTTGAGGAAAAACTAAAGCGGACGGATGAATGTCATTAAAAAAAACCCGCCTTAATCCTAAAAGCGGGTTTTTTGATATAAGAAAAAGCGTACGCTTATTTCACGGAGTCAATGTATTGGATAAGATCAACCACTTTGTTTGAATAGCCCCACTCGTTGTCATACCAGCTTACTACTTTTACAAAGTTGTCGTTGAGGGAGATTCCCGCTTTCGCGTCAAAGATGGATGTTCTGGCGTCGCCAAGGAAATCGGTTGATACGACTTCGTCCTCGGTATATCCAAGCACACCTTTCAATTCACCCGCGGCAGCCTCTTTCATAGCCGCTTTGATGGTTTCATAGGAAGCGGCTTTATCAAGGCGACAGGTAAGGTCTACAACGGAAACATCGGCCGTCGGTACTCTGAAAGACATGCCAGTCAGTTTTCCCTTTAATTCAGGAATCACAAGACCAACCGCTTTAGCCGCGCCGGTAGAGGAAGGGATGATGTTCTGATACGCGCCGCGACCACCTCTCCAGTCTTTTACCGAAGGGCCATCCACCGTCTTCTGGGTAGCGGTTACCGCGTGCACTGTTGTCATAAGTCCTTCCACAATGCCAAACTTATCGTTCAAAACTTTGGCGATCGGAGCGAGACAATTGGTAGTACAGGAAGCGTTTGAAACGATGTTCATGTCGTTTGTATACTTCTTGTTGTTTACACCCATCACGAAAGTAGGCGTATCGTCTTTCGCTGGAGCGGACATGATCACTTTTTTCGCTCCGGCGGCGAGATGCTTCTCAGCGGTCTCCTTGGTCAAAAACAAACCGGTAGACTCTACCACATAGTCCGCGCCCACTTCGTTCCACTTAAGGTTCGCGGGATCTTTCTCGGCGGTAACCCGGATCACGTTGCCATTTACCACCAATTGACCATTTTTAACCTCGACCTCACCCTGAAACTTTCCGTGTGTAGAGTCATACTTGAGCATATACGCCATGTAGTCCACATCGATCAGGTCGTTGATACCCACAATTTGCACATCGGGCCTTGTAGAGGCAGCGCGAAAAACAAGTCTTCCGATTCGTCCAAAACCGTTTATTCCGACTTTAACTTTAGCCATATTTATAGATACGTTTATGTTAACAAAATTATCGTACAAACATACAATAAGTACAAGCCAAAATCAAAATTTTTTCAGGCTTGGAAGCCCTGAATTTAACATGTTTCCCTCCATGAAAAAAAAATAAAAAAAATAAACCGGATGCTTTGCATATAACATTCCGATCCTCTACTTTTGCGTCACCATTTGAAAATGGCCCGTTCGTCTAGGGGTTAGGACGCCAGATTTTCATTCTGGAAACAGGGGTTCGATTCCCCTACGGGCTACACGAGCTATCCATACAGGATAGCTTTTTTTGTTTATACCCGCTCCTACTAAGG
>JAEWAY010000035.1 GCA_023391415.1 Bacteroidota bacterium | reverse complement strand
TCACCACCCTGGCCTGCTTTTCACCGGACCGGATCAGGTATACTCCCGCGGGCAGTTCCGCCATGGATATCTCCGAAACCTGCTGATGGCGCGCTACGGACATGCCCTGCGCGTTGAATACTTCGATCCGATCCATACGGGATTCGAAGTGTAGTATATCTGTTACCGGATTGGGGTATGCCAGGATAATCAAATCTGATGAGCCTTTATGATTGAGTATGCCGGTTATGTGATCAAGTTTGTAGTATGCTATTCCATAAATCTGATTGTTATTATGGTGAACATAGTCAATAATTGTCTCACCATAAGCATATAGTATGTTGTCAGAGAAGAGTATTCCTTTAAGTGAAAGAGTATCATACTTAAAAGAAACGTCATACGGAACATAGTTGCTTAATTCCCAGCTAGTTCCTTCGTAAGATCTAAACACCTGACCACTGTTTAAAGTCGGCATAGCGTATAGGGCATCGTCTGATGTTGCTATGAAGAAGTTACCTGCATAATAAACTTTCTTTAAATCTGTAAATTCCCAAATATTATTATCCCATATGGCCAGATTGAATTTTTTTTCACTGGTCTGGAAATAGGCGGAGACGAATAGTTTATTGTTGAAGCTTTTTATTTCTTGATAAGCAGAGGTATAGTCAGGCAACCCTGTAGAGACAGCCTTCCACGTGTTTCCGTCCCATCGGGCGATATTGTTTGCATCAGTACCTCCTGCCTGACTAAAATATCCTATCACAAATAACTCTGAATTATGAACTTCCATTTTATTGCCCACCCCATTGAGTCCGGTATCAACATCGCTCCATTCGGTTCCCTTCCATTTGGCGATATTGGATACGGAAATATCACCCGCTGTAGTAATAGAGCCTGTAACATACAATTCGTTATTGTATTCTATAAAGAAATTGGTGTGCGGAGATACACCAGTTCCGAGCGGGTGCCAGCTTGCGCCATCCCAGCGGGCTATGCCGTTGATCGTATTGCCGTCAACCTGAGTGAATGATCCTGCCGCGTATAATTCGTCATTGAAAGCCCCCAGATGCGATACTTGTGAGTTGAACAGACCAATAGTGTCAAATTGGCTTCCGTTATACCGCATAACAGCGTTGGAGGTCCCGATGTATATTTCGCTATTTAGGACGGTTGCGGAATATACAGTTGCCTGTAATTGGTCATCAAGCGGCTCCCAGGTCTGCCCATGAGAATACCTAGCTTGAACGAACAGAATAACTATAAAGCAGAGAATTAGCTGTTTCATGTGTCGGGAAATGGGATTGTTAGTTAGTTGCAGTTTGGGGTTAAAGATAGAAAGAATACGTTAAAATGAATTAAAAAAGCCACTCTGATACGCAATATCAGAATGGCTTTTAATTATTAATTCAGAGAGAAACTCAGATCTCCAGCGCTCTTTTTGTATTGAGTCTGGTCAGGTCATCCAGTGTTTCTCTTTCCCGGATTACATAGGCGGTGTCTTTGTCCACCATTACCTCGGCCGGTTTGAGTGTGGCGTTGTAGTTGCTGGCCATAACCATACCGTAGGCGCCCGCGGTAAATATGGCGATGAGGTCGTCTTTTCGCGCCGGTGGCAGATACCGGTCTCTGGCCAGGTAGTCGCTGGATTCGCAGATCGGGCCGACGACATCGTACTTTATAAGATCATCCGCCGCGTGGTTTAGCACTCTGCCTTCATTTAAGTAACGTTTTCTGTCTACCGGCCACATGAAGTGGTCGGCTTCATACAGCGCCGGCCGGATCAGATGATGCATACCTGTATCCACAATCGCGAATTTCTTGTCTCCGTTGTCCTTGATATAGACAACTTTGGTTACCAGAATTCCCGCGTTGCCGGTGATTGTACGACCGGGCTCCATGATGATCCGCATACCTTTGTCGGCGTATGGTTTAAGTAGAGGTACAATGACGGCCGCGAAATCCTCGAAAGAAGCGGATTTGCCTTTTTCATAATCCGCGGAATAACCGCCGCCGATGTCAAAGATGTCGATGGTATATCCTCTGTTTTCCAGTTCAGCGATCAGGGCGAGGATTTTCTTGATGGCGATCTCATACGGCTGAGGGCTATATATCGGCGAACCGATATGAATATGTATACCAGACAGGCTCACATAAGGATCTTTGCCGTAGGTTTCAAAAAACTCGATAGCCCGGTCTATATCCACACCAAACTTGCTTCCTTTATAACCGGTTTTGGTTTTATCGTGTGTTTTTTCATCGACTACGTCCGGAGTCACGCGAAGGGCGACTTTAATACGTTTGCCTTTTTCTCTGGCTAGCCGCGATATATTTTCAAATTCCGCTTCACTTTCCACATTGAAAATACCGATCTCCTGATCCAGCGCGTAGGTGATTTCCTCATCCGTTTTACCAATACCCGCGAATACGATTTTTTCGGAAGGCGTGCCTGCCTTACGGGCGAGATAAATCTCTCCGCCACTTACCGTATCGATGCCCGAACCAAGCTGCACAAGCTCGGAAATGATCGCTGTATTATTGCAGTTTTTGATCGAAAAGCAGATAAGCGGATTCAATGCTGAAAAAGCGGAATACAGCTTCTGGTAATGTTCCCTTACGGTATTGACACTGTATATATAGCATGGACTACCCGCGCGCTTCACAATATCTTCTACCGGTACATTTTCGCAATAAAGCTTATTATCAACATAGTTGAAGTAATCCATTTTGATATGTTATTTTTAAATGTTGGGCGATGTCGCGTTTGATCGGTATAAGCGCGATGCTGATGACATCCGGCGGTTGCTTTTCAGACCGGAATGCTTCTGTTATACTATATTATTTTGGACAATAAGTAGAACCGCTCGCCGATAACCATCGCGAAAGTAGAGGTAAAATACAAGAAAAACAATAGGAGTAAGAGGGGAGACTGTTTTATTAAAAATGGCATATTGTGTTGATTTTTAATGGATAATGATCGGATTGTCTCAGCGTGGGTTCAGATGGTCCGTTTCTTCGGGACAAGAATAAAAGCGGAGTGTTTTACGGGGAATGGATGAATTTAATGATTCTATTTACTAGTATTGAACCAAAGAACCAAGGAACATCCGTTGGTGTAAGAAAGGCGCTTCTCCGTATATCTTGTTGGAGCGTGTATTAGGATAATATGACAATAAAACGAGATCATCAATGATGGGTAGTGAATACGACGCGATCGTAGTAGGAGCGGGACCAAATGGTCTGGCGGCGGCTATTACGTTGCGACAGGCTGGCTTGTCCGTACTCCTGATCGAAGGGAGTGATAAACCGGGTGGAGGGTTGAGGACAGAGGAACTGACCTTGCCCGGTTATTATCACGATCGTTGTTCGGCCATTCATCCTCTCGCGGCTTCATCGCCTTTCTTTAGTCAGTTGCCATTGGATAAGTATGGATTGGAGTTTATCGATCCGCCTGTAGCGGCCGCGCACCCTTTTGATGATGGTACAGCCGCGGTATTGACCGGGTCGGTAGAAGATACAGCCCGCCTGCTTGGCCGGGATCGAGCGGCTTATCAAAAACTGATTGGTGATCTTGTCGGAGATTGGCCCGCTATCGCCCCGGATGTGCTGGGACCCCTGCGCGTGCCACGTGAACCCTGGCCTATGCTGCGCTTTGGCCTGAAAGCCATACAAGCCGCGTCCCGTATCGCCGACCGCTTCGCGACCAAAGAAGCCCGGGGATTATGGGCGGGTATGGCCGGGCATTCCATATTGCCATTGCGCAAACCTCTTACTTCCGCTATAGGTATGGTCCTGATGGCTCTGGCGCATCATAGGGGCTGGCCTGTTCCCAAAGGAGGTTCCCAGGCAATCGCCAACTCCATGCTGGCATATTTTGAGGATCTAGGGGGCGAGACTCAGACTGGTGTTTATGTACGTTCCCTAAGTGAATTGCCGAGGGCCAGAGCTCTTTTGTTTGATGTTACGCCCAGACAGATGCTGTCAATCGCCGGCGACCGCCTTTCACCTATGTATAGCAAGCAGTTGCGGGCTTACCGGTATGGAATGGGGGTATTTAAGATTGATTACGCGCTCGACGGACCAGTGCCTTTCCGGGCGGAAGCCTGCGGACAGGCGGGTACCGTGCATTTGGGTAATACTTTTGAAGAAATCGCTCAGGCTGAATATCAGAGCTATAAAGGGCGGCACCCGGAAAAGCCTTTTGTATTGCTTGCCCAGCAGAGCTTGTTTGATCAGACGCGCGCGCCGGAAGGTAAGCATACGCTATGGGCTTATTGTCATGTGCCGCGAGGCTCCACAGTTGATATGAGCGAAGCTATTGAGAAGCAGATTGAGCGCTTCGCTCCGGGTTTCCGTGACCGGGTTATAGCCCGGCATACGATGAATACCCGGGAAATGGAAGCGTACAATCCTAATTATGTCGGCGGTGACATAAACGGGGGAGTAATCAGTCCGCGCCAGTTGTTTACCAGACCTTCACTAAGCTTGTCCCCATACCGGACATCCGTCAAGGGACTGTATTTCTGTTCATCTTCTACACCGCCCGGAGGCGGAGTACACGGGATGTGTGGCTACCACGCGGCTGCCCGCGCGCTGAAAGACGAATTTGGTCTCAAAGTGAAACCACTTTAATAATTGAGACTTATACCGGAATAATGTAGATTCAGTTTGGGGCGCGGATCATTGAGATTCTCAAAATGATTCCTGATCCTGGTTGGTGGGTACCGGTGAAGGAGATTCTGACTCGGTGGCTGAGGCCCTCGAACCCCGCTTTATAAGTTAGCATTTTTTCCATTTACTAACGCTACTATTTTTGGGGAAGCTTACAGTTATAATCAACTACTCATAGAGTGGTTTTTCTCCATCGATAAAAGACTGAATTTTATCTCAGGATAGTTGGATGACTTTGTTTACCCTAACCTGTTCCAGAAAATACGCATCATGTGAAATAACCAGCAATGTACCTTTGTAGTCATTGATGGCTGCTGTCAGGATTTCCATATTTTGTATATCCAGATTGTTCGTAGGTTCATCCAGTATCAGCAGGTCCGGAGCCTGATTTCGGATAATCAGGCAGCATAGAATCAGGCGCGCTTTTTCTCCGCCGCTCAGGGTATGGCAGGGTTTGTGCCAGTATACTCCGGAAAACAGAAACCGGTGGAGCCGGATTTTTACCTCATGTTCCTGAAGCTTACCATCGTTAAAAGATTGAGCCTGTTCGTAAACGGTAAGTCGCGGATCAATCAGAGAATAGTCCTGATCAATACAGGCCCAGGTATTGTCGGCCCTGAACATTTCACCGGCAGAAGGCTCCAGCCGGCCGGTTATGAGATTCAGCAGTGTAGTTTTTCCGGAGCCGTTTAATCCTTTGATGGAAAAACGATCTCCGCTTGCAATCTGAAAATTGAGCGATTGCTCCCATAGCATATCCCTGTCGTAATGGAAATTGATTTCACGCGCGTTGATCAGGACTTTCCCTTTGTGAAGGCCTGAATCATCAAAACCCAGCTTTATTTTATCAATATCCGGCAAGGAAGAGCGTAATTCACGAAGTTCTCCCGATAGTTCACTGATTTTCTCTCCATGGATTCCTTTTATTCGGCCGGTACTGCGCTCCGCGTTGTTTTTAAACGCGTTTTTAACAATAGTAGGCAAGCCTGCTTTATCCTGTTTCTTTTTACCACGGGCATCCAGTTTTTGCTGTCTTTCTATCGTATCACGTTCTTTTTCTCTGGCTTGTCTCAGTGCTTTCTCTTTGCTTTTAAGGTCCTGGTTCAGCGCGTTTAACTCCAGATGTTTTTGTTCCGCGTAGAAATTATAATTACCACCGTATACAGTGAGACCGTGTTTATTCAGTTCACAGATCATAGAGAGCAGATTGAGCAGTTTCCGGTCATGACTTACTACGAGCAGCGTATCACTGGTTGATCGTATATATTCATAGAGCTGCTCCCGGCTGTCGGAGTCCAGGTGATTGCTGGGTTCATCCAGCAATACCAGGTCCGGTTGGTGTATGCGGATACCGGCCAGCAGTACCTTCGTTTTTTGTCCGCCGCTGAGTGACTCCATAGGTGTGTTCAGGTCAAGACCATTCAGATTCCAGTCAGAAAACGCTTCCTGGCAGCGCTCCTCAAGATTCCAGTCGTTGTTGAGGATATCCAGATTCTCTTCTGTCGCGTTGCCGTCCAGTATTTCCCGCGTCGCTTTGATTTTGTCGGAAACTTTTAATGCCCCGGCGACGGTGATATCCTTATACGGATCTGTAATTTGCGGTACATAGTACAACGTACCGTCTACTTTCAATGTGCCCGAAACCGGAACTAAATCACCGGCGATAATTCGGAGAAGCGTGGATTTTCCGGAACCATTGTTGCCAATGAGACCGGTTTTGTCATGACGATTGACAACCAGTTGAAGATTGTCTACTAATAAATCCTTATCAGGATGAGTATATCGGAGATTCTGTAAAACAAGCATGTACTTTCTTTCTTTTTCAAAAATGAACAATCGTGACGCGGGGGGAGCGTCCTGGTTTATATTCGAAAGAAAGCGGGTTTTACATACAGTAGTATTGTCGTGTTATTAGTATTACAGTACAAAGATAAGCAAAAAAGACTGAAAAAAGTTCGTTTGATTTTTTTCGTTCATTATAACCGGATCTCCGTTTTTTGCTTCGTCATGAAGATTAAAATTTCTTATTTTTAATCTTTATGGCAATAAGAGTTGGTTTAGGCTGATAAGAACTTCGCTTCCATAAGCTCATTCAATCTATAGCTGGTTGCTATAATGACAGCTTTTGCCTGACGATCAGATAAAAGTAGCAAGCGCGGATGTTTTATTTACGAAACGCTTCTGTACATTTACGGCCGTTTTCTGTCACAATTTCGATATGATAAATACCCGGATAAAGTTGTTCTGTATCAATCTTTACCACATTTCTGTTTATTCGCCGTAAGTCGGGTGTATACTTGCGCCCGACAGGAGTAATCAAATAAACTTCCTGTATGACTTCGGATTCATCAATATGGATCGTCAGTTCGCTATTGGCTGGATTGGGATATAGCTGACGATATAAGGCGGAAGAGCGTAATAAAGGCGTGGGTTCATTGATTACTGTGAATCGCGCGGATAACGTATCAAGTAAGGAGCCTTGAGCATTGGTTAAGGAGTAGGCGTATCCTTTTACAGTATAGGCGCCCACCGCCGGAGTCCATGAATTATAAATTCCGGAATTATCTCCCGTCATGGCGTAGGGGGCCTGACTTTCTATTCGTCGTTCTACCCCGTTCAGGTCAAATCGAATACTGCCGACTGACTGACTGACATTGGCTCGGATATTCAGATTGTCACCCGTGATGGCCCGGTTGATAACAGCGCTGTCGGGAATCGGATCAAAGCCATTGACCGGAAGATTGGTATTGGTATTAATAAGAGTGAATCCTGTTATGTAAATTGTTCTGGGCGGCATAACATTAATGAAAATTGTATCCGTTCCTGTAGCCAGCGAGTCGTCATAGGCGACGGCGACCAGGGTATAATTTCCTGTCATCGCGTTATGCCACCAGAATGTATATGGCTCTGTATGAGCGGTATGTTCCGGGGTGTTATTGATCAGAAAAGTGACGCTATCCACAAGGCCATCCATATCGTACGCCGTCGCGGCGATGCGAATACTGTCTCCTTCGGTGAAAACCCCGTTGTCCGCGGGCTGAGTAATCTCAACGGTCGGAGATATATTGACACGTTCTTTTACGGTAAATATTATGGTATCCGTTCCTGTAGCCAGCGAGTCGTCATAGGCGACGGCGACCAGGGTATAATTTCCTGTCATCGCGTTATGCCACCAGAATGTATATGGCTCTGTATGCGCGGTATGGGCCGGGGTGTTATTGATCAGAAAAGCGACGCTGTCTACAAGGCCATCCGTATCGTACGCCGTCGCGGCGATGCGAATACTGTCTCCGGCAAAGAATATAGAGGAATCAAGTGGCTGTGTTATTTCAGTTACAGGTGGTGTGTTGACAATGGTCTCTATCATAACGCGGATAGAATCTTTCGCGTAAGCAGCCGAATCATCATATGCTATCACCTTGATCATATGCTCTCCCTCCGACGCGTTGGTCCAGGTATAGGAATATGGTTTAGCAGTCATTGAATCAATTCGTACGTCATTGATATATAATTCCATACTGACTATCACGCCGTCCGCGTCACTGGCGGTAGCGTTAATCGGAATCGAAGAGCCGGTAATATGCATACTGCTGTCTGTCGGGCTGATAATCGATACCATGGGAGACTCATTAGGGAAATCCATTATTCGTATCCGGATAGAATCGGTAGAAGTACCAAGGGAATCATCATAAGCCACAATCCGGACATTCCAAAAGCCATTAGCAGGATTTGTCAGCAGATATTCATAGGGAGTACTGAAGTCAGTAGCTGCAAGTGTATCATTTATGTAAAACTCCACTTTATTGATCATGCCGTCCGCGTCAGTGGCTGAGACTTGAATGGGGATTGAAGATACATAAGAAGGTATAACGGATCCATCAGTGGGGGAGGAGACAGAAACGGATGGAAGCATATTGGCGGAACCAGCTTCAAAGATCAGAAACGCCTGGTCCGTATTGTTGGGAGCCTGGAGCAAACCGCCGCCGTTTAAAAAAGCGATTGAGGAAATAAAGTTTCCCGTCTGTGGATCATAAGGACGATATCGCCAGTTGCCGGCAGGAAGATTTACTGTAGCGTTGCCGCCTCGACTTAGAAAAGCGAGATATAGTCGGGCGCTATGATCCCCAAAAAGCCAGTTGTTGGTATTGGGAGCGATCAGGCTATCCATAGGCGCCATCTGGTAAAAAGGAAGGTAATGATGGAAAAACCGAGACGCGTAGCGACAATAGTCCCAGAAAATAGCGCGGCTTCGGAAATCTTCACAGTCAAGATCACCGATAGGTCGAGTAGGGTCGTATCCGAAGTACCAGTCTACTCCGCCACCGCCGCCGGTCAGGTTGCCCCATAGCAGATTGCGTCGCATGGTATTCTGGTTGTTGCCGGTCGCGGGGGTATCGGGACTGAGTCCGCCATTCACTTCATCGTGCTCTATAACCCAGCGAAATCCGGCTGTTTCGGATTTTTCGCGCCATTTCGATACAATCGAATGGCCTACTGTATGGGGCTGCTGGAGGGAGGTAGCGTCAAAGTTGGTATCTCCCAGCAAAGGATCGTAAATCTGGTCGGGAGAGGTTAGGCTGGCTTTGGTATGTACCTTGACAGGATGTTTATATGGATCATGTCGCTTAAAAAAGGCCGCGTCAGCTTTTAACTGCGCGGTGTTTCTGTTGTTCTCTTCTCCGAGATTCCAGAACAGCGCGTTGTGATGCGCGAAGCGCGCGATCATTTCTCGATAATATAGTTTCCGTTCCAGACCGAGGTTTCCCTGATTGAGAAGTCGGTCGTTTTCGGCTTCCTGAAGTACGAAATGCGACGCGATTCCTCGCTGTTGCATATGGGAAAATACAAGTTCCCACTGAGCCAGTTTGCTTACGTCGAACCTCAGGCGTTCTGTATACTCAGTCCAGGGATATACCTCCCGGCCATCGCCATTGACATTCATCAGCAGCATGTATACATTGTTGAGATCCTTCGAGGAAAGATAATTTACGACTCCGATGACGCCCTTGCCTTTATCTCCCTTCCATACGGGATCACCTGGTCGCCAGTCCTCGCGGTGGGGCTCATAATGATGCAGTCCATCGGGAAGATTTTTGATCGAGCCGCCTGCCTGGGACTGGGTACCGTCAAATTCATAATACGCCAGATAATTTTCGGGACTTCCGATGCCTTGTTTGAGAAAGTAGGAGCCATCTCCCCGAAACCGGTAATAGTGTTCATTGTGGTGCTCGAGTCTTCCTTTCCCTCTGAAATCCTTGCCCTGTTTGTCTGTGACGCTGACTTCAAAACTTCCGCTATATCCGTCCAAGCTGGCAAAAGCGCTACCGGCGGCGGAATCTTCGGATACGGCGATGTCGGGGCCTTGCCTGAAAGTGACTGTATAAGTCCATGTACCGGTATAGGGAGGATTGAAGTGAACACGCCATTTGTCGCCCGAGTTCGCGGAGCTTTCACTCGCTTCCCCGTCGGCGGCGAAAAATCCGGGAACCATGATTGTATCCTTGGCGTGTTGGAAATATACATTCATCCGATTGTTGGTAAATGGATTGACAAGGTCGGTTTCGGATACGGCCGGGCCTTCGAATGTTAAGGTAATGGTATGCCATAACTTGAGTTCTCCATCCAGACTAGGTTGGGAAAAAATCAAACCGCCGTTCAAAAAAAGGAGAAGCGTCCAGCAGGTGAAGAATTTTTTCATAGTAGGTTGTGGTTAAACCAGACGTAACTCCTGTAAGGGAAAAATGTTTAAAAACTACATCTTTGGGAATTACTGAAATTAGTCATGATAGCAGGTAAGGAACGCTTAATTAGGTGTTCGTGATTTTTCGTATTTTTAAAATCAAAATAGTATATGCTATGTCCATTGTTAAAAACGCGGTTAATTTTAAAATAGCCGCTATCGTAATAATAGCGCTCTTATTGTTGATCCCCGCCGGGATGATTAAAAACCTGATTCATGAGAGAGAGCATACTCAGCGTAAGGCTATCGAGGAGGTGAGTTCCAAATGGGGAAAGGAGCAGACGATCAAAGGTCCTTTTATTTCGATTCCCTATCATAAATACATAAAAGAGTTTTCTCTAAAGGATTCAGTTGAAAGAATAGTTAAGGTTAGGGAGTATTTGCATATACTTCCTCATGAGCTTCATATTGAGGGTGAAATTGGACCTGAACAACGTACAAGAGGCATTTATGACATTGTGGTATATAATTCCAATATCGCTTTTTCAGGCAGATTCACTTCAATCAACTGGATGGAGTTTGATATTCCATTGGCCAATATTGAGTTTGACAAAGCGTGTCTGGTAATTGGGATCGATGATCTTCGGGGTATCGAAAAACAGATTGAACTGGTATGGAATGAAAGAAAAGGCGCCTTTAATCCGGGAACACTGTCAAACGATGTCGTAAGTAATGGGATCAACGCGCTCATCGCGATCGCGCCGGATGATACGTCGGGGTATTCATTCCGTTTCGAACTCGACATTAAGGGGAGTCAGCTATTGTATTTTACTCCAGTTGGCAAAGTAACAGACGTTGCCATAGCGTCTCATTGGAAAAATCCAAGTTTTAATGGAGCGTTTCTGCCAGATTCAAGACAAGTTTCGGATACGGGGTTTATCGCCAACTGGAATATTTTACATCTTAATAGAAACTATCCGCAGTACTGGACAAATAGTCGCTATGAGATAGAAGGATCGCTGTTCGGAGTCGATCTGCTATTGCCGGTGGATAATTACCAAAAAACATATCGCTCTATTCAATACGCGATCCTGTTTATCGGTTTTACCTTTATCGCCTTCTTTTTTATAGAAACGCTAAACAGGGTGTATATACACCCCATTCAGTATATCCTTGTGGGAACAGGCTTGATAGTCTTTTATACATTACTGCTGTCGTTGTCTGAACATTTGACCTTTAATCTCGCGTTTCTGATCGCTTCGTCCGCGACTTTATCGCTGATTGGGAGCTATGTCAGAGCCATACTGAAAACTGGTCGTTTATCTTTGCTCATCACAGGTATACTTATCATGTTGTACGCCTTTTTGTTCGTTGTTATTCAGTTGCGGGATTTCGCGTTGTTGATTGGTAGCGTTGGGGTTTTTGTTATCCTTGGGCTTGTCATGTTTTTTTCGAGGAAGATAGATTGGTATGAGCTTGGAATGCCTTCACGTAAGCGGAATGAAGGAACGGATCGCTTCGAGAGCGATCAGTGAAAGGGTATGGCCTGAAGGCGCGATTAGGTGGAAATAGGAGCATATTGGAAACATTACTTCCGGGTGTTGGTTTTATTTCGGGGATTTATAATAAAATCGATAAAAAATATTATTTTTGACTTATTGCTTGGCTGACATGAGTATTACCCCTACGCCTTTGTGGTTTTGAAACTCATTTTCTCAGAAAGCACTTATGGGCTTTCTTTATTTTGCTTATTAAAATGAAAAGACTCTTTACGTTAATTTGCGCGCTGGTGGTGTTCAACGCCTTTGGGCAGCAGCAGATTCTGGTAAGTCAGTATATGCTGAATCAATATCTGGTCAATCCGGCCGTAGCCGGCGCTGGAGATGGTTTTGAGGCGGCTGTCGGGTATCGTTTACAATGGGCGGGATTGGAAGGCGCTCCCCGGACCTTTTACGCGACTTTTCAGGGCCCTTTGGGCAAAGCGCCCGATCATTATAATTGGCGTACCAAGAAAAAATACCATCACGGTCTCGGAGCTACCGTCATGGTCGATCAGACTGGATTGCTGTCCAGGACGCTGCTATATCTTACGTATGCCTATAATATGCCCATCAATAAGAAGATACGCTGGTCCAACGGGCTTAACCTGGGCCTTCAGCAACATCGTATCGATGGAAGCAAGGTAAACATGGACGGATTCGACGTCGCGCTGCCGGGTGTCAACATAAATAAAATTATTCCTGATGTCTCGATAGGAAGCTGGTTGTACTCCAAGGACTTCTATGTAGGCCTCGCCGCTAATCAGATTATGCGAAATCGTCTCGATTATTCCGTGAATCGCCTGGATGAAATCGGACGCTTGAAATATCATTACTTTTTAACAGGAGGTCTTCGTATCCCTTTTTATTACAACGAGATGGAATGGATACCTTCGGTTATGCTGCGTTATGTGCATCCCGCGCCTATGTCTTTCGACCTCAACTCCAAAGTGCGCTATAAGAAAATGTATTGGGTAGGAGTCAGCTACAGGCACCGCGACGCGGTAGCCGCCCTCGTAGGACTTACCTTGTTCGAATCGCTTAACATAGGTTATTCGTATGACTTGTCTATTTCAAGGCTTTCGTCTTATCACAACAATTCGCACGAGTTCGTATTGAGCTACAGTATTCCGAACAGATACGATATAATTAGCCCTAACCGTTTTTGGTAATGTAGTTTCATTTTTATTTTATGTTTAATAATAATTACAGATACAAGGACGCCGGTTTGCTGGCGCTGAGAGTCGGAATAGGTTTCATGTTTATACTACATGGCTTTCCCAAAATGCTTGGAGGAAAGGAAAAATGGATACAGCTTGGGGAGGCCATGCGGGTTTTTGGTATTGATCAGTATCCTGAAGTATGGGGTTATATGGCGGCTTTCGCCGAACTGGTCGGAGGAATCCTTCTTATTTTTGGTTTGCTGCATCGGGGTGTGTGCTTTTTGCTGTTTTTTACCATGATTGTCGCCGCCGCGAAGCATTTGGCTGTGGGTGACGGTATTTTAGGCTCATCGCACGCGATAGAATCCGCTGTGCTGTTTTTTTCATTGATGTTTATAGGCCCTGGCAGAATAAGTGTCGATCAGGTGATTTTTGGAAAATAATTGAGAAGGGGAGACGCTGTTTTACTATTTGAAGACTTCATCCGGGGGATGGAAAGAAGTCATGTATTTTTATAACATTTTTTATCCTATTCCATTTTAACATAACGGAATTGTAGTTTATTCCGCCCCGACGCGGGGTGTTTTCCCCTGTGGGTCTACCGGAAGATAGGTTGCCGCGCGACAACGCGGACCGCGTCCCGCTTTTAGCGTCGCCTTGTTTTTTATGAGTGGACGTGAAATGGTTAAAAAGTTAATCAAATAGTTATGAAGAAAATATTGTGTCCTACTGATTTTTCCGATCGCTCGCTGACCACCTATAGGTTGGCGAGCCGGATCGCCATGTCCATGTCGGCGGATCTTATTTTGTATCACGCGAGTGTCGATGTGGAAGATCTGTCGGATAATGATCCCTTGTGGATCAATAACCTGAGTGGTATTCCCCCTTCGCTGGAGGTGGAAAATAAAAAAATCCTCGAGACATGGCAACAGCTTAAGAATTCTGAGAGTCAGGATGGTAAAAAAGCGCGTTTTGACTTTATTATGGAAGAAGGCTATCCTTTGGCCTCGATCACGCGTTTTGTCGCGAAGAATGATATCGACCTTATCGTGATGCATACCAAGTCGGATCACCGGCAGCATTATGAGGGAGTATATATTGGAAGTGTAGGAGCTCAGGTAGTGGAAGAGGTAAAGTGCCCGGTGCTGTTAGTGCCTCATGGTGTCGCGCATGAATCGATCAAGCGGATGCTCTACGCGGTAGATCTGGATTGTTATAGTATAGATTCCATCAGGGAAGCTGATCGGTTCGCGGAGAGCTTTAACGCGAAAACCATTTATCTGTATCTGGGCGATCCCCGTCAGGAAAAAATAAATGATTTTAAAAAACGGGTGGAAGAGGCGTTGGATAAGAAAATTGAAATTGAAACTAGGCAGGCGGAAGACTTCGTGGAGGGCTTAAACGCCATTGTCATTGAAAGGGAGACGAATCTGTTGATTATGGAGCGTCATCGGAGAAATATTCTTGAAAAACTATTCTCGAAGAGTTTGCTCAAAGCTATGGAAAAGTATGCCGAAATCCCCTTATTGATCATGCATGTCCATGACTAAGCTCTTGCAGGGGGAAATCCGCTCATAAAATACCCAGCGCGGACTTTCCCCTGTATTGAGATTTCTTTTATCAATAAATTAAGAGGCGACTTTTAATTTATTGAATTTGGACTTTTCTATTTTTTCTTCCGCGTACTCTAGATTGATCACCAGTTTATTTACATTTTCTTGCGAAGGAAGTTCATACATGGCGTCTGTCATGACCGCTTCACATATGGAGCGAAGTCCTCTTGCTCCCAGATTAAACTCAAGCGCTTTGGTGACAATATACTCCACCGCCTCGTCTGTCACTTCAAGCTCGATGTTTTCCATCTTAAAAAGCTTGGTATACTGTTTTATCAGCGCGTTTTGCGGCTCTGTCAGGATTCGTCTGAGTGTCTCCTGATTCATTGGTTCCAGATAGGTGATTACCGGAAGTCTTCCGATAAGCTCCGGAATCAGGCCAAAGTTTTTCAGATCCTGAGCGGTTACATATGATAGTAGGGATTCTTTGCTTATTTCACCCATATCGATCGCTTTATCCTTAAAACCAATCGGGCGGGTATTGAGTCTGTTGCCTATCACCCGCTGAATGCCTTCGAACGCGCCGCCACAGATAAACAAAATGTTTTCTGTATTGATCGTGATCATTTTCTGGTCAGGATGCTTGCGTCCGCCTTGTGGAGGCACATTGACGGAGGAGCCCTCCAGTAACTTTAAGAGAGCCTGTTGCACACCTTCCCCACTTACGTCCCGGGTGATGGACGGATTGTCGCTCTTGCGGGCGATCTTGTCTATCTCATCAATATAGACAATGCCCCGTTCGGCGGACTCTACGTCATAGTTCGCGGACTGGAGAAGCCTCGTCAGGATACTTTCCACGTCTTCACCGACATAGCCGGCTTCCGTCAATACGGTCGCGTCGGCGATGCAAAAGGGAACCTGTAGGATTTTGGCGAGTGTGCGGGCGATATACGTTTTGCCTGTCCCCGTTTCACCGACCATGATAATATTGGACTTTTCAATAATCGCCTCATCGTCGGCGGTTTTTTGAGTAAGCCGTTTATAGTGGTTGTATACCGCTACGGACATTACTTTTTTCGCTTCATCCTGACCAATAACGAATTGGTCCAGGTACTTTTTCATTTCCACCGGTTTTACCAGATTGAACTTTGGCGCGGTGTTCTTGTTTTTTACACGTATTTCTTCTGAAAGTATCTGCTGGGACTGTGTGATGCAACGGTCGCATATATGAGCGTGGATACCGGAGATCATAAGAGTCACGTCTTTTTTGTTGCGTCCGCAAAAAGAACAGGTAATATTGGTCATAGTCGGAATAAGACAATCGTTGTCACTATTATTAGTGATAACGATTGTCGTGTACAGTTAATGTTATTTCTTAATTAAAACTTCGTCAATCAGGCCATATTCTTTAGCCTCGTCCGCGCGCATCCAGTAATCCCTGTCTACATGCTTTTCTATGTCCGCGATAGGTTTGCCGGTATGCTTCGACAAGATATCGTTAAGCTCTTTCTTGACGATCAGAATCTGCTTGGCGGTAATCTCGATATCCGAAGCCTGACCCTGCACTCCCCCCAGAGGCTGGTGTATCATGATCCTTGAGTGAGGAAGAGACGAGCGTTTGCCTGGCGCTCCGCCAGTCAGGAGGATAGCTCCCATGGAAGCGGCTAGTCCTGTGCAAATTGTCGCGACGTCAGGTCCTACGTATTGCATCGTGTCGTAAATCCCGAATCCCGCGTATACGCTTCCACCAGGACTGTTGACATACATCAGAATATCCTTCTTGGAGTCCACGGATTCCAAAAACAATAGCTGCGCGACGATGATATTGGCGATATTGTCGTCAATGCCCATACCAAGGAATATGATCCTGTCCATGATAAGTCTGGAGAAAACATCAATTTCAGCGAAGCGGGTAGGTCTTTCTTCAATCACTGAACGTGTCATGTTCCTGACATAGTGACCTGACGCGCTTTCCACATGATTGATGTATTGGTCCACAATATTGCTTCCGATATACTGATCCTTAATGGCGTATTTTCTGAATTCTTCCTTGTTAAGCATTGTACTACTGCATGTGTTTTTTAGTGAAACAAAAATAAAAAGAAGTTCTTTTTCTGACCTTATAGAGTTTTCAAAAACTGAACCAAATTAAGAATTGTTTTTGTAAATAGAATATTTGATTCAAATTAAGTTTTGGCTTCCTTTATTTCAATTTCGTGAGGATAAAGGAAGAACGGACGATGTTGTATTGAGAAACTTCCATAAGTTACATATAGTAGATGGATACGTGATGGATGATTTGGTCACTTTGATCGCCGTGACCGGATTGACGCTACTTCATAAAAACGAAAAAGAGCGGAATACCATTCCGCTCTTTTTCGTTTTTATGAAGTAGCTATTTCTTTATTGTCCGGCCTCGACAATCTTCTTGAACTCGTCGAGGGAAACTTCTTTTTCGGTAATCGAAATCGTTTCTTTTAGATAGGCGATGGTTTTGTCATACAATACCCCCTCAAATGTTTGCATGTATGTTTTCCCATTGTCCTGCTTCAGATAGTTGTCGGCGATTTTATTCAGGGTTTCTTCCATTTCCTCGTTGATTGGAAGATTGCCGAACTGCTGCATGATATATTCTCTCGCCTTGGCCATCACCTCTTCATGTTCCGCTTTTATGCCGGCTTTTTCAATCAGGTGATTGCGAATCAGGTTCCATTTGAGATCCTTGCGAAAATACTCGTATTGCGCTTCTATGTCTTCCGCTGACATCTTGCCCGAATTGGTTTTGAGCAACCACTCCTTGAGAAACTCGTCAGGAATGGAAATATTCGTAGTCGCTACAAGGTGTTCCTGTATATCACGATTTAAAAGCAGATCGCTTTCCCTCTGATAGTTTTCCCCTATGGTTTCCTTTAGCTTAGTCTTAAACTCATCATCGGAGGTGACAGTGTCCTTGCCAAAAACGCGATCGTAAAAATCTTGGTTGATTTCAGCGGGCTTTCTGGTACGGATGGTTTTGATGGAAAAGGAGTATTGGCCTTTAAGCGCTTCCGCTTCGTCTTTGCTTAATCCGGTAGTAACTCCGGCCGCCGCCGCGTCGATGAAGGCGTTTTCGATGTCGAAGGTGATCGTGTCGCCGGGTTTTTTGCCGATAAAGAGCTTTTTCGCGCCTTCGGTCAGCTTGTCCGTCGCCAGCATAGCGTCTTCTTTACGGAGCTCTCCTTCCGTCGCCGAAAGGTCGCCTGTCAGGAAGTCGTTGTCAGATACGCTTTCAGAGTCAACCATTTCACCCAGTTGATTTTTTAGATTGTCAATGGTTTCATTCAGTACCGCGTCGTCAATCTTGATCGTATAGCGGGTTTCCTTGGCTTTGTCGAGATCGACGGAAAACTCCGGAACCACTCCCAGGTTGAATTGAAATTCAAAATCCTTTTGATTGTCCCAGTCAATATGGTCATTTTCGCTGGCGGGTATCGGGTCGCCTACCACGTTCAGCTTTTCATTCTTTATGTAGTCGTTGATAGTATGGGAAACCATATGATTGATTTCGTCAACCAGAATGCTTTTACCATACATTTTGTGAATAAGTCCGGCGGGAACTTTGCCGGGGCGAAATCCTTTTATGCTGGCTTTTTTACTGTATTCCTTAAGCTTTTCAGCAACCTTGGGCTGATAGTCGGATTCTTTCAGACTGATTTTTAGCTTGGTATACTTTGATTCCTTTTCTAGTGTTACTTCCAAGGTTATGAGCGTTTTAGTGTTTACTACCTGTATAAATTTAAAAACCCTCAACCTGTAAAAGATTGAGGGTTGATTTTGTGCGGATGGAGGGACTCGAACCCCCATGCCTCGCGGCGCTAGATCCTAAGTCTAGTGCGTCTACCAATTTCGCCACATCCGCTTCCTTTATGCTAACTTTTCGTTGCTCGTTTATCAGAATCGTGGCGCAAAGATATAGTGAAAAAAACAATTGTCAATATTTTCGCGAGATTTTTTTTATTATAATTTTTGTATTGCTTTTATATTCCTAAGTGGCGAAAAAAAACCTTTATTTTGGGTATATGCTTCAGGTAGATCTAGAATTAGAAAATAAGGAAATCATACGGAGGTACAGGAAACTGTTGAAACTGGCGAAGCCCGTATTGAAAGACGATGACGCTAAGATCATCAAAAAAGCCTTTTATACAGCCTTGCAGGCGCATAAGGATATGCGTCGCAAGTCAGGGGAGCCCTATATTTATCATCCGCTCGCGGTAGCTCAGATCGCGGTAGAGGAGATCGGACTTGGTACGACTTCCATCGTCGCGGCGCTGCTTCACGATGTGGTTGAGGATACTCATCTCGAACTGGAGGATATTGAGCGGGATTTTGGAAAAAAGGTCGCTTCTATCATCGACGGGCTGACCAAGATCGCCGGAGTCTTTGACCAGGGAAGTTCTCCCCAGGCCGAAAATTTCCGTAAAATGATCCTCACTCTGTCAGACGACGCGAGGGTGATACTGATCAAGCTTGCCGATCGTCTGCATAATATGAGGACTCTTGGATGTATGCCGAGAGACAAACAATTGAAAATTTCTTCCGAAACAATCTATTTATATGCTCCGCTGGCGCATCGCCTTGGCTTATACGCCATCAAAACGGAGCTGGAAGATCTTTACCTTAAATATACAGATCCTGAAATCTACAAAGGGATCGCCACGAAGATCAAGCAAACGAAAGCTGCCCGGGACAAATTTATTAAGGAATTTATCAATCCACTCAATAAGGCGCTGGAGGCGCATCAAATAAACTGTACCATAAAAGGCAGGCCCAAATCCATTTTTTCGATTTGGAATAAGATAAAGAAAAACAATGTTTCCTTTGAGGAAATATACGACTTGTTCGCGGTTCGGATCATTATAGACGCGAAACCGGAAGAGGAGAAAGCCTTGTGTTGGAAGGTCTACTCGATCGTTACGGACTATTACAAACCCAATCCGGATAGGTTGAGAGACTGGGTAAGTACGCCCAAAGCCAATGGATACGAGTCGCTGCATACAACGGTGATGAGCAGGCTGGGACAATGGGTGGAGGTGCAGATCCGTACTACCCGAATGGACGATATCGCCGAAAAAGGATACGCCGCGCATTGGAAGTACAAGGAAACCGGTTCTGTGAGCAAGGAAGCGGGACTGGATGTCTGGATAAAGAAGGTACGGGAACTCATTGAGCAAAACGATTCCTCAGCGCTCGAGTTTCTGGATGATTTCAGAAAGGATTTATTCAACGAGGAAGTTTTTGTGTTTACTCCGAAAGGAGATCTCAAGATATTGCCTCATGGCTCTACCGCTCTGGATTTCGCGTTTGAGATTCATACGCAGATTGGAATCCGCTGTCTGGGCGCCAAAGTAAATCAGAAGCTGGTACCATTGAGCTATATTCTCAACAATGGCGACCAGATTGAGATTTTAACTTCAAGCAAACAAAAGCCGCATGAGGACTGGCTTAAGTTTGTCGTGAGCTCCAAAGCCAGGACGCGTATCAAAGACGCGCTGAAGGAAGATAAGAAGCAGGTTGCCAATGAGGGCAAGGAAATTGTTCAGCGCAAACTCGCGCAGATGAAACTGGAGTTGAATAATGAGACGATTCAGCAGTTGCTCGTCTTTTTCAACTTGAAAAGCGCGAACGATCTGTATTATAATATAGCCAGAGAGCTGATAGACTCGAGGGATATTAAAAAATTCAGGGAACGAAAAGAACCCAGAGAAGCGAAACCTCTCAGAAAACAGACGACAGTGATTTCCGAAAAGGAAACGCTCCCCAAAAAAGTGGGCGCCGCGGACGCGGATATGCTGCTTATCGGGGACAATATGGACAAGATCGACTACAAACTGGCGAGATGTTGCAATCCCATACCGGGCGACGACGTGTTTGGCTTTGTAACGATAAACGAAGGAATCAAGATACACAGGACTACCTGTCCCAACGCGATCGAGCTTATGTCGCATTATGGCTATCGTATCGTAAAGGCGAAGTGGACTTCACAGAAAGAACTGGCCTTTTTGGCAGGAATTCGCTTGATCGGAACGGATCGGGTTGGTATCCTTAACGATATCACGAGAGTGGTGTCGACAGAGTTGAAAGTCAATATCCGTTCCATCACCGTCGATACCAACGACGGAATGTTTGAGGGGAAAATCATGATCTTTGTACATGATACCAAACATCTGGATAAGTTGATTCTCAAACTCAGCAAGATATCTGATGTGATTAACGTGATTCGCATAGACGCGTAAATAGGATATACTAGAAATCGTTTTTCTTCGTAGTGCATATGTACTATTTGCATCTTCTGTATATATTTGTATCTTTATCGGGTCTATGAACACAAAAGATTCTACCATTGAGCAGGTAAAAAAAATATTTACTGCGTATCTAGAAAGCAAGGAATTGCGCAAAACCCCGGAGCGTTTCGCCATTCTGGAAGAAATATATTCCTGTCCCGGGCATTTTGATGTCGAGTCCCTGTACATCAACATGAAAAATAAAAACTACCGGGTTAGCAGAGCTACCGTATACAATACGCTGGATATCCTGCTCGCCTGCGACCTGGTGACCAAGCATCAGTTTGGAACCAACAGCATGGCGCAGTATGAAAAATCGTTCGGGTCGCGTCAGCATGATCATATGATATGTACAGAATGCCACAAAGTAGTCGAGTTTTGCGACCCAAGGATATACAACATTCAGACAATGGTTGGAGAACTCCTGGGTTTTAAAGTCCATCATCATTCCCTGATATTGTATGGTACTTGTATTAATGGCGAGTGTTCCAAAAACGAGACAAATTAAACTATGAATTACACGATAGAGGTTAAAGAGAATATTCTTTTTATCTTTTTAAAAGGAGATTTATTAGGTGAAAGCAACGGTATCGAGCTTGCTGACCTGGTAAATGATAAAATAAACGAAAATGTGGCGTACTGCGCCATTGATCTTTCCGAGGTCCGCTACATGAATAGTAGCGGCATTGGAGTGCTGATTACGATACTTACCAAGTTTCGCAACAAGGGAGGGGAAGTCGTTTTGATTAAGCCCAGTGATCAGATCCGTAAACTTTTAGTTATTACCAAGCTAAACGCGATTTTTACGATTGTAGAAAGCGAAGAGGAAGCAAAAACTAAATTAACGAATAAATAAAAATGGCTGTAGATGTTTTGTTAGGGCTTCAGTGGGGAGATGAAGGCAAAGGCAAGATTGTTGATTTTCTTGCACCTCAATATCAGGTCGTCGCGCGATTTCAGGGAGGTCCTAATGCCGGACATACACTTGAGTTTGACGGAATAAAGCATGTGTTGCATCAGATTCCATCCGGAATTTTCCATAATAATATCTCCAACGTGATTGGCAATGGAGTCGTATTGGATCCGGTAATTTTTAAAATCGAGATCGAGAAGCTCAGCGCCTTTTCAATCGACTTCGCGAGCAACCTCTTTATTTCCAAAAAAGCCCAGTTGATTTTGCCAAGTCATCGTCTGCTGGACGCCGCTTATGAGCAGTCTAAAGGCGATAAAAAAATCGGTTCCACCCTCAAAGGGATCGGACCCACCTATCAGGATAAAATCGCGAGGGTAGGTCTCAGGGTAGGGGATATCCTGATGGATAGCTTTGAAGAAAAATACCGGAAACTCACGGATCAGCATAAGACAGTCCTGGACTTCTTTCAGTTCGATTACGCCAGTCTGGCGGAATCGGAAAAAGTGTTTTTTGAAGCGATCAGGTTTCTAAAAACTTTTAATCTGGTCGAAAGTGAATATTTTCTTAATGAAAGCCTGGCCAGGAACAAAACCGTATTGGCGGAGGGAGCGCAAGGCTCTCTGCTTGATATCGATTTTGGCTCTTATCCCTATGTGACCTCTTCCAATACGATGGTGGCGGGAGCTTGTACCGGGCTTGGCGTCGCTCCGTCAAAGATCGGAAGAGTGATCGGAATTTTTAAGGCTTACTGTACCCGAGTAGGTAGCGGGCCTTTTCCTACCGAATTGAATGACGGCAATGGCGAAACGTTGAGAAAAGAGGGTAATGAGTTTGGTTCGACTACGGGTAGGGCGAGAAGATGCGGATGGCTGGATCTTGTCGCCTTGAAATACGCGGTCATGCTCAACGGAGCTACAGAACTCTGGATGATGAAAGTAGACGTGCTCAATACCTTTGAAGAAATCAACGTCTGTCATAAGTACCAATTGAAGGATGGTTCGATTGTGGATACTTTGCCGTATGATATGGATCAGGAAGAGATTATTCCATTATATAAGACATTTGAAGGATGGAACAGCGGACTGGATGATTGTTCGTCCTTTTCGGAACTTCCAAGACAATTGCTTGATTATATCGCCTACATTGAAGAGCAAATGGGAATACCCGTTAAGGTGATTTCGGTGGGGCCAGACAGAAAGCAAACGATTATGAAAGAACCAGTCCTGGTTTAATGATTTGACAATGAGGTTTTGGTAGATTGTTATTAAATATTTTACCAAAACCTATTGCAATATCAATTTCTTCCATTACCTTTGCATTCCCTTCACGAAAGGAAATTAACGGTAAACACAAACGAGTGTTTATGTGTTCGGACAGGATTCCGAATCGATTTGAAATGTTTAAGAATCTTCAGAATACCAGGGGGGTGTTGGCGAAAAATATTCCTTCTTTATTTTGGAAATTTGGATTAGTCTTTTTATCTTTGCACCCGCTTTTATGAGGAAGTATTGTAGGAAAAGATTGGGTTGTTGAGGGTTGAATGGGTTTTTAAGGCCGGACGGGTTTTAGACCGACAAGTTGAGTTTTCTTTCGAGTTAAGCTCATCCACGTTCTTTGAGTAATTGTACATGATAACAAACCGCTTGGACAGTTCTTTGTTCAA
>JAEWAY010000019.1 GCA_023391415.1 Bacteroidota bacterium | reverse complement strand
CGTTGTCAGTGGCAACAGCTCTTAGCTCATAGGTACCAGGGGCAACATTTGTCCAGTCATAGCTATAAGGTGCTGTATTGTCGGTATTCAGAAGCGTAGTGCCATTGTAAAAACGTACATTCGATATGTTGCCATTCGCATCGGTCGCTGTCACTTCAAGCCTGACAGGACCCGGTGATACGAACGCGGCATCATTGACAGGCGATGTAAATTGTACTACCGGACTACCATTGGAAACAAACTTTACTGTATTTAACCGGAATGAATTAGCAGGACCAATAAATTTAAAATACAAATCATGCTGGCCGGAAACAGAAACACCTGCCATGTAATTTTTCCACACATCAGCACCACCTGAAGAAGAGATAGGAATTGTCGCGATTTTGGTTCCCGGACCACCTATGTTATCAATCCAGATTTCAAGACTGCCATTGGAGCTGGCCGAAGCAGCGTTCACTTCTATACTATTGGCAGGCACGCCATCAGACTCCATAGTAACTCCTGGCAGCATACACCAGTCTCCGCTGGCGCCATAAGCCACCACCCGACCAGCCGCAGCAGAGTTGGCCACAGAAGTACCAAAGTAGTTGTGATAACCGGCAACTTTGACCGGATCGAATCCATGCTGATAGGAAAACTGATCAAAATCAGCGATTTGATTGGTTGCATACAATGCCACTGAATTTCCTACCCAGGCATTGTCATTTGGCTGAGCCTTATCAAGGTCAGATATATCAACAGCATTTCCCAATCGTGTCCAGCTCAGGCCATCTGCGCTGTAATATCCGGTAATACTGTGTACACTGCGTTCCATTTTCAGCCAGACTGTATTACCAATCGTATTATTGATTTCCGTAACCACTCTCCCGTTGAAAGCGATTCCCAGTTTTTTTCCGTTATTGTACCCGCTGTACAAGTTAATGAACAGGTTATCCTCTCCGTTCATAATTCTCAATCCCGCCTGCTGTCCGTTGGAAGTGGCATTGATTTCCACCTTGGTTACCAAAGAATAATAGGTACTATGGTCTCTTTGCATAATGTGCGTAGTGGCATTGCCGGGTGTCAGCCTCAAAAAGCCCGGCCGAGCTGTCAGAGAAGCCTTTTGCACATTGGATGTATTGAAAAAATGCCAGTGAGGATTGCGTGTCGTAGAGGTAAAGAAATCCGATTTGGTATGTTTGTAATTTTTGCCGCCACTTGGCAGATTCGGCGCAACCAGAGGACTACCGTTCGGATTATTTGAATACGGCACACCGTTGGCATCCCAATGAACCTGAAATAACATACTTTGTCTGCCCTGCCCGTCCCAGTTATTTCTTCTGTAAGAGTGTGCCAGACACCACCAGGTGCCGTCCGGTATCTGTACAGGATTGGTAATATGGTTGGGACCTGCGAAATCGCCGGATGTAGTACCTCTGAAAAAATTACCATGTACTGTCCAGCTTGACTCATCGGCCGTCAGACGAGGACTGCTCAGTACATATTGCCCTCCGTATACATTTCCTGCCACAAAGTAATAATAGCGGCCGTTTCTCTTACACATTTTCGGACCTTCCGCCCAACTGAAGCGCTGCCCCTGATTGACCCAGTCCATGTTCATCACAGCACCAGTCAACTGACCATCCTTGCCAATCTCCTGAATTCTATTCAGGGTCGGTCCGTTTTTCATGAGCAAATAAGCTCTGCCATCATCATCCACAAATACCGCGTTGTCATAACCTATAGAACCCCGAACAAGAGTCGGCGCGCTCCATGGCCCGCGCATATTGGTAGCGGTACAGAAATACTGCCCCTTACCATGAATGAAAAAATATGCCCAGAATTTATTGTCAAAATAAGCCAGAGCGCCTTGCCAGGTGCCATCTTTGGGTCCATCTTCCCCAACAAGGCCGCTCCATGTCGGTGATACGACATTGGAAACCGCTTCCCAATGCACCAAATCGGTGGAGTGAAAAATGGTAAAATTGGGCGCCCAGTGAAAGCTCGACCCCGCCGTATAATAGTCGTTACCAACCCTGAGCAATGTTTGGTCGGGATGACTGCCGGCAAGCACCGGATTGACATAAGTAGTCACTCCATTCGCCCCTTGCTGATTGGTTTGCGCCAATACTGAGTTGGTTAATAAAAACAGGATAAGCCGAAAGATCACCTGTTGACCTCGCCTGAATACGTTGTTTGTCTGTCGCATAAAAATTGTGTTTTTAACACCCGCGGTCACCACCAAAAATCAGTCTTGGAAAGAGTTTAGACAACTGATTATAAAAATGATACACGAGCAAATATCTTACATAGATTAAAATCATATTTCAACCAGGCATACGCCTGTTAAAAAGACAACAGGCTACGCAGCGTCACTGAAAAGGTCATCAGTGAAAAAAATATTTTGTCAGAAGAAAAATTATTTCTGAATGGCCAGATATACCTCAATATGATTATCCGAGACTGTTATCTCATGATGGTATATGCTGTAACTGACCATTAAAAGCAGAGTGGAATTAAAAAGAACGATATCGCGGGCGCCAAGGCTAAACGATGTTTTTCTGATATGGTAATTGCTTACACCAATCAGGCCCACATCAAAAAAACTGGCAAGCACGTTTATTCCATATGAATACGCGTCCATATCCGCGGCCTGCAACACCAGTTGAGAAACCAGATCTACATGAGGACTAAGATCGACTTTTTTGGAAATATCCAGATTGTATAATCTGTTTAGCCTGAATGACTGATGGACAGGAATCAATACAGGGCGGAAAATCTGCTGAACGGCCAGACCAACCGAAAAACTACGTCTCAGATAATGAACCCCGATGGATCCATCGGGGCCAAAATCCGACCCTCCGGTCCCTCCCTGAGTAGTAAGAAACGCGTAATTTATAAAACCCAGCGATATACCTGACGATACAGACGCTCGCCGGCTTATTCGCCCCATCCATGAGTAGCGCAACTGAAGGCGACTTCTACTGATATAATCTCCGATTTTCGCGCTGGTCACCTGTATGCCCGCGAAGTGATAACCTTCCTGCTCCTCTCTACCGCCCAGACGTTTATCCGCGTCGAGATAAAACCGGCTGACATTTCTGACCAATCCCAGCTCATTTATGTTATTAAACCGGGCTTTAAACCGGTATGAACTATCGGTTGACGATGGATTAATCAGATACGGACAAAGTATAGTCTGAGTAAAATCTTCATAAACGGTCGAATTGATTTGCGCCGCGCTCCGCGGCGGGTAAGCGAGAAACAAAACCAAACTCCCGATAGCGGCCAATCCAGACTTAGTGTTTCCGAAACTCATACATGCCTGTTGTAAATCGTTGACAAAAAAGCGGATTTTTAATGTAATCATCATAAAGCCATGAATAAAAACTTTCACCTGGTGACCTTTTTCAGGCGAATACGTAGCTTAAAAGATGAAAGATATGGCCAACATCATTATCAAAAGCATACGCGATGGAAACAATCACGAAGCGCTCAGATACCTCTATAAAGATCCCCTAAGAAAAATAAGAAAATTCATTTTAACAAATTCGGGCACAATGGATGACGCGGATGATGTTTTCCAGGATGCCGTTGTAGTCCTGTTTCATTATGTAAAAACAGGCAAGTACAAAGAAGAATATGACCTGGACGGTTTTTTGTTTCGGGTAGCGAAAAACTCATGGATTGATCTGGCCCGGAAGAAAGCCAGAGTAATCAGAGACGATTTGAAAGGTTTTGACATCAGCGACGACTCGGACTATCTGCTGGACATGATTCAGGAAGAACGGATGCGCGCCTTCCATGCCTTATTTAACAAGCTGGAAGAAAATTGCAGGAAGATTTTGTCCTATGTCATCTTTGACAAGAAAAGCATGAAGGAGATTTCCGGACTTATGGGATTTAAAGACGAAAACGTCACCAAAAATCAACATTACCGATGCAAAAAATATTTTTCCAAGATTATATTGGAAAATAAGGAAGCTTTTAATATTCTAAGAAATTGAGTACCGAGAATATACATATAGAGTCTATTGACAGATATCTGAGCGGAGAAATGCCGGAGAGAGAACGCGTTGACTTCGAAAACCGGATGGCTATTGACGGAAATCTGGCTGACAAAGTAAAGGAAGCCGAGCGGGTAAACGAAGCCGTTCACTACGCCAGTCTGGCCGCTCTTCGGGAAGAAGTCGGAAAAGACATAAAGAAGATCAGGTACAAGCAGCGCCCAACTCATATCAAAACATCAATTTTGATACTGGTCGCGCTCGGTCTTGGTGTTCTGTCCATTGATTATTTTCAAAGCGATACGGAAGCGCCTCCATCAATCAAAGAGGTAGCTCAAACAAACTCTGTAGCTGAACCCTTTTCCTCGGTCGGAGATACCACTCCCAAACACGAACACGCTCCGGTAGTAGCGCCAATAGCACCCGGTCTTCAAAAAGCGAATCAGCTACCGAACAATAAGCGATCCGACGCGTCTGCTCCTAACCCCAGCGATGAAGCTGACATATTCAGCAGTCCCCCGCGATCCGATACGACTACGGACTCCGATACGACTCCGGCGGAAAAACACGGTATTCCACTCAGTGCTCCTGCCGAACCACCGGCGATACCCACTGAAATTTCCTTGTCCGCCGTCAAAGCCACCGGCTGCGAAAAAGCCTACCAAATCAAGAGCGCGCCTTCCTGCCGGGACAGATCAACCGGGACGATATCCGTCATACTAACCAATAACGCCCGCCCGGCCCTCAGCATAGACCATTATGGCGGCAGCCCTGTCAATGGCATATTCAATGAACTGCCGGCCGGGATACACTCCGTTTCCATTTCTTATGGAGATGAGTGCCATTTTACTGAAGAAGTCATTATAGAAGAAAAATGGTGTCCGTTAAACAAGCCGTCTTACAGTTTTAATCCGGACTATGGAGAACGCTGGGAAATCGCCTATGAAAAAGGAGATGCCGGAACTTTTAGTATATTTACTTCAGGTGGTAAAGAAGTATATAAAAGCGACTTCGGCCAGGGCGATGAGTACTGGGCTGGTCATGACGCGTATGGGACCTTGTCAGGAATCGGAACCTTTCTGGTGATTATTCAATATAAGGACGGTCGAACAGAAAAAGTAGAGTTAACTATAGTAAGATAGCATGAAGGACTGGCAAATGGTTTGGGTATTGATAGTATTTCTTACAGGTAGTACGGCGCTTGGACAAGCAGTTGAGCTTCCCGATACCAATCTGAGAAATAAGCTTATAAAAGATTACCCGGAGGTAATGAAAGACGGCCTGCTTTCCGTAGCCGCGGCGGAAGCCTTTCCGGGCCCACTGACGCTGCGGCAATCCAATATTTCCGACGCGAGCGGTATTGAATATTTTGTCAGTATCAAGACGCTGGACTTATCAGCTAATCAGCTTACCACTTTACCCGATATTTCATCTATTTCCGGACTGATGAATCTCTACCTTAATGATAATCAGCTTGCACATCTGCCATCACTGGCATCACTCGCTCAGTTGCAAGATTTTCAAGTAATTAATAATCAACTTGTGAATCTTCCGGAACTGCCCGTTTTTTCCGAGAAGCTTCATAATCTATATTGCAGCAACAACAAAATTACGTCGATTCCGGATCTGGCCAGATTTCCCAACCTCAAAATACTGGTTATAGGCAACAATCCCATAGCGCGCCCTATTGATTATTCGGCCGCGACCAATCTGACCGATCTGCATGTGCACAAAATGAATATCGATACCATAGCGGGTCTGGACAAGCTAAAAAAACTATCCATTCTCTATGCCTGGGACAACTCGATCAGATCATTCAGCGGGCTTGATTCGATCACCACACTTACCAAATGTGTGATATACAGCAACCCTATAGATAAGCTTCCTTATTTGGCCAATAAGCCGGATCTGGCTTCTCTGGCCATAGCGGATTGTCATCTGACTTTCGAAGATATCGTACCGGTATCGCGGCTAAGCGCCCCGCCGGCGGAGTTTTCTTATTCACCACAGAGGCCACTTTCTTTCGGAAACAAAACAGCCAGAGCCAGTCATGACTTCACGCTAACTTATCCCGCCAGCGATCCTGAGGAGGGCAATATATATGTATGGCTGAAAAACGGAAAAATTATGGACAGTTCGTCTTCCGCTTCATATACATTCAAGCCGCTCACTCCGGAAGACAATGGCGATTATACGCTCAGGATATATAATACCGATGTGGCCGGTCTCCGGCTGACCGCTATATTTAATCTGAAAGTAATTCCCTGTATAGAATTTGCAATTCCCTTTGTCAATATCCTGTCCAAAAGCTGCGCCGAAGGATACAGCGTCGATGTATCCAACGCCCGTATAGCAGGCGGTACAGAGCCATACAGCTACCATATCAGCAACGAAGCGTACAATAAGACTTCCGATGAGCATATCATCGAAAACATACCCGCCGGTCAGTATCAGATTACCCTGACCGATGATCATGGCTGCACCGCGACAGATCATTTTACCCTCAACCGGATAGAAAAATGCGATCCCGTCATAACCCCCAATGGCGATGGCATAGCCGATACCTATTTTATTGAAAATCCGGGTACAGTCAGAATATACGACTTGAGACGAAAACTCGTCAAAACAATGGAAGCGCCTATCTCGTGGGACGGCACAGACCAATACGGCGCCCTGCTCGACGCCGGTTACTACATACTGCTACAAGATGGAGCCTCTCCCGTATATGTTACTCTGGTCCGATAACAAAAACCTCATTTTATTCTTTTATTTTCTTGTATCCGGGCATCGTCCGCCGGAGCCATAACAGACTATTTCTACTGGCAATTTGTCGGACATACTTTCCGGCACTTCGCCATTACGTCCAATCCTGTCATTAATACCTTGATGGCCCGGTAATGGAAGGATTATTATTTCAACCTTTAAACGAAACAACTGATATGACATTCGAACAAATCATCAATCAGGACCGGCCGGTACTGGTTGATTTCTTCGCGGAATGGTGCGGCCCCTGCAAGACTCAGGCCCCCGCCCTGACCGAACTCAAAGAGCGCGTGGGCGACTCGGCCGCCATAATCAAAATCGACGTAGACAAAAATCCGCGGGTTGCCACCCGGTACCAAATCCGAAGCGTACCTACACTCATGCTCTTCAAAAAAGGAGAAATACGTTGGCGGGAGTCCGGGGTATATCCCGCTCAGGAACTCGAAAAACTGATCCGGCAGCATATGTAAACCAAGGCGGACTTATCGGCCGTTCGCGTCTCGTAAGCGTTTGTCAGGCTTCTCAAAGAACCGGACAAGCGCTTACTTTATTTATCTTTTAATTTACTTAACTACCTTTTTTTAAATTCGATCGTTTTTTGAGCTTTTGTCAGCCCCCGTCAGGTTCTTCAATCCAAAGCATTGTGAGGAGAAGGTCGCGGATGTGGGTTTTCAGGATTTTTTGACTAACTATGACCAATATGAAAAGTACGGAATTGAACGACTACCACAACATTTCAATAATTCCACGACAAGTGGTTATCTTTTACCAACCAAAAGAAAACCAGCACAGGTTCGCGTCAGGCGGGCGTGTACTCCACAAATAAATCTCGGAAAGTTCTGGTTCTCCCAATAGTATCTGATTGATTGGTCCAAGCCTGTTGATTTTGACATAGTATTTAAACACTATTTAAAACCCAAAAATGAAAAATAGAAACATTAAGCGCCTATTAGCCTTGACCATAACGACATTATTATCAATTGGTCTGATAGGTTGTAAAAAAGACGACCTTGAAAATTCATCAACCACCCTATGACCAGCGTCAACCATTACTCCCCTTTCTTCTTAAACAAGCCTTATCACCAACCAGTGTGTAGAACAAAGTAAAATTACAGAATTTACTTAAGGTATTTTACCTTAAGTAATAATAAACTACGGAATTCTGTTGATGAATTTATCAATCCATTCGTTGTATGTATAGGTAATATCAGTGGTTTCCAACTACCCCTAATGAAAATCATGTATTATACGTATATTTAGATTAAAAACTGTGTGTGGTTCGCCACAATCAATTTACAAACTTTAACAGAAAAAAGAGGTAATAAATGTTTAGACACCAAGGCAACTCACGAACATTTGGCCATAACATAGGAATCGCTTCGTTATTATCTTTTGTCGCGGGTATTGTTAATGTAGCGGGTTTCTTTTCCGTTCAACGGTTGACAACAAACGTAACAGGCCATTTCGCTTTTTTTGTGGACAAGGTTTTTAAGCTTGATCTTTGGGAAGGATTTGTTTTCTTTCTGTATGTATTTTTCTTTTTTCTGGGCGCCTTTGTTTCCAACTTTCTCATTTCTTACTTTTCTCGAAAAGGTGATCAGTACATTTACGTGGTTCCCGCTTCAATAGAATGTTTCATTCTGTTTACGCTGGGTCTCTGGGGGCAGCGCCTTGTAGGCGTAAGTCCAAATACGATCGCTTTTAGCTTGCTTTTCGCGATGGGCCTACAAAATTCTCTGGTAACAAAAATTTCAGGCTCCACTGTCCGGACCACTCATTTGACCGGATTATTTACTGACTTAGGAATTGAACTGTCCCAACTCTTTTTTTATAAAGCCCAGGATCAGAGAAACGCCCTCATGTCCTTAATAAAGCTACGTCTGACGATTATTGGTTTCTTTTTTACTGGAAGTATCGTTGGTGGAATTTTATGTTCAAAAATAGGACTTCAGGCATTGGTGCTCGCGGCGGGGACATTGGTTTTTGGTTTGATTTACGACAACATCAAGCTCAGACTACTCATGCTGAAGCAAAGATTGAGAAATAGCTAACAAATATTGTCACATAGCAATTATCTTCTTCGCAACCTCATTTGACCTATCAATGCGATATCAAAAATTTGATAATATATCTTATCTAAAATCTGGCAGCGTTGTACAACAGAGGGCGCGTCAATCGCTTACCCGATACAGGATATTGGACCGGCTACATGGCTATGATCCCATACTTGCAGGAACCATCCCTATAGACATAGCGGTCGCTGGTAGCGACTTGGATATTCTATGTCAGTATGCGGAAGCCAGGACTTTCATAACTGATATCACGAGCTTATTCGGTCACATGCCCGATTTTCGTGTTCATGATCAATCCACCAATGATCCGGAGGCTATCGTTGCCAGCTTTATAGTGGACAATTTTGAAACAGAAATTTTTGCCCATACGACTCCGGTCAAGCGACAATATGGCTACCGGCATATGCTGATAGAATATAAATTGCTAAATCTATATGGCCTGCCACTGAGACAACAGGTAATCTCGCTAAAAGAACAAGGGATCAAAACCGAAGCGGCCTTTTGTATCGCGCTGGGTCTTTCAGGCGACCCCTATCAGGCGCTGCTACAGTTTGAAACCAAGTTTTCCGACTAGACAAAGAAATAAGCGTAATCTCATTTATAAGTATTTAGCAATACCTGATATTTCTTTATAACCCAAACGGGTAGGTATCCGGCACAATGCCACTTTCGGGCTGATTGTAAACCGGATGCAGCGCTTTGGTCTGATCTATAAACAAAAAAGCGTCGTAGCGCGCCGATAGCCTGGTAGGCACATAATTGCCCCGCTCCCGGTCTGGATGATAGACTACGCCGATCGCCCTATGTCTCAGCCACTGATCAAAAAAATCACTTATCTCCCGCCCCTGATCAAATATCAGTAATTTATCTTCCGGAGCGTCTCTGTGCAATATTTCTTCTACACTATTGAACCGGGCCTCAGGCAGCGGCATCTTTTGCATAGGCGCTCCCCAGGCGGAACCAGCCATTACCTCTCCCTGGTATGAACCAAACCCTACCAGCACAACGTCTTCCTTTTTGTGCCGCTCACGTACAAGTTGTCCTACATTAAACAATCCCTGACTGGCCATATCCGTAGCACGGGCGTCGCCGATATGGGTATTATGCTCCCATATAATAACTTTGGCGTCGTCGCCGTGAAATTTCATGAGCGTGTTGAGCGTTTCGACCATATGCTGATCTCTCACATTCCAGGAGTCATCGGCGAAGGTTACCATAGACCGATAATATTTTTCGGCGTTGGCCATCACCAGCGCGTTGACCTCCGCGTTGAGCCCGGCCTCCCTGTCACCATCATAAGCCGGCGCTTTTTCGCGTACTTCCCGCAAAAGTCTCAGCACCTCTTCCCTACAGCCCTCGGGAGATTTATCCAAAGCCCGGATGTAGGCTCTTTCTTCTTCATCATAGGGTTCAAAACAGTTGACCGCCCGTCGGGCGAGTTTAGCCACCTCAGGATCTTCCCGATCCAGATAGTTTATGACGAGATCCATGGATTCCCAAAGACTGTATACATCAAGGCCGTAAAATCCGACTTTTTTATCCGGAGCGAGATGTTCATTATGATTTCTCAGCCATTCGGCCAGCGCGGCGACTTCCCAATTGGCCCACATCCATGTCGGCCACCTTTTAAAGCTTCGCAATACTTCCGGAATCTTTTCGCCAGCGTCCTCGTAGCTTTTTACCCAGCGGTTTATTTTGTAACAATCGGGCCAGTCTCCCTCCACAGCGATCAGCGAAAATCCTTTTTCCTCAATCAACCGCTTGCTTATAGCCGTGCGCCAGGTATAGTATTCATGAGTACCATGCGAAGCCTCTCCCAGCAATACAAACCGCGCGTCTCCGATTCGTTCCAGCAGAGGATCCAGATCGCTGGCCGTACGAAGAGGTTTATAACTTTTCAGAATATTATCGGATATTTCCAAAGTCTGATTGGTGTGTTGAGCCATATGATTAAGAGTTTTGTAAAGTCGAAAAAGCTACTTTATCAAAAACCAACTCTCTGGCACAATGTTGAAAAAATAAATCCCCGTGAATACGACTTTCCGTGTTAAACTTCTTTCCAAACACATAAAATAAAAAAATATGCCCTGGATCCTATTTTGAAATCCGGTATTTGATAAAGCCCTGAGCTCCGGAGATAGCCCTCAGCGCGCTCAATACCATAATAATGTTGTCGAGCTGATCAGGAAGTCGAAATCGCGGGAAAGTGAAGATAGTATGTTTCCTGACCTGTTCAGCGAACAATGACAGCCCTGACAGGAAGCTCCATAACCGGATTGTCGGGATCATTGGAATATATCACGATCTTTTTGAGGTCCTTGCCAATTATATTCGACGCGTCGTAAACTACTTTAAGACGGGTTTTGGCTCCCGATTTCAGATGCTTCTTTTCAACTTCCACACTGATATAGGGCGCGTCGCTCAGCGCCTTTCGGATCAGCAGGTCGTTTTTACCGGTATTGCGAATCTCGATTTCTTTCATAGCCATATGACCAGTCTGAATTGTATCGTAAATGACGGAATTCTGGGAAAGCTCCATACGGGGCAGCCTGCTATCTTCACCCTTCAGAGAGTCCGGCAATACCACATCGGTAACTTCAGCGCTGATACGAAGCTGCTTTTTGGGGCTTTCCGCGTCGTCGGTAATCAGCGTAATCATATCGGACACCGGCCCGAACTCATTTTTTTTGCCCGCGTGCGCCAGATAATCCAGATGTATCTCTGTAATAAGACCTGGTTCCAGTATTTTAGGCGTTTCCACGTTGATATGCCCCGGAGCGTCTACCCTTATGAGCCTGATAGGCGCCCTCGTATGATTGTACAGGCTGATCGAGGTATTGACGGGAACATCGTTCACGACTCTTCCTATATGGATCGTGCTTCCGCTAAAGCTGATATTGCCCGATTTGTAAGGCAACTCTTCCCGGACGGTATGATGTTTGGATATGACAAAGCCATTAAATTTCAACTCTGTAATCAACCCGGGATCGCTGAAGACGACCTGCACACTTTTCTCAAAGTTTCCGGGACGATTGGCCGGGTCAAACGCGGCGACGACAAACCCTGTATCTCCTGGCGTTATGGTATCTCTGGACCATCCGGCGGAAGTACAGCCGCAGGAAGGCTTTACCCGCTCAATATATAAGGACGCCGTATCCTTATTGACAAAGGTAAACACGTGCTCGACAGGGCCGTCCAGTTCCCTGATCGGTCCAAAGTCAAACAGCGATTCGCTGAATTCCACTTTCTGAGCCAGGCCGGACGTACCGGCAAGGGACAAGCCGATTATCACGTATATATATAACCAATGCATGCGCGTATTCTTTTAGTTAGGTAAAAGGATTCCATCCCGGATAAAACCACTATTCAAACGGTTAAATTAACCATCTATTCGGAAACGTTTATAAAATCCATATAATATTTTCTTTGTTCCGAATTTTCTCTTTTTTTGCCATTGGAATATAGAAACTATGGCAAGAATATTAACCGGAGTACAAAGCTCCGGAAGACCTCATCTGGGGAATATACTGGGAGCGATACAACCCGCGATCGAACTTTCAAAAGACCCGGAACATGAATCTCTGTTTTTCATAGCGGACTTGCATTCCCTCACCACCATCAAGGACGCTGAAGTACTAAAAAACAATATAAACTCCATCGCCGCGGCCTGGCTCGCCTTCGGTTTCGATACGGACAGCAATGTCTTTTACCGCCAATCCCATATACGCGAGGTGACGGAGCTAGCCTGGATACTGTGCTGCAATACGCCCTATCCCATGCTGGCCAACGCGCACTCCTTCAAAGACAAATCCGAGCGCCTTTCCGACGTCAACGCGGGACTGTTTACTTATCCGGTACTGATGGCGGCCGACATTATCCTGTACGACGCCGAACTGGTACCGGTAGGTAAAGATCAGTTGCAACATCTTGAGATTACCAGGGATATCGCCAGTTCCTTCAATCATAGATATGGCGAAACATTTGTTCTTCCCCAGGCCAGAATCGACGAACAGGTAATGACCGTTCCGGGAACAGACGGGCAAAAAATGAGTAAGTCGTACAACAATACCATTGACATATTCCTGCCTGAAAAACAACTGCGCAAAAGTATCATGGCGATAAAAACGGACAGTATTCCGCTGGAAGAACCCAAAAATCCCGCCAGCGATACCACATTCGCGCTCTACAGTCTGCTAGCCACCCCGCGGCAAACAGAAGAAATGCGCGCGAACTACCTCGCCGGAAACTATGGCTATGGTCACGCCAAACAAGCGTTGCTCGAACTTATTCTTGAAAAATACTCCGACCAGAGGAGAAACTTCGATTATTACATGAACAATCCCGCGGAACTGGACCAGCGTCTGGCAAAAGGCGCCGAAAAAGCCAGAGCGATCGCCTCAGTAGTTCTGGATAAGGTAAAAAGAAAAATCGGCCTGATCTGACGCGTTAAAACATCATAAAAACAGCGTTCCAAAATCAAAAAGCGCTGCTTTTATGATAAGCTATCGACTATTTCGTCAGAATATAAATTGTCCGTTGTTTTCCCGACGTAGTGGCGTAGTCCAGGCGAATGAACCCGGAAAGTCCCGCCAGTTCCTGATAGTCGGTCATGTCCTCCAGACTGGGGATGTAACATTCCAGCAATCCGTATTCACTGTCAAAACGAAGATGTTGTTCGTCCTGATGCTCTGCGTATGTACGAAAACCCAGTTTGGGAATATCCACCACCAGCTTTCCCTTTTCATTTAAGAAGCCTGCCAGTCGCTTCAGTGTCCGCGCCTGCTCCTCCTTGCTAAAATCGATTATGCCGCTAAACATCCATAGTATGGTATCGACTTTTTCAGAGAGCTCCAGCTTTTTAACATCCGCGTCGAGTATTTCCACCCGATCCGAATAATGCCGCCGAAGATACTCCAGATACGGAGTAGCTTTCTCTACCGCGATGAGTTTGCCCTCAAAGCCTCTGTTGATAAAAAAGTCAAGACAGCGTCCATATCCCGCCCCTACTTCCACGATAGATCCGCTATCTTCAATATAAGGAAATACCAGTTCGAGATCTTTGTGCGAACTAAAACCACCAATCTCGGAAAGCTTTTTAAAAGGCTCTACTCCCAGATTGTTGTAAAATTGAATATTCTTATCGTTCATTGAATCATGCTTTCCTATTTTTTGGAAAGCCTTTTTTATTGGAAATATCCAGTCTGAATGCTTGTCCAGGTTATTTTTTAGTAGCCGAAGGCGCTAATATACAGCGCTCCTGTCGCAACTTGTACAACTCTTCTTCAATCATCAGCCTGGATTTGATATTGCTTAACTCCTCCTGGTACTGAGCCTTGAGCTGCCTGCGTCGAATGGCTTCCAGAAAACGGCGTATATCCTCGCGGGTTTCCAGAATCAGACCAGGGACTTCGGCGGGTTTGTCATGCTCGTCTTTGGCTACCATGGTAAAGTAGGAAGTATTGGTATGCTTGACACTACCATTCGTTACATTTTCGGCGAGCACCTTTATTCCCACGACCAGAGAGGTTTTGCCTACATAGATCACGCTCGCTTTTAAAGCGACAAGATCCCCAACCTCCACCGGCTGTACAAAATCCACACTGTCTACGCTTACTGTGACACAATACCGACCCGCGTGTTTAGCGGCGCAGGCGTACGCCGCCTTATCCATAAGCGACAAAATAATACCCCCGTGGATCTTCCCTCCAAAATTGGCGTAAGAAGGGATCATCAATTCAGTCAGCGTGGTACGCGAATGGCTTACCGGCCTGAATTCTGGTCGCGACATTCTTCTTTATTTATCCTGCGGTTCAGTTCTTCCCGGATAGCGGGCAGGTTGTTGTACAACTCTTCGTAGTTGCCAATCACAAAGTAACGCTCCTGAAAACTACCTTTTACATAAGGTGTATCCATGATCTTACCTACATGAAAATCATACTTTGGCACGCCCGCGCTGATCGAATAGAGCGTCTCCGCCCTTGATGATATCAGATGAGCTCCATAAATTCTGAGCGAGTTGTCCGAAATTTTCAATCCAAACTGAATCGTATGCCAATATACCCGCTTCAACAATAGCAGAGCGTGATCATTGCCAAGATGTTCCAGAGCCATTTTGCCCAATCCCTGAAGATAATAACAATAGTTGGGAATAGTAAGCAGAGGCGTATGACCAATGATATCATGAAACATGTCGTATTCGTCCTGCTCAGCGGTTACTTGTTCCATACTTCTGAGCCAGGTTCTGCAAGGGTACTTCTTATCCGCCAGCATAGCTATAAACTCATTGTCCGGAACCATCTCCTCCATAGGTACCACTTCCCAATCGGTAAATGAATGGATACGCTGATTGATTTCCTTAAAATCAGGAATATAGTCGGAAGGATAGCCGACGCGCTTCAGGCCGGTCAGCACAGCCTCGTCCGCGGACTCCGGAAGCATTTGTATAATCCGGCTATACAGACTGGTCCATACCTTCTGATCCTCACCCGAATATACCCTTTTCGTCTGATTTGACATGTATATAGTTGATTTTTAACTTGTTTAAAAGAGAACAAAAGTAAAAATATGAAAATTAAATGAAATAATTAAGTCCTTGTACCAAAATAACGAGAATCCGTTCGCGTTTCAATCCATGGAGATTCCTCCGACTCATATTCACCCCATATACCCGCTATACACGCGTATCGGAACGATAAATTTGTTTTTTCAAAATCGTTACCGAGGTCTTCCTCCTTCATTGGCCGCTATTTTAGTGTTTCTCATTTAAAATCATTAAATTTACTTCCCAAATCCCATAAGGTTTATTTCGGAATGAAGAAAAAGTTATCCGCTTTTGATGCTTTTTTAGCCACTTCTTTTGTCGTCATGTGTATTTGGCTGTTAACGCTGATCCCCATAAACGCGGAGATATTGAATCCTATCGAAAAAACCTTTTCCGATTTTGAACTGACGGATATTTACTTTTCCCATCTCAAAAAAAGCGCGGAAGCGGCCCCGGAAATTGTCCTGGTCAATATAGGCTATATGCCGCGTGAAGGCATCGCCGAAATGATCAATATCCTGAACCGGTATTCGCCCAGGATAATAGGCGTAGACGCTTTTTTCCGAAATCTGAAAAACCCGGAAAGCGACTCCTTGCTTATGGACGCTTTTCGAAATACATCCAGCCTGGTTCTGGTATCCGAGCTCTACGAGAACGACGAGGCGCTGGAAATTGACAGCGTCGGTTATTCCCACCCCTATTTTACGAGATACGCCAGTTCAGGCTTCGCGGATATGCTGACCGAAGGCAAAGACCTGTTTAAAGTCTCCAGGGAATGCGTTCCCTGGGAAATCTATCAGGGTGATACCTTGTTGTCATTTCCGGTCCAGCTCGCCATGCTGTACGCTCCTGAAAAGGCCCGCGCGTTTATCCAGCGCGACAACCAGACGGAAGAGATAAACTACCAGGGCAATATTGTCACCCACATGGATGGGGTAACGGAAAACTCCAAGAACGTCTTTTTCGCCCTGGACGTGGATCAAGTGTTTGAAGAAGCGTTTGAACCGGATATTATTCGGGACAAAATTGTAATTTTGGGATTTATGGGCGCGCGTTTCGGCGACCCCTCCTGGGAGGACAAGTTTTTCACTCCGCTCAATTCCAACTATCTAGGCAAAACCAACCCCGACATGTTTGGAGTCGTGGCCCACGCCAATATTCTCGCCATGATTCTGAAAGGCGACTTCATCAACAATATTCCTTCCTATATTGAAATTCCCATATCCCTGTTATTGATATTTCTCAATACCTGGCTTTTTGGATGGCTATTTCTAAATCTCAAGGAATGGTGGGATGGCGTCAACATGCTGGTCGCCCTGTTGGAAGTTTTGATAATAATCAGCATAGCGATAGCTGTTTTTCACTTGTTTAATTATAAATTTGACATTACATTTCTGGTCATTACCCTCTTTTTGTCAGGAAACATGATTGAGTTTTATTTTGGACTTATTGTCAATTATTTTAGAACCAGAAATATCCGCAAACGTAAAGCGGCCCTGATTACGAAAAACAATACCGTAACACCATCACCATTGACTAAATAAACATATGACTATCAGACGTATTCTTTTATTGATCACATTCGCGGCTATCGCGATAGGCGCGAACGCGCAGGATGAACTATTTAAGGTACTTGCCTCCAACGGAGACAATAAAGTGACTAGCGGAGCCAATACCGCCAAAGTAACCATTGGACGAAAACTATATACCGGAGACAAAGTACAACTCGCGGCCAATGGTTATCTGGGGCTTGTACATAAAAGCGGGAAAACCATTGAACTGAAAAAACCGGGCTCATACTCCATGACGCAGCTCGCCCGCGAGGTGGACGTACAAAACCTTGGGATATGCAAAAAATATGTCGACTTCGTAGTAGGCGAAATGACTTCGCAGGAAGAAGATATCAGCAAAAACAAATACAAATACATGGCGGTTACCGGATCGGTAGAACGCCCGGCCAAACCGGTTATCCAAAGCTTCTTGCCTAAAGACGCGAAAGTGCTTGACCAGGAAATTGAATTGAGCTGGCTACCACTGGAAGGGGAAAAAGGTTACCATGTAGTATTGACCAATCTGTTTCAGGATACCGTCTTTTCACAAACTGTCAATAACAATTCAGTAAAAGTGGACCTTTCCAAGTTGAACCTGACGGCGGACAAAGTGTATAAATGGACGGTAGAAGGCGGCAGCGGCAATACGGAGTTTAACCCGAGAGTCATCAGAGCCGTCGACCTGTCAGAACAAAAAAGCATTCTGGAAGAAATCAATGGAGTAAAAACGGAGCTGAAAGAAGAAAACGCGCTCAATAAGTTCATTCTCGCTACGGTATACGCGGACAAAGGCCTGCTCATCGAGGCGATCGCCAATTATGAAAAAGCGATCAGACTCGCTCCGTCCGTAGATAGTTACAAAATAGCCTATGGTCAGTTTCTTGAATCAAAAGAACTGGCGAAAGCGAAAGAATAAGCGAAACACGCTCCATAAAAAGGGTCGTCCCGACGGGCGACCTTTTTCATATCGTTTTCAGCGACGATTTCATTCCATAGACTTTTAAAATTTCAACCTCTTTTCCCAATCATTAGCCTCCCGTTTCTTTTTCAGGCGTTCGCCCCGAAGCTCCGCGGCCAGCCGTTCGTTAAGCGTCCCTTTTGAAGTCCAGTGCCAGTCGCCGCAATCCTCGCATCGATACACATTGACCGGACCATTGGTCAGTGTATAATAATTTCGCTCCCAGGCGTCAATCAGCGCGTCTTCAGCCATATTCCGACTATCATATCTCTTTTTTCCACTAATACAGTTAGCCATAGTCCCATTAGTTTAAATCGACACCACATCAAAATATACATTTTTCCGGCAATTCCATCCATTTAATGGCAACCAGGGGCCCCAAGCTCCCCGTTCGTCCCTTGACATAATAAACCCTTTTAATTATTATTGAGCATATCCAACAAACGTTTTTAAATGAACTTTACCAGCCAACTTCAATTTCTCGCCCAACTAGCGAACAACAACCACAAAGACTGGTTTCACAGCCATCAGGATGAGTACCATCGTTGCCGGAAAGAGTTTACGGATTTTATAACGGAACTCATCGCCGAAATATCTTCCTTTGACCATACACTGAGCGGCCTGGAGGCCAAAAACTGCATATTCCGCGTAAACCGGGACCTTCGCTTTTCCAAGGACAAGACACCTTATAAAACCAATTTTAGCGCTTATCTGGCTGATGGCGGAAAGAAAAGTCCCAAAGCGGGCTATTATTTTCATTTACAGCCAGACGAGTCCTTTATAGCGGGAGGAATCTGGACGCCGCCAACGGATATACTCAACCGGATTCGTCAGGAAATCGATTACAATACGAAGGAGTTTGTCAGTTTGACCCAATCCGAAATCTTTACCAAGACGTTCGGTCAACTCGAAGGAGAACGTTTGAAGTCAACACCTAAAGGCTACGCGTCGGATCACCCTCTCATCGATACACTACGTCTGAAAAGTTTTCTGATATCCCAAAAGCTGCCGGATCAAAAATTAAAAAAGATGGATGTAAAGGAATTCGGCCGCCTGTTTCAACAAATGTTTCCGATCATTGAGTTTATAAACCGGGTATTCGACGATGAAGAAGATACACAGATGTCCTAACGTACCAGATAACGCTCTGTAATACGATCAACTTCCACGGTGTTGCCGGAACGGATATGAATCAATACTACCCGATCTATGACGACAAGATCGCCCGAAACGATTTCCACATCTTCTTCTTCCGATAAGTCCACTTCCGCCTGAGTCATCTCCGAAAACCACTTTTTCTGCCCCCGGCTATTGAGGATATACATATCGTAGGAAAGAATCTTATACTTGTCGTCCATATTCTTGAAAGAGCCGTTTTTCAGCACGCCCAACTGGCATTTCTTGGCGGCCGCCAGATTATCCCTGATTACTCTTACTACCAGATCCGAATCGGAAACCGCCAAGTCCTCGACAATGGACTTAAAGGAAAAAAACAGCGCGGTGATCGGAAATACAACAGCAAATAGCAATACTCTTGGAGACATAGACAATAAAAGTATTTTAATTCAGCAAGATTTTTTTTACGGTAAAACCCATTTCTTTCAGAGCGGTCGCGTCCGGTTCTTCATTAAAAAGTCCATATACGCAAGACCCGCTTCCCGTCATGGAAGCATAAAACGAGCCAAAATCATACAACCTACTCTTAACATGGTCTAGTACGGGATAGTTAAGGAAAAGATGCTTTTCGAAGTCGTTTTTTAAATATTTTTTCCATTCCTTAACATCACCTTCCAGCAGATTCTTTAGCGAATCTTCCGGTTTTTCAGCCCTTACTCCGGAATACGCCTCCCCTGTCGAGATATGAAAGTCAGGAAAAACCAATACGATCCATTGATTAGCGAGACTTAGCCTTACCTCGGAAAAACGATCACCCTTTTCCGTAGCGATAACCGGCTTATTTTTTATAAAAAACGCGCAATCGCTCCCGAGTGTCCGCGCCAAGTCTTCCATAGTTTCATCGTCCAGCCCGAGATCAAATAGCTGATCGAGCAGTATGATCGCCGAAGCCGCGTCCGAAGATCCCCCTCCCAAGCCCGCTCCTATAGGAATGGCCTTGTGCAAATGAATATGGACCGGAGCAATGTCAAAACGCTTATGCAACAGGCGCCACGCCTTCAGACAAAGATTATGATCCGGATCACCCGGAATCGGAATACCGCTTGAAGTAAAGCGAAGTTCCGGGGCCGGAATAATTTCGAGCGCTTCATTCCAGTCTATGGGATAAAAACAGGACTCTATATTATGAAATCCATCCGGCCTTTTTTCTGTTATCCGAAGACCAAGGTTTATTTTACAATTGGGAAAACGAATCATACCCGCGAAATTATGGATAAAACCAGTGGCATTTTAATCCGGGAAATATTTTTAATCGTATACTCATTTATTCAATAAGTTTCCTCTAAGTAAACACCCCAAGATGAAACGCGCAGCAGACATCCTCCTCGCCCTTCCATTGACCATTATACTGGCGCTACCCGCGTCGGGCATATACATTTTACTCAAAGTCGTATATGGGGAGGCGATATTTACCCAATGGCGTATCGGACGTCATGGAGTCCCATTCCGGCTCTACAAGTTTAAAACCCTGTCCGACGACGCGAACCTTCCCGAACAGGCCCGTATCACCAAGATCGGGCATATCCTCCGGAACTCATCTATGGATGAACTTCCTCAACTGATCAATATATTAAAAGGCGATATGAGCCTGGTCGGGCCAAGACCGCTAGTGATTGAATATTTGTCCCTGCTCTCCAAGCGAAACGCCCGACGACATGACGTAAAACCCGGACTCACCGGACTTGTTCAGATCAGCGGGCGCAACGCGTTAAGCTGGGAAAAACGTTTTGAACTTGACCTTTACTATATAAAACACCAATCGTGGATACTGGATTGTAAAATTTTATGTATTACCTTTCTGAAAATGTTTCAATGGAACCGGGAAGAATTCATAATCCCTGAAAAATACAAAGGTGAGTACACAAAAGAATCATAAAATCTGGCTTTCTCCTCCCTCCTTGGAAGGCCCGGAAAAAAAACACCTGGAAGAAGCGCTCGCCCAAAACTGGATCACGACCACCGGACCGCAAACGCGTCAATTTGAAAAAAACCTGAGAGAAATTTCGGGAGTCGCCTTTTCATTGGCGACTTCATCCGGAACTTCCGCTATTCATCTGGCTCTTTTAAGTATCGGTGTACAAGCCGGAGATTATGTGCTTTGCTCCTCGTTCACGTTCGCCGCTACCGCTTTTCCGGTTCTTTATTGTGGAGCGATTCCTGTTTTTATCGACTCCAAACCCGATACCTGGAACATGGATCCCGCGGCGCTCCAGGAAGCGATCGACTGGCTTATCGGTCAGGGAAAAAAGCCTTCGGCGATAATGTGTGTGGACATATATGGAAATCCCGCGGATTATACGGACATCACTTCCATCTCCGAGCGCTATGGTATCCCGCTGATTGAGGACGCCGCCCAGGCGCTGGGCTCTTTTTATAAAGATAAGATGTGCGGCTCCTTTGGCGCTTGCGGAATATTTTCCTTCAATGGCAACAAAATCATTACCACTGGCGGCGGCGGCGCGCTGTTGACCAATTCATCCAACCTGTATGAAATGGCTTCACTCCTGGCCAATCAGGCCAACTCCGGAGAGCATTTTTATCAACATCACTATACGGGATACAACTATCGTATGAGCAATATTCTGGCGGCGCTTGGCAATGCCCAGATCGTTAGTTGGGAAAAAAGAACGCGACGAAAAAGAGCCATTTTCGAACTTTATCGCCAACATATAACAAAAGAGGTCGTATTCCAGCAAGAACCGCCTCAGGCGAAATCCAACCGCTGGCTTACCTGCCCATTATTTAAGAATCAATCCGAAAGGGATCGTGTTTTTCAAACCCTGACCGCGGCCGCCATTGATTGTCGTTTCCCAATGAATCCCCTCCACCGCCAGCCCGTCTTCGCCCGCTATCCAGCATTTATGACCGGTATCGCCGACGATCTTTTTTCCAGAGGACTCTGTATACCTTCGGGTACCGGATTGACGGATGAGCAAATTGGCCATATTAGCGCGCTGATCAATAAAGCCTAAACCTTGATCATATTTTACCCTTGCCTCATTCCCTTTGTAGCGAATCGATCGCGGCAAACGAAGTAAAAAACTTTATACTCCCGGGAAAAAAACAGAGAAAATAGTCTCTATCAAATAGGGGTAGATACGCTAAAAAATGTCTAGTAAGAAAAAACAAGCGTTAAATACCTCCGCGTTTCATGCCCATTCGACTATTCCATAGAAATTTTAATATCATCATAGCGCTTATCCTCCTGTTGAGTAGCGGTTTTTCTTTTCATACTCCTCAAAAGGCGGAAACGCTTATATACGACATCACTTTCAACGATAAAAAAGTCGGCTATCTGAAAGTAAGCCGAAAAGTGGAGAATGAGATATCGCGTTATTCATTTACAAGTCACGTTCATTATAAATTACCCTTCAAATTAATTGAAATTCAATTTGAAATAGAAAGTTCCTTTGCCGGCGACCAAATGCTACACTCATTTTCGCGTGAAAAATTCAACAATGAACTCCGGTCCCATTGCCAGGTGACTAAAGACAAGAAAGGATATCGGATTACCAACGACAAAATTAGCTATCAACTTGACAGCGCGCGTATTTCACATAGTTTGCCCATGCTTTATTTCAACAGGCCAGGGCATATCGGATATGTATTTTCAGAACGTTACGGACGCTACCTGTCCATCCAAAAAATCAATGAAAACAGGTATATGCTGATATTGCCCAATGGTGGCAGAAACTATTATACGTATTCCGGAGAGCTATGCGAAGAAGTAAACGCAGCTGTTCCTTTTGGAAAACTACAATTTAAATTACAATAAAAACCAATTTTAAAACTCTGACACATGAACCACTCTACCCAGACTGCCGGCAAGCCATCAAACTCCGGAAGCAAGCGGCTTTTTTCAAACCCACTGCTTGAGAAACTGACCCGAACGCACATCTCCATACCGGTCAGTATTTTCATCGTGTTTTCTTTTGCCCTGCTTGGCATGGCCTATGTTACAGCGAACCTTCCGTTTCTCACCATTCTCGCGTTGTTTACCTCTGGCCTCTTGCTATTCACCCTGATCGAATACCTGATGCACCGCTTTATTTACCATATGAACGCGCGAAGCGTCAGGCTGCGACGGTTGCAATATCTGATGCACGGTGTTCATCACGACTATCCCAAAGACAAAAGCCGCCTGGCGATGCCACCGATAGTTTCCGTCCTTATCGCCGCCCTGTTGCTCGGAGCCGTCTACCTGATATTGAAAGAGTATACTTTCGCCTTCCTGCCGGGTTTCGTTCTTGGTTACGCGGCTTATCTGTTTGTTCACTACATTGTACACGCCTATCGTCCTCCCCAGAATATGTTTCGCGTCCTGTGGGTTCACCACAGCATCCATCATTATAAGGATCCGGCGCGAGCGTTTGGTGTATCCTCGCCGCTTTGGGATTACATATTCGGCACTATGCCTGAAAACAAGAAGCGCGAATCAAGTGGATAAACGACATCGGCGAAACACGGCGCTTTCTAATGATCCTAACAGGAAGCGCTCCTTTCCAAACCTGCCGCTGGCCACTCATTACCGCTCTCATAATCTTCCCGAGCCTGACTAAAAGAGAAACATAGAGCCATGATCCAAAGTTAGCAATTAGCGACATCGCGCTATGAAAAAACTCTACGCGTTTTTCTCCGGATTTATCGTCGGGATTTTAGGCGGTCTGCTTGGACTTGGCGGCGCCGAATACCGACTTCCCTTGCTTGTAGGCTATTTTGGTTTCGCTCTTGTTCAGGCCATTATTATCAATCTCGCGATAAGTCTGTTTACGGTACTTTTTTCATTGATATTCAGAAACGCGACAATCCCGGTTTCCGATCTTGTCGCTCATTACGACGCGATCCTGAACCTATTGGCCGGCTCCACTATCGGCGCCTGGATCGGAGTAACCATAACAGCGAAAATATCGGATAGCTTTCTTCATTTCATTGTCTGGCTCCTTCTTCTGACACTGGGTTGCTTTATGATCATACACGCGATCACAGAGTTTCCACCTCTTGTATTATCTTCAACGATCCGGCTAATCGCCGGTTTCGGATCCGGCATTCTTATAGGCGTTGTAAGCAGCATGTTGGGAGTTGCCGGAGGAGAGCTTATTATCCCGGTCCTGATCCTTCTTTATTCTCTGGATATCAAACTGGCCGGAAGCGTCAGCCTATACGTTAGCCTACCGACAATCCTGACAGGCTTGTACAAATATCGCCAGAACAAAGCGTTTCCGGCGCTCAAAGCCAACAAGCCGTTTATCATGATAATGACCGCTGGCTCCATCCTGGGAGCCTTCGCGGGCAGTATATTCCTGGATACCGTGAAAGGACGCGCGCTTCAGATAGTTCTGGGGATTATACTTATGGTATCGGCCATCAAAACATACCTGGACAATAAAGATAAATAAGAATATATCTTCCGATTGTTCACATCGATCTGTCCTATAATAAAAAGGAGTCACTCAGATACATCCCTGACGAGCAAAAAAAAACGAGAAACTAAACGAGGAAGTCCACTTGATTCCAGGCATTTTTTATCTATCCCAGCTCCAATCGAAAGTATTGAGTTCTTCCAACGCGGCTGTCAACAAGCGAATACACTCCTGTATGTCTTCTTTATGGCATGTTTCGATCACCTGATGAATATGTCTGGTCGGAATGGATATCGCTCCGGCGATCGCTCCATTTTTTCCCATACGCTGCACCGAAGCCGTATCGGTTCCGCCCGCCGTCAAAATTTCGGGTTGCCATTTAATATCCTTTTGTTCAGCGGTATTTCTAAGATATTGCACCATACGATAATCCGCGATCGCCGAAGAATCCATAATCTTGATCGCCGCTCCTTTACCGAGGGAAGTGATCTTTTCTCTACCCGACGCGCCGGGCACATCATAGGCGATCGTCGTGTCCAGAGCGATGCCAAAGTCGGGATTTATCCGATGCGCCGCCACGTTGGCTCCGCGAAGTCCTACTTCTTCCTGTACTGAAAATACCGCGTACAGATCGTAAGGAATGTCCGAAAGCCGCTTCAACGCTTCGATCAGAATATAAACTGAAACTCGATTGTCCAGTGACTTGCAATTGACACAATCGCCCATTTCAATCAGCGACCGTTCTCTGGAAACTGGATTTCCGACGGAGACAAAGCGTTCGACTTCTTCTTTTTTCATGCCCAAGTCGATAAAAAAATCTTCCATCTTCGCGGGCTTGACGCGTTCTTCAGACGACATGACATGGATCGGCTTGCTTCCCATTACGCCTATCAGATCCGAAGTACCATGCACAATCACTCTTTGCGCGGTAAGGGTCTTGGGATCAAATCCACCCAAAGGATGGAACCACACAAAGCCGTTGTCGTCGATATGGGTAACGATAAATCCAATTTCGTCCATATGAGCCGATACCATCACCTTTTTTCCTTCCGGATTATTAGAGCCTTTTTTCAAAGCGATAATGTTTCCCATATTATCCACCTTGACTTCGTCCGTCAGTGGTATTACGGTATCATGCACAAACTTTCGAATTTTCCGCTCATGCCCAGGTACTCCCGGAATTTCACAAATTTTTGACAATAGTTTAATATTCAAATCCATAGGTTTATTAAATTAAAAAAGGGGTAAATGTTTACCCCTTTCATTGAAAATTATAAGATACCGATTAAATGATACTATACAAGTCCAAGCTTCAGCATATTCGCGCGCTGTTTTTTGGCGATCGGCATATTCGCGGTAGCGACATACACGTCACCCGGCTGTAAATGTCCAAGCTCCACCAGATGATCCCTGACTCTATCGATTGTTTCGTCCGTAGAGGACCATTCATTAAACAGTATTCCCTTGACTCCCCAAATCAGATTTAGCTGACTTAAGAGCTCCTTGTCGGAAGTGACAACAAAAATATCGGAGTTAGGACGATGGCTGGCTATTCTGAACGCGGAATAACCTGTCTGGCTAAGACCGATAATCGCTTTGGCTCCAACTTTCGCGGCGAGGCTGCACGCGGTCGATATAAGGCTGTCGCAATATTCATCCGGATCGGCAGGCGCGAAGTCCAGACGCTTATTATATACACTTTCCTGTTTCTCGACAGCGAGACAGATTCTGCTCATACTTTTTACCGTCAGCACCGGATAGTCTCCGGAAGCGGTCTCAGCGCTCAGCATCACCACATCCGCTCCGTCAAGGATGGCGTTGGCTACGTCATTGGCTTCGGCCCGGGTTGGTCTCGGATTCTTGATCATGCTCTCCATCATCTGGGTAGCGATGATAACGGGCTTGCCCAGTCGGTTGCATTTTTCCACAATCATTTTCTGGAGCATCGGTACTTCTTCCATCAGGATCTCAACACCAAGGTCTCCTCTCGCCACCATGACAGCGTCTGAATGTTCTATAACCGCGTCAATATTCTGAATAGCCTCCGGTTTTTCGACTTTGGCGATCACTTTGGATCGGCTATTCGCCTTTTTAATAATTTCTTTCAGTTCAAGAAGATCTTCCGCCTTTCTTACAAAGGACAAAGCGATCCAGTCCAGGTTCTGCTCCAGGCCGAATACAAGGTCTTTTCTGTCTTTTTCGGTAAGGGAAGGCTCGGAAACCTGAGTATTAGGAAGGTTGATACCTTTTCTAGACTTAAGAATTCCTCCATATATGATTTCCGCTTTTACTTCTCCATTCCCTGTTTCCAACACTTTCAGCTCGATATTACCGTCATCGATAAGAATCATGTCACCCACCTTCACATCGGAAGTAAGACACTGATATGAAGTGCTGATTCTCTGACTATTGCCAAGAATTTTATCCCTGCATATCGTGATCGTTTCACCTTCAACAAGCTCGACACCGTTATTCTCCACTTCATCCGTCCTGATTTTGGGACCCTGCAAATCCTGGAGAATGGCGATATTGCAGTTATGCTCTTCGTTTAACTCCCTTATATACTTGATAACCTGCAAATGCTGGTCATGCGTACCATGAGAAAAATTAAGCCTGAAGATGTTAACTCCTGCTTCTACCAGTTCCCACAACTTTTCTTTCGTATTACTCGCGGGACCAACGGTGGCAATAATTTTTGTTTTCTTTGAACGGTTCATCGCTTAATTAAAAATTAAATTCTCTTTTGATCTAAGATTAATTAAATCTATTTCTTTTACGTATTGTACAACGGGAACTTCCCTCAAGAACTCCAGAACATCTTCGGAACCTGTTTCATCCGTTTCATCCTTAATGACTAACAGATAATCATATTCCTTCAGTTCAGGCACTATATAAGGCTTGGAAGTATTATGAAACTCGCAGGCCTTATTTTTTAAGAGCCTAAAGCTACTATATTCCTTTTCAAAAATAAAATTGCATATATAAATTTTACTTTTATCAAGAAACTCAAACTGCAAATCGGGCTCTCTGCGCAGGCGCAAATTTAAGGATTTATTCAAATGCCAGGCGAGGTTATAGTCTTTTACCGGAGATATAAGACCAAAAAGAAGAAAATCATAGTCAAAATCAACCCTGAGCCTGGTTACTTTCATGCTGTTTTTCCGATAGGGAACCCGCGCCCCGCTATCCTTACAAGTATCCGACAAAGGTAAAAGAAAATCCCAAGAGATGAAGAATAAAAAAATTTTGTTTGACTGGAATTACTTTTTCCTATTTCTTTGCACCTGTTTTACTAAAAAACTTAAAACAATGTCAGAAATCGCACAAAAAGTAAAAAGTATTATCGTTGACAAGCTAGGAGTCGAGGAATCTGAAGTTACTCCAGAGGCAAGTTTCACCAATGATCTTGGTGCCGACTCTTTAGACACGGTAGAATTAATCATGGAATTTGAGAAAGAATTCAACATCTCTATTCCTGATGAGCAGGCTGAAAACATCTCAACAGTAGGTCAGGCTGTTTCCTATCTTGAAGCAAACGTGAAATAAGCTCACGAAAGGTTAATAAATCAATCCCCACTTTACAATCTTTTATGACATTAAAAAGAGTTGTTGTTACAGGATTAGGCGCGCTTACTCCACTGGGTAACAATGTTGAAGAATATTGGAAAAACCTGGAGGCTGGGGTAAGCGGTGCCGCTCCTATAACAAGATTCAATCCTGAGAAATCAAAAACCAAATTCGCCTGTGAGGTAAAAGGTTTTAACGCGGAAGATTTCATTGAGCGCAAGGAAGCGCGAAAAATGGACCCTTTCACACAATTCGCGGTAGTCTGTTCCGATCAGGCGATCAAAGACGCGGGAATTGACTTGTCTCAGATTAATGCCGATAGGGTTGGTGTAATATGGGGATCGGGTATCGGTGGACTACGCACCTTCCAGGACGAAGTATCCCAATTCGCCCTGGGAGATGGCACCCCCCGATTTAACCCTTTCTTTATTCCCAAGATGATCGCCGATATCAGCGCCGGCTGGATTTCCATTCGTAACGGATTTCGGGGTCCGAACTTTGTCACGGTCTCCGCCTGCGCCTCCTCTACCAACGCGATCGTAGATTCCTTCAATTATATCCGTCTTGGAATGGCCGATATCATTGTATCAGGCGGTTCCGAGGCCGCGGTTACCGAATCCGGTATCGGAGGTTTCAACGCGCTCAAAGCCCTTTCCGAGCGTAACGACTCTCCCGCTACCGCTTCCAGACCCTTTGACAAAGACCGGGACGGCTTTGTACTGGGCGAAGGCGCGGGGGCTCTCGTACTGGAAGAGCTCGAACACGCGAAAGCCCGAGGAGCGAAAATATACGCCGAAATAATCGGTGGCGGGATGTCCGCCGACGCCCATCATCTCACAGCCCCTCATCCAGAGGGACTCGGAGCTAAAAATGTAATGATCAACGCGCTTAGAGACGCCAAGATCCGGCCTGAAGAGGTTGACTATATCAATGTACACGGCACTTCCACCCCACTGGGCGACCTTGGAGAAGTAAAGGCTATTCAGTCCGTATTTGGAGATCACGCTTACAACATGAACATTAGCTCTACCAAATCCATGACAGGGCACTTGCTCGGAGCCGCCGGGGCGATCGAAGCGCTCGCCTGTATTCTGGCTATTCAACACCAGACGGTGCCACCTACCATCAATCATTTTACGGATGATGAAAACTTTGACAGCCGTCTTAATCTGACGTTTAACAAATCTCAAAAAAGAAAAATCAACGTCGCTCTAAGCAATACATTTGGATTTGGAGGTCATAACTGTTCCATCATTCTCAGAAAATACAGCGAATAGTGTCCATCAAAGGAATATATTCTCTGCTGCGTAGCTCCGGCCGTGACAAAGAGTTAATGTATTCCATCAAAAATATTACCGGCTATATGCCAGGCAATCTTGTATTGTATAAAACCGCGCTAAGGCATTCATCCGCGGCCAAGGACAATATCATCGATTCCTACGAGCGACTTGAATTTCTGGGGGACTCCGTATTGGGGACCGTCGTGGCGGAACTGCTTTTCAAAAAATATCCCTTCAAAAGCGAAGGTTTTCTGACAGAAATCCGCGCCCGGATCGTCAACAGAGAGGAAATGAACAAGCTTGGCTACAAAATCGGCCTTGACCGGATAGTGACCTTCCATAGCTACAAATCCAACTACGCCCACAAGTCCCTGTATGGCGACGCGCTTGAAGCGCTGATTGGCGCCGTATTTCTGGATAAAGGTTTTAAAAACTGCAAAAAGTTTATCATTGACAAACTGATCGGACCAAATTTCGACCTGAAAGAAATTGTATCCGTTAATAAAAACTTTAAAAGTATCCTGATCGAATGGGCTCAAAAAACCAATAAGGATATCAAGTTTGTGCTTATTAAGGAAATTTCGGGCAAAAATCATAAGGAGTTTACCTCTGAAGTGCTGATAGAAAACGAACCGGTCAGTCAGGGAAATGGCCTCAGCAAAAAAAAGGCGGAGCAGGCCGCGGCGGAAAACGCCTGTCAAAAGCTTTCCATTCTCACCTGATCTTCTTCGAAGCGACAAGGCGTGAAAAACAACGCGCGTCCGTTCCCGATCTCCTTCTTTTCATTCCCGTAGTCCCGTCCAATTTCATCCCGGGGCGACCAATCGTATCATAATTGCCAAAAATTGTGTTCTTTTGTCAAAACGATAGCGAAGCGACATAAAATGGCTTATATAAGAATCGGAGGAGCCGCGCTCAACCAAACTCCCATCGACTGGGAAAACAATATCGACAATATCCGGAACGCGATTGACGAAGCCCGGCATAGCGACATTCAGATTCTATGTCTTCCCGAATTATGCGTAACCGGCTACGGATGCGAAGACTTATTCCTGAGCCAGTGGGTTCCCGAAAAAGCGTTGGAACTGTTGCTTTCTCTACGTGATTACTGTCATGATATCGCGGTAGCCATAGGGCTGCCTATTCGTATCGACGACAAACTATACAACTGCGGCGCCTTCATTGAAAACAGGAAAATCAAGGGGATCGCCGCTAAGCAATTTCTGGCCGGAGATGGTGTACACTATGAACCTCGTTGGTTTACATCCTGGAAAGCCGGGGAAATCATCCAATGGACGATCGATGGGGAAACAGTTCCTTTTGGAGAGATTATAATAGAAAGTCATGGCGCCCGTATCGGTTTCGAAATCTGCGAAGACGCCTGGGTAGCCGACCCGGCCAGGCCCGCCCATCGCCTGTCCACTCGGGGGATTGACCTGATTATGAACCCGAGCGCCAGTCATTTCTCTTTCGGAAAATCCGCGTTCCGGTATAAGCTGATATCTTCCAGCTCAAAAACCTTCCATTGCGCCTATATATACGCCAACCTCCTCGGCAATGAGGCCGGACGGATCATCTACGATGGCGAGGTTCTTATTTACAACGAGGGAAAAATGCTACAACGCAATCATCGCTTTTCCTTCAAAAATACCAATCTCGTATACGCGGATATCGATTTTGAGAAAAACATCGCTCTGGAAAACGAACTGGCGCGCGATGAACGGGAAAAGGAATATGAGTTTTGGGAGGCGACATCCCTGGGGCTATTCGATTATCTGCGAAAAAGCCGGAGTTCAGGCTTTGTACTTTCCTTAAGCGGGGGCGCGGACTCTTCCGCCTGCGCGGTCATGGTATCCGAAATGATAAAAAGAGGCGTCAAGGAACTCGGGACTCGGACATTCAGGCAAAAGCTAAACTTATCCCATGGTGATGAAACGGATACCATACAAAGCCTGACGAGCCAACTTCTGACTACTGTATATCAGGCTACGAAAAATTCAGGCCAGGTCACACTAAACGCGGCCAGAGAGCTCTCGCGCTCCATCGGAGCCACCTTCCACCACTGGGCGATCGATACTTCCGTAGACGCGTACACCCATACGATCGAAAAAGCGCTACAGCGCGCTCTAAGCTGGCATACAGACGATATCGCGTTGCAAAACATACAGGCCAGAGCCCGCTCACCCATCATCTGGATGCTGGCTAATATAAAAAACGCCTTGCTTATCACGACCAGCAACCGGAGCGAGGGTGACGTAGGCTATGCCACCATGGACGGAGATACCTCTGGAAGTATCGCGCCCATCGCGGGAGTGGATAAGCCCTTTATCCGCGAATGGCTTATATGGGCGGAAAAGAACCTGGATCAACCTGGCCTGAGTCATGTCAACATCTTGCCGCCAACCGCGGAGTTACGCCCGGAAGCCCACGCGCAGACGGACGAAAAGGATCTCATGCCTTATCATATCCTCTTGCAAATCGAGCTACAAGCCATCCGAGACCGGAAATCGCCGCTGGAAGCCTACGAAATATTAAAGGAAAAAAACCTGGAAGATCCGGCGACGCTGAAAAGACATATCATCAAATTCTACAAAATGTGGTCGCGCAATCAATGGAAAAGGGAACGCGTCGCTCCATCCTTTCATCTTGACGATTTCAACATAGACCCCAAATCATGGTGCCGGTTTCCCATATTAAGCGGTTCATTCAATCAGGAACTTGAACGGCTCGAACGGCTGCCGGAATAGAAACGTTCTTCCAGTATTCTGAAAATATCGTCCGATTCGCTTAACAGATCATAGCCCGCGGAGTTAATCCATTAAATGAGATGTTGAAAAGCGATGGAGAAGTTTTTGTTTATAAGCGGGGTGATTTCACTCATAATCGGTGTCACGATCTTTCTGTTTGTCTTTAAGATTCTTAAGCCTCTGCTAAAAACCCGGGACTCGAAGGAGGAATATGATTTCTGGTTGTTGAAGCACACCAAAAAGGCCAAAGGATTCGCTTTTCTTCTGAGTTTCTTCGGTATTATCACTGTCATCCAAAACAATCCGGACAAATCGGTAGAATTCGCTCCGGTCACCAAAGGACGCGCCTGGTCGGATACCGATAAGAAAAGCCTCACCTCGGAATGTATACAACTATATGTGAGCCAGGAACAGCTTTCCTCGGGCGACGAAGACCTAGCGGAGGATTATTGTCAGTGCACTACCGAAAAAATGACGGAGGAGTTTTCCATTAATGATCTGCTTTCCCATGATTCCTTAAGTCAGATGGAAAAAGTACAACTTTATGAACCGGTTGTAAAAAACTGCCTTAATGATCTCGAATATCAGCTAAACGAGCGGTATAGGCAGGGGACGACCCAATAGCGCGACTCTTAATAAAGTCGCGTTTTGACTACTTTTCCCTTTTTATTATACTGGCGCCATACTCCTATACGGGTACCAGCGTCCATTTCACCTTCTTCATATAGGAAACCTCTGGAATCGTATATTTTCCACAAACCTGTCTCTTTGGCTTCCCTGTACTCCCCTTCATGGGTCATATTGCCTTCCATATCATAAAAACGCCAGGGACCATCCGGCATCCCCAGCACATATTCCCCGAATTGGCTCAGGCGGCCATTTTCATGATAACTCAGCCAGACGCCCTCGTAAAGTCCATCCTTAAATACGCCCTTGCGCTTCAACATACCCTCCGGATAGTAATAAAACGCGGAGTCCTGCTCCATTCCATTTTGATAATTCTCTATACTGATCAGCCTCCCCTCAAAATCGTAGCTCTTGACCGTACCATGTAACTGTCCATCCAGATAGCACTCTTCCGAGTTCGGAAGCTGGTTGGGGTAATAAAATCGCCAGCATCCTTCTCTCCGGCCATCCTTCAACAATCCTTCGGATTTAAGGTTACCATTGTCATAATACACTTTGACCATATCCTGAGCCAGTAAATCAGTGGCCATAAAAATAACGATCAGGCAACATATGTTTTTATAAATCCACATCGTCAATATCCAGGTTTTTAATAGATTTCAATTTTCCCTGCTCATAAAATTTCCATACGCCCGACATCTCATCACCAGTATAGTTTCCCTCCGCCTCCAGTTTACCCGTATTTACATAAAACTTCCAGTATCCCTCCCGCGATCCTTCTTTCATACCTCCTTCTCCGCTCATTACGCCATTCTCGAAGTAATATTTCCATTTACCATCCGGCAATCCGTTTTTATACGCGCCATCCGCGGCTATTTTACCATTCAGATGATATGTTTTAAGTATACCGTTTCCTTTGGCGAAAGAGCCTTTAAAAACCCTTTTTCCCATAGAGTTATACATATCCCCCACATCAATCAGTCTGCCTTTTTCATAAACCTCGTCATGGCTAAACACCCCGTTCGCGTAATAATTTTTCCAGACTCCATCTTCTTTCCCCGCGAAGAAAACGCCTTCCGCCTGCAGCTTGCCATCAGGGTAATACTCCTTCCATAAGCCGGATTCCAGACCAGCGGTATAAGCGCCCTCAGAGAGCAGTTGTCCATTGTCATGATAAATTTTCCAGAAACCATCTTCCAGGCCATTGATAAAATATCCTTCCATACGAACTTTACCATTCGGATGCCAGCTTTTCCAAAATCCGGTTTTCAATCCCTCATCGTACGAACCGATACTCGCCAGCCTGCCATCATAGGTATACTCCCTCCAGATACCACTTTGCTTTCCATTCACAAACGTCCCCTCGGAGGCTATCGTATCGTTTTCATAATACTGGTACCAGTCACCGTCCGGAAAACCATCCACATAATACCCTTCAGTCAGTATTTTTCCATTTTCATGAAACTCCAACCATAGGCTGTCTTCGAGTCCATTGACATAGTAACCAAGCAAAGCCGGTTTCCCGGAGTTCAGATACTCTTTATATACCCCATGCGGCTTTCCTTCCTTGAAGATCACTTCCGAAGCCAGGGTTCCATCCGGATAATATTCCTTCATCGGACCAGACTCCTTATCCGCTACATACTCTACACTGGACTTGAGCTTACCATCCCGATAATACGAACGCGCGGCTCCTTCCTTAATACCTTCCTTATAGGAAACAGTGGTCATCAGCGTTCCATTGGAATAATACAACTTTTGCATTCCGGTTCCTCCGCGAACATCGCCGGGATTCAATACCTTTCCATGCTGATCATTAGCGCCCACCGTAGTCCATAGGCGGCCTTCTCTCCATATATTGACTGATTTAACCGTCCCATTGTCGTAATACTCCGTCCATTCTCCCTCCAGTTGCCCATTCTCGTATATCCCTTCGCTTTCAAGCTGTCCGTTATTGTAATACACGCTCCATTGTCCGGTTTCTCTCCCATCCTTATAATGACCTTTTTCCTCGACTTTACCATTCTCATAATACTTCACCCACTCTCCCTGCTGCAAACTGTCGATATAAGCCACCTGCCAACTCAAGTTTCCGTCCGGATGGTACTTCTTCGCCCATCCATCAGGTCGTCCACCGGTATAAATGACTTCAAAGGCCAGTATTCCACTCGAAAAATACTCCTTCCACTCTCCTTCCCGTTTTCCCTCTTTATATTCTCCGACGGACTTTAGAAGACCATCCGGATAATATTCCAGCCATTTTCCTGTTTTCAGGCCATTGCCATAACTACCATCCAGTGACAATTGTCCATTCGAAAAATATTCCTTCCAGCTTCCATTCCGTTTCCCGTTTCTAAACGCTCCGATGACTTTTTCCTTTCCCGATGAATAAAATTCCAGCCACTTCCCATTTTCAACGCCTGCTTCAAAAAGCGCTTCAAGCTCTATTTTGCCATTATCGTGAAACTGTAGCATAGTACCTTCCGCCAAACCCGCTTTATAAGAGCACTGGGTAATCTTTACTCCCTTCTCACTATAAAAATTCCATAATCCCGTAGCCAGCGAGTCTTGTATAAAGCCTTCGGCTTTCAACGTTTTATTATCTTCATAATATTCCTCATAAGGCCGCTGGGCGTACAAAAACGCGCTGGAGAAAAACAATAATGATAAAAGAATACGATGCTTCATGGACACTTAAGTAATAAATACAATTCGCGGAAACAAAACATTATAATGGGCAAACCATCTGGCTAGATAAAACAAGCGAACCCGGAGCCAAAACCAAAACACGTCAATGGCTTGTTCATTATTCCGGTCCCTCGCTTTTTACGAAAGTAAGAATTCGAAGTTTATGAAAAAAATCTAAAAAATACAGAAGCCCGCGATCGACGCGCCGCTGTCCTTTCAATTTAGGATTTAAATCCCGATTCCTGGTATATCTTGTCAAACTTCGCTCCTGTCAAAGGTTTGATCACATAACCGACACCCATATCCTTCAGTTGCCTTTCAAGCTCTCTGGAAGGCTCCAGGCCTGTTACCACCACAACCGGAATATCGTCAGGCACTCCATATTTACCTTTATTATTCAGAAACTCCATACCATCAATATAAGGCATATTAAGATCCAGCAATATCAGTTCCGGACACGCGTACGCGTCGTCACCTTCACACTGACGCTTTAGATAGTTCAGCGCCTGCCGGCCATCTGTCACGGACATCACCATACGGACTTGTCCATGACTCTTAATCACCCGCTCCGCGATAAAGTTGCTCACATTATCATCATCTACAATCAACACTCCATTCAGCATACCATCAACTTTCAATACATCCTACATATCCTTCGCTTAAACCAAAACAATCCCGCTACCACAGGAGTTCCAGCATATCCCTCTATACCTTGCCTTCCAAATCAAGAGAGCGCCTGGTAAAGCGCTCTCTTGATTGAAAGAAAAAAACATATGACTATCTATTATTCATATCGTTTAATATTTTCATAGCTTCATAAACATATACATCCTTCTTTATTTCCGAATGCCATACTTTTACCCGGTTTACTTTAGCCGTATCCGATTCCATCGCGCTCACTTCCGCCCGGATCATATCGACATTAAAGCCGTCAATAGCGCCGAATAGATTTTCAAATTGTTTGCTTTCCGCTTCCAGCATATTCTGTTCTTCTTGATAAGCCTGTAAATTGAGAGGAAACTGGGAACGCTCGGAGGTCTTTTTCAAACGCCGGGCGTTTTGATCAATTTTTTTGAAAACCGAACTGGTATCTACGCGCTCGTGGCTTTTCTTGTCCAACGTTTTGATCGCTGGTACATCTTTCCAATCCTTATAATAGACCGGCTTGATTTCATCCCAGGGCATGGGATGCTCCAGTTCTCTTTCACCCACCTTCATATAAGCGTATTCATCCGGCAATACGATATCGGAAGCGACACCTTTCAACTGAGTGGCTCCACCATTGATTCTATAAAACTTCTGAGTTGTCAGCTTCATCGCGCCCAAGGGCTTGACGCTATTATAAGCGGGAGGAACAAGCATATCGAGATCGACCATGCGTTGCACAGTACCCTTGCCATACGTAGAGGCGCTGCCAACCACTACACCCCGCTCATAATCCTGAATAGCCGCCGCCAGAATCTCTGAAGCCGACGCGCTCAGCTCATTGACCAGAATAACAAGAGGCCCCTTATATTGTACCTTCGCGTCATAGTCTTCCAGAATTTCCAGCGTACCGTCACTACTGCGCACCTGCACTACCGGCCCTTTTTCAATAAACAGACCCGCCATTTCCACTACGTCTCTCAATGAACCACCTCCATTATTACGAAGATCAAGGATTAGTCCCTCTATTTTTTCGGCAGTCAACTTTTCAATCTCCATTCTGACATCCCGGGAACAACTTCGGCCGCCATTATTGTTAAAATCCGCGTAAAACTGGGGAAGCTTGATATATCCCGCCCGAATACCATTTTCCAGAACAGCCGATTTCGCGTAAGTCTCTTCGATAACTACGATATCCCTTGTAATAGGGACTATTTTAATGCTTCCATCCACTTTTTTGACCGTCAGACGCACTTCCGTTCCTTTTTTGCCCCGGATCAATTGCACCGCGTCGTCCAGACGCATATTGACAATATCTACCGGCTCGTCCGCGGCCTGTCCTACTTTCAGGATAATGTCGCCCGCCTTAAGGTCTCCCTGCTTCCAGGAAGCGCTCCCCGGCACAATCTTTTCAACTTTGATATACCCATCCTTCTCCATCAGAGTAGCCCCGATCCCTTCCAGTTGACCACTAAGCTGAATATCGAAGTTTTCTTTCGCCTTGGGTGGGAAATAATTGGAATGAGGATCATAAGCGCTTAGGATCGAATTGATATAAATCGCCTGGTAGTCCGTCTCATTAAGCTGCTTCATCCGCTTGAACCAGGTAGTCTGAGATTGCAAAACCTTTTCCCTAGCCTCCTTTTCAAGCTCCTCAAGTGATTTGAGAGTAAAATTCTCCTCAGTTTCCGCTTTTTTGGCCTGCTCCTTTTCCAGCTCATTGAGGCGAATCAGCGTCTGAAACTTGAGATATTGTCTCCAGGATTCTTCCAGCTCCTTTCTATTGCCAGGAAAATCATATTTTTCAGGATCCGTTTCGATCTTCTCGTCAGCGGTAAAATCGAAGGGCTTGGACAAAATCTGCTGATAAATCCCTTCCGCCTCCTCTATCCGTTTCTTCAACAAGGCGTAACTGCTCTTCATCAGATCGAAGTTTCCCGCTTTAAACTCATCGTCGACCCTATATTCCCATTTTTTGAGTTTATCGATATCCTGTCTTGTAAAAAAACGCTTATTATAGTCGATATTCTTTAGATAGGCGTCAAAAGCCTTTTTAGAAAAATCATCGTTAATTTCCCTTTGCTGATAATGTCCCGCGACGAGACTATGCAGAATCACCCCCGCCAGCACCTTGTCCTTATCCTTGTTACCCTCGCCGGAAGGCATGGAGGCGTTAAATACAAACAGAACAGAAATAAAAACGAATACCGAAATATTTTTTCTCATAGAATCGTTAACGCTATACCATAATTATTAAGTGAATATTCATAAAATCAATAAGTATTCCAAAAGTTTCGGTTAATTATTAAATAAATATCTAAATTAGGAAACCATTTCACCATACTAAAAAGCGGTATGGCTCTGAAACAGGAGTAAATTCAATGAAATAGGCTAACTTAAGTAGTAAAATTTAGGAAAATTCCACTACTTTTGAATTTAACTTTGGCTTCAATTTTGCAAGCGGCGTGATTAAAGACGCTCTTCATGTAAATGGAGACGTCGTAACATATTAATTTAAATATGAAACATGTTTTATTCCTTTTCGCCTGTTTTACAGGACTGGCTTCGTACGCTCAGGATTACAGAAATTCGTACTGGCTGGAATCAAAGGATGATGTTAAGCAAAAAGAAACGGCGATACTGCTGGAGGAGATTTCCAAGCCCAATTATGTCGAGGAAATACATTTTGTTCAATTTGATTCCGGATATGCCAGCCATATATACTATGTATTCAGAAAAAACCAGTTTATAGGCGTAAAAACCCAAAAACTTAGACTTGCCGGGCAAAACACCAAATTCAACGCCCTGGAAGCGTATAGAGCCGCCTATGAACAATATGAAGAACTCTACGGTAAAGAAAAACTCCGCGAGCGAAAAGGTCAGGAACAGGCTATACGGGTTCTGGAAATCAGACTTCCCGACCGTGAACTTTTTGTAACCGTGGAACGCAACGGTTCCGAATATTATTTTATTGAAAATCAATTCAAAAAGTAGTTTTACATCAAAGTAATTACAAATGGGGAAACTTAACACAAGCGTGCTGTGTTTATGATACTAAAATTAATGTTGAAACATTAATTGTTTGTACTTACTTTGTGTATTAATTTTATAGTTAACAATCCGTTTTACTTATGAAAAAAGCAATTTTCAATACCGCCGCCGCGATCATCGTGTTCGCTACTATGGCCGCCTTTACGTTTGGAAAGCAATCTGTCATGAAGGTCTTGCCGGACAAAAGCAAAATCACCTGGACCGGAAAGAAAGTAACCGGTGAACATACCGGAAACGTAAAAATCAAGGAAGGCAGCGTTGAGTTGACGGATACGCGAATAAGCGGAGGAAGCTTCATTATTGACATGAGCTCAATTACCTGCACGGATCTGACCAATGAAGAATACAATCAAAAATTGGTAGGCCACCTCAAATCCGATGATTTCTTCAATACAAAGAAATTTCCGGAAGCGAAGCTCGTCATCACTTCGGCGACACCTATTCAAAAAGAAGAATTTACCATCAAAGGCCAGCTTACTATCAAAGGAAAAACATTACCTGTAGAGTTTCCGGCAAATGTAATCACCGATGGAAAGATCCTGAGCGCCACCGCTAAAATCGAGATAAACCGTACCCAATACGATATTAAATATGGTTCAGGTAGTTTCTTTGACAACCTGGGAGACAAGGCCATCGACGATATCTTCCACCTTAACGTCAATATATTAGCCCAAATCTAATAAGCTAAACCAGGTATTTTAACAAAAGAGCTCCCAAATTGGGAGCTCTTTTGTTTTTCCCAATTTCCGAAAACGAACCCCTGCTCGAAAAACTTGGTTGTATTATCAAGAATAAAAGAAGTGAGGAGGAAAAGGATGAATAATGTAGCGTTGAGAATACTGGCTTTGTTTTTCCCACCGATCGCCGTAGTCATTCGGTTTGGTGTAGGCGGGAAATTCTTCTTGAACATACTTCTGACATTGATCGGCTGGCTGCCTGGAGTAATCCACGCGTTTGTACTGCTGGTCAAACATCCGCTTTCGGATGAAATGTCAACCACATGATTTAAAAGCGACGGTCATTTCCAAGGACGCGGAAACGCGTCCTTGGAAATCCCGTCGCTTTTCATTTTTTGGTGTAATCCATTCCAATATTTCCAAATCTTTTATAGGACTTACCCGTTAAGATATGCAAGGAGACATGCCTCCTGATTCCTTTTTCAACAGACTTTTAGTTATGAACCTGAATCAAAAATACCATCAATGGCGCCAATTGCTTCAACAACATAAATTTCAGTATTCCGAAGAGCTTTGGGAGCAATTTCGTGGTTTGTACAAGGACAACCACATTCCTATCGCCTGGATGCCTGACAATATATTGCTGGAAGAAGCCAATCTGGCCAAAAGCCTGAGAGAACTTCATCTCGACAATTATCAGCAGCTTTTTAGCTGGGCTTCCATCAAGCGAAAAGATTTCTGGAAATACGCGCTCAGCAAGTTGGATATTCAATTTAGCCAACCTTATCAGGCTATACTGGATACCTCCGCGAGTTTCGAAAATCCATTATGGTGCAAAGGCGGACTCCTTAACATAACAGATAGCTGCTTTCAGGCCCCAAAGGAGCGTATAGCTCTGATCGAAGGCGATGAAGACGGCCAAATCCGCCAATTAAACTATTGGGAGCTGGAACAGGAAGTAAACCGCTTCGCTTCCGGATTGCTATCGGATGGTTTCGTTCCGGGGGACCGCGTCGTCCTTTACCTTCCATTCTGCGCCGAGGCGATAGTCGCTTTTCTGGGTACCATACGGGCGGGTATCGCCAATGTCCTCGTAGCGGATAGCTTTACTCCCTCCGAACTTGCCAGACGCGTTGAGATCAGCGGAGCCAAAGCCATCATCGCGATCGATGAATACCTGTATAACGGCAAAACCATCAATATTTACGACAAAGTAAAAGAAAGTAGTGTGGACGTCCCGACCATACTTGTCCGGAAAAAAGCCATAACCATTTTAAGACCGGACGATTGTCTGTATGAAGAAGTAGTGGAAAAAGGAACTCCCGCGTTCGACAGTTTTCAGACCTATCCCGGCTATATCAGCAGCATTTTATTTTCGTCCGGCACCAGCAATACGCCCAAAGCCATTCCATGGACCCAATTGACTCCAGTCAAATCAGCCTCCGACGCGTTTTTTCATCATGATGTACGCCCCGAAGACCGGATCACCTGGACAACCGGCATGGGCTGGATGATGGCGCCCTGGCTGATTTACGCGGCGCTGATCAACAAAGCTACTCTGGTAGTATATAACGGAGCCGCCACTACGAAACGGTATGGTGAGTTTGTGGAACAGCAAAAAATCAGTATACTGGGCACAATACCTTCCGTAGTCAAAGCCTGGCGAAAACAGGATTTTCATAAAATCTTTCGCTGGCATGTACGTCTGCTTAGTTCTACGGGAGAACCTAGCAATCCCGCGGATTATTTTTACCTCATGGGGCTCGCGCGGTTTCAAGCGCCCATTATCGAATATTGCGGAGGTACCGAAATCGGCGGAGGCTATGTAACCGGATCCGTGTTGCAGCCCGCTTCTCCTTCCGTATTTACAACTCCCGCGCTGGGTCTCAACTTTATGATTATGAAGTCGGCCGGAAAACTATCGCCTACCGGCCAGGCTGGCGAAGTGTATCTGCTACCGCCTTCCATCGGCCTCAGCCAACAGCTCCTAAACAAGGATCATCATGAAGAGTACTACGCGAATGTACCTCCCGGGCCAAATAAGGAAAAACTCCGCAGGCATGGCGACGCGCTCATACGTATTTTGGCCGACGGCATGGTATTCTACAAAAGCGCGGGCCGTACCGACGACGCCATGAACCTGGGCGGTATCAAAGTGAGCGCGCTGGAAATCGAAGAGCTTGTCAACAAACATCCTGACATTAAAGAATCCGCGGCGGTAGCTGTCTCGCAAAATGGAGGCGGCCCTGAACAACTTTATCTGTTTGTGGTTTCCGACGAAGAGCCTGATCTCGAAAAATTAAAAGCGAACCTCCAGGAACGAATCAATAAAGAACTGAATCCCCTGTTTCGGATTAAAACAATACGATGGGTTGAGCAACTGCCAAAGACAGCTTCCAATAAGCTGATCAGAAAGCGGCTGAGAGAAGACATCCGCGATACTTTATAAAAAATCCCGCGGATTTTCCGGTAAAAGTTTATTTATTATGGAAACGGTCCCGCTTATACCTTGGTCCTTTAGAGTCATAGCGCTTTATCCTTACCCGGACTCCTGAAGATTCGCCCCTGTTTCGGTTTTTATATTCCGGTCCCTTGCTGATATCCGATCTGGTTTCCGATACGGGCAGGTTATTTTCAGACTTCGAGGCCGATCGTCTGTTCTTATATTCAGGTCCTTTCAGATGGGAAGTTTCCGGATTGACGAGATCGCCAGAATATTGATTTTCATTCTGACCGAAGGCCATTGAAACTCCAAAGCTTAGTAGCATGACAACAAACAATGCTCGGATCATACGGATGATTTATTATTAAAGGTAAATTATAATCCCGGAACTAATCAAGTAAATTTATTTCAGCCGCTTTCTTTATCAGTTCGGCGGTATTGTTGACCTTAAGTTTTTTCATAATATTGACTCGATGAGTCTCTACGGTCCGGGTACTCAGGAAAAGCCTGTCCGCTATCATTTTAGTGCTCAAACCATTGGCGACTAGTTGTAAAATTTCCTTTTCACGCGCGGTAATATTGACCTCAATCTGTCCTTTACGCAGCGTCTCGATCATCAGCTCAGATACCTTGTTGTTGAAATACTTTTCTCCAATAGCCACCTTTCTGATCGCTTCCATGAGTTCCTCTTCATCGACATTTTTAAACAGGTACGCGTTGGCTCCACTTTGTATGCTCTTGACAATGTAATTGCCATCTTCGTGCATTGAGAGCACGATGATATGCATGGAGGGCAGTACCTTGCGGATCTGCGGTATCGTGTCCAATCCATTCATTTCAGGCATAGTCAGATCAATAAGAATGAGGTCAGGCGCGAGCTCCTGTATCAAATCCAGTACCTGATGACCATTTTCCGCTTCTCCGACGACTTCGACATGTTGGTATTTTTCGAGTAGCGCCCTGATTCCTTCCCTAAAAAGCTTGTGATCGTCAGCAAGCAAGATTCTTAGTTTATTCATTCTTTTTATTCAATATAGGTATTTCACAAAATATTACCGCGCCTTTTCCCGGCTGAGACTTAATATCGAAAGTCCCCTTAAGGATATTGACCCGTTCCTTCATGTTTTTTAATCCTCTGGTCTCCGTACTCCAGTTCACTTCAAAGCCCTTGCCATTATCCGCGATTTCGACAATAATGTTTTCACTACTTTCGAAAATAGCTACTTCCGCTTCTGTCGCTTCAGCGTATTTGACCATATTGTTGAGAGCTTCCTGAATAATCCGGTATACATTGGTGGTGACATCGAAAGGCAATTGGGAAGCGCCACCATGTTCGTCTTCATACAGCAGCGACACTTTTACTCCGCTTGTTTCCTCGATCTGACCAGCCAACCTTTCAAGGCCCGCCCGCAGACCAAAGTCGATAAGTACCGAAGGCATCAGGTTGTTGGAGATGCGCCGTACTTCAAAAAGTGTTTCATCCAGCAGTTTCTTTACCTCAACCTTTACTTCCATATTGTCTTTTATGTCTCCCAGACGAAAGCGAGTAGCGGTCAGCAACTGCCCTAGACCATCATGCAATTCTCTGGAGATTCGCTTACGCTCCACTTCCTGACCTTCGATAAGCTTTAAGCTATTTTCCTTGAGCAGTTTTATTTCATTCTCTGTCAAAACCTTAAGCTTATCCCGCATCTGAATCAGCGAATGTCCGAGTACATCTTCCGAACTCAATGGCTGATAATCCTTATTAAAGTTTCCATTGCCGATTTCATAGGCGAAATCGGACGTCTGCTCAAGCGCCCGAATCAGCCGGGTGGTAGCCAGATTCATCTCCCCTATTTCGTCCATGGCTTCCGGTGAAGGCACCTTATCCGGTATGACGCCCCGAGCCGCTTTATTTAGCAGATTTTTGAGCTGCACGATCGGATTCGCTATTTTTCTGGCCAGATAAGAGGTAATTGTAAAAAACACAAGGGTAATGAGACAGCCAACGATAATCATCTGTGTTCGCAGCAAATAGATGGGCCGCAAAGCTTCTCCCTTATCTATCTCGGAAATAATAGCCCATCGTACTCCATCAATATCAATAGGTCTGTATACACTCAGCGCCGCGACTCCCCGATAATCGTTGATAATCTCAATGCCACTATAGCCTTCCAAAGCCAGACGGGCGGCGGAGGTATTGACTTCTACCCGCGCGGGTCGCTTTTCAGGAAAAAACCTGGATTGAGAACGCATATGCAAATTGCTTCCCACAATATAGGATTCTCCGGTTTCACCGAGCCCCGTTCTTTCGTAGATCAGCGAGGTCAGGTCGTCGGGACGGCTAGCGGCCAGCAATATACCCACCAACTCCCGGTTGGCGTCAAACACGGGAACTCCTGTAAGAATCAGAATTTTATCTGGAATATCATTTAGTTTCCCTGTAAAATCCCTGATCGTTCCCTTCTTTTTGCAGAAGTCCAAAAACCGGGCCAGATGACCATTCTCCGTATTGCTTATCAATATTTTACCTAATTCGGATTTTTCATGACAAACCACCTTCCCGGCGGTGTCCAGTAATAAAATGGATTCGAAGCGCGCGTTTTCCTGAATAAACTCCAGATAGCGACCAAAAGCCGGTCCGACTTTGTTGTCCCGATAGCACTCTAGTGTCTCTTCACCAGAGGCGAGGCGCTCCAGCATCAGCGTCTTTCGTTCAAAATATATTTCCAATTGATTTTTTTTCAGAATATTGATCGAAGATAATTGATCAAAAGTCCGCGCAGAAATCGCTTTTTCGATCGAATGATAAGAAACATACGCGACAAGAAAAACAGTCAGAATACCTAAAAGAAGATAGGCGATAGTAAGCTTGTATACCAGTTTCAGGTCTTTTAACCGGTCAACATCAAAAATTTTCAAATCTCAATAAGTTAAGTCGCTATTTTAAGAAATAAAACACGTGTTTTCTTCAAAAACGTTTAATTTTGCCGTTTCAAATCATAAAATTCAGTATGGCGGAATATAATTTTCAGGAAGTTGAGAAGAAGTGGCAAGAGTATTGGGAACGGAACGAAACTTTTAAGGCGAAAAAGGATTTTTCCCTGCCCAAGTATTATGTGCTGGACATGTTTCCCTATCCCTCGGGAGCCGGACTGCACGTAGGGCATCCGCTGGGGTACATCGCTTCGGATATTGTGGCGCGCTACAAGCGGATTAAAGGATTCAACGTACTGCATCCTATGGGTTTTGATTCATTTGGTCTGCCCGCCGAGCAGTATGCGGTACAAACCGGTCAACATCCGGCCATTACGACAGAGCAGAATATCGCCCGATACAAGGAGCAGCTTCGCGATATAGGTTTTTCCTTTGACTGGAACAGGGAGGTCAGAACCAGCGATCCCTCCTACTATAAATGGACGCAATGGATCTTTACTCTTCTTTTTGACGCGTGGTACGATAAACGCGCCGATAAGGCGAAACCGATCGGCGAACTGGTAACGGTTTTTGAAAAAGAGGGAAATAAAAATATCGACGCGGCTACAGATGAAGATACGCCTCTTTTCAGCGCCTCGGAATGGAAGGCAATGGATGAAAAGGCGAAAAGCGACATGTTGCTGAAATATCGTCTGACTTATCTGGCCGATACCATGGTAAACTGGTGCCCGCGATTGGGTACCGTACTGGCCAACGAAGAAGTCAAAGACGGAGTATCAGAGCGCGGAGGCTATCCGGTAGAGCGCAGGAAAATGCGCCAGTGGAATATGCGGATTACCGCTTACGCCGAACGCCTGCTGAAAGGCCTGGATACCCTGGAGTGGTCGGAACCGATGAAAGATATGCAGCGCAACTGGATCGGAAAATCCGTTGGCGCCGAACTGACTTTTAAGACGGAAGATGGCGCCTTGGACCTGAAAGTATTTACAACCCGTATCGATACAACCTTTGGCGTAACCTATATCGCCATCGCGCCTGAGCATGAGTATATACCTCAACTTACTACGGATGAATACCGCGCCGAAGTAGAGACCTATGTCGAAAAGGCCAAAAACCGGTCGGAAAGAGATCGTATGAGCGATACCAAAACCATTTCCGGACAGTTTACCGGAAGCTACGCCATTAACCCGTTCAATAGTGAACGAGTGCCTATCTGGATCGCGGACTATGTATTGGCTGGGTACGGTACAGGGGTGGTTATGGCGGTTCCTTCATCCGATACGCGCGATTACGGTTTCGCCAGTCATTTTGGTCTGCCGATCATCAAAGTGCAGGAAGGCGCGGGAACAGATATTACTCAGGAAGATTTTGATCCGAAAAAAGGGATCATGATCAATTCCGGTTTCCTTAATGGTCTGCCAGTGCCCGAAGCGATCGAAAAAGCGATCGCTTTCATCGAAGAGAAAGGAACGGGAGTCCGTAAGGTCAATTACAGGATCAGGGATTCGATCTTTAGCCGCCAGCGTTATTGGGGTGAACCGATTCCTGTATATTATAAAAACGATATCCCGGAAGTATTGAGCTTGAATCAGTTGCCGCTTGAGCTGCCTGAAATCGGCGAATACAAGCCTACTGAAAGCGGAGATCCTCCGCTGGGCAGAGCACAGGGCTGGCATACCAAAGAAGGTTATCCCTACGAGCTGAACACCATGCCGGGCTGGGCCGGATCGAGCTGGTACTATCTACGCTATATGGATCCCGACAACCAGCGAGAGTTCGCGGATAAGGAAAGCGTGCGGTACTGGGATCAGGTAGACCTCTATATCGGAGGTTCCGAACACGCTACCGGACATTTATTGTATTCGCGCTTCTGGAACAAGTTTTTGTTCGACCTGGGATTTGTATCCAGCGAAGAGCCTTTCCGGAAGCTGATCAATCAGGGAATGATCCAGGGACGCTCCAGTTTTGCGTATCGCGTAGCCGGCACCAACAAATTTGTATCGCGTGGTTTGCGCAAAAACTATGAGACAACCGCTCTGCATGTAGACGTATCGCTGGTAGACAATGACCAGCTAGATCTGGAAGCTTTCAAAAAATGGCGCCCCGAGTTTAACGACGCTACATTTGAACTGGAAAATGGCAAATACATCTGCGGGTCGGAAGTGGAAAAAATGTCCAAGTCCAAGTTCAATGTAGTCAATCCCGACGATATTGTCGCTAAGTATGGCGCCGATACCCTGAGGATGTATGAAATGTTTCTTGGCCCGCTGGAGCAGTTCAAACCCTGGAATACCAATGGCATTGACGGGGTATTCAAGTTTTTGAGGAAGTTCTGGAACCTCTTTCATGACGAAGCCGGCAACTTTGCCGTACAGACATCTGAACCGAGCCGTGATGAATTGAAGGTATTGCACAAAACCCTGCGCAAGATAGAGGAAGATATCGAACGGCATTCGTTCAATACTTCTGTGAGTACCTTCATGATATGCGTCAACGAACTGTCTTCGCTCAAATGCGACAAGAAAGCCATACTTGAGCCGCTGGTAATAGCTTTGTCTCCTTACGCTCCGCATATCGCGGAAGAGCTGTGGTCTAAACTGGGCAATACCGACAGCGTCAGCACGGCTCGCTATCCACAATGGAAAGAAGAATACCTGTCGGAAGACAGCTTCGAATATCCGGTCTCTATCAACGGAAAAATGCGGGCCAAGCTCACCCTGCCGGTCGATATGGACGAAGACGCGATCAAGAAAACGGTATTGGACTCCGCCGAAGTACAGAAATGGCTAAATGGTCAGGAGCCGAAAAAAATGATCGTGGTACGCGATCGTATTATCAATGTAGTGATCTAGCGTCCGCTTTCGCATACTGACACGGACGGCCGTATCCTCTACCCGGAGCAATGGCCGTCCGTATTTTTTTGATACTGTAGAAAAAAAAGAAACCTCCAAATCTTTTATACCATGGAGGTTTTTAATTATCAACATATGGGTTTAATTTATAGCCATTCGCGAATGGCCAATATTTTTAATTTTCCGGCTAAGCTTACCATATGGAAATAAATGCCTAATCCTAACAAAAAATATAAAAGCACGTATTACCAATAATTACTTTGGCTATAACTATCAGTAATATAGCATCAAAAATAGTACTAGATCTGTCATGTCATTACCAAGACGACTAAGCGGATAGATGATTTTTGAAATTACCTGGTATTTCAGACCGCTTCATTAGAATGTAATTCAGAGATTCCACCAATATTAATTTGTAAATGAAGTCACTGTTTATTTTGCTGCTAAACTGCTTTTTGTATACTACAGCGATCGCTCAGAATCAGTTTTTCATGTCGCGATGGACGGACATTAAAGGATATTGGTCTTTTGATAATCCAAACGATGTATGGTATGATAGCAGTTCTTTCAAAAATCCATTAGTAGTAAACGGAGTTGCTCCGATAGTGTCGTCCGGCTTTTTTCATAATGATAAAGCCATTGTTACACCACGAGCCTCCCCATTAAATTTTTTAGCCTGTACGCCAAATCTTTCAGCGAATGGTGGTGGCTCCAGGGTAAATACATATACCATCATGTTTGATATAAAAATACCAAATACCGGCTCCTGGTATAGTTTACTTCAAACAGGCGCTTCCGCCAACGCGGATGATGGCGATTTATTCATCAACACAAGTGGAAAAGTAGGAATAGGGGCTATCGGATATTCATCCAAGTCCTTAACTCCAGAGCAATGGACGCGAATTGTATTGGTATGTGATAATAACGCCCTATCGGGCTCCTGGAAAATATATATAGACGGTATGCTCGATATGGATATGAGAGCTCAGGCTATGGATGGCAGATTTTCTCTTCCCACCAATGAAACTCCTTTTTTCTTTTTCGCGGATGACGACAATGAAAACGCCTCATTAAGTTGTTCCGCCATAGCGGTCTGGGATAGAGCCTTAAGTAATAACGAAATTAATACTATGGGAGGATATTATGTCGAACCCGCGTTTTCCTATCCCATTAAACCATTCTTACAAACACCCACTTCCTCCTCAATATATATTAGCTGGATATCAAATCAAACTACAGAAACCAAGGTTATTTATGGAACATCTCAAAACGAGCTTCATCTTGCAAAAAGCGGATCATACGAATCTATTTCATCATATACCTGGCATACAGTTCAGTTAAACAATCTGACTCCCCATACCACCTATTATTACAGATGCGTAAGCGGCACGGACTCCTCCGCTATTACTCCTTTTCATACGCCACCCACAGCCAATACCCCGGGCGGACATGTTATTTTTGGATTATACAGCGATACGCATATTGGTTCGGATAGAAACGCGACCGCTGTTTTAACTTCTATGAAAAACAAATTCATCGAGTTATATGGCGACACGTGGTATGAAAAAGTTTCATGTATAATTAACAATGGAGATGTTTTTCAAAACGCGAGCATAGACGAATTAAAAACATTCTATAGTTCCTATATCACTCCGGTTAGCGGCTCTGTTCCTTTTATGTGTACTATGGGCAATCATGACTTATATACCAATCCTCCTGCTCTTTATTATCAATTTCTTAAATACGATGATTTTTCCGCTTTCCCGAATGATCCTGTTCTCAATGAAAAATACTATTCCTTTATGCTAGGCAACACAATGTTTATTACATTAAACTCTGAGAGCCATAGGAATAACACCCAGTCTACCTGGCTAGAGAATCAGCTAATTATAGCTCAAAACGATCCGCTGACAGACTTTGTTTTTGTCAATTCCCATCATCCGGGGAGAAGTGAAATGTGGCAAGTCGCGAATGATTCCTGGATTCAAAATACTGTCTATCCTATTTTAGGAAAATACTCAAAGGTAGCCATGATAAGTCATGGGCACTCGCATAACTATGAAAGGGGAGTAATAAAATCAAGCAACGCCGACAACGTTGACTTTCGAACCTTAATAACTGGTGGCGGTGGCGGCTGGCTTGACTTTTGGACCGACTATCCCGACGCGACAGACTGGGCGCAAACTCACCGAACGCTAGAGGGCTCTCATTATTCGATTATCGATATAGATATGGACGCGAAAAAATATACAGCTACCATGTATAGTCTGGGCAGTTCCAATGCTTATAACACAACCGCCGTTATCGCGGATACGTATCATGGTATCCGAAATCAGGCGCGTCCTGATCAACCGATTGCTGTAGATCCAAAGGGAATTAGCGCTTTATCACCAACTTTGACCGCTTCAGCATTCTCAGGAGTAGATGGCGTAATGTCTTCTCAATTTCAACTCACAAGCCTCCCCGGAGACTATACATCGCCGATAATTGACAATACGCGTGACTATGAAAATATTTTTCAATCATCTGGCTATCCCGATTATATACCTATTGACAAAAATGCTGGTATCGACTTACAAACCTATCAAGTTACCACTCCCCTCCTACAAGGAGCGACATATGGTTGGCGAGTCAGATATCGTGATCAAAACTTAAAATGGAGTGATTGGTCCGATGAGGCTACGTTTGTCGTAGACAAGGTAACTACCATTTCAGATCAGGGAATAAATAATTCAATAACTGCTTTTCCAAACCCAACATCTGATTTTGTTGAGATTTCTGGTGATATTTCAATCTCTACTATAAGTATTTATGATCGTTTTGGGAATAGGCTTTTTCTTGAACCTGTCCCCTCAAATACCAATCGAAGAATAGATTTGAGCATGCTTCCTCAAGGAGTATATTTCATTTCTATCACCAATGAAAAGCAAAACGTATATCAAAAGATTATAAAAATTTAATGAATAAAGCGCTTTGCATTATAATCAAGTCTATCAAATAGCGCCAAAAAGCGTTTATTTATTGATTTTCTATTTGTCGTTTTACATTTTTCAAAGCTGTCTTGGTGCAAAAAGTCTGGTATGGAACAGAAAAGACTGGTCCAACCAATCTGGTCAAAATGTTCGCAGGTATCGAATAAGTTTGAATTTTAAAAATCAGTCTATTCTCAAGTTGCTGAACTGTAAATATAGAAATACCTTTTTCAACATGCCCTTCAAGTGTTTCGTAACTAAAGCCCCTTACATCAACTTTGTCAATAATTTCATTTACTCTGACTCCGAAAATTACTTTCTGTGAAAAAGTCTTTATCGGAGGAATGTAAACTTGTTGAGCAATAGTGTTGTAATCTTCCCTTACCTAGCTACATTCAAAACTAAATAATTCCAATTAGAATTATTATTGCTATCCTGTTGTAATGTGGGAAACTCGGAGAGTTTTCCATGTTTCAACAGGAACTCTGTCGGCGTT
>JAEWAY010000015.1 GCA_023391415.1 Bacteroidota bacterium | reverse complement strand
TCAGGTTTTCCTGATAGATATTGTCGAGCGTCGTGACCGACGAGGCCGACCAGCCGCTAAAGGCTGTCGGTAAGGCTGTCTCCGTAAAGGTGCTCACCAGACGATTGAGGTAATCGTAGCGGTAACCTTGCGCCATCAGCGGATCCGCGCTTCCTCCCGCCTGATCAAAGCCGGTATAGGTTACTGTGGAGGATATATTGCCGTTGAAGAGGTCCTTGCCCTTATCTTTCACATGGGTATTGGCGCCCGGTGTAATGGCGTCGGCTGCCAGCAGTCCGGAACCGGTACGCTTGTAATCGCCGGCGTAGTAATTGAGTATCTCGCCAAAGACGTCGCGCGCGTACAGACCATTGGAATAGTAGTCCTCTCCGGGATCTTTCCCGCTCAGCGGATGGTTGATCGCCTTGAGCCAGCCCTGAAGATTGTAGACATAGTCCAGCTTCTGAACATACTCGCCCAACCCTTTGGACTTGAGCGGCCCGTGCATGTAGTACTCGTACTGAGCTACCCGCTCCCAGGCATAATCCGCGGGTTCGCCGGAACGGTCATAAACGATTCGTTCCGTATATCCGGGATACATGACTGCCGGATAATTGCCGGTCAGATCGATGACATTCAAGCCTTCCGGCTCATCAAAATTCCAGTACAACTGCAGTGCAGGTTCGTTTCCTCGCGCGTTATGCCGCATATAATAACTGACTTCTGAGGCGGAGAGCACTTTATTCCAGATCCGGAAGTCGTCCAGTGAACCTTTGTAATCATACGCCAGTTGCAAGACACTTCTGGTAGCGGGTCCGTCTGAAACTGTTTCTGAAGCAACCAGCTCACCATTGAGATAAATACCTTTGAAGCGCCCGCCAATACCTTCCGAAACAAGAGCTATATGTGTCCATTGGTCAAGATAAGGCGAGTAGTCAACCCGCACCCTTCCGTCGCCCAGATAGTCACCATAATCCCAGCAAAGCCTGTTGTCTGTCCAGGGTACATGGGCAGAGATCCGCTCATTCTCAGCAACTCCGGTCCAGAATGCCCAGCCTCCCACATCCGAAGCCGCGATCTTAGCCCAGAACTCAATGGTAATCGGCCCTCCTCCTTCCCAGACAAAGTCGCGGGCTGTGATGGTGCTACGCGGTGTTTTTGTCGTTGACACACCTCTCCGCAAGCGCTCTCTGGCTACAAAAACTTCACTCAGACGATTATCTTCATCATAGGTATACTTGTGCGCGAACTCCTCACCCGGCACTCCTTTCTGATACACGACCTGCGTAACCTGTGAGGTGAGCTTGTCGAAGCTGTAGTCTATGGTTTTGAAGCGCATGGCTTCTTCCTCCGGATCCAGCAATTCCTGCACGACGGTTTTGGCACGTCCGTGCTCGTCGTAGCTGTAGTAGGTAGCTCCGTGCGCGTTGGCTACTTTGGATACCCGCTCCTGCACATTTTCCTGACTGAGGCCTTCCAGACCGGTCAACATCGGCCTATCGTAGTAGAAATAGTTCCGCTCAAAACAGCGGGCCGCGTCCGAGGGCCATAGCAGATTGTTTACCCGCTCGTTCAGATAGGTCACGGGCATCGTACCCGAAAGGCGCTGCCAGCCATAGACGTCCCTGGTATTTTTGGTGGTACGAAACTCGCCGATCTCAGTGACGCGGCCTGTCTCCGGGTCATAGTTGGTATAGCTGAATATAAAGAGATTCCGGGCTTCGCCCCGCGCCATCTGCTCCGCGTTCTGGGAGAAACGAACTCTGCCCGCCTTGTCGTACAGATACCGGGTTTCTCCCCCATCCGGAGTTTCCGATACCAGCAGTTGGTTGAGACTGTTGCTTTCATACCGCGTTTTCATACGATGTGCCGGCGTACGTCCGCTGACCAGCGGATCCGGATGGTCGGTATCGACAAAGTCGACGCCTTCCGGCGGTACGGTACCGGTAAGGCGGCCGGCCTCGTCATATTCATACAGGGTATAGTGGTAATACGACTGCTCAAAGGTAGCGGTAAACGATTCATTACGGTTATAGCACTGGCTCAGGAAAGCTTCTTCGACGCGTTCACGCGTGGTGAGCAGCCGCTGCTCATACCAGGCGTCGAAGGCTTCTTCAAACTGACCTTCACAGGCGATCCGGCACGCTTCGGCGTACTGATAGTCAAACAGGTATAAAGCGAGCTCAGGCAGCGTCAGACTGAGGGTCTGAAGGTATACCTCCTCGGTCTTGGCCATGATGATATTGTAATCAAGATGCAGCTCTTTCTGCACTTCATAGATCATCATCCTCCGCTCCCCTTCCTCTACTCCGGACAGGTCTCCGGAGCAGTCTACCTCGATCAGGCACTGATCGTAGTAGTCCTGATAGTCCTGGTTGCTGAGCCCCTCCGGAATAATGGCGATACAATCGGACAGGTTCTGCTCGCAAAGGGTCAGAGCCGGATTGGTCGCCAGACCGACGCAATTGTCGTATTCGCGCTGACAGCCCGCGTTGGCCGCTTCCAGCACGGGCATCAGGATATCGGGAAACCGGCTCACATTCCAGGAGTTGGGGTCGCAATACGGACTGGAAGGTCCCGTGCAACTGGAGCAGTCATTGCTGGCCTCGCCCGCTGTCTGGTACCAGTTGTCGAGGTTTCTGACAAAGGGGTCGCTAAACTCTTCCTCGAGGAAGCTATGCAGCCATGTTCCCAGCTTTCCGATCTCGTCGGAGTCCATATCGTCGATCGTCGCGTAGGGGAATCCGTCTTCATCTTCCCAGCGGGTCACCAGGTAGTTATGTCCTTCGGTCAGTTCGGTGATGTTCTCGCCCACACATACGCTGTAGACCCCCTGGCAGGTGACGCATATGTTTTCCGCGTCGGCGCCGCCGGTCAGGCAGGCGTTGACACACTTGTCGAAATTAAAATTCCGTACGGCCAGATCCGACATTTCATATAGCTGATAGGCTTCGAAAGCCTCTTCCAGGTCGTTTTCTTCCGCCTCGAAGACTTCAAAGACACTTTCGTTAAAAGGATAAAAATTGTCTACCAGTTGCTTGAGCGTATAAAGATTCGCTCCCAGCGGTATCTGCTCCGCGATATCCGACAGCGCTTCATACGCTTCCTGCCTGGCGGCTTTCAGCTCCAGCAGACGTTCGTCGCAGGCCAGATCGCAGGACTTGTCAAAATCAACAGGTACACATTTATCCTCGCAGGAAGGCCCTCTGAACGCTACTTTGATCAGATAAAAATCTTCGAGCGCCGATTCGAGCGTTTTGTCATCGTTTATAAGCGGCAACTGATCCGGGGTCACTGTATACACCTCCATGGAAGTGATATCGTCCGGACGCAGATCTACCCAGTGCATGGATTTGTATTGGGCGATAAAGGCGTCGCGCGTGGAGGCCGAAGCGGCTACCGGCGCTCCGGGATCGGCGATTTGCAGGACTTCCGTCCCGATCACGCCACCCGTTTTCCCATCGAGGTCCACGATCCGCTTATCCGTACCGCCCGGCACGTCTTCCAGCCGGACCTGATCCAGGTACCAGCGTACAGACTCGCACTCGTCATCCGATCCGCCGGCAAATACCCCTTCGGAGGTTTTATTTCTTTTGAACGCGATGTCGTCGATTCCGAACACATTGCCCGTAGCCGCCCCCGACACCTCTTCGATCGAAAGATTGGCGACGGTACTGCCGCCGGAGTTCCACTGGTAACGGATCTCTCTCCAGTCTTCGGTCAACGTTACCGGACTACCCACTTCCGCTCCATTGATCTTCAGGCGCAGACGGGACGGATTTTCAGCAGTCAGACCAATCGCCCAAAGGGAGAAGGTATAGGTTGTATTTTTCTCTACCGATACGCCCTGTTTCCATATGTTAGATATAACCGACGCGGTATCGCCTTTGCCAATCATAAAATCTCCGCCGCCGGTATGATCGGTTACAGAAGGCAGGGAAGCGTGGAAATCCGTCGCGTTGCCGGCCAGTATATAATATCCCGGATTGTTGACCGCGCCCGGCTGGTAGTCACTCAATATACCGGCAAGCGAAGCTTCCATGGCGGAGTTATATATCAGATTGTCTCCGTTGAGCTCGAAGCAGCCTTCGACCGCGGGAGCGTAGTCCATATCCAGACGCAGGCGCCAGCCATTGTAGTCCGCACCGGAGTTGTAGGGGGCCGATACAGACAGCTTATTTCCGGGCACTCCCGGCATCGTCTTACTCTTCAGCGCCGAAGCGGCAAATCCGTGGGTGGAGGTACCCGTATTGACATCGGCGGCCAGCGAGGCGGCGAACGCTTCCTCATCCATCTCTCTGAGCCAGTTGGCCGAACCCAGCCATACCGGCGTACCCGAAGCCATAGGCGCCGGGTCCGCGTAAAGCTCCGCCGTGGCGTAAGTAGCCGTTGAAGAAAGCCCGGCGCAGTTCGTCGGCCCGTTGATGTACGTCACCTCCAGACGCGGATGTCTGGCGGGGTCGGCATGTGCCGAGGATGCAAAGATACGGGCGCTGTGGGGCTGCGTTTCATTCTGTAGCTTAAACATAAAACCAAAGGAAGACTCCGACTCATTCACAATATCCTGAATAAGACTGGTAACATCTACATCCAGATTTTCCCCCGGTACCACGGAAGAGGGTATCTCTACTCTGTTTACGCTTGTCGTGGCGGGCATCGTAGACCATGTTACCGTATTTTCCCGATACGAAGTGGTTACACGCTCAAGCCAGCATGAGTTTTCCGTCGCGGGCGAGATCACCGCGTTGTTCCAGCTACCCTCTATTCCATAGAGATAAAGTCGCGCGTTAAGAATACTGGCGCCAGCCGGAATCTGTGAAAAGTCAAAATTAAACAGAGATCTTATTTTTCGGGGGACACTATTTTCCGTCCAATATGACGCTTCCATCCGGCTATAATCCGGAAGCGGTATAGTGGGCCTCATGTCTACAAGCATCGCGTTGTCAGCTTCCTTACCCGGCCGCTGCACTGTTCTGGACGGCGCCGTCGCTTTCAGTGTAAGGGTGGCCGCGGCTGGTTTTTCTTCACATTCAGTGGTAAAGCCGCATGGTTTGATGACGCGAACGGAGCGTGCATCGGTAAAATACAGATTACCTTTTGAATCAAACTCAAGATCTTCAGAGTTATCTATAGAAACATCTTTCAGCTCTCCATCTATTATGCCTGAAAAAGTGCCACCTGCATATGTACGAACCAGTCTGTTGGACAAATCAATGCTTGCAAGCCTTGTATAGTCTGATAATAACAAATTACCACTTTGATCAATCGCAATGCCTCTAGCAATCATAAAACTGCTACTCTCTCCATATCCATCGCCATAGGCATTGGCACCAGATCCGGCAATCACTTCAAAGGTATTTGCGGTTGATACTTTATAAACTTTACTACCGTAAAACCCATAGCTGAAATATACATCTTCTGATCCGCTGTTTCCTGTAACAACCAAGGAGTTGGAAGTATAAAGCGGATACATTGCAAACGGAAGTTCATTCCCGGGAGATAAAAAATTATCAATAAGCAGATTGCCGGCCAGGTCAATTTTGGAGACATTGGAAGCCGTTTCCCGATTCGTGTCCGAGTTGTGGGTAAAATAAATGGCATTGTTCTTATACTCTATAGCTCCGATATCGTATTTTCCGTTATAAAGAAGGGTAGCCGAACCCAATCCTGTTACCTTATAAATCCCGGATGAATGGTGGGGAGAAATGTACACTCCACCCTGTTCATCAACAGAAAGTCCTCTTATAATAATTCCCAACAGAGAGCCATCAAAAATTGTTGATACGGAATCGTTATACGTAGATATCTTTCTGATATACCGTCTATCATCCAATACATAAATATTGTCTTCACTATCAATATCAATCGCAGTAACATTAGATGTAAATCTGGCAGCGCTTAACCGATTTCCGTTAGCGTAACCAGAGGATGAATAGTTTCCTGCATACCGCTCCACACACTCCTTCATAATCGGCATACCAACATCTCCCCCATCCGTCTTCAGCTTACGCATCGCGTACCAGGCTTCGGTACTATAGTACTGATCCCTGAACTCGGTCTTTTGGGTCTCCTTGCTCGTACGGAGCAGGTTTTCCTGTTCCTCGATCAGGGTCTCCAGCACGGTACGGCCGGTTTCCTGATCGACCCGCGGGCGCAGATCCCTGTATATGGTATAGGTACCGGCACGAGGCAAGGTCACCGTCTCCTCCCAGGTAAACACATCGGTATTGTCGTCGCAGTCCACATTGGCGCCGCTGCCGGGCAGCTCCTCGGTATGATCAAAGACTACATAACCGGTCTGATCTTCCACCACGCGGAAGTTGACTTCATAGGCGCATACCGCGCAGAAACCTTCCGTCGTCGAATAAGCCCCCAGATCGATGGAATAGTCCAGATCGACCTCCTGACCGCCACAGGTTATCAATATATTGGCGGTAGACAGCCTGGAGCGATCCCGCGCGTTGAGCTGATCGTTGTCCAGCACGTTGACGCCACTGACAAAACTGGTCATGCCGTCTTCCGTGAGCGGATCCAGCCCGATCGCGTCGCCGGTTTCGCAGGCGGTCATCGCGGTCGCTATGGTATTGCCTTTTTCGTCCTTATAGGAAATGGATGTGATCCCGTTGGGATCAATCACCGCGTCTTTGGAAACGTATTTCTTCATCTGGGCGGCTCTGCTCAGGCCATATACCTGGCTCAGCTCTTCTTCCGTCACCCCGGAATTAAGAAATAGTACTTCCCGTCCGCTGTTTATCCGGAAGTCATCGCCCAGCCCCGCGGCTTTGAGCGGCCTGCCCAACGGATCCTGATAGTTGAGACTGTACTGATAGGGATAGCCCCCCGCGTCGTCGACGTATCGCTCCCAGGGATTATTGTCGCTGTAGTAATTGGCGACACTGCCTTTGACCGTATTGTCCACCGCTACAGGATCACGAGGCGTATTGTATTCGCTACCTACTGTTTCGCGGTCAAAATGCGCGGTGGAGAAATCTTCCCATACGCCCCCCTGATACACATCGAAGAAGCGGTGCGCGTAGCCGAATTTCCGGTTATTGACCGGAGCCACCATGGAGGTCACGGGCGCGTTGCCTTCTTCGCTATAAACGGTTTCCGTAGCCAGCACCTGACCGGTGGTATTGGACAGTACCTGCTGCTGACGCGTCTTGCCCAGCCCGTCCATATAGCTGATCGTCTGCGCGGTCTTGCCGTCGTTGAGGTAAGTAACTTCGTATACCCAGTTGATATCGTCCGTATGACCCTCCGGATCGGAAGAGGTCAGATAACCGGCGGGAATATCGGGAAGTTTTTTGTCAATCAGTATCGTCCGCGCGTCCGACCATTGTATGGGTTGTACTCCGTTTTCGTCGGGAAGCATGTATTGCAGCCCGGCTCTCCAGTACCAGGTCTGATCGTTTTTGGAAGGTTGTATAAACCAGGATAGCTCCTTTTCATAGATATCAAAACTGATTTCACTTTCTGTAAATACCCGGCGATACGTAACAGCGTTGAGCCAATCTCCTTTCAGTTCTCCGGTTTCCGGATCCTGTATCTGACGGGCGGCCTGAACAACAAAGGTATATCGGGTATCGGTAAACTCGTTGAGCCCCGGCAGAGAGTTCAGTCTCCATCGCAGCTTGTCGGCGGAGGTGATTTCGCTGAGCATGGTAAAGTCCGAAGGTCCGGCGAGACTGATCAGCTCGCCCATGGAACCGGTATGCAGGTATCCGATTTCCTCCGGGCTCAGGGATCGGGAGTAAATGTATATATCGTCCAGCGCGCCATTGGTAAAAGAACCAACCCCATTGTACGAACCAATGAAGAAATTGCTGGTAAAGGCGGGAACCGCGGTATTGGCGCTGTTTCGCTGATTGACCAAAACCCCGTCTACATAGCTTCTGAACCCGTTGACCGTACCCCTCTTCCAGGTCAGCGCGATATGGTGCCACTGATTGTCCTGCACATTGGTGCCGGTGAAAACCGAGGGGTTGATCTCCGCGCCGTCAAATGAAAGGAAGTTGCCGGGCACCGGCCAGTTGCCGGAATTGTTATAACCAGCCCTGATCGATCCGGAAGAAGTCTGGACACGTACCCCTGACCGGAGACTTGTTCCCTTGAACCAGAAAGCGACGCTGAACTCGTCCTTATCCGTGATGGATTTCAGATCTATACATTCGATATAGTCATTGACACCGTCAAACAGATAGGCAGAAGCCGCGTTGCCAAAGCGGTCCGTAGTAAGCGTGGCTCCGCTTACGGAACCGTTGTAACCGTTGCCGCTGAAGTCATTGGCGTTGCCGGAAAAAGGGTAATACGCTTTCAGGTCGCCCAGCAAAGCGGGAGGAGCCTCACAAAGGTCATAGGCATATCGGGAAGAAAGCTGGGATGTTCTTTTGTTACGAGTAGCAGTAGCTACCAAATATCCGGTGAGCATCGCTCCTCCGGATATTTGAGCTTTCCAAACCCCACTGCTGTTAGTAATGAGCGATCGCCCCAGATACTGATAGGCAGTCTGTGATACATTGGCGCTGCTAAATAATTCAATGGTATCTCCCGCAGTCGCTGTGCCATACACCAAAAGCGTTTGCGCTGACCGGTCATACATAACGCTTGTAATGACCGGCGCGGCCTTAGACTGATTTCCGGGAAAAACTTCCGCCTGATTAAGATTGATAGCCAGATTATTATTACTATAAAAAGAATTTCCACTGATTCGTACATAATTCGCTTTAACAAGAGACAAACCTGAAGCTCCGTTTCCTGAAAAAGTATTTCCCTTTCCGGGAGCACCGATTTCACAATGACTGGCATCTCCGTTTAACAAAACTCCATTGTTACCATTATTCTGTATAAGGTTATTATAAATAAGCAGATTTTTGACCAGAACACCGGAACCGAATATACCTTCCAGAGAGTTTCCTTTAATCAGATTACCATGCTGATTGGTCGGACCTCCTATATAGGCGTCGCCATTGTATGTCAGGACTCCGTATTTATTTGGAATTGTATTATCCCCGGAAGTATTCGTCCCAATTTTATTACCTTCCACTTTATTACCTGCCCCGGCAAGGTAAACCCCCGCTTCTGTATTACCGGAAATTACGTTCCCATCCTTTGTAATCGTTCCTCCTACTATGTTATTATCTGCCCCGCTACCCATAAAATGAACTCCATGTATATTGGGAATCGCACTTTGTCCGCTTATATCTGTGCCTATAAAATTACCCTGAATGTAATTACTGTGACTGTTTTGGACCATCACTCCAGCGCCTGTGCTATTTCCTGAAATTATATTCGCGTAATCTCCTCCTTTACCAACATAGCAATCACTGGAAAAATAAAGCTTGACACCGTTGTTATTTTTTATGGCCGCTGTACCAGCAAAGTTTGTTCCGATCCGGTTCCCATAGATATGTACATTGGACGATTGCATCATATGAACTCCGTCCACAGTATTTCCGGAAATCAGGTTCCCTTCATTGCGCATTCCTCCGATAAAAATACCTTCATATGAATTACGTATATATATACCGTAGCGATTGGCTAACGCAGCAGTTCCTGCTGCATTCACTCCAATCTTGTTGTTCCGGAAGTATACCGATCCTTTTTTCTCATAGATCCATACGCCAAAGGAACTGTTCCCGGAAATCAGATTGCCGGAAGCTTCCGTATCTCCTCCGATATATACGCGTGTAGAGGTTTCAAACCGTGTATTGTCAAAATCACCATTATAGGAATCGTGAGGATCCCCATTGTCATTTTCAGTAATAAAAGCGATGCCATTTTTGTTGGGAAGCGACGAGAGTCCGTTGGCGGTAGTGCCGATTCTGTTGTTTTCTACCCAAACATGATCATTCCCATACCGAAACCATATTCCTTTGTATTCATTTCCCGAAATAACATTGGAAGCTCCGGATTCTATACTTCCTATCCGAATATTGGAAGACGCCTCCAGTACAATACCATCCCAGTTTTTGATGATATCATCGCCCGACTCGTTACATCCTATATGATTATTAAAAATGCTTACATCACTGGCTCCCTGAAGATGGATACCGTATCCATAATTGCCGCTTATGATATTTTTCGCTTTATCGACACCGCCAATCATTGTTTTCAACGGACCGGCTGTTACATATACTCCACTGGAAAAAGCACCCCGACCGACGAGACCTATGACCCCATTATTTCCCAAATAGTTTCCATATATTTCGGTATGATATGAATCTCCTGTAACTGTAATTTTACCCGCGTGATAATAAGGAAAAGCGGGATGTGTTCCATGTTTTATGCCGCCGAAATATCCGGCGACAATATTGTTCTCAACTAAAGTATATGACGCTCCTTCTATATAAACCGGAAACGGCAGCCATCGATACTGTTCAATAGCAGAAAAATTCGTCGCGATCCTGTTATCATAAATATGGGTACTATCCGCCTTATACACCCATATTCCTTTGGCCATTTCAGTAGTTCCATTAGAATTAATGACATTTTTTATAATGGTAGTATGCCTTCCAGATATCTTTATCGCGAATTCTTTAGAGCTTGCAAAGTTGAGTCCCTCAATCCTGCAGTGATCAGCTATAATAATCATCCCGAGATCTGAATATATAAAATCAATTCTAACTCTAGGTCCATCGGATATATCCCATCCAAATGCTCCATTAAAATGGACTTTTCTTGTAACAATAGGCAATGAAGATCCAAGAGTAATGTTCATTTCTGATCCACCAGAACTGAAACGAATCTCATTGTCATCCTCCTCATCGCTGAGATTGACCTGGTTGATGGCCCAGCGTAACGTGCCGACACTGCCGTCGTCGATCGTCTTATTGACGACAAATACATTGCTCGCTCCGTTTACCAGATGGGCGAGAATACAAAAAAACAGTATGAGCGGACTTTGCTTCGCAAAAAGCATAATCAAAAATAGTTATGGTTAAAAATTCCTTTTTAATATTTCAAATCACGGTATGTGTACCGCATATCGATCACTTCGTAGCCGTACAATTCTTCGAGTTCCCTGTCCGGCAGATTGACGGTGTATACATGCCTGGGCGGCGCGGCGCCAATCCGGTCAACCAGGTACACGTCATAATCTTCGCCTGTACGCTCCGCCATCAGCGTCAGCGTACCCTTCTGCACATCGACATAATAAAGCGCTTCGTTGCCGGAGTTTTCAAACGTACAGCGGATCCGGTAGCACTCTCTCTTGTTGACCAGTTCCTTTCCTTCCAGACTCAGTTGGCCAAGCCCGAATTTTTCGTTGAGCAAGGCTTCCAGATCAAGTTCTTCGTCAAAGCCCTCCATGGTTTTTTCCCTGAGCGAGTCGACCACCATCAGCCCCGACGACTCGTCCACCATGACCAGCAGCTTGCCGTCGCAGAGCGCTTTCATGACGCCCAGCCGCATCTCGAAACGTTTGCCATCGACATATATATAGCCCCCCAGCCGCTGACGATAGGCCGGTAAGGAGAAAATATCCAGCGGTTGCCGGACATCAAAGGCGATGGCCTTGAAGTATATGGCGTAGTTTTCCTTTTCCCAGATACCTTCCAGGGCTTTGTCAAGTACTCGAAAAGCCTGATCATCGGCTCCCTGCTGGGCGAAACCGGAAAAGGAACTCAGAAACAGCAGCAGTACGATCTTCAGTCTCATTAGTCTTTCTTTTGCTCGTTGTACAGATAGCGTTTGATGGTCTTGTCTCCCATACCCGCTATTTCGGTTCTCACTACGGATACGCGTCCCTTTTCATCATACTGATACCAGGTCGCGAAATTGTCTTCGTTGAGCGTAGCGGTCAGTTTTCCCGTCAAGTGGTCGTAGATATTGGACTGCATCGCGCTATGGTATGGCTGCACTCTTATATCGTCATAGTAGACCGATCCAAGTCCTTCGTTTTGCAGATAGAAACCAAGCACGTCCGAAGCTCCATACTCCGCGGGATCTATTTCCACACGAACAAGCCTCCAGGATCCCGCTACGGCGTAAGGCTCCGCTCCGTAGGCCTTGCGAAGCACGATGCCGTTTTTCACGATGACCAATGCCATATTGTCCGCTCCCGCCTGATGTATCCAGGCCAGGAACTTCATTTTCCGGGATCTTTCGGAAACAGGCAGTGTACTAATATCCAGATTGAAACGGGTTCCCGCTTTTCCGGCCTCCAGCATAAAGGCGTACTGCCCGGTATGCGCCTCGCTGTTGCATACCTCATCCGGCAGGTGATACTCTTTGGGCGCCGCGGGACAATCAGCGATCGTGGCCATGGATGAAGAAACGGAAACTCCCAGTTGCGTAAAATAGTCGTCGACCGCGAAAGCCTGGAATATGGCGGGATCGAATGCCAGCCTGAAACTGTTGCATCCCGCGGCCGGCAATCCCGGAAGCACAACGAAGCCGTTAAATGTTTCGCCGAAGTCTGAGTGCATACGTACCGCCTTTCCCTCATCGAGGGATATGAAAAGCGCGCGTTTGAGCGCGGTATTATGCGCGTAGGTAACATTTATTCTGGCAAAGGCCCGGTTTGGCGTAGCGTTTACCGGGACGCAAATATCAAGAACACGAGCCGGCGATGAGATAAAACTAGTGGGATCAAATGATTTCGAAACAAAGCTCGCCCCGCGGCAAGCTTTGACGATCTGAGCGTCCTGCAGCAGTATACGCTGATCGTCCAGTCGTTTTACACCGTCGACCAGCCGGACATTTTCCGCGCCGGAGAAAGTAGCCGCGTTCAGGGTGGAGTTCGCGACCGAAAACAGAGGGAAAGCTCCGTTGTATCCCACCATGGAAGCCGCGTATTTATCCAGTATGTCCTTGTTTTCCACAGGTTGCCCCCTATGATCGATTCTGGTGACTTCCGAAACTTTCTGCCATGCCGCGTTCTGTGTAATGGAAGCGAAATTGAACGCGACATTATTGAACGTGCCGTCCGGGTTGAGCTCCTGTTTCAGCACGTAGTTTCTATAAGGGACATAAAGTCTCGAAGCGCTCTTTATATAGGTATCAACGATTCTTGAAGCATCTCCGGAAGACAGATCCGACCGGCTTTTGCCATTGGTCTGATAGATAGCGTTGAGCATATCCGGTCCCGGAGACTCGTAGGTATACGCATACGCGCTTTCCGTAGGATAGGTTCTTCCCTTTATCCTTTGATCGTCTCCCTTGAAATCCCAACCGGATTTAGCCCATTGGGTAATTTCCGCCGACAGCAGTTTGCTGTCCGCTACTTCGTTCAAATAGGTATACGTCCCGGTGGCCGGAGTAAGCATATTCAGGCGCCCCTCCTGAAGCGAAGAAACCCCCATTTCCGGATTGACCCAATAGGCCGGCATGGCTCTGCTGATAATCACCCGGCCGGAACCGTCGTAGGATTTGGTCTCTACCGGTTGTCCCGTATAATAATCGAAGCCGGTAAACTGAGAAGTGGCGACCTTCCCGTCAAACGACGTCGTAGTAATACCCGTCATCAATGGAGGCAGGTAGGTATACTTCATATTGGTAAAGCCAAAGTTCCGGTTGGTTCGGGCGGTCATATACAACAGAGGCGCGACAAGCTGAATGGCCGTTTCCTTGGCATAGTAAGCTTCGGACCAGGTCTGGTCCGTTCTGCCCGGATAAATCATTTTCTGGGCGCCGGCATTCGTAAATGGGGTTTCCTGATGACCATTGTAGGTTTTGACCGACTGGCCGGAACCCAGGTATGAATAAGAGGTCATGCTTACCTGATCGCCCTTATGATTAAGGTTACGAATCGACTTTGGCCGCCCGATCATGTCATAATTGTCGGTAAAGGCGTACGATTGCATATGATAGCGATCTTCACGTACCCAGCGCAACGTCAGAGGGAGCGGCAACGGCAGCCTGATCTTAAACTTTTTGCCCAGTATCTTAAACTTGAGATATAAATAAGACATGATACCGAACATGAAAAAACGCCCGTGCGGGTTGCCCGGCTCCGTAACTTTCCGAGCGGCCCTGAAGTTCTTGTTGAAAAGCAATTCCGGATCCCTGGCTGTATAGAAGTTGTACTCCGTACTGCCTTTGCCTCTGGAAATATGATCCCCGGGATTGCCGGTCAGTAGCTGATACCCCAATCCGACCGTCGTCCTGGCGTATACGATGGAAGGAGAAGGCATAAAACCGGCGCCGCGGACGGAAGTAATGTCGATCGCGGACGAATACCCGCCCGTCATCTCCGCGGAAGCCACTCCTTCGGAAAAACCAGTGCCGTTCCCGTGGGTATCGTAGCGGTACCGGGTTGTATAAACGTTTTCCCGCTCCGTTACGCCCGCTCCTGAAGAGGCTGTAGCATACTGAAAGTTATCCGAGAAGGAAATCGACGCGACTCTGCTTCCCGTGTACTTGGCGTCCCATACAGGGACTCTCATATAGGAATACTGCGGATAGACGCGGTCGACCGGATCTCCATAGCAGTTCTCAAAACGGGACTTGAAGCCGGATTCACTAATAAAGTAATTTCGCACATTGGCCACGATCTTACGAGCCGCGTCCACAGCCCTGTCCTTTTCAAGACTCTGGTATTTTTCCAGCGCGTCGGCAAACTCGCAATTGGTAATATGGAAATTCTCCTTCAGCATTTTCATCTTGGCGCAGTCGGGAGAATATAGATACTTTTTGAAAGGAGCGACAAAAGGCGAATGGTCCGGATCCGAAACATGCTTTATCCTTACTTCCTGATATACCCGATCCCCTTCGGTAGTAACAGCGCCCAGGCTTACGATCCTGCAACTGTCGCGCGCGATGTACAATTCTTTTTCCGTCCTCGGATTTTTGATGGTATTGCTTTCATAGAAAGCCAGTTCGCCATGCATGACGAACTGAGAGGTATTGGTGATATTATCACTGAGCGTACGCCCCATATCATTCAGATCGGTTATGTCGATCTTTACGCTCAGCGTTTTATCCGTGTGGAGCGTAATATCCCGGTGAAGCCGGCGCATGGAGAACGCCCGCTTATCCTGGACATGCCTGTAGCTACCCGCCTCAAAGTCTACCCGCATCTCTCCTCCTCCGGGCAGCCGGATCTTCGAGAGCTTAAACGCCCGGGAGTTTTCATCGGCGTGACTTTTGGATGTTTCGGTATAGGCGTTATAGCAGACGACACCTGTTTCCGGGACATGCGCGGCCGCCTTCTTGTAATTTCCCCACTCGTCTACCCGCTTGTTGTCGTACTCGGGATTGTACTCGGATCCATGCTCATCAAAATAGTACTGTAATTGATAGGAAGGCAAAAACACCTCCGCGCCACTTTCGTAGGAAGCGTGCCGCACTTTGCGCAGCGTCAGCTTGCCTGTTCCGGCCGGATTGGTATTGTCCGACGCGTAGTTGGCGTGATAAGGAAGATCACGAACCTGAACCCCCAAACCCGAGTAATTGGTGATATTGTTCGGCGTTTTGGGACAGACGCTGTAGTCGTAGTTAAAATATGTAGCTCTTAACAACTTACCCCATCGTTCCGTCGCGATATTAACGGAAGCGGAATGATCGGCGCCGGCATGCTTCTTATATAATTCAATCTTGGTAACCGCGAACTGAGGATTGCTTCCGGTCGGGTCCGCGGGCGCGCTCTGGGCGTTCGTAACGGAATTGACCGCGCTACCATTCTGCCAGCCGCTACCGCCCGCGTCGATTCCATCGATACGCTGGGTATAAAAATATCGGGCGGTATATTGTGAGGATTCGATCTCCGACACATAATACACTTCCTTTTCTCCGCCTGTCATGTAGTATACGTCATCCTGATAATTATGCAAGGCTCCTGGAGCATGCTCCAGACCATAGTAAGGAAGACGCCAGCGATAATTGTCCGCCGCCTTTACATAACGGATCCTGACCCAGTACCCCAGATCTCCGTCGCTGGGGCCGGGTATATCGTCAAAATCTACATAGTCAGCGCCCACAATCGCCGTAAGCAGCCAGGCATAAGGATAATAAAACTCATCGGTCACCTCCTGGCGGTTCCGATCCTTGGGGTTTCCTCTCTCTTTGAGCGAAGCGTAATCCGAAGTCCCTTCATTTAGCGGAGGATTAATACCCTGTCCCTGGAGAGTGAGACTCTTGGTCGCCTTATTAAATACCGGCAGGTTGTAGATATACTGCACGCCGTTCGGATTTCTGACTCTGATATCCGCGATCGCGTCGTTTACACTATTATTCTGATTTTTAAGATTTTCAAGATGTTTGACAAGATTAAACAATTTGGTGTTGGCCGAAGAAAACTGGTCGATATCCTTTTTGCTCAGGGAGGAAGAGCGCTGATAGGTATAATGACTGAGAAAAGATGCCGCCAAATTGTTTCTCTGACTATGATTTCCTCCTGTCGCGGAAGGATCAATTTCCTTTATACCTCCATAATTACTTATAATCTGGTTGACGGTGTAATACTTGATATCGTTGGCGCGCTGAATGCTCCCGGCCGAGTTATATTTGGAACGAGTCTGGGATCGCGCGTCCGGAAAGTACAGCGGCAGATCTTTTTCCTCACGCATAAACTTAAATTTAGAGTTTCCTCCCGTACCCGACATATGCTTCAGTTCATACGCGTTGGGCTCAAAATCGGCTGTACCGGCCGAAGCCAGGTTAAACTCTCCGGCCAGGTCTCCGCGCATTCTCAATACCGGCTGGGCATTGTACAAGTTTTCATCCGTACGCAAGGAATGCAGCTCCTGTTCCTTAAAGATGGTTTTGTCAAAATCCCGGTCTCCCTCCTTCTCTCCTTTTTTCAGCAGATCCATAATATCCAGATTGGCGTTTCGTACAGCTCTGGTCACATTGTGCCAGGGTTCTATTTCCTTACGCTCGGTACCTAGTCCGGTAAAGCTGAGGTCTCTGAACTGTACCCGGTTGTAATTGCGCGATACCAGGCCATGTTCAGGATGCGCGAACTGCATGTTGCCACCCATTCCCTGCGCGTTGACCGTAAAAAAGTCTCTCTGCATATACACGGGATTGGTTCTTGTCCGGGGATCGTAGGGTGTCTCCCCCTCAATACCCAGATCGGCCAGATGCTCTCTGTCGGAACTGTTGTAATTATTGATATAAAGAAAACCGTAACCTTTTTTGGGGATATTCTGATTGCCTATGTCCAGAATACTAAAGGCTCCTTTAACTTTCAGGGGAGTACTGGGAATCGGGATAGCGGGTGTCGCCGCTGAAAATGAGTTTAGCGTCGGAGTCACATTGGCCAGAGGAGACATGGCGCCAATCAGAATATTGTTCTGTGAACTGAAATCGGTAATGCCCTGATTCCAGAAATTATCTACCACCGCTTCCGCCGACTCTCCTATACCCTTGATCTGGGAAAACCAGACTGTTTTACCTTTCATATTGGAAATATCCGAACCATTGGCCTGATAGCTATAGGCTATGACCCGAACTCCCATACTCGAAGAAACTCCTTCAAGGCTATGTGAACTCAGACCTACATTTAATCCTCCGCTCAATAGCGCTGAAGCCGCGACATTGACTCCCAGCCCCAAGCCCAACGCGCCGAAGATCCCCTTATAATTGTCATAGCCTACCAACAAGGAAATGTTCGCGGATACACTACCACCGACTGACTCGATAGGAATAGGCAATCCCATACCTATTGACAATATGCCTTCAACGGAAGCTTTCCAGTTTTTCTGATTTTTATAATTAAAGCGTTTGGTCGCCCCCTTGATATCATCCGGCAAACCCTGAAGGTTTCGGGAAATAGCGCCGGTAAAACCATTAATTCCGAAACCAAACATTCCCGCGGGATGATTCATGCCCGCGTTGGAAGAATAACCGATCGCCATGGGATACTCGGGGATCGAGGTCACCGGAATGGTATAATTGAAGTCTCCGGTCAGCAGACTGACATTGTCCGTAGCGTCTACGGGTTGATGACCATACACATCCGGCATAGTCGGTCCGGATGTCACAGCATACGCCACGGTCGGATATACTGTCTGAAATAATATCGTAGAAGCTAAAAATACCGCGATCGCTTTCAGAAAAATGCGCTTATTCATAATCAAATTCTTAACCGGCTTTTATATTGAACAAGGTCGGCCGCGTCGTACTCAAAATGGACGGAACCCAGACCATAATAGGGATCATCATAGGTAATGGTAAGTTTCTTTTCGGCGGCGCCTGACTGGGGCCTGGGAAAAACGACCATAAAAACCACATCGGGCGACATGCCATAGGAGCGTTGAAGCGTAACAAGCAAAGGACGAAATACCTGGCCATAGCGCATGGTCAGGTGGTCGTTCATATGATTTTCCATATACATTTGCCTGCTCACATACATTTCGCGGGAGGCTACGCCGTATTTCATTACATGCTCTCCATCCTCTCTGGAAATCATAAATCGCACATAAATGGCGTCCTCAAACAAAGCCGCCTGATTGCCGACCATTTCTCCGGTAAGCTGGTCCGCCGGAGTATCTTTGAGCTCGCTCAAAGCCAGGTAGTCCGCGGGATACCATGTCGCTTTAAGTACAAATTGCCCGACCCGAGCGGTCTTGTTGAAGTGATCGTCTTCCTGCACAAGAGCGATATACGCGGGGATATCCAGCGGACGACCGCATCCGGCAAGGACAAGCAGACAGAGGCACGCGTAAAAGACACTCCGCTTATTCATTGCTTTCCGCGAATTCAGTATTCAATTTCTTCAGAATAGTTTCGGTCAGATCGTCCCCTTCCTCCGCGTATATAAGATTTCCATTGGACGTAGTACCAAAGACGAACGCGTAATTATTGGCCTTTCCGTAATCCTGTATGGCTTTATTAATATCCATGATCACTTTTTCAGTCAACTGAACCTGGCGATTTTTCAACTGCTCATCGGCGGAACGGCTATACTGCTCAAGTTCATTTTCTCTGGAACCTACTTCCATCGCCCATTGCTTCTTTTCTCCATCGGCAATCACGCTTTCCCTGCTCTTCAAAAGATCCAGACGCGCCCGAAGCGTATCCACATTGGACTGCACAATCCGGACTTCCTCCATAAATCGCGTATTAGCGCTTTTCATCCCCTCATATTTCTCCAATAATTCCCCTGTTTTGACATAACCCATCTTTTTGGTAAAAAAAAGATGGTAGCATAGCAGCATCGCGACGAATAAAACCAATGACAGTAAAATGGACAAGAGAACCGGCCTTTTCATGAATTATGTTTAAGTTAAAAGGCTAAGTTCTATATAAAAACGATAATTATACATAAAAAAATAAATTCCACGCCCTCGAAACATGTACCTTTTTAAAGATAAAACCCTAAATAAAACCCAAAACAATACAATATGTCCATGTATTTAAAATCATTAATTAAAACAAATCTTCTGAATACACATGTAACTTTTAGTTAAACTATCCATAAAAATGAAACGCGAGGTATATCTACTTTAGCAAATCAATGTAATGTTTTTTATCAAAAAAAATAAACTACTTCGCTAGAATCGAGGCATATGTATAATCATAAAAGCCCTTTTCCGAAAAAAAACAGGATGAAAACGAATATCCAGTCGCTAAAGCGCCACTCTGTCAATACAAGAACTTATATTCTGTCAGAATTGACATTGAAATCGCTTGCGCAGGAATTCCCCTTTCAACTGATGCTCTTCAACAAGTAGAACGGAAGCGGCGCCACCACATCTGCTTTTGTCTATCGTCTTCCTATACAAAATCTTTCCATCACGGATATCATATAAACCACTGGAACCATGAAGGTATTTCCGTCCATCACGAATGATTACCTTAAGGTATTCCGACGAAAAAAGATCAGGTAAGGAATCTGTTCCCAATTGTACCGATACCCCTCTTAAGCCATTAAGATTATCCAGTGAAAACTCCACAGTCATCAACAATGAATCCTTGGTCACCTCATCGTAACCCTGACTAAAAGGAGTAAAAAAATAATTAACATGTTTAATTCTGGCGGTTTCCTGCGCCAACATCGGGAGTGAAAAGCTCATGCAAAAGAACAGACAGGCGATTACTTTCATAGAATAATTTGATTTAATGGCTTATTGCCGAAGTTAATTTACGAAATTACTATTTTTCATACTTATTCATACCCTGTGTAGCGATTTTTAGCCAAGACAAAAAAACGGCAATCCCCTTTATTTAAAATAGCGCGCGGCCTCCCAACCATCAAACCATATGAGTCATGAGACCTGACGCGGATTCCGGATTTCGATCAATGTTTGTCCACCACGCTTTACACAAAAAAAGCCGACTCTTTCGAACCGGCTTCGCCCGCTATGAAACACACCTGTTTGTTTTTTATTCCATCGTATTGAGAAAGATCATGACCCTCGGATCATCGTCTTCATAGTATCCGGGTACATTGTACCCAATGGTCGCGAAATCCTTTTTACCGTCGTTGTTGAAGTCCGCGATGGCGATTCTGGCGGCGGAGGCGGTAGAAACCCGGACAGTATCATAAACATTGTTTTCCAGATCTATGGGTTTTACAAACAATACGCCTTTGGGTGGCTCGGGAAAGGCTACAAGAAACTCGTCCGTACCGTCATTGTCCATATCTTCCGTGATCAGAAAGTGCCCTACGCCAAATCCAAGACTGTCTATACTACCATATTTATGCAGGATTGCGCGCTGCCAGGCATTCGATTTATCCTTGTGATACACACTCACAATACCACCGTGAAAAGGCTCGAGCTCCGCGATATAGTCGCCCTTATTCCCACCGAGCGTACCCATATCCGCGGTATTGGTACCTGTAAACCAGTCTTCGGTATGCTCATAGTCTTCCCTGGAAGTTTCTCCCTGGGCGATATTGGCGATATGCCATTGCCGGTCTCTCCCATAGTAGAGCCAGGATACGCCCCGCTGACTCGCGACAAGCGCCACGTCATAATCACTCAAAACGGGGTTTTTCATGATAAAGGCGTCGTGAATTACTTCAAAAAACGAACTATCTATCAATGTCCTGGACCATACTCCGCTATCCAGTACGGATGAAGGCTTGTCGTAAACATACACGGGAACGATGGTATGCACATCACCCGAATCGCCTACTACGGGCAGGGCCAGCAACTCAAGGTTTTCATTCTGTGTAAATTTTCCGATTTTCAGCCGGTGCATGGCCAGTGTCTGGCCTATAGGATACTCTTCCCATCGCGCCGTATCCCGCCCCGGATTTCTCAACCAGACAATCTTGCCACCATCTCTTCGACAGGTTTTCTGAGTTTTTCCATACTCCTTACATATGATTATATCGAGAAAGCCGTCGCCGTCGATATCGGCGTGATCGATACCAACCGGTTCTCGCAGTTCCTTGACAACCCTCTTTTTCCAAGAAGCGTATCCTTTATCCAACTGATCATTACCAGGATTTTCATACAAGGTGATCTTTCCCATAGTCAGCCCATAGCCTATCAGGTCCGTATCGCCATCGTTGTCAAAGTCCGCCGCTTCAATCCAATAGCCGTCTTCCAGCTTATCACTGACAACGACAGGTTTAAAATATGTTTTGGCCGGCGCTTTTTCCGTGACGCGCTGATTGCCGCAAGCCCCTAAAAAACACGCGAACAGTATGAAAGAACTGTTTTTCAATACAGTTTCGTTAAAAAATAAACAATTCATATAAAAAGATTTAGGCGGTTGTTTTAATTGGCATTTTGCTGAATAAGTTTGAGCACGAGTCCGGTCCAGCCGGTCTGATGGCTGGCTCCGAGGCCGGCGCCATTGTCTCCGTGAAAGTATTCGTAAAAAAGAATGAGATCCCGCCAGTACGGATCCGTCTGAAAGGGAACGATCCCGCCATATACCGGTCGCCGCCCCTCCTCGTCCTTTTCAAATATGCTGACAAGCCTCCGGGACAGATCGGCGGCGATCTCGTCCAATGCGCGATAGTCCCCTGATCCTTTGGGAAATTCAACCTTTAGCTGCTCTCCATAATAATAGCCGAATTTTTGGAGGGATTCAATAATCAGGAAATTGATCGGGAACCATATAGGGCCCCGCCAGTTGCTATTGCCTCCAAACAGTCCGGAATCGGACTCCGCGGGCACATAACGTAAAATATGCTCCGGATCGCCGTCGCCATAGTCATAGGGATGCTCATGATGATACCGCGATACGGAACGTATGCCATAAGCGGATAAAAACTCCTTTTCATCCGCGATATACTGAACCAGACTGATCAGCCGCTCCCTGTTGAGCGCGGCGAGCAGGCGGCGCGTTTTTCCTCCGGAAAACAGAAGCAGCCTGGGGTCGGCTATCTTTGGCAGTACCGGAGCGTTTTCTTCAATCAATCGCTCCAGGTGACGCCTGACCCTCGGAAACCGGTCAAGCTCTTCCTCATCGATTACCTCTACCGGCAGCAAAGGCATGAGTCCGACGAGAGAGCGTACTTTCAACCGCTTTCTATAGCCATTTTCATAATGCAGCGTGTCGTAAAAAATCCCGTCCTCCTCATCCCAGAGTCCCTCGCCTTCTCCCCCGCGGTTGTTCATAGCCTGCATGATTTCAAAGAAATGCCCCAGATAGGCCATCGCTCTATCCTCATATTCGCTATTGTCGGCGGCGAGCTCCAGCGCCATCCGGGCCATGGTAAGGCTATATAACCCCATCCAGGAAGTAGTATCGGACTGATCGAGGCGCGCTCCTTCCACTTCCAGCTCGCTCCGGTCAAAGATACTGATATTGTCAAGGCCCATAAAACCTCCTTGAAACAACCCATTATGATCCGCGCCCTCATGCGTATACCACCAGCTAAAATTCAGTTCCAGCTTTTGAAAAATTTCTTCCAGAAAGTCCTTATCAAGAGTATCGAACTGCCTTCCTTCAATCTTGTAGATCCGCCAGGCCGCCCATACCAGGACAGGCGGATTGAGATCATCAAAATTCCACTCATAGGCGGGAATCTGGTCCAGTTTGGTATATTGGGCGCTTATGATCAGGCGAAGCTGGTCTTTGGCGAAATCCGGATCAATCAGTGAAAATGGCCAGCAATGAAAAGCCCAGTCCCAGGTAGCGAACCAGGGATACTCCCATTTGTCGGGCATGGAGATAATGTCAAAAGCGTCCATATTTTTCCAGGTCGAATTTCTCCTACGTTCCCGTTCTCCGGGTGGAGGCGGCTGTCCCGGATCGCCGCTCAGCCACTGCTCAATATTGTAATAATAAAGCTGTTTGGACCACAGCATGCCAGCAAAACCCTGCCGCTGAATGTTTTTCTTGTCGGGAGACATGCCTGGAGCCTGAATCTCGTAGTAATAATCATCCGCTTCCCTGATCCTGTCAGCGAAAACCTGATCAAAAACCGAGAAAGGACTCTCCAGCGAGTCCTGACACATCCTCAGCTTAATGATTTTGGTCTCTCCCCCGGCAATGGAAAACTGGTACAGGGCGGCGGCCTTCGTACCTTGTTTGTCCGGATTGACACTGGAATGATTCTTATTGACGATATACTCATGAAAAGCGTCCTTTACATAAGGACTGTCGTTTTCAGAATTAAAGAGACGCCGGTTATTGGTTTCATTGTCTGTAAACAACATGTCGGCGCGACCTTCCGAATAAAAATAATAGGTACCCAAAACCGGGTGCTGAAGGGTGGTCTCGGAAAACGCTTCGTTTCGCCTGCTAAGCCGCGCCAGGGGCTTGCCGTCCACATCACCTCGCGGACCATGGTCGTAGCCCCATTTCCAGGTATTTCTAAACCAGATATTAGGCGATACGCTACACTCGGCTTCGCTGTCGCCCCGGTTCGTTACAGAGATTCTGACCAGGATATCATCCACGTCCGCTTTGGCGTATTCGACCTCTACATCAAAATAGTTGTTGTCGTTGAATATCCCGGTATCCAGCAGTTCATATTCAAAATCATAATACCCCCTGCCCCCGTTGACCCGGACAATATCTTCGTACGGATAGGCGAAGTGAGGATATTTATACAACATTTTCATATAGCTGTGCGTGGGCGTATTGTCCAGATAGAAAAAATATTCCTTGACATCCTCCCCATGATTGCCTTCTCCGTTCGTCAGGCCAAACATACGCTCTTTCAGAATCGGATCATGGTGATTCCACAGTGAAAGAGCGAGACAGACATACTGCTTGTCGTCGCAGATACCGGCGAGCCCATCTTCATTCCACCTGTACACCCTGCTACGGGACGCGTCGTGACTGAAATAATTCCAGGCGTCGCCACCACCGCTGTAATCCTCGCGCACAGTACCCCAGGCCCGTTCACTCAGGTACGGTCCCCATTTTTTCCAGTTCTTGTCCGATTTAAGGCGCTTGTATTCTTCAGATCGCATCATTCACTAAGATTTAGAACATGACATTTAAACATCAAATCACTGATTTTTAAAAAACGTCCACTGACAATATGCCTATAAACAAAAGCGGGCTTTGATCGCTATGCTAAAATCATAGCCACCCGTTCGTCGCCCTCCGAGAGAGTCTCAGGAAACCTATGAGCGGCTTCGGGAACCTCAGTCGCCGGAAACCTTACGCTTGTCAGATTCCGGTTATTTCTCTCAAATAGTTCCGGGCCTTTTTGGCGTACAATAAAGGAGTGGCCTTATTCGGATCCTGCTCGGCCTCTACGACCAGCCAGCCTTCAAACTGATTGTCAGCCAGCTCCCGCAGAATCGGCCTGAAATCTATAACGCCGTCGCCGGGCACGGTAAATACGCCATTGGCGACCGATTCCAGAAAGCTCTCTCCCCGCTCCACCGCCTGATTCAGAATATCCTGACGAATATCTTTCAAATGACAGTGCCTGATTCTTTTCGCGTACTGCCTGGTAATCCGAAGAGGGTCCTCCCCGGCGTAGTACAGATGACCGGTATCGAGCAGCAAATGGACGTATTCCGGATCAGCGGCTCCCATAAGGCGATCTATTTCGGCTTTGTTCTGCACGCCTGTACCCATATGCGGATGATAGCATACCTTCATGCCTTCCTCATAGGCGATACCCCCTACTTTGTTCAACCCGCGTATGAGCATATCCCATTGCCGGTCGTCAAAAACCGGCTTGTTGGGCATGACGGCCACCCCCTGCTGATGAACGGCGTGACCAAGTTCGGCCACCACCAGCGTCGATCCTCCCATCGCCTTTATAAACTCCAACTGCTTTTTGAAATAGCGAATGGTATTGTCGTACATGTCCTCAGCCGTAAAATAGAGACTGGCCCAGGGCTCGGTAACCTTCAGATTACGTAGTTCCAGCGCGTCCTTCAACGTGTCTATGTCGGTGGGATACTTATGACCGACACTACATCCGGCAAATCCCGCGAGAGCCATTTCACTGATACATTGCTCAAAGGATATGCTCGCCGATCAGCGGATTATCGTCGTTGGTCCAGCAAGTGGGGCTAATGCCAAAAAAGACTTTTTCCTTATCAAATAAGGGTTCGTTGTAAGTACTCATGCTATTGATTATTTAAAAACTGAAACACTCGAAAAGAACAGAGACTCGTCCGCGTGTTTCAGTTAGTGAAAAATTGATTATGAAATCAGGTCTCCGACTTTGTTTCCCGTGGAAGCTCTCGGGCTGATCCGCGCGTCGATAAACTCGGAAGCCTTAAGCGCCATGGCGACACTCGTCAAAGTAGGATTGCTCGCCGTACCTCTAGGGATCAATCCATTGCCTCCCAGAAACAGGTTGTCCATACCCCATACCCTGGAGTTGACATCTACGACGCTCTCGCTGGGGTCGGCTCCCATTCTGGCTGTACCATGAATATGCAAAGTAAGCCCCGGAGACATGAACTGAGGCTCCGAACCCGGCAGAAAACCGCCCAGCGCATTGGCCGCTCTGAGCATATCGTCCATCATGACGTGCTGCTTCTCTCTATCCGGATCATCCAATTCAAAGTCGAAGGTTGGCTTCGGCATACCATAAGCGTCTTTCAGCTCATCGCTAAAGGTCACTTTATTACGTTTCTTTTGGTCTACAATGCCAAACCAGCGCAGATCTACAATGAGGCGGCTGTCGACATTGGGCTTAAGGTCACCATAGGCGAAGGCGTCTCTGTGAATCTGGCAATGCCATGGACGCCCCTCGGATACCGGAATCCATACTTGCGGCTCCGGATCGTTGAATGGAACCGGAACGGGATCCTTGGGATTGTTTCGCTGATGTATTTCCAGCGGCTTGGCGAACCTGGGATCGTTTCTTATTTCTTCAATTACTTTTTTCAAGAGAACCACCTGACAGAAGGCCATTGGCTGCTCGGACAAATACAAACCGGAATTCGGAGCGTCGATTTCAGAGTTGAACAATAGCTGATTGATCAATACAGTTCCGGTAGCGACGATGTACACCTTGGCTTTTACGTGTATTTCTTTCCACTCCATGAGGTTCTGCACACAGGCGAAGTCGATCGAGTTGCCGGCCCCATTCTGGACAACCTTGCGCAACTGATGCTGTTCCAGTATCTCCAGTACCCCTCCGGACTCGTCTTTGTAGTAATTTACGTTGTCGGCCAGACGCCCCAGTACGGTATCCGAGCCACTCCAGTGTACAAAGTCCGGATTGTCCTTTCTCCGTTGTACCGCCAGAGGCAGGCTTCGCGGATGGTACGGAGTTTTTAGCTCGCTAAATTCCGCCTGAAGCACTTCCTTCACTTTTGTATGCCGTATCGAGTGGTCAAACTGATCATCGCGCACATTGAGCAAGGCTTCGGCTTCCGAGTAGAGCTTGTCCCACTCTTTGTCCGAGATCAGGGGTGTTCTCTCCATCGAGGGATGATGCCTCGGGCAGGCGCAGGTCCAATGGGTAGCCATGCCCCCGACCGCGTAGGTAGCCGCCGCGCCGGGAAGATTTTTATAAGAGACCTGATCCGGATTTTGCCCATTGATTACAAATCCTTTGTAATCAGGATTGCTCCAGTCAATCGAAAACGCTCCGGGATCAAGTGTAAGCATAGGATTGTCACTAGTAGGCACGGACAAAGTCTGCAAGTGTCCTCTGATCACCGACGCGAAAGGATCTACATTGCGCTGATAAATAAAGGAGTTCTTAAGATGTTCTCCTGGCCTTTTGGAATATTTGGCGCCGGCGTCGATCATCATCACCCTGTATCCTTTTTCTACCAGTTTTCTCGCGAAAGCGCAACCGACAGGACCGGAACCCGCGATAAATACATCTACCTCCTTCGTCTCGATCGCGTAGGGAGTAGAGGATAACTTCTTTTTACCGTACATAGCGTATATTTTTAGTTTAAAAATTCTGATGGATTCAATCAAAAAATGCCATCAGGCATATACCGGCTCATCCCGCGAAGAACCTCCAAGGGTATTTTGTCTACCAATCGTACCGATACCGCCAAAACGAGTAAAGACTGTTTTTTTAAAATAAAGTTTATTAACTAAAGGCTCCTCCCATTGTTTAAAATTCTCACCATCGAAGCTTCATAAAAGAAAAACAACCTGGAAAATAGTCCCGATATGGCAGACCAATTACCTATGGATGACAGCCCTACAAAACAAACCACCGAACACTTCAGGCCCGCTATAAGCTAAGAGCGGCATAATTCCGCTAAAAACGAGAGGGGATAAAATATTTTCATATATTTACAGCCATTAACTAAAGTCAAATAAGACTTATTAAAAAAATAAACCCTTTTTGCCAGGACTAAGGAAAATAAACAGCAACGGCAATACAAGCGACGGGCTCCCATCCCGGAAAAACGTTAACGATAACCGGCCGCTCCGGAATCAAAAACGCGTGACGAAGCCTGAATCCCCCTTTGAAACATACATTAAAACCAAATTCCATATGAGCAACAAATACTTTATTCCGCTATTGTCATTGATCTGCATAGCGTGCGTAGGTTCGATAAACGCGCAGTCGATCAAAAACAAACTGACAGGGCCGAAAAAACAAATCGGGAAAACCCATAAATCGGCCAATTCGGCCAGATCGCGAACCACCGCGTCAAAAAAGTTGCCTCTGAAAGCCCAGGATTATTACTGGGACGAGACATCCGCCGACTGGATGGAGAATGGCCACAGCGAATACACCTACGATCAGCGGGGCGATGTCTTGACCCTGCTATCATTCGATGTAAACGGAAACAGCACGCGAGGCGTGTACTATACATACAATGACCAAGGTAAACTCGTGGAAGAACTGACCAAGTATTTTAATGGTACAGAAATGGTCAACAGCCAGAAGTATTCTACCAGTTTTGATGAGCAAGGCAACAGCGCCGGAACAGTCTCATCCTCCTGGCAAAATGGTCAATGGGAAATATCCTGGGGAGACAATACAGTGTATACCTACGATACAGGGAAGCGGATCACGGCAGAGGTCAATCAGGGGTACTCCTCCGCGACAAATACCTGGGAAGATCAATGGAAATACGAGTACGTATACTCCGGCGGCGGGCAAGCGCCTGTAACGATAATAGAATATGAAAGAGTCGGCGATCAATGGGAGAAAGCATCTGAATATACCAATGTCGTTTTTAGCCACTTTGGCCAGGATAAAGAATGGGAAATCGCCTCGGCTAGTTATGTCTCTTATGAAAACGGCGTCGTCACGGAGACCGGACGCTTCACTACCACGATCGACGGCGACGAGCAGACAGAGATCATGGAAATTTACGTCGACGAAGAATGGATACAGGTATTCAAATCCACTATAGTCACCATGCCCGATGGCAGTATTGTCACTACATCCGAAGGACTTGAAGACGATACATGGTATCTGTTCCGATATACCATGTATAAAGACTCTAAAGGAGAAGATGCCGGCTATAAAAATGAGCTTTATCAGGATGACGCGTGGATCATAGAATCGTATTATCTGATCTCCAACACATACAACGACAATGACGAGAAGGTGGAGACGATCACTGAAAACTATTACAGTGGCGACGACATGCTTTATAAGCAGCGTCAAACTTTTTCCGACTTTATCTCCGTCGATATCACCACCTCCTACGCTTCTTTCACGACCGCCTTCGCGGAGCTAAGCTTGTTTCCCAATCCGGCCACAGACGCGCTGTCCATTTCCAACATACCGGCGGAGTCGGAAATAAGCGTAATCAACTCCGGCAATCAGACCGTAGCGCGCGCGACCGCTACGGAAACGACCGCCAGCGTTTCGGTCACAGACTTACAGCCAGGAGTCTATTTTATAAATATCCGCGCCCTATCCGGCGAAACAAAGACGCTAAAATTCATAAAGCGCTAAAAGTATCTCCTACTATACGACAAGCGACGTCCTATGACGTCGCTTGTCGTATAATTTTAAGTCTTTGGCGAGCGCTTTCATCCGCGCTATCCGGAAACTCGTAAAAACACCTCACTCCCAGGACCCCATCACGGAAAAAGTCGCCGATTCGCCTTCCACTTCCATATCGATGGGAAATATTATTTTATATTCCTTCATCCTGATCGTGGCGACGGCTATCATCCCCGAAGCCTCTCCCCACAACTGCAGAGCGATGTTGTCTTTCTTGTACAGGTGGAGCTTCAGGCTCGGATGTACGCCAAACGTAGCCGGCAAGGTAAGATCGCTCGGATAATTGCCGGTAGTGGCGAGTACCGTTTCATCATCCGTATTTACGACCTTAATAAACAAATTTTCCGCCAGGTCGTGTTTTTTGTGGTAATGTACCAGCCTGACCGATTTCATGGTAAAGATATAACGATCCTTTTTACAACCGGTCAGAATCGTCAGGCATCCCGCTATCAGAAGAATCTTTTGTATAGTTTTCATCTTAAAATAAATTAACGCGCGCCGGCCAGCCTGCCCGGCCAATTTAAAACGGAGGCAAGCCTCTCCTCAGAGAGGCCAGTGTCTTATTGATATAAGGGAACAAGGAAACCAGAATGATGGTAAAAACCAGCAATACGCAGATCATCTCATAATAATCGACCGCGAAACGAATCCGGCTCTGCGTCCTCAGCGCTTCATCCAGCAATTTTGTACCTGCCCGGACTGTAACGGAGGGACTCGCGCCATGGGACAACAACGCTTCCTGATAACGTGAAAACACCTGACCAAACACGGAATTCTCTTTCGACACATAAAACTGAAAGGTATTGTAATGCTTGCTGTTGGCAAACAGTTCGAAATAGTTGATGAGCGCTATGCTCAGATAAAAACCAAAACAACGGGTAAACAAACAGATGCCCGCCGCCGTCGAACTCAGCTTTTCGGGCACGGACGTGATGACGTAAATAGTGGTCGGAGCGATCAGCAGGCCTACGCCCAGTCCGTGCAGAAACAGAGGAACGTAAAACGCGCTTTCATTGGCCTGAGGAACAAACAGAAATATCATCCAGGCGTGGTAAACAAGCAGAATCAGAAAGCCGTAGATCCACAACAGCCGGATAGGCTTGTAACGCAGCGTATAGGCGCACGCGAGTACCACTCCGGCTACGATCCCGGCTATATTCCACAAGGTGATGTATCCGATGTGTATAGGATCCAGTTTGAGCACAAACTGAAAATGTCTGGTGGCTACTCCGAAAGCGAACCGGCAGATATAGAAGATCAGCAGAAGTAATCCGCCAACCCAGAAATTTCTATATTTAAATACTTCCAGATAAAAATAGGGCCGTTTCATCTTGAGCTGCCGGATGATAAAAACGATCGCGCAGCCGGATATGGCGACGCAACTGTAATAGATTCGCTGATCGTCGAGCCAGTAATACTGCTGCCCATATACCATGATATAACCGATGAGGCAAAGTATGACGGCGTAGAAAAAAAAACTCGCCCAGTCTAACTGATACAGCGGAAACTTGGTAGTAAGCCGCACATCGTTCATGATCAGCAAAAGCAGACCCAGACTGGGCAAGTAAGAAAACATCGCGCACTTATAAAGAACATTGAAATTAAACGCGTCGACTACTTCGGCGGTAACAAGGTTGTTGAAGGGTATCATGGATACCAGCATACCGAAGAATATGGAATACCCGATCGTCCGGGCTTGCTCTGTACGGAGCTGCATAAAAATCATGGTCAGCGACAAATTGACCGTCATGGTAAAGGCCATCCCCTGTATAAACCTGCATATAAAAAGCAGAGCCACCTCCTCGGTCGCGAAGCAGATATAAGAACTCAATATCTGGATAAAGGTGATGACAATAAAATACTCCTTGGCCGCCAGAAAGCTGAAGAAACGCCTTTCCAGCGAAAAGAAACTGGTATATCCCGCGTAAAACAAGACCACCGAGAAGTACACGTCGTAGGTTTCAATGCCGGTATTTCCGGCGGCGGCGTTTATGTTGGCAAGAGGCAGGAAAAACAAAACCAGGCTGGGCAGCAATACGGTAAGTAAAGTAAACTTTATCAGCCAGTCCGGCACCCACTTTTTAAACAAAAACCGATGAATCCTCATTTTTAGCCCTGATCTTTAGCGATGGATACATTGACGTTCATGCCGACCCTCAGCAAATCCACTTCCTCTTTTTCCCCTATTACCCTGATCCGGACCGGAACCCGCTGCACAATTTTTACATAGTTGCCGGTCGAATTGTCCGGAGGCAACAGCGAAAAACTGGAACCTGTCGCCGGCGACAAGGAAATAATGACTCCTTTAAATACCTTATCGGGATAAGCGTCGGCCGTAAATTCGGCGGTATCGCCAATATTCATCGACGCGATCTGAGTTTCTTTATAATTCGCGACAACCCATTTGTCCGTCTCCTTATTGACGATATAGCCGAGCACCTCTCCCACGTCGATCATCTGCCCTTTTTCAATCGTCCTTCTTCCCATTACCCCATCGTACGAAGCGGTAATCACCGTATAGGAAACATCCAGCCTGTGGCGGTCGAGCAAGGCTTCCAGACGGCGTATTTCCGCTTTGATCACGGCGATATGCGCTTTGGCGTCTTCTATTTCCGACAAAGAGGCCATATAGATATCATGGGCCGACTGATACTCGGCCTCCGCGACGGAGTAGGCGGCTTCTACAGCTTCCAACTGTTGTTTCGTCGCCGACTCTTCCTGAAGAAGTTTTCTATATCGTTCCTGTTCCAGTCCCTGTTTCCACAGGATAGCCCCCGCGGACGATACCAGCGACTTATTTGCCTGGGCCCTCCGGTTGAGTGTGGTAATCTTTACTTCCCAGACTTTCAACTGGGCGTTGGCGTTCATGAGAGCGGCTTCCGTCTGAGCCTCCTGTATCACATACTCCCGGTCGTCTATCAACAAGAGGGTATCGCCTTTCCTGACCGGTTCGTTTTCATCGAATTTCACTTCGACAATAAACCCTCCGGCTCTCGATATGACAGGATTGACATATTCCTGTACCTGCGCGTCGTTCGTTTTTTCGTTTTTGTAAATATCCCACAAGGTCGCGAGGCCCCAAATAAGCAAAACGACACCGGTGCAAGCGGCGATCCAGGTAGTAATGGCGGTAATGACCTTGTCGGTATAATGACGTTTGGAAGCGGTTTTCATCTCAAAGATTCCCTAATACGTTTTGCAATTGATAATATCGAAACTGGGCTTCAATCCGGGCGGAAGCGAACTCAAACCGTGTCTGCAGAACCTGTATGTCCGCGTCCAGCAAATCTGTGATCAAAGCCGTCTGGTTTACATAGTTGTTTTTTATAATCCTGGCGCTTTCGTCGGCGTGGGCGATATTGACCCTGGCCACGTCGACGCGGGTCAGCGCTTCATGGAAGCGTACATACGTCTCGTACACCTGCTGCCTGATCTTGTCTTCGATATCATGGTGCTCCATTTCCTCTTTCTTCAGCTCCAGGGTGGCGATCTTCATTTTCGGCGCGTTCATATACAATGCCGAGACCGGAAAACTCGCCTTCACGCCGACGACTCCCAGCGTATAGTTGCTCGGAGAGTATGGGAAAAGAAATATCTGCGGATTGGATATGAAAAAGTCGCCGTAAAGTCCCACTCTGGGGCTTACATTGGCTTTCGTGTACCGGAGCTCCAGCGTTTTGAGGGCCGTTTTCTTTTCCGATATATGGTATTCAAAAGAGTTATGAAACGCTTCTTCCAGATACTCCTCATACGCCCGAGGGGGAATCGCCTCCGGATCGATTTTTTCGACAGGAACGACCGGCTTATCGTCAGCCAGTCCCAATATGATATTCAGCTTCTGATTGGCGATGGCGATATCGTTTTCAATCTGGACCAGCAGTAGTTTTTGATTGGATAGTTTCAGTTCGACCCTCAGTTCATCGCTTTTCAGGACTACTCCGTTACGCAGCAAATGACGTATTTCCTCCAATTGTTTTTCCTGATTCAGAATATCCCGCGTCAGCAGCTCCTTGTATATCAAGCTTCGCTGCAAATCGAGATAGTAAAAGGAAGCGCGCAGCTTTATCTCGGAAGAGGTAAATTTTCTTTGTTCATCAAGAATTTCGCGCTGGATTTTTTTCTTGTCAATCGTCAGGTTGATCTTATTGCCATTGTAGAGCGTCAGATACAGGTCCGTACCCAGCTTGTAGAGCGTATGAACGACTTCATGTTGCTCGGGCTTATTCAATAGTCCATGGTTGTATACCGCCAGATTGGTCGCGTGTTCGATAAAACCTTTGATTTCCCATTCCGGAAGACGCTCAAACCGCGCTTCCCTTACTTCATCCCTCCCAATTTCCGCTTCAAACTCGGCGAGCTTGATTTTTTTGCTGTTTTCGACCGCTCTCTCCCAGATTTCACTTATCGACAAAGCCAGGGGAGAAGTATCTCCCGATATTGGACTATGCTGAGAAAACAGCGAGGTAAACCTGAAAGTGAACAAGCAGCACCACACCACCTTTTGAGGAACCCGAAACATTTATTTAACCTATTTATGGAGGGCAAAATTATCCGCTTTTACCAATTCCTCTTTACGCGAAACGGACGAAGATTTATCTGTTCCGGCCATATGGTCATACGACCGCGACAGTATATGAAGCTCATTATTTAAAATTGGACTTTACCAATAGTCGCCTGAGCGACGGCTAGCTCTTTTCCGAATAATTATTTTTTCTTTTCCGACAAAAAACGCCTGTTACAAATTATATTTACATGGAAATCTCGAGGAAAATAGCATGGGCTTAATAGCGTCTTTACCGGAAATTGATAAGGATCCGTTTTCTGTTTATGTGCTGCATGAGCGTTCGGAAAAACTCATCCCCCATCATACGCATACCAAGGGACAGCTCTCTTATGTAGAAGGCGGCCTGGCGTATGTACACCTCAAAGACCGTCGCTACGTAATCCCGGCGAGACATTACTTCTGGATACCCAGCGGGCTGTCGCACGTACTAAAGATAGGTCACTCCGGCACTGTGCTCCGATCCCTGTTCTTTTACGCGCACGACGATGGCAAGCATTCGTTCTACTCCCAAATAGGCATATATCCGATCAACGAACTGCTGGCGCAAATGATCAAATACTCGGAATCATGGGATGGCAATATTATCCCGGACGATAGCAGGTATTCATTCCTGACCGTCATAAAAAACATACTGCCGGAAATCAGCGCCAAAAAAATCCCCATCGCGCTGCCTTTTACCGAAAACGAACGGATTCAGCCTATTCTAAGACACATCGAGACGCGTTATTCGGAAGGATACTCTTTAAAGGATATAAGCCGGAAATTCGGCCTGAGCGAACGGACATTGTCCCGGCTGTTTCAGTCAACGCTCAATATGTCGTATTTGCAGTACGTCAAACTATTCAGAATGGTAAAGGCCATTGAACTGATGTTGCAGACGGAGCTCTCCCTAAGCGAAATCGCGTACGCCGTAGGCTATCAGAATATCTCCTCTTTCAGCGCTTCATTTCACAAACTGACCAATTGCAGCCCCTCCGATTTCAAAAAAGACATCTGATTCCGCTCATCACCGGCGCCTAGACAGCCATTGCTTCCGTAGCGCTGGCATATGGGCTCATGAAGCTATACGACCTGCCTCTGCGAGCCTGGCTACGCGCGCGTTTCCTCTAAAAACCGGCGGTCGGGGATAGAGCAAGGCGGCGGCGGGCTCAGGGATTAAAGCTGACCAGCAAACTATTGCTGAAGGTATATACAAAGGTATTGCCCGCCACAACAGGCATGGCGTCCAGCGTAGCGACAAACTGGGAGTTGAAAGCGAGATACCGGTTGATCCGCAACTGAATCTGGATATCGGATATAAGCCGCGGGCGAAAGAAATAATCCGGACGGGCCTGATAGTAGGTCACCAGAAACAGGCTGACGCCTTCGGTCAGGCTTATTCGGGCGGTCACATTGGAGGTACTTCGTATGAATACTGTTTCCGACATTCCGGAGTCGGTTTCAAAACGAAGAACGTCTCCATGCCAGTTTTCTTTTTCATACATAAACCCCGTATTGGCCGACATATATCCTTGCTTGCCGGCCCAAAGCCGCAACCGCGTGGCCGCGCCGAGTATTTCCCTCTGGTACAATCCCCTGCCCTCGTCCATCTGATATTGCAGAAAGGCCTCATAGGAAAAGCGGTTTTGGCGCGCCAGGTTCACCCGTACATGCGCGTAGCCGTCTTTCAGCAGATTGGTTCTGTCCTGGCGAAGCAGCCTGAAATAGTTCAGGGAGATAAAAGCGTGACGCCGGCTAAGGAACACCGCGTTGAGATTACCGTTGTATGTATAGATATTGTTCTGCTGCTTTTTGATATTGAGCCCGAGTCCCGCGTTGCCCAGCCACAGATTGGCGGTATCCAGATCAAGGCGAAAGCGTTCGACGTTGACAATCTGGGCGTAGCCATGCCAGTGCCAGCTACTCAAACACGCTATCAAAAAGAGATATTTTCTCACAAACGACCCCTGGTATACCTGAGACTCCCGCGAAACAGGCCTGATCAGCGCCTTATCACGCGGACTTTCCGCCAATTTACACAAATTGCTCCAGGGCGGCTGTCGAAAGAGGAAAAATCACGGGAAATTTATCATGATTCTTCCTCTTTCGACATAGGTTTCAGACTTCATCCCTGGACGAAGGCTTGTTTTCACTCCCGTTTTTGATCACCACCGAGGCCACGATACTAATCGTAATGACTCCGAGCACCATGGTCAACGACAGCCAGACCGGCACCTTGATATCAAACAGTTCCGCGAACATCTTCAGACCTATAAAGATCAGGACCAGAGAAAGGCCATATTGCAGATATTTGAACTTGTCGATCACTCCGGACACGAGAAAAAACATGGCCCGTAGTCCGAGAATGGCGAAAATATTGGAGGTATACACGACAAACTTGTCCTGACTGATCGCGAAAACCGCGGGAATGGAGTCGACCGCGAAAACAATGTCGGTCGTTTCGACCATGATCAGGGTAAGAAAAATGGTGGTAATATACCAGCGTCCGTTTTCCTTATGAAAAAAATCGCTGGAACCATGGTTGGGTACAAACCGAAAATACTTTGTCAAGATCCGGTATACCCAGCTACTTTCCGGGTCGTAGCTTTCTCCCCGGGATCTCAGCAGTTTTATTCCGGAATAAATAAGTATCGCTCCGAACACGTACAGAATCCAGTGAAACTTTTCGATCAGGTAGAAACCGGCGGTAATAAAAACGGCTCTGAAAAAAATCGCTCCGATAACTCCGTAAAAAAGTATTTTGTGATGAAATTTGTCACTGATGCGAAAATATTTCAGGAGAACCAGCCAGACGAAAATATTATCGATGGACAAGGCTTTTTCGGTAATATAGGCGAGCAGAAAGGTCCCCGCCATCTCCCTATCCAGAAAGATAAGGATCAGCACCGCGAAAATCAGCGAGACGACCACCCAGAATATAGACTGCCACAGCGCGGACCTGGTACTTACCTTATGGGCGTGACGCTGAAATACTCCGAGATCGACTACCAGAAAGGCGAGAATGACAATCCCGAAAACGACAAGTAATATTGTTTCTATTCTCTCCTCCTGAGGCAGGAGATTCACCATTCCCGTTACCATATCCAGTTTTACCATAGTATAGCGTTGCATAATATGCTATAAACCCGCCATGGTAGCTCCTGTTCAGGATTTAACCGTTTTTTTTCAGGGTCTGGCTCTTCTCTTCCAGCCGCGTGTTTTTTGACGATACGAAGCATATTCCCCGCGCGGAAGTTTTATTTGAACAGTTTAAACGCTATCTTTGTTGATAGCTTTGAGATATACGCCAATCGTATCAGCCAGTGGCTATATAGCGGAAAACCCATACGGGGCTGTCCGGTATTGACGGCATGAGAGGTTGGATGTAAGCATGTCGGGAGTTGTTCGTATTTCCCGTAAATAAAACGTTCATATCTAATAAATGGCGAAGAAAACTACGCCCTAGCCGCTTAATTAAATTAACGGCTTAGTGTTCAGTCGACCCCCCGGTCCGCCGGGTTGACAATTGGACATCATCACGCGGATCTGGTTTTCGTGAAGTCATGGCGCGAAGATGAGATAAAATGACTAAGGATGCTCTAAGGTCCGGCTTGCACCCAGGAACATCCCGACAACCCAAGCAAGACTAAGCATGTAGAAGGCATCGCAGGTTCCTTGTCCGGACGTGGGTTCGATTCCCACCAGCTCCACAAGAAAAGAAAGGCCCGTTCCTTTCATCGTATCAAAGCCCCTGTCCGGCAACAATCGGACAGGGGCTTTTTGATTGGTTTGGAATCGCGGAAACCTCCCGCTTCCCGGAAGGATATTTGCACATGAACGGTTCAGAAATAAATTCGGAATGACCATATTAATCATAGAGGACGATCACCGCGTAGCCCAACTCATTCAAAGGGGTCTGGAAGAGCATGGATTTAGCCCGATGGTGGCCTACGACGGGCTTATGGGTAGAAAACTGGCGCTACGGGACGATTACGACCTTATCATTACGGACATTATTCTCCCTAAGCTGGATGGCCTCGACATATGCAGACAGATCCGGCAACGCAAACCCGATACGCCCATTATCATGCTCACGGCGCTCGGAGCGACGGACGACAAAGTGGAAGGATTCGATTCGGGAGCGGACGACTATCTCGTCAAACCCTTCGAAATGCGCGAGTTGCTGGCCCGCGTACGGGTATTGCTCAAACGCAGGCATAAAACGACGGGCGGCGCGGGATTTATCCTGCGTGTTTCCAATCTTGAAATGAATTTGCATACTAAGATTGTGAAACGGGGCGAACGCGACATCAACCTGACTCCAAAGGAGTTTAAGCTATTGGAGTACATGATGCAAAATCCGGATCGGGTCTTGTCGAGGGTTGAAATCGCGGAAAAAGTCTGGCAGACGCATTTTGACACGGGAACCAATTTCATCGACGTGTATATTAATTATCTTCGGAAAAAAATCGACCGGGATTTTGACCAAAAACTCATCCATACCAAATCGGGTATGGGATTCATATTCAAAAGCGACAAGGCTTGAGCGCGTACGGAGCAGGGTTCCATATGGGCTTTCCCGCTTAAACAAACATCGTCCATAACATTCGAAAGTGAAAATCAGGACTCGGCTCGCTATTTTATTTACGGTGGTCACCGCCGCCATTTTGCTGATTTTCGTATCGGCCATATACCTATCGGCGAAATCAAACCGGGAGAAGGAGTTTTATTTCCTTTTGGAAAAGGAAGCCGTCACCAAAGCGAACTTGTTTTTTAACGCGAAAGTGGAAAGCCGGACGTTGCAGGACATATACCGCAACAACCGGAAAATTCTGAACGAGGTGCAAGTCGCCATTTACGACACCAGCTTTCGGCTACTTTATCACGACGCTCACGATATCGACCATGTAAAGGAAACCAAAGGGATGATCGACACGATCTGGCAAAAAGGCGAACTACTGTTTTATCAGGACGAATGGCAGGTAACCGGATTGCGCTACTCTTTTCAAGATAAGGACTATGTGGTGATCGCCACCGCGTACGACCAATATGGCTACAATAAGCTTGACAGTCTGCTCAAAAACAGTATTTTCGTATTTATCGCCTCTATCCTATTTATCTATATGGCGGGACGTTTCTTTTCCAAAAAGGCGCTCGAACCTGTAAAGGAGATGAGTGAAAAAGCGAAGCGGATCTCCGCTACCAACCTCGATTTGAGGATTACGTCCAACAGAAGCAAAGACGAGCTATCCGAGCTGGCGAATACTTTCAACGAAATGCTGACCCGGCTGGAAAATTCCTTCGAGGCGCAAAAGCACTTCGTCTCCAATATAGCTCACGAATCGCGCACGCCGCTTTCGGCCATCATTACTGAACTGGAGCTGTCGATCAGCAAAGACCGGACGATCGGGGAATACAAAAACGCGATCGGCAACGCGCTGGCCGACGCCCGCAAGCTGGCCCGGCTGTCCGGCAGCCTGCTCGACCTGGCGAAAGCCAGTTATGATCCTTCCGAAATCGCTTTCAGGCCGATCCGTATCGACGAGGTGCTCCTGGACGCCCGCCAACAGACGAAGCAGGCGAACCCCCTGTACAAAATCGATATTCACTTCGACTCCGAGTTCCTGCTGGGCGAAAACGACCGGCAGATTTCCATATACGGCAACGAATATCTTCTGAAAGTAGCTTTCGCCAATCTTTTTGAAAATGGCTGCAAGTTTTCGGAGGATAAGCGGAGCTCCGTATCCATTTCCATTGGCGACGACAAAATACTATTGCGATTTACGGATCATGGCGTAGGCATATCCGAAAGCGACATGGACAACATCTTTATTCCTTTTTACCGCGGCGAAAACAAGCGATACGCCTACGGCAACGGCATAGGCTTGCCGCTGACGCGCAAGATTATCGCCCTCCATAAGGGAGCGATCGCCGTATCGTCCGCCAAAAACGAGGGAACTACCTTTCAAGTCGAACTCACTCCCATGGCCGAGGACTAAATCCGGCCCTTCCTTCCGCTCATTAACAAATACCCCGCGTTCGCCTTTTTCTAATAAAATTCTAATTTTTTTCTATCGACCTTCTAACCATCCTTTCACTACGATATGGAGATCTTTGTATTATTATAAAACGGCGCGCATGCTTGTCTCCCTCAGACATATTCTTTCCCCGCTTTTCTTTTTGTCGCTTTGCCTCGCTTCAAAAGCGCAGACAAACTATACATTGCGGCAAGCGCTTCAAGTCGCCCGAACCGGCAATCCTATTCTGAAAGCCGAACAATTTAATATCGAAATCGCCCAATCCGACATAATCAGCGCCGGAATCCGGCCCAATCCCGTCTTAAACAACCAGACACTCCTATTGACCCGGCCCTTTCGATTTCCCGAAAGCTTCGGCGCGAGCGACCGCCAGGTATGGTGGCAGCTTACCAAGACCTTTCAGATAGCGGGACAGCGCGGATACAAGCTGGATTTCGCCCGCGAAAGCGTTTCCTTGTCCGAAAAGGACTACGCGGAAACCGAACGCGCGCTTTTTTACGACGTAGCCACCAAATGGATGGAGGTCTGGGCGGCCCAAAAACAACTGGACATATTGACGACGGCCAAAAGCAATATGGACAGTCTGCTGACAAGCAATCTTCTCCGATATAAAAACCAGGTGATTACGCGGACCGATCTGTTTCGTGTGGAACTCCTGTCGAAGCAATACGCTATTCAGCGGGAGACGGCGGCAAGGGAACTTGTCAACAGCCAAAATGAACTGAGTTTTTTGCTCGGCGTCGATAGCGCGTTTGTGGACACGGCGGATCACATTTTCACCATTGTTCCGGCGGAGATGGATAGCCTCTACAAGTGGGCTCTGGAAAACCGCGGCGACATTCAGGCGGCGATCTCGCTGATCAACCTTTCCAACAGCAATATCAAGCTGCAAAAGGCGCTCGCCTATCCACAACCTGAATTGGGCGCTATCTGGAATCCTCAAAACAGCGTGCCCTATTTCGGTATTTACGCCACAGTCGACTTGCCGCTTTTCAACCGCAACCAGGGCGAAATAAAAAAATCCTATCTGCTGAAAGACCAGGCCGGGCAACGCCTCTCAGCCATTCAAAACCAATCCCGGACGGAAGTGGAAAACGCGTACGCCAGTTACAGGACTCATCGCCGGAATATCGAAAACTTTGAAGCCGTATCGGAGCAAGCCCAAACTGTTCTGGACAATGTGCGATACGCCTACCTGAAAGGAGGAACCACCATCATAGACTTTCTGGAAGCGCAGCGAGGCTGGCTGGAAACGCGGCGACAATATTACGAGGCTTCGCGGCAATACCGCCAAAGCTATATTCAACTACTATACGCCACAGGGCTAATCAATCAATTGGCACAATGATGAAAAGAACATCCGCGAGACGAATAACCGGCTATTTGCTAGCGATAAACTCCCGATATAGCCTGCCGGCCTGGCTTGGCGGAGCGCTACTGGCTTCGTTTCTGACTTCCTGCGGAAGCGATGCCGGCCATCAGCCGGCGGACGAACCCTCGTCGCGACCGACCATAACCCATAATGGGGATATTATATCCTTTCCTGAAAACGACACAGTGGCTCGCGCTTTCTGGAGACTTGAAAAAATAGGCGACGCCGGGGTTAGCGCCGAGTTTACGGCTATCGGAAAAGTCGGAGCGACGATTGTTTCATCCAGCTCCGGGGCCGGACAAAATATCGTATTGTTTGAAAATCCTGAGCTGGCGAGCAATTATACCCAACTCATCCAGCATCAGATCAACATACGCCAGATTCAGAACATCAATATAAAGCGGAGGCGGATCGAACTGGAACGCGCGCGGGACCTGCATCAGCACGGAGTCGCCACCGGTCAGGAATTGCTCAACGCGGAAACGGCCTTGAGCATGGAAGAAACCAGCCTGGCCAATGAAAAAGCGGCTCTGATCGAACATGAAGTCGCGCTGAAATCAGGTGGTTTCGATCCAAAACTATTGCGCGACGCGAAAGCGGGAACAGCTTACCTTATCTGCGATATTCCCGAAAATCAGATTGGAGCCATACGGCGAGGGAGCGATTGCGATATATCATTCTCTTCGTTTCCCAATGAAAAATATACGGGTAAAATCGACGATATCGCCGACGTAGTGGACAACCTGACAAGAATGATCCGGATCCGCGTCAGTGTAAACAACAGCGGCGACAAACTCAAATCGGGCATGTTCGCCCACATTTCATTTAGCTTGAGCGAAAGCGGCCTTATCACCATCAGCAAAACATCGCTGGTGACGGTACAGGGAAAAAACTATGTATTCGTCAAGACGAATCCTGATTGGAGCCTTTCGGTTTCCGATTTCCAGAGAGTGGCCTCGCCTTCCGGTTCCGTTCCAAGCCTCCAATTTGAGCGCAGGGAAGTGCGGACCGGCAAGCAGATCGGCGACAGGATTATCGTGTTCGATGGATTGAATGGCGGAGATGAAATAGCGGTGGAAGGCGTCATGCAGCTCAAAGGCTTGTCGTTTGGCTACTAAAGCCATATTCCGGCGACGCGGGACAGGGTGGCGCCTGAAGGAAGCCAGCTAGCGCCACGCGTTCCTTATTTCATCAAAAATATACTAATCCGCGACCAGAAACCCGCGAACGACCATGATAAAAAACCTGCTTACATTTTCGCTCAACAACCGCTGGGTTGTCGTCGCGATAAGTTTAATCCTGATGGGAGCCGGCTATTACTGCTTCACCAGACTAAAAATCGAAGCCTATCCCGACATCGCCGACACGAACGTCATCGTAGTGGCGACCTATGAAGGCAGAGCGGCCGAAGAAGTCGAGCAGCAAGTCACCGTTCCTATCGAAAGGGCTTTGCAAAATACGCCCAACGTACTAGACCGGAGAAGCCGTACCATTTTCGGATTGAGCGTGGTACAACTGACATTCAAAGACGGGACGGACGATTACTTCGCGAGACAACAGGCGCTCGAGCGTCTGGCTACTGTCGAGCTTCCCGAAGGCGTAGCGCCCGAACTGGCTCCCCTCTCCACCGCCGTGGGAGAGATCTTTCGTTATGTGGTGGAAGCGCCGCCAACCTACACCCCGATTGAAATAAGGGATTTTCAGGACTGGATCGTCAAGCCTTATCTCCTGCAAACACCCGGCGTAGCCGACATCATCACGTTTGGAGGACCGCTCAAACAATTCCATATTCTTACTTCTCCCGATAAGCTTCGGAAATACCGGCTCACCATAGCCGATATCGAAAACGCCGTATCGGCGAACAATCAGAACACGGGCGGAAACATTATCGAACGGGGTGGGCAAGGCTTCGCCATACGCGGACTTGGCGCCATCAAAAATGAAAGGGACATTGAAAACATCGTTTTAAAATCCGAAAACGGCGTCCCTGTCTTCATCCGCGACGTGGCGAGCGTCGAAATCGCGCCTCCTCCTCCGAGCGGTATTCTGGGCTATACGATACCCGACGCGGGCGTCAATGTAAACAACGGGGTGGAAGGCGTGGTCCTGCTCCGCAGATACGAAAACCCGAGTGAAGTACTGACCGACCTCAAGCGACGCGTCGCCGAATTGCAGGAGCGCGAGCTACCCGAAGGCGTCAGCATACGCGTACTCTACGATCGCGGCTTTTTGATCGACCACTCGCTGCATACCGTAGGGAAAACCCTTTTTGAAGGCGTAAGCATCGTCGTCATTATCCTTATTTTCTTTTTAGGAAGCGCGCGCAGCGCCCTGATCGTAGCGCTGACCATTCCCTTTTCAATGCTTTTCGCCTTTATATTGATGCGCCTTACGGGGATCCCGGCCAACCTGCTTTCACTCGGAGCCATCGATTTCGGCATTATCGTCGACGGGGCCTGTATCATGGTGGAGCATCTGATACGCGCGTACCGGAGCGCCACGCCCGAAGAAAAAAAGGAGGGCGTTATAAAAATCACTCTTTCGTCGGCTCGGGAAGTCAGCAGGGAAATCTTTTTTTCCGTTTCCATAATCATTCTGGCCTATATGCCCATTCTGCTCATGACGCGGGTAGAGGGGAAATTATTTTCCCCCATGGCGCTCACGCTGGCTTTCGCGGTGGTGGGTTCCATGCTGGCGGCGCTCACCTTTATTCCCGTATTGATTTCCTTCGCCTACGCCAAGGCCATCTCAGATACCCAAAAACCCTTGAAAGAACATAAAAACTTCGTTCTTTCCTTTGTTGAAAAAATATACGAAAAAGCGCTGCGCGTCTTTTTGAGTCATTACAAAACGACGGTACTCGCGGGATTCGCGGTAGTCTTGACGTTTATCGCGCTGGGGCTGAAACTGGGCTCCGAGTTTTTACCCGAACTGGATGAAGGTTCCATCTTTCTTCGGGGCAATTTTCCATCAGGCGTCACCATTCAGGAAAACGCCCGGCACGCGCCCGGGATACGAAGTATCATCGCCCGATATCCCCAGGTCGATTTCGTCATTACTCAAACGGGACGCAACGACGATGGGACCGACCCGTTTCCGGCCAATCGGAACGAAATCCTGGTCGGTCTGAAAGATTACCACTTATGGAGCGACACCATTTCCAAAAAGGAACTGGTACGGCTCATCCGTAACAATCTGGAACAGGAGCTTCCGGGTGTCATGTTCACGTCGGGACAACCCATCATCGACCAGGTAATGGAAATCGTGACGGGAAGCGCCGCCGATCTCGCCGTCTCCATCGTTGGGGACGACCTGATACTGGCCCGGGAGAAGGCGGACAGCGTCGCCGACATCATAAGGAACACGCGAGGAAGCGAAGGCGTGAATATCGAGCAGGAAGGAACTCAGGAGCAACTGGCTATAAAAATCAATCGGGAAAACGCCGCCCGCTACGGGATCAACATCGCGGATATTCAGAACATGATCGAAGCCGCCATTGGCGGCAAGACAGTTTCTATCCTGTACGACGGTACCAAGCGCTACGATATTGTCGTACGCTATTTGCCAAAATTTCGCGACAATATCGACGAGATAAGAAAGCTGCTCGTTCCTTCGGTCAACGGTTCGCTTATCCCCATGGAACAATTGGCCGAAATCTGTTTTACGGAGGGACAAACCAACATATACCGGTATAATAATAAGCGCATGGTCACTGTCCGGACAAACATCCATGGCAGAGATCAGGGTGGATTTGTAAAAGAGCTGCAAGCCCGCCTTAAAGACAAAGTCCATATCCCCAAAGGCTATGAAATTATCTACGGCGGACAATACGAAAATCTGGAACGCGCCGGAAAGCAACTGGCGCTCACCATACCGCTGACGATCGCGCTGGTTTTCGCGCTTCTTTTTACGCTTTTCCATAACCTGAAGCATACCATGGTCACCATGAGCTGTATCCTGTTCTCGCTGGCCGGGGGAATTCTGGCCTTGCTGATCCGCGGCTACTATTTCAACGTTTCGGCGGGAGTAGGCTTCGTTTCCATATTCGGGATATCCGTGATGGCCGGCGTGATCTTGATTTCGGCCCTGAACCGGGCGAGCGCCGGTCAACCGGTTAGCCCATCGCTCATCAACCGAATTTCAAGCGAACAACTCCGGGCCATTCTCTCCATTCTGGTATTGGCGATCCTGGGACTTATTCCCGCCGCGACTTCCAAAGGTATCGGCTCGGACGTCCAGAGGCCTCTTGCGACCGTCATCATTGGCGGACTAACGAGTACGCTCATTTTTACGCCAATACTGATTCCACCTCTTTATCGATGGACCAACCGGACTGAGAGCGAAAATGAGGCGTTGAGTGGTATCCCCGACATTTATTAGGGAGTAGACAATATAAAGTCATCATCAATATCAATTTCACACCTCATAGAGAATCATTTTCAATTCTGACTACTTCCACATCCAGCACTTTTGGATTTAGAATATTTTGAAAAACATCAGCATCCTTTTGCTTAGGCTTGAAGATAAAGCGATCCTTTAGCGCTACGCGGGAACGGATATTTAATTATTATAATATGATCTCACCGGCGTTCGGGCTGGCGGCCAGAACGCCGGTGAGTATCTTCGGCCCCGGAATAGCAGCCGGAGCGAATGTTTCAGAACTGTATCTTGTAGCTAAAGTTGGGAATGACGACAGTTTCATAATGATCGTCTACGCGCTGATTCTTCATATTGTATACGGGGCCTACGTAGTATCTGCTACCTAGGGTGTTCAATATCTGAAGCGACCACAGACTGGAGTGTTTTTTCCGGTTTATCCGGTAGGTGATGGTCGAGTGCAGAAAATAGGTATTCGGAGCCTGGGTTTCAAACGCTCTCGCGTGCTGATAAACGACTTCTCCGGCGTCTAGAGAAGCGGCGGCATCCACAGGAGTCCAGCGTTCGCCCCGCATAAAAGTCAGCTTTCCGCTCACGCTCAATTGATTTTGCTTATTTTTGCCGATCACCCATTCCTTACCCAACAGGATATTGGAAATAAACTGCCGGTTGAACATCGTATTTCTCCATACACCATCGCCGCCTTTGTATTTGGAATCAAAAACGGAAGCGGTAATCAGGTAAAACCAACCCTGATTGAGAAAGCGTTCCAGGGTAAAGTCTATGCCGATATTTTCGCCTTCGCCTTTATTGACCAGCGTATTGTTTATAAACCAGTCATGCTGCAGATTGATAAAAGAAAAAGAACTATCCGGAATAACGGGAATATTGTACAGATACTGGTAATACGGCTCGATTTTCAGACGGGTATTTTTGCCAAAAGTCCTGTCATAGCTTAATACAAAATGACGGGCTTTGCTAAAATCCAGTTGTTTATTGGGCTGGCTATATCCCGCCCCGTCATATACGTCGCCCAGATAGAAGTTCAGCTTTTCGATCCGGCTATGCTCGCCGTATCCGAACGCGACGCTTTGCCGCGGATCTATCCGCCAACGCGCGCCAAATCTTGGTTCTATGGAAGTTTTGCCCGATAAGGCGAAGTGTTGCAAGTTGATCCCCGGATTTATTACGAACCGCCTCCCCAATTGTATGGACGATTGAGAATAGGCCTGGACCAACGCGCTATTTCCTCTGGCGTCGACATAGTCTTCCAGGGGCTGGTCCATACTCTCCGCGTGCCGTAGCCGCATGTCATAATACAGGCGCCGCGCGACAAATCCGGTCCTGTTGGTATGCGCGGCGCTGAATTTATGATTTACAAACGAAGTCAACGTGAGGTTTCTGAAAGCGGTATGAATGTGATCTGTCCTGACACTGTTCTGGTAAGCGGGCGCGGCGAGCATATACCAGTCTGTCGTCAGCTCGTTGGAAGAGGCCGCCAGAATGGTTTTCAGGTAGGTGTTTTCACCCATAAAGTACTGGTGGGAAAGTCCCGTGATACCCGTAACGATCTTGCTATCCGCGCTACCCAGTTGATAGAGGTACTCTCGTCTGGAAGAATCTTTTTCGGCTTCTATCCTTTGACGGTCTATAAACCCCAGCCCCCAGAGAGAGAAAACGCCCGCTTTCCTGGTAGGAAAATGAAACTTGAAAGCCAGATCCTGATAGTTGATACCAAGATCGATGGGAATGACATAGTCGACCAAGGCGAGTGACGAATACCGGTAGTTAAAAAGATAGGATGAATTGCCCCCTTTCTTTATCGGTCCTTCCGAAGACACGTCCGCCCCGATCGTGCCGATACTCAGTGTATGCTCCCGTTCCGAGACGTTGCCCCTGCGCATGGACAAATCGAATACTCCGGAAAGCGCGTTGCCGTATTCGGCGGGAAAGGCCCCGGTCATAAAATCCGAATTGGCGAGCATCTGGCTGCTGAGCGCGGTGATACCTCCCGCGCCAAAACCCGCCAGCTCGCCGAAGTGATTGGGATTGGGCACTTCCACCCCTTCCAGACGCCAGAGCAGTCCTTTGGGGGCGTTGCCCCGTATGACGATACCATTGGTGGTCAGGTCACTGGCGACGCCGGCGAAGGACGCTACCAGCCTCGCCGGATCGTCCGCTCCTCCCGCGTATTTATTCGCTTCCTCCATGCTGAGTTGCCGGGCGCTGACTGTAGCCATGTGATTGAGAGGCTTGTCTTTTTCTTTCTCGGCCCTTATCACGATGGTTTCCATTTCAGCCACCGATTCCTTCATTTTAATCTCTATATACAGCGCTTTGCCGGAGGTCACGAGCAAACCAGGCATTGTAGCGGGCTCATAGCCTGGCATGAACGTCTGAATCGTATGCCTGCCCACAGGCACATTGGTCAGCTCGAAATTTCCATATTCATCGCAAAAAGTTCCTATCGGCGGCTCCGTATCCGCCAGCGTCACCGTGGCGAAAGGAACCGGCGCCTCGGAGTCTAGATCAAGAACTTTTCCCCTGATGGAAGAAGTAATCCGCCCGTCCTGCGCGAAGCCGGCGGAAGCGATCACGCATAGTGCTAAAAACAGCCTTATTCTGGCATACATAGGTTATTCATTTATAATATTGGGTAGTACATTTTCAGCGCGCTTTATGTAGCAGACACTATTTTGAGCCTGTACCCCTATCGGATGAAAAAAAATATATGGCGCTAAGACTGAACAAGGAGACGCGCGAAGGAGAAAAATCACGATCTTTATACCAATATGGGGCTAGCCGGCACGGGAGTCTCAATCAAAGCGGCTCATGAACAAACTTCTTTATTCGATTTTTCTATGCCTCTTCATCCAGGGACATATTTCTTACGCGCAGGATTGTACTGAATGTGAATCAAGCGATTACTCAATAGATACCAGCAAAGTAATAGCGGAAATAAAAGCCAGGTACGCGTACTTAACATCCCTCCATCATTCCGATTTTGATTATGTATTCAGTCAACGAACGGAAATCGGATGCCATGAGCCTGATGAACTCCATTCAACCATCTATTACCTGAACGATCAGCTCGGCATAGTATCCCAGGTAAGAAAAGGCTCCGGGGAGGGTGGCTATTATTCAAACTCTTACTCCTACGAATATTATCAAAACGACCTGCTGATATTTAAATACCTGATATATGAAGGTCTCGACATGAACAAAGCCGCCGACTCTTACAAGGAAGAGTACCGAATGTATTATGACCCATGTGGCCGGATCATCAGAAAATCGCGAAAAAAAGTGACCGGCGATATGCTTACAGGCGATCAAACCCTGGATGATGCTTTACAAAGAACGCCGAATACGGACATTACTCACAAAGCGACAGACTAAAAACGCGAAAGCGTCCGAGCGTCCTCCCGCGCAACTTTTTGTTGGAATATTGGTTACAACAGCGGATCATTGATGACCGGACTATTGGACAACAAAACGAAAAGTTAATGTTATAAACTATGGGAAATCTAAAGGACCAAGTCGTATTCATAACAGGCGCCGGCGGAGGCATCGGCAAAGCCATCGCGGTCGAGTTCGCGAAAAAAGGGGCCGCGGTAGCCGTAGCGGACATCAGGGAAGAGTTTTTAAATAAAACGATTAAAGCGATTGAAGAGCAAGGCGCGAAAGCTCTGGGTCTGGTAGTAGACGTCGCCGATCTCCAGTCTGTCCGGCTGGCGTTGAGGAAAACGGTAGACGCGTTTGGCAGACTTGACGTCGCGGTCAACAACGCGGGTGTGGTAGGCATCGGCGGCATAGAGGAAATCGAGCCGGAAGAATGGGATCGAGTTTTGACGGTAAACGCCAAAGGCGTATACATATGCGTCAAGGCGGAGCTGGAAATCATGAAGGCTCAGGGTTCCGGAGCCATCATCAACACAGCGTCCGTGGCCGGCAAAATGGGCATGGCCCATCTTTCGCATTATGTGGCGTCCAAATTCGCCGTTGTTGGATTTACCAATAGCATCGCTAGAGAAGTAGCGGAAACCGGTATTACGGTCAACGCGATTTGCCCCGGGATCGTGGGTACAGGCATGTGGCGCGGCGAGGGCGGTATCGCCGATCGCTGGAAGAAGAAAGGCGAAACGGAAGAGCAGTCCTGGGAACGCAACAAAAAAACGCTTATTCCGCAAGGGATCGATCAAACTCCGAACGATATCGCCGAGGCCGTGCTCTTCATATCGCAAGCCAAACATCTGACAGGTCAGGCGATCGCCGTGGACGGCGGTATGACCATGTAGCACACAACTACACCCGGCGACAGAAGCGGGTAAGAAATAAAGAGCTCCCGCGGCGGAGCTTTTTATTTCTATAAAACGGGTATACCCGAGAAAATCCACTCCCGCTAAATATCACTCAGTCAATTCACTTTCATATCATTATCTTATCGACGATTTACGTTATAGAAAAACAAACTTTCCATCCCGTAGAAAAAATCGGGATTTTATTGCGTAGTCAAATACCTACACATATATTTGTAGTCAAATAGCTACACGATGAATTTAAGACGAGACGTATTTCAGGCCATAGCGGATCCGACAAGAAGGGCCATATTGCTGCTGGTAGCCACTCAATCCATGACAGCGGGCGCCATAGCCTCTAATTTCGCCACGGCCCGGCCCACTGTTTCAAAACACCTGCAGATCCTCACGGAGTGCGAACTGCTGGAGCAAGAGCAAAACGGCAGAGAGATCTATTATCACTTAAATCCTCAAAAGATAAAGGAAGTAGCGGACTTTATTGAACCCTTCCGAGCGATGTGGGATGAGCGGTTTAATAAGCTGGAAGCCATCATGAAAAAATATAAATCATAAATATGGAGCGAAAAACAAAGATCGACGCCAAAGACGGCAAGCAGGACATGACCATAACCAGGGAGTTTGACTTGCCGCTGGAACTACTTTTTAAAGCTTACGCGGAGCCTGAAATCGTTGAGCAGTGGATGAACACGAAAGTACTGAAGCTGGAAAACAAAAAGCATGGCGGCTGGCGGTTTCAAACAAGCGACCCTCAGGGAAACGTGGTATTCCAGGCACATGGGGTAATCCATGATTTTGTCCCGAACCGGAAAATAATCCGGACATTTGAAATGGAAAACGCGCCTTTTGACGCTCAACTCGAGTTTCTGGAATTTGACAAACTCAGCGACGATACCAGCAAACTTACTATGCATATAGTATTCCGAACCGTCGCGCTCAGGGACCAGATACTCGCCTTGCCTTTCGCTCAAGGCATAAGCATGGCCCATGACCAATTGCAAAAAGTCGTAAGTAAATTAAAATAACGTATAAAACATTCCCAGATATGACCAGGCGAAATAAAATCACTTATTGGGTTTCCACCATCTGGCTCGCGCTAGGCATGCTGTCCAGTGGCATAGTACAGCTTATCAAAATGGAAGAGGAAGTAGACAATATTACCCGTTTGGGTTATCCGGTCTATTTTCTGACTTTACTGGGCGTCTGGAAGATTTTGGGCGTCGCGGCCCTGCTTATTCCCGGATTTCCCTTATTAAAGGAGTGGGCTTACGCCGGCTTTTTCTTTGTCGTGTCGAGCGCCGCGGTTTCCCATATCGCGTCGGGCGATCCCATGACCGGACTCTTTCCTTCGCTATTGCTTCTGACGCTGATCATAGTATCGTGGTATTTCAGACCCGCGGATAGGAAAATGAGTCTGGTCGGGGCTAATGAACAGATATAAATTGCTCTGAAAGCGACCAGGACCCGCGATAGCGAGTGAAAGAGCTTCGTATGAAACTAATCGCTCCATTGGAACGTAGCCTGGGAAAAAACTCGCCGCGTCTCTCAGGCGGGCTCCGGGACTGATCTCGCCGCCGGCCTGAGAGGATAAACGCGCCTATTATCAAACAAAACATAAAACGACATGCACAGCGATAAAAAGATGTTATCTCCGGAACAACGCGACGAGTTATTCAGAATATTGAAAACCCGTTTCGAGAAAAACACGCGTCGTCATCAAGATCTGGAATGGGCCGGCGTACAAGCGAAACTGGAAGCGAACCCTGAAAAACTTTGGTCGCTCAACGAAATGGAAGTCACCGGCGGCGAGCCGGACGTCGTTGGTTATGATAAAAAAACCGGCGAATACCTGTTTTATGATTGTTCGGCGGAAAGCCCCAAAGGCCGCAGAAGTGTTTGTTACGATCCGGAAGCCCTGGAGTCAAGAAAAGAACATAAACCCCAACACAGCGCGCTAGGCATGGCCGCTGAAATGGGTATCGGAATTTTATCGGAAGAGCAATATCGGGCATTGCAGCGACTCGGAAAATTCGACACAAAAACGTCGAGCTGGATAGAAACGCCGGCTGATATCAGAAAACTCGGCGGAGCCATCTTTGGAGACTGGCGCTACGGTCACGTCTTCGTATACCACAATGGCGCCGAATCGTACTATGGAGCCAGAGGATTCCGGGGGTCGTTAAGCGTCTGAGCGATAGAAAAAAGGACCGGAAATACTTCCTTTATCATCCTGTCTGGTGAACGGAAACCGCGTATCCGTCATTTCGGTCTCGTAGTCAAATGTTGGTTAAACGGCGGGTTCCGGAAAATAACGCGTATACCTGTACGTTCTGACAACTACAGACCATTGATTACAGACTGATACATCACGCGGCAAAGACTTTTCACTTGTCCAGGTTCAAAAACATACTCAGACACAGCGATACGCGCCATCTATTCCTCGCACAAAATGAATACGCGGGTACGGAGCATTTTCAGGTATTCCGAAGTAAACATCTTTCGCGGAACGGTACTTCCCCCGGTTTTCCGAACTCGGCCTTCCGCACTGACTTTTTCTCCATTATCCGGGTCGTTGGAGGCGACCTGGTCATCGCGCTCGACTCCAATACCCATGTGGTATCAGCCAATCAACTGGTCATTACCAGTCCGGCTACTACGCGAAAACTAATTTCCATAAGCGAAGGAAGCGCCTTTGAAGGGTTTAGCTTTACGCTGGATTTTCTGAAACACAAGGTTCCGGACGAGCGTTCTCAGGAACATCTGAACTTTTTCAGTTCCGCGTATCATTCGGTATGGCCATTAACCGGGGGTGAAGGAAAACTCTACCAACACCTGATCAGTCAATTATGGAAGCGATCGAAAAAAGCGGCTTCACGTCCGTTCGGGCATGAACTACTCTATCTTTCCTTTGTGGAAACGATATATGAGACAGCCACGATCGGGCGCAAGCACATCGCGGATCGCTATCAGTATGGACGCAAAGAGGAGCTGATAATGAATTTCAGGCGACTGGTACTGGAGCATCATATCGCTCAACGCGATCTTTCCTTTTATAGCGACCGGCTCTTTGTGACCTCCAAATATTTGTCCGAAACCGCCAAGGAGCTGACGGGAAAGACGGCGGGACAGATCATCGCCGAATTAAACGCGCTGGAGGCCAAACATCTCCTGGAAAGCACCAGCCTTACCATATCGGAAATTTCGTACCGTCTCCACTTCTGCGATCCGACCTTCTTTAGCAAGTTTTTCAAACGCGCGTACGGGCTTTCTCCCCGAGCGTACCGCCAGTCGCTCACGGGGGATACATCCGGCGATGGCTGATTGTTTAGTTCACCCGCTTCCGGCAGCGGCGGCGGCCAACCGTAAAATCGGCATGTTATACCGAATTTAGCTACTTTTATTCCTAAGCGTTATACCCCAGTTTCGCGCTAGCGGATCATTCATGTTTCATCCCAACTTTATGCCGGATATTCTGGTTAAAGATGGTATTCGCGTTGTAGAAACATCTCCCATGCGCCATATACTCCATATTGTACATATATCCTTATTCCTGATCATGCTCCAGTCAGGATGCGACAAGTTTGAGTACAGTCCCTATCAGACCTCTATACCCGATATGCCCCGGGAACTAAACCGCCGGAATGTGGAGCGGCTTTTGTCCGCGGGAGGCCAATACTCCGGCGATACCGTCACCATCGCGTATTCCGGAGACCCGCAACGTTTCTACGATCAGCTCCATCGGCTTGTAGAAAAGGTCAATACCATTCCCGGTATCGATTTTCTGGTACTAAGCGGCGATATCGCCGATTTTGGCCTGCTACAAGAGTACAACTGGATCTATGAACGGTTGCGGCATCTGAATATCCCATACATATGCGCTATCGGCAACCACGACTTCACGGCCAACAACGGGCTCCTGTACGAAAAAATATTTGGCGAGAAAAACTTCTCGTTCCAATACAAGGGATACAAGTTTCTGGTGCACGATACCAACGGGCGCGAATACAATTTCAATGGTAGTATTCCCGATCTCCAGTGGCTGGGCGAGCAACTCGAGGATACGACCGCTTCATGGTTTGTCGGAATCGCGCATGTGCCTCCATACGACGTTGATTTTGATAAAAATCTGGAAGAACCCTACAAAGACCTTTTCGCTTCCAGGTCCAATTTTATTCTGTCCCTGTACGGACACTGGCACAATACTTCCGACATGTTCGCGTACGACGACCATGTCCGGTATATGACTTCCAACGGGGTGCAGCAAAGTGAGTTTGTACTCTTAAAGCTGGTTCGCGGCGCGATTATAAAAGAACTTGTTTCATACTGAGCATCAGATCATGAAAAGACGAATAGCTACCGGATTGATATGTATTTTCGTCAGCCTGCTACCCGCTCGGGCGCAGAACCGCCTGAAAGAGCTGATTCCTTATACGACTCTTAACGCGCAATACGCCGGAAGTACAGGACTCGTATCGGTCGGTATCGCCAAAACAAGCGAAAAACAACTCCTGGAGCTGGGACTGATGTATGGCTACACGCCGGCGTTTGGAGGCGACGCCAATCATTCTCTTTCCCTCAAGCTCAGTGTAAACCCACTGAGGGTAGACATCACCCCGGAGCTCTACTGGCAACCGGTACAGATCGGCGCCTTCCTATGCCAGAACTTTGGAAAAAATCTCGGCCTGACATGGGATCAACAATATCCCAAAGATTATTACTGGTGGAACAGGAGCAGGCGTACGCACGTGTTTTTCGGCACCCAGCTTACCCTGGACTCCGGGCCCGGCCGGATAGATAAAGTCGCTCTCTATATGGAAGCCAATACCAACGACTTGTATATATCGAGCTATTTTCCCAACAGGCGGACAATGAAAATAAGGGATATCTTTTTTCTCGGCGTCGGTTGCAAGCTGCTTATTAAATAGCCTAAAAAACATCGCGCGCTCCTATCCCCATTCCCCTTTCATTTGATCCGGCGCGCCCTATTCCGACCATCGCCGACAGGCTGATCTATCAGCCTCCATCGGGATCCGCGCCTGAGAAACCAAGGGATCTTGCCATTGATTCAACACAAAAGCCTGTCCCGGATCCGGGACAGGCTCAACCCTATTTAGTACAAGAAAAAACAATATACTACTTCAAATTGAAAACTCCGTAAATCTCTTCGCCAACTACTTTGGCTCCCCGGGTTCCGGTATAGGTGCCAGGATCTACTTCATACATATACAGCCCTTCGGCGCTATTGATCTTAATGTAGACTTTGCCGTCGTCAACCATCAAATGATTGTTGTACATGCCAGTTACCCCTCCATAATGAACAGGAACACCCGTTACATAGGTAAGGCTTTTCCCAAACAGGTCGATAATCGCCAGCTTCACGTCTTCTCTGGCCCAGCGATCGGCAAAGGTATGCTTTGTTGTAAAAATGCTGGCCAGAACTTTACCTCCACCCAGATAGTAAGTATTGCATACTTTAAATCCGCCACTCAGCTCTTCGATGTTAAGGAAATACCCTTTGTCAAACTCTGTTTCGCCCGCCTTGATCCGCAAAATTCCCGAAGGCCTGGTTTCCTGGGAAGCTCCTGTAGAGTATGAACAGGGAGATACGGTATAGATATCGTTGTCTTCCGTAGTAAATATATGACCCTGAGAAGCGTATGACCCGATTGGTCCTGTCCTGTCGTCGGTGATTCTTTTTTCATACGCCAGGTCTGGCCAGGAGTAAACCGCCACATACGCGGTATCGGTATGCGTAGAGTTGAAGTCGCTGTCCGCGATCGGGAAAAACGGGACAAACAATTTATCTCCTCTTAGCGTCATACCGGAAAATACAGCCTGCTCATCCATTCCATTGGTAGGAGTATACAGGTTTACCTTTCCTTTGAGCGTCACAGTTCCCGTTTCCGCGTTCACCTGATAAAAAGTACCGTAATTGTTTCCCGCCACCTTAAAGGGAATGTTGACCGCCAAAAACTCTCTTTCGTTTATATCCTGAAACAAGTGGAGACGATCAATAGTAAATCTTTTATGCCGCGTAAGCTGCTTGTCTTCATTCATCTTGTAGATGGTACCCACATTGACATCCGTATAGGTAACCGTCGTCAGGTATTTTCCCGTCTGCTGATAAAAATGGTAACCTGTCTGCTCTATCCCGTTACCCACAATGGACAGCTCGCCCGACATCAATGTATCAGTAGATATCAGATAATCGCTGGCCACCGTCTGACTTCCTTTTGACCGCACCGCCAGTACATAGGATCCTTTGGTTTCGCCCGTGATCCCGTCTTCTACCTCTATGGTTACTTCGTCCTTTTTCTTTTCTCTGCAAGAGCTTATTGAAAGCAATAACGAGGCGAAGGTCAGACCAATACCCCATTTAATAAATTGTGTTTTCATTATTGGATTTATGATTTATAGATTAGATTTTGCTCAGGAAATAGCGCAGCTTGACATAAAAAGCCCGTCCGGGCTTCTGCAGCCTGAAATTGTCATACAGTTTCGCGTCAAAAAGATTCGTACATTCGACACTGATGTTATAGCGGCTGTTTTTTAATGAATAAGTCGCGTGGACAGCGTGAGAATACTGCCTCGGGATAATGAGCTTACTATCCCGGGCGCCATAGCTCTCCCACTTCAGAAAATACTCGTCGACCATACTCACCCTGTAGCCAAAGGCCAGCAGGTCTCTTGCGGAGCTCAGGTCATGAAACTGAAAAGTAATATCCGCGTTGGCGAAAAGATAGGGGACGTTGGGCACTCTGTTCAGATAGGTATCCAGTTCATTTCCATGAGAGTCGTACTGATCCAGACTGATAATATTCTGCCAGGTGCCGTTCATGGACAGACGGATCCGATCCTTATACTCATACCGTATATTGGCGTCCAGTCCGGCGACTTCTATAGCGGGTTCGTTAATAACTTCAGAGTTAGGCATCCCGACCTCCTCTCTGATATAATCCTCCGCTCTTCTGTACAGGAGGCCTCCTTCCAGCAAAAGCCTGTGCGCCTCCTTTATCTTTATCCGATAACTTAAGCCCAGGTTAAAGTTCCGGCTCTTCTCCGATTCAATATGCTCGTTGCCAATCAGATTGACTCCGTTACCGAAGAGTTCCCAGCCTTCCGGCAAACGATAGGCGTTTTCATAGGAAGCCCTTGCCTGCAAGCCCTTACGGATGGTCCACTGGGCGGCCAGTCCCAGGCCCGAATGCCGCCTGCCCAGATCCTTTTTGTTCCAGGTACGGTACGTATATACATCCGTCATATAACGCGCCTGGCCACTCATAAGGTATTGTTTGGCGAAAGCCGAGACGGTAAGTCTTTTCTTCCAATCGAAACGATAACCCAGCCCTATGATCGATTTGCTGACAATCTGAGGATTACGGTATAGCTGATTGTTCGGATTTACTTCATCTTCTCCTTTCCGGTCAAAACGGTTGAAGGTATAATTGGCTACGAGCGCGTGATTTTCAGAAAAAACATAACTCAGATTCGTATTGAGCAATAGCTGGTTGTCGCTATACCGGTACATCGTATAGGCGCTTTCTCCGTTGCTCGGCTTGTACCTTTGGCTGCCATCCCACATGTAGACTCTGGACCTGGCGGTATCGACAGTCTGGTCATGCCCGAAGTTGTAGGAAGCGTACGTATTCAGATCAAGACCTTTTACAAACAGATCTTTCTTCTGATACTTAAATGTAGGCATCAGAGTAGAACTAAGCTGACGCCGTTCTCCAAATACCCTTTCCATGGTAGCCGCGGTCTGTATTTCCTTGTCGCTACCCGATACTACTATCCCCACAAGCAGTTGATCCGCGTATTTCCGGCCCAATACTCCAAAATCCAGAATAGCTGACTGGGACTTGTAGGTGTCGTGAAATCTTCTGACACGTATTTTTCGCTCTGTAAAGGAGTAATCGATTATTTCATCTACTTCTACCCAGTAGTTGTTGTCCGAATAGTTCTGAAACAGATTACCTCGCGCCGTCAGACCGGTAGCGGAATCCGTGACGGCGAAATTGACCGATGACCGGCGCGTATTAAACGACCCGTAAGAATAGGAAACATCCAGAAAATTCCTGAACTGCCGGTTGGTCACAATATTGATAGCGCCTCCCAGCGCGTCCGAACCCAGCCACACCGGCACGACTCCCTTGTATATTTCAATACGTTCGGCCAGGTTTATGGGAATATTGTTCAAAGTCAACGAGGACCCGAAATTGTCCATGGGGATACCATCCAGGAAGAAGCGGATCTGATTGCCGGAGAAGCCATTGAGCGAGAAGCTGAATCCGGAGCCCAGCCCCCCGTTTTCTCGTATCCGAACTCCGGCTGTCGAACTTAATACTTTGTTGACGTCCGCGGAGAGATTGACCATAGGTCTGGTATTGATGGCCTCCACCTGAAAACCCGACGCTTTTATTTTTTGTGTTTCGGTTTGGGGTATGGTAAACACGATCGCGTCCATTTGTTCCACTGTCTCCAGCAGAGTAAAATGCAGCGACACGACGCCACTATCGACAATCTGTACCGTTCTGGTTCGCGGACTATAGCCCATCGAACTGGCCGTAACCTTATATCGTCCCGGCTCGATACCACTCAACAGGTAGTCGCCATGTTCATCCGCCATCGTTCCCAGCGTGGTAGAGTCCAGCGTTACAAACGCGAAGGGTATCGCGCCGCCTTTTTCGTCGACGACCTTCCCCTGTAGTTTTCCTGTCCGATATTGCCCCCAGGCTCCCGACAGAGATACTATCCAGATAAGACAGAATAAAAATACGGATCTCAAAAACATTGATCTCATTTTCAGCATGACCGGTTACTATATACAATCACCAAAATAACGCGCGCCTATAGAGGCGCAAAAGAGAAGATGCATATACAATAAATATGTTTGACTAAATACTCATCGCCGCTTAACGGCATGATTCAAAAGTACGCGCAAGACATATATATGTCAATATCTATTTAGATTAATTTTATAAAAGCTGATATCTATTGCTATAATTTGGTTTTAACTATATATCGTAGATAAGCAATATATATACATGAAAAAACAATAGGCAAATAAGCCTAATAGCGATAAAACATAAAGAACACGCGGCTATTTAGGCTTATTTACCCATCAACACGTGTTAATAAACAACAAAGCATATTTGGATTGATTATAAATTAGACATAATATTGCTGGTAGAGATTTTTTATCAAAAAGCACTGGCATCATGATTACGCGGCAAAACGCGCCTCCTCCATCTCAGGACCTTCCTAAAAAGGCGTCCCGGAAATCCGATCGTTTTACCACCGGATCACGAAGTTTATTACGGGCCGTGACTCGATAGCGGATCACGCCACACCGCTATCGAGATAAGCTGAAGTAAGCGAAGCCTGTCGCGGTTCATCCACTTTTTCGCCCTAGCCCCTAGCGGTCATGGAACTATTTTTAAAACAGAAGAGACAACCTATGCCTTCAGAAAATCTGCGCGTTATACTGGCGGATCCACAACCAGTCTTCAGAGAAGGAGTAAAAAGTCTGTTGACAGCCGACCCTTGTATCGACTACCAGGTCAGAGAAGCCAGCGATACCTCGGAGCTAAAGAAATTACTAACCGATTTCAGACCGGATATCCTGATTCTGGATTACAACCCGGACTATTTCGACCCCGATCAGCTAAGCCTGTCGCTTTCCGTCAACAACCAATGCAAGGTAATCATCATTTCCAGCCAGGAGAAAGAATGGAATATCATACGCTCGCTCGATTTCAACGTCTACTGCTACCTTACCAAGGAATGCGGAAAAAAAGACATTTACAGCGCTATCAACTCGGCTATCAGAGGTGAAAAGTTTTTCTGTTCATTCATCCTGGATGTATTGCTCGCCGACAGAAAGCGCGCCGCGTCGTCCAGGATCACTTGCGGCGTCCCATGTATTACCGGCCGCGAATCCGAAATCATACGCCTTATCGTAAGAGGAAAGACGAATAAGGAAATCGCCGCGGAACTTCATCTTAGCCCACATACCGTACATACGCACCGCCGCAACATCATGAAAAAGCTCAACGTGCATTCCGTAGCCGAACTATGTCATGTGGCCTTGCAAAAAGGTTTTGTACATCCGGGCGAAACCTCGGCCACGCTGTACCACTAAATCGCTTTCGCCTCTTATCCCGCTCCCCCCCGAAGCGCCCTCCTCTTGTAGTCTTTCACGACGCTTTTCAGCGATCAAACAACCCGCGACTCAATCCTTCATCCGCGTGAACAAACACGCTATCGATCAGCGTATCAAGCGATGGCGTTCGCGTTCCGCGGTACTTCAGCCCGAACGCGTACCAGAATAATGGTATAAAGAATTACCAGCGCCCTACCCTATCAATACCAGCAAGAAGCGATTGCCCCCGGAGGCCAGGGAGAATATTTTTGTAACAGCTATACAGCTTTGATCAGATCGTCAACAAGCGTTTTTATCTCACTATGAATACAACATTGAATTGTCCGGAGCACCTTCAGCCATACGCGTGGCGATACGCTCATCAAACATTGATTTACAAAATGATCAGCGAACTGGCGCACGAATCGGTCATAGAGCCGGCGGGCGCGGGATCAGGCGGTTCCTGGCAAACCTATACCCTGACGGCGCCCGGAAACGCGAAGATCGAATACCGGTTTCTCGCTCAAAAGCGATCGCTCAACCACTGGCATATCCGCGAAGGCTCTCTGAGCAAATGGTCGGACAACCTCCAAACCGAACTGGACGCCGTCCGGTTTATTTTAGAATTTAAAAATGATCTTGGTATAAAAAAAGAGTCATTGCCGGATTACCTGGAGGAGATCATCTGTACGCTGTACAGCTTCGCCTTTATCCGGGCGAAAGAAGCGCTTCCTTCCGATCAACTGATCCATGAAAATTTTCAGGCGATCGAACACGCTATGAGCAAGGGACATCCTTCCTTTATCGCCAACAATGGACGCGTCGGCTTCGACGCCGACGATTACATCCGCTATAGTCCCGAAGCGGATCAGAAGATCCGGCTGGTATGGATCGCCGGTCATCAAAGTAAAGCCGGATACAGCGCCATAGAAGAGCTTCCCTATAAAACACTTTTATCAAGGGAGCTGGGCGAAGCCACCATGGCGCGGTTTGACGCGGTGCTCAGACAAAAAAATCTCAATCCGGCGGATTATGTATATATGCCGGTACACCCATGGCAATGGCGCAATAAGATCGCCCTTCTTTTCGCCGACGACATAGCCAGCCAAAAGCTTGTTCCGCTGGGCTATACCTCGGATGAATATTCCGCACAGCAATCGCTCCGCACGCTTTACAACCTCAGCCACCCGGAAAAATTCTACGTCAAGACTTCGCTCTCCATCCTCAACATGGGATTTGTCCGGGGCATGAGTCCTTACTTTATGGATAGTACACCATCGGTAACCAGTTGGATAAAAAAACTACTGGAAGACGATCCCTATATCCGGGCGACCGGCTTCACCATGATCCGCGAGGTGGCGGCTGTCGGTTTCAGACATTCCTATTTCGAAGAATTCGGGACTGTATTTCCGCACAACAAAATGCTCGCCGCCCTCTGGCGGGAAAGCCCCGCTTCCGTCCTATCGCCTGGTCAGCAAGTCATGACGATGGCGGCGCTATTGCATGTGGACCACCAGCGCGAAGCGTTTATAAAACATCTGATCCTGGCTTCCGGCCTATCCCCCGAAGACTGGCTGAGCCGGTATCTTCAACGCTACCTCAGCCCACTTCTGCATTGCTTCTACGCCTATGACCTCACGTTTATGCCGCATGGCGAAAATGTGTTGCTGGTTCTGGAAAACCACCAGCCTGTACGGATCATTATCAAGGATATTTCCGAAGAGATCTGTGTCTTTGGCGAATACTACGACATGCCGGAAAAAGCCCGCCGCGTATGTACTCATGTGCCGGACGAGATCCGGGTACTCAACATCCTGGTCGATATCATGGATGGGTATTTTCGCTTCCTCTCCGAAATACTGAGCGAGCATTGCCAGCTACCCGAACATGAGTTCTGGCGGCTGGTAGCGGAAAACATTCAGAGGTATCAGGACGCGCATCCCCAATATGAAGAAAAATACAGGAGGTTTGACCTGTTTGCCGATGAATTTAAAAGATCCTGCCTCAACCGTCTTCAACTGCGCGATCACAAGCAGATGGTCAACACGGGAGACGCGGACGCGCTCACCGGACTACAGTATGTCGGCACATTAAAAAATCCGCTGGCCGCTTTCCGCGAAAAGCGTCATACTTCCGCTACCCAGACGGTACAGGACTTTCAAACCTTGTAAAACCAGAAAAAAAATCCCGGACAGTCATGACAGCAGGCATATCATCCGAATACACATCCATAACAGCCAATCCTGAAGCGGTATCGATGCTTATCAGAGAGCGCCGCAGCGTATACGCGGACGAATTTGACGGGCGCCCTGTACCTGATGAAGTACTCTTTGAAATACTGACCAACGCTACCTGGGCGCCTACGCATAAGATGACGGAGCCATGGCGCTTTATGGTCTTCAGAGAAAAGTACCTGAAAGACTTCGGGCGATATCTGGCTGACTACTACGCGGAATATTACAAAAGCAGGCTGTCTCCCAAGGATTTTGAAGAGAAATACCGGTATCTGCTCAATTATCCCGGTCAGGCGTCCTGCCTCATCGGCGTAGTTATGACCCGAAGCGCCGGTATCACTCTTCCCGAATGGGAAGAAATCGCCGCCGTATCCTGCGCGGTACAGAATCTGGCGCTCTCCTGTACGTCATATGGCCTCGGCGGCTACTGGAGCACGGTCGACGGCGCTATCGACTATCTGAAACAGTTTGGGCTCCGGGAAAACGAACAGTCTCTGGGGATCTTCTATATGGGGTATCGCTCTTCCGGCCCGGGAGACATTTACAAAAGGAGAACACCAGCCCGGGAGAAGACCATCATTTTTGAATAACATAGCGACAATCCAATTAGGTACTTAAAATTAATATTCCCATGAAAAATCAAGTTCTGGAAATGGAGCGGGAAGTTTTTCCCGACAAGGATCGGTTTGCTCATATTTTTTATGAGGGCTCCGCCGAGGAATATCGGCAAGCCATTCTGAAAGCGGTAGACCGCGTCTGCTCATTCCTGAAAAATACCCAAAAGCCGTTTAGCGGCATCAAACCCGCCGCGCTAAAAGCCCGGTTTGATCCGATTGATCTCGATACGCCACTCGAAAACTACGATCAGGTTTTTGATGAAGTACAGCGGCTTTATGTCGATCACGCGACCGCGTTTCACCTGCCGGAATACATAGCGCATCTGAACTGCCCTGTGCTCATTCCCGCCCTGGCCGCGGAAATACTGGTCAGCGCCATCAACTCCTCTCAGGATACCTATGACCAGAGCGCGGGAGGTACGTTTATCGAACGCGAAGTGCTCAAGTGGACAGGCCGGCAGATAGGCTACAGCGACAACTGCGACGGCATATTCACCGCGGGAGGTTCTCAAAGCAACCTTATGGGCTTGTTGCTGGCCAGGGATCACTACGCGTACGGTCACCTGAATCATTCCGTCAAGACGCTGGGCAACCCTCCGGAATCATCCCGGTTCAGGATTTTTGTATCCGATCAGTCGCATTTCAGCAATCAGAAAAACGCGGCCTTGCTGGGACTGGGTGAGCAGGCTATAGTAAAAGTGAGCACGGACCATGAGTTTCGCGTGGATACGGAATGTCTGGAAGACGCTATCATCCAGGAGCTCCAGGCGGGCAATCTGCCCATCGCCATTGTAGCCACCGCCGGTACGACCGATTTTGGCAACCTGGACCCGCTGCGCGCGATCGCGCGGATAGCGGCCAAATATTCCATATGGCTCCATGTCGACGCCGCCTACGGATGCGGGCTGTTGCTATCGGATAAATACAGATACCTGCTCCAGGGAATAGAGCAGGCGGATTCCGTAACAGTTGATTACCACAAATCATTTTTTCAGCCGATCAGCGGCAGCGCGTTTCTGGTCAGAAATAAACAGGATCTGCTGATTATAAAACATCACGCGGATTACCTCAATCCCAGCGAGCAGAACTACGAAGAACTGCCCGCTCAGATCAACAAGTCAATCACTCAGAGCACCCGCCGCTTCGACGCGCTCAAGCTCTGGTTTACCCTGCGCCTGACCGGCAAGCGAAGACTTGGAGAATATACCGATACCATGATTGAAACAACCCGCGCCGCGGCCCGGCTTATCCGAAGCGATAAGGATTTCGAACTGCTGAACGATTCCGATCTGGGCGCGCTGGTATTTCGCTATCTCCCTTCCGGAAATAAGCCAGTAGACGCGTGCGCGCTGAATCAGCATATCAAAAAAACGCTGTTTTTCAGCGGAGAAGTTCTGGTAGCCAGTACCAGAGTCAAAGGCAAGTTCTATCTCAAGTTTACCATCATCAATCCTTTGACAACCGAAAACAACATTCAGAATATTCTGCAAAAAATTAAACACCATGGAAAAAACGCTGACTATGCCAACTGATTTTTATCAAACCGCCGAAGAAATCAACTTTACCATACTCATCAACAACGCGTATCGGGAACTTCCCAACAGGCAGTTTTACCAGGGCGTTCCCAGGTTCGATCCCGCTCTGGCGGTTCGTATCAAAGCTTCGCCGGCCGATCTTCATCTGAAATTTGATTTTCAGGCCAACCATACCGAAGTATATGTTCCTGTCCGTTATCGCTCAGAGGCTTCCAATCACCAATACTATTTCCCCGCTTTCGAACGCCATACCGAAACGGACGAAATCAGCGATATCGACAGCAGCCGGTTTCTGGAGCTCGTAATCGAAGAAGCCCGCCGCCTCTACAAGGATGTAAACGCCGCGAATATTCACGAGCGCCTGGGGACCAGCGTAAAAAACCTGGCTTATTATCTCCGGTACTTCACGACTACGAACAACCAGGTCAACGCGGCGAGTCTGAGTTTCATCGAAGCGGAGCAAAAACTTGTGGCGGGGCACGTCTTTCATCCTCTGACCAAAAGCAGGCAGGGATTTAGCCAGGAGGACATTGAAAAATACTCTCCCGAAAACAACAGTCAGTTTCAGTTGCGCTATTTCCTGATTCACCCGGATTGTGTACTGGAGGAAAGCCTGGAGAAAAAAAAAATTTACCCAGGTATATAAGGAAGAGCTCCTTAAATACCTGCCCGGGACCAACGCGCCGGCGTACAACCAGATTATGGAGCATCCTGAATGGAAAGTAGTGCCGACCCATCCATGGGAAGGCGAATACCTCCTTCAGCGGGACGATGTCAGAGAAATGATGGAAGCAGACCTGTTGATCGATCTGGGACCCGCCGGCCCTCAATATACGCCGACATCTTCCGTCCGCACTGTCTATAACGAACATAGTGACTGGATGCTGAAATTTTCGCTGCACGTCAAGCTCACCAGCGCCGTCAGAGTCAATTACCTGACAGAACTATACCGCGGATACGATTTCTGCCAGCTTTTACAAACTCCGCTCGGCAAAAGCTTTTACAACGATCATCCGGACGTACGCTTTATAAGTGATCCCGGCTTTATCGCCGTCATGTACAAGGGAAAAAACATAGAAGGGTTTAATACCTCTATCAGAGAAAATCCTTTTAAAAACGAAAACGCGCGGAAAAACGTCGGTCTGCTCGCCTCCATATGCCAGGGTGAGGTATTGGGTCAAAAAGCCCGCGTCGCCCAGATCATCGAACAAGCCGCCAAAGCCCGCGATAAAAGCGTTCGTGAAACATCCGCCGAATGGTTCAGGAAGTATACGCGGCTGGCTCTCTCATCTTCGGTTACCATGTTCGAGAAATACGGGTTTATCTGCGAGTCGCACCAGCAAAATCTCCTTGTCGAGTTTGACGACGATTATTTTCCCAATCGCCTGTTTCTTCGCGACAATCAAAGCTATCTCTTCAGAAAAGATCACCGGGAGAATCTTTGTCGCCTGGTACCCGCGTTGTCTTCCAAACAAAAGGAAACATTTATTCCGGACCGCTTCCTGTACATACTTCTTTCCCATCACCTGATCGTATGCAATATCATGAGCCTGATCGCCGCGTTTGGCGAAGCGGGACTTATTGAAGAAAGAGCGCTCATCGAAATCACTTATGAAGAAGCGATGAAATGCCATACAGCCAGCCCCAACGGATTTACGTCGTACGTGCTCGAAAATCGTTATTGGGCCACCCGCGCGCATCTGCTTACCGCTATCCGCGATATCGACGGAGGTGCGGCTCCCGAAGCGGTGATGAACAGCGACTATCCCAATGTGCTCCACAAGCGCTTCTTTTCCGACCAACTGATCTATCCCGAAGGCGCCGAGGCGGTCTATACCCGCTACTTTCCCAAAGAAGACGCCACCATCCGTCTGCGCCCGATCGATGTGGACAAGGATCTTGAAATGCTCCACGAATGGTTTCACAGACCGCACGCGATCAAAATATGGAAAATGAACTGGCCTATACGCCAGCTCGAAGTCTACTACAGGACAATGATCGCGGGAGACGCGGCCCACAGCTATATCGGCGAAGTCAACGGGAAGCCCGGCTTCAACGTGGAAATCTACTGGGCTATCAGAGACATGGTGGCCGACTATTATGAGGCGCTGCCTACCGACTACGGTACGCACCAGTTTATCGCTTCTACGGACCCGCGCGAAAAGTACGCGTCTCCTTCCACCCGGAGCATGGTCGATTATGTATTCGCCGAGCCGCTGGTAGGCAAGATGGTAGGCGAAGGCTCGGCAGACTCAATGGCCTCTATCATGAACAAAATCCACGTAGGTTTCCGGATAGAAAAAGTGATTGAAATGCCTCACAAAAAAGCCAATCTCAATTTTTGCTACCGGGAGTGGTACTGGGAAAAGTTTCCCGATAGCGAACATATACAAGTAAGTCCCTCGGCTGAAAACACTCTAACTGTCTAACATTATGCAAGCTAAGAAAACATATTCCGTCATTGGCATCGGGATTGGCCCGTTCAACCTGGGAATGGCCGCCCTGCTCCAACCTGTCAGGGAAGTATCGTCGATTTTCTTTGATCAGAACGAAGAGTTTAACTGGCATCCCGGGCTCATGCTGGATCACACGACCCTGCAGACTCCTTTTCTGTGCGACTGTGTTTCCATGGCGGATCCCACCAGCCCGTACAGCTTTCTGAACTTCATGAAGAAATCGGACCGCCTGTATAAGTTCTTCATCCGCGAAAACTTTTTTGTTCTGCGCAAAGAGTACAACCTATACTGCCAGTGGGTGGCCAGACAGCTTGACAACTGCAAATTTCACCATAAGGTAGTGTCGATTGAATACAAGGACAATCTGTATGAAGTGGCGGTACTGAATCTCAAAACGGCCTATACCAACGTATACTATGCCGAAAAACTGGTGCTCGGCACCGGTACCCGGCCAAGTATACCGGAGTTCATCAACCCCGAAAAGATGCCCAACGCGCTGCATACTTCCGACTATCTGTACCGGAAAGAGGCTATCCTTGACAGCTCCTCCGTAGCCGTAATCGGCTCGGGTCAAAGCGCGGGAGAAGTATTTTACGATCTGCTGCAGCATAAAAAAAGCGGAACCGAACTTAAATGGTATACCCGGCCGGATCGCGTTTTCCCCATGGAGTACTCCAAACTCACACTCGAGCTCACATCACCGGATTTTGTGGACTATTTCTACGAGATGCCGTCAGAAGTCCGCGAACAAATGCTCGAACGGCAAAAGTCCCAGTTTAAAGGTATCAATTACGACCTTATCAATTCCATCTACGATACGATGTACGAGATGAGTGTTGGCGGCAAACCGCTCAACGTGCATATTCAGACGAGCTGCCAGCTTGAAAAAGTCAAGAAGGAAACAGACAGGCTCTATACTATGTATTTCCGTGAAGTAGATCAGAACGCCCATTTTACGGAACACTGCGAACACCTGATCCTGGCGACCGGGTACAAGTATCACGAACCTTCGTTTCTGGAAGGAATCAGCCACCGGATCGAGCGCGCGAGCGGCGGACACTTCAAGGTAAAGCGCGGCTACAGCGTCGACAAGGACGAAACGATCTTTGTACAAAACGCCGAAACGCGCTCCCATAGCCTTATTTCGTCCGATCTCGGCATGGGCGCCTACCGCAATTCCTATATTATCAACCGGCTTGCCGGACGGGAAGTATACCAGATTGAACAGCGTATCGCTTTTCAACGCTTCGGGGTAAATAAGACGCCCGCCTTTTCTTCATCCAGGTTAGTTCCCGAACTCATTTAATCCGCGCCAAAAAACACATCATGATTCCATATCCTTCAGATATTCCTTCATTCCTTACCAACACTGTCTGGCAGGAAGTCAATCGGGACCTGCTGGCCAAAAGCCTGGCGGAACTGACGCACGAACAAGTCGCGAGACCCGAGATAACCGGCAGGGAAGAAGACGGGTTGACCCACATGCGTCTCAGGACCGACCATAACCATATATATTACACGTTTTCCGCCTATCACCGGCTGCTCGACTATTGGCATATCGTCAAGTCAAGCGTTACCCGGTACGAAAACGGAAAACCCGACCCTACGCTGGACGCTCCCCGGTTTTTTACCGAAATGAGCGATACCTTCCGGATTCGCCCTTTCACGCTCGCCCGGTATACCGAAGAGCTGCTGCATACGTTGTACGCCGACGCGTATATCAAAGCGAAGGGAAAACCTTTGGCTTCGGAAGTAGCCGGAATGAGTCATCAGGAAATCGAGCGGCTGATGAATGGTCATCCCTGGATTATTGTCAACAAAGGACGGTTGGGGTTCGCCCAAAGCGATTATTTGTCTTACGCTCCGGAAACCGTGTCGGATTGTCGGTTGTTCTGGATGGCCGCGCATACCGGCAGAGCGACGTTTTACTCCATTGACTCCATCCGGGTAGACGAATTCTACAGGGAAGAAATAGGCGCTGAACAGCTCGACGCGTTTCACCGGATATTGGCGGAAAAAGGTCTTGACATAGGAAAGTATGTCTTTATTCCGGTACACCCCTGGCAATGGAACAATAAAGTGGCGATTCAATTCGCTCCGGACATCGCGGGCGATTTGCTTGTACCATTGGGATTCAGTCAGTTTACTTACAGTCCGCAGCAAAGCGTACGCACGATGCTCAACAGCGGCGACCCAGCCAGACACTACGTAAAAACAGCCTTGTCGATCCTGAACACCGGATATATCAGAGGACTGATTCCAAAACACATGTACATAGCGCCCCGGATATCGCAATGGATCAGGAAACTCTACAGGGAAGACCCGTATCTGCGGGCGTCGGGACTGGACATGCTCGGCGAGGTAGCGGCGATCACCTATCATCACCCGCGTTACAAGGAGATGAACGATATTCCATATCAATACAATGAAATGCTTGGCGCCTTATGGAGGGAAAGCGTGACACGCTATCTCAGGCCCGGGGAGCGGGCCATGTCCATGGCGGCGCTGCTTTATGTAGACGATCACGGAAATACGCTTGTCAGCGCCCTGTCCCAATCGTCCGGCATATCGCTCAGGGAATGGTTGCTCACCTACCTGAAAGCGTACCTGAAACCATTGCTGCATCTGGATTATGAGCATTCCATATACATCACTCCTCATGGGGAAAACATCATTCTTGTACTGGAAGACCATATCCCCCGGCGTATTATCATCAAAGACTTTGTCGACGAGATACTGGCTACTCCCAAAGTCGCGCGGCAATTGCCGGAAGATGTCACATCGCGGATGAATCAGCCTTCCTCAGGCACGGACAAGCCAGTCCCCCTGTTTATTCTTATCGGAGTATTCGAAGCGTTTTTCCGTTACCTGAGCGATATCCTCCATACCCATGCCGGATTGGATGAAAGAGAATTCTGGATACTGGTCAACGAAGTGATCGAAGAATATCAGGCGGAACATCCGGAAATGACTGAAAAGTTCGAACGCTACAATCTGTACACGCCACAGTTTGACCGATTGTATCTCAACCGTTACCGGATACATGACGGCTACGAGGATAAAACGGACGTGATGCCGACCAATCTGGGAAGCGCCCTCGACAATCCATTGTTGGCTGTCCGGCAACCGAGCCTGATCTGATTTTTTTACAGCATATTTTACTCAATTATGATCATAGCGACCTATCTGAAAGGTTTTGCCTACCTATTGAAACAGGCCCTTACCGGTTCCGAAAAATCCTTTACCGAGGGCGATATAAACCGGGCGATTTTTCTTCTGTCCGTGCCGATGATATTGGAAATGGCCACTGAGTCGCTGTTTGTATGCGTCAATTTGTTTTATGTCAGCAGACTGGGCAAAGAGGCTATCGCCATCTCCGGCGCCGCCGAATCCGTCACCGCTTTTACCTATTCGCTGTCCACAGGACTGGGAGTAGCCGCGTCGGCGATTATCGCCCGGAGAGTTGGTGAAAAAAAGTTTAAGACGGCGGGGCTTTCGGCCATGCAGATTATCTATATCGCCAGTCTGCTCTCCTTGCTTCTTGGTATAATCTGTTTTTTTCTTTACAGGGAAATACTTTCCGCGATGGGCTTATCATCCGACCTTATCGAAGCCGGTAAATGGTACGCGCGAATCACCTTCGCGGGCATTCCGCTCATTATTGTCCGAAGCGCCATCAACGGAATATTCCGGGGAGCGGGCGACGCGTCGCTCGCTATGAAAACCATGTGGATTTCAAACGGAATCAATATCGTCCTGGCGCCATTTCTGCTTTTTGGCTGGGGACCTTTCCCGGCGATCGGGCTGCCCGGTGTCGCCATCGCGAGCGTATGCGCCCGCGCCATCGCCGTAGCGTACCAGACCAGCTTCCTGGTCTGGGGCAAGACCATCATTGTCATAGGTCGACGGCAATCGCTGCTGGTACCCTCCCTGATCAGAAAGACCGTAAAACTCGCCGCCGCCGGAGCGGTCCAGTACATGGTACCCGCGTCGAGCTGGATCATCATGATCAAGATCGTCGCGTACTTTGGCAGCGGCGCGCTGGCAGGCTATATCATCGCCCAGCGAGTCACCTCCATCGCCCTGTTGCCCGCCTGGGGCATCGGCAACGCGGCGGGCACCCTTACCGGCCAGAACCTCGGCGCGAATCATCCCGAACGGGCTGAGCAATCGGTATGGCGGGCCGGATTCTTTAATATGACCTTTCTGACCCTGGGAGCCGTCTTTTGGTGGATATTCGCCGAGCCTGTCGTCGGACTTTTTACCGAAAACAGTGAAGTACTGAGCCATAGCGTCATGTACATTCACTATATCGCCGTAGCTTACGTACTGCTGGCCTATACCATGGTGATTTCCAGAGCGCTCAACGCCTCCGGACAGGTCAGGACGGTCACCCTGCTCTATATCCTGATGTTTTATGTGACACAAATACCCTTGTCGTATCTTCTCGGGATATGGCTCGACTGGGGTCCCAAAGGCATTTTCATAGCCATACTTATTTCTGAAATCGTACTTGCCACGGCCTGTATTTTCACATTTCGCGCGGGCAAATGGAAATGTCAACGCGTTTAATCAATTCATTCTTTTTCAAAAGTAAAATCCATACAGCACCCATGAATACCACAGAACAGTTCCGCTATATAATCGCGGGAGCATTGTCCGTACCGGTCAGCGAAATAGACGACCAGCTTTCCTATCAGGGAATTCCCGAATGGGACTCCATGAGCCATGTATCCCTTATCAGCGAACTGGAAAGCAACTACCGGATCTCTATCGAAATGGAAGACGCCCTGGAGATGAGCTCCGTTTCCAAAGTCAGGGAAGTACTGACCAAATACGGTGTCGAGATTGTTTAACCCGGTTTACCAATATTGTCATGCCAAACAGATCAGATGAAATGAGATTGTATGATTTGATTTTACAAAATGAAAATCTGCGCTTTGTCGATACGGCGACAGGCCGATTCCGGAATATAAAGGAGCTGCACCGATCCGTCAGCATAGACGATCAGCAGGGCTTATGCTTTATATACAGTGACAGCCGGCTCGAATCGGTGAGAATCTTTCTCAATTTTCTGGATAGCCGGTATACCATAGTCATGCTGAGCGCCCAACTCCATGAAGAGTTTAAGCGTCAGCTTGAGCAAACCTACAAGCCATACTACATATACGATCCCCAACGGGCAGCGATCAGCGCGTACAAATCCATAGAGGCGGCTGCCGACGTTTCATTATTTCAGAGAGCGAACCGGATTGATTACTATATCAACCCGCGTATCCGGCTGCTGCTGAGTACAAGCGGATCGACCGGATCGCCCAAGCTGGTAAAGCTGTCAAACAGCAACCTGGTAAGCAATACCTTGGCCATACTGGACTATCTGCCCGTACAGCCTTCCGATGTAGTTCCGCTCAATGTACCCATTTCCTTTGTTTACGGCCTGTCTGTTTTTAATACCAACTGTCTTCGGGCGAATACGATTGTCTGTACCGGCCAGGATATACTTCGAAAAGAGTTCTGGACAGATTTCAAAAAATATAAATTCTCTACACTAAACGGGGTGCCTTATGTCTATGAAATGCTGTACCGGATCGGCTTTTTCAAAAACAATCATCCGGAGCTCCGCTACATGACCCACTCGGGCGGAGCGCTCAGCCAGCCTCTGACCCGCCTGGTAGCCGAATACGCTCTTCAGTATGACAAACTGTTTTATTCCCAGTATGGGCAGACGGAAGCTACCGGCCGCATGGCTTATGTCCCCCCCGCGGATCTGCTAAGAAAAAACGGTTCTATTGGTCTCCCTACCAGTATCGGGCGATTTGAAATCGACGAGCTTAGCGGCGAACTGATCTACTACGGACCCAATGTATCCGGAGGATACGCGAGCCGGATCGAAGACCTCGGCACTTTTGACCATACCGACAAACTATATACCGGCGATATCGCGCGTCAGGATGAAGATGGATATTATTATATCACGGGAAGAAAAAAACGATTTATAAAGCTATTGGGCAACCGGATCAATCTTGATGATATCGAACGGATCCTCAAAAACAATCTGGGCGGAGGCGTTTTCATCTGCACCGGTGTAGAAGACAGCTATCTTTCCGTAGCTCATCCGGATAAAAACCTGGACGAGAAAGCCATTCAGCGGGTACTGAGAGATAAACTGAGTATTCACCCCAAAATGATCCGGGTCAGCCTGCTTGACGAAGTACCACTGACCCACAACGGCAAAATCGATTACCAGCGGGTAATCCTCAGCGCTGAATCCCATGCGCCACACACTACCTAACCTGTAAACATATACTGACAAATCATCCATATACTCTAAAAGCCATCCATCATGAAACTAAAAGCTGACTCCGTACCTTACGCGGATACGGATACCGATATAACGACTATGGGAACTGGCGATACTCCACCCACGCGACCTGAGCTTGTGGAGGTCACCCCCCGTGAACGAAATCAGATCAATCATATCGCGGATATCCTTTCCCACGCCTACGATCATTACGAGAATCCGGAATACATCGCCAGCCTGCATCTGCACGCCTTTCAGTTTCTTCCGGACCGGATCGTACGGATACTGAATCGCTTCGGAACTGATTTTTCCGCCAGTCAGTATGGCGCGATTATTTTCAAAGGCCTGATCGATGTCGATCAGAAAACGCTGGGTCCTACTCCTCCCCGCTGGCAGCAGGCCGATTATGGCAAGCTGGCCCGTTATGGATTTATCTGCTCGCTGCTGCACGGGGCCGTACCTTCCAAGCCGGTACAGTACTACGCCCAGCGCCAGGGAGGCGGACTGATGCACGCCATTATCCCGGACGAAAAGCTTTCCTATTCGCAGACCGGCTCCGGTTCCAAAACCGATCTGTATGTGCATACCGAAGACGCTTTTCTGTTAAACCCCGCTGATTTTCTGAGCTTCCTGTACCTGCGCAATGAGGAAGAGGTGCCTTCTTCCCTGTATTCCATTCGCTCTCATGGCCCCACTCAGGGAATAATGGAAAAACTATTCCAGCCAATATACAGATGTCCTAAAGACGCCAATTATTCCATAGATGAAAGTAATACCTATGAAGCGACAACATCTATTCTGTATGGTAACAAAAAATGGCCTTTTATCCGTTTTGACGCGGCTGAACAGATCTACAACGAAAAAGCCCGCCAGAGCCCGGAAGCCATGCAAAACCTCACCGCGTTCTGGGAGGAAGCCAATAAACTAATCTATAATGATTTCATACCCGAATCAGGTGATCTTATTTTTGTCAACAATCATCTGTGCGCCCATGGAAGAAACGCGTTTGAGGCCGGATTTAAATACGTCAACGGGCGGAAGGTGCCCTGTGAACGCCGTCAGATGACGCGCATGATGAGCAAAGCCAGCCTGATCAACATACGGGATGTCACACATACCGATGATCCGTACCTGATTATCGAGGAGCATTACGGCAAGCTTTTTAATCTGGCCTGAACCGTCGGGGCGCGATACCCGGAACAAGACCATCCATTCAAAGCCTCGCGGCGCGCCCGCGGGGTCTTGGGATGGATCCGCGCCCATCCTTCCTCCGGATCAGCCCCGCTCAATCTCTCCCAAACATTTTTCCGAGTAAACGATTAAAATCGCTTGGAATAAAAAGCCTGGTTAAAATTCATTTATTCTATATACCTTTGCCTGGAATTTTGGTGACGCCGTTTCCATTCGGAAAGCGCGTTGAAAAGGGAATCAGGCGCGAATCCTGAACAGACCCGCTGCTGTAAGCTCCGCCAAAAGTCTTTGGGCAATTCTTATTTCCACTGTCGCCAGCGCGCGATGGGAAGGAAGTCCCGAAGATGGAGCGAGTCAGAATACCTGCCAGAATTCTTGAGTTTAAAGCTTTCGAGGAATAAGGCTTGAGACAAACACCGTAGGCCGGACGCGTCCGACGTTACGCCTATACGTTTATTTCAATGATATTTTCACGATTTTATCGGAGAGCCCACCAGCGGAGATTCCGGTAGGCCCGAGCCATATTCCGACCGAAAGCTGTTTTGACCATGAAACTATAACCGCTTCGTAGGATTATGCGCCTTATCGTTCACCTCGCTTCGCTATGTCTGCTCCACGCGACGGCGTACGCCCAGATCGACCTGGACAGCGTACAGTCTATAAGCGAAGTCAAATTAACCGGCGATCGCTATCAGGAGGTCATTCCCTCGCAGCGGCTTTCCGGCGAAAAGCTGGAGGCGCTGAGCAGCTTTTCCGTCGCGGACGCCATACGGTATTTTTCAGGCGTCCAGATCAAGGACTACGGAGGTGTCGGAGGACTAAAGACCGTGGATATACGCGGTATGGGTACCAACCATATGGGCGTTTTCTACGATGGTATCCAACTGGGCAACGCGCAAAACGGGCAAATCGACTTAGGCAAGTTTTCACTCGACAACATTGAGCGGATTTCATTGTACAACGGCCAGAAAAGCGAGATTTTTCAACCGGCCCGAGACTTTGGTTCCGCCGGAACCATCTATCTGCAAAGCCGCCGGCCCCGTTTCACGGAGGGCAAGCGAAACAACTTCAGTTTTTATACCCGAACCGGCTCGTTCGGGCTTCTTAATCAGTCGGTACTCTGGGAGCGGGAAATCAGCCAAAAGGTTAGTTCGTCGTTCAACGCGGAATACATTCAGGCTTCCGGCAAGTACAAATTTCGCTACCGTAGGGTGCTTCCCAACGGACAACTGGCATGGGACACCACCGCGGTACGACAAAACGGAGACCTGAACTCCTGGCGTCTGGAAGGCGGGCTGAACGGATATGTAAAATCGGGCAAATGGCATCTCAAAAGCTATTTCTATAATTCGGAGCGGGGAATCCCCGGAGCGATTGTCAACAATGTCTGGACCCACTCGCAACGGCAATGGGACCGCAATTTCTTTACGCAAGGCAGCTTGCGGAAGCAGGTATCAAAAAGGTACGACATACTGGTCAACGCGAAGTATGCCAATGACTGGACGCGTTATCTGAATCCGGATACCACGCTGATGTATATCGACAATACGTTTCTGCAGCAGGAAATTTATACCTCAGTGGCGAATAAATACTCTATTCTGCCAAACTGGGACGTGAATCTTTCTGTCGATTATCAGTGGAATGTCCTGGACGCGAACCTGAGGGACTTTGTACACCCCCGGCGAAATACCCTGCTCATCGCGCTGGCGACGGCTTTTGAGTGGAGAAGGTTCAAAGCGCAGACCAGCCTGCTGGGAACCACCGTTTTTGAACAAGTCGCCAGAGCCCGGCAAGGGACGGGCGAGGGAGCGCGAACCGGCACTCCGGACAACAAGCAGGAATATACTCCGGCGTTTTTTGTTTCCTATCAGCCATTCGCGGCATCAAAGGCTTTATCCCCCCTGCGGCTGCGGGCTTTTTACAAACGCGTTTTCCGTATGCCGACCTTCAATGATCTGTACTATACCGATATCGGAAACGTAGCGCTTCGCCCCGAATACACGACGCAATACAATCTGGGATTTCAGTACAACCGGGACTATGCCAAGGGAAGGCTCCACAGCCTGAATTTCCGGGCGGACGCGTATTACAATCAGGTCAGAGACAAGATTATCGCGGTGCCCAAAGGCAACGGACAATACCGCTGGATGATGATGAACCTTGGCGACGTGGAAATACGCGGGATCGATGTGTCGGGGCAAACGCGATGGCGGTTACCCTTTCATATGGTATTGTCCGCCAGCCTGAACTATACTTATCAACGCGCGCGGGACTTCAGCGATCCCTCCGACAATGATCCACAGTCGGGCAGCTATGGAGGCCAGATCGCTTATATACCCTGGCACAACGGCTCGGTCATACTGAATCTCGGCAGGAAATCCTGGGATCTGAACTACAGCTTTATTTACGTAGGCGAACGCTACCATAACTCTTCCAATATCCGTGAAAACTATGAGCAGCCCTGGTATACGCATGACCTGACGGTAGGAAAGACGTTCGGCTACCGGAAAATCAAGGGCAAACTCTCCGCGGAGGTAAACAATATGCTCAATCAGTACTATGATGTGGTATTGAATTATCCTATGCCGGGACGGAATTATAAACTGATTTTGAAAGTAAGCATCTGAGAATACGGAGCATGATTTTTAATAAAAACAGACAACAAGCCTATGAGCTATAAGATATTGAATCGGGGAGCAATTCGGAAAGCCTTCGCCCTCGGATGGACGGCCATGCTGCTGGCGAGCCTTTTATTGGCTTCATGCCGCGAAGAAAAAGAGGTGTATCCCGCGGAAGTCGTCCAGGTGAGTCCACCGGATACCATGGCCCCGGCTGATTCGGTTTCCGGCGCCCGTATCATTGGTTTCTATCTGCTCAATGAAGGCAATATGGGCGGCAACAAAGCGACGCTCGATTATTTTGATTTTACGACGGGCAATTATCACCGGAATATCTATGCCGACGCGAACCCATCCGTGCCAAAGGAAATGGGCGATGTCGGCAACGATCTCAGAATATATGGCGACAAGCTGTACGCGGTCATCAACTGCTCCAACAAAGTAGAGGTCATGGACAAATATACCGCCAAACGCCTGGGGCAGATCAATATTCCCAACTGCCGGTACATTCAGTTTCACGAGGGCTATGCCTATGTGACTTCCTACGCCGGTCCTGTAGAGATCAATCCTGATTATGAGCAGATCGGTTACGTCGCCAAAGTAGATACCACCTCCTTTCAGGTGGTAGACCGCTGTCTGGTCGGCTTTCAGCCGGACGAGCTGGAGATTGTGGGCAATAAAATCTATGTGGCCAACTCGGGTGGCTATATGGTTCCGAATTATGAAAGCACGGTCTCCGTAATCGACATCCCTTCTTTTAAGGAAACCAAGCGTATCGAAGTCGCGGCCAACCTACATCGCCTGCGGGCGGACCGCTATGGCAACCTGTGGGTCAGCTCAAGAGGCGATTATTATGAAGCTCCCTCGCGGCTCTACTGGATCGATACCCATACCGACACCTTCGGAGGCGAGCTGGACGTCGCCGTTTCCCATATGCATCTCGATGGCGACTCGCTCTATATATACAGCGCGGAGTGGAGCTATGTCACCATGTCCAATGTAGTGACCTTCGGGATTGTCGATGTCGGCATGAAGCGCTTGATCACACGTAATTTTCTTGCCGGTGGCGGCGCGAAGGAACTTTCGAAGCCCTATGGCCTTATGGTGCATCCGGTCACCAAAGATATCTATATAACCGACGCGGCCAATCATGTATATCCAGGCGCCCTCTACTGCTTCGACCGCTACGGACACAAAAAATGGCAGGTACGGACCGGTGATATCCCGGCGCGTTTCGCGCTGGTATACCAATAACATGGATCTCATGGAAGACGACTAAGTATTGTAAAAAATACGCGATGGAGATGGCATTATCCACATATCGCGACGATGGCGGACAAATGTCCGCCCCTGCCAAGAGATGATCAAAAGAATAATTCCTGTTAAATAAAGTAATACAAGTAACGATTGAGAATAATGAAGAAAAGCGACTTATTGAAGAACCTGCTCCTGCTGGCGGCCTTCTTGTTGTCTTACGCGAATGTAACGGCCCGGCCCGACATGGCTGCCGCGTCTTCCGGGCTACCTGTCCCTTCCGTAACGGTTGGCGGTATGGATCACGCCGAAGGGGGATTCTGGGATGGAGCGCTGGTATCGCTCTCGTCTTCGAAAGAGGCCGCTATATACTATACCCTGGACGGCGCGGAGCCGACAGAGACTGGCGCGTCGCTTTATACCGCGCCTTTTGAAATCACCGCGACCACTATGGTGAAGGCGATCACCGTGGCGGATGGTAAGCGGAGCGAACCGCTTGACACGCTGATCCGCGTTACCCCTGCCGCTTTCCGTTTTGTAGTTCCCAAGGGAGCGCGTGTATTTGTAGGTGAAAAATCGTCCAACGTAACAGTAGGTGGCAATTACCTCAAGACCCATTATGTTCCCTTCGAGGAGAAGCGTCCGGTTTATGTGGATGATTCGGGCGAAAACACGATATACGCCTACCATGTCAGCGGTAAGCATAACTACCGGGTAAGCAAAGAGGGCGCGCTGACGCATGTGGGAGTATTTACGCCCAACGCGTCTAATAAAATATTGACTTTTACCGATGAACAACTATTTTCCCATAGCCCGAAGGAAATGGACTATGACGTAAATAGCCTCAATGGCAGAAATGTGGCGGATATTTTCCTGAATATAAACGCGCGGGGCCACCTGAGCCTCCCGCTTGACACCACCTTCCAGATTGTCAACCTGCGCAACTGGCAGGCTGTTGATTTGGATTTCAATAACTACTTTATAGAACCTGATTTTCATTATACCGTCATCAACGAACAGGGCGAACCGGACCATAGCGTCGTTACGGTCACTCCGACAGGAGCGCTAACACCTGTCGGAGCGGGCAAAGCGATCGTGCTGGTGACTTACGACGCCATGCTATGCGCTCATACCCTCAATGTCGGTAACAACGGAGCGGCGTTTTTTGGCGCGCTATGGCCTGAAAACACAGGTGTATTTGTCGTATCCATTGACGCGCCCGCTTCGGATATCGCGACCAATATGACGATTGGCGAATACTGGAATTCCGATGGCTCCGACAAGCTAGAAAGCGTTTTTGTCGACGCGGAGCATGACGTGCTTTATTACGAAGCCTCCGCGGGTGGTTTCGACTATACCTTCACACCGGAAGGCGCGAGCTCTGTAGAGCTGGCGCGGCCGGTGATCGGAGAAAATATACTTTCGTACAATGGCTTCTCCTCGGAGGGCGTTACCGCGAACGGAGACGGAAGCTATACCGTACGCCTGGTACATGGCCGCAATATCGTACGTCTGGCGTCGGCGGGCGGGGCTGTCGAATATCAGGTGCTGACCGCCAAGCCGGTCACCTATACCATCAGCAACGCGACCAGGCCGGGCGAGCTGTTCCGGCCGGGCGACGAAGTAGCGATAACCTTCAACACCCTGTATCATCCGAGCAATAAACTTTCCGGGATTTACAATATGTCGGCGGGAATACAATATACCGGTTTCGACACGGAGTTTCCTTTGATCCTCGGGCCGGGCCAGTATACATTTGCCAGCCGGGCGCAAGAATACAGGATTACTATACCGGAAGAGTATGCCGAAGAAGAGTTCGTATTAACCAAGGGGGTGATTAAAGTAAAGGGCGGCGGAAGCTTTTACGGAGAGCACCGGAATATCACCTTGCAAAACGGAGTGACGCCCAATCTGGACGTGAGCGTACGTACAGCGTATTTCGGTTCCCTGCCCGATATATACATCCGTATAACGGATGAGCCGGGCGCGCCGGGCGATCTGCAGGCGAATCCGGATTTTGGCGATATCGTTCTCTCCTGGACGGAGTCGGTGGATAATATCGGTATAGAGGGCTATACTATTTATGTAGATGGCCAGTTTTACGGCACCACGAACAAAACAACGTATACGGTGACCGGCCTGACCGCTGGCCGGGAGTATCTTCTGGAAGTGGAAGCCTTTGACGAGGCCGGCAACAGATCGGAAAGAGCGGCGGTAACGGCGACCGTAGGCATCGCGGGTATCGGATCGTTGGATATATATGGATTCGGGGTATATCCTAACCCCTTCACCGATTACATTGTAGCCACGCCGCCCGCTGCCGGAGAAGCGGTTATCTACGATCTGTCAGGCAAAGCGGTACTGAACGTTCATCTACAGGCTGGTTCCAATCATGTGAACACACAAGTGCTGGAAAGAGGCAGCTACCTGATGAAATTCGGAGAGCATGTGATCAAGATGGTGAAGTAAACCGAAGGCTGAAGTCCTCGAAGCCTCATTGGCCAATCCGGTTCCTGCTTCCTGTTTGGGGGAGTGGGGCCGGATTTTTTTATTTTATAGTCAGACAAGACCGGAACAATGACCAATGTGCGTCTATAAACATAAAGACTGGGCAAAATTAGTTACTTTTGTCTGATAGGATAAGGTGTGCCTGTGAAGTACAATTTTTTGTAAAAAAACATTGGCAGAAATATAATCGATTAAGGAGTTTAACTAATACATGAAAAACTTTAGGGAAAAGGCAGAACTTATTTGGAAAGTAGCAGACTTGTTAAGAGGAGATTATAAGCAGTCTGATTATGGAAAAGTCATTTTGCCAATGACCGTGTTGAGAAGGCTGGATTGTGTGCTGGCTCCTACGAAGCAAAAAGTATTGGACTATTTACCCAAAATAGCTTCCTTAAAAGATAACGCTCAGGATATTGCTCTGAACAAGGTTGCCGGATTGAATTTTCACAATAAAAGCCAGTTCGATTTTGAAAAATTGGTAGCGGATCCTACTAGTATCGCACTTAATTTAAAGAATTACATTAATGGTTTTTCTTCTGGCGCGAGAGAAATTATTGAATATTTCAACTTTGATGATCAGATTGACCGAATGGATCATCCGCAAGCAGACATTCTGTTTCGTGTAGTCAAGTCTTTTGAGGAAATCGACTTATCCGATATGGACTCCATGGAAATGGGGTATGTATTTGAGGAGTTAATCAGAAAATTTGCGGAGCAGTCCAATGAAACAGCCGGGGAGCACTTTACGCCAAGAGAGGTGATTCGCTTGATGGTGAATGTACTGTTTAATGAAGACCGTGAAATACTGACCAAAGAAGGTATTGTGAAAACGTTGTACGATCCGGCTTGCGGAACAGGAGGTATGCTTTCCAGTGGAGAAGAGTACGTGAAGGAACTCAACCCTAAGGCTGAACTGAAAGTGTTCGGTCAGGAAATCAATCCGGAATCGTACGCGATCTGTAAATCAGATATGCTGATCAAAGGTCAGAATCCGAGTAATATTAAGTTTGGAAATACCTTTACGGTAGACGGGCTGGAAAATGAAAAATTTGATTATATGCTGTCCAATCCGCCCTTTGGTGTGGACTGGAAAAAAGCGGAAAAAGCTATTAAAGCCGAAGCGGAGAAAAAAGGAATGAGTGGGCGTTTTGGCGCTGGATTGCCGCGTATCAATGATGGTTCTTTGTTGTTCCTGCAGCATATGATCTCCAAAATGAAAAGTACGGGAAGCCGTATCGGGATTGTTTTCAACGGTTCGCCCTTGTTTACCGGAGCTGCGGAGAGCGGAGAAAGCAATATCCGCAGATGGATCATCGAAAATGACTGGCTGGAAGCCATTATAGCCCTGCCGGATCAATTGTTCTATAATACCGGTATCAGTACCTATGTCTGGATTGTGACCAATCATAAAAGCAAGGAACGTAAAGGGAAAATACAACTCATCAACGCGACAGGTGTAAAAGACGAAGAACTGGTAAAAGAAGGAAAACTGGAAGTGAACCGGTTCTGGCAGAAAATGGACAGAAGCCTGGGCAATAAACGTAAAAAGATCGCGGAGAACGGCAATAGTAAAGGTATTGGCTTTATCACCCAACTGTATGGGGATTTTCAGGAAAATGAATTCTGTAAAATATACCCGAATGAATTTTTTGGCTACTGGCGGGTAACGGTAGAACAGCCTTTAAAGGAGAATGGTAAAGTCGTAAAAACAAAAGGACAACCTAAGCCGGACACCTCTTTGCGGGATTATGAAAACATTCCTTTCCTGAAAAAAACAAAAGAAGGCAAGCTGGCTCCACAGGCCATTGACGACTATTTCAAAGCGGAAGTAAAACCTCATTTACCCGAAGCCTGGATCGATGATACCAAGACCAAAATCGGCTATGAGATTAACTTTACGAAGTATTTCTATGAGTTTAAGCCATTGAGAACATTAGCAGAAATTAAAGCTGATATCCTGGCGTTGGAAGAAAAGACAGAATTAGGATTAATTGGATTAACAGATTAAAGGATCATAGGGTGCAGTACGGAGACATTACACATAGAATAATAGGTTGTGCTATGGAAGTTCATTCAACATTAGGAAATGGATTTCAGGAAGTCATTTATCAAAGGGCATTGGCGATAGAAATGTCCAAGCAAGGCCTGTCCTTCCGGAGAGAAATGGAAATGGATATTTTCTATGAAGAGCATCATATTGGCACAAGAAGAGTGGATTTTTTTGTAGAAGGAGTTATTATGGTAGAGTTGAAGGCGTTAATCGAGCTTGAAGACGTACACCTTGCTCAGGCTATGAATTACTGTCAGGCTTATCATCTACCCATTGGTTTACTCATCAATTTTGGTGCTAAGAGTCTTGAATACAAACGTGTTTATAATTTGAATCATTCTGATAATAAGAGCCACAAAAAAGAAATCCTAAAATCCCCCCATCCTAAAAATCCTAATTCAGACAAATGAAACCATACGACACCTATAAAGATTCAGGCATTGAATGGATTGGCGAAATTCCAAGTCATTGGGAAGTGAAAAAGGTTAAATATAATTTTTCATTCCGCACAGGATTTACTCCGTCTTCAGGAAAGACAGAGTATTATGAAGATGGGACACATATATGGATAAATATTAGTGATTTACAAAAGAGGATTGTTTCAGATTCTGCAAATAAAATAACAGATAAAGCAATAGAAGATTACAAGCCATCAATTGTTCCTAAAGGCTCACTACTTTATAGTTTTAAATTATCTGTTGGTAGAGTTGCTTTTAATGAAAGGGATTGTTATACAAATGAGGCTATATTTTCAATTGACCCTGATAAAAATACTAATTTAGACTTTTTCTATTATTCATTACCTCAACAAATTATTAAAAATGCAAATGAAAATATTTATGGAGCTCAAATTTTAAATCAAGAATTGATAAAAAATGCTGTTTTGATTGTTCCCACTCAGAAAGAACAAAACGCCATCGCCACCTTCCTCGACCGTAAAACCGCTGAAATAGATGCTCTGATAGCCGATAAAAAACGCTTGCTGGAACTCTACGAAGAAGAAAAAACAGCCGTTATTAATCAGGCAGTAACCAAAGGCATTGACCCAAAAGCAAAAATGAAAGACAGCGGTATTGAATGGCTGGGGGAAATACCGGAGCATTGGGAGGTGAAGAAGTTAAAGTTTATAATTAAGGGGTTTGAATCTGGTGTAAGTGTTAATTCTTTAGACAACCCTATAATTGAAGGTGAATATGGTATTCTTAAAACAAGCTGTGTGTATGATTATAGTTTCAGACCTGAAGAAAACAAATTAATACTCAATGATTTTGAGTTACAGCGAGCAAAAATAAATCCTAAAAAAGGGATGATTATAATCAGTCGAATGAATACACCTGATTTAGTTGGTGCTTCTGGTTATGTTGATCAAGATTATCCTAATCTATTTTTACCAGATAGGCTATGGCAAACCGTTTTCTATCAAGGAATAGAGCTCGATTCAAAATGGTTAAGTTACATTTTTAAATCCTCAAGTTTTAGGAAGCTTCTTTCAACTTTGGCCACAGGAACAAGTCCCAGTATGAAAAATCTCGGACAGGAAGATTTTTTGAACATAAAGATTCCATTTCAAGGTATAGAAGAACAACAATCAATCGTCAAACACATCGAAACCGAATGTACCCGTATTGGTGCCAAAATAGACAAGACTAAAAAATTAATAGAACTATTAACCGAATACCGTACCGCTTTGATCAGCGAAGTAGTAACGGGGAAACTAAAAGTAGTATAGAAGTTCAACGCTATATCCTGACAATCCATGATATTTTTGATTATCGTCTTTTTTGACGATAGTTGAAATTATCGTTACTTTAGACGATATTTGGAGTATGATTGCTGTTATTACAGGAGATATTATCGCGTCGAGGAAGCTGATAAACCAGGAAAAATGGCTGTCTCCGCTCAAAAATCTATTGGCAGGCTGGGGGGATTCCCCCAAAGACTGGCAATTGGAGCGGGGCGATTTGTTTCAGGTTGAAATCGCAAACCCGGAAGAAGCGCTCAAAAAAGCTTTTGAGATAAAAGCCGTCATCAAAAAGGTAAAACCACTGGATGAACACAAAAAAATAAGCACCATCGATGTACGAATGGCTATTGGCATAGGTGAAAAAACGTATTCGGGAGCAAGCATATCCGAAAGTAATGGTCCGGCTTTTATACACGCGGGCAATAAGTTTAATGTCTTAAAAAAAGAAAATGTAACAATCGGTATAAAAACCCCCTGGCAAAACTTTGATGAGGAGATCAACCTATACCTAAAGTTAGCCGGGATATTTATGGACAAATGGTCTGTTTCATCAGCGGAACTCATTGAAATTGTTCTGAAAAATCCTGGCGCTACACAAGAAGAAATAGGAAAGCAACTGGGGATCAAACAAAACTCGGTAAGTGGCAGGTGGAATCGGGCGTATATGACGGAATTGCTGGAAGTTGAGAAGATGTTTCACAGGAAAATGAAAGCCTTGCTCCGATGATCATACTCATAAAGCTCCTGCTGGCCCATTTTATTGGTGATTTTCTTCTCCAGCCAGGAGCGTGGGTAGAAGAAAAAGAACGTAAAAAAGCCGGATCCGGGAAATTGTATCTGCATATGCTGATCCATGGGCTATTGGTTTTATTGTTACTGTGGAGTTTTGACTATTGGCTGTTGGCTTTATTGATCATGCTAATACATGGTAGTATTGATGCCATCAAGCTATATGCACAAAAAGAAAAGAATAAAACTGCCTGGTTTTTAGCAGATCAGGGCTTGCATATCATCAGTATTCTGATTTTATGGGTACTGTGGTTCCGTCCTTTGATAAATGCAAACGAATGGTTTGCAAACCCGGACATTTGGATATACGCGTTGGCATTACTTTTTATTACCGTAGTGAGTGGCATCATCATACAAGTATTCATGTCAAACTGGTCACAAGCATTGGATGATGGTCATGAAGAATCCTTAAATAATGCAGGTAAATACATCGGCATACTGGAACGATTGTTTATTTTCATCTTTGTCGTTACAGGAAATTGGGAGGGAGTCGGATTCCTGCTGGCAGCTAAATCAATATTTCGTTTTGGAGATTTAAAAGAATCAAAAGACCGAAAATTAACCGAATATATTTTGATAGGAACATTGCTGCGATCGCAACAGGAGTAGTGGTTCTTAAATTAACGGAGATGGTATAAAATGAGCATAACAACCGAACATACTTTTGAATCTGCCCTGGTGCAGTCGCTTATAGAAAACGGGGGCTATGTCTTAGGCGACGCGTCCGCTTACAGCAAAGATCAGGGATTCTTTCGTGACGAAATTATCCGGTTTCTGAAAGAATCACAGCCCGGCCGTTGGGCTAAAATAGAAAGCGTGCACGGAGCAGATGTGGAAAACCGGGTATTGCAGCGCTTATACAAGGAAATGGACCTGAGAGGCAGTCTGGATGTGCTACGTAACGGCTTCACAGATTATGGCGTTCGTTTTCAGATGGCGTATTTCCAGCCGGCATCCGGCCTGAATCCTGACGCGGTAGCATTATATAATCAAAACAGCTTAAAAGTTTACCGCCAGATATACTACAGCAAAGACAATAAAAATTCAGTAGATGTTTTACTGTCGGTCAACGGTATTCCTGTGGCAACGTTGGAATTAAAAAACCAGTTTACAGGTCAGAATGTAAACAATGCGTTAAAGCAATACAGCAACACAAGAGATAACCGCGAGCTACTATTTGCATTCAAAAAACGGGCACTGGTACATTTTGCCGTTGATCAGGACGAAGTCTTTATGACCACCCGTCTGGACGGAAGCAAAACCTACTGGCTGCCATTCAACAAAGGGTATAACAAAGGAAAAGGCAATCCGCCTAACCCGGATGGTTACAGAACGGCCTATCTATGGGAAGATATTTTGGCTAAAGACAGTTGGATGGAGATTATTCAGCGGTTTGTGCATTTGCAAACCGAAGAAATCGTATCAGAAGGCAAGGTGTACAAAAAAGAACGTCTGATATTTCCCCGTTATCACCAACTGGATGTAGTACGGGAAATCAGCAGCAAAGTGCTGGAAGCAGGTGTAGGCAAAACCTGCCTGATACAACATTCAGCCGGTTCCGGAAAAAGCAATTCCATCGCCTGGCTGGCATATCGCTTATCCAGCCTGCACAACCAGCATGATGAACGTATGTTCGATTCGGTCATTGTCGTAACCGATCGCCGTGTGCTGGACAATCAGCTGCAAAACACCATTTACCAGTTTGAGCATAAAACCGGTGTGGTACAAAAGATAGACAAAGACAGCAACCAATTGGCCTCGGCATTGGGCTACGGTACCAATATCATCATTACCACCTTGCAGAAATTTCCCTATGTGGTGAACAGAGTCAGCGAGCTTCCGGATCGGAAATACGCGGTCATTATAGACGAAGCGCATAGCTCGCAAGGTGGTGAAGCCAGCAAAAAGCTTAAAGAAGTGTTGTCTGCAAAATCACTGGAAGATGCCGCTAAGGAGGAAACTGAAGACGATTACAGTGAAGAGGATCTGATCAGGGAGCAGATAGAAGCATCCGCCCAAAGCCGTGGACAGCAGCCCAATATTTCGTTCTTTGCCTTTACCGCAACGCCTAAGTATAAAACCCTGGAGGTATTCGGCGACAAAGATGAGGAGGGAAAACCGAAGCCTTTCCATTTATATTCTATGCGGCAGGCCATTGAAGAAGGTTTTATCCTGGATGTATTGCAGAATTATACTTCTTACGAACTCTATTTCAGACTCACGAAAGCCATAGAGGATGATCCCAAGTTCAACAAAAGCAAAGCAGCCAAAGCAATCGGCAAATACGTTTCTCTGCACCCGCATAACCTTGCTCAGAAGAGCGAAGTAATTATTGAGCATTTCCGGGAAGTTGTCTCCAAAAAAATCGGGGGCAAAGCCAAAGCAATGCTGGTTTGTGGTTCAAGGCTCCACGCGAAACGATATTTCGAGGAGTTTAAAAAATATATACAGGAAAAAGGCTATCAAAATGAAATAAAGGTACTGGTCGCTTTTTCCGGAAAAATAAAAGATGATAATTATACGGATGGCGTTTCAGAACCTGAGTTAACAGGCTATGGAGAACGGGAACTGCCGGAAATTTTTGATACGGAAGAATACAAAATCCTGATTGTAGCGGATAAATACCAGACCGGTTTTGATCAGCCTTTACTGCACACAATGTATGTAGATAAAAAGCTGTCCGGTGTCAAAGCGGTACAGACTTTATCCCGTCTTAACAGGACCTGTGCGGGCAAGGAAGATACCTTTGTACTGGATTTTGTCAACGACAGACAAACCATTCTGGACTCTTTCCAGCCTTATTATGAAATCACGTCTGTTACAGAAGATCCCGACATCAATCATCTGTTTGATTTAAAACAGCGACTGGATCAGTTTCAGGTCTATTGGGAGAGTGAGATAGACGCTTTTGCCCAGGTTTACTTCAACCCGGCTACAAAAATGCATAGTGCAAAAGACCAAAAATACCTGTATGCTTGTACCGATAACGCAGTCGATCGATTTAAAGGCTTAGATGAAGAACATCAGGATGAGTTTAAAAAAGGACTGAGAACCTGGACAAATCTATATGCTTTTCTATCCCAGATCATGCCCTTTACCGATATAGATTCTGAAAAGTTTTACGCTTATGCCAAACTTTTACAAACCAGATTGCCGAAAAGAGATCTGTCAGAAGTCATTCAACTGGATTCCGAAATTGCTTTGGAATATTACAGACTTCAGAAAATCAACGAAGGGGCCATCAGGCTTGAAAAAAATAAAGACGGCGAGTTAAGTGGTGTTACCGAAGCCGGACTCAAAAGACAAAAAGAAGAAGAATCCTTATTATCAGAGATTATTCACTTGCTCAACGACCGTTTCGGAACCGAATTTGAAGAAGCTGACAGGTTATTCTTCGATCAGATAGAAGCCGAATTAATGGAAGATGAAATCTTAAGGTTGCAGGCGAAAGCGAATAAACTGGATACGTTCAAATTCGCTTTTGATGATAAATTTATTGAGAAACTCATTGGTAGAATGGATCAGAATCAGGAAATCTTTGAAAAGATACTGGAAGATAAAGCCTTTGGAAGCCTCGTGAAAGAATTTATTATGAAAAGGATTTATAACCAGTTGAATAAAGAATAATTATGAAAACTGTTAAACATACGTCATTAATAGATCCTGAAGTACTATATTATCAAGCCATTCAAATGGCTTATGAAACTTTTTTGAAAGAAGAGAAGAAAGGATATATGTTCACTGAGCAACGATTCATAAATGCTGCAGAAGCTACCAGAACATTATATAAACCCTTTAAACAGGATTAAATGCAACTCTTCAAAAATAGCAAACAATCCCTTTTCTCCCTTAAAGAAGCCCCTTTTAAGCTGGAAAAGGATATACAGAAACTCTTTGAACAAAATTTAGGGTTGGTCACCAATCTAAAGCTGATTAAATCCGAGTTTATCATCAAGAATAATCGCATTGATACATTGGCTTTTGATGCGGAAAGTAAATCCTTTGTAATTATTGAATACAAACGTAATCAAAATTACAGCGTGGTAGATCAGGGTGTTTCCTATCTTAATCTGATGCTGGAATACAAAGCCGACTTTATAGTAGAGTACAACGAAACACAAAAAGGCAACCTGAAACGGAAGGACGTAGACTGGTCACAAAGTAAAATTATCTTTGTTTCACCATCCTTTACCGATTTTCAGAAGCAATCTTCCAATTTTAAAGACCTGGCTATTGAACTATGGGAGATCAAACAGTTTGAAAATGAGATTATAGTCGTTAACCCGATTAAAAAATCAAAATCGGCACCGAGTATTAAGCAAGTGCAGCAAAACGATGATTCGGAGATCAGTAAGGTAGCGAAGGAAATAAAAGTTTACACTGAGGAAGAGCATCTTGAGGGAAAGTCAGATAGTGTTATTGAGCTTTATGAAATATATAAAAATGCAATAACAAACTTAGTTTCTGGTATTGATATTGAGCCCAAAAAACTCTATATCGCTTTTAAGAAGAATAAAAATATCGCAGATATTGTTGTTTTAAAAAACGGGTTAAAAATTTTCATCAATCTCAAAAAAGGCGATCTGGATGATCCAAAGAAAATAGCCAGAGATGTTTCGTCTATTGGTCATTGGGGCAACGGGGATTATGAGATCATTGTTTCTAATACAGATAATCTGGAGTATATTATGAGTTTAATTAAACAGGCTTTATAAGTATTATCTTTATACTCTGCCATAGCATTGCCGGCTTTCTTAACTCTCAAACTTTTGCTAACGCCTGAAAGTGATTCATATTGATTAATCAGTATCCGCACGATGTGAGTCACTAACTGTAATCTTCCCTTACCTAGCTACATTCAAAACTAAATAATTCCAATTAGAATTATTATTGCTATCCTGTTGTAATGTGGGAAACTCGGAGAGTTTTCCATGTTTCAACAGGAACTCTGTCGGCGTT
>JAEWAY010000033.1 GCA_023391415.1 Bacteroidota bacterium | reverse complement strand
CCTTCTCTTTGAGCGTACAGCCATTCGTATGCACATCAAAGTCGGATGATTGCACTTCCTTTTTATTAATTACCCGGAAGATCACTCTGTCCACCAACAACGGTTTAAAAACCTCGGCCAGATCCAGTGCAAGGGAATATCTTCTGGTTCCTGGTTCATGCAAAAAGCTGATGGTCGGATTGAGCTGGGTATGATAGATCATATCCAGACAAAGCGTATAGCACATCATATTGCCAAAAGAAATCAACGCGTTGACCTCATTGAGCGGCGGCTGTTTGGTTCTTCCTCCCATGGCAAGATCGGACAAAATGATATCAAACGCGTCATAATACGTTTGCCGGATATTGCCTTCTATACCCATTAGCTCATCGATACGGATACTTTCGCCGATGGAAGCGCGATACGTCTCGATACGTTCGATTTCCCGATCCAGGTCTTTTTCCCGATTGGCATAATAGCGCAGATTTCTAAGCATATTAGCGCTGGCTCCGTCGATCAGACGGCAGGCTATATCCTGTCTTCGTTTTTTATCATAGTATGCCAATGTCTGTTCGACCTGCATCTTACCTGCCAGCAGATAGTCTTTGGGCATAAACGAGCCGGTATAATGCTCATAATAATCGAAGAAATGAACCGTAATTCCGTTTTTCGCCAGAAAGTTGTACAAACTCGAATTAGCATCCAGCGCCCCGAACACATACAGATCACTCACACCCTCTACGGGTATATACTTCGCTGGCTGCTCATTGCCGTCCTCATCTGTCGCCACAAACTTGAGGGTATTGTCTTTCCGGCTCAGGCGGCCGGGGTTGAATAAATAAAACGTTTTGCGCATAAGGTAAATTAATGTCGGAACAGGATAGAAGTCAGCACCGGGATTTTTCTGATTAAAGGATTAACCGGATTGTTTATTGACCTCATTTTACAGTTTCTTCATTGAAGATTCGGATCGGACCTTGTTTATCAGTCTTTTGAACTGCAAACTTCCGGCTCCGAAATTCAATAGCAAACCAACTTCCAGCTTAAACGCTTCGAGATAGTTCTTTGCCTGGGCCAGATGCACATCTTCCAGCTTAACCAAGGCTTTTAATTCAACAGTGATGTAGTCATTTACTAAAAAATCCACTCTCCTTGTGCCTATATACTCATTCCGATAATAAATCGGCATCTCCACTTCCCTTCCATAAAGGAGCCCATTATACTGAAATTCGATTTCCAACGCTCTCTGGTAGATTACTTCCTGAAAACCATTGCCAAGCTCTCTATGCACCCGCATAGCGCTTCCAATTATTTTATGTGTAATTTCTTCAAATTGAGAGTCCTTCATGGTCAAAAATATAGTCTTAAAAAAAATATTTAATCCCACAATCAATAAATCCCGGTGCTGACATTTATTCCCCTTCACCGCTCCAGCAGAAGTCATAGTAAGCACATTTTTTGCAAAGCTTCATTTGAACGCGTTCCGGACAATATCGCGAGTCCATAATTTTTTGTACTTCATCCATTATTCCGTCTATCCTGATCGAATCTTCCGAAGTCAGCTCCACCAGTGACCGGTGTTTCAGCTTTGGATATTCCAGAATACCAGTAACACCTTCGATCCCATTATTCTTCAGAACGTAGATATAATATTTTAGCTGCCATTCATGAGCAGTTTCTATCGCGTCCGTCCGTTTGACTTCATGGATAACCCTATTCTTTGAATCGTAATAGTCAATTTTTACAGGTCCGACAGTCAGTTCCGTATACTTCTCCGAACGTTGCGGATAGCTTGTATCATGAATAAGCTTGCCATCGGCTACCAGATCTGAAGTATGCTCCATAGTCAACCCGTTGGAAAAAAGCCAGAGTTTCCGATGACAAACGAAGTAATAGTGAATATGTGTACCGGTAATATTCATAATCAATAGCTAAAATACAGGGTCCTGAAAAGCGGTCATATCCTGATGAAACTTCAGCAAGGCTGTTCTATCACCAAACCAGTCGGCAAGACACCTCCGGTCCAGCCTGGAAGGTTTATCAAACAGGTATGCATGAATAGACGAGTGTGGCCAGTCGAAAAGATTCTTTGCGAAGCCATGTTTGACAGGATTGTTATGGATGTAAGCGATCAGTCGCGTAAAATAACGATCTTCTTCTACCTTCTTTCTTTTGAAGTTGGGAATAAAAAGGCTCCCCCGACGATCATAGCGTTTGTTGTACGCTTTTGTATACGCGTTGAATAAATTCGAAAACTGTTGACTGATTATCGCGGATATACCTCCAAGGTTTTCAAAACCTTGGAGGTGTGGTTTCTTCCTCCGGACAAACGCCAGCACCTCTTCTTCGCTCCGTATCCGGATCATCAGATGAAGATGATTCGGCATCAGGCAGTACGCGTAGGTGGCCGCGACCGGATCAATATAATCGCCATAACGCTGAAGAAAATACCGGTAGTTTTCCTCTTCCCGGAAAAGATTCTCGCTGCCATTCGCGTGGGTATATACATGATAGACGGTTTCCGCTTCAAAAATAGTGGTCATAGAAAAATAGCTGGGTTGATAGGTGACAGCTACCCCTTCAAGGGTCTAAAACCCTTGAAGGGGTGAAAAATCTATTATTTCGCTATCAACTGATTTTCAAAATCAAAAGCGGATATTTTTTCAATCAGGGCTTGTTCAGCACGTTCGAGGGCGTCGGCAGTTTCGCCTTTGGTATGTACATAGCCACCCGCTTGTAAAGCAATAAAAGTCTCCACGTTTAAAAGTGATTCATCAATAATCGGCTCTGCTCTGCGAGAATCTTCCTCGGAAAGTTTAGCCCTTATGCTCCCGGCAATTATATTGGCATTACCACTAATTGAAATTGCCAATGTGTCCATTAAGCTAAAAGTACGTGATTGATTGGAAGTTATTTTCCAGTTTATAATAGCTTTTGCCAAAGCCTTTGTCCATTTTGTTCTAAGTTCCTTGGGAGCCACCAGGCAATCACCAAATACATTTTGAGACACAATCCAGCCTGCTGCTTTTAGCTTTTCAATCGTATGCTCAGCCATCTCTGGCTCAAACGAGTTGAGACTAACAGAAAACAATCTGCGCAAATCGATAGCTATATCATACACAAAAAGTCCTGTTGCTCGTTCAGCAGGATTTAACCATTTCCTACCCAAGCTTCTATCAGTATTTCCTTCTACTGATAAGACCTCATTAATCTCTTCTTCATTGAGAACCCTTCCCTTATCATCTCTAACTATGACCACATTATTTGGCCTTTCACTTCTATCAAATGTACCTGCCTCTCCACCATTGGAATCTAACCCAGCTAGTAATGGATGTAATGCTCTCATAGCAGAAATAGACAAAGGGCTTCTTCGTTTCAATGTTCTTTCAGCTCCACCTTTTCCTGCTTTCATCCACCCACCAAAAAGCTGGTCTACATAGGTTGGGTCGCAGGTACCGAAAACTTCTCCTTCTTTTAATTTCTTTTGCTTGTCGACTTCAAATAGGAATGTTGTTGGAGAGGGACTCTGATTGATTTCCTCACAAAGTTTATCAATCAGAGAGCGCTTCACTTGTTGCCCACTTGAAAAAGGTATTCTTTTATTGAATTGTACATCGTAATAGTACTTTTGTCCATTAGCAACGTTAAAAACGGAATGTTCGACTCTTTTAAGAGTTCTAATATAAATTGTGTTCATTATTTATATTTTTAAGATTTTCTTTGAATAAAAACATAGTCAAATTTCAAAAGAGTTAAAAAATACCCAAACTCTTCATTAGTCATTAAATGAATCTCATCTCGTAACTTTTTTAGTTCATCCAAAAAGTCATTATCTGAATCTTGAATAACTGTTGTCAAGGAATCTAAAAACCCTTTCTTTGATTTTGCTTGAAAAAGCTCTTTCTCGATGAGTGTAATTCTAGTATTCCCTTTTCCAGTATTCCGATACTTTAATAGTACATCAGCAATTTTTAAAGTATACTCTGTTATTTCTTCTTTATTCTTTGACAACATAGCTACTAACCAGGTTTTGTATGATTGATAATTAATAAAATCTTCTTCTTTTTTGAATGAAATACTTTTTTCTTCATTCATATACTTTTTCAGACTGTCTGGTCGGAGCGCATGTAAACCAATGTTACCTAACTCACAGGCTCGTTTTATGTGAATGCCGAAAAGCGATTGAAAGTCTTTGGTCTCGAATTCTTTGTCTGAATGAAAAATCTTTTTGAATACCTCTTTGAGTTTTCTTCCTGACTTCAGATGAATAGGGATAAAGCCTATCGTTTTATTTGTCTGCCCGAAACTGTACACATAGGCATTTAAAATCTTATCTGGATAGAATTGTGATAAGCTAAAAAAAAGGTTAGACCAGTTTACAGTATTCACTTCCGCCAGTGTTGATTCTGCTTTAAAAATACCTTCCTTAGTGAGCGTTGTAAAATCAAAATCGTCTCTATACTCTTTACCTAGTTTATACGTCAGCCATTGTCCATTCCATGAGTTTATCTGATTTCCACGAAGCTTTTGTAATGCTTTATCATTAAGATACTTTCTGTAATGCTGCCAACCTGCATACGTTTCTAATAAGATGTTCTCGTCATTAATTAACAATGAGAATCCACCCGAGACACCAATACCTAGTCCTGAACCAATCCATGAGTAAAAGATATCCTCTTCGGTTGCCTCTATCGTTATATCTGAAACTAATCCCGAAGTACTGGCATATTCTTTCGTTTCAGAAGCGGGATAACCCAAAGCAAAACTTGCGTCAGCACTCCCGTTTCCGGCTTTCTCATATAGATTTTGCAATTTTTCTAACCGATCTTCTAAACACAGCGTTTCCGGCTTCTGACCGGTTTTCATTTGAACAAATGGTGAATTGGTCACCCATTGCATGTATTTCGGATGATTAAAAAAAAGCTCAAAATACTCTTTCTCGAAATACTCCTTAGCGGAATACGATTTGCTGTATTTATCATTATAAGCCTTTAAAAAGGTCTTGCCAATTAGTGTCGTAATCATAAGAACTGGTTCAAAACATTAAAATTTTCTTTTTTTATTTTGCTTATCTCCAGACCTCTTTCATAGTCATAGGAAACATCGGGGATAACAAATGGCTTGTTTCCTTTTGCCGATTGCTCCATTTTATTCACCGATGAATAATAAACAGGAATCTCCAAAAGAAGCCGTTCTTCAAACCCACCATTTTCATAAGCTTCCACGTCCGATTCCAATATGGAAGACACGCTTTCAATATCCAGCAATTCAAATAAAATGGATTTGCTGTTGTGGGTCAGTTTATCCATTGACATTCTTCCATCTGATTTAAATACAGAATGCTCTTCAATACTTATGAAATCAATTGATGTAAAAACCTGGTCGATTTTTGATTGTAAATCTTTTTCCTTTAATACCTTGCCATCCTCCAGTACTTCGAAGGTTTTACAAATGGTTTCGAATGTGTAAGGCTTGGTTTCCTTTTGATTTTCACCGGGTTTAATAACATATACTTCTTTATATTTCCCGATCGTCTCATCTGTTCTCTTTCTGTTTATTCGCCCAAACCGTTGAATTAAAGCATCCAATGGCGCTGTTTCTGTAATCATTAAATCAAAGCTGATATCCAGACTTACCTCCACTATTTGTGTTGAGACGACAATACACGCGTCATTGCTCGTATTGAACATTCCTGTAGGTTTACCATTTTCATCAAGACCTAACAATTGCTTCTCTTTCTCGTTTCTGTCGCCACGTTTGAATCTGCTATGTAATAGTAGGCTAGGTATCTCCGGATACAATTCCTGAATGTTTCTATACACCTCTTGTGCCTTACCTACTTTGTTAAGCACAATCAGTATTTTTTTCTTTCCCTGTATAGCTTCCCGGACAACAGGCAAAGCATCCTCGAAGGAGTCAATTTTACGAACTATATGACGGTCAAACTGGTCTAATTCCTCTTCTTTTAATTTCACTTCCAGTACATCGTCACCCAAAATTTCTTTTATTCTTGTATAAAGAATCGACGGCATAGTCGCTGTACCAATATGTATGCGGCAATCGATTTGCTTGAGCACTTCAATTAGCTTCAATACCAATGCCTGCGACACACCGGAATAGGTATGCACTTCATCCAGGATCACATCACATCCTTTGAGATCTAATATCAAGGCTTCATATCCGGCCATACCAAAGATGAGCGAAGCTAGTTGATGGGGAGTCAGAATCTTTACCGCGGAGCCTATCAGGTTCTGTGACACAGTTTCTTCATTCTCTTTTCGCTTTACAATACTGGATGCTGAGTGCAGTACGCGGATATCTATATCAGGATTGTTTTTTTCCAAATCGTATCCTACCCGCTTGTACATGGCATTGATAGAGGCTTGAAATGGCAAGGTATAAAATACTCTCCCACGGCATCTTCTGAAAAGGTAGTCTGTTTTTCCGGCACCTGTACAAGCCACGACAATCGTGTGTTTCTGATGTCCGGATGTGTCTCTATAAGATAATGGGTATAAGGGGTGCTGCCTGTTGTAAAAACTAAGATCAGGCATTTTAAATATCCGAGTCGATTCTTTTTCAGTATTATCTATCAAAGCTGATGCAAAATGATCGGCTCCCATCAACAAACCTCTCCATTGGGAGTATCCTCGTTCTTTTACCGTCTTTTCACAATATGTAATGCAATATTCCAGATTCTTTTCCGCCTGTTCTCGGGATATAGAGGTACACTTGATACCGAATTGGTTTAGTATCTCTATCGCCAATCCGCTCCATTCCTCCCATTTTCCTAAATGGAAATTAATATAGGAATCACTATTCTCGTCCAAATCCAGTAATCCTTTTTCCCCAATGTCTTTTTTTACCGATTTGTGATGACCGATTACCATTTCGATTAAAGCATCTTGTATAGTATCCGGAAAAACCGACAGAAAAAACATTGATGCGATCTCATGACGAAAAACATTGTTACGATTCCCTTTTTCTTTTAGCCTCTTCTGGAAAACAGGATGTACTTTGCCAATATCATGCAGGATAGCTCCATAATATGCAGTGGTTTCATCCATACCAAGATATTGAGCGAACTTCTGAGCGGCAATTGCGACCTGTTGCAAGTGAACGTCTAAAGGTGTCCACTCAGGAGCCGATTTCGCATACAGTTTCTCCATTATTCCATACTGTTTACAGGGGTTCCTACAATCTTTAGCCAACCATACATAGATTCATTCGTTTTTCTGTCGAAACCAACATGAAATGCATGGTCATTCTTTTCAAAAATCAATTCGAAGCCTGCAAATTCTTCCTCATCTTTATCAAAATCCTCCTGCCGGATTTCCATAAAGTCGACAGGAAGCAAAATATCCTCATTACGACACAGACATATATGCTGGCTGAAAGCCTTTTCCGCGTCTTCCCTGCTTGCAAAAGCCAGACAAAGTACCGGATTTAGTAATACTCCTCTCAGCAAAATCGCTTTCTGACGTTCATATAAAAACTCTTTTCCTTTACGGGTCGAGTTCCATCCTCTTGTCTGAATTACCTCTTGCTGCTGACTGACCTGCTGATACCTCAGCCGATATCGCTTTATCTTTTTGATACCTATATCATTCAACATTTCCGGAAACAGCTTCTTTTCTATTCCTTCCACAATGCTTGGTGTCAGAAACTGCTGACTAAATGTTTCGCTATCCCGCACAGCGGTCCATGGCTTGATAAAACCGAACGGGCCAGAGTATTTAATTACATAGTATCTCATTTCTCCTCATTTCATAGTGTGATCGAAGTTTCCAATAAGCTTCCTCCGAGAAGAACTCATCTCTCCCTCCTGTCAGCTCATCGAATGTCAAATCAGAATTATTTAATATCCAAGCCATAAAATCTTCAAAATTCATTGCAGACCCATCACTTGCTGTATATACAAACTCATTCATAGTAGAATATTTTCTCAAAGATAAAACCCTTCGACAAAATACCCAATGATGTTAGAACCTTTGATACAATTTATATTGTACTATATATTACTCGTACATTTTTGATCACATTTATTATTTATGCTATTTTGAATATGGATGGATTATGGAATTGAAAAATGATATTAGATCCTTTCCATTTTTAATCGTACCAATAATCCATCCATTCTTATCACCTTAATGCCCCAAACCCTATTCCTGTACTATTTCCAATACCTACATTCCAGGCAAAAGCGATCTGTTCCGGACTACCCTCTACTATGACCGGACACATGCTGGCTCTACAGGCGATACCCCGATAATTGATCATTTTAGTTTGAGGATTTGGATATCCGCTATCAAAACAGACAGACACTTCCTGATCGCTCATTCCCGCTTTTCTCAATTTTGTCTTTAATGTTTCTGTCAACAGATCCGATGCCTCTTTGTCCGAGAAGAGATAGTATTTGCTGTTTCCATCGATGTTTCTTTTAATAAATATGGGTGACAGGAGTCTGAAATATTCTTTACCGGCAAACTGAGGTTCTTCCTGAATCTGAATTTCTTTGACTTCCATTCCCCAGGCAATGGAGGGTTCGGTACGGATGCCGGCAATCAGCCGTTTGATCAGATCGGACCTATGGCTACTAATCACCCAGGTTGCGCCAGACTGGAAGTTTATACCTCCCTTTGTCGCTTTTCCACCAAGCAGCCATGAAAAAGAGTACAAAGAAGTATCGTTATGTTCATTATTTTCTCCTAACCACTTATGAAAAGCTCCGACCAGATTTACCTGATAGTTATAAGGCAGTACTGATGTATTATGGGTTGTTTTGAGTAAAAGACGCATTATATAAAATAAGAATCAAGCAATTATACCCAACCCATACGCCCTGATCAACAAATTGTTTTACAAGTTTTCCACATTTTAATTCACGTAGCCAACTACTTACAAATGCGTAAAATATCAACATTCTGACAGGTAGACAAATAAAAAAGCCGACAATTGTCGGCTTCCGGTTCTATCTCTCCACGAGATTTAAGAATCCCTTGGGTATCTATATGTATAGATGTAAATTAAAAAATCTTATTTCGCCTTTTCTTTCTTACTCTTTTTGCCCTCATCCCTTCTGCTGGCTCCTCTGGCGATCAGGGCGGCGCCAATCGCGGTTCCGGCGGCCAGCGCTCCGGCTATAGCCAGCCGGCGACCTCTAGTTTCGGAATTGTCGTGTCTCCAGCCTCCGCTGATACTCGCGTACTCGCGCATGGGATCATACAGATTGCCCTTGGTAGGAAAACTGGGTTCTTTGGTAAAGTGATGCTTATAGATTAGTTTTTTGTACTGGCGATTATAACTCCTCGGCACAAAAAGTCTGGTCAGGAAGAGCGGCATACGACTTACATGGCCTATACTGACTTCCTGTCTCGGGTTGTCAAATAAGCTTACAATCGTTTTGGCCACATCGTCCGCGTCCCTGGCCGGACCCGGGGCTTGCACCTCCTGACCCATATAGTTGGCCGAATGTTGAAACAAAGGAGTATCGACTACTCCGGGTAGTACGGTACATACGTGGATGCCGGCGTTGTCGGCCAGTTCCTGTTGCAAGGCGAGGCTCAATCCTCTGATCGCGAATTTGCTAACTGTAAATGGCAGAGCGAACGGCTGACCGGTACGGCCAATAATGGCGGAGATGTTGATCAGCATACCTTCGCCGCGTGACTTGAAATGCGGTATGACCGCTCTGGCGCCATGCAGGTAGCCAAACAGATTGATATCGATCACCCGGCGGATATCATCCATGGGTGTATCTTCAAAACGGCCAAGTACGGATACAGCCGCGTTGTTGATCCATATATCGATCTTGCCAAACTGACGAATCGCCGCTTCCGCCATTCTGTATACATCATGCTCGTACGTCACATCGAGAGGAAAAGCCAGAGCGCGTCCACCAAGGCGAACACATTCCTGTTCCAGCGCGAGCAGCGCGTTTTCACGCCTGGCTCCCAATACTACGGAATAGCCCAGACGGGCGCATTCCAAAGCGGTAGCCCTGCCGATTCCGCTGGAAGCCCCGGTTATTACAACTACTTTGTCCGAATTAGTCATACCGATTTCAATTATGATATTTTAAAAAGTTTGTATATCAGACTAACCTTCACCAGATCAGGATTGTTTTTTTGGGACCGCTTTATAGCGGGATTCGGGGAGGAGAAAAAGGAACCATTTCAGTAAAAAATTTCTTATAAAAATCAAGGTTTTTGCCGGCCTGCCGTTTAATTCGTATATTTACCAATTGATTTTAAAAAACAGGAATAGCGGAAAAACCCGGCTGGGCCGCGCTATCCCGCGACTGACTATACAAAACTATGCTTACACTAACATCACTATTTCTGTTTCTGGGCCCTTTGGGGATGCAGGAACTTATTGTCATCTTTCTTATCATTATCGTATTGTTCGGAGCCAAAAAAATTCCGGAACTGGCGAGAGGTCTGGGTAGAGGTATCCGCGAGTTTAAAGACGCGTCCAAAGAGATCAAGGATGAGATCGAGCAGGGAATTAAAGAGGAAAAGAAATAATTTTTGGAACATTGAATTCGTATCATTCATTAGCCAGAGTCCGGGAAGACCTGAATAAAGGAGTTATAACCTGTCGTTCACTCACTGAGCGGTATATCGGTACCATTAAGAAAAAGGCGCATCTGAACGCCTTTTTGGACGTGTACGAGGAATACGCGTCGCGCAAAGCCGACGAGGTGGATCGCAAACTGGCCGAAGGTACGGCCGGGCGACTGGCGGGAATGGTTGTCGGTCTCAAGGATGTGCTTTGCCTGAAGGGGTTCCCTCTAAGCGCGGGAAGCAAAATACTGGAAGGGTTTGAATCCCAGTTTACCGGAACAGCCATTCAGCGGTTGATCGACGAAGACGCGATCATTATAGGGCGACAAAACTGCGACGAGTTCGCGATGGGCTCGTCCAATGAAAACTCCGCTTATGGACCTTCGCTCAATGAAGCGGATACGAGCCGCGTACCAGGTGGAAGCTCCGGAGGTTCGGCTGTCGCCGTACAAGCGGACCTCTGTCTGGTCTCTTTGGGCTCCGATACCGGAGGATCCGTACGTCAGCCGGCGGCGTTTTGCGGAGTTGTCGGCCTCAAGCCGACCTACTCGCGTATTTCCCGATATGGCCTGGTCGCTTACGCTTCCTCGTTCGACAGTATCGGCATCATAAGCAAGTCGGTCGATGACGCGGCTCTGGTACTGGAAATTATCGCCGGCGCCGACGATTATGACAGTACCGTATCGTTTCGTCCTGTTCCCGCCTATTCCCGAAATCTTGATTTTGAAGGCAAGGCGAAAATAGGCTATCTCCGGACCGCTCTCGAGAACGAAGGAGTAAGCCGCGAAATTCGAGAGAATACATTTGGCGTACTGGACGAACTGAAAAACGATGGTCATACGGTGGAAGCATTTGATTTTCCTTTGATGGATTATATACTTCCGACCTATTATATCCTTACTACCGCGGAAGCGAGTTCGAACCTTTCGCGCTACGATGGCGTAAAATTCGGTTATCGGAGCGCTCAGTCGCGTGACCTGGAGAGCATGTACAAGAAAACCCGCTCTGAAGGTTTTGGCGAGGAGGTAAAACGTCGGATTATGCTGGGAACTTTTGTGCTAAGCGCGGGATTTTACGACGCGTACTATACCAAGGCGCAGAAAGTAAGAAGACTGATCAAGGAGGAAACGGAAAAAATACTTTCCAAATATGATTTCCTGATTATACCAACGACTCCGACCACAGCGTTTAAACTGGGAGAGAACACGGCGGACCCCATTTCGATGTATCTGGCCGACGTATTTACGGTACAGGCCAACTTATCCGGAATTCCCGCCATTTCGATCCCCAATGGAAAAGACAGTCAGGGGCTCCCTATTGGTTTGCAGATCTTGGCCAGACCTTTCGAAGAGCAAAACCTATTGGCTTTTTCCAGGGTTCTACTGGAGAAAAAACGAAACTATGCTTAAACAGACAACCGGCTGGATAACCGTGGTTATCCTGCTGTTCTCGGGGTATTCACCCGCGCGGGCGCAGGAAGTAGCGACGGAGGAATTGGAAATGGCGGAGGAGATCGTAGGGATTATTGAAGATATCCCCTATTATTCCACCGAGGTTTCCGACGAGCTGATCAAGGACCGTCTGCAATGTATTCAGAACCAGATTCAGCTTTCCTACAATCCGCAGATCAAGTCCTTTATTGATTATTTCTCGAGGAGAAACAGGAACTACCTCACCACTATGGAGCAGAGGAAGAATGTCTATTTCCCGCTTTTCGAGGAGTATCTCAGGAAGCATAACATGCCTGATGAGCTGAAGTATCTGTCGATCGTCGAGTCGGGACTGAATCCTAAAGCGCTTTCCAGAGCGGGAGCGGCGGGGTTGTGGCAGTTTATGCCGAGTACCGGCAAGATTTATAATCTTCGTCAGGACCTGTATATCGACGAACGACTCGATCCGCATCTGGCTACCGAGGCGGCCTGTAAGTATCTGAAGCAACTGTACAATATTTTCAATGACTGGGAGCTGGCGCTCGCCTCTTATAACTGTGGCCCCGGCAATGTGAGGAAAGCCATACGAAAGTCAGGCTATAAGGAGACATTCTGGGAAATCTATAATTATTTGCCAAAAGAAACACGTGGCTATGTACCGCAGTTTGTAGCGATCATGTATGTCATGAATCATCTGGACGATTATGGCTTTAGCAAGGTATTGCCGGAGTACGCCATGGAGTTTGATACCATACTGATAAACCGGACGATCAATATCGATATACTCTGCGAATATCTCGGCCTTTGCCGGGAAGATGTAAACAAGCTCAATCCAGGGCTGAAACAGGAGCTTATTCCCGGATATCTTAATTATTCGCTCCGCCTTCCCTCCGACGCGCTTCCCGCTTTGCAAGCGAATCGGGTGGCTATACTGGACAGTTGCGTGGTGCCTGAGGCTGTAAAGGTGGCGTATGAAGAGAGTGTACAGCCGGCCAAGATCGTATATACAGTAAAGAAAGGCGACTATCTGGGTAAAATAGCGGAAAGGCATCGGGTGAGCGTCAACGATATCAGACAGTGGAACAAGCTGAAGCAGAATACAGTCTACATAGGACAGAAGCTGGTGATCCATACCAAGCAACCTGTCTCGGCGCCCAAAGTGGTAGCCCGAACGGAGCCGGCGCCAGTTAAGAAAGCGCCTGAAGCGGGAAGCGTCGCCCCCGCCAGCCCGGGGAAGTTGACCATCTATCATGAAGTGAAGCCTGGTGACAACTTACATCGTATCGCCGAGCGTTATGATGTGACGGTAAACGATATAAAAGCCTGGAATAAATTAAACACGACCGTGATAAACGTAGGCCAGAAACTGGTGATCAACAGTGGAGGAGCGCCTAAAAGTCAAACGGAAGAAAAGAACGCTACGCCTAAGGTATACCAGGTACAACCTGGCGATACGCTCTGGTCCATTTCCAGAAAATACGAAGGTCTGACGGTGGAAGAGATAAAAAAGAAGAATAATCTCAAGGACGAGAATATTAAACCGGGAATGAAGCTTATACTGGGTTAAGCTGTATCAATCCGTAGAAAAAAGCCTTGTGGACTTCGTCCGTGAGGCTTTTTTTATGGCCCGGGCGGCAGTTCGGAGAGCTTTTGCAGCAATTGAACGATGGATATGAGCACGGCGCCGATAAGACCATAAAAAATGCCGTACGCGATATCCCGTTTGCCAAGCCCGATCATCATATATATTCCGGTAAATATGAGTAAGCCTATAAAGCCAAGGTTGATCAGCATGTTCCGTTCGATCGGGAAATAGAAGGGGATCAGATAGCCAGCGCCCAGACAGATCAACGCGGCTACCCCGCGGATGAGAAGTATTTTTATTGTCATTGGAATGTAGATTCGGGAAATAAGGAATAAAACCGAATTTCGGAGCAAGATACTCACCAATCATCCATGATAAAAATTATGGAGAAGATAAAAGGGAAGAAGAAGATCGCGAAAAAGGATCTTTTTTATCGCTTTTAGCCTTGAACTTGAACTCTAAAAACTCAGCTTGCTAATCCCCGGGAAGGGGAATAGCGAAGCCGACAAAATTAAAAAGTCGTCGATGTAAATAAACCCCTTAAACTATTAACATCGAATCGTCAGCTAAATTATTAAAAAATTATAGTTTGTCAATATTGAATATAGATATTCGTCGATAATATCTTATAATGATTTAAAAAATACAATCTTTTATAAGTAAAATTCAAAATAATGATTAAAAAGTAGTACTTAAACACTTCTTATCAAATTGCTATTATATGTATAAGCAGGACTGCTTGTTATATGTAGAGAAGATTCGTTGAATAGAAAATGAAGCTATGGAAGCCATAAATTCGGATAAGATACAGGAGATCGGCGAAAGCGATAAGATCGCGGTCGAACGAATCAAGAATTGGGTGATGATGATTTGCCGTAAGAAGTGCAACGATTCGAACAAGATCTATGTTTCTCCCTATCAGTATACCAATACCAAGGGAGAGCATATTTCCAAAACCATCATATGTGTAAGCGCTAATCTGCCCGAAGGGCCGGTTATACAGATCCCCAAGCCGCTGAACGAGGTGAGCCTGGAGGATTTACTTGAATGTTATTCACTTATAAATTATTGTAAATAAGCGGGAATGTTTTCAGGAAATTCCTTTTTTGATATTATTTTTTTACCTCTTCCGGATAATGAGGATGAAGGTTAAAGGGTAATATTGAGTCATTCGGTATGTTCAAAATATTGGGTGAAAAGATCGTTTAATTCGTTAGGTCCTATTTTTCAAAGTTTTTTGGAAAAAAAGCCGGCGAATGATCAGGATTGAGAAGAATGAGGAAAGGTACGGTAAAGCCAGTTTTTATCGTACCCTTCATTTTTATTCTCGTCCTGATTGGATTTTACATGAATTCTACAATATTGATAATGAGTGCTCCGTTCCGCTAATATTTTTCTTTTTATAATGATTGGCATAGAGGGATGATTTTATTGCAATACAGTTGCAAGTAAAGATTCTTCTTTCGTATTTTCGTGTTTACAACGCTAATACATGAAAATTTTACTGGCGGTATTTTTTGCTTTTTGTCTGGTCCCGCTTTCGGGTCAAAGCCAGTATATCATTTCAGGTACAGTTACGGACGCGGAGACAGGAGCTCCCGTCCCGGCCGCTTCGGTAGTCGTGCAGGAAACAGGTGGTGGTGGCTATACGGATGACTTTGGTTTTTTTCATATTCATTACCTCAAGAGGGGACGATACCATCTGCATTTTAACGCGTTGGGTTATGAGGCCGCTCATTTGGACGTTAAACTGGATTCTGGTGATCTGAGGCTGGATATGCGAATGATTCCGACAGCTTTAGAGCTGAAGCAAATTGTGGTTGAAGGGGAATATCTTAAAGCCCGGGATGAGAAACGCTCTCTTTCGTCCAATATAGCGGATCAGGACTTTATACTCAAGGCGCAAGGGAATACGCTGGCGGAAGCGCTGGAGAAAATTCCGGGAATCAATAGCGTCAATACAGGTGTAGGCATAAGTAAACCGGTCATACGGGGCATGTTTGGCAATCGTATCATTGTAGCCGAGAGTGGTATCAAGCAGGAAGGGCAGCAGTGGGGCATAGACCATGGTTTGGAGATAGACCAGAATGAAGTGGGAACTGTAGAAATTGTCAAAGGCCCGGCGAGTCTTCTTTATGGTTCCGACGGTATGGGCGGTATCATCAGCGTCAAGCCCGCGGGGGCGCCACCGGCATATACGATAGGTGGCGGGGCCCGCGTGTTTTATAAGTCCAACAATGGGCTTTATGGAGTATCGGCTACCATTGGAGGACGGGGTCTTAAAAACTGGTACCGGGCTTCTTACTCCCGGCAGGATTATGGGGATTATCGGGTTCCGGCGGATACGTTTACGTATCTGAACTTTAAGCTTCCTATCCATAATCAACGGCTAAAAAATACGGCCGGTTATATTGAAAGTGTCAGCGCGACGGCTGGAACACTTCGCGCCTGGGGGAAGAGTACGGTTAAGGTGAGCAACTTTCGGCAGAAAGCGGGTTTTTTTGCCGGAGCGGTGGGGATTCCGGGCGCTTATTCCCTGCGAGACGATGGCGCTCCGCGTGATATTGATTTGCCGAATCAGCAGACAGACCATTTTAAGGTCGTGTTCAACAATGAGTTGTTTGTTAACAGAAACTGGTTGGAGCTGGATCTGGCTTATCAAAATAATAATCGTCTGGAACGTTCCTACGCGCATTCGCATAATATCCATCAGAGTCTTCCCGAGAGCGATATAGCGCATCAGTGGATACTGCAAACAGGAACGTTGAACGCGATGTATCATTACGCGTTGTCGGATAGCCTGAATATGATCTCGGGCATGACCAATGAGTGGCGGCATAACGCTATGGCCGGATTCGAATTTTTGCTTCCGGAGTACCGAAGCCGGAGTCATGGACTGTTTACATACGCGCGCTATGAAGTATCGCCTTTACTTACTTTTAGCGGAGGAGCTCGCTTCGACGCGGACTATTACGATATCGACGGCTTCTCCGAGCTTGTCCGGGATAGCGATGGTTTTCCTGTCGATACGATCGATCATGTGTCGGATATAAAGCGTTCCTTTTATAATTGGTCCGGAGCTATCGGCGCGTCCTGGGTTTCAGAAGACAATCGCTGGAATCTTAAATTGAATCTGGGCCGGACCTTTCGGATTCCTTCGATTCCCGAGCTTTCCGTCAATGGAGTACATCACGGGACTTCCAGACATGAGAGAGGCGACGCTCTGCTTGATCCGGAGCGGGGATACCAGATAGACCTGGCCGCTCGTTATTCGCGGCGTGATCTGGTCGCGAAGGTAACTCCATTCTTTAATTATTACATGAACTATATTTATCCGCGTCCCACCGTTTTGTTTTCTCCACTTCCGGATGGTGGTCAGATCTACCAGTATACCCAATCCCCGGCGTATTATAGCGGCGCGGAAGCTACTGTCGAGTGGCACCCGCTGAGCTGGATACATGCGGAAACCGGCGTAGAGTATATTTACACCTATAATCCGGAATCAGGTCTGCCTCTACCCTTTATCCCGCCATTCAGCGCGAGACAGGAACTGGAATTTACCTTTGCCCGTACCATGGGGCCTATTAAAGCCCCCTTCATTAGCGTCGCGTATCAATGGACAGCGGCTCAGGAACGGGTTGACCGCAACGAAAAAACCACTCCTTTCTATCAACTGGTTAATTGCGGGTTTGGATTTGGTATGAGTCTGGGAGGTCAGACTGTCAATGTATTGTTGGGGATAAACAATATACTGAATGAAGAGTACCTGAAACATACCAGTCGTTACCGCCTTCTTGGCATTCCTGAACAGGGTCGTAATTTTATGGTTGGGATATCCATACCAGTGGAAAAAAAATTAAAGCCAAATTAAATGAAACAATGTTGCGTTTGAGAAAAAGAAGCGCTATAATTGCAATATTGTTGCATAAAAAAACATTTATATGAAAAAACTATTTATCTCCAGTGTCTTAATCGTTTTGTCACTTGCCTTGGTTTCCTGCAAAAAAGATGATGACAACAAAAAAAAGGACACTACGGCTCCCGTAATTGAAAAAGTGCTTATTAACGGGAAAACAGACAATGACCATATACATTTGCACCCGGGCGATGGGCTTGAGCTTGAAATTCACTTTTGGGACAATGAAGAATTGAAAAGCGCTAAGGTGGAAATCCACCATGCCGGCGACGGCCATTCGCATAGAATGAACGCGGTTCCGTTTGCCTATAATTCTATTCTGGAACTAAGCGGTAAACAGGCCCATGAGCATCTTGATATCCATATTCCTGACAATGCCGCCGATGGCGAATATCATCTGACAATACAGGTGATTGACGCTTCCGGCAATGAGTCTGTCCTGTATTTCGCGGAGTTTGAAACAGAAACGCGTTAACGCGTTATTTTTATATATGTAAAATATAGAAAGAGCCCGAATTACTCGGGCTTTTTTGGTATGCCGCCGATGGTAAAAAGTATAAAAAATCTATATATATTTATACCGTAAAGAGCGGGGTTTCAATCTCGAAATATTCCGTGTCGTCGCTATTTTAGCAGAACAGACGCTATCATTATGTAGCGTGAACAGCGGTATTCTTATTTTCGTACTATTGTGTATGGTACATATCAGGTTTGTATGTAGTATTTTTTTGATGTTGAGCAAGGGCGTTTTCGCTCAGGTTTCAGCGGTCTATACAGTAACCCCACAACAATTTTTCAGCCATTATTACCTTCTGAACCCAGCCAATACGCGTGTTGAAGACCGTTTTCGCCTTGTCGCGGGCAACCGATCCATGGTTGGAGTTTTTTCGGGAGTTGGTGTTTCCTATGGAGATATACAGTATACGAACTATAATCCGCGGGCCACTCAGGCTAATACCTTTGGCGTATCAGTTACGAATATGAGAAGGGGAGATTATATACAATTGAATAAAATAGCTATACGCTACGGGCGTTCCTCAGCTCTTTCAGAAAGCGTGTACATTTCAGCCGGAATCTCCGCGGGAGTGGTCAATTACCGGCTGGGAGCTTCACAGGCCAGCGCGGGAGGCTCCGACCTTGGACCGGACTTATCCGCGGGTATCAGCGCTTTTTCGACACGTTTTCTGATCGGTGTTTCGGTAATGCAGATCCTGAATACGGGATTGCAGCCGATAAACGAACGACTGGAGCTGAAACGTTATATGAACTTCATATCTTCTTATATAGTGACGCTTAGTCCGGTGAGTGATTTTAAATTTCATGGCTGGTATCGCTACAAACCACGTGAAAGTATCCCAGGTCTCATGATTAGTACGCGATATGTGTGGAAAGAGACGCTCAGTATTGGTCCCGGCTATGATCTGGAAAGAGGCTGGTTTGTATACGCGGGGCTGAGCAAAGTTGGTATTGGCGAAGGGAGCCTTGAAGCCGGCTTTTCATTCCTTTTGGTAAGTACGCGTCAGTTATCCGATTTGACGGATTCGATCGTAGAGATTAGTGTAGGATATAGTATGGAACGAAAATAAGGATGGGATACGGTGAACAATATCGCGTTTAATTCTTCTTCCCCTTTAATTCTCCGTCATATAAAAAATATCAGGCGCCGGAAGCCTTTTTCCGGCGCCTGATAGTATGGCTTTTACTTCTTTATAATCTTGAGAGTCTTCGTCTCTCCTGAATCATTGACGAGCTTGAGCAGATACAGCCCGGATTCGAGTCGGGCGCCCGCTCTGGCGTTGTCGGTTCCGGAACCCTGCTCTACTATGAAACCGGAGATATTGGTGATGGTATAAGTAAAGTTGCCCTCATGGTTGATACTCAGCGTTTCCATAAATGGATTGGGGTGGTAGAAAGGCGGTTCGTTTTCCGGATTTGTCACGCTGGTAACTATACACTGGCCGCTAATAAGTTCCGGATCATAAAACGCTATAAGGTCGATATTAGCGCAACCACCATCGCTTATCGCCTCCATCCTCAATAGATTGTGGCCCGCCGTCAGTTTCAGGTCGACGGTGACGGTATGCCATACGTCCCACGCGGAGGTTGAAGGAAAGTTTAAGAAAGGGTTTGCCATGACTTCATTGACAATCAGACTCGCCGGCCGGTCGGCGTCGCCCGAATTCGCGTATCTGAAGGCGAGCGTATAAGTTTTCTCGGCGTTTGTCTCTATGGCCCATTCGATGAAGCTACCAATGGTATTTGTGGTATTTAGGTAGCCGGTACCGGAGTAGCCACCGTTTTTATTTTCCCATTCTCCGTCCAAATTACAGGCGTATTCCGCTTCCATAAAGCCTTCGCAAGCCATTTTTCCCGTATTGCCGCCACTGCATACGCCACATTGGTCGATGGTCGCGTCGCCATCAAGATCGCCATGGCAGTCGATTGGGCCTGATGGCCCCGCTATTTCCACTATGACTGATGAAGAGAAAGATGAAGCGTCCTGATTGTCGTATACTTTGGCCGATAAAACGAAGATACCGGTCGTTGAAGGTCGCCACTGGAAATCATAAGGCGCCGAAGAGCTTGTCTCTATTAACTGGTCATTTGAATAGAGTTCTACTTTGGATACATAACCATCGGGGTCGGAGGCGGACACTTTTACTTGTATCGGCCCTTCCAGACTGAAAATTGTTCCTGTCGAGGGAGTCGCGATATGGGCGGTAGGTGGTTGATTGACGGAACCATCGAGTTTCCCAATCCCCGCGTAAGTCGTCACGATACTTTTTACCGCTTCGGCGCAGTTGAGATACCGCCCGTATTGATAGGGTACGACGGCCGCGCAACTTTTTAGTTCCCGTTCATCCGAGGAGTATTTGAACGGGCTGTTGACCAGTATGTTTCCGGAGATGTCCCCATATCCGTCTATATCGCTATAGGCCGTGACATAGGGATTGGTTACGTTTTCAAAGTAGTTGTTCTCAATTTTGAGGCAAGCGTTGATTCTGGCGTTGATTCCGGTTTCCTTTATATCCTTATAATAATTGTTGAAAAGATGACCGCTGCCTCCTCTGAAAAGAGGAAGTCTGGAATTGATATTCTCAAAATAGTTATGATGATACGTTATTTTCCGATCATAGATATCGGATTCGGAATTGCCCACGAGACTGGCTTTCCAGCTATTGTGCAGATAATTCCAGGAATATGTGATATATTCCGACTCGCCTTTGGCGTCGAGCAGACCGTCGTAGTAATCTTTGCCGACTCCTTCATATTCATTGTAGAGTTCGCAGTGGTCGATCCAGATATGGCTTGAAGGGCCGTCAATGGAGATACAATCCTTGTCGCCGGTGAGTACATGGTGAATCTTCACATTTTGAATGATGATATTCCGGGCTCTCCATATTTTGATACCGATCCCGTTAAATTCGCCCGATACTCCAATGCCGATAATGGAAATGTCCGACGCGTCCTTGATATCAATCTTGGATAGTCCGGGTGAATTGGCCGGAGTAATGGTCCCGTTTACATATATGACAAGAGGATTGTCGCCTTTGTTTTTGATCGCGTTTTGCAGATCCGTTCCGGTCGCTACTGTCACTTCCTCGCCCCCTTTTCCTCCGGTTGTTCCTCCGTTCATAGAGGCGTAGCCCGCGAGCTCAAAAGAGGGCTTTGTCAGGATGCAATTTCCGCTTGATGGTGTACAGGGGTTTTTGCCGGTATTGCCGCCAACACAGACGTCACATTCGTCCAGATAAGCCGATCCTCCCGCCACTCCGTTACAATCTTTGTCGGGAGCGTTTTTTACATTTATTTGTATGATCGCGGATTGAGTAGAGGCGCCTTTATTGTCAAACGCTTTCGCGTAGACGCTGTAGTCGCCTGCTCCTATATTGTTCCACGCGAAACTATAGGGACTGCTATTGTCCGAAGAAAGCATGGCGCCGTTGCTCCAGAACTCTACACGTTCAATAGTGCCGTCGGGGTCATTCGCTTTCGCGGAAAGATTCACAGAAGCGGGAGCGGTATAGGCGCTTCCATTGGCCGGGCTTTCCAGAGAAACTTCCGGAGCTTTATTGGAGACTTCTCCTCCACAGTCGGGGCCCGCGAGAGTCGCCCCCGCTTTGGATTTTACCAGGGCTTCTACCTGCGCGGCCGGCGTTTTTGCGAGAGAATAAGGCGGGCTGAATGAATTTCCGCTTCCAGCCTGGTTTCCCGACGTATTGAAAAACAGGTTGTCTTTGGAGGTTACCGCTGTAAAGTCGTTATTATACAGGTCGACGGGCTTTTTGACTCCTCTGAATACATTGCCTTCTACGAGAAGGTTAGCCTCTTTTCCCGCTCGTACGCAGCTACTGGAGTTCGGACTGTCAAACAGATTGTTCACGACGTGCACTTCTCCAAAGCGGACTCTGGGCATACGCTCCTTTACCCCGGTCGCCCACCAGTTGTATTGCATCGTTACTTTTAGTTTGCCCCGATCGGAGGTCTTGCTGTCTGAATTTCCGATCAGATTGCTAAACATATGGTCTTTGGAAGCGGAAGTATAATGAAACTTGCACCAGGTGATCGAAACATAGTTCGAGCCGTTGACCACGTCCAGGTTGCCGTCCTGCCCGTCGTATATTTCCATATGATCCACCCATACGTTCGTAGAGTTCTGGATTGTCATACAGTCTACTCCGTCAACGTCTACCGCCCCGGGTCCCTGAATAATGAGATTTCGCACAATGACGTTTTTGGCGTCTTTGATATCCATTCCGCCTATCAGCTTCGCTCCGGGCAACCCGATAATGGTTTTGTTGGAGGAAACGACCACCCGCGTATTGACTCCCGAACCAATAACTCCACTCACGTAGATCACTTTGGCTGATCCGGACTTCGCTTCCGTTTGCAATTGCGAGATAGTAGTAACGGTAACCGGGGCCGCGCTTCCTCCTCCGGTCGTGCCTCCATTTTGTGTAGCCCAGCCTACCGGCGCGCATTGATCCTGGGCGAAGGCCTTCATGTATGTTCCAGCCATCAGACAGATACATAGCAAATAGCTGAACGTTTGATAAAAGTAATTCATAAATTCTTCCGGTTTTTAAGTCAGTAAATAGTAAAGGCTTTTGTTGTTGGTATACAAAGATGTTCTACAACGTCTACCAAGGGAAGTAAACAGCCGGACCTGAAATTTTACAGAGCGATGGAGCGGAAGCGCGTGAAGACTGATGGGCCGGTTTATCGCATGAGCGTGACGCGAAGCACTTTTTGCTCATTGACAATAATAGTATAGTAGTCGGTGGGGGCCATCTCGCCAGTCTGATTCCTGCCGTCCCAGTGCGCGGGTGTAGATAGTTCGCGCACAAGCGAGCCTTGGGGATTGTAAATTTTGGCGATTCCCGGCTCTTTTATGTAAAAAGCGTCATAGAGTCCGTCGCCATCGGGAGAAAAGACTTGAAAAGTATTGCAGGGCTTCAGTTTAAGTTGGTCTTCGGATGAAAAAACGGCTTTCAGGGAAAGATCGTCCACGACAAAATCGTTTTCCTTTGTCGTTCCTCTCAGCCCGCGAAGCTTGATAGTCGCTTTCCCGGTTTGGTTCGCGATCCAGGTATGTTTAAAAGGAACCCATACGGTATCATGAGGTAATGTGTCCACGTATATCTGGAGGTCGTCGATATAGATTCCTATGATCGCAGTATTGTAATCTTCCTTGGACAAGTCTTTATGAATATTGGCCGCGTAGAAATTCAGCGTATAGCTTGTGCCCGCCGTCAGAAAGACCGTGTCGATATAAAAGGCCATCGACGTATCTTTACTGCCATCAACCAACAACATATAGCCATGGTTGCCTGTATGGTCGGTCCGGGTTACAAACGCCGGAATAACTTCTGAGGGATTGGATACGATGGTGTAGTTTTCGAAACGAAATCCACCTTCAGCGCTGTCTTTGAAGGTATAATCGGAAGCGAATTTGACTACCGGCGTATCGAAGTGACCATAGGGAATGAGGTTTGTTCCATAATGCAGGGAGCGAAACGCGTAAATGGTTTCTTTTACCGGCCGGACTTCAATCTGGTTTCTGGATAGATGGCTTATGTTGGCGGAGTCTCCTGAAATTACAAGCCACTCTCCGGAAAAGCCGTCCGACACCGCGTCCAGTACGCTACGATCATCTTCCAGACAATACGCGTTAACCTGTATCCGGGAATAGCAGCCGTTGGAAACCGGACACTGGCTGTAACCAATCATCGCGATTAGGAAAAACGGTATGCTTAAAACATGGTTTCTTTTGATAGCTCCCATAAGTGTCTTTTCGGTCTTACCTGATAATAGTGATTTGCCCGCTAACGCTCGTTTTATCTTCCAACATGATCAAATATACATAAAGTCCGGAAGGTAAAGTGAATCCCTGATTACTAATTCCCGTCCACGCGAACTTTCGCTCCTGTTCGCGCGCGAAAACAACGTTGCCCCCCATATCCATGATCTGAATATCGAAAACGTCTCCATCCTTTACGGGAGTTTCCCAGGATTCGCCCGCGTCCGGATTGATCACAAAGTTTCGTTCCCCACATATTTTCCCGGGAAGGTATACATTGACCGTATCCATGCATCCACTCCGGTCTGAGACAATAAACGCGTGGTCGCCGGAAGAGAGTCCCGGGTAATACATGGAAGCGGTCTCGCTACCCGCGGGCCGGATCCGATAGGGAGGCGCGCCTCCTTCGATCCTTTCCTGTAGAAACTCAATCGCGCCGTCCGCGCGGTCCGCGCAAGCGGGCTTTAATTCGGGTTGTAGCCGGAAGACAAGACCGGAACAATCGGTTGTTGGAATCGGGATCGAAGAAGTTTCCGCGCCGCTTCGCGCTTCGGGTTCCGTCGATATAGCTACCGCGGAGTCAATTACATCCTTGTTTATCGTGCCGGTTTCCGGATCCGCTATCACGTCTTCGGGATTTTGTATTGGAAGAAGGTCGACTTTCGCCGAGAAGCGGGAGGAATCGATCCGCTTGATGGAGCCGGTTCGAGGTGTAAATTCTCCGTTTGCCCGTTCCGGCCGCGATAAAGTATCCTTATGTTCCGGCCGCGGAGTTTCCTTCTTTATTTCTGGAAGCCTGTCAGGGTTCTCTATGGTTTCCGGTGCTGGTTTCAGTACGAGCAGAAGCCCGCTTATCAACAGGCCGGTCAATAGTAGGCCTCCTCCGATCCGCCATTTGAGTTTATAGGCGTGATCGTGTTTTCGCATTCCTTCGCGGATTTCCATTCTCAACGCTTCGGAGGCGGAAGCTTCAATGGCTTTATTGGCCAGCATCCACGCTTCCACTTCCGAGGCCAGTTTATCGTCTTCCGCCAGGAGTAGCTCAAAGGCTTCGTTCGCCTCGGCGTTAAGCTCTCCCTTCAGGTAGGCCTCTACGAGCTCGTATGTCCGTCTGTCGTACTTCATCTCAGCGCTTCCAATACGTTTTTATTTTCCTTGACGAGTTTTACCAGATATTGCTTGCAGCGATAGTGTTGGGCCTTGCTCACATTTTCGTTCTTATGCCCCATCTTTTCACAAATTTCCTTCATCGAAAGCCGGTCATAAAGGGTATACTTTAGAATCCGGCGACAATTTTCTTCCAATTGATTGAATACTCGCTGGAGCGCCGCCGACTTTTCCCTGTCCAGAATATGAGAGAGCTGATCCCGTTCCAGTATAAGATCTTCCGCGGAAAGTCGCTTTTCATATTGTTTGTGCAAAGACAGTTTCCTGGCCCGGTTTATCCAGAAATTGCGGGCTATGGCGAAAATAAACCCATCGACGCTTTGCTCGCGTTGAAAGCTTCCTTCCTTTACCTTAAGAAAAAAGATAACGATCGCTTCCTGGAATATGTCATCCGCTTCTTCTTTGCTCCCACTGTTTTTTATAATATAGGCGCGGACTTTTTTAAGGGTCCTTTTATACAAAAAAGACAAGGCGGCGGCGTGATCCCCGCTTTTTATAGCGTCAATAATCTGGCTATCGCTTTTCAAGGCTTTTTATCTGGTACGACAAACTCCAATCCAAAAAGTAAACAGAAGTCATCAGGATTTTTTTAACTAAGATCATTTCCGGGCTCTTCCGTATCAAAAGAAACGCGCTCCAGGCCATCAAAGGGGTGGTGATGGTGATCCGAAGCGCGCACTTAAAGAATATGAAAACAAAATGTTATTAGATAGTTATACGCTTGGCCGATTTTCATGGTTGCGTTGAGCATGGCTCGCTTTATCGAACTTGTCCGGTCGCGTCGGCATTGGAAAAATCCAACGCGTCTTCAAAGATCGCTTTGATGGCTGTTTTACCTGTTTTGTTGATAAATCCCCATTGATCCAGTTGTTTTATCCTACAAAGACCATGATTGAATCGGCCAATATTTGGATGTGGTATTCCTTTGAAAATGACCTTTGTCTTGGAATCTTCCACAACCTCGTCTGGCAGCCGGAAGATTTCTCTTCCGGAAGCGTCGATAAAGAAGTAGAAAACATCGATAAATACAAGTGCCAGACCATCATGGAACTGATCCGCCAGCTCATATACCGGCTCAGTGACCCATTGACCGGCCATGTTGATAAATCCATAACGTACGAGGGTGTTTTTCTCAATAGGCGCGCGCGCGAGTTTTTCAGAAAAAGACAGACGAATATTTTCAGTTTTTTGCAGGTTGTCGATTGTAAAGACGGGTTTGCCTGAGGTATCTATGAAAGAGGGTTTGCCCGCGGCGTCTATAACAAAGGCTAATCCCTCTGAAAAGGGAATGGCTTTTTTGAATTCTGAAGGAAAAGCCTCTTTATTTCGCTTGTCGATGTATTGGAAACGGGCGCTTCCTTTCATAACGGGGGCTAGTCCGTCGTGAAACTCTTCCGTCTGCCAATATGCCGGAGCTATCCAGATCTGATTTTGCTTGTCGATGTATCCCCACTTGGACTCCTTGGGCGCTTTGAACGCGCAAAGTCCTTCGGAAAAGGAGGTATAGAGCGTATCGTTGGGCTGTATAAACCAGGACCCATCTTTGTTCAGAAAACCCCATTTGCCTCCGGTGAGGCTTATCCCCTGGTACGGACGAAAAACCGCGCCCACATTGACTTTGGCGAATCCTTCCCGGAAACTCTCAGCGGATTCGAAGCTCGGCTCTATGGCCCATTGGCCAGTCTTGTCGATGTAACCCCATTTGCCGGTTTGACATTTGTCAGCGTCCAGAGGATCGAATTTGTAACCTATGTTGGCCGCGGCGAGTCCTTCGCTGAAGGGCATGACCTTGTCAAACGAGGGCTGGATAACCCATTCACCCTGGTTGTCGATATATCCCCATTTGCCGTCCTTTTTCACGGCTGCCAGCCAGGTCTGGGCATGAGTTTCGCGCGATGTGAAACAGAGCGTAAGGCTAATCAGGAGAAAGAAAATTTTCATAAATTTCAGTGAAAAAAAGCGGCCCCGCCCACGCGCTTCTCGACCAAGCGCTGAACGTTTGATAATAACAAGAACTCCCGAAAAGTCAAAATGATTGGGCGCGCTACGCGATTTTATTCTAAATTCTGAACATATGCGACGTTTTTCCCCTTCGTCGGTCAATAAGATCGGCGAGTATGTCTCCCGCAAAAAGATACTGAGAGAGTCGGTAGCGGAGTTTTTCAATCATGGTATCGGCTATATCGCCGGTGTACTCGCGTATAATAATCTTTCCGTATTTTTTGAGGTGAAAAGTTTTCGGAATTTGTGGGGCGTGGCCAATTTTCGTAAAAAAACACTAGTAAGTCAGGATACCTTCGAACTGATGGAATTTGTCATATCCGGTCTGGTGGGTTTTCTGATTTTTAAATTGGTAACACGGTATTCAGCCAAGGCCTGGACCTGGTATGAAAGGAAATATCTGATGAAGGACCCTGAAGACACGAGGTAGCAAGATGCTGTTTCGTCACTGTGGGAATACGCTTAATATAGCCATATATTTCGCTTTGGGTGATTTATCCGAATTAGTATTTTGAAAGGGGAATCCATTCCTCCACTAAATCTGTTGGCGATGATCTGGGATGATGAAACCCTGCCGGCAGATATAGTCTGGCAGGTAGAGTCTGACATATCTGTGTTGAATCCTGTAATATCGGAGGCTGGTATTCTTTCATTGGAGATCGCGGATACTTCGTGGACAGGGATTGTAACCGTTAAGCTGATCGCTACGGATGAGTCGGGTCTGAGCGCTACCGCCATTTTCTCATTGGAAATAAAAGAGGCGGTTGTAACCGGAGTCGCCGGGATATATCGGGGAATGGAAGTGTATCCGAATCCGGTAGGCGATGTTTTGAGACTGCGATTAGGCACGGACGTGTTGCAAGGAGGCAATTTGCGCTTGCTTGATATGGTTGGAAGGGAACGAATCGGGGAAAAGGTGACAGGGGAATATATGGAATTGAATGTGGGCCATCTGGAGTCGGGGATGTATATTCTGAAAATTGAAGATAACGCGGGCAAAAGTGGATATGTCAATAAGGTACTGATCAGCAATGAATGATCGTAGTGTTGTAAAAAAATATTCCGGTCTAAAACATATTTTTGAGATGGTCAAACTGTTTGGAGTGCTGGATGGTCATGCCTGATACCTGCTGGACGTAGTTGAGGTATAAATCCGGATTGCTTTTGCTGAATATTTTAAGAGACAGTGTGCCTGAACGGTTGAGCTGGTAATAAATGATATAGTCTCCGGCGAATACGGTATTGGAGGAAGCGCCCGCGGGATTGGCGCCTGAGTTGAAGTTGCCGCCAACGCTAACGGATAGCCGTTCGGATATTTGCTTGGAAGCCATCAGGTTGAAGGTTTCCAGGTTCAGACTCTGGCTGTTTTCAACGTTTACTTCTATGTCCACCCCTCCCAGTTTGTCGGTAAGCTGGTTGAGTTGCGCGTTGAGCGCTTTGCTTACGCTTTGGGCCGCTATGTTGCTGGTACCCGCTCCTCCCTGAATATTCCAGCTTTCGTAAGGCAGGAACTGGTTGAAGGCGATGACCCCCATGACCTGTTTGTTGAGCTCGCCCGGCTCCGACTTGATCTGATTGAGTCGCTGGGCGATCAGACTGCTGCCCGCTCCGCTTTCAACGCTTTCGGGTATTTCAATGTCAAAGCTGATTTCCGGGGTTGAAAGCTCGCCCTTGAGAAACAGAAATACTCTGACCGGCATCGGCCGGGACGCGGCTCTAGCCTCTTCCGGATTCAAGAAGCTTTGTTGATCCTCCACCAGAGCGGTACGGGAAGCTCTGGTCTCATAGCGGGCGGCCACGTCCAGAATACCTTCGGCCGGATCACCCTGCCAGCTAATAGTACTTTCTTTGTCGATCTTAAAGTCTTTTTTGATTACGTTGAGAAAGGTGAAAGTATAGTTGCCTTCGTCAACGGTGTAGGTGCCAAAAAGATTCATGTCGTCTTCCGAGTCGAACTCAAAACGAAAGGCGCCGGAACCCAGCGCGGAGATCTTGTCGCCATTGGTGGGGTCTACTATGATGTTTACTCTGGCCTGACGGTTGACATTGATTTCTCCGGTGATGTTGAAAGAAGCGAGAGACACACCCGCTTTGGCGAGACTATCCTCTTCCGGTTGTCTTTTGATAGCGATACCATCGCTGTTCGTGGTATTTGGCGATACAAAACGAATATAATCAGGAGTCTCGTAGCTGGCTTCCGGACTCGCGAGGGACATGGAGATATCGGTTTTTCCCCGGGTTTCCAGTTTAAGCCGGGCCCGTATATTATCCTGAGGGCCTTTGATACTCATATCCAGGTCGGCGTACAGGCGACCATAGAATGGGACAACGCCAGCCTCTTTGCTGTTTAAAAACAAAAAGTTGCGGCCGCTCAGGTGCAAGTCCATAAAAAAATCCTTCATGAAGTTATGACGGATTTCTCCCCGCAGGCTGGCTTTGCTCCCATCCTTGTCATACAAGGTGATGTTTTTCAGATCAATGCTGGTATTGGATACGCTGAGCCGTTCGTCCCTGATAGAGTATAATGTCTTGGTAGCTTCGACGCCAATCTGATTTTCGCCTGTAAAATGAAACTCACCGGTAAGCCGGGGCGCCTGAATTGTACCTCCCAGTCGAACACGAGTATCGAGCCGTCCATTGAGACGAAATACATGCTTTTTGATAAAAGGTTGAATGGAGGCGAGATCGATCTGTCGCCCGAGAATATTGAAATCGATCGTGTTGGAATCTCCGACGATATCTACGGACCCATAGATATCCAGTTCGCTGATTTGTCCTATGAGTTTCCCGTCTATCAGCAACTTCTCGCTGAGTCTTTCTTTTTCAAAACGAATATCCAGGTCTCCAAGCCCCGATTTGTCTACCTGAAGTCCACTGGTACTCAGAGCTCCGTCGATGGTCGGATTCCCGAGAGGATCCTCGATCCGGACGCTGGCGTTGAGAATCCCGTCAAAATGGAGGCCTATGGGCAAAATTCGGGAAATTTCGTCCAGATCCACTTGTTTCAGCTCCGCTTTAAGAATATTGTAAGTCTGCTCCGAGCGGGTGGAACTGATCCTGATATGCTGACCCGTATCCGCCTTTAGATGAAAATTGTCGATAAAGAAGTCGTCTGATACGAATACCGCGCGTACCTGTCCGTCATTGTCCCAATGATTGCCTTTTAGTTCGAGGTGCACTTTGTCCAGATTCAGGTAAAAAGAATCCTGTTTCAAAGCGAGCAAACCTCCGATATCCACTCCCGAGTTGTGCGATGAATCGGCCAGATCCAGATGAAAGAATAAGCTGTCTTTGATGATAAAGCCGTTGATATCGGGTTTGCTGATCCTGATCTTGTCTAATATGGTGAGAGGCCCTGAATGAACGCGAAGATCCACTTTTTCTTCATCCGCTTTGATAAAAGATTGTAAGTTGGTGGTCGAGAACTTATCAAAGGCCAGTTCTCCCACGGAAAGATTGGCCGATAGCAGATGCCGGTCTCCTTCCCAGTTTCCGTCAAAGGCTACATTTCTCAATGTTTCTATAGATGGAGCGAACATGCGGATAAGTCCTTTGGTGTCTCGTACCCGGATAGCGAACCGCATATGATCGACATGCTTGTTCGGGTCATTTTCGATCCCGGAATAATAGTGCGCCAGCAGGTGTCTGCCCGCGGCCGGGAGTTCGGAAAACCGGAAATCGCCATGAATATCTATGTTGAAAAAACCGGAAATCGCTTGTATGTAGCGGTCGCTATCCTTAAAACCGGTAGATACGATGATCGAATCAATCAGATACTCATACTTGTCGTTGGAAAGACTGAGCGAGTCAACGTCAATATCCGCCTCTAACCGGTCTATGTCGTCGCCTCTGGAATAGCCCGCGAAATGGCCGGATACTACCAGCGGGTGAGGATAAAAATTCAGCGCTTCTAAATCCAGCCTTCCCACCCGCCCGTTGATTTTGACAAACAGGCTGTCTTTCAGGTCTAGCGTGGCGTGAAGATTTAGTCTGGCGTTACTGTCCGACGATACGATATGGCCCTCAAAGTTTTTGTTCTCATATGTTCCGGCAATTTCAACTCCATGATAGGTGTAGTCATTATATTCCGCGGCTTCTATCAACGCTTTCTCAAAAAAAATACGCCGGTTCTCAGTGCGGAAATCCGCTTTCATGTCCATTTTTCCGAGTCGCTCCTGATTGAGGAGCGCGCCCAGTTCAATCTTTCTCGCTTCTAAGGTTCCCGTGGTATAGGTAAGAGCGTAATTTTCATCAAATCCAAGTTTTAGGTCCGTTTTCAAATGTCCGGCCTCGGATTCTATGTCAAAATCGACGCTGAGCTTCCTAAGGTTACCGGAGATTGTTCCGTCGCCGCGTGTTTTTCCCAAAGGGAGGGGATTGAATCCCGGGCTTTGAGGAATAAGCGAATGGATAGTCTTGCCGGTAGTCGCTATTTCGTCTACGCGGGCCTGGCAGCTTCCATGTTCCGGATCGGACAAGCCCTTGATTCTAAAATCTCCCTGGACATGGTTGTGTTCATCCAGCCTGACATATAATTTCTCCGCGCTGAAATCATTGACGGATCCATGGACCAGTCCACTGATCCGGATAGACTGGTCATGAAGTACCGCCAGCGTATCCAGATCAGGCGCGAAGAAAAAAAGATCTCCGGAGTACAAAACAGTCTTGTCCAGGTCTCCATCAAATGTGATCTTGTCCATGACTGATCTCAGATTTCTCAAATCCGGAACCCTGGCTGTCAGACTGCCTTTAAAAGCGGATTTAGGAGTAGAAAAATGATCCAGTGAAAAGTTCAGTTGAGGCATGTCGAGTTCTATATCCGCGGCCAGATCATGAAGACGGAATCCGCTTTGCTCCTGAAAGCTCATTTTCCTTACCGCGCCGCCATACGAAGATTCGGTCACGACCAGGCGATTGACGGTCGTGGCCAGATCTTTTATCCATAAATGATTCCAGTCTATACCCTTGATGGATTTCCCCACGTCTTCATTGTCCATCCGGAACTCCGATTGTTCGATCATCACCCGCTGAAAAGTCAACTGAAAGGGATTGGGAGGCGCGTCGGATTCCTTCCGCGTTTTTTGAGCCGGGGTATAAGTGCTTAGGACGAGGGAGGTTCCCTGGAGATACAGGTCGCGGATGACCGGCATGGGACTTAGGCGTTCGATCCCCGCTTCGGACCTGCCAAGGCTGGCGTGGAGATTTAATCCTGTTTCCTGATCGTTTAAGGTAAAATGAATATTTTTTAGACGTACGGTTTCTATGAAAAACTCCCATGATGAGTTGGTCGAACTGTCTTTTGGACTGAACGCGTCGATAAGAAACTGAAAATTATAAGCTTCTTCGGGTTTTTTGCGAATTGCCAGCCTGGCGGATTCGAGGCTGACATAATTAAGCTCGACAACCCGGTTGACTATCCGGCTAAAGTCGAGATCCGCGCCGATACGATGGACATAGATCAGCGTGTCCGAATTCTGATCCGCGACATAGAGATCGGTGATCTCCACCATGTCCCATAAGAAAAGGCTAAAACCTCCGATATGCACATGAGTCCCGGTTTTTTCACTCAGAAAGGAGGTGGCTTTCGTGACCGCGAACCGTTGGACGGCCGGTATGTGGATAACCAAGGCAACCATCAGCGAACCGCCGATCAGGAAAAGAAAAAAAATCCCGAGATACTGTACAATCTTTTTTAGAAGACGCATTCAATGATTGCCTATGACCGCCTGTATTATCTAATTGAGGAGGACCATAATTTGTTTTTTGATACTTTGTTTACACGTGAATCAGGATAAAAATAAAAAGGAATCCTCTCCTGTAAAAGTATTTCATCTGAATTATAATTTGTTGTCTTTTGACAGGATTTTCGGTTGTATAAAAAAGCCTGTATCCAATTTGGATACAGGCTTTGTGGAAAATCACCAATGTTATTTATCTGTAAATAATCTTTTCGGTACTTATCGTTTTATCCGAATGAATTTTTAACAAATAAGTTCCTTTGTCCAGCATGTTCATCGGGAGGAAAGTTTGTCTTTCCGCTTCCATACTCGATAGCAACCGACCTTGCAGAGAGTATATCTCTATGAGAAGAGCTTTGCCGGTTGAGGGAGCGTCGATCCATATCCCGTCGCTGGTCGGATTAGGATATATGCTTACTTTTTCCGAGGTCAGTGCCGTGTAGCCTGTTACAGGACCTTCAAACGGGCTAAAGGCCAATTGGCGCTCCGCTACTTTTTCCCATGTGTTGGAAGACGCGTTCCAGCTATATTCATCATTGTTGGCCAAGGCGTTTACGTCTATCTGGCCATCGGATACATAAAAGAATTCCGGAAGTTTCAGATTGCTCTCATCCACGGAAAAGGAATAGGTATAAACAAATCGGGTGAGGTTGACCCAGGCGCCGCCCTGATACTGACGGATCACTTCTTCCCTTAGCTGATTTTCATTGTTGTAGCTGTACAAGGACTGGGTCTGGTTGACCCAGGCGCCATCCCAGGTTTGAACTAGCTTTTCCGTTCTGTCGCCATTGAGATTATAGGTATATAAGATTCTTTCGCTTTGAGAGTCGCCGCTGGTCCCTGTATAGATTATTTCTTCGATTAGGCGCTCCTCCTGGTCATAATTATAATTGACCACACGGATAAGAATCCACTCGGATCCATCCCATATAAAATCCGAGGATGTCCTAACCTGGTCTTGAGATAGGTAGCCTCTGAGCTCGCGATAGTCGTTTATCCATTCCTCTGTGCTCGCGTCCCAGCGCTGTCCCAGGTATTGGCTTACTCTTCCCATACTGTCATAGGAGATTACTTCTCTGTTGTCAAGCGTCCAGACTCCATTGGTCCATATATAGCCTGTGACTGTGTTTACCCGACCCTCGGCGTTGTAGGTAAAGTCCCAGCGCGAGTCATTTACCCATGTCTGGTTTTGAGAGTCCCAGCTATAGTCGGTATTCCGGATCAGGTTGCCGTCCGTATCGTATTCAAACTCCTCCTTGTAAAAATTTTCCAGTTGTCCGTTGACGACAATCCGATTGATGGTGCTGTCCAGTTTTTCATATTCCGAATCCTGCGTTCGCTTACGGTGATCGTCGGCGAAGTTGGACAGATACAAGCGCTTAGGGTTTTTTTTTCGTCCATGATTGGAGGAATCTTGGGCTACCAGGGAAAAGGTCGCTGCCAATACAATAAAAAGAGTAAAAGTATATTTCATATCTTAATGTATTTAAAAGTTTACCAATTAATTGATTTGAAGGAAAAATGTTGGCTATGCCATGATATTTAAGCAGTCTTAGAGGAAGGCGGCTCCCCAATCGCCGCTATCATCCCAAATACCTGATGGGGAGCCATACCTTGATCCAAAAAGCGCGATTATGCTAATGATTCAGAAGGGTTTTTTGTTCTTTCCCCGAAAAAGCCTTCAGGATTTCCTGAAAGGGCTTATTGGTAAAAGCCACCTGAAAATATTCGGTTGTATAATCGTCGCCTTTGATATTCATCAATTCTCTTTCTTCACGCCATTTCCTGTCAAAGTCATCCGTATGGCAGTTCTTCAGATTATCATAGTTTGTAAACGCCATTTTTGTCATCGCTTCCGCGTCAGCGATTCGAAGTTCGGTAAACTGATTGATGGCTTTTGTCAGATCGCCACCGAGCTGATTCATTAGTTTGGCGAACATTCTGGCCGATTCCATACAGGTATTCATGCCCATGCCGTAAAAGGGTGGCATGGCGTGGGCCGAGTCTCCCATGAGCAACACTTCTCCCTTGTAGTTCCATCGCGATGAAGTCGCCGCGTAAATCTCGGAAACCGGATTCTCAACAAATTCATTGATAAAATGCGCTTTGTCGATGTAGGCCAGAAAATGACAGTTTTTGTTAAGCAGAGTGGAAAGCTGCTCCTTGTCCGATAGTTGAGCGAACGCGCTGGCCCGGGAATAAAAGAGGGTTCCGTTGAATCCCTGTTTGTCATCGGGGGTCGCTACAAACAGCAGTTCAGGAATATTCCATATATGCAAATAGTTTTTATGGAAAGGATAATCGTCATTCCGGGGAGGAATGTATATTTCCTTAAACAGAAGATCAAGCTTGTGTAAATCCGACTCAATCAGTCCATAACTATTCATTTGGGTCCTGACGGAAGAGAACGCTCCGTCGCAACCGAACAAATGACTGTAGGACACCCGTTTTTTCTTATTTCCCGGCCCGTTAAAAAGGATTCTCTTCGCCTGGAAGTTGATCGCTTCCATATTGTGGTTGAAGAAAAAGTCCACTTTTCCGGTTTCGGTGCACTGGTCCATCAAAAATACGTTGAAATCCTTCCGGTTGATACTATATACCGCTTCCCGTTTTCCACCGTACTCCTGATAAAAAATCGTATTCTCGTTCTGGTGCACGGCTCTGCCGTATTTAGGCACCATTGTGGACGTGGTTGTTCTGTACAAGTCATAAATCCCCAAGTCCTTTAAGGTCTCGATTCCCCGTTCGGAAAGGGTCATTCCCACTGTTCGTTTCTTGTTTTCATACTCATCCCGAAAATCTTTTCTTTTATCGTAAACAACTACCTTAAAACCTTTTTGGGCGAGATACAACGCGAGAGTGCAACCGGTAAGTCCGGCTCCGTTAACGACTACCGGGGCTTCGGGCTCCGGAGTTTTATTTATTCTATCCATCATCTTCTACCAATTACCTATTTGGCTAACCCCTGTGAAAGAAGATTTGTTAACAATAGGAAATAAAGGGAACAGTAAGTAATAAAATAGCTGACAGTTAGGTTTATATCCGGTCGTTTTACTAAACAAACCCGAGGGTTTGACGTTTTATGGCGCATGTTTCCGGGAGGAGGTTCTCAAAAATATAAGTGTCTGTAGATAAAAACATTTGGAAAAATGATTCTGTTATTTTTCAGAAGCCCGAATTAGCGGTGTTCGTGATTTTTAAATGGTGTAAACTGAAAAGCTGATTATGGAAAACTTACTTGTCCGACAAAAATTTACCTTATCCAAGAAGGTATTCGAAGGGTTTGTATTCAGAGGGGAAGCTCTTGAGCAGGACGATCAAACTACCCAACATATCATATTGCTGGCCGCGTATATTATTCTTTTAAAACATTATACGGGAAACAGCCGATTTCGCGTAGGTTATTCCGATTTTAATTATCCGGAAGAAAAACGCGTCGATATGGATATCCCTGATGAACTGGATTGCTTCGGATTAATTAACCGGTTATTGGACAAGATTCTTGGTCCTTCTGACTTTATGGAAGAAAAGGACGCGGAAGAGTTTTTTCCGGTTTACTTCTCCATGTTTGAGAAGTTTAATGAAAGTCTTGATTACACCGACCTGAACGATCATCATATTCGTCCCGCGAGCCATCTGGACTATTTCCATTCGGCTTTGCAGATGTTTCACAATAAAAGCATATATGGAGCCTGGATCTTATGCAGGGCGAGTCATTTCGATTCCATCATGGTAGATCGTATGCGGGATCATTATCTAACAATCCTGAACGACCTGCTGGAAAATCCTTCGAAGAAAGTTCGAGACGTCAATATCGTCTCTCCGGAGGAACTGGCATTGCTGTTTAATGAATGGCAGGGGCCGGTTATTCCGTTTCCGGACCATCAGTGTCTCCATGAACGAATAGAGGAACAAGCAAAAAAAACTCCCGAATTGACCGCGCTGATCAGTGGCGATCAGGAAGTGTCCTATACGGCGCTTGATCAAAGAGCCAATTATTTCGCCCGTCAGCTTCTTGATCGGGGATTAAAGCAGGGAGAAGTCGTCGCTGTTCTGATGGACCTTTCGGTTGACGCGGTGGCGGCCATATTAGGTATCCTTAAGGCTGGCGGCGTATTTGTCGCTATGGACCCGGCGCATCCGCTCAGCAGACACCAGTATATGATTTCGGATTGCGCGCCCCGGTTCCTGATTTGTACGAGGGATCAGGCCAGCGAAGACGTGTTCCCGACCGACAGGATTATTCTGTCGGATAGCCCCGAAAATCTACATGGGTATCTTGACGAGTCGCCGGGTGTTCATACAGACGCCGGAGCGATCGCCTACCTCATGTACACCTCGGGTTCTACAGGCGATCCTAAAGCGGTTATGATCACGCATCGCAACATTGTACATAATCTTTTTGTAACTGTACGCCGGAACGACCTCAAGATCCATGAAAAAACGATGTCCATGACGTCGCTTTCCTTCGACACGTCCATTTCCAAACTATTTTCGAGCCTGACGGTAGGAGGCGCGGTGATACTGCCCGCCGCCGCGGATACGATGGAGGTGGAAAGACTTATCCTCCTTCTCCAGAAACACAAGCCGGTCTTATTTCCTTCAACTCCGGCTATTCTTCGGCTGATCAACCAGATCAATCCGGATCTATCCTTCATACGAATTATTACGACGGGTGGAGAACCCGCGAGGTACAGGGATTTCGACAAGATTATCCGACAGGTCAGAATCATGAATATATATGGTCCGACGGAAGCGACGGTTTCGTCTGTGAGCTATACGATTCCCAGGGAAGAACCGGAAGAAAGCGCGCGCGTACCGATCGGAAAGCCTAATCCCAATTGTACTATTTATATTCTGGATGATCGTACGCGGCCTTTGCCGGCCGGAGCTTTCGGGACTTTGTATATTGGTGGAAAAGGAGTTACCAAAGGCTATCTGAATAATCCGGAAATGACGGCGAAAAAATTTATTCCTGATCCTTTTAAGCCGGGAGAAACCATCTACAATTCCGGAGATATCGCCCGATGGTTGCCTGATGGCACGATTGATTTTCTGGGTAGAAAAGACAATCAGATAAAAATCAGGACATACCGGGTGGAAATCGAGGAGGTGGAAAAGATCATGAATCGTTCCGACTTGCTCAAGGAAGCCAAAATTATTGTAAAGGAGGAAGAAGATGGGGATAAGGCCATGATCGCCTGTATTGTGCCAAAAAATAAGGAGAGTTTTCAGATTCAGGATCTTAAAAACTTTATGCAGGCCTGGCTGCCTGCTCCGATTGTTCCTTCGGAATATATTTCGTTTGAAAAACTACCAGTCAATCGTAGCAATAAAATCGATACCAGGGAACTCCTGCGAATCTATCTGGAGAAGCGGCTCCAGACACCCGATAAGCCAGCCAACCTGTACAAAAACAATGTGGAGAAGATAATAGCGGATTTCTGGAAATCCCGGCTCCATCGTCCAGCCCTCGATCCGGAGGAAAATCTTTTTCATATAGGAGGCAACTCCCTTAGTGTCATGCAGCTCAAGTTACATATTCAGGAAGTGTTTGATCTGGATGTTCCGGTAAAAGCGCTTTTTGATCATCAGACGACCGCCAGCCTGAGCGAGTTTATTCTGAGCAAAGTAGATAATCCGGAAATGTACTTGAAGGATGTCGACGCGATCGATGAAACGGACGATGTCGTCGCTCCGGTCGAATCGCCGGTTAAAAAATGGAAATATCTGCTGCAGATAAAAGCGCCGCGGGTTGACCGTATTAAGAAAGCGCTGATCGCCACCAAAAATAAACTGCCTCTTTCTTTTCATGAAGAGCGTCTTTGGTTTTTATATAAGCTTCAGAGTGAAAAGTATATGTACAACATTCTGAAAGCCTATACGCTCAAGGGCCGTTTAGATCCGGTTATGCTGGAGGAAAGCCTGAATCAGGTCGTCAATCGGCATGAAAACCTGAAGAAGCGTTTTTATGAGCTTGACGGAGAAGTGGTCGCCGCTCTCCGGCCACGCGCGCAGGTAAAGATTAAGCGAGTCTGCAATCAGACCGAAGCGTTTGAAACGCTCTTTGAAAGGGAAATAGAGAAAGAGTCGGAGACGCCATTTGACCTGACGGAAGATATTATGGTCAGGGCGACTCTGGTCGCTAAAAACGATTTTGAACACCGTTTGATTCTCGCTACGCATCATATTGTGGCGGATGGCTGGTCTTTCAATATACTGATGAGGGAATTGCATGGATTCTATTCGGCCCGGGGAAATAATGAGCGGCTGGAGCTGGAGCCTCTCACCAAAGCGTACGCCGGCTATCCTTTTTATTACAAGACTTTGCTGAATGATACGCTGATTCGCCAGCAGGCCAGGTTCTGGAAGCAAAAGCTGAATGGCCGGATTGAACGACTCCGCCTTCCATATGACTTGCCAGCTACTCAAGAAGCGTCCGCTAAGGGAGGACATGAAGAAATATGGATACCCGCGACTTTGACCGGAAAACTTTCCGAACTCGCCAAAGAGAGGAATATTACTCCGTTTATGTTGTATCTCAGTGCTTTTCAGATATTGTTGCATCGGTATACAGGACAGGAGTTTGTCCATATCGGTATTCCGGTGGCGGACCGGGAACACGTGGCGACTCGTGATCTGGTGGGCTTTTTTGTAAATACGCTGCTGATTCCGTCGACTTATGTTCCTGGCGCTACTTTTGAAGAGGCTTTGGTCTTTACCAGAGGAGAGGTGTTGGAAGCTTTTGGCAACAAGGAGCTTCCTTATGACATGCTGGCCGAAACGCTTGGACGGGAAAATGGTATCAGGGCCAGCGAGCTTCTACAAGTGATGTTTGACTTTCAGAACCTCAGTGAACCGGTGGGGAGTATGGGCGATATGGAGGTGGATGAGATCAGGCTTCGTAACTACAACGCGAAGTTTGACTTGACGGTATCTCTGAGTCCTGAAAAAGATGGGTTGCTTTTGTACGCTGAATACAAGAAGGGTTTGTTCAGCGCGGAGACGATCCGGCAATTGCTCGCGACGTATATCCGGCTATTGAACGAGATAGGTAAGAATCCCGCCATGAATCCAGACTCGTTTGACCTTATTTCACCGGAAGAAAAGCGACAGACGATCTATGAATGGAACGATACCGCTCGACTCCTGGAACAGACCAGCGTGCACCGGCTGTTTGAGCGCCAGGTAGCCGCTCGTCCGGAAGAGGTCGCTTTGGTCACGGACGATGGCGGCTACACATACCGGAGGATCAACGAGAAAGCCAATGAGCTCGCTCATAAACTGATCGCTTCCGGTTTGCGGGAGGAAGAAATGGTCGGTGTTTTGATGGAAGAGACCGCGGACGCTATTGTGGCGCAGATCGCTATTTTGAAGGCGGGTGGCGCTTTTGTACCTCTGGATCCGGCCAATCCCAAAGACAGGCTTGATCACATGATCCGGCAATGCGCGATCCGGCATGTGGTGACAAATGCATACGCTCGAAGTCGAATTTCGGAAGGCGAGTCCATACACTGGTATATGATGGACTCCCAAGATCTTTTTGATGGACGGGACATAAACAATCCGGATAGTAGAGCTGAGGGGGATGGTCTCGCTTATGTGATGTTTACGTCCGGATCTACGGGTCTTCCCAAAGCGGTAGGGGTAGAGCACCGATCGGTCGTCCGCTTGGTAATCAATACCAATTATGTTCCGCTGGACGCGTCATGCAGAATTCTGAAAACGGGAGCTTTTTCCTTTGACGCTTCCACATTTGAAATCTGGGGGGCGCTTCTCAATGGAGGCAGACTTTATTTGTACTCCAAGGACAAGCTGCTCGATTATACCTTTGTGAAGCAAAAAATAGCGGAACATGGCATTACTCATGCCTGGTTTACATCTTCCTGGTTTAATCAGCTAGTGGATCTCGACAAGACTATGTTCGGTTCACTTCAGTACTTGCTGACGGGAGGCGACAAGCTTTCTCCCAGGCATGTCAACAAGATCCGTAAGGCGTCGCCCCGTCTGAAGCTAATCAATGGGTATGGTCCGACGGAAAATACGACCTTTTCCCTCACTCTTTCGATAGAAGAAGATTATGAGGACTCCATTCCCATTGGAAAACCTATCGCGAACTCGACGGCGTATGTATTGGACAAAAATCGTCGGCCTGTACCCGTGGGTGTGCAGGGAGAGTTGTATGTAGGAGGCCTGGGAGTAGCCAGAGGTTATATCAATGATCCGGAACTGACGGAAAGCAGATTTGTGGAAGATCCGTTTTTCCCGGGGAGAAAAATGTATAAGACGGGAGATCTGGGCAAGTGGCTGAGAAGCGGAGTTGTGGAATTTATCGGGAGAAATGACCAGCAGGTAAAGATCAGAGGCTTTAGGATAGAGCCCGGAGAAGTTGAAAACGTGATCGCGTCGCATCCTCAGATCGAAGAAGCGGCTGTCATTGTCAAGGAAATCAATGGGGAGAAACAATTGATCGCTTTCTATAAAAGCAGGGAAGATATTGGGTTTGACGACTTGTATGGATACCTGAAAGGCGCTCTTACCGAGGTCATGATTCCAGGGAGTTTTACCCGAGTGGAAGAAATGCCGCTTACCGCCAATGGAAAAACTGATCGGAAAAAGCTCGCTACTATGGCGATATCGGAAATAAAGCCGGTTTCCATGGTCGCGCCTTCCAATCAGGTGGAGAGCAAGCTCGCCGCGATTTTCGCGGAAGTATTGGGTAAAAATCAGGTGGGGATCACCGACAATTTTTTTCATTCCGGAGGACATTCTCTTCTGGCGACCAGGCTGATGGCGCGTATCGAAAAGGCGTTTAATAAAGAATTGCCCTTGTCGCTTCTGTTTCAGGCGCCGACGGTAAAAGATCTTTCCGCGATCATCATGGGACCTGAATTTAACAGTGTCGGATTGGTTCCGATTCAGCCCAAAGGCAATCGTACACCCATATTTCTTCTGCCGGGATACCTCTTTTATTATAATCTGAGCAAAGTGCTGGGCAACAATCAGCCTCTTTATGGTTTTGAGCCTATCGCCAAGTTCAGGACAGAGGATATCGCCAGGTATTACATAAAACAGATCCGTGAAATACAGCCGGAGGGACCTTATTTTATCGGGGGGTATTGCGCTAGTGGAATACTGGCTTTCGAGATGGCCCGCCAGTTGAAGGAGGCCGGACAGGAGCCCGGCTGGCTCGCTCTTTTCGAAGTATATACCCCTGAAGCCACGGTCGCCAAGGCTTCAGGGCGATATCTCAGTGATAAGCTCGCGTATTGGAAGGCGGGATTTACGTCCGGATCGCTCAAGGGCAAGTATAAGCTTGTTACTGAAGAAACCGCGAAACTTTTTAATTATTTCTTTAAAAATACCTTTAGAAAGATTTTGCATGACTATACCATCAAGCCATATGAAGGGAGGATATTGCTCTTCAAGTCTATGGATGGCATGGTGGGATCAGCGGGCGATCCATACATGGGTTGGAGCAAATATTGTCCTACGGAGCGGATCAGTCTCATCGAAGTGCCCGGGGATCATAGTACAATCTTTAAAGATCCCAATGTAAAGGTCATCGCGGACAAGCTTAAGGAAAGCATGGACCAGGTCCTGGAGGGGAAAAAGGTATAAATCCCAGGTGAAAGGCGGAAAAATAAGCGGCGGCGCGTGTTGGTAATAGCGATTTTTGAACCAATGATACGCCGCCGCCCGCTTAAGACGATCTGGGTTATCCTTTAGGCATGAGATCATGATGCCGGATGAACCGCTATTTTTTTCATTGAATGAAAACATGAAGGATAAATACTGAACCTCCCTTGATCTTGACCTGAAAAAAAGAGCGGAATAAGACTCTTCAATGAGCGCTTATTCCGCCTGATATGAATAGGCTCGCGATCCTTTATGGATTCAGTACACAATATACGTTGGTTTTCCAGTTATTGAGATCTGTTTCCGTTTGAGGATTGCCCAGATATTCTTCGATAAAGAAGTGTCTTTGCAGATTATGGCTTGTCAGAAAACTCTCCAGCGCCTCATACGCGGGTTTTATATTATCAAAAAAGCCTCTATGGGATGTGCTCAGAACTTTTCCTCCAACCATAAGCACATCGTAGCCACTTTCATTTATCGATACCGCGTCTTCGCATAATATAGCCGCGGCCACATCCGTTTGTTCCGCTTCCTGATCTACTGAAAAGATCATGGCGAATGGGATTCCGTTTGAACATAAGGACAGTTCATTGAGCTTTCGCAAAATGCCGGAGCAATTGTCTTCGATAAAATCGCCCAGCTTTTCGTTGCTGACAACGTTTCTGACACATATAAAAGTCCTCGGCTCCCACAAAGCCTCTTTCACTTTGTACCTGGAATACACTTCCATCCCTACCTCCTGTCTTCAAACACCGTGTTACGTTAAAAATATAACCGGTACGCGCCTTTTTAGGTTAAATAAGTTGTTCATATTTCTGATTTTCAACATGTCAGGCATAGCTTTGTAACTATATTTTCAGTCAAGGGGTTGTATTGAAAGTAATCAGTATGATGCAAAGTATGGTTATACGGAAAGGAACAAGGGTCAAGTGGAGGTATGGAAGATCGTTTGGACGGGGGAGAGTGGAGGCGACTTTTCATCGTAAAGTTACCCGTACAATTAAAGGAGCGGAGGTTACCCGATTCGGGCAGAAAGAGAATAAAGTTTTACTGATCAAAAGTGATCGTGGTGGAGAAGTTCTTAAACTGGAAAATGAAGTCGAACGAGAAGACTTACATGGAGAACATTAGGAAAAACCCTCTTTAGAGGGTTTTTCCTATTTTACCAATGACAACGCCTTGATCAGTTGTTCCCTGTTCATTTTGCTTCTGCCCTCGATACCGGCGGCTCTGGCGTGTTTCAAAAGTTCCGTCTTGGACTTGTCCTTTATGTCGGAGAGTTTGATTTTGACAAGCTTCGCCGAAATCGGCTTTCTGTTTGTTTCCTTAATCCTGTTAAGGGCGGAAGAGTTGAGTTTGCCGTTCCTTTTCGCTTCGGTAGGTTTAGAGCTCGCTCTGGAAATTCGTGATTTGGTTTGAGATTTCGCTGTTCCGCTTTTAGTTGTGGACGACGCGGGGCTTTTCCCACTGGTATTTGTTTTTCCTGCCAGCTTGGCTGACGCCTTCGCCGCTGGTCTTGCCGCTGGCCTGGTTTTCGCTCCGGGGCCACTTTTGGCACTGCTTTTGCCCGCGATCGCTTTCGATGATTTTGATTTTTTTATGGATTCAGATTTCTTGATATCTTTTGTGGCGTCCGCTGGCTTTCGCGACTTCTTCTTAACTGTTTTTGTTGTTGCCATAACTATTGAGGATTTTATTTTACCAATATTGTTATTAACTGTCGGACACGCGTTTGTGTTAATTTTAACAAAATGCCTCTTGTGTAACTGGTTGTTTAACAGTCTATTGTTTGCTAAAAATTGTTTTTTTCTTTTCCTACCCTGGAAAAAGGAAAGGGGCTTCGCGGAACCGTTTTCAGGTTTGAGGCGTTATACTTTGCCAATTTGGAAATTATATATGGACAACAAGTTGTTTTAAATGTGTGTATTACGTGGTCCAATATTGGATGTATTCATAATATTTATGAAAAAAAATCATGGATTTTAAATGTGTTCTTGATATTTTCGCGCATATCCTGAAATAATACGACTGTTGAAATAAATGTTCAATACGACGATAAAAGACATATTTTCCAGAGTGTTTCTCATCATCTTCCTCTCGAAGATGGTGATGCTGTATACTCCGTCTTTTATAAAGAATTTTGACAGAAATACTTATTTAAGCGTCGTCTTGCAACTGGAGATTGAAAACAATACTAGTGGCAAGGGTATTACTGATACCTGCGAGGAGGAAGTTTTTTCGGGATACTACGTAAGATCCTTTGATTACCCCGACTTTATCATACCAATATATGATATAGAGTCTATTAACTATTTTCCAGACGACGCGATCAACATACGCGCGTTTTACCCTTCTGTGCCAACACCGCCTCCTAACTGCTAATTCAGCCTTATTTTTCCGTTAATTCCTTTCTCGAGCGCGTACGCGTGTCGTCGATAAGAGTGTATTCTTGATCGCGAACAGTTGTCGTATGCCCAAAGGTTTGATAAACAGTTAAAACGTAAATTTAAAAACGAAAAAAATTATGTTAGGCACACGTATGTCCGCGTTTCTGAAATTATCGAAACGCGACCTGAAATACGATTTACCGGCAAGTGTCGTAGTCTTTCTGGTAGCTCTTCCTTTATGCCTTGGTATCGCGATGGCTTCCGGAGCGCCATTGTTCGCCGGATTATTGACAGGAATTATCGGCGGAATAGTCGTCGCGGCGATCAGTGGTTCCCAGCTTAGTGTGAGCGGGCCGGCGGCCGGCCTTACGGTAATTGTACTGGGCGCTATCGAAAAGCTGGGAACTTACGAAGTTTTCCTTTTGGCGGTAGTGCTCGCGGGACTTATGCAATTGATCCTTGGCATTGTCAGAGCGGGTATGGTTGGAAATTATTTTCCGTCCTCCGTCATTGTAGGAATGCTGGCCGCTATAGGGATTACTATAATTCTCAAACAGATCCCGCACGCGGTAGGCTACGATTCCAGTTTTTTTGGAGAAGAAAGCTTTTTACAGCTTAACCATGACAATACGTTTACGGCTCTAAGCAAGGCGGCCTCATCGATCAATTATGGGGTTCTGATTATCTGTATCGTATCTCTTCTGATTCTTATTTTATGGCCCAGAATAAAGAAACTGAGCTTTATTCCCGCTCCACTGCTGGTTGTGCTCATTGGGATATTGCTTGGACAAGCTTTTGACGCGACCCCTTTATCCCTCAAAGACGGACATATGGTTGTGATACCGGTGGTTCAGTCTTTTGGAGAGTTTATGGGATTGTTTACCCTGCCTGACTTTGGGGCCATCATTAATGGGGATGTATGGGTTGTAGCCTTTACCATAGCGGTCATCGCCAGCCTTGAAACATTGCTTAGCATCGAGGCGGTCGATAAGATAGACCCTCAGAAGAGAGTATCGCCAACCAATCGCGAACTTATAGCTCAGGGTGTTGGGAATATGAGCAGCGGACTTCTGGGAGGGTTGCCCATGACTTCGGTGATTGTACGCTCATCGGCCAATGTAAACTCCGGAGGACGTACTCGCCAAAGCGCCATGTTGCATGGATTATGGATGCTCCTGGCGGTCCTTGTGATCCCTCGCGTCATCAATCTGATACCCTTGTCGTCGCTCGCGGCTATCCTGTTACTGACCGGTTATAAACTGGCGAAGGCGAAGCTGTTCAGAGAGATGTGGGCGAAAGGATGGGATCAGTTCATTCCCTTTATGATCACTATTCTGGCTATCATATTCACAGATCTCCTGATGGGGGTAGGAATCGGATTGGTGGTCGCCATGTTCTTTATCCTCAGAAATAATATGTCCAACGCTTTTAAATATTCCATAGAGGAGCAGGGGCAGGGCTCGAAACTCGTCATTACCCTGTCTGAAGAAGTGTCATTCCTGAATAAGGCTTTGATACAAAAAGCCTTGTATAACCTTCCTAAGAGAACGACGGAAGTGATTATCGATGGGCGACAGAGCCGCTTTATTGATAAGGATGTCATTGAAGTGATTAATGACTTCAGGCAAAACGCGACGGGGAAAGGAATTAAGACGGAACTTATCGATATTGTGAATATGAAGAATGTTCCCGATGTCAGAAAGCTGACGAATATCTCCATTCCGAAACAGACAAAGCAGAAACAGAAACAGACAAAACAGAAAGTTTAAAATACTCTCGAAAAAATTATTATCACTATGCTAAAGAAACAATTTGACAATATAGAACTAACGAAGGGATTCAATAGACTTCTTGATGGAAACGCCCGCTGGGTCGAAGCGGTAGCCAATGATACTACCGGCATGTTTAAACAGCTCGCTAAAGGGCAAAATCCTGAGGTATTGTGGATCGGATGCGCGGATAGCCGGGTGCCGGCTAACCAGATTACCAGCACCAAGCCTGGTGAGATATTTGTTCATCGCAACATCGCCAACATGTGTGTACACTCCGATATGAATATGTTGAGTGTACTGGACTACGCGGTAAACGTGTTGAAGGTGAAGCATGTAATCGTCGCCGGTCACTATGGTTGTGGTGGCGTGGCGGCGGCGCTGAGTCGTAAGCAGTATGGACTGATCGACAACTGGCTCTGTCACATCAAGGATGTATATCGTCTGCACAATAAGGAGATCGACGATATCACCGATCCGGAAGAAAAGATAAACCGGCTGGTTGAGCTTAATGTGGCTGAGCAGGTTTTCAACCTTTGTACTACCTCGATCATCCAGAACGCGTGGAAAGAACGCGACGATCTGGCTGTCCATGGCATGGTGATCGACATTTGTACGGGAAAGCTGATTGATCTTGACATTACCTTCCTGGATAGCAATGGGCTAGGCAAGGTATTCGCTTATAGGTAAAAACCGGATATAAACCCGCCGATCAATTTTCGGCGGGTTTTCATTTTTTATCCCGACCAATAGCGCCGCCTGGTGGTCATTTTGATATCCTGATATTCGCTCAACCATTTTTCAGCGATCGCTTTCCCTAAAAAAAATAGTTAACAAATACTTAACATGGGAATAATCATGAGTTAACAGCACCGGGATAGTTTTGGGCATAAACAATAAAAATCACCAAAACTATTTCAGCGTGAAAACGATCAAGCAAATTCGTCTTCTGATTCTTCTGGCCTTTTTTTTCGGTGTTGTCGATCTGATGGCCCAGCATGGCTCCATAGGTGGTGTCATATCGGATGAAAGCGGCGAACCCCTAATGGATGTCAATGTGGTTATTCCCGCCTTGCAAAAGGGCGCTGTAACTGATTGGGATGGCAGCTATACGCTTCAAAACATTCCAGCGGGTACTTATCGGGTTTTTCTAAAAGTAATCGGATATAAATCGGATACCTTGCAGGGGGTGAGGGTCGCTCCCGGTCAGCGTACCGAACTCAATCATAATCTGAAGAAGGAAGGCGATGACATTCTGGACCTGGATATCGCTGTTGTCGGCACTAAAGTGACAGGTACAACGGAAGCCGTCATTCAGGAAGTGAAGGAAAGCGATGAAGTGGTAACGGCTATCTCGTCCGAGCAGATCAGCAAGTCTCAGGATCGTTCCGCCGCGGACGTGATGCGACGGATACCGGGGGCGACCATTATTGACAATCGCTTTGTCATGGTGCGCGGTTTGGGTCAGCGATATAATACCGTATTGCTCAACGGGCTGATCGCGCCAAGTACCGAGGCGGACTCCAGAGCTTTTTCCTTCGATGTGGTTCCGAGCCGGCTGATTGACCGGATGCTTGTCTATAAATCCGGGTCCGCTGATCTTTCAGGCGAATTCGCGGGCGCTATCGTTAAAATTTATACCCGGAGCGTTGTCCAGAAAGACTTTATCAGCGTCGGATTAACCGGAGGCTTCAGGGCTGGTACCACCTTCCGGGATTTTACCAGAGCGGAAAGTGGTAGTACTGACTGGTTGGGATTTGACAATGGAGGGCGGGCGCTACCTGGTTCGTTTCCCCAAGGCAATCTAAGAGATACATACGATCATGCCATTCTCGCCGACGCGGCCGGAGCGTTGCCAGGTTCCTGGGATTATTCGTCCTTCATGGCAAGGCCTGATATCCGTTTTACTATTGATATAGGCAAAAACTGGCATTGGGGCTCTAAAAAACTCACGACTCTTACCGCGCTTGGCTATTCCAATACTTTCCAGCATACGCGAGTCGAGTTCTATCGCTATGACCAGTTTATCAAAGAGCTGGGCAGGAGTCAGCGCGAGCTGCATTTTTCGGATCAAAAATATGTCAATACCGCCACCATGTCTTTGATCAGCAACTGGCGGCTGGCGCTCAGCAGCAAAAACATCATCGAGTTCAGAAACCAGCTCAACCAGTCGGGCGTGAGCGACTTCACATATCGGACCGGTGTAACAGGACCGGTGGAGGATCCCTGGTTTGATGTACGGAATTACTCCATGTACTATTCTTCCAATAGGTTATACTCTGGTCAGCTTCAGGGAACTCATGACCTGAAGTTGCTGAAAAAGCCGACGGAGTTTATCTGGATCGCGGGCTATTCCAATATTAACCGGGAAGAGCCCAATGTAAAAAGGGCGAGATCGCAAAAAACCTTCGGAAGCGACGAACCCTACCAGGTTGTTATTCCTCCGTCCGCTACTACCTATGACGCGGCTACTTTCTATTCCGGCTTGAATGAGCATACCTACGCGCTCAGCGCTTCATTCGTTACCGATATACCTGTAAAGGATTCGTTAACCTACGAGCTTAGTTATGGTCTATATGGCGAATATAAAGTAAGGGATTTCGCGGCCCGCTGGTTTTCTTACGCGAAAAATACGGGCTTTGACCATAGTCTTCAGCAGAAGCCCATCGGAGAGCTTTTTGGAGGAAATTACTTTAAGCCGGGAATGCTTGTCTTAATGGAGGGAACGAACAATACCGACGCCTATGACGCTAACTACAAGCTTGGCGTGGGTTATGTTGGCCTTACAATACCTGTCGGTCGGTTCAAAATCAATGTGGGCGGCCGTATGGAAGTATTTAATCAGCGCCTCGAGAGCATGCTCAACAATGGCGACATCGTAGATGTGGATAGTACGTACATGTCGCCACTTCCTTTTGCCAATATCGCGTACAATATCGACAAGAAGCGCCTGGTTCGGCTTACGTATGGCAAAACCCTGAATCGGCCGTATTTCCGCGAAATAGCTCCATACGCTTTCTATGACTTTAACCTTACTTTCGACTTTGTCGGTAACCCTGAGCTGACCCTGGCGACAGTGCACAATATCGACGTTCGCTATGAGATTTATCCGACTTCGTCCGAATTTATCGCCTTTGGTATGTTTTATAAGCATTTTCGAAATCCGATCGAGACTGTCATAGGAGGTTCAGCCAATCCGGTCTTTACATATAAAAACGCCGAAAGCGCGTATAACTATGGAATAGAAGTCGAAATCCGTAAATCCCTGACCGGACTTTCTTCGAGCTCCTTCATCCGGAATCTGAGTGTTTTGTTTAACGGAGCCTTGATTCAAAGTCAGATAGATCTTGGCGAAAACTCTTCTTTGCTGGAAGCGAGAAAGAGACCATTGCAAGGCCAATCACCCTATGTGCTCAACGCTGGAATATATTACAACAATGTCAAAGGCGACCTGTCGGTGACGCTGTTGTACAACATCTATGGCAGGAGGATCTTCATGATCGGAAACATTGACAATCCGACCATATACGAGATACCGCGAAACGCTCTGGATCTTACCCTTACCAAAGACATCGGGGAACGACTGAGAGCTTCCTTCGGTATTCAGGACATATTTAACGCGCCTTTCCGCTTTATCCAGGACTCTGATAGAAACGAGAAAATCGGCGATGTCGATGAGCTTTACAGGACATTCCGTCGCGGCCAGTATTTCACGCTCGGCTTTACCTGCAAACTATAAGGATATATTCCGACAGGCAAGGGTAATGTTAATGATAAGCTAATAAACCCTTAACCGTCCATTAATATGTCAATCATAGCTTTGCTTCAGTAAATAAACAATTAACCATTACTATCAGACATGAGAAAATTATCAACTTTGCTCTTCGCGGCGCTTGTAGCGGGTCTTGTGGCTTGTAAAAAAGACGATGATAGCCCTGGCAACGCCGGCAACAACAATGATGGCTCTCTAACGGAACTAAAAGGAGAAATTGCCTCAGACCTTTCACTGGAAGCTGACAAAAAATATCTTTTAAATGGAAACGTATTCGTGACCAACGGAGCTACCATTACAATTCCGGCAGGAACCATAATCTTTGGAGATAAACTTTCCAAAGGCGCTCTTGTCATCACGAAAGGATCAAAAATCAACGCGGTTGGAACTCCCGACAAGCCGATTGTATTTACTTCCAACGCTCCGGAGGGTTTCAGAAATCGTGGAGATTGGGCCGGTGTAGTTATTCTTGGAGAAGCGAAAAACAACCGCGGCGCGGGACAGGATATCGAAGGAATCTCTGGTGGCAATCCTAATGGAAAACATGGTGGTGAAAAAGAAAACGACAATTCCGGTGTGATGCGATATGTCCGTATCGAGTTTGCCGGAATCGCCCTTTCACCGGACAACGAACTTAACTCGTTGACAATGGGATCGGTTGGAAAAGAAACGAAGCTTGATCACATTATGGTTTCTTACGCTGGAGACGACGCCTTTGAGTGGTTTGGAGGAAACGTCGATAGCGACCATTTGATCGCGTACAATACGCTGGACGACGACTTTGATACCGATATGGGCTATACGGGTACAGTTAATTATGGAATTGTCGTGAGAGATCCGGGAAGCGCCGATGTATCCGGTTCTAATGGTTTCGAGTCCGACAACAATAGTTCTCAGCCTGGTTTGGCGCCTGTTACAGCGCCTGTATTCAATTACTTTACGGCAATAGGGCCCTACGCGTACAAATCAAAAGACATCGACGCCAATTATCAGCATGGAGGTCACCTGAGAAGAGGTTCCAATATTGTGGTGAAGAACTCCCTTTTTGTTGGATGGCCCACAGGTATCAACTTTGACAATGCCGGCCCTAATGTAATGGTAGAAAATACGGTCATAGCGAAAAACAGCGCCGTAGCCAGTTCTGTCTTTGTGAAGGGGACTGCTCCGGCGGGCGCTTCCATCATCGAAGTAGACGACATGAACGACTTGTTTACCAATACCGGATGGAAAAACCTTGAAAACCCCGATGTTTCCGCGGTAGCCGATACCTACAAGGATAAAGGAGCGTTTGCCGGATCTTCGAACTGGAACTGGAACGCTGGCTGGATCAACTTCGATCCTATCTATACCAACTATTAATCTTGCAATCATTAGGTTTTATTCGCCCGGGATTTTTCGCCCGGGCTTTTCAATCACCGCTTATCCATGGCCTTTTCAAGATTTACTTCCGTCGTCCCGTTTATTTTTATCATCGTTTTTGCCTTTGCATGCGCCGACGATAATCCGCGGCGTTATATGAAAGCCGAAGAGTCGCGGGATTTATTGGTACGCGTATCGGCTTATACTGAAAAGAAGCCCCGGCATGTGGGATATGACGAACGTTTTTATCCCGAAAATCGCCCATACTACCAAAGAGTAGCCAAAAACCTGAACAGTACCATCGCCAAATTGTACATCGACGACTCGTTACATTATTTTTTGTTGACGAAGAAAGAGCCTAAAAGTCTGCATGGCGAAAAAAGAGCGGTAGGCGGCGTCTTTAAACTGGACAATGACTCCATTTCAGAAATGGATATTCGCTTTGTAACACCCATGATGGAAGAAAAAGAGCTTACGAAGAAGTCTTCGGAACTCTTTTACGCGATGGCAAAGGAAAAAAACATGGAGTTCTACTTTGGAAATCCGGCCTATATGGAATGGCCCAATCCCGATGTCAGTTACGACAAGCGTTCAAACAGGTGGGTGATCTCGGAACATTCTGAAATCGCTGTTTTTAAAAATATTATGACCGGGCGGAAGTAGCCCGGTGAATAAGTCCGGTCACGTTTTTTTTCGGCTCGCTGGTTTCGCTTCTTATTAATAGAAAATGAAACCTGAAGCGAATTTTTTTCGCCCCGTTTCAAACGGGGCTTTTGCTTTATATCCACCCCGGAGTCCGCTTAACAATTATTTAACAATGCCTTAACCATAAAGCCATATGGGCAGGCTTCATTTGCATAAACAAAAAACAAAATCATTCGAATATGCAAAACCTTATTCAACGATCCGAAAAGTTTACATCCTTCTTCGCGTTGATCGCGATACCGGTAATCTTTGTGGCTTGTCTGTTGCTCTTTTTCCATGTACTGGGAGACCAAAGCAATTTTGAAGGTGGTGATCCTGTAAAGGGGCATCCACTCAACTATTTGGGGACTATATACAAAGGAGGTATTATCGTGCCCTTTCTTATGTCCTGTTTTGTGATGGTACTCACCTTTTCCGCGGAGCGGTTCCTGACCATATCCAAAGCGTATGGCAAAGGTTCCCTTGATAGGTTTCTCCGCGATATAAAAAGCCGCCTGACGGACAACAACCTGCATGAGGCAAAAGCCCGTTGTTCCGGGCAGAAAGGTTCCGTTGGCAATGTAGTTTACTCCGTCATCGGCCGTTATCAGCAGATTCTTGGCGATCCGGCTTATAACAAGGAACAAAAGGCCGCGGCCATCCAAAAGGAAATCGAGGAGGCGACCGCGCTGGAATTGCCTGTTCTTGAGAAAAACCTGACGATTATAGCTACACTCGCTTCCGTAGCCACGCTCATCGGGCTTCTTGGAACAGTAATAGGCATGATCAAGGCCTTCGCCGCGCTCGCTACTGCCGGATCACCGGACGCTGTAGCTCTGGCCAATGGTATCTCCGAAGCGTTGATCAATACCGCCCTGGGCATCGCTTCATCGGCTCTGGCCATTATCTCCTACAACTTCTTTACTAGTAAGATAGATACGCTTACCTATAGTATCGACGAAATTGGTTTCAGTATCGTGGCCCACTTCAACGCTACATACAAAGAACCCAGAGTCGAAAAGAAGCTTGCCGAAACATTTGTCGTTCAATAAAAACTACGTCTGTTCATGACCAGAATCAAAGCGTCCAGGCAAAGTATTACACTGGACATGACGGCCATGTGCGATATGGCCTTTCTCCTGCTGACTTTCTTTATGCTGGCGACCAAGTTCAAGCCGGAAGAAAGCGCCCTTGTCGATATTCCGTCTTCCGTTTCCGAGATCAAAGTGCCTGATTCGGATATCATCACGATCTCCGTGCAAAAGGACGGAGCCATCTTTTTTGGAGTAGATGGTCAGAATACGCGGAGGGAGCTCATACAGAAGATGGACGAAAAATACGATCTCGCGCTGACGGAGCATGAAAAAGGCGCGTTTACTCTTATAGACGCCTATGGAGCCCCGGTGGCGGGACTACGCGCGCTGCTAAGCCTTAGCCACGAACAAAGACAGCGAATGATTATGCCCGGCATACCAGCCGATTCAGTTTCCAATGAGCTGAAAGACTGGGTTCACCTGGCCAGGCTTTCCAATCCCAAATGCAGGATAGCCATTAAAGGCGACAAAGACACCGACTACAACGTGATACAACAGGTCGTTGAGACATTGCAAAAGCAAAATATCAACAAGTTTAACCTGATTACCACGCTGGAAATGTAGTTCAATGATTTTTCATACTGATAACGATTATACGAATGGCAGAAATAAATACTTCCGACAGTGGTGGTAAAGGCGGAAAAAAACGGAGTAAGAAAGCCTCTACCAAAGTGGATATGACTCCTATGGTGGATCTGGCGTTTTTGCTGATTACCTTTTTCATGCTGACTACTACTTTTGGAAAACCTCAGGCGATGGAAGTAAATATGCCTGATAAGACCGATGACAATCAGGAGCAGCCACTGAAAGAATCCAAAACCTTTACCATACTCCTGGGAGAAAACGATATCGTTTATTACTACCAGGGATTGCAGGACCCGGAGATCTTCGAGACAGATTATTCCGCTCAGGGAATCCGGTCCATATTGCTTCGGAAGAACAAGGAAATAACGGACATGGTCGTGCTGATCAAAGCGCATTCGAGGGCCCGCTATAAGAATATGGTGGATATGCTCGACGAAATGCATATCGCCGCCATAAAGCGGTACGCGATAGTCGATATTTCTGAAGTCGACCTGGAGTTGATAGAAACAAAGAAGAAGAAGGAGGGCGCGCGATGAACAATATATTGGGAAAATCCTTTGCCGATATCATTTTTGAGAACCGGAACAAAGCCTATGGGGCTTATCTTTTGAGAAGAGTCTACGATAAGCATGTCCTCAAAGCGATCGTATTCTCTCTGGCCGTATTTTCTTTCGCGTTGCTTGGTCCTCTTGTTCGTAACAAGTTTTTCGCTCCGCCCAAAAAAGAAGTTATTACGCGCGATGTAGAGGTTCTCCTGGAAGATATTCCGTCAATAGCTCCGGCCGAGCAGCTTCCTCCACCGCCACCGGAGATCAAGATCGAAGCGCCTAAAGTGTCGCGGGTAAAGTTCCTTCCGCCCAAAGTGACGCCAGATGAACAGGTGACGATTGAAGAAGTGCCTCCGACATCGGATGAATTGCTGGACGCGAATCCCGGAGAGATTGATCAGGAAGGGACGACTACCCTGAGCGAACTTGCCGAAAGTGAGGTGGAAGCTCAAAAGGTCGTGGAAGCGAAGCCCGAGGACAATCAGATTTATACATGGGTGGAGCAGTCCGCGGAGTTTGCCGGTGGAGTAAATGAGTTGAAAAAATACCTGACCAACAACCTGAAATATCCTGAGGAAGCGGAAAAAGCGCAAATATCCGACTTTGTCGTAGTCAAATTTGTCATCAATAAAGACGGGTCGATCACCGACGCCCGGATCGTAAAAAGCGCCGGGTATGGCATGGACGAAGAGGCGATCCGTGTCATACAAAAGATGCCCCGCTGGACGCCCGCCAGACAAAACGGGATGTCGGCCCGTCAGGAGAAAAGTATAAAGATTCCATTTGTACTCAAGTAATATGACGATGAGCAAACCTTATAAAGTGCTGGTAGTAGACGATGACAATAGTATCACCGAGTTGTTGCGATACAATCTGGAACAAAACGGTTATATCGTACGGACAGCGCGCGATGGCAAAGACGCGCTGGAGATCGCCCGTGATTTTCAGCCCAATCTTGTCTTGCTGGATATCATGATGCCCGGATTGGATGGTGTGGAAACCTGTCGGATTATGCGGGATTCGGCCCTCCCGGACGATTTGTTTATCTTGTTTTTGACCGCGAGGACGGAAGAATATTCCGAAATAGCGGCTTTCGACGCGGGAGCCAACGATTATATTGTTAAGCCCGTAAAACCCAGAGCCCTTATGAGCAGGATATCGGCCTGCTTCAAAAGAGAGGTCCATGCTCAGTCGAAAAACGCTGTTATCTCGATCAAAGGAATTATCGTAGATAGGGAAAGCTATACCGTTATAAAAGATAATGAGAAAATTACCCTGGCGAAAAAGGAATTTGAACTGCTTTATTTTCTTTGTCAGCATCCCAATAAAATATTCAACAGGGATGAACTGTTGAAAAGAGTTTGGGGAACCGACGTGTGCGTGGTGTCCAGAACCATTGATGTACATATTCGAAAGATTCGTGAAAAAGTCGGGGATGATCTTATCAATACAGTAAAAGGGATTGGATATAAGCTGGATCTTGATAAATAGTATCCGGTCATCAATGTTTTGACTATTAAATATTATGACGAACAAACAACAACAAAAAGAACAAAGAAACCTGACGCGGGCGAAACTGATGGTCGCTTTCGAGGAAATCCTTGAAAAGGAAAATCCGGAAGCGTTTGTCAAGTTGAAAAAGAAAATCAAGAAACTAGCTCACGCTTTGTCTAAATCTTTTACGGAAGAATGTGTTTCCATTGATAAGAAAAAGGCGAAAGCGGAGCGTAAAAGAAAAAAGGAATCAGCGGATCTTAAGGAAGAAAAAACCATAAAAACGACAAAAACCAATAAGAAGCTAAAAGTCAATAAAAAACACTCTGAGATGGAATAGCTCCCAATGAATGGAGAGGTGTTTCTTAACAATTCCTTAACATTGGAATAACATTTCAATAACAGAGAATCCGGATTTTTGCCCGTGTAAAAATTCTTTGTTGTTGAAATGTTAATTTATCGTAAAATCTGGTCCCGGATCGCGTTTTTCTTGTGTGTAGTTTGTCTGCCATGTATGGGTGTCGCTCAGCATGGAGCGGCCTCCCCCGATACCGGGGAGGGATCTAGTCCCTGGTATAAGAAGCTCTCATTGCGAGGATACGCGCAGATTCGATTCAATGGCCTGGCCTCCAATCCGGATTTGGGATGCGACCAGTGCGATAAGTCTTGGGGTGGCAAAGACGAGTTTTTTATCCGCCGCGCCCGGATTGTGCTTAGCGGCAACGTCCACGAGCGCGTAGCGATCTATATTCAGCCGGATTTCGCTTCCTCTCCCGGCAATGGCTTGTTAAACTTCGCCCAGATCAGAGACCTGTACGCCGATATATTCTTGAATAGTCAAAAAACGATACGGATTCGTCCGGGAATAAGTAAGATTCCCTTTGGTTTCGAAAACCTTCAATCCAGTCAGAATCGTCTGCCTTTGGATCGGCACGATGGTCTGAACAGCGCCATCGCCAATGAAAGGGATCTCGGCCTTTTTCTATATATCACTCCCCAAAAAATCCGTGATCGCTTCAAGATGCTTCAAAACCCGCGTTTTAAAGGAAGTGGGGACTATGGCATGATCGGTCTGGGTATTTATAATGGCCAGACGCTTAATAAACCTGATTTGAATAATAATTTTCATACTGTCGCCAGGTTTAGCTATCCTTTCGCGCTTCCCAATGGCCAGATCATCGAAGCCGGAATCCAGGGATACACGGGCGACTATGTGCTTAGCTCCTTTAGCCTGTCTCCCACCCCTCAACGCGAATATCTGGATCAGCGAGCCGCGGCCTCCCTGATTATTTATCCCCAGCCATTTGGCCTCCAGGCGGAGTTTAATGTAGGAAGGGGGCCGCGATTTGTTCCCGCCGCGAATGAGATACAACTAAAGTCCCTCCATGGCGGCTATATAATGAGCATGTACCGGATCATGTACAGAGAAATGTTTTTCATGCCCTTTGCCAGATATCATTGGTATAAAGGAGGCAAAAAACATGAGGCGGACGCCAGAAATTATCAGGTGAGTGAAATGGAGCTGGGGGTCGAATGGCAGCCGCTTCCTCAGCTCGAGCTTTGCGTCATCTATGTCTTTTCGGATAGGATTTACGAAGACTTCGCCTTACCGGATAATCATCAGGCCGGAACACTTTTCAGAGCCCAGCTCCAATTTAATTATTGATTATATATATGATATACATGAAGTTGCATATAGGTGGCGTATTGAAGACATTATTTTATAAATCCTATATTTTATAAATTATGGCAATTCAACTAATATTGCAGGTTCAAAGAACTCGACCAAAATATCGTGGGTTATCACATCCTCAATGAAGTCCATATCAGGAATATGAGAAAAAATCAACTATACGGTTTCCGGCTGGCGAAGTAAAAATGGCGTTATGGCATACTCATATCCGGTACACCGGCCTTTCCGCGAATAAAGATCGATTTGACTGAGTTTACGCCTCTCCTATCTCAAAATTAATATTCGCTTAACATTAAAGTATTTAAATTTGACGGGTAATACAATGAGAAAATTCCGTTATTTATCAATGATTCCTTTACTCTTCGTCATAGCCTGCACTAGTCAGGACGGGCGAGTCAGGATCGATGGTTCCAGTACGGTCTATCCGGTTACGGAAGCTGTCGCCGAAGAGTACATGAACGAATTCCCTTCATCAAAACTTACTATTGGAGTTTCCGGAACTGGAGGTGGTTTTAAAAAAATGCTCCGTAAGGAAGTGGATATCACCAACGCGTCCCGGCCCATTACCAAAAAAGAGGTAGACCAGCTTAAGGCGAAGGGTATTGATTTTCTTGAGTTTCCCGTGGCCTATGATGGACTGGCGATTGTCGTACATCCCCAAAATGACTTTATCGATCATATCACCGTCGCGGAACTAAAAAAAATATGGTCTCCGGAGGCTCAGGGAGTAGTGACCCGCTGGAGCCAAATCCGGGAGGAATGGCCCAATCAGGAAATTCATCTTTTCGGCGCGGGTACCGCGTCCGGTACTTTTGATTATTTTACCGAAGCCATTGTAGGAAAACCGAGGTCTTCCCGAGGCGACTATACCGCTTCGGAAGACGACAACGTCCTCGTTCAGGGTGTGAGTACAGATCCATACGCCTTGGGTTTCTTTGGTATCGAATATTATCTTCAGAATCGGGACCGGTTGAAGCTTATACCTGTCGACGATAAAAACGACGAGAATGGAGAAGGAGCGATTTACCCCTCTACGGAGACCATTAAGGACGGTACTTACCAGCCTCTCTCCCGGCCTTTGTTCGTATACGCGCTGAAAGAGTCGCTGGCGAAGGAATCAGTAAAGTCTTTCCTGGATTTTTATCTCGACAATGTATCCGAGCTTGTACGCGACGTTGGTTATATCCCGCTTAGCGACGAAACTTACGAACTGCTGAATAAAAGACTTCTGGAGGAGAAAACAGGCTCTTTGTTTGTCGATCTGGAATCAAACGTAGGCATAAAGCTGGAAGAGATTCTGAAATAATTTTTCTAACTTGCACCCCTGATTAATTGAATGAATCTTAAAGAGAAAATAATTGAAAAGCTATTGTTATTCTGTAGCCTTGTGACAATTTTTACAACGCTCGGAATAATCCTAGTACTGCTTGTTCAAACCTTTAAGTTTTTCAGTGAGGTTTCGCTGATTAGCTTCCTTACCGATACCGAGTGGACACCATTGTTTCAAAACAAGCGTTATGGCATCCTGCCATTGCTTACCGGTACCATACTGATTACCACTATCGCCATACTGGTTTCGGTACCCCTGGGCCTGATCATCGCCATATATCTGAGCGAGTACGCCCACAATACGCTGCGAAGCGTCGTAAAGCCGGGACTTGAAGTGCTGGCCGCTGTACCAACGGTAGTGTATGGGTTCTTCGCCCTTGAGTTTGTAACGCCGCTTTTACAATCTATTTTCGGACCCGGACTATCAGGGTTCAACGCGATATCTCCAGGTATCGTCATGGGAGTCATGATCTTGCCTCTGGTCGCCTCTCTCAGCGAGGACGCCCTCTATTCAGTCCCCAAGAACCTTCGCGAAGGAGCTTACGCGCTGGGCAGCACCAAGTTTCAAACAGCCTGGAAAGTGATCGTACCCGCGGCGTTTTCAGGGATTTCCGTATCCATTATTCTGGCGGTTAGCCGGGCTATCGGCGAAACCATGATTGTCGCGATCGCGGCGGGTCAGCAGCCAAGGCTCACGTTTGATCCTACGGTACCTATCGAAACCATGACCACGTATATCGTGCAGGTAAGCATGGGTGATATACAGCACGATTCCATAGAATATCGTACCATTTTCGCCGTGGGAATCACGCTCTTCGTTATGACATTCGTATTGAATAACCTTAGTTTCTGGCTAAAAAAACGTTATCAGGAGGAATATAAGTAGTGAAAGGTAAACGATTCAGAAAACGACTGAAACGATTCAAGAAAGTCCGAAAATATGAATTGCAGGACAAGGCGTTTCAGTTCCTTGGTATTTTTTGTACGCTCTTTGGTATTGTCGTGTTGGGCGCCCTGTTGGTAGACGTGTTGATGTCGGGACTGAAAAGACTGGATTGGAACTTCATTATGGATTTACCTTCCAGAACAGCCTCGAGAGCCGGAGTATATACCGCCTGGATAGGCACGCTCTGGATCATGATCCTCACGGCCGTAATCGCGCTCCCCCTGGGTATCGGAGCCGGGCTTTATCTCGAAGAATATGGTAAGAAGAACAGGGTCGCCAATTTTATCGAAATCAATATCGCCAACCTGGCGGGAGTGCCTTCTATTATTTACGGCCTGCTCGGGCTGGAGCTCTTTGCCAGAGTGATGATGCTGGGCGATAGCATATTGACCGGGGCGCTTACACTCGCCTTATTGATTCTTCCGATTATTATCGTATCCACCCGGGAGGCGCTGAAGGCGGTCCCTTATTCTATTAGGGAGGCGAGTTACGGCATTGGAGCTACCAAATGGCAGACCATCTGGTATCAGGTGTTGCCCGCGTCCATGTCCGGTATTATTACAGGAGCCATTCTGGCTATTTCCAGAGCGATTGGAGAAACCGCTCCACTCGTGCTTATAGGCTCCTTATCCTATATTTCATTCGCTCCGAATAGCCCTATGGATCCGTTCTCCGTATTACCTGTCCAGATTTTTAACTGGATTTCAAGGCCACAGCCTGAATTTGCCGAAAACGCCGCCGCCGCCATCATCCTTCTTCTGTCCATTACATTTCTGATGAATGGAGTAGCTGTCTATTTCCGGTATAAGGCGCAAAAGAAAATTAAGTGGTAGTTGTAGTTTAGCCGCAAGAGTATGAAAATTGAAGCAAAAGACCTGAATGTATATTATGGCGTGGATCACGTGCTGAAAAACGTGAACATGTCAATCAAAAAGCAAACCGTTACCGCTCTGATCGGCCCTTCCGGCTGTGGCAAGTCGACGTTCCTTCGATGCTTTAACCGGATGAACGACCTGATCGACAATACCAGAATCGTCGGGGAAATCACTATTGACAATCTCAATATATACTCGCCATCAGTCAATGTAAACGAGCTGAGAAAGTCGGTGGGAATGGTGTTTCAGAAACCGAATCCTTTCCCCAAATCCATTTTCGAAAATGTCGCCTATGGACTTCGGGTCAATGGTGAAAAGAATAAAAAAGTCATTGGGGACAAAGTCGAAAAATCGCTTCAGCAGGCGGCTCTATGGGACGAAGTCAAAGACAAGCTCAAAAAATCCGCGTTAGCCTTGTCGGGAGGACAACAGCAACGTTTGTGCATAGCGCGGGCGCTGGCGGTGGAGCCTTCCATTCTGCTTATGGATGAACCCGCTTCCGCTCTGGATCCTATCTCTACCGTAAAAATCGAAGAACTGATCTATCAGCTCAAGGAGAAGTATACCATACTAATTGTCACTCACAATATGCAGCAAGCTTCGCGAACCAGCGACAAAACAGCGTTTTTCTATATGGGAGAACTGATAGAGTATGAAGATACCAGAACTTTGTTTACCAATCCCAGAAAAGAAAAAACGCAAAATTACATAACCGGACGATTCGGGTAATTATCGGAACTTTTTTTGTATATTATAGGTATATAGGTACTAAACCATCAGTGGGGTTATGAATTTAATAGAAACAGAAATTGGTGAGTTAAAAACGGAGATGATCGACATGACCTATATGGTCAAAGGTCAGATCGAAAAATGTATCGCCGCGGTATACTCGTTTGATAAGGATCTTGCTAAGGAAATTATTAAAAACGAGAAATGGGTAAACGGTTTTGAGCTCCGGATAGACAGCAAATGCGAGCATATACTCGCTCTGTTCAATCCTGTAGCCATTGATCTTCGCTTTGTTGTGGCCGCCCTCAAAATGGTTTCTGACCTGGAGCGGATCGGCGACAACGCCAAAGGCATAGCGCAATATCTTGTTCGCTTTGAAACACCTTTCGACGATGAGCTTATAAAGCGTTTTCGCCTTCAGGAGATGACGGATACCATCATCGATATGCTGGAGATCCTTAGTACTTCTTTTGAAAAAGACAATACCAAACTGGCGAGGACTGTCTTTGCCAAGGATGAAATACTGGACGAAATCAACAACAAAGCCAATGAAGTTTTGCAGGAATATGTCCTGCATGAAAAAGATCCCCAAAAGATCATGCACGCCATCTATTTCCTGTCCGTAATCCGCAAAATGGAACGTGTAGGGGATTATATTACGAATATCGCCGAAGAAATCATTTTTTATGTGAAAGCGAAGGTCTTGCGACATAACAAGAAAGAGAAGGCCAAGGGCAGACATAAAGAAGGTTCTCATCATATCGACGAATCAGGGGCGGCGGAAGAAGAAAACCAGTCCTTGTAAAAAAGAAAGTTTTTCTTGCCGGTTCTGTCAGCCTTTCTTATCTTAAGCCAACAGGATGGCGTGTCTGGTGGAAATGATTATATTCCACCAGCTATGTTGGCGGAAATGTAAGTAACATATTGGCCATTATACAGGTTAAAACCATAGGATATTTTTTACTGTATTTTCATGGACGGAAAATTTTTCAGACTTCTGGGGTTGGAAGTATTATTGGATAATCTGAAAGGATATATTGAAACCAAGATTGAGATTATCAAAATCGAGGCTCAGGAAAAACTTACCGCGCTTATCGCTTTCATTCTTATTTTCTTCTGCGTAGCGGTATTCGGTGTTTTAGCCTTTTTCTTTCTTAATTTCGCGCTGGCCCTGTATCTTAATCAGTTATGCGATAGCGGTTTTCTTGGATTTATCATACTGGGGAGCTTCTATCTGCTGATTACGCTATGGCTGGTATTTAGTATCAACAGAGGCTTTATACACCGGATTATCAAAAGACTTACCCAGTCCTTGTTTACCAAACCTAAAAAATAATCATATGCATGACCGTCCAGATTATCAGATCGGATCGCCGGATATGAAAAACACCCTCGAGAAGGAAAACCGGTTATATAAGACCGCGCTTGACAATGAAGTGGAGGACCTGAAATCGCGGGCTCTTCATATTGGACAGTATGCCCTTATAGCGGGTGGTTTAGTAGCCGGCTCATATATGCTTTATAAGTTATTTAGTGAAAAAAGCGAAGCTGAGGAGGAAAATGCCGGTACCGCGCGGATGGCTTCCGTTCAATCGCAGGTAGTAGTGGAAAAAGAGATAAAGGAAAACGCTTTTCTCCGCTATATAAAAGAACAACTCGCGTTTATAGCGTTGGCGGTTTTGAGAGAGAAGATAGCGGATCTGACCGGTATAGACAAGAGAAAGCTTATTTATAAGAAAGATGAAGTTGCTGAAAAGGCTGAGGAAAAATAGTAAAAAAGGGATTAAGAGCCTTGCCATTCTGCTTGATCCCGATGAGACAACTTCCGAAGAAGCGCGCGAACTTACCATACTCGCGAAGAAAAATGGAGTAGATTACATATTTGTTGGAGGGAGTCTGATTACAAAAGACCGCTTTTCGGATCTTGTGCGGCAATTAAAAACGGAGGGCGATATTCCGGTTATTATTTTTCCGGGGAGCAACCTCCAGATTTCCGCCGACGCCGACGCCATACTCTTGCTGTCTCTGATCTCCGGCCGCAATCCGGAGTTTTTGATCGGGCAGCATGTCGTCGCCGCTCCGGTCCTTAGTCAATCGGATCTGGAGATCCTTCCTACTGGTTATATCCTTGTCGATTGTGGCAAGCCTACGACCGTTTCCTATATCAGCAATACCACTCCTATACCACGCGATAAGCCTTCTATCGCCGCGTGCACCGCGCTGGCCGGACAGATGCTTGGCTTGAAGCTTATCTATCTCGATGGAGGAAGCGGAGCCTTGCAACCTATCGCCCCTGAGATGATCGCCCGGGTAAAACAGAATATAAAAGCGCCTTTGATCGTTGGAGGAGGCATTAATACTCCTGAAAAAGCGAAAAGCGCTCTTGAAGCGGGCGCGGATATGATCGTCATTGGCAACGCGCTCGAAGAAAACCCAGGATTGCTGGCGGCTATCGCCCGCTGTGTCCATGAAGCCAGCCGCTCGTAGTTTCTCTTCGGGGTGTTCGCGATCCGGTTGTTCACTTCGCGGTAATTGTTATCTTGATTGGATAGAGCGATCATTAATAATCGCCGGATTCGGGGGAAATAAGCCATCCCCAATTCTTTCCAGAATTCATTAGTTTCTTTGCGCGTATGAAAATTCTGATAGTCGAAGATGAAAAAGAACTGGCGGAAGCGATCGGAGCTTTTCTCGTTAAAGAGCATTTTTTGGTGGAGATGGCGGATGACTTTGAGAGCGCCAGGGAAAAGATCGAATTGTACGAATATGACTGTATCCTCCTTGATATCATGCTCCCGGGTGGGAGCGGGCTTCAACTACTCGCCCGATTGAAACAGGCCGAAAAAGCGGACAACGTCATCATTATTTCCGCCAAGGATTCTCTGGACGATAAGCTGAAAGGCCTTGATTTGGGCGCGGATGACTATCTGACCAAACCTTTTCATTTGGCTGAACTCAACGCCAGGATCAAAGCTGTCTTGCGGCGAAAAAAACTGGATGGAAAAAATACCATTGAAATCGCCAACCTTCTGCTGGATCTTGGCGAACGGCGATTGGTGGTAGATCATGAACATATTCCTCTCAATCGAAAGGAATTTGATATACTACGATATTTTCTACTCAACCAGAACCGGCTGATTACCAAAAACGCGCTGGCGGAGCACGTTTGGGGCGACAATATTGATCAGGCGGACAATTTTGACTTTATTTATTATCAGATCAAAAATCTTCGCAAAAAGTTACAGTCGGCTGGCGCGGAGATTAAGATTGAAGCGGTCTATGGTGTTGGGTACAAATTAGTCGGAGAATGAAATTACTCAACCAGTCTATAAAATACCTGTTCGTTCCGCTCCTGTTGATTATCGGCTTGTGGGCCATGGTCTTTTATTTTAATATGCTTAATGAAATAAAAGAAAGTATTGATGAAGGATTGGAAAATTATAAACGTCAGATAGTTTGGAGAGCCAGAACGGATTCTACTCTTTTTATAGGAAAAACCAGCCTCGACGAAATGTTCTTCACTATTCGGGAGATCACCTATCTGGAAGCGCTTGGCGCGCGGGACGTATACATGGACTCGTTGATGTACATGCAGGATTCGGACGATGAAGAGCCGGAGCTTGAACCTGTTCGCGTGCTTACTACGGCTTTTGAAAGTGATGGTCGGTTTTATGAATTGAAAATTATCAATTCGATGGTGGAAGAAGACGATCTGATTGAAGAGCTACTATGGGAAGCGGTGTATCTTTATCTGATTCTGGTGGTATGTATCATTTTGATCAACAATATGGTATTGCAACGCTTATGGACTCCTTTCTACCATTTGCTACATCAGTTCAAATCCTACCGGCTTGGAAGCAGTGAGAAGCTGCCGGAAATAAAAACAAAAACGAAAGAGTTTAACGATTTGCAGAACGCTGTCAGAACTCTGCTCCTTCATAGTGTTGAAACCTTCGAACAGCAAAAGCAGTTTATTGGCAACGCTTCGCATGAATTGCAAACTCCATTGGCTATCGCTGTCGGAAAACTCGAACTGCTTCTGGAAAAAAGTGATCCCGACGCCTCCCATACCGAAGATATAGTCCAGATACTACAAATCGTTGAGCGTCTCATCCGGTTGAATAAGTCCTTGTTGTTACTCACTAAAATTGAAAATAAACAGTTTGGGGACAACCAGATGATAGTTGTCAATCAAGTGGTCGCGCGCGGTGTGGAGGAGTTGGAAGATATCGCCAGATTTCGAGAGGTCGAAATTTCCATAACGGAACATTCCGAGTTGAAAGCTTATATGGATCCGTCTCTCGCCAATATTGTTATTGGCAACCTGATTAAAAACGCGATATTTCACAATACAGCCAAAGGAACTGTTCGAATTGAAATTTCCGGACTAAGCGTAAAAATCTGCAATAGTGGAACGGTGGAGCCTCTTGATCGTGAAAAGATATTTACACGATTTTATAAATCGGGCTCAAAAACCGCCGGGACAGGTCTTGGGCTGGCTATTGTAAAAGCGATCTGCGTCATGTACGGCTTTACTATAACCTATTCCTATGGTGATAACGGCCATTGCTTTACGCTTCACTTCTCCGCGTAATCATTTTTCTCTATTGTAGTAGGAATTCCCGGTTGTTTCCCAGATTGGCTTTTTTATTTACATCCATAACTTAAAAATTAAATACCTATGAAAAAGCGTATGATATTTGGGATATTGGGTTTCCTTATAAGCGCGGGAGCCAGTCTGGGACAGGAGATTCCGCAAAGCCAGGTTCCTTCGCTGGTGGTAAACAGCTTCCAGCAGTCGTTTTCTAAAGCGTATGACATAGAATGGGAAATGGACGGTGAACTGTATAAAGTAGAATTCGAGACTGGTTTCCCTGGTAAAGATCATGATGTCTGGTATGATAAAACCGGCAAATTGACGCGTCATAAAGAAGAGATCGCGAAAAGCGACCTGCCCCGGCAAGTATTGGATAAAATCGCGGAAGATTTCCGCGGCTATCGCCTGGACGATATAAAGAAGATTACTGAAGGAGATAGAGTTATTTATTCACTCGAATTAAAAAGCTTTACCAGAGACTGGGATGTAGTTTTTGACCAGAATGGGAATGTCTTGAGCAAGGTTCCAGATTGAGCGTGAAACTTGATTCTAAGAATTTATTCGTGAGCGGGATGCTCCGTTATAGAAGAAACGCGGAGGCGGGCCTTGGTCCGCCTCCGCGTTTCTGATACTTCCTCCTCAGAAGCAATAATGATTTTCTTCGATGAGCTTATCGGCGATCGCCCTTCGTAGCTCTTTGGTATTGACTGGCGTCACTTTAGTAAAACGTTTTACACCCATTAGCATGATACGTTGCATATCGCCTTCCGCCATGGATACGACCGCGTTCTTGCCAGCGACATTCACCTTGTCCGCGGTATCGAATATAAGCGTCTTTACCATATTGATCTGAGCTGCTACGGCTTCTTCACCCTTTAGGCTTATCAGCTTCTCGGTACGTAGCAACGCGGACTCCGCTACATAGACGTCGATAGCGATATCCGCCAGGTTCATCAGAACTTCCTGTTCATGCGCCAGTTTTTCCATATATTTTTGAGCCGCGGCTCCCGCTGTCATAAGCAATACCTTTTTGAAATTCTGTATCGCCTTTTTTTCTGCCGAGAAGAGTCCTTCTTCCTCATCGCCAAACTCCGGTATGCCTGTAAGTTCTTTCTGAACCGCCATGGCCGCGGACATGAAGTCTACTTCGCCCTTCATGGCTTTTTTCAGGATCATATCCATCGTGAGCATCCGGTTGATCTCGTTCGTCCCTTCAAAAATCCGGTTGATTCTTGAGTCTCGATAAGCCCTGTCCATCGGATAGTCCGCGGAGAAGCCATATCCTCCATAAATTTGTACGCCCTCGTCCACTACATAGTCCAAAGCCTCGGAACCAGCCACTTTCAATATGGCGCATTCCACCGCGAAATTTTGCGCGGCGCCCAATAACGCTTCTTCATAAGATTTTCCTTTGGATCTCAATTCTTCCTCGGCGCTTTGAATATCGGCACCCGCTCTGTACATGGCCGATTCGACGGAAAAAATCCGGATCGCCTGCTCCGCCAGCTTGTATTTGATGGCCCCAAAATCGGCGATCGGGCGCTTGAACTGGACACGTTCCTTGGCGTATTGGATAGCCAGTGTGCTTGTCCTTTTCGACGCGCCAATAGCGGCGGCGGCCAGTTTGATACGCCCAATGTTCAGGATATTGAAGGCGATCAGATGCCCTTTGCCGATCTCCCCGAGTACGTTTTCAACAGGAACTTTACAATCATTTAGAAATACCTGACGGGTTGAAGATCCTTTGATTCCCATTTTGGCTTCTTCATTGCCCAGAGAAAGTCCTTCACCTTTTTCGACGATAAAGCCGGTAAACTTGTCTCCATCAATCTGAGCGAATACAATAAACACGTCCGCGAATCCCGCGTTGGTAATCCACATTTTCTGTCCGTTTAGAATATAGTATTCGCCATCATCGGACAAAACCGCCTTTGTCTTGGCCGCCAGCGCGTCGGAACCTGATCCTGGCTCAGTCAGGCAGTAACTTGCTTTCCACTCACCGGTGGCGAGCTTGGGAAGATACTTTTTCTTTTGCGTGTCGGAACCAAAATATAAAATTGGCAATGTTCCTATTCCTGTATGGGCCGCCAGCGCGACCGCGAACGAATGTCCGGCCCCAACCACTTCAGTCAGCAACAGAGAGGTGTTAAAGTCTTTGCCAAACCCTTCGTACACTTCCGGAATGGAAGTAGCGAGAAGGCCAAGTTCGCCCGCTTTGGATAACAGAGACTCCATCAGGCCTTCTTCCTGGTGGTCGATTTCTTCAAGCTTGGGCAATACTTCCGTGTCCAGAAAATCATTGGCCATGTCGCGGATCATCCGCTGTTCCTCATTAAATTCTTCCGGAATAAAAACGTCTTCCGCCCGGGTTTCGCGAATCAGGTATTCACCTCCTTGTATGCTTTTTTTTACTGTTGTAGACATTGTAGTACCTTTAATATTTTAATAATGTATAAGCGTTGAAAAATCCGACATCCTTTTTACAGACGTTCGAATATCCCGGCCGCTCCCTGCCCGGTTCCGACACACATGGACACGAGACCATATTTTTTATTTCTTCGTTTCAGTTCGTTAAAAATCTGTACCGAAAGTTTGGCTCCGGTACAACCAAGCGGGTGCCCAAGCGCGATGGCGCCACCGTTGACATTGACTTTGGCGGGATCGAGTTCCAGTTCTCTGATGATCGCGCACGATTGTGAAGCGAAGGCTTCGTTCAATTCGATCAGATCGATGTCGTCTTGTTTCATTCCCGCCATCTTCAGGGCTTTGGGAATCGCTTCGATGGGACCGATGCCCATTATCCGTGGCTCTACGCCTACTACCGCGTAGGATATCAGACGAGCGATCGGCGTTAGATTGAGCTCTTTGACCATCTCTCCGCTCATCAAAAGTACAAAGGCTCCGCCATCGGAAGTCTGGGAAGAATTTCCGGCCGTCACTGTACCGTTTAGCTTAAATACAGGTTTCAACCGGGCCAGCGCTTCCATGGTGGTATCCCGGCGGGGCCCTTCGTCGGTGTCGACTACATATTCCCTGGATTTCATCTTCCCGTCTTCTCCTACATATTTTTCCTTGACGGTTACAGGAACGATGTCGTCCTTGAAACGGCCTTCCTTTATCGCCGCGATCGCTTTCATGTGACTGTTGTACGCGAACTCGTCCTGGGTTTTCCGGTCCACCTTGAACTCGGAGGCGACGGCCTCCGCGGTGAGTCCCATGCCCCAGTAGTATTCAGGGTGTTTTTTCGCTACTGCCGGATTAGGAACTACGCGCCAGCCTCCAAAAGGAATAGGGCTCATACACTCCACTCCTCCCGCGATAATACAGTTGGCATAGCCGGTTTTGATCTTCGCGTCCGCGATCGCTATCGTTTCCAGGCCGGAAGAACAGTAGCGATTGACCGTCATGCCCGGAACTTTTACCGTATCCAAACCCATCAGGGAAACCATTCTTCCGAGATTAAGGCCCTGCTCCGCTTCAGGAGTAGCGTTTCCGCAGATTACGTCGTCAATACGCTCTTTATCCAGCGAGGGAACACTTGATACCAGATGCTTTATAATATCGGCGCCCAGGTCATCCGGCCTGTAAAACCTAAAACCTCCTTTGGGCGCTTTGCCTACCGCTGATCTATATCCGGCGACAATATATACTTCTTTCATGTTTGTTTTAATTAAGGTTAAACGCGTGGCAGAGAATTGATCCAGTGGTTAATCGCTACTGCCGGGTGTCATTGACATATTAGTTTCTCAGAGGCTTTCCAGAGTTTAATATACTTTGGATACGCTCCAGCGTTTTTCGTTCTCCCGTCAGAGAAAGAAACGCTTCTCTTTCCAGATCAAGCAGATATTGTTCCGAAACCAGCGAAGGTTGCGACAAGTCTCCGCCACACATCACATAAGCCAGCTTTTCGCTGATCTTCTGGTCATGCTCGGAGATATAGTTGCCCGCCCTCATGGAGTTGGCTCCAGCTATAAACATCCCCAGCGCGGATTTACCCAATACCTTGATATCCTTTCTTCGGACAGGCATGGTATATCCCGATTCCGCCAGTTCGATCGCCTTTCTTTTGGCGTCGGCTATCAAACGATCCCGGTTTAATGTAATTCCGTCGGATGGTCTCAATATCCTCATATCTACCGCCTGATCCGCGGAAGTCGCTACTTTGGCGGTCGCGATGGTCATATACGCGTTTTTCAGGTTATTGGTCATAATGTCGTCCGCCTCAAAAGAATCGGATACTCGCAGGGTCATTTCTTTGGTTCCTCCTCCTCCCGGGATGAGCCCTACCCCAAATTCCACGAGTCCGATGTATGTTTCCGCGTGCGCCTGTACATGGTCCGCGTGCATGGTCAGCTCGCAGCCGCCGCCCAGCGTCAGGCCCGCCGGAGCCGAGATCACCGGAATCGAGGAATACCGAATACGCGTCATCGTGTTTTGGAACTGGCGGATCATAAAGTCGATCTCGTCATATTCCTGCTCGATAGCGTACATGAAGATCAGAGCCAGATTCGCTCCCGCTGAGAAGTTGGTCGCTTCGTTGCCAATGACCAATCCTCTGTAATCCTTTTCCGCGATCGAGATCGCGCGGTTGATCCCTTCGATGACTTCACCACCCAGGGTATTCATTTTGGTGTGGAACTCCAGATTTAGAATCCCGTCGCCAATGTCAAACAGGGAGACTCCGTCGTTTTTCCAAATTACCTTGTTGTCTCGAAGTGTTTCGAGGAGTACCAGCGAGCGCGTTCCGGGTATTTCTTTATAGCTACGCGATGACAGGTCATAGTATAGCCGCTCGCCATTCTCGTTTTTATAAAATGATGAATGACCGTTGTTTAGCAGGTTATAGACCCAATCGGCTGGTTTCCCACCCAGCTCTTCAATCAGCTTGACTCCTTTGGCGATTCCGATGGAGTCCCATATTTCAAACGGACCCATATCCCAGCCAAACCCCGCTTTCAGGGCGTCGTCTATCTTATAGAGCTCATCGGCGATCTCCGGTATTCGATAGCTTACATACTTGAACAAGCCTCCGAAACTCTTTCTGTAGAACTCTCCGGCTTTGTCCTTACCCGAAACAAGCACTTTAAAGCGATCCTTTAATTTGTCGATGGTTTTGGTTTGCTCGAGGGTCGCGAATTTTACTTTTTGCTGAGGCTCGTATTCAAGCGTTTTCAGATTCAATGAAAGTATCGCGGATTTGCCGTCTTCTCCTTTTACCTTTTTATAGAAGCCCTGGCCAGTCTTGTCACCCAGCCATTTTTTGTCGTACATGGTCCTGATTTCTTCAAGGACTTTAAAGGTGTCTACGCTTTCATCCTCGGGTAGCGCCTGGAGAAGATTGTCCGCGACTTTGACTAGTGTGTCGAGGCCAACTACGTCCGCTGTCCGGAAAGTCGCTGATTTGGGGCGTCCGATAACAGGTCCCGTTAGCTTGTCCGTCTCATCGATGGACAGGTCCAGTTCTTTCATGACCCGGGTAACCTCAAGCATGGAATATATGCCTACGCGGTTGGCGATAAAAGCGGGGGTATCTTTGCACAAAACGGTTTTTTTGCCCAGGTATAAATCGCCATAGCGCGTCATGAAGTCCACCAGCGCCTGGTCCGTGTATGGAGTTGGTATGACCTCAAGTAACCGCAAATACCGCGGCGGGTTGAAAAAATGTGTGCCCAGAAAGTTCCGTCTGAAATCCTCACTTCTGTCTTGCGCCATAAGATGTATGGGAATACCAGACGTGTTGGAGGAAACAATGGTTCCCGGTCGCCGGTATCGCTCTACCTGTTCAAAGATGGACTTTTTTATTTCCAGATTTTCGACTACAGCTTCCAGAACCCAATCATATTCGGCAATGTCTTTCATATTATCGGAGAAGTTGCCCGTTTTGATTTTCAGGGCGAACTCTTCCTTATATACAGGCGATGGAGTCGACTTGAGCGCGGCCTGTAAGGCTTCGTTTACGATACGGTTTCTTACTCTAGGATCATCCAGCGTCATGCCTTTCGCTTTTTCCGCTTCTGTAAGTTCTTTTGGAACCATATCCAGCAATAATACCTCAATACCGATGTTGGCGAAATGGCAGGCGATTCTGGACCCCATAATTCCCGAACCCAGCACTACTACATTTTTGATTGTTCTGGTCATACGAAAACTTTTCCCGTTTAAAATATATTTTTTCTCTCTATAATACTACCTATATCTCCTACCACTTCAAAGAAAATTTCCAGTTTTTCAGGATCTATTTCTTTTTTTATAAGAGCGTTAAATTTTTTTACGACCTTTCTGGCTATTTGTCTCTTTTCCTTCCCCTTTGGGGTCAGAAATATCCTCACCAGTCGTTTGTCGTCCGGATCTTTCAGGCGATATATGTATTCCTCTTTTTCCAGGCTTTTCAACATTCTGCTCATGCTGGTTGGTTCCATGCCAAGCAGTGGACCTATTCGGGTGGCCGGCGTGCCTGTTTTCTCGTCGATGTTTAGCAATACATAACCGATAGAAGCGGTAAGTCCATGTTTTGCTCCTTCCTCATTATACATTCTGGAAATGCTGTGCCAGGTAGCTTTAAACTGATAACATACGGTATCTCCACGCTTCATAAAGTAACCTTTGAATGGATTAAACGAGCGTCTTCAAAATATGTTATGCGTGCATAGCAAGGTGGACGTATTTTCTGAAAAAAATAAGAGTTTCCGGATAAAGTCATCTTATAATCAACAAATTATTTTGTTATATAAGAGGTCGGATGGTCATGGTGTCGGGGAGGTTTACTCGTTTCCGAACAGGAAATACAGTAAATATAACAAGAGCAGGACGGCCAGAAATGTCCCAATCCTTAGCGCTATCCAATACCATACGGGTTTTTCGTTGTGAGGGTCGCTTACCATATGTTTGATAACTTTACAAAGGGAGCAAATGTTTTGCTACAAAATTTAGCTAAATTGGCGTGATGTACGCGATTGTGGATATAGAAACAACCGGTTCGAATACCGCCTATGACCGGATCATTGAAATCGCTGTGGTAGTAACCGATGGCCGGAAGACGCTTTCTTCGTATCAGACGCTGATTAATCCCGGCGTGTCGATTCCCTACTGGATTTCCGGTCTCACGGGTATCGAGACGGCTGATACGCGGGACGCGCCGGTGTTTTCAGATATCTGCGAAACGCTTATGGAGATTTTAAAAGGAAATATATTTGTAGCGCACAATGTAAGCTTTGATTATGGTTTCCTGAAGTCGGAGTTCGCGAGGGAAGGGATGGATTTTAATCCCGGGAGATTGTGTACGGTACGACTCTCCCGCAAGATCATACCAGGACATCGTACTTATAGCCTGGGCGCGTTGTGCGCGGAACTGGGAATAGCGATTACCGCTCGTCACCGGGCTATGGGAGACGCGGAGGCTACCGCCACGCTTTTTCATATGCTTTTCGCGTTGGATAAGGAAGCGATTGACAAAAGCGCGAAGCGAAATTCGGGAGAGGGGGTTTTGCCCCCCAATCTTTCGAGGAACACATATGATAAAATTCCGGAATTGCCGGGTATCTACTACTTTCATGATGAACATCAGAAGATAATCTATGTAGGCAAAGCTGATAATCTCCGCAAAAGGATTAAGGGACATTTCGCCAGTGGCTCCGAATCCAGGCAAAAACAGCGTCTTTTTCTATCCATATACGACATTAGTTATACGTTGTGCGGGAATGAGCTGGTTAGTCTGTTGCTGGAGATCGCCGAGATCAAACGCTTCTGGCCGGCTTTCAATCGTGAAGCTAAAAAAACTGGAACTACGTACGGAATATATATGTACGAGGATCCCGCGGGTTATTCGCGTTTGTCGATAGGAAAAAAGGTGATTTCCATGGAGCCGGTATTAAGTTTTCGCGGTTTTCTGGAGGCGAGAAATTTTTTATTTTCCGCGGTCGCCCGGTTCGGCTTGTGTGAGCGGAAGTGCGGCTTGCGAAAAGACGCTTGCCCTTCCTGCTCTTCCATTTGCCTTTTGACGGCTCCGGAAATCTATAATCAGAAAGTAAAAGAGGCCTTGGGAATGATGAAGGAAGGTAGAAACTATATGATTATGGGCCGGGGACGAAATCCGGACGAGTTGTCCATCATTATGGTTGAAAAAGGCTCGCTGGTCGGTTATGGCTTTGTTGATAAGGATGTTTGTGTCAGTAGTCCTGAGGAAGCCAAGTTGTACACGCGGAGTCTTCCTGATAATCCCGAGTCTCATAAAGTGTTGAACCAGTGGCTGAAGAAGGAAAAGCCTTCCAATATCATTTATTACTAGAAGGCTTTTCGTCGTATATTTCTATTTTATCTGCTGTAGTTTTTTCCTTTCTTCGCTTTTTTGGGCTTTGGAGTTCCCCAGTTTTCCTTATGAAACTTACCTGACCAGCCAACACTGCAAGAACTGCTAAGAAATCCGGCAATAATAAATAGAATGAGTAGCTTTTTCATAGTTTAAACTTTGCAAGAAGACAAATTTAACATTTTAAACAGGAAAATTCTACGAAAATATTGTAATCTTTTGCATTCTTCAAAAGTACTCCGTCTTTTCATAGAATTTTACTTTTCCCAAAGCGCCGACTTTGTCTTTTATTAGCTAAACAATAACGTCTCTTTTACAGATTCAGATCTGTTTAACATTGATCTGCCGGGTTTTGTTTAGCGAGCGATTTCTGGACGGAAGAATTACCCGCAATACTCCATCTTCATAGAGCGCTTCAATATTTTCCCGTTCCACATAATCGGGAATCTCCATTTTGTGTATGAACCTGGGTATGTCGCCATCCTCCTTCCATGTGGCGGATTCATTGACGGGCGTATCTAATACGATCAGGACTAATTCATCGTGATGAGTGAAAACCTGATACGCGTCTGGCCGAACTCCTGGTATTTTTAGGGATAAGACCAGATTGTCGCCCGATTGTATTGTGTTCAATATAGGCGCCGAGGATCCCCCGCCGATGGTATTGAAACTATCCGCCTGTTTTAGCAAGCGCCTTAGTAGTTTTTTATTCTCTAATATATTCATAGCTTTTTCCGGTTTTGTCATTATCGTTTCAATTCATATTCCAATAGGCGAAATACGCCATATTGTCGTTGTTTCTTTTATGAGAACATGATTATAGTGTCATTTTGACAGTGTTGATGGGTGGGTGAAATAAACTTTTCCACAATCGCTATCGAGAGAGAAACGAGTTACGTATATGCCTCGAAGAAACATTCTTCTATCAGATGAAAAAGCGGAAGAAATTACGGAATTTATGCCACCTGAGAAACTTACTTATGGTCGCTCTGGCCGATGGCAATTTATCAAGAAGCGAAAGGGAGTTTCTTGAAATAAAAGCCGTGAAGTATCAGATAAGTCCTGACAGGCTGAGCCGGATGCTCAGTGACCCGGATAAGGTAAAGACGATCTTTCCGAAAGATTTGGGTGAAAGGCTTCAGATGCTTTATGATTTGGCCGAAATGGCTTTAATCGATCATGTTACCACTCCGGAGGAGATCGCTATATGCCGGGAGATCGCGGCGAAGATGGATGTTATTCCCGAGTCAATCGATCAGATTCTGAAGGATCTTGAAAAGAGAGTAGCGTTTGTCGATGTACGGTAGCACTTTTAGGCGTTGACCGGTGTTTAAAACGTAAAGATGGGAATCTAAAAAGGAAAGGAGAGCTGGGATGAGTGGATTATTGTATCTTGTAGCGATTCTGCTGATAATAGGCTGGATTGTGGGACTTACGGCGTTTGACGCTGGTGGACTTATTCACATATTGTTGGTACTAGCTGTGATAGCCGTATTGTTCCGGCTTATCAGAGGTCGTTCGATATAGCGTAATATCGCGAGGAATAGGCTGCGATAGCGGCCTATTTTTATTTTTCATCAGGCTTCAGGATAGACAAATTCACGCGGGAATACCTATCTTGCGTCCATGAGGCTGATTAAGCGTCCCGTCTTGTGTAATTATTACGTCACCTATCGCTGCAACGCGAGTTGTTCCTTTTGCGACATATGGGAAAGACCCTCGTCATACGCGTCCATCGATACTGTATACAAAAATTTGGGCGATTTAAGGAAACTCGGAATAAAAGTCATTGACTTTACAGGAGGCGAGCCTCTTTTGCATCGTCAGATCGACGAGTTGCTCGCGATGGCCAGAAAAGCGGGTTTGATCACCACGCTTACAACCAACGCGCTTTTATATCCCAAATGGGCGGAACGCTTGAGGGGCTTGGTCAACATGCTGCATTTTTCCCTCGACTCATCCGACAGGGAGCGACATGATCGCTCAAGAGGAATCGCGTGTTATGACAAATTGATCGAATCGATAAAAATAGCCCGGAGTATCGGGGAAAGGCCCGACATTTTGTTTACTACCGGTAAGGACACTGTCGATGAACTGGAGGAGGTATATTACTCCATATGCCTGCCCAACAATCTTGTGCTGATCATCAATCCGCTTTTTGAATATAACGCGAAAGGAACGCTCAACAAGCTTGATGAGGAGGCTATCCGGACTTTAAAAACGAAGTGGGTAGGCCGAAAAAATGTTTATCTTAACCGGGCGTTTCTCGATTTGCGTCTGGAAGGAGGCAACAATATTTATGATCCTGTATGCAAAGCGGCTTCGAGTACTATTGTCATTTCTCCGGAAAACAAGCTCATTTTGCCATGTTATCATTTGGGCAAACAGGAGATACCGATTGAAGATAATCTATACGCGCTCTATACTTCACCTGAAGTAAAGGATCTTGTGGCGCTGGAAGGACGTTTGCCCGAGTGCGCGGGTTGCGTGATCAATTGCTATATGCAGCCTTCTTTCGCGGTCAATATGAATCGTTTCTGGTTCAAGGCTTTTCCGAGTACTATCAAGTACAATATCATGAAGGGCACCTGGCGCCATCTGCGTTTCTAATATTGACCGCGCGCGGACGTTGTTTCAGACAACCTCGACGCAGCCAAAGCCAGTGCTGTTCTTTTCCCCAAATCCGCTATAATAGCCGATTTCCTGCAATAGTGGAGACGCTTTCAGTTCAAACTGAAATTCATAGCCTCGAACACGTGTTTCATCCTTGGTAAATGATTTGATCGAAATAAGCCTGGATTTTGGTTCGGACAAGAGTGTAAAGCCGTGCTCTTCATCGGGGATAAGTTGTATTGGTCTGTTTTCATGCAATACAGGGAGAGCGCTTAGCTTGCTGACCAGGTTGGCGAAGAGCAGACTTTCAAAAGCAGGGTCCGCGGGACTTATGTATTGAGCGTGGCGTTCTCCTCGAACACTTACGCACATGGGCGACAAAGTACGGTATGTCATCGTCTCGGTGAAAAGAGGAGGAGTATCGGTCTCGACGCGGATAACGCGGAAGTCCACTCCGCTGATTTTATCTCCTATGGAAAATTGTTGATTTAGGAATAATCCTTTGATGAAATTCTCGGCCGCTTTGTCTATCAGAAAACGGATCTGCAATACAACATGCTTTCCGATGATTTCAATGCGCCCATGCTGCTTATGAATTTTGAAAGGGCGTAAATCAAGGTTTGAAAAGGTGAAAAGTTTAAAGGACTTCGTACCGGATCTGAAAGCGCCGCCATGAAGAAAGTGACTAAAATCAGCGTCCGCCGCCGCGATAACCTTGTAAATCCATGAGGATAGCTCATATTGATAGTTAAAGGGCAAAAAATTTCGGGAACTGGTCTTTTCAAGAATTAAATTAAATCGCATAGGTAAAAAAGTTGAACTAGGTATCATTCATCATGAGCTTGGCAATATGATGAGGTTTCCGATTACCGCCTTGAAATTCATAAAATTCCGGATTTTATCAAAATATAAATGAAAAATTATTGCAAATTGGTGCTTTAAAAGAGAGCGTTCATCTACACGTGTAGGCGATTCGACATGGCGTCGAATGTATTTTACCCGTTTTTATTATGACGATTTATCGACAAATTCTACCAGACGTTCAATGACAAAATCGATTTCATCTTCGGTATTGTAGCGGCTAAATGAAAATCGGATATGCCCCCTCGCTTGATTTACTCCAAGAGCCTGAAGTACATGACTCCCGATGACACTCCCGCTTGTACAGGCGCTCCCCCCCGATACGGAGATTCCCTGAATGTCGAGATTAAAAAGCAGCATTTCATTGTCATCCGATTCGGGAAGAGAGGCGCTCAGGATCGTATACAGACTTTGGTGGGGGTCCGCGCTCAGACCGTTAAACTCAACTCCGTTTATTCGTGTTTTCAGGCCATGGATCAGAAGTTGTTTGAGATTTTCGATATGCTCCCGATCGCTTTTTATCCGGTCATATGCCAGTTCAAACGCCTTCGCCATACCTACTATCGCGGCCACATTTTCTGTGCCTCCCCGCATGTCCCTCTCTTGGGCGCCACCCTGGATGAAGGGCTTTAAAGGGGCTTCTCCGCTGATATATATAAAGCCGGCTCCTTTCGGCCCATGAAACTTATGCGCCGATCCGTTGATATACATGGCTCCCGCTTTTCGCGGATCAATTTCCAAATGAGTGATCGTTTGAACTGTGTCCGAATGAAAAAAGGAGTCATGGGCTTTGCAGATAGAGCCTACGGTTTCTATATCCGTAATATTTCCAATCTCATTATTGGCGTGCATGAGTGAAACCAGCGAGCGAGGATTGTTTCGTAACAATTCCTCCAGGCGCTCTGGCAAAACAGCGCCATGTTCGTCCAGATCTACATAACTAAGTCGGATATGGCCCATCTTTTCCATATGCTGAAGCGTATGCAGTACAGCGTGGTGCTCAACGCGGGAAGTAACCGCGTGCTTCAATCCATAGGTATGTATACAGGACACTATGGCCATATTGTCCGCCTCGGTGCCTCCGGAGGTAAAGAAAATTTCGGCGGGAGACACGTTTAGCCTGGAGGCGAAAACTCTCCGGGCTTTCTCGACCGCCGCCCGGGCTTCCCGCCCATGGCTGTGGATGGAAGAGGGATTTCCATATATTTCCCGCATGAAGGGAAGCATGGCCTCAAGGACTTCATCGTCCAGCCTGGTCGTGGCCGCGTTGTCAAGGTATACCTTCATCATCAGGTTTTGGAGGAAATAATTTCCTTGATGTCCATAATGATTTTATTAGCGAGGTGTTCCGAGGTCGAAGAAGTATCCGATTCGGCGTATATGCGAATAATAGGCTCTGTGTTGGATTCGCGCAGATGTACCCATTCTTTCCCAAATTCTATCTTGACACCGTCGATGGTGCTCATTGGTTGTTTGGCGTACTTTTTCTGGATTTCCGACAATACCGTATCCACGTGGATGCTGGGAGTCAGTTCTATCTTGTTTTTGGAAATATAATAGGAAGGATATTTGGCTCTCAGCATGGACGCGGACTTGCCAAATTCCGCCAGATGACTCAGAAAAAGAGCGATTCCAACCAGCGCGTCGCGGCCATAGTGCAATTCGGGAAAGATCACTCCTCCATTGCCTTCGCCTCCGATGACCGCTCCAGTTTCTTTCATTTTGCGGACTACGTGTACTTCGCCAACCGCGGCCGCGTTGTATTCGTGGCCGTACTTGTCTGTGATATCTTTTAGCGCTCTTGTGGAAGAAAGGTTGGAGACTGTATTGCCGGGCGAGTTTTTGAGCACGTAGTCGGCCACCGCCACCAGAGTGTATTCTTCGCCAAACATGCTACCGTCTTCATTGATGAAGCACAAGCGGTCGACATCGGGATCAACCACAATGCCCAGATCGTAGGATCCGTTGGCTACTTCGCTGGAAATAAAGCCCAGATTTTCGGGAAGCGGTTCAGGGTTGTGGGGAAAATGCCCGTTGGGGTCACAGTAAAATTCAGAGATCTGCTTTACTCCTAAAGCTTTCAGAAGCATTGGTATGGCTATGCCTCCTGTCGAGTTTACAGCGTCAATGGCAATCCGGAAATTCCTGTCCGCGATGAGATCTTTCCGTACGAGAGGCAATTTTAGAATCGCGTCGATATGCTTTTGAAGATAGGAGTCGTCCGTATGGTAAGAACCAAGTTTTTTGACTTCCGCGAAAGTAAAGTCGCCGGTTTCGGCGATGTCCAATATTTCTTTGCCCGCGTCCTCGGAAAGAAATTCACCCTGACTGTTGAGGAGCTTAAGCGCGTTCCATTGGATCGGGTTGTGACTCGCTGTCAGAATAACGCCGCCCGCCGCTCCTTCCATTACTACGGCCATTTCGACAGTTGGCGTGGTGGAGAGACCCAGATCGACTACGTCAAGTCCCAGTCCCTGTAAAGTCGAGGAGACTAAGGAAGAAACCATCGCTCCCGAGAGTCGGGCGTCACGGCCAATAACGATCTTTTTATTGCCGGTAGTGGTTTTTATCCAGCTTCCGTACGCCGCGGCGTATTTAACTACGTCTATGGGAGTCAGTCCCTCCCCGGGTGATCCCCCAATGGTACCTCTGATTCCGGATATTGATTTTATCAGTGCCACAATAAACTCCTTCGTTTAGAATTAGAATGTTTCGCGAATTTATAAAAACTGTATTTTGCTCTACAATTAGTTATGAGCCCGTTTGACAGTATTTCAATTTTTATGCTAAATTAGATATTAAATACTTTTTGGCAGCTATTGCATTTATCAATATGACAAAAGAAACGGATCCGCGAAGATATAAAAAACTGGAGGCTTTTGACAGGCTACTTACGATCATGGATGAGTTGCGAGAGCAGTGCCCCTGGGACAAGAAGCAAACCATGGATAGCCTTCGCTACCTGACTATAGAGGAAACGTATGAACTATCCGATGGCATTGTAGAAGGAAATCTGCAGGAGGTAAAAAAAGAACTAGGAGATTTATTGCTCCATATTGTCTTTTACGCGCGAATAGCTTCTGAAACTGATGATTTTGACATAGAGGATGTCGTGAATAGCTTGTGCGAGAAACTTATATACCGTCATCCGCATATCTATGGCGATTCCAAAGCCGAAGATGAAGAATCGGTAAAGAAAAAATGGGAACAACTGAAACAATCGGAAAAAGGAGGGAATAAGACGATTCTCAGCGGAGTGCCAAAGTCGTTGCCCGCTCTCATAAAAGCGATGAGAGTGCAGGAAAAGGCGAGGGCCTCCGGGTTTGACTGGGAAAAGAAAGAGCAAGTCTGGGAAAAAGTGCGGGAGGAACTGGACGAGTTTCGCGAGGAAATAGTGATGGGAGGAGATCAGGACAAGATCGAATCGGAGTTTGGGGATTTGCTTTTTAGTCTGGTCAATTACGCCCGTTTTATAGGCGTCAATCCGGAAGACGCGCTGGAAAAAACAAATAAAAAATTTATCCGTCGGTTTACTTATCTGGAAACTGAGGCGAAAAAGGATGGCAAAGATCTTGCAGCCATGCCTCTTTCGGAAATGGACGCTTATTGGGAAAAGGCGAAGAAGTCCGGAATGTAGACCCTCTGGTCGCTGTTTTGGCTCCGGTAGTCGAGACTTCTTCATCAGGGGATTTGAAGTCCGAGATTTATTTTTTGATTTTTATCAGAAAATAAGTACTTTTTATACTAAATATGTAAAATGACGCGTTGGTTCATACGTCATTGATATTAATTTCAATCATAGCGAAATGAGTTTACAAGAGGATTTTGAAGACGCGACACGAAGATCGCGTGATTTGCCAAGTCGTCCGTCAAATGAGGATCTATTGTCGTTGTACGCGCTTTATAAGCAGGCGACGGAAGGTGATTCGAAAGGAGAAAAGCCCGCGAATCTGTTTGACATAGTCGGCAACGCCAAGTTCGCCGCTTGGGAAAAGCTGAAAGGACTTTCCAGAGAAGAAGCGATGAAGCGATATGTTGATCTGGTGAATAGTCTTTAGCTTCTGGACCACCTCTATTTTTATTACCTCCGGCAATCTTTTCGAACATATTCATGTATAAATTCAATAATGTACTACTGATAGATGATGACTATATAAGCAATTTTATCGCTGATCACCTTCTAAACAAGCATAAAATCTGCAAGCATATTACCATCGCCCGAAATGGGGACGAAGCTCTAAAGTACCTCCGGGATGAAACTCAGGAGTTCCCGGAACTGATCTTCCTGGATATCAATATGCCTGTCATGGATGGCTTTGAATTTATCGAGGCCTTCCGCAAATACAATATGGATAAGAATAAAACCAGAATTGTTATCTATACCGCTTCTTTCAATCATAAGGATATAGAATTGTTGAAAGATATAGGATTCCATGACTTTATAATCAAACCACTCAATGAGGAAAAGCTCCAGAATCTGCTAAAACTTTTTGATAGCTGCTAGGTTAGTTTTTGTATATATTGGATTAACCGAACGCGTCGCATGCTTTCAATGGATACAATTCTTCTGGTAGATGATGATTATGTTAGTAATTATCTTACGGAGAGACATATAAGAAAGACGGGGATAGCGAATACTATAAAATCCGTCAAAAATGGCGAAGAAGCGTTGACGTATCTCGCGGAACCCGCCAATAAACGTCCGGATCTTATCTTTCTGGATATCAATATGCCGGAGATGGATGGACTTGAGTTTCTAAAATACTTTAAACAAATGACACTGGATCAGGCGATCAGAATCATATTGCTTACCGCGGCCATTGATCAGGAAAAGAAAGAACGCCTTAACGCGCTTGGATACTATGAGATAATGGAGAAGCCGTTTACTGGTGAAAAGCTTAGAAGCCTGATGGCGAAATAAAAGGAAAAAGAGACCGCCCCTATTCTTTTCCTATACAGGCCAGGCTTTGTGTAAAATTAATTTTTATAACAAAGTATAGTATGAACCGGTTATAAAAAATCACGTATTATACCATACTCTAATCAAGAATAAATGAGTAAACTGAATTCCATTTTACTGGTTGAGGATGACAGTATAACAAACTTTATCAATGAACGGTTGCTACGTAAGCTGAATGTCGCTGAAAATATCAAAATCGCCTTGAATGGTTATGAAGCGATCAGCATAATTCAAAAGACTGTTAAAGAAGCGGAGCCGTGCCCCAGTCTTATATTCCTTGATATCAATATGCCTGTAATGGATGGATTTGAGTTTCTCAATGAGTTCCGCCTGCTGGATTTTCCCAATAAGGAAAATGTGGTTATCGTGGTTCTTACCACTTCAACCAATGTTACCGATATCGAAAAATTAAAAGGATCGGGGAATACGGATTTTATTAATAAACCTCTTACCAGGGAAAAGGTCAGGGATGTCATAGCGCGTCATTTTGGCGAAGTAGCTCGTAGCATTAACAGTTGACTCAGGAACGATCCCGCGCCGCTGATCGTTTTGAAATAGGATACCTGTTAACTGGAAGGCCTATGGAGAAGTTGAATTGTGTGCTACTGGTAGATGATGACAAGATAAACAACGCGATCAACGCGAGGCTGCTTGAGAGTATGGGTATCACTACCAATGTAAGGATGGCTCTTAACGGTGAAGAGGCGTTGCTTTACCTGAGTAAAAATTGTTCCCCCTACGATAATAATTATCCGGATCTGATTTTGCTCGACTATCAGATGCCGCAAATGAGGGGGAATGAATTTATGGAACTTTTTAACCAGATAAACTCCAGCCAGCGGCATCGAAGCAGAATCGTAATGTTGAGCGCGTTCCTGACAGAGGATATAAAAAAACAACTCCTGAAGCTAGGAGTTGAAAGTTATATCGCTAAGCCGCTGACGAAGGAAAAGTTGCGGAAAGTTCTTTTATAAGAGAAGAATTAGACAACCCTTGTGTTTTCCTTTTCAGGAAATGTGACGGTGTATAATTCGATCGCTTCTTTTATAATTTTATAAGCTTCATCCTTATTCAGGAATCGCTTCACAACGACTTCTTTCTTTTCAAGGTTTTTATAATCCTCGAAAAAACGTTTCATTTCAACCAGTGTATGAGGAGGCAACTCGGCGATGTCGTTTACGTGATTGACGGACATGTCATTTTTGGCGACAGCTATAATTTTATCATCCCGCTCGTTGTCGTCGATCATTTGCATTACCCCGATTACTTTCGCCTCGATAAGGCACATGGGGACAACTTCAAGCGAACTGATTACAAGTATATCCAGAGGATCCTGGTCATCACAGTATGTACGGGGGATAAATCCATAATTGGCCGGATAATGTACCGCTGAAAAAAGTACCCTGTCCAGTTTCAATAAACCACTTTCCTTATCAAGTTCATATTTCGCTTTCGAATTTTTAGGAATCTCAATAATGGCCTGCACATTCTCAGGCGCCTCAGGTCCAAAACTTACATCATGCCACGCGTTCATAATAATTGAATTAAATTATTGTTTAAGTTTAATGTATACTGAAATAAGGGAAATAGGTTTGCCAAATTTAATGAATTTAGGGATTTTAGTTATCCCAAAAGTACCAGTTATGAAAATTTATATCTAATTTTGGCAGCTAACAAACTATGAAAGAAAGCAAAGCTCATATCAGGAATGTTTTTTGTCTGCTTCTGGTCGCTTTGATCCTTTTCGCTTCTTATTCGTCAACGGAATATGTTGATAATAATACGCCAAAAAAAGAACAAAAAGAAAAGGAAAGCAATAATGGACCCGAAAAAAAGGCCGAAATCAGGGAATTTTCGGTGGAGGCGATCCTGCCAATTATCCATTTTCAGATTCCGGTCCTGCACGCGTCCCTTATTGAATTTCCTCAGATAGAATTTCTTCGTCCTGGTATTTTTTATCGAAATACCCCTCCAATATCTTCACGTTTTAAAAAACTTTTTACCTGTATCATATCGGTCAACGCGCCTTAGGAGACTATTGAGGATGAATGAATCTTCAAGCCTGACGCGGATTTTCACGCGCGAGAAAATACGAGGAGCTATACAGTTGTTGATAATATCCTCACTATTATTAAGTGAATTGAAAAAAACAGTAATATAATTTTTAACAAGTAAAATAATGTTTAGTAAAAACGGGATTATTTTCCTGACGGTAATTCTTACGGCTATCTGCCTCTACTTTGTTTCCTTTTCACTGGTAGATCGTAGCGTAAGACAGACGGCGACGGAGTACGCCACCAACGAATCTGGTCAAATCGATTTTGCCAGAAAGCAACACTATCTTGACTCCGTATACAATAAGCCGGTATATAATTTCCTTGGGATAAAGGAATATACCTATAAGGAGGTAAAGCAAAACGGCCTTAACCTGGGTCTTGACCTTCAGGGCGGAATGCACGTTACTCTTGAGGTTTCTCCAGTGGACATATTGAAGGGCCTGGCGGGCAATAACCAGGACGCGTCGTTCAGGGAGGCCCTTGAAATGGCTCAGAAAATGCAGCGAAACAGCCCGGAAAAATTTACCACGCTTTTTTACAGGGCGTTTAACGAGGTCGCTCCTGGCCGATCGCTCGCTTCTATTTTCGCCAACTATTCGAACAAGGATTTTATCAATCCGAAATCGTCCGACCAGGAGGTGAGAAAATATGTCGAAGGCGAAGTCGATCAGGCGATTGACAGGACCTTTCAAATTCTTCGTACGAGGATTGACAAGTTTGGTGTTACCAGTCCCAATATTCAGCGAATCCAGGGCACTGGCCGTATTCAGGTTGAACTACCCGGAGCTGATAATCCAGAAAGGGTAAGAAAGCTGTTGCAAGGAGTCGCGCAGCTTGAGTTTTTGGAAGTATACCAGTTTCAGGATGTGCAGCCAGTTATTGTCCAGGTCAATAACTATCTGGTGAGCAAGCAGAAGATGGAAAAATCCCAGCACGCGGGCGATGTTGAATCGAAGTCCGAAGTTGTTGAGGAGCAAATCGACCCGCTTACCGGGGAGAAAATAGTAGATACTACTCAAAAGCGGGTAGAGGGCCTCGCGGAAGCGGATTCTCTTGATGAAGAAGTGTCTAAGTTGATTTCACTGGCTATAGGACAGAATTTGCAGCAGTTTGGACAGTTGGCGTATAGAGCTGAAGATACAGCGACCATCAACGCGTTGCTGGCGGATCCAAAAGTGCGGGCTATGATTCCTTCAAACATGTCATTGCTATGGGAAAAGAGTGGAGGAAGGCAGAACGCGCTGGAGCTTGTTCCTGTAAAACGAGGAAGACTTGGCAAAGCGCCTCTTACCGGAGAAGTAATTACAGACGCCCGAGCGGATTTCGCGGCAAACGGCAGGGGGTATGAGATAAGCATGTCGATGAACGCGGCTGGAGCGAAAGCGTGGAGAAACATGACCCGCAAGGCTGTAGAAACCAGTACTCCACAAAATCGCAACAGGATCGCGATTGTTCTGGATAATACGGTGTACTCCGCTCCTTCCGTAAACGAAGAGATTCCTAATGGATCTTCTTCCATATCGGGAAGCTTTACAGAAGAGGAAGCGAAGGACCTCGCGAATGTATTGAAAGCGGGTAAATTGCCGGCGCCGGCAAGAATCGTGGAAGAAGGAATCATTGGTCCCTCCTTGGGTAAGGAAGCGATTTCCCAAGGGCTTAAATCTTCCGTAGCGGGCCTTGTGCTGGTCATTATATTTATGGTGGCCTATTACAGCATGGGTGGTATGGTCGCCAACTTCGCGCTGATCTTTAACATCTTCTTTGTGCTTGGTATCCTGGCTCAGTTGCACGCCGCCCTCACTTTGCCTGGAATCGCCGGTATCGTACTGACGATTGGTATGGCGGTTGACGCCAACGTGTTGATCTTCGAGCGTATAAGAGAAGAGTTGCGTAAAGGGCATAAGCTCGAAATCGCCATTAAGGAAGGCTATCAGAAGGCGTTTAGCGCGATCTTTGACGCCAACCTTACGACAATACTGGTCGGTATCATCCTGGCCTGGGTGGGTTCAGGACCAGTACAAGGATTCGCCACTGTATTGATTATCGGTATATTGACTTCCTTCCTTAGCGCGATCTATATTTCAAGAATTATTATCGAATGGATGGCCAGAAAGAAACAAATTACTGAAAAGTCGTTTGATACCTTTATTTCAAGAAGGCTCTTTGTCGGTAAATTAAATTACAACTTTATCGGGGCGAGAAAGAAGGCCTATGTATTCTCATGCGCGTTTATCCTTATAGGATTGATCGCGATTATGGTCAATGGCTTAAACGTTGGTGTCGATTTCAAAGGAGGTCGTTCGTACGTCGTTCAATTTGACGAGGCTTTGCCCGCCGCTGATGTTAAGTCAGAACTTCTTCCTTATTTTAACAATGAGGGTACGGAAGTAAAAACTTATGGCGACAACCGGACCCTTAAGGTGACGACAAGCTATCATAGTGAGGATGAATCCAACCAGGCGGATGAAGAAGTAAAGGCGGCGCTTGAAAAAGGTTTGGAAAACTACGCTTCCGTGAACCCAAGAATTATTGGTTCGGAAAAAGTAGGGGCGACTGTCGCCAGCGATATTTTAAGCGCTTCCATAATATCGATTGTCATATCGCTGCTTGTGCTGTTTTTCTATATTTTCATTCGGTTTAGAAACTGGCAGTTTGGACTCGGCACCCTGATCGCTCTTACGCATGACGTACTTGTAGCGATCGCCGTGTATGGAATCGCGACAGCTTTGGGTATGAGCATCGAGGTCGACCAGATTTTTATCGCGGCGATGCTTACCTTGATCGCTTACTCTATCAATGATAAGATTGTCGTGTTTGACCGGATCCGCGAGGCTCAGGAACTGTCTACCCGCGAGAGGGACGATACGCTCATGAACCGCGCTTTGAACGATACTCTTAGCAGAACTATCGTGACTTCATTGACCGTATTGATTGTTGTTGTCGTATTGATCATCTTTGGCGGAGACATACTCAGAGGTTTCTCTCTGGTCATGATTGTCGCGGCGACGTTTGGAGCGTACTCCACCGTATATATCGGAGCTCCTATAGTTCTTGATTTTGGAAGCTGGAGACCTCAGGTCGCGTCCAAGAAAGAAGTGGAAAGCAACGCCTGATTTTTAGCTTAGGGAGCTTTTCATCCATAAAATAAAAGTCCATCTCTTTTAGGGATGGACTTTATTTTTTTATGGATACGATGGTTAGCGAGTCTGGCGGGATGAATAATTTTGAGAAAGAGATTGCATGGTCTTCCTTTGTCTGAGAAACAAGGGGAGACAAATTGTCTAGCTATTTGTTTCTTCGCCGGGTCGCCGCTTAGCTTATGGAATTAGCCGACACTTACAAGAAGCGCCGCGTCTTTGTCCAGAAAATGATCAGCAAGATTCTGAAGATCATCGGAAGAAACTTTATTCATTGAGGCATAGAAATCTTCGTAATATGTGCTCGGTAGGCGGTGGAAATACAGAGCCTTATACTTATCCATAATAGCGAAGGGCGTGTTGAGCGAATTCAGATAGGAGCCGAGCATATAGTTTTTAACCGTTTCCAGTTCGAGCGCGCCAACGGGTTCTCCGCGTAGCCGCTCCATCTCCATGTATATTTCATCTATGGTGTTTTGTCGCACATCCTTATTTACGTCTGTACCACATACCATATAAGCCGCGTTCAGATGATTGACGATAGAAGAATGTATGCCATAGCTATAGCCTTTGTCCTCCCGTATATTCTTCATAAGGCGTGAACCAAAGTAACCACCCAATATCTCGTTGAGCAGAGCGTAGGCCGGATATTGCGGATCGCGGAGACCGACGGCGGGTAACGCCAGCCGAATGGTGCTTTGCAAAGCGCCATCCTTTTCGATATGAAGTATCCCTGAGTTGAATGAGACAGCCTCGTTTGGCCACGCGCCGCGTGAGGGTGGAACTAGAGGGAGCGCGCCCAAAACTTCATCGACGATGGTATAGGAGTCTTCCCCGCCTCCGGCGATTAAAATAGCGCAATTAGCCAGTGAAAACAATGATGGATAGTACGCCCTGATAGCTTCACGCTCCATATGGTTTATTACATGTTCGTCAATGACCCGAGAGTAAGGATGTTGATTTTTAAAAAAACGGGAACGTAACGCTACAGAGGCCAGGTATGAGGTTTTCTCTTTGCTGACCCGGATGTTTTGAGACTGAATGTTTTTTAGATTTCGGAGCTCTTCCTCCGGGAATATAGATTCTGTAAGCAATTCTGCCAGAAGGACTACTGTGTTTCTCAGAAATTTATCCAGACAATAAACGGTTATGGAAACCTGGTCATAGCCGCTGCTGATTTCCATAAAAGCGCCAAATGAGGCGATGGTCTCTTCGATTTGGGCGGCGCTTTTGCTTTTGGTCCCGGCGGTGAGCATTTTTGAAGTAAAAAAGGATAATCCATTAGAAGGCTCGTTAAAATGACCTCCATTAAAGATAAGCTCCAGTTTTACCGCGGCCTGGTCGCCATTGGTGAGACCAAAGTATGGAACGCCATTGGACAAATGACAAGCGGATACATCGGGTAGCTTGAATATTTCCGGTTTGTTGAACTCCGGAGCCTTGTTCCTGTCTGGCATAGAGGCTTGTTTAGTCGATAATGGATTCTACTCTCTTCTTGGAGTCCGCGTTGAAAATAAGTGTAAAACGCAGGGATTCGGCCAAGGGGTTGTTCTTCTGGGTAGGAACAAGATACGCGAAGTCGATTCCAAACATCTGATATCTGAAGCCAAATCCCGCCGTTAAATACTTACGTCCTCCTCTCAGATTGTTTTCCAGATGATAGCCTGCTCTGATAGCGAAAAGGGGTAAGCCCCGGGCGTCATGGTACCAGTATTCAAGACCCAGGTGATAGATAATCTCCTTTAGTTCTTCGGATAATCCTCCTTCGGCGTCGGAGAAGGAACCGAACATGCCGCTGAGCAAACCTTTGTCGGAGGAGTAACCAAACCCGGAGGAGTCCGAAACGGGAGAAGGTACCATCAGCTTGCTCAACTCCACGATCAGGGTAAGTTTGTTAAATACGTCCAAATCCGTGGTAATCGCTGTGCCCAGACGCAACGCGGTGGGGATAAAGTTTCTGTATTGACTGTTGGAATAAGAAATTTTGGCTCCTATGTCTGAAATATTAGCTCCCAGGTTTACCTTGATATTTTTGCCCCCGGCGATATAGTCCTTGGTATGGAATATGCCAATATCGCCCGCCGCGGTATTGCCGGGCTTAATAGAGCTGGCGGCGCTCGGGTCGTCTATGTTGCCGAGATTGGAATGGATAAACTTAAGCCCGATACCTACGCTCATGTGCTCGCTTAGTTTTCGGGAATAGGCTCCCCCCATGGAAAACTCCTTCGCCCTGTGTTCCCGGATAATTTTTCCTTGATAATCCGTAAAAGTGATTTTCCCGAGATCAAAATAAGTTAATTGCAAGGATATCGCTTCCTGCTTGCTCAGCTTGCGGTACGCGGTGAGATAAGAAAGGGCCATGTCGTCTACCAGCTTACGCAACCACGGGTTGTACGAAATAGAAGCACCCATGTCGTTTTCCAGAAAGGCCAGCTTCGCGGCGTTCCACTTGATCGCCATAGGGTCGGCGGAGGTCGCGACGCCCGCGTCTCCCAGGGCGCCTGAACGCGCGTCTGGCGCTAATGTTAGAAAAGGTACAGAGGTATTTATCGGAATGTTTCTCGCCATATTGTTCCTTTGGGCGAAGGCGGCGATTGATGAAACACTGAAAACTACCAGCAAAAATCTTCTAAATCTCATTGCAAATGTTCTTAAAATTCAAATATATGATTTATTTACTAATTCAGTATTACCAGCTTTTGATATTTATGTCCTTTGGAGCCATCCCGGGCGGATCGAAGTTCTAGTTTGTAGATATACACGCCGCGGGCGAGTTTGTCTCCAAAGTCGTCGCGTCCGTCCCAGCGGGGGCCGATAATATGGGAACCGCTCTGGGGTATGGCCTGACGGAGAGATTTGATCAGTTTGCCGGAAACGGTATAAATCTGTACCTGTACTTCAATATCGTCGCCTGGGCGATTATGGTCAAAGTGAAACTCCGTGTTTGTGGAAAACGGATTGGGATAATTGAATACATTGCGGAGGGCGACATCCTCGTCGTTGACTACCACAAACTCCAGGTAACCTTCCGCCGAGTTATTATGGGTATCCCATACTTTGACGCGAATGGTATGATTGCCGGGTTTAAGGTCCTTGAGCGGGTATTCAATGGTGCCTTCTTGGTAGCTGTCAAGTTTGGCTGTATAATACTCGTTAAGAATAATTACTTCTTTCGAGTCGTCGAGTACGGCGGTCAGTTCGTGACCAATGCCGGAGCCCGCTATGTTAATACCGTTCTCATCGTATACGCGCGCGAGCAGTAGCGGGCTGCCGCCAGTGACCCCGCCATTGACGAAACTTTCATCGTTCATGTAGATACGGATCGTAGGAGGAGTGTTGTCGACTATGACTGAGTCGGAAGTCCCGCCGATGAAGATCCGGCGTTCATAACCCGCCGCGTCGTCAATAGTGGTTCCTGTAGCGGCGTACAAGCTGATTTTTCCGTTGTCTACAATATAGGAGATGTCTTTGGGGACCACAAACGAGAACTTGAACCCACCTTCCCGTACAGACGCTTTTCCATCAAAAATAGCGTTGTCGTATCGGTTAAATTTTATCGCGGGAGCGTTTTGTTCATTGCCCAGGGTCATTAGTTGAGAAGGTTTGTCGAAAATGGTGGTTTGCAGCGTACCGTTAAATCCATTATTTCGGGTGTCGTTGATACGAATTTCGCCTTCGATGGTCACCCGGGCGAGCGCGTTGAGCGTATCGCCGTATACGGAAGGGTCGTTCCCGTTTACAGCGGTGACGACAATTTCTTCCAGTGGGTATCCGATTGTTTGCGACGGGTCTCCCAGGAGAGAATAATTGCGGTTGTACACCCCTTCGATCGCGTCGTTCTTTGTCCGCCACATGACGTCGCCCAATGTGGGCCATCGTCCATTTTCTTTTTCAAAAATAAATTTATAAAAGCTCGTGTTTATCAGATTATTGGTGCTCGCGTATACGGGTCTTGTGGTCGTCATTAGCGCGATCGCGCCTCCCTCTACCGATCGCAGGGCGTATTCGGCGCCAGAAGTTTTGTTCGGATCGTCGTAACGGCCAAACTCGCAGGTCGCTGTAAGCATAAAAGTCAGCTTGTTTCTGTTTCGCCATCCCAGGATATCGCTGATCCGCAATACCTCCTCCTGCATCCAGCCTTGTTCGCTACCATGACCAATGAAGTTGGTAATCAGAAGACCTTTTTCAATTTCTTCGTTAAGCGCCCGCTTCGCCTCGGGGGATATTTCACCTCCGGGGGCCGAGATCTGAGGATAAGCGTCCAGATGGACCTTGCTTATATTCATAAATGGATAGTGAGTAGCTACCGTTGTCGCGTGCTGTTCCGCGTTTTTGAGATATTCGTTCCTGTCGCCATCGTCCGAGACGAAGCATATTCTGGTCCGCCATCGTTCCCTCGTTGAGGGACTGGTGTCATAATATATGATTTTGTCGACTACCTGATCCGCTTGTTCCCCGGTACTGACCGGCAAGCGCCCGACACCTAGTTCGAGCTCGTCGCCTTGTCGACTGTTGGAATGGATTTCGGGCCATTCTCCATAGCTTTCATCCATAAAGCCATAATAATCATCGGAGGAGAAAGTCCGAATGGGATGGAACGACTCCCTGGATTCATAGATAGGAATAAGATTGGTGTTGTTGGCGATTCTGTTTTTGTAGTCGTAGGAGCAGGCCCCAAAGAGTAATACATAACGCAGTGAATCGGCCCCCTGGCTTCGTCTGTATACCATACGGATAAAATCTCTTATTCCCGTAATATCGGGACTTCCGGAGGAAAATTCGTTGTATATGGAGCTGACGGGTACTACCCGCACGCGAAGTCCTGAGAAAGCTCTTCGGTGGGCCGCGAGGCGCTCCGCGCTGGATACCAAACCATCGGCCGCGATGATCAGCATGTCCGGAACAGGAGCGCCGATGCCGTGAAGATTCTGATTAAGAACTCTGCTTTCAAAAATCGGAGCGGGAAAGTTCTGTCCGGCGAATACGACGTATTCTCTCAGCATATCGCTAAAATCGTTGAAACGAGCGGTGCTACCATTGATCGAATAGTTCAGGGAGGCGGGAAGAAGAGGATTTGTGACATCCCAGATTCGTGTTTCGGGGGTAACGTTGGATAATATGTATTCACAAGTAGGTCCTTCGGTACTGGCCAGCGCCCGAAAACTTGTTTGCTCTCCGTACAAAGCGAGTTGGCTCGTATAGTTTAACTCCAGGTAATTGAGGTTGCCGGAAAGTGAAGATATATTGTTGAAGTTGTAGTTGATCCGCACGGCGCATTCACCATTGGGAACGAGGCCGGCGTTGACGGGGAACGTGTTTTTTTCGAGAGACGCTTTTACACTATATGTTTCTGAGAAAATATTGCTTATTCCCTTGATCGCTAGGGATCCAACGGGTGTGTTGTTTACCATTACCTGAAAGGAAGTGGTGATGTTGGCTCTGGCGGCCGCGCTGAGCGTAAGGTATATCGTGGAGGAAGGCGCGAGGCCCTGAAGCGTAAAGTTAAATGTGCGGGAGGGGGTGACATAATTAAATAACTCTCCAAGCCATTCACGTCCTGAAGTCAGGATATTGTGTTCATCCTTTTCATGAAAGACGTACGCGTTATAGGCGCTTAGCGATCGGGTGGCGGAAGGTGGTTGGGACTTTGGGGTCACTCTCAGGCCAGAAGCGCCGTCGGTGGTAAGAAAATAAAAAGCCTTGTCGGAATATAAGTTATATGTATGCGTGAAAGTATTCCCGCTTCTTTCCCAGGTATGAGGACCCTGAGCATAGAATATAATGTAATCCGATTTGTCAAACCTGCCATCTTCTTCACCAAAGACATATATCGCGTTTTCAACCAGATCGTCATGGCGGCTGGCACTATTCGCCTGGGGGAGCATTCCACCGCCATTGCCATATATTTTTAGCCGTCTCGGATCGATATTGTCAGGGTTAATTCCCGCTTTTCGGAGATCTTCATAGCCAAGTTTGTGTATTCCTGATTCACTTATCGAAAATTTGAACCAGGAACCGCTGGATAATACGGAGACCATGCCGGAAGCGCTTACACGCGCGGAGTATGGGCTGTTTGAGGATTGTCTTGGCGCGGTAGTTTCCCGGGCGGGCGGATCGCCCATCTGAATGGAGTAGGAGAAGGAAAGTAGCTTTTCGTATCCCAGGGATGGAGAATAGCGTATGGGAAGCACCCGAATAGTGGAAATGACGCTTCCCCGAAAGTAGGAGTAGCCGATAGAGACTTTATAATCGTTTCCGGTGAAATAGTTTTGGAGTAATTTTGTTTCTTCCGCCGTAAGGGACGCGCTTTGTGGATTGGTTATTTCAAAACGTTCCACATAGCCTGAAATACGCAGGCTACGCTCCGGCATATAGGCGTAGCCATATGTCGCTTCGTCAAAAGCCGGTAGAGTACGCTGATAGCCAGATGAATCAATAATTGTGACCGGATCTTTCCACCGCAGCGTTACACTGTTCCCGGTTTGGCCAAACGTCTGACCCAAATAAAAAAAGTACACGGAAACCAGAACTAAAATAAACCTGTTTTCAGGCATGAGACTTATCATTAAACAAAAATAAGACTAACGAAGTAGACTTTTATTCAAGCGATGGTTTTTTATATGGATACATTTTAACTAACGGAGGGAACTTTTATATGTTGTTCGCTGTTCCAAAAACTTCTTGAAGCTGGAATAACTTTTTTCGCGGAAATAGTCGGAAGCTTCAGGCCTCCGGGTGGAGAGCGGAAATAACTTGTCTTGAGGGTTTGTATAGGCTTTTTTAAAGGAGTGTGTATCTACCTGGTCATTGGTTAGGATGTATGGTTTTTTCGGGAAAAAATAATGGAGATAATCACATAGCTCGCTATAATCAGGGGGATGGCTTTGATCCCCAGTAGTATCAGTGACAAGACGCTGATCAGGAGCAAGGAATATTTATCAATATTTTCTTTAAGGGCGTAGGATTTGAATTTTAACGCGATAAGAGGCAGATTGGCCACCAGCAGGATAGACATGAGCAATGTGGTAGCTATAAACACGTAACTGTTGATGAGGCTGGCAAAGGTTTCGTCCGCGAAAATAAAAGGTAGCGACGCGAAAAAAATAGCGTTGGCCGGGGTCGGCAAGCCTATAAAGCCATGACTCTGTCGGGTATCGGTATTGAAAATGGCCAGGCGTATGCCTGAAAATACAGGGATAGAAACACTCGCGTAGGGTAAAATGGACGAAAGCTCGGAGGCTCCGGTGAAGAATTCCTTGAGTGTAGCGGTTTCTATCATAAAGTACGCGATGATACCGGGCAACACTCCAAAGCTTACCATATCGGCAAGAGAATCAAGTTCTTTGCCAATGGGAGAACTTACTTTTAACATGCGTGCCGCGAAACCATCGATAAAATCAAAAAAACAGGCCAGGAATATCAGATAGCAGGAGTAGGTGAGATCTGTAAAGGCCAAAAGTATACCCAAAAAACCGCAGACGAGGTTTAGGCAGGTGATAGCGTTGGGGATATTTTTTATTATACTGTTCATCTAAAACAGGGATTATCGCGTAAAAGGATTGTGTTTTTTTTCGTCTCCGACGCTGGTTTCTACTCCATGCCCAGGATAGACAAGTGTATGATCCGGCAGCGTAAAAAGCTTGGTTTTTATGCTATTTATCAATGTGCTAAAGTCGCCTCCTGGTAAATCGTATCGCCCGATACTACGATAAAAAAGCACGTCGCCTCCAATGCAGAAACCGTCCTGAGCGGAGTAAAAAGCTACATGCCCAACGGAATGTCCCGGCACGAAGAGTATGTCAAGCGCGCTGACGCCGAAGTTGATTTTATCACCTTCTTCAAAAAAATCGTCGGGTTCGGCGGGCGTATAGTGATGAAAGCCGTACGCGGGACCATATACTTCTACGGACTTCAATGTGGAGAGCTCTTTTGGGTGTATCCGGAGGGGCGCGTTGTAGGTTTTTTTAGCGAAAGCGTTTCCCAGTACGTGGTCTACATGACAATGCGTGTTGATAACCTCCTTGACTATAAGTTCTTTGTCCGCTATGAATCGCTGTAGCTCATCTTCTTCCGCCTTGTCATAGCAACCCGGATCAATAATAATCGCCTCGTTGGTTTCGTCATACAGCACGTAGGTGTTTTCCTGAAAAGCGTTGAAGGTGAAACTTTGTATATTGATCATTTTACAAAAAGAGTTTATAGTATCTGGGCAAAAGAGGAACCGAAAATTGTTTTATTTTTTTCATATATCCAAAGCTTTTGTAGGATGGACTATGATTGTATGATCCAACTCCGGAACAGATCGTATGTTATGAGGGAATTGGCATGTTTTATGCGACTCAGACTAGCGTTCGAGTTAATCTTCAAAAAAAAAGATATGCCGGTTTCCGCGTTTCATGTCGTTATAGCGTTTTTTACTTTTACCTTCCTGCTATGTTGCCAGCCAAGAAAAACTCCAGTCTTGTCGGATCAAGTCAAGTACGCGGTTGGGGATAATAGCCGTTCTTCCCTGGATTGGTCCGGATCCTACAAAGGCTTTTTGCCTTGCGCGGATTGTAGTGGGATCGAAGTGGTAATTTCGCTCTATACCGATCATAGTTATCGACTAAGGCGCCGTTACGCGGGCAAGGAAGACATGATTCGGGAAGAGAAAGGCCTGTTTGAATGGGATCGACAGGGTCGCTCTATAACTCTCGCCCGGGATGGGGGTAAATATCTAGTGGGAGAAAACAGGCTTTTTCAACTGGATGAGGATGGTCGTCGTATTACAGGAGCTCTGGCCGACAACTATATTCTTGATAAGATTGAGGCTGATATAACGGAGCGATACTGGAAGCTTACCGAGCTCGCCGGACAAGATCTGAAAAACAACGACGCGGACCGGGAAGCTTATATTATCCTTAAAGAAGGTAGCGGCAAGGTTATTGGCGCGGGCAATTGCAACGCTATTAGCGGCGAGTTTGAAACCGACTCGCCTAATCGTATACGATTTACTTCGCTCGCGCGTACCTATATGGCCTGCCAGACTATTCAAACTGAAGAAGCGTTTCTTCAGGTTTTACAGATTGCCGATAGTTATCATCTGGACAATGACACCCTGCAATTGTTCAAAGGCCGAATGGCTCCGTTGGCTCGTTTTGAAGCGGTTTATCTGAGATAAGCTTCCTTTTATTTTTCGCTATTCTTAATGGTTCATCTTCTCAAGTATGAATTTGCGCCCAACTACGGCTACCAGTACAATCACCGCGAGGGCGATGAGGGCCGCGGGACTTTGTTTGGCGAGATACCATCCATCTACGATAATGGCGATGGCTGTGCCGATCGCTCCGACCAACGATAGTTTGTAGTAGCGGATCTGTTCTTTATAGGCGGTCCAGTTTACCACTCCAAAGGCGAACAGAAATATCAGACTCGCGGCGCTGACTAATGAATTTAATGAACCTATGACCGCCAGAAGGATGGAAAGTGATGAAATCATTAAAAGCGCGAAGTAGGGCATTTTTCGTTTGTTCTCTTTTGCAAACTCGGTAGGAAGGTCGTTTTTGCGGGCGACATCGTCTACCAGGCGGCTGGTTGAAAACAAGGTGGCGTTGATGGCGGAAGCGGTCGAAAACGCGGCGGCGATCGTTACCAGAATCATTCCCGGTTTTCCTATGGCCTTTTGTCCGGCGACGGATAGCGCGATTTCCTTTTGCTTGATGACAGTTTCCGCGCCTACAAGCATGGTAGTGCCGAGGCAGACGGCGAGGTAAATTACAATAACGGACAATACCGCGGAAAGAGTCGCTCTGGGAAGCGTTTTTTCCGGTTTATACATGGCGTTGTAATCATATGTAAGCAATTGAAATCCCTGATAACCGATAAAAATGGTAGCCGCTCCGGAAAGCGCGTCGCCTATGTTTTTGGGGCTTATGCCTTCCGTTAGTTTGGGCGTATCCCAGTGCAAAAGTCCAAATACCGCCAAGGCCATGAGAACCATAAGTTTTCCCCAAACAGTTATAATTTCGACGGTGGAAGAGTCCCCTACACTGCGCAGATTGACCAACGTGAGGATTCCGATGACTCCAAAGGCGAGTACTCTTGGAAACCATTCTCCGAAATGAAACGCGTGGGCTACGTAATGGCCAAAAGTAAAGCCATATACGGATACTGAAAGTATATATCCAAGAATCAGTACCCAGGCGAGACTGCCGGCAAATCCCTTACGATCCATTTCACGGAGATAGGTAAAAGCTCCTCCGCTTTCCCGGAATTTAACGGCAAGCTGGCTATAACTCCACGCGGATATGAACCCGATAACGCCTGATATGAGAAAGCTTAACCAGGCCCATTGCCCCGCTATCTGGACTATAAGCCCCATTACTGAGAATATTCCTCCTCCTACCATTCCGCCCACTGCCATGGACCATGTAGCGTTAAAACTTAAGGTGTTTTTTTTGCCCATTACGCGATTAACTTTTCGGTGTTAACTGACGAGGAGCATCTTTGTTGAAAATATTTTCTGGTATCGCGATATTTACGTGTCCTGGTTAAATAGCTTGTCAGAATTTCCGGAGACAGGGGTTGCGCGGTTTTGGCGATATGATCCGGATCAACCAATGTTTTATTTTGTCGGCGCAGGCAATAATATGAGGTCTCAAAACATGCCGGGAAGGGAAAGTTGTACCGCTCATACACCGGAAGACGTATAATACCTACATATAGTACAAGCGCTACTGGGGAGATATGGATCTTATACTTATCAGATTGAATATGAGTCAGAAGATTGCTATTCGGTTGAATGATTATGTCACCGACATCGGGATGGTCGGAACAAAAAAGTTAATACTAAGGACATATTTCCGAATGGTGAATGACCCCTATCATTGATATGAAACATGCCCTTTTTACCGGTATTTATCTTGCATAGATTGCCTCCGATAAGCGATTAGGCGCTTAAAGTATTTAAGCGGCGCTTTCGTTATTTAACAATGGGGACTGTTGGCCGGTTTTTGTCGGTCAGCAGCTTCGGGTTGGCGAAGCCTTGTTTGTCATGAGACTATTTTTTCCAGACGGTTGATATTCCTGAAAAATGTTTCTTCGGGAGTTTTTTAGCTTTTAAAAGTCCTATTTGATGAACCGCTCCCTCCTCCTTAGGATCGGGGCTTCCTTCCACGTTTGGACGGAGTCCGTTCACTAAAACCTTCTGAAAAGAACTCTTCAAGCGTGATGTTGTGGAAATTCAGAATCTTTATTAGGGTAAGGAAATTCATATTGCTTCCATTTTCATAATTCCAGTATAAGCTTCTGCTCATGTCAATATCATAGGCGAACTTCTCATGACTGGTATATCCTGCCTTAAAACGGAGACTCTTTATTCTGGCTCCTAATTGAGCGAGTATTTGTTCTTCAGTATACATGGGTGTAAATAAAAACAAAGTTGGCCTTATTGAAAACCCTATATTAAGTGTGTATTTTTGAGGAGTGACCTGAGGTCGTTTAAAAGAAGAATATGACGTTTATATATGGCTGTATTGTATGGGATAGCTGTTTTCTTTCATTAAGACTAGAGACTCTACAGGAGTGCCTGAAAAGTCATTTTTTCATATGATGAAGGATATCGCAAACTTATTTTATTCCCTTAAAAAAATCTTCTGGGCTAATTTCAAGGTAGGTGCATATTCTCTGAAAGGTTGAAATCGTCATATTGATTTTGCCGGATATCAGACGGTGAGGGTTAATAGATGTATCATTGTAAAAAACTTCATGAGTAATACTTCTTTCATTCATAAGTTCTTGCATTCTTCTGCCAACTTTATTCAGAAGTATGGGGTCCCTGTAGCGTTTTCCTGGTTGTTTGTTTGGCACTTCCCCTGTCATGACAAACGCAAGGTCAAATAAATTTACTTATTATTTAAAGTCATATATGTGTTTGTTGTAAATTGGACTGGATTATCGAGAAGGCTCTTATCGCTAATTATATTTATGGTTCCTTTGATGGAATTCGATCCTTAATAGGCATTTTGTAAGTTTGTTATAGAGATTTTGAGCAAAATCTCCATATGGCTGAATATAGCCAATGAACGACCGATTATTCAAAATAATTTATATGGGTTGCAACAATAATTTTTTATTTTTCGTGATGAATTATGATTTGTTCCTTTTAAATTACAAGGTAAGAAGGTATCGGGGTTGAACGGTATAATATTTTGAATATATGAATGATAGTCTGTAAAAACTTAATTAATCATGAAACGGCATAATCGCGTACTGATCGTTGACGACAACGAAGTAGATATCTGGGTAGCCTCAAAAATTATTGAATATACGATTCCATATGAAGAACTGATCGTGGCCAGGTCCGGGGCGGAGGCTTTGCGCTATTTTACCGATTCGGTCAATAAGCCGGATCTTGTTTTTGTAGATCTGTATATGCCGTTGATGAATGGTTTTCACTTGATCAAGACGATCGAGAGTCATCCTGATTTTTCAAGTCGAAGAACCCGTATTGTAATATTGTCCGTATCGGAGAATCTCCGGGACATTGAGGCTATGAACCGATTGGGGATAACGGATTTTATATTGAAGCCTTTGGATCAGAATAAACTGAGAGCGCTTTTTCAGCCTCGCTTAAAAGATCCCGAGTATATGAAGGCTGTTCGGTAGAAATGATTTATGGATGATTTTTAGTGATTTTTCTTTCCAGCAATCGCTCGTATAGCGCGTGAGCGAGTTGATTGAGTGATTCCGAAAACTTGCTTACCGCGATGCCGTCCAGATTTTCCATGTATTTGTCAAATTGCCGGAGAATTTCTTCGCGCGACTCCTCTTCAAATCCCATAAGACTGATAATTAGTCCACTTAGGTCAGTATAAAAATCTTCTGTGACCATGCCCGCGTTTTTCAGGCCCCGGATGAGCTTAAAGTTTTTCATTTCCGCTTTGATCAATTTTAAGATTATCTGCTTCTCAGGAATGTTGCTTTCGGAGATCATGATTGAAAATATGTTCTGTTATAGTAGCACACTATATATATTGCACGCAAAATAACGACTTCTAATTGATTCGGCCAATATATAATTTTGAATGGTAGAATCTTGGCTTGTTTTGATTGTTGGCACCTTACGTGAAAGGCCCGGAATATGGGGGTGATTGAGGATTTGGAAGGAACGCGAAAATAATTTAAAGAAATAATTCCCGTTGTCGATAACCTTCGACAGGTTTGAAAGAGGCGATAGTTGTGGTATTGCCGGGGAAGAGATCAGGGCCGCTAAGATACCATGTCCTGTTACGAACGCGGGCGTACTGGTTGTCAATGACGATGTTGTCGGTGGAAAGCAGGAAGCCTTTGCCTTCGGCTTTTAAGGAGGCTTCCAGGCTGGTCCAGTATGATAAAAAGGCGCTTACTCTGTCTGGTTGCCGCGTAATCTCCTTGTATATATGGTTTGGAATAAGTCGCTCATAATCGCTAACTTGTATGGCGGAGCGCTCTTCCGTATCTATACCTACTTCGGACTCATCCGAAAGTACGCAGGTGACTGTCGCCCGGGAGTGGGCAATATTAAAACGAATATCGCATCCCGGGAAATAGGGCTTTCCATATGTACTGTACCGTATGTCATCCAGCGTTCGTTTACAACCTAGTTCACGCAGCCCTTCCTGAAGCAGAAGTCTGCCCGCGATACGAGTCTGCCGGTCTTCCGGATAGCGATATTGAGCGACTTTTCGGACAAAACGGTCAGGCAAGGCGCGAAGATAGCCGGCGAGCCGGTTTGTTTCCCAGATAGTATCGAGTCTGTAGTATAGTAGATAAACCATTGTATATTACGCGCGCCCTTTTAATAGTAACTTCTTTGAGCGCTAAAGTTCCTGAAGAGGACCTGGCTTATCGCGAGCGAGTAGGCTATGCCGGCTAATATGAGCAGTTTAACTAGAAAAAGAAAAGACCGGACTATGCCGGCCTCTTCGGTACTTTGGTGAATTAATTAAGAGATTTTATTTGCCTCGGGTCGCGTTGAATTTCGCGACCCCTTTTTCCAGAAAACGGAGATATTCATTTACGCTTTTGGTATATCCCATCGGAGGAACCAGTGTTTTTCCGGTATAAGGGTCGATCAACGCGTAATAAGGCTGAGAATTGACATCGAAGAGCTCCTGCTCCAGGTCAAAGTTTTTTTCTCCCACCGTCTCTATGGTGAATCCCGTTTGTTCGGAAACGTATATTTCGTCTTCTTCCAGCTTAGTAAAATCATCAACATAAAGAGAGGCCAGAACGAAATCGTTCTTTAAATGCCGCAATACCTGAGGGTCAGACCATACGCTGGCCTCTACTTCCCGGCAGTTGACACAGCCGTGCCCTGTAAAATCGATAAAGAGCGGCATGTTTTTTTCTCGAGCGCATGCCAGCGCCTGTTCATAATCGAAGTACCCTTTGAGGCCATGTGGGAGTTTAAATTTGTTTTTATATTTTGGATCATCGCAAAGAGTTGACTCCGCGTCGCCGCTATATTCCCGTATGATGCCGGGCAGATCGAAGTTATGCGTATGCATAGGCGGAAGATAGCCGGATAAGGCTTTGAGCGGAGCTCCAAACAGACCTGGTATCAGATATATGGCGAAGATAAAGGGTATAAGGGCTACAATCAGCCGGGGTACGCTTACTGAATCGACAGGTGAGTCGTGGGGCAGTCTGAACTTGCCCAGCAAATAGTAGCTAAGTAATAATGAAAGCGCGATCCAGCATGCGATATATACATCCCTGTCCAGAATATTGAGGTGGTATACCTGATCGATCATGCTTAGGAACTTGAGCGCGAGCCCCAGTTCAATAAAGCCAAGCGTGACTTTTACCACATTGAGCCAGCCGCCGGACTTGGGAAGCTTTGACAGCAACTGGGGGAACATGGCGAAGATGGTAAAGGGTATGGCGAACGCGGTAGCGTACGCTATCATGCCAAGAAGTGGCCGGGTGGCTTCTCCCTGAAACGCTTCTACCAGCAGGCTGCCGACAATGGGGCCTGTGCAGGAAAAAGAGACCAATACCAGTGTAAACGCCATAAAGAATACGCCATAATAACCTCCTTTTTCAGATTGAGCGTCTACTTTGTTGACAAAGGAGTTGGGTAGAGTTATCTCAAACAAGCCCAGGAAAGAAAGTCCAAAGGTGATAAATATGACAAAAAAGATAAGATTGGGCACCCAATGTACACTCATAAATGTAGCGAAGGATGGCCCCATGGTGGCTGATATCGCTACACCTATAAGACTATAGATAAATATGATCGAGAATCCGTAAAATAGGGCTTTGCGTATAGCCTGTCCTTTATTGGGGCTATTTGACGTGAAAAAAGTTACGGTAAGAGGTATCATCGGAAACACGCAAGGGGTATGCAAGGCGATCAAACCCGCCCCAAAGGCGATCAGAAGAAAAGCGACCAGGGAACCTTCTTCCTGAATATTGCCGGTAGTCTCACTGGCTTCCTCCGTATCGGCGATATTTGAATCGGTCGCGGTAGTCTCGCTCTGTTTTTTTGAATTCGGAACGGTCTGAGTGGATTGGTTGTTCAGACTGTCAATTGTAAGTTCGAGCTTGTGAATAATCAAATTGTTCAGACTGTCGCGGCGCAACATATTCTGAATATTGTCGGCGGTACGCCGGAGTTCCTCCTGGGTAGGCTGCCGGGTGAATCCGCTCAGGACACTACAAAGGATTATAAGGACGGTGATGTGTTTCTTCATATCAATTGGTTCCGTACTTCTTCACAAAATCGCTCAGCTCTTTGGTTACAAGATCTTCGCCTTGCTGGTTTGTCTTTACAAGTTCCTTTTTTTGGGCCTTTAGTTCTTCAAGATTCGACGCTGGCCGGCCGGATGTGTTTTCAGGCTGAGCGTTGGGAGTACTCATACCTGTCGTGTTTTTTCCCGTCGAGGACTTCGGCTTGCCTTCATCGTTTTTTAGCGGAGTATCCGTATGTTTTTTCTGACCGTTTTTGCCGGAGTCCGCGATGACTTTAATCTGATCAAAGGTAAACTGCTGAATCACGGGAACGCATTTGCCGGATTCGTCATTGCAGGCCTGGCCATAGAGTTTTACCCGGATCTCAGGATTGTCCTTGAGGATCTTTACGGTCTGTCGGAATTCGGCTTTGTTTTTAAAATATGTATAAGTGCCCATCCAGATCAGATTATCTTCTTTTGACAGGGAGCCGACAGGCTTTATGTCTCCTTCGAGCCGGTAGCTGTCGTTTTCTGTAAAGGAAAAACTGGCTACGACCGGACCCAGGTCAGGGTCGAAATCCGATGAATATAAATACCATCCGTCGATTATTCTGGCTTTGAAAATCAGGTCGATGGTTTCGCCCGCTTTTACCTCGCTTTTGGAAACAGTCGTTTCCCAAATGGTAGGAACTTCTTTCTGCGCTAATACAGTCTGAATGCCTACAAACAGAATGAAGATGCTTAGGAACTTAAATTTCATTGATAATACCTGTTTGTCGTTGGTTTTATACAAATACAATGCCGATTCAGTCCTCGGAGAAATGTTTATAGAACCGGATTATGGTTTCGATGCCTTTAAGATAATTGTATACCCTGTAACTTTCGTTGGGGGAATGGATGGCGTCTTCGTCTAGTCCGAAACCCATGAGAACGCTTTTCAAGCCAAGCTCTCTTTCAAAAAGGCTGACAATCGGTATGCTGCCGCCCTCTCTCATCGGAACGGGGGTTTTACCCCAGACGTCTTCGAACGCCTTACTCGCTGCCATATATGCCTTGGAATCGGTTGGGGTAACCGCGGGCTCTCCGCCATGATGCGGCATTACTTTTACTTCTATCCCGGCAGGCGCGATCTTTTTAAAATGTTCTTCAAACAGGCGCGTTATTTCGTCGGAAGACTGATTGGGGACCAGCCGCGTGGATATTTTCGCATAGGCTTTTGAAGGTAGAACCGTTTTGGCCCCTTCGCCTGTATAACCGCCCCATATGCCATTGACATCCAGTGTCGGACGTATGGATACATGTTCCAGCGGAGTATAACCCTTTTCACCTCTCAGAGCCTTTATACCAAGGGTTTTCATATACTCCTCCTGTGAGAAGGGGACCTGATTCATCGCCTTACGCTCTTCTTCGGATAATTCGGCTACTTTGTCATAGAATCCGGGTATCGCGATACGCTGATTCTCATCTTTGAGGGAGGCGATCATTTCACAAAGCGCGTTGATCGGATTGGCGACCGCTCCGCCGTACATGCCGGAATGCAGATCTCTTCTGGGGCCGGTAACTTCTACCTCGATATAGCTCAGACCACGTAATCCGACAGTGATACTTGGTACTTCATTGGAAAAAAGACCCGTATCGGAGATCAGGATTACATCGGCCTGTAGTTTTGTTTTGTTGGCGGCCACAAAACGGGGCAGATTGTCGGAGCCGATTTCCTCTTCGCCCTCAATCATAAATTTGACGTTGCAGGGCAGGCTTTGTCGCGCCATCATCGCTTCAAACGCTTTGATGTGCATATACATCTGTCCTTTGTCGTCGCTCGCTCCCCGCGCGTAGATCTTGCCGTCGCGGATTTCGGGCTCAAAAGGAGGACTTTCCCACAGGTCGATCGGATCGGGTGGCTGCACATCGTAATGGCCGTATACAAGGACAGTTGGCAAGGCGGGATCGATGATTTTTTCGCCGTATACGATCGGATAGCCTTTGGTTTCACATAGCTCGACCGAGTCGGCGCCAGCCTGAATCAATTTCTCCTTTATAAACTCCGCCGCTCTCAATACGTCTTCCCGGTAGGTCTTGTCCGCGCTCACCGAAGGAATACGAAGCAGATCAAAGAGTTCATTTATAAATCGTTGTTGATTGTTTTTAATATAATTTTTCATACGACTTCCATTTTAACATACTAATAACAAAGGAACGTGTTATACGTCCTGTTCGAGGAGCTTTTCGATTTTGAGCCGCATGCCCGCCTTGCCTTGCAATCCTCCTGTATGCAAAGCTATTATTGTTTTGCCTTTTTCAAAATATCCCTGTCTTATAAGATCCAGTAGGCCAAAAAGCATTTTGGAAGTATAGACCGGATCCAGCGGGAGATCATGGTCGGTTTCGAACGCGCGTATAAACCGCGCGAGTGTCCGGTTGATTCGGGCGTATCCACCGAAATGGTAATCATGGCATATCCGCCAATCCGCGGAGGGTTGGACGAGGTGGTGAGGAAGAAGCCCGCGGGTGGCGGCTTCAAGATGATTTTCAGCTCGCAACGCCGCGAAGCCTATGACACGGGTATGAGCGGGAGCGCCTGCTATAAGACCGGCCAGCGTGCCTCCGGTGCCGACGGCTGTACAAAGATAGTCAAATGGCGTGTCGATCTCGGATATCAGTTCCTTTACGCCCTCTATCGCGAGGGGGCCGGAACCACCCTCCGGTATCAGATAAAAGTCTCCATGTTGTTCATGGAGACTCCGGATCAGGCTCGGGTCGTCCTTTTCGCGGTATTCGCCACGACTCATATATTGAACGCGCATACCAGCGGCGCGGGCGAAGGTCAAGGTCGGGTTGAGCGGCAGGGTTTCTTCCCCGCGAATAATGCCTATTGATTGAAATCCAAATAGTTTAGCGGCGGCGGCGGTGCTGTATATATGATTGGAAAACGCCCCTCCAAAGGTTAAGATCGTTGCTTTTTTCAGGCTTCGAGCTTCCAGCAAGCTGTATTTTAGTTTTCGCCATTTATTGCCGGATACGAAGGGATGGATGAGGTCGTCTCTTTTGACATATAGTCGGATCTCCGCGGCGATGGTGGCTGGTGTGATGATTCGCTGTATCGGGGTGGGAGTGTTTGTCAGAATCATCCGCGCGGTATACTTGATTGAAGGCTATAAGGAATCATTTCTCATTCAGGATTCTGCAAATTAGATTATAAAACCGGTTTTTAGAAGTATTATGCTGGAAATGATATCGCTATTGGAGATAACTTCATAAGCGTATTCTGTCAACGCGCGGTGGAAAGCGCTTCATATATTTATTTATAACATTTGAAAGGATGATTGTCCTTAATACGTTAAAATGTGCATACCTTCGCGGTGATGATGAGCGATGAAGAACTATTTGACGAAGCGGAAGATTCGGAGCTTTATGAGCACCACCGGATTGTGGTGGATCCAGGGCAGACGCTGCTGAGGATCGACAAGTTCCTGATGGACCGTCTGCCAAACGCTACCCGCAACAAAGTGCAAAACGCGATCGGGGCTGAAACGGTACGGGTCAATGAAGGTGGCGTCAAAGCCAGCTACAAGGTGCGTCCCGGCGATGTGATCACTGTCATGCTGCCTCAGCCACCTCGGGAAGATGTGGTAATTCCGGAAAATATACCCCTGAATATAGTCTATGAGGATGATGAACTGCTGGTGGTCAATAAGCCGGCTGGCATGGTGGTGCATCCCGCGTATCAAAACTGGACCGGAACGCTGGTCAACGCGCTGGCATGGCATTTTGAGCATCTGCCGACCGGAAGAAACGGAGAAGGGAGGCCGGGATTGGTTCATCGGATCGATAAGGATACTTCCGGACTAATGGTCGTCGCCAAAACGGAATACGCGATGACGCATCTGGCCAGGCAGTTTTTTGATCATACGATACAACGCAGATACCGAGCTCTGGTATGGGGTGTGCCGGAGAGCGAACAAGGAACGATTACTGGCCATGTCGGGCGTAGTCTCAAGGATCGGAGAGTGATGTCCGTATTTCCGGATGGGGCGTTTGGAAAGCACGCGGTTACCCATTATACTGTATTGAAGAATTTGCGCTATGTATCGCTGGTGGAATGCAGACTTGAGACAGGGCGGACACACCAGATACGGGCGCATATGCGTCATATCGGCCATACTCTGTTTAACGACGCTACCTATGGCGGAGATAAAGCGTTGAAAGGAACAACTTTTTCCAAATACCGCCAGTTTGTTGATAATTGTTTTAAGCAGATGCCTCGTCAGGCTCTGCACGCGAAGTCGCTTGGATTTATACATCCTGTCACAAAGCAAGAGTTGTTTTTTGATTCAGAGCTTCCGGAGGATTTTGTTGGGGTGCTGGATAAGTGGGAGCGCTATGTGACGGATGTAGACGCTTGATCGCTTGGCGGAATTAAAACTAAATAGGGTTTCAATAGTATTTGTAAAACTAAAATAAACAACTAATTATTTTTCGATGGCTACTCTAACATTAAAAGGTAAAACTATACATTCGGTTGGAAATCTTCCGGAGATTGGTTCCAAAGCGAAGAATTTTGACCTGGTATCCGCGGATATGAGCAGGATAACGCTGGACGATTTCAAGGGGAAGAGGCTTCTTCTCAATATCTTCCCGAGTGTGGATACGGGTACTTGCGCCATGTCGGTCAGAAAATTTAATGAAATGGCGGGCAAAATGGACAATACTACTGTGCTCTGCGTCTCGAAGGACTTGCCATTCGCTTTCAAGCGTTTTTGCGCCGGAGAAGGTATTGAGAATGTAATGACGGCTTCGGATTTCAGAACAGGAGAGTTTGGAAGAGCCTATGGAGTGACTTTTTCCAATGATTCGCTTATGGAAGGGTTGCTGACAAGGGCTATTGTGATTATCAATGAAGATGGCGATGTGATTTACACGGAACAAGTAGCGGAGATAGTGGATGAGCCTGATTATGAGAAAGCGCTGGAAGCGTTGAAAAAATAAAGTTCAGGGATAAGCTAAGCCGGGGACTTATTAAAATGGTCATAAAAAAATCGGGAGTAGGACGGATGTCCTACTCCCGATTTTTGGTTGTAACGGAAATTATTTTACAGCGATTTTTATAACGGAAATCTTGTTGTCGGTTACGATATTTAAAAAGTAAATTCCAGCTTCATAATTCGCTACATCTATGGCTGTTTTCGCGACGAAAGAAATGTTTTCGACTATTTTTCTTCCCTGGGCGTCGATAATCGAGACAGTCATCGGATCCGCGTTTTCTGAACTGATGGTTAGTATACCGCTTACCGGATTAGGATAAACACTCAGGCCCTCAGAGCCGGCGCGATGTATCGCTGATATCGCGGTATTTACGAGAGTGGTGATCTTTATTGAGTCGCGGGCATTGCGAAGCGTCGCCGTGGCGGTATAAGAGCCTCCGGTTTCATAAGTATGCGATATGCTCGGCGCGGCGTGGTATACAGTATGTCCATCCCCAAAATCCCAGTCGACCAGAGTTGTATTCTCTACTTCGATCAAAGTAAAGTTTACATGCTCATCCACTATTTGAGTATAAACGCTCTCGGCTTTCGGCGCTTTTTGTACATTGACCTGGATAACGTCTATTCCCGAACATCCGTTTGTGTCAGTAACCTGAACGGCGTAACTTCCGGGAGTGGAGACAACCATGGTGTTCGTGGTATTGTTCGAGCCACTCCATATATAGGCGACTCCTGGATCTCCCGCGTTTAACGTTAAGCTTTCTCCTTCGCAAATAGTGGTATCAGCGCCTAAGTCTACATGAGGATTTGTATTGTCGATTACTATTGTTTTAATCTTCTCGCGGCATGTTGTTCCCGGCTGACCTAACCATATATGATAGGCGCCTGGTGACAAATTGTCGAATCTTGCGGAGTTTTGCCAGATTGAGGGGGCCCCCTCATCCATACTGATGCCAAATTCAATGATTGAACTGGAGATTTTTAGATCGGAAATCCCCTGACGCATCGCGTCGCCTCCGGTCAGCGCCCCGAAACAATGCCGCCAACCGGAAATATCTTCATCCAGATAACCGGCGGGTAATTCAATATCCTTGAAGATGATCTCGCCATTTACACTCAATGTAAGGGCTCCATTTGATATCTTTATCTTGATCGGAACATTTTCCTGGCCTCTCCATAAAGAAATGTTGGATGAATATCCTAATGTTGAAGCTTCGGAAGGCGTTGGGGGATTTGTATTCCCTTTTCCATAGATTAGATATATTCCTTTGATATTATTTCCGTTATCGGCAGCGTCAAAGCTGATTCTTAATTTGCTCCCTGAGCCATTATGGGCGTTATTGGCGCCAGTTTCCACGTCGTTTCCAAAAGAATAGGAAATACCATCGGCTCCTCCGGTGCCAAATATGTTGATAATCTGATCCGCTGTAAGATTGAATTCAATTTTTATGGAGTGGGACGAGCTCTGCCTGGATTGAGGAACGGTTAATATCGCCTTCCCCGTTTGGGAGGTGGCGGAAGGTGTCAGGATCAGCCTATTGTCGGAATAAAGGGCGGATCCGTTTAAAGCGATTTCCGGACTTGCAGTTGTCAGGTCGTTTTGATATATGTTCTCTTCCATTGTTTGTCCAAAATAATCGTATAGCTGAATGGAACCGCCTTGGTTAATACAGTTGTACGCGGTCAAGTCCGCTTTGGCTCCAAACCCGATTATGATTTCCTTTCTGATAGAGTCTGGTATTATTGAAGGGCACGCGCTGGATGTATATTGGTAATAGACTATATACACAGAGTCGGAAGAAGATGTGAATGTATAGGCTTCATCAGGTGACCAGTCTTGCAATATGGTGTTGTTCGCGTCCAAGAACCGATATTGCCAGGACGCCTCGTTGTTTAAAGGAATAGTATTCTCTACCAGGAGTGTTACAGCGTTTCCTGGAGTACAGTTTCCCTTAGGGGAAACGTCGGCGGAGGGCTGATACCGGCTTAATAGCTTTAAGTTTACATACGCGGTATCTCCGCATCCGGCTTCAGTGATACCAACTACGGAGTACGTAGTATTGTCTGTGATCGTTGCGTTGACACTATGGGTATTTGTATTGTCCAGCCCGGCAGAGGGTAGCCATTCGTAAGAGTCCGCTCCATCGGCGATCAGATTGACAGATTCGCCGTCGCAGACTACCAGTTCGGTGATATTTGTGGTTACCTCAGGACCTTCTACTACTTCTATGGTAGCTTCTTCAGAAGTATCTGTCTGTTGAGATGGGACACAGGTAACGCGGACTCTGTACCTTGTGGTCGTCTGAGGGGCGATATTCAGTTCGGGAACGGTTGTGGTATCGGTATCGATCCATGAAGAACCATCATATTTCTGCCATACATACTCCAGACCTGCCAACCAATCAGTCTGCATGTATTTGATCGCGCTGGTCTCGCCCTGACAAATTATGGAAGGTGTAATCGCGATAGAAGAATGTACTGGCGCGCCCGAACAAGATTCGACCGGCTCATGAACAAAGATGGTTTGGGGTACATAGCTATGTCTTGCAGAGGCGGTTGGAGGAGAAGCTGGATCTGGGTTGTTGGCGTCATTCCGGTATAAAATGCTTCGGTTGTTGGCGTTGTCGGAATGCTGGCGAAAGATTAAATTGGAAGAAGAGTAACTGGAAGTGTTTTCGTCGACCGCGAGAACCAGATTATCATATCCATTGTAGATAAAGGGAGTTTGCAGCGATATTTCAAACCAGCCGTCATTCGGGGGAATCAAATTGGAGATGTCTCCATTATAAACCTCTGTAAGCTCAGTCAGGGGAATCCAGCTGGTAGTAGAGGCGAAGTTATCGGAAGCGGTATGGCCTAAGTATATGACCCAGTCGTTGGATCGGGCCACTGGACCATTGGAATAATAGAATCGTATTTTTGTGATTCGCGAGCTTGAGCCCCGGACATGCTCATTCATATCCGATGTAAAGTAAATCATCTGGGAATAGCTATACGCGTAATAGCCATAGATGGGCAGCTCAGCGGTCGTTGAGGTCCCCGAATTCAGTGTAGACAGGTAAGTGGTCTGGCTGAACGCCTGTCTGCAAAAACTTGTAGTGAACAAAAGGGAGATTAGGAGTAGCGTCTTGGTTAACATAGATTTTATGTCTATGTATATAAATGGTATAGGTTGCATAAATATAAGGGGAGCCTTGGTCCAAAGTTGATATGAGCGCTAAATATTACGATATCCTCAATATGGATTTGGATGATAACGAAGTATGATATTAAGTAGTAAACTTAAGATTTGTTGTAAATATTTCAAAATAATGGATATAATGAATATAATGAATTGTAAATGTGTCTGTAAAGGAATATTTGTGAAAGGAATTAAGTTGAAGTAGGAGAGAGGAAGTGTGGAAATGGAACTGGACGCGTATAAACGCGAAAAGCGAGGCGACTTTGGTTGATCGCCTCGCTTAAGGTACAGAATTATTGTACGTTTGTTATGATCAGAATAAAGATGTCTCGTTTAGTTTTTGATAAACGAAGACTGCTTTACTCCATTTTGTCCTATGATACGTACCAGATATAGTCCGGATGGATATGAAGCGCCGAGCTTGACAGATCCGCTGCCGCTCAGGGTTTCGACAATCTGTCCTTCTACATTGCTCACCGTGATCGCGCTATGTCCCATGTGTTCAGGGATCATCAGCATGGTCTCCGTCGTGAATGGATTTGGCGCGGCTATGACATCGGCTTGTCCGGAGCTTACATAAGTTAATTCATCCTGAGCCGCTCCTAACCTGTATGCCGGAGGCGTAGCGGAGTTGGAGAAGTAAAGGGCGTAATTACCTGATTTTTCGACAAGGACAATATTACTGCCGTCAAGGTTAACCCAATAGTCGCCATCAAGTCCAGGGAATCCGATACCGGAAGTGATCGTGATTTCCGGGGTAGAAGTATGAAGCGAGTATGTGCCATAGTCCGGGATGTTTGTATAGGATCTAGGAACTCCATTTGTTGTTTCAAGAGTAAACTGATACAATCCGCTCGCGCCTCCCCACCAGTTAAATACACTGTTGAATACGTCGCTTAGGTTGGGGCCGCCGCATCCCAGTGTATGTATATAGGAAAACTGGCGGAATCCATTTGGTATCGCGCTGCCTTTGGGGACACTGAAAGTAGTGAGCAGGTCAGTTCTCGCCAGCGCTACCGCCGCTTCCGCGTCAAGCAGACCATAGCCCATCTCATTGTTCCAGTTACCATTGGGTCTGCCGGTAGTGGTTGAATAGGTATAGCTTCCTATTTTTTGCGCGGACTGCTCGATGATATCAACCAGGTCCTCTCTGGTGAGATCAGGATTAAGAGAGTAAAGTAACGCGGCGACGCCTGCAACATGGGGAGCAGCGGAAGAGGTGCCGTTGAATGTATATGTATATCCGCTACCTATAGTTGTTGTCGGAATAAGTACACCTGGAGCAGTTACATCTAGCTGTGTACCATAGCTTCCTCCCCACCATGTCTCACCGTCGCAGGAAGTAGGGCTTTTACGCTCGCCACACGGGCTTCCCGCTCCTACCACCAGAATGTCCGGGTTGAGGCCCGCGGGATTGGTAATCGCTCCGTCCGTATTTCCCGCTGAGAATACAACAGTAGTACCTTTGCCGCCTCTGCCATATTCGATCGCGTCGGCGATGGCGTCTTCGATAACGGTAGTCCACCACGCGTCATAATACCATGAGTTGCTGATAACATCAGCTCCGTTTTGCCACGCGAAGTTGATCGCGTCCGCGAAAGCCGCGGGAGTACTTCCGCCTGATCCGTACGCGATGCTCACGGACATTAGCTGAACATTGGGCGCGACACCCGCGTTGGCGATACCGCTGTGAGCCGCTCCGATAATTCCGGCGCAAGGCGTACCATGCGAGCCTCTCAAAACACTTGGAGAAGTTCCGGTATGCGCGTCATAGCTCAGGGCGGTCATGTTGGGAAGATCAGGGTGGTCAAGCTGCACACCATCGTCTACTACCGCCACTATGATAGCGGAATCTCCTTTTGTACAAGTCCAGGCTCCGCATGCTTTGATATCAATGCCCGCGGTCCAGAAGCTGGCCCCTGTATTCAGAAGCCCCCACTGACTTGAGAAAAGGGGATCATAAGCGCAATTTGTTTTTATTTCAAAAAGAAATTCGGGCTCTGAAGCGGCGAAGAAGCCGGATTCATAAAACACGTTGGCCAGATCCAGGGCGTTGCCTTTGGATTGGCTGGTCGCCCCCAGAGTATACCATAGCGGCATAAAGGTGTTATGCCCTTTGATAACCACACTGTGTTCTTTGGCGAGTCGCTCCAGCAACTTTACGTCTCCTTTGTTTTTCAGCTTAACATAGAACTGGTCAGTAAGCGGAGCTTCTTCTCCGGCACTGTTTACATAAAACGGAGCTTCGTAAACGACGGCCGCGCTGGTCATCTTCCGGATTTCACGATCGGACTCCACGATAGCGATTTCCCGGGATTCGGCCTTAAAACCTCTGTAAGGAATGAGACTTCCGGGAGTAGCTGACTGGGCGGAGCTTTTAATCCGCACATCGGGAGCGGTAAAAAGCGTTTTTTTGTCTGTCGCCTGCTGGCTATCGATGATCACCAGCTTTTTTTGCTCATTGGCGGATACGGGAATCTTCTTTCCCCGGTACCAGTAATAGTCACTTTGCGCGAATAGCGCGCCTATAGTCCACGCGTAGACTGAAAGGCATAGCAGTAGTTTTTTCATAAAATGTAAAAATGTATTAGGTTAAGATTTAAAAATTAGTCGCCTGCTGAAAAAACGAATATTTGGCTCTAAATTAGGTGATAATGCCGAATCCGAAATTATCTTATGTATTTTTATATTTTCATTTTTTTATTATGAAAAATGACTGGCTTAGGCGGCCCAAGGCTGGTTGATATTCGGAATTGGAGTAATTGTATTTTAAATTGGCTCCTGGCAAGAGGGTGTCCGACTGACTCGTATCGCCGCGGCCGTGGGCTAAACTTATTTGGATGAATGAGGTCTTTAGTACATAATCCTTATATTCGCGGTCAAAAATGAGATGATCTGGGTGGAGGTTTAAGCCTGACCAGGTGATTTTGGCTTTTTAGTAAAATAGTACTGTTGAACAAGTTGCTGGTATATCCTATACCGGGCGATCATTAAAAGTTACAACCAAAATGACAAAAAAATCTTCAAAAATTATCTACACGATTACGGATGAGGCGCCCGCCTTGGCTACTTATTCCTTATTGCCCATTATCAAAACGTTTACCGGAGCGGCGGGTGTCGAGGTAGAAACCAGGGACATTTCGCTAGCCGGGAGAATACTGGCTAACTTTCCTGAAAATCTGACCGCGGAGCAACGTATTGGCGACCATCTGGCTGAATTGGGCGAGTTGGCCAAAACGCCTGAAGCGAATATTATCAAGCTGCCGAATATCAGCGCTTCTATTCCTCAGTTGACTGCCGCGATCAAGGAATTGCAGTCTCAGGGATACAAGGTGCCTGACTATCCGGCTGAGCCGAAGAATGATCAGGAAAAAGAAATCAAGGTCCGTTACGCGAAAGTACTGGGTAGCGCTGTGAACCCGGTATTGCGTGAAGGAAACTCCGACCGCAGGGTGGCGGAGCCTGTAAAGGAATACGCCAAGAAAAATCCGCATTCTATGGGGGCGTGGTCTTCTGATTCAAAGTCGCATGTGGCGCATATGTCCGCGGGAGATTTTTACGGAAGTGAAAAGTCTGTTATTGTAGACAAGGCTACCGATGTGAAGATTGAGTTTGTAGCGGCGGATGGAAATGTTAAGACGCTGAAGGAAAAAACCGCGTTGAAAGACGGCGAGGTCATCGACGCGGCTGTGATGAGCAAGAAAGCGTTGAGATCGTTTCTTGAGAAAGAAATCGAAGACGCGAAAGCAAGCGGTGTTCTTTTATCATTGCACCTGAAGGCTACTATGATGAAAGTCTCCGACCCGGTTATGTTTGGACACGCGGTCACTGTATTTTTCAAGGACGTGTTTGAGAAGCACGCGTCGGTATTTGCTGAGATTGGTGTGGATCCGAGTAACGGACTTGGAGATGTATACGCCAAGATTCAGGCATTGCCGGAAGGCAAGAGAGCGGAGATCGAAGCGGATATCCAGGAAGTTTACGTGAAAAGACCCGCGCTGGCTATGGTAAACTCTGATAAGGGAATTACCAATCTGCATGTGCCAAGCGATGTGATTATCGACGCTTCGATGCCGGCGGCGATCCGTTCGTCCGGTAAGATGTGGGGACCTGATGGCAAGCTTCATGATACGAAAGCGATCATACCTGATCGCAGCTACGCGGGCATCTATCAGGAGATGATCCGTTTCAATAAAGAAAATGGCGCTTTTGACGTGACTAAAATGGGAACTGTGCCCAATATTGGTCTTATGGCTCAGAAGGCGGAAGAATACGGTTCACATGACAAGACATTTATCATATCCGGAACCGGAAAAGTAAGAGTAGTGGACGCGGCTGGCAACGTGTTGCTGGAGCACGCGGTAGAAGAGGGAGATATCTGGAGAATGTGCCAGACAAAGGATATTCCTGTTCAGGATTGGGTGAAGCTGGCGGTAACCAGGGCGAGAATCACCCATACGCCGGCGATTTTCTGGCTGGATAAGAACAGGGCCCATGACGCCAACCTGATTGAGAAGGTCAATAAATATCTTAAGGAGCATGATACTTCCGGCTTGGAGATTAAGATTATGTCTCCGGTAGACGCGATGCGTTATTCTTGTGAAAGAGCCATCGCCGGTAAAGATACCATCTCCGTGACCGGAAATGTGCTGCGCGACTATCTGACGGATTTGTTCCCTATTCTGGAGCTTGGCACCAGCGCGAAAATGTTGTCTATCGTGCCGCTGCTGGATGGAGGAGGCTTGTTTGAGACAGGCGCGGGCGGATCGGCGCCTAAGCACGTGCAGCAGTTTGTAGAAGAAAACCATCTGCGCTGGGATTCTCTCGGAGAGTTCCTCGCTTTGGCGGTATCGCTGGAGGATATGGCGTTTAAAACGAAGAGCGACAAGATCCAGGTGCTCGCCGAGACGCTCAATCAGGCGAATGGCAAGTTTCTGGAAGCCGACAAGTCTCCGTCCAGAAAAGTGGGAGAGTTGGATAACCGGGGAAGTCATTTTTACCTGGCGCTCTATTGGGCGCGGGCTTTAGCGGAGCAGTCCAAAAATCAGGAGCTAAAGGAGAAATTTTCGAAACTCGCGAAAAACCTGACTGAAAATGAAGGAAAGATTGTCGATGAGTTGAACAGCGCTCAGGGCAAACCCGTCGATTTGGGTGGATATTATCATCCTGATACGAATAAAGCCGAAAAGGCCATGCGTCCAAGCAAGACGTTCAACGACGCTTTAGCGTCGGTTTAGACATATATGGACTTTTGATTAAAGCTAAAAGAGGCTGTCCGGAAGGCGGCCTCTTTTTTTTGGTCGGAACATGGCCCGTCCTCTATATATCGGCGCTTTTTAGCGTGTTTTCTTTTCAAGGTCGGCGATCCTTTGCTTCAAAAACGCGATATTGTCGTTAAGCGCGTCGATTAACGCTTTTTGGGTTTGTATTACTTCACGTTGTGTTTCATATACCTTGTCGACATCGTCGGATGAGATGGCCTGAGTCTGTTGTGAGGAAGATACGGGTGCCGCTTTAGATGCGTCGGGGGCTGATTTTCGCACGACTTCTCCATTTTCAAAAGTGATATTTTCTATCCGGTCGCTAAGCAACTCATCAAGGGATACTTTTAGGAAAGCCGCGATCCGGACAACCGTGCTAATACTAGGCTCGCTCCGTCCCCGTTCGTAATCTGACCATTGATTTCTGCTCACTTTGATCTGTCTAGCCATCTCTTCCTGATTGAACCCCATATTTTTTCTATACCAGACCAGATTCTTAGATAGTAAATCCATGTTCTTTTTTATCATATTGTTGAAAATCTGTAAAAATTTTACCTCCCCGTTTAGCGTCCGCCAAGAGACCTGCTAAAAACCGGGTCACTTTATGAATCATCGCTCCTTTGATTATAAACTTCGCGGCGATTCATTCGGGTTCCGCAAGAAGCGCGCCGCTTTAATAGTTCAAATGAAACCGGACTTCGTGCTGAAAGAAGTTGGTTGTAAAACGCGAAGTTACACAAAAGTCACATGAGCCGGAAGCTTGTATTGGGCTAAGAAGGGATAAACTATCCTTGTTAATTGACTGTATAATAGACTTTTGGTGCTTGGTCGGTCTAATTTATTGTCAATCTAATTCAAAATCGGGCTTTCATAAGGGTAAAAATTTTACAAAAGAAAGCATGGGTGTGGATAAATGTCTCGGCAATGAAGAGATTACGCCCCTAACGCGAATTATTTCGGATATAGTCGGAGAAATGTTGCATCGGTCGGAGAGAATGCCGCTTTCATCGCGGGTTATTCATGGCTTCTTAGCTGGCCTTCCAGGTCTTTGATCCGGTCCATCAGAACCGCGATGGTTGTGCTCAAAGAATGAATGGTTTGCTCCTGAGCGGCTATGATTCGTTCTTTATCATTTGATTCCTTGGTGTTTTTGGAGTATTCGGCGCTATAATCCAGCGCGAGCATGTGGGAACCATCGCCATAGCTGAGGTATTCTTCACGCTTTTTTAACTTATTCACGTATTCCATTAGCTGGATGGTGTCTCCAAGGAGCATGTCCGCCGGTATGTTGAATTTGTCCGCAATGGCCTTTAACTTGGTCAGGCTCGGTTCACTTCTACCTCGTTCATAGTCCGAAATAGTTGTCCTGTTAATATTTACGCTTTCAGATAGTTCTGTCTGGCTCATATTAAAGGCGCTTCTCAGGTAGCTTAAGTTTTTTCCGAAAAAATTACTCATACGCGGATAAATTTTGTGGTTTAAAATTGCAATTGTGTAAAAATTGCGCCAATTTTGAGGCGCAAAACAAACGAATGTCGCTAATTTATACCAAGTCACTTTTTAAAACAACATTCCCCCGAAAACTTATGAGAAGAAACCTTCAACTAATAATCAATAAAAAAATGCAAATTAAACTTCCAACCAATCTGAGGCTGGTCAAACTACCGCCCAGATCCGAGATCATACTCTATATGATCCGTGAAGAGCTCAAAAACCGAAAGCTGACATCCGGTTTGGATAACCTGGGCTTTGACTCCTCCCATTGCTCCGTGGATATTGGTATACTCATCCTGGCTTTTATGGGCTTTGAATCCAGACCGGACGAGCTGTTCCGGTGGTATTACGATACGCTGGACCTATACGCGGAGCGGGTAGATCCACAAAGGAATGATCAACTCAATCAACTGGCGTTTGACTTTTACATAGAGCTCGAGATGAAAAAAAGAAATTCTCTCTGATCATCCGTTCACGTTGAGTTAAAACACCACTGCCTGAATGTACGTTTATCGCGTTCCACACCAAAGGATACACTTATCCGGATCGCCTCTGAGCTTTGCCGTTACTGTCGTTTATTTTGTTGAAGACAATGTATTGCCTTCTTCGAGCTCAGGGTAGCACTAAAAATTTTCACCATAGTTTCAGGCAATGGTCAATTTGTTCGATTTCTTCTTCCGTATTATAAAAGCCCACTGAGATTCGGGTGGCTTCCGTAATTGGTACGGGTCTTACTACAATTCCTTTTTGCCACAACCGGAGGGCTACTTCCCTCGATTCAAGCGATTTTGTGTGAAAACTAATCAGGTTTTCCGGGCGATGGTTGTTAATGACACTAACATTGGGATTTTTTTTAAGTAATTCCCAGGCGAAAGCGCTTAAGGCCTTGTTCCGTTTTTCTTTTTCTTCAAGCCCGATTGAACGTGTCCATCTTAGGGCCTCGAGCATTCCAGCCAACGCGGCAGGTTGTAGAGTCGTCGCTTCAAACGCGCGTCCGTCTTTTTCGTACTCCACTTTTTCATAAAGTTCCATGTTCTTTATAGAGTTATAGCTCGTAAAAACCGGTTTTATCCGATGTCTGGATTGGGCCTTAATATATAAAAAGCCGGTTCCCTCGGGACCACAAAGCCATTTTTGGCCGGGCGCGGCGTAGAAGTCGCAATTCAGACTCTTCATATCGAGCGCTGTGGCTCCAAAAGCCTGCGCTCCGTCGAGCAGTACCGGTACGTCATGTCGTGAGGCGAGATTCGCGAGTTCACGCGCGGGCAATTTGTCTCCTGTGCAGTAGATGACATGAGATACGCTAAGTAGTTTGACGCGGCTACTGAGCAGTTGCTGAAATTGGTCGAGGATGGAATCGAAACCTTGAATAACGTCCAGGAAGTGAATTTTTATTCCTTTGTGCCGGAGATTGAATAAAGGACTATATCCACTAGGATGCTCGGCGTTGGTGGTAATGATTTCATCGCCGGCTTGCCAGTCCAGTCCATTGATTACCATATTAAGCCCTTCGGTGGTGGAGCTGGTCAGGCTGATTTCTTCTGGCTGACATTGGATCATGGAAGAAATCATTGACTTGCATTCCTCTCTGGTGATAGCGAGTCGCTCAAAATATTCCGAATCCGCGCGGCCATAACGGAGCTGTTCGACCAGGTTTTCTTTCACGCGTTCAATGACGGATACGGGTAGTGGACCGCAGGTACCCGCGTTGAAGTAAAGTCGTTGATTCAGGGCTGGAAGTTCATTTCGTATTTGGTCGATATTCATGCTCGTCTTGTCAATTCCCTGTCGGAAACAGGATGTAGTATGTCGGGTTGTATCCTCCCCATACGCCCATACCGCCTTTGATGTTGCTGCTGATATGGGTCGGGTTGCTAAAGGGGTTGCCCCCGCTGTTGCGGTTAAACTCGGCGGTGCTCCAGAATCGGAAATGCGCCCGGTCGATGGCGCACCAGCGTAATACAATGGTATCACTGGCGGCGAAATAAGAATATATGGAAAAGTCTATATCGCTGTATCGGTTGTGTCCCTTTTCGAGAGGTATGTCAAATGTTTTTCCATTGGCGTTGAAGTACGTGTTCTCGTCAAGTACGGAAGAAAAATAAGGAGGAAAGAAGAAGCCGCCGTTTACGGAGGTAAAGTAGCGGACATGGTTTTCCTCCGCCGGTGGATCTGTGTACCGGACCATGAGGGTACGCAGCGTGTCGACATGAGGGTGAGGTATGGTCCATACGGAGTCAAGTTCGATACGTTTGGGTATCGTCGTAACCGCCGAAAGCCGCCGCCCGTCCGCTTCTATGGTCAATGTATAGACGCCGCCCTCTCTGCCGGCAAGTTCCGTTGTCGTGTATATGATCGCTTTTAGGCCGTCCGGATTATTTGGAGAAGCCAGCGGCAAACCTACGCGTTTGGATATTGAATCGATTAGGGCCGCCGGCAAGTCGTCGCTGGCCAGTTCATGTAAAGTAACCGTCTTGTCGCCATCGGAAATGACGACGTTGGCTCCCTTGACAAACATGGCGCCAATGGATGAGGCGTCGCTCGCGGAAAAAAATGTCTGACTGCGGGTCAAGATCACGTATGGAGGCCAGTCGGGCTCTATATGTCCTTCTACTACAATCAGGTCTTTACCGTCATTTGGTTTGATCTCGATTTCTTTTTCGCAGGCGACCAGAAGTAACGCGAGCAGGTGGAATATGATGTTTCGAAACGTGTTGTTCATCGTGTCAGAATGAGAAATTCCAGGTAAGCGAAGGTAGTATGGGAAATAAATACAGTTTTTTCGCCGACAGCTTTATGCTGAGGTTTTCGGTGTTTATGTAAGCGTCGGTGAAATACATATATGGATTTTTCCGGTTGTATACATTATAAACAGCCAGTGTCCAGTTGGATTTGAATTTTTTGGTTTCCTTGCCGCGATAAGTAAGGGAAAGATCAAGCCGGTTGTAGGGTTGCATACGATAGCTGTTGCGGTCGCCGTATTGAAAGTATAAAGCTCCCTCGATAAAATAGCGCCTTTCCGGAAGCGTAATCGCTTGGCCGGAAGCGAATATGAACGTCGCTCCAAAAGTCCAGCGCTTGCCATAGTCATAGGTGGCGACAATATTCAGATCGTGAATACGGTCATATCTGGCCGGAAATACCCGTCCCTCGTTGATATCCGGAAACTCGCGCAATGTCCGGGATAGGGTGTAGCCGATCCAGCCTTGCAGATCGCCGTGTTTTTTTTTGAGGAAAAATTCAATGCCGTATGCCCAGCCTCTCCCTGTGACCAGATCGGATTCTGGTTGGCCCGCGACGGATGGCACGTAGTCCTGGCGATATTCGAGCTGATTTTTCATCTCCTTATAATACGACTCGACAGAAAACTCGTATCGCGCGTCCCGCGTGTCCCTATAGTAGCCCAGTGAATATTGCCAGCCTCGTTGAGGGCCGATCCATATGCTGCTCGGAAGCCATATGTCGAATGGCATCGAATTGCCGGTGAGCGAGACCATGTGGATATATTGATTGTTGATCGTAAACGCGGTTTTGACGGACGATCTGGATGTAAGCAGGTATCGCGCGGCGACGCGCGGCTCAAATCCGTCCCAGTTTTTTACACGCTTCCCTTTTTTGAGATGAATGGTATCCGCTCCGGTCAGATAGGTATAGGGTCCTCTCTGACTAAACACGTTATAGCGGAGACCTATGTTGAGTCTCAGTTTTTCATTTATGTCAAATTCGTCTTCCGCGTACAAGGCGAGGTCGCGCGCGTATATGTGGTCGTTGGCGACGCCATTGTCAAATTGGACGGAATCACTGGTTGTGCTCGTCTTCTGAGGTGTAAATGTATGCCAGGTATACTGGACGCCAAACTGTATCTTATGTCTGAGAGAATACAGGTAGTCGTAGTCCGCCCGCAGGGTATAGTCCGTAATGCCGGAGTTGATCGTGGTCTGATACTGATCAAAGCGGGCTTTGGCCAGAAAATCGTACCGATTATATATAAGAGAGAGCTTTTGAATGATTTTTTCACTGAAAATACGCTTCCAGGCGAAGGTGCTCGTCGCGTTGCCCCAATGAGTCAATATGCTGACCCTGTCGTCATAAAACGTCATGCTGAGCTTGTCCCGGCCATAATAGCCACTCAGGGTAAATTGGTCTTTTTCGCCCGCCTTCCAGCTCAGCTTGCCATTGAGATCGTAAAAATGATAGGGAACTCCGTTGATCCCCCTGCTCCGGGTAAAGGGTTTGGTGATAATGTCGATATAGCTCCTTCTTCCTGAAACCATAAATGAAACCTTGTCTTTGACAATTGGTCCCGAAAGGGTCAGTCTGCTGGCGATAAGTCCGATACCACCATCGACTCTTGTTTTTTCGTAATCGCCCTCTTTCATCGTAAAGTCGATCACGGACGATATCCTGCCGCCATAATACGCCGGAATATTTCCTTTGTACAGCGTGACATCCGATATGGCGTCGTTGTTGAACACGGAAAAGAAACCAAAAAGATGTCCTGTATTGTATACCGGAGCGTTGTCCATCAATACAAGATTCTGGTCGGGACCACCTCCCCGTACATACATGCCGGTATTGCCTTCTCCCGCGGCCTGCACCCCCGGAAGCAGTTGCAGGGTTTTCATCAGGTCGGTCTCGCCAAACATGGCCGGAATCTTTTCCGCGGTATTCGCGCTGATATTGATTTTTCCCATGTCGGTAATTTCAGTATTTCGTGGTTGCCTGATGTCGCTTTTTACCACGATTTCCTCCATGGTCTGTGTCTCGGCCTTTAGCTGTACATTGACTTGAATATTCTTGTCGACCATAATGGCGAGCGTGTCGCTGGTATAGCTGTAGTAGTTTATGATCAGGGTATACAAGCCCGGTTTGAGTGAAATGGAATATTGTCCGTTTTCGTCCGAAAAGGCTCCGAGGGTTTGGTCTTCCTGTACGTATATTGTGGCGGCGATCAAGGGTTCTCCCGAGCTGTCGTCGGTAAGTATGCCGGAAACGGTATAGGTATGTTGGTCCTGACAATAAGCCAGGCTTACGCGGGTAAGGAGTATGATAACTATAAAAAGCTGTCGCATAAAAAATCCTCCATAAGGAGGAAAAGGATTTCGTTATCGTTTTGCACTATTATCGGATCCGCCTGTGAAATTCTGATCCGTTATCTCAAAACCACGATGAACGAGGAAAGTTTCGCGTCAGCTGGATTTCAAAAAAGAATCTGGCCGGTATTTTTCTGATAGCCAAACTATAACGAGGCTACCGGATCGTCTTTATGATTTCACTTTTGTCGAAATAGACGCTCCACATGCCTTTGAGTTCGCCACTATCCAGTATGGGCGAGGAGTAGAAAACATAGCGATCCATGATCTGGACGTTGTCCGCTACCTTTAGTCCCTGAGCTACGTTGTATTGGTAGGCTTCAAATACTTCCTTTTCGGTTTTTCGTATCGTGGCGCTGTTCAGGTCGGTGGCGATAATTTTTTTTATTTCGGCTTTGTTGGCCTGTTGTAGTGATTCGACAAGAGGTTGCATAGCGCCCACTCGATATTGCTTGTCAAGAGTATCCGCGCCGACGCTCTTTTTTTCCATATCGGTACTTAACTTGTCTATCACTTCTTTACCCTTTGTATAAGATACTTCAAGAATACGCGACTCCGATATCTTTTTAATTTTCCGGTTGCCGATTTCTTCCTTCAAGGCCTGACTATCCATTATTGATCCGTTGTTGTCGCAAGCGGTGAAAAGAACGACCATAAGTCCGAAAAAAGCGGCAAGCGGCAGATTTTTTTTAAGTTTTGGCATAAGAATGGAGCGATGTAAACGGTAATTTGTGTTAAATCAATAAATCTATAACGGAATTCGTATCTTTGCAATTCCATTTGAGAGAAAAATATGATAGATAAACTGGAAGCGATAAAGAAACGCTTTGACGAGGTAGCCGAACTGATTGTACAGCCCGACGCGATGAAGGATATGAAAAAGTATTCTCAGCTAGGCCGAGAATATAAGGAGCTGGAGAAGATTGTCCATCAATACAAGGAGTACAAAACCCTTTTGTCCAATATAGAGTCCGCCAAAAGCGTACTCGCGACGGAAAAGGATCAGGAATTCAGGGAGATGGCCAAGCTTGAACTGGAGGAGCTGCAACCGAAGAGGGAGGAAATGGAAGAAGTGATCAAGGAATTGCTGATTCCCAAAGACCCGAACGACAGCAAAGACGTCATTATGGAGATCCGTGCCGGAACCGGTGGCGACGAGGCTTCAATTTTCGCGGGCGATTTGTACAGAATGTATCAGCGTTTCGCCGAGATGCAGCACTGGCAGTTTCAGGTGATGGACTTTACGGAGGGGACATCCGGTGGATATAAGGAAATCATTATCGGGATTTCCGGTGAAGACGTGTTTGGAAAACTGAAATTCGAATCGGGTGTGCATCGGGTACAACGAGTGCCTGAAACGGAGACCCAGGGCCGTATCCATACTTCGGCAGCCAGTATCATTGTGCTGCCCGAAATGGAAGACGTGGATATTGAGCTAAACATGAACGATATCCGCAAGGATACCTTTTGCTCCTCGGGCCCGGGCGGCCAGTCCGTCAATACGACGTATTCCGCTATTCGTCTTACGCACCTTCCGACGGGTCTCGTAGTTAGTTGCCAGGATGAGAAGTCGCAGATCAAGAACTTTGAGAAAGCGCTAAAGGTAATGCGTTCCAGGTTGTATGATCTTGAAGTGCAAAAGCATAACGAGAAGATGGGAGCTACCCGGAAATCGCTCGTAAAGTCCGGCGACCGTTCGGAAAAAATTCGTACCTACAATTATCCTCAGGGCAGGGTGACCGATCACCGGATCGGCTACACTGTGTATAACCTGCCAAACGTGATGGATGGGAACATCGACGATTTTATCGAGCAACTTAGAATCGCGGAAAACGCGGAGAAGTTAAAAGAAGGTAAAAAAGAAGAAGTCGCCTGAAACTAAAAATTCCTGAATGAGGTTGGACATATACGCGTTCGACCTCATGTCTTTATAATGGATGTCCGGTACACCGTCGCGCTGATTTTGCCCCTACTATCTCATGAACGCGGGAGTATAATCTAAAATTAGTACATTTGAACACATTTTGCTTAATCTATGTGGACGCCAATTTCCAGTTTCATTATTAAGAATCGTCTGATACTGCTGATCGTCCTAGCGTCAGCGACGTTATTTATGGCGTATCAGGCCACGCGGGTTGAAATGACCTACGACTTTGTCAAGGTTGTCCCCAAAAACGATCCCGACCTGGAGTACTATGAAAAATTCCGAAGTCAGTATGGGGAAGACGGCAATATGCTGGTACTGGGGATGAAGGATGAAAAGCTCTATCGACTGGAAAATTTCCAGAAATTTTACATGCTATGCGACCAGTTGAACAAAGTGGAAGGGATCAAGGATGTCATATCGATTCCGACACTTCGAACGATTCATAAAAACAATGAAATCAGTCGGTTTGAATTGGCTTCTGTTTTTAACCGATTGCCAGAAACGCAAGCCGAGCTTGATAGTTTGTTGAAATTGGCTTCTGAAGTCAAGATCTTTGAGAATCAGATCATGAATCCGGAAACGGGCGCCACGCTTGTCGCCATAGCGATCGATAAGGACGTGCTCAACTCGGCGAGAAGAGCGGCGGTTGTGGACGACGTACTCGCTCTAGCGGACGCCTTTGGCGCGGAAACGTCGATTTCCATGCATTACGCGGGATTGCCCTATGTCCGCGCCATCATGGTCAAGGAAGTACAGGGCGAATTCAAGTTGTTTCTGATTCTCGCCGCGATCGTTACCTCCGCCGTACTTTTTTCTTTTTTCCGTTCCTGGCATACCGTTTTATTGACATTCCTAATCATTATCACGACAGTCGTATGGACATTGGGTATTCTGGTCCTGCTTGGCTTCAAGATAACCCTGTTGACTGGTATACTTCCGGCGCTGATTATCGTAATTGGCATTCCCAATTGCGTATACATGTTTAATAAGTTCCATCAGGAATTCCGCAAGCACGGAAACAAGGTTAAAGCGGTCAGCCGGTGTATCCAGAAAATCGGCGCTTTGACCCTTATGACCAACTTTACGACGGCGCTTGGATTTTTCGTCTTGTATTTTACCGATATTTCCATCATTAAAGAGTTTGGACTTACCGCTGGAGTCGTATCCATGTCGACGTTTATGATCAGCAACATGATTATACCTTCTTTGCTGATTTATTTACCCGCCCCGGATTCGAAACAATTAAAGCATTTGGACTTAAGCGCGCTGAAGAAAATTCTGCATATTCTGGAGACAGGAGCGCTTCGCAGAAGACGTCTGGTCTACTCAGTAATGATCGTGGTGATCTGTGTGGGAGTCTACGGAGCTTTTCAAGTCAAGAGCATATCGTATATGGTCGACGACCTGCCTTCGAAAAGCGATGTAAAGGCGGATCTGGCGTTTCTTGAAGATAACTTTGGAGGCGTCATGCCGCTTGAGGTCGTCGTCGATCTCAAGAAACCCAAGTCAGTGATGAAGCTGGAGAATCTGGAGAAGCTGGAAGAGTTTGAAACCTATCTGAAGTCGCTTGACCACGTAAGCGCGCCCTTGTCGATTCTGAATGTGGTAAAAGGAGCGACCCAGGCGTTTTATAATGGCAATCCCGCCCAATATCGTCTGCCTTCCAGTCGCGAACAATTGTTTATAGTTCGCTATCTGGGGAAAAGCGACGATAGTAAGGGAATTGTGAACTCATTGGTGGACTCCCTTGGCAGTCAGGCGCGTTTTTCAGCGAAGGTCGCCGACCGGGGATCTGACTTTATGGACGCTCTGATAAAAAAAGAGATCATGCCCGCGGCCAAGGAAATTTTCGCGGGTACGGATTTTGAGGTCCGGATTACGGGTACTACCCTCCTTTTTCTTAAAGGAAACCAATTTCTGATCGATGGATTGAGAGAAAGTCTTTTTTTCGCGATTCTTAGCATTAGTATCGTGATGGCCTTGCTGTTCAAGAATCTGAAGATGGTATTGATCTCTTTAATACCGAATGTCATCCCATTGATTTTGACGACGGGTATTATGGGCCTTTTTTCCATTCCTTTAAAACCAAGTACGGCGTTAATTTTTAGTGTCGCCTTTGGTATCGCGGTGGACGACTCGATTCATTTTTTGAGCAAATACAGGCAGGAGATGAAATTATGCGACGGCAATGTTCTATTGTCGGTAACTAAAGCGCTTAAAGAGACGGGTGTAAGCATGATTTATACGTCTATTGTTTTATTCTTCGGATTTGTGATATTCGCGTTCTCGAGTTTTGGAGGAACCGTCGCGTTGGGAATACTTACTTCCATCACGCTTTTCTTCGCCATGTTTACGAATCTGACTTTGTTGCCTTCCATGTTGATCACGGCAAACAAAGGATATCGGAACAATCTGTTTACGCTTATACCAGATCAGCGCAGATTTTATACCGAAGATGAAGATGAAGAAATAGATATATCCAAACTTCAGTTGGAGACAAAATCCGAACTACAAACGAATACCAGGTTACAAGGTGAAGAAGTACAACGAGTATAAAAACGCCAATTTGGCTCAGACAGGAAAAGACGTACTGTCTTATTGGAAAGAGAACCAGATTTTTGAAAAGTCAATACAGATAAGGGAAGGCGCTCCTTCCTTTACTTTTTATGAAGGACCGCCTTCGGCGAACGGCACTCCGGGTATTCACCATGTCATGGCCCGTACGGTAAAGGATATTTTTTGTCGCTATAAAACCCAGAAAGGATTTCAGGTAAAACGTAAGGGAGGTTGGGATACGCATGGTCTGCCGGTAGAGCTACAGGTAGAAAAGGAGCTTGGGATAACCAAGGAGGATATCGGGAAAAAAATATCCATCGAGGAATATAATCAAAAATGCCGCGAAGCGGTCATGAAATACAAAGGCCAGTGGGACGACCTGACCGAAAAGATGGGTTACTGGGTGGATCTGAAAGATCCGTATATTACTTTTGAAAAAGACTATATCGAGTCGCTCTGGAACCTGCTCAAGAAACTGTACGATAAAGACCTCCTTTACAAAGGCCATACCATACAGCCTTATTCACCCGCGGCGGGTACCGGATTGAGTTCGCATGAACTTAACCAGCCTGGCTGCTACAAGCAGGTAAAAGATACGACCATCGTCGCTCAGTTCAGATTGTCAGAGCAGGCGAAAGAGCGGGCAACAGCCCTTTTCAAAGAGCATTATGACTCCGCTATCCATTTTCTGGCCTGGACGACCACTCCGTGGACATTGCCGTCCAACAGCGCTCTGGCGGTGGGAGCCAATATCGACTATGTCCTGGTGCAAACTTTTAATCCATATACCAGCGAAGCGGTAAAAGTGGTGCTCGCCAGAGACCTGATGGGTAAATACTTTGCCGAGAAAGCCAGCGCTCTGGCCCTTGAAGACTATAAGCCGGGCGACAAGTTGATTCCATACAAAGTATTGGAGACATATAAAGGAAAAGATCTCGCTGGTCTGGACTATGAGCAGCTCCTGCCTTATGTACAGCCCGAAGCGCCCGCGTTCCGGGTGATTGTCGGAGACTTTGTAAGTACGGAAGATGGTACCGGTATCGTGCATATAGCGCCTACGTTCGGAGCGGACGACTATAGGGTCGCCAAGCAAAATAATATTCCGTCGATTCTGGTCGTGGATGAGGAAGGCGATCCCGCTCCGCTGGTGGACAAGCAGGGGCGATTTGTGAAAGAGGTATCCGACTTCGCGTTGGAATATGTGAAAGAAGAATACCTGACGGTCGAGCAAAAGGAAACCGAACGGTTGAAACAGGGCAGAGACAAGTACCTGACGGTCGATGAGCGCATCGCGATTAAGCTGAAAACGGAAAACAAGGCCTTTAAGGTAGAAAAATACGAACACAGCTATCCTCATTGCTGGAGAACGGACAAGCCGGTTCTTTACTATCCGCTGGAGTCCTGGTTTATCCGGACTACAGCCTTGAAGGAAAGAATGGTGGAACTGAACAAGACCATCAACTGGAAACCGGCTTCCACCGGAAGCGGCCGCTTTGGCAACTGGCTCGAAAACCTGGTAGACTGGAACCTGTCCCGCTCGCGGTACTGGGGCACTCCATTGCCGGTCTGGAGGACAGAGGATGGGAAAGAGGAGAAATGTATCGGATCGATGGCCGAGCTGAACGAGGAGATAGAAAAGGCCAATAAGGCTTTGGGCCTTTTACAGTCTTCTCCCAAAGATCTTCATCGCCCGTATGTGGATGAGGTGATACTGGTCAGCGATACCGGCAAGCCTATGAATCGTGAAGCCGATCTGATCGACGTCTGGTTTGACTCCGGAGCGATGCCATACGCGCAGTGGCACTGGCCGTTTGAGAATGAAGAAGTTTTTAGAGATAACTTTCCCGCGGATTTCATAGCGGAGGGAGTCGATCAGACCAGAGGCTGGTTTTTTACCCTGCACGCGCTGGCCGTTATGCTGTTTGACAAGGTCGCTTATAAGAATGTGATCGCCAATGGACTTGTTCTGGACAAAAACGGAAACAAGATGTCCAAGCGTCTCGGCAACGTAGTCAATCCGTTTGAAACCATCGACGCGTATGGCCCCGACGCCACGCGCTGGTATATGATCGTAAACGCGCCGCCCTGGGACAATCTTAAGTTCAACATGGACGGGGTAGTCGAGGTGCAGCGCCGTTTTTTTGGAACACTTCAGAACACGTACGCTTTTTTCGCGTTATACGCCAATCTGGACAGCTTCAGATACGACTCTCCCAATGTATTGTTGGAGCTACGTACCGAAAGCGACCGCTGGATCTTGTCCCGGCTCAACAGCCTTATAAAGAAAGTGGATGAAGCCTACGCGGAATATGAACCTACCAGAGCCGCCCGCGAAATTCAGGACTTCGTGATTGACGATCTCAGTAACTGGTATGTGCGGCTCAACAGAAAGCGCTTCTGGAAAGGGGAATACAATGAGGATAAAAAGGCGGCTTATCAGACGCTTTATACTTGCCTGGAAACTGTCGCGAAACTGTCGGCGCCGATAGCTCCTTTTTATATGGAGCGCTTGTTTCTCGACCTGAACGCGGTGACGGAAAAGGAAAACGCGGTTTCCGTCCATCTTACCGATTTTCCCAAAGCGGATGAAAGTGGCGTCGATATTGACTTGGAAGAGCGTATGAGCCTCGCGCAGCGGATATCGTCGCTGGTGCATAGCCTGCGCAAAGGTCATAATCTGAAGGTGCGTCAGCCTCTGGGCAAGGTGCTGATTCCGGTGCTTAGCGAGAAGATGGAGAGACAGATCGCTTCCGTTGAGGAGATTATTCTGGCGGAAGTCAATGTCAAGGCCATCGAGTTTTTGAAAGACGCGGGACTTTTGCAAAAGAGAATCAAGGCCAACTTCAAAAAGCTTGGTAAGGAATATGGAGCCAGGATGAAGGATCTGGCCAACGCGATCGCCGCCATGTCCCAGGAAGATATACGCCGGTTGGAAGCGGATGGCCGTTTTGACCTGTCCATTCCGGATGTAGTGACTATTACGCCGGAAGACGTGGAGTTGAGTTTTGAAGACATTCCCGGCTGGTCTGTCGCTTCGGAAGGAGCCGTGACGGTAGCTTTGGACATTACTATTACGGAGGAATTGAAAAGAGAAGGCATAGCGAGGGATGTTGTCAACCGGGTGCAAAATCTTCGCAAGGATATGGGACTCGAGGTGCAGGACAAAATCAGGATTACCGTTCAGAAAGTGGATGAACTGGTCAATTCGGCTCTGGAATCCAATAAGGAATATATTTGTAGAGAAACTCAGGCTACTTCGCTGGATCTGGCCGAAGTCGTGGTGGATGGACGCGTAGTCGAAATGGACGATCATCAGTTGATTTTAAAGATCGAATGTTAACTCTTTCGCCGGTTGTCCGTTTTCAAGAGTCTGTAAACGATAGTCGCTTATATATTGGCGGGCCGCTGTCTATCGCGGCCTGACCCCATTTGCTTTTTTTAATGTAAAGATGAAATACGCGAAATTTTATTTTTTGAGCCTGGGAATAATCCTGCTGGATCAGGTTGTAAAGCTTGCCGCTTACCATTATATGTACAAACCTTTTGGGTTTAACGGATATGAAATTCCGATTTTTGGCGACTGGTTTAAGCTTCATTATACGGAAAATCCGGGAATGGCCTTTGGCCTTAAAATCGCCGGTGATTACGGAAAGCTGATCCTTAGCGTATTCCGGATGTTCGCGATGGTCGGTATCGCCTGGTATCTCTTTACGCTGATTAAAAAGAATGTACATTCCGGATTGCTTTGGTGTATCGCGTTGATATTGGGAGGAGCCATTGGCAATGTTGTGGATAGCGCCTTTTATGGCGTATTTCTGGGCAACGCTCCCGCCGGCTCTCCGACTCCCTGGTTTCACGGCCAGGTGATCGATATGTTTTATATCGACATCTGTAATTGCTGGATTCCGGAATGGGTTCCCTTTTTAGGAGGCCAATACTATCCTCTGTGGCCTATCTTCAATATCGCCGACGCCGCCATTTTTGTAGGCGTGGCCTTGATTCTGATCTTCCAGAAACGTTTTTTTGAAGAACCAGGTGGTGAAGACTCTATGGTAAAGACTATCGAGAACGAGGAAGCTAAATCGGAGTAAAATTGATTTCGCGAATCAAGGGAAGAGTTTAGCCGGAGTGGTTTTATTACTGTTGACCGGCTCAATTGGCAACTTCGCGTTATAGCGAGTTCAAATACGCGAGTGGCAATTCAACCGTCACCTTTGTATATACGCGCTCTTCCGACTCAAATGTAATTTTACCGTGGAGTCTGTCAAGTGTTTGCTTTACGATAAAAAGACCCAGGCCGACGCCGCTTTTATTGGTATCGTTGGCTCTGTAAAACATTTGAAACAAATTTTCCAATGTATCCCGCGGTACTCCGATCCCGTTGTCCCAGAATTCAATACGGTGCATGGATTGGTCTTTGTGATACGAGATCCGGATCTCAGGCCTGGATTTCGCTGTGTCGATGTATTTGATGGCGTTTTCAATTATGTTTTGCAATACGGAGTACAAAGAATATTTTTCCGTATCCACAGCGGTATCGGCCGGAATATCCAGCGTAAAATGGATTCCGGGCTCCTCCAGGAGTTCTTGCCGGTGCTCCTCCAGACAGTGTTCCACAAGTTCCCGGAGCTTTACCCTTTCAATGTGAATGGCCTGCCGGTTCTGCTTCGTTAATTGAAGGATCGTATTCAAGATTCCCTGCAACCGTTTGGAAGTATTGGATATGAGCCTGAAGTATACCGGAGCCTGTTCGGGTTCTTTCTGGCCCAGTGAGCAAAGCCCGTCAATCGATCTCAATGGTCCTTTCAGATCGTGCGACGCCCGATACAAAAAGGTATCCATGTCGTCTGTTTTCTCTTGTATAATCTGGTTTTGAGTAGATATCTTCAACAAATTCATTTGCAGTTCTTGTTCTAAGAAGAGACGTTGCTGCGCTTCCTGTTGTAGTTTTCGCAGACGGTAGGCGTTGGCGAAAGCTAGTAATAGAGCTTCAAAGATAATGGTATAATAGAGTGAATAAAAAGAGGAAGCCGTGGCGGTTATGGCGCCCGCGTGCCATAAAAAATTGATTCCGTATCCCGCCAGAGCGATGCCTATGCTTATACAGAACAGGTAAGCCGTTTTCTGGCGTTGAGCCAATGAAACTACCGAAAACGCCCCCGCGATACATAAGGCGAGCATATCGTAGGCCATCGTGTAAATGGTGTAATTGGCGATCAGAAAAAGCAATAAGACCCTGATGATCGAATAGACGACTATGGTTATATTGAAAATCCTGTAGTTTTTGAGGGCCAGAAAATACCGCGCGTATAATAGTACGGATAGTGAGAGCAGAAAAAGTACCAGATTGTAGCCCGGTTCTATCCAGCCCGGGTGGTTGGGGAAAATAAACACATACGCGGCGGCGTCCCGGAAACTCATGTACAGCGCCTGCATAATTATATACCAGGCGTAAAACAGATAAAAGCGCTCACGCAGATTGAAGAAAAACAAGAAATGGTATAACGCGATAAGAAACAGGCTCCCATAAAATAAGCCCAGGGAAAAATAATCGTAAATCTGAGTATTTATAAAGGAGGCGTGCTCATAGAGTCCAAAACTATACTGACCCGTGTTTTTATTTTTCAACCGGATGTATAAGTTCACCGGCTTGTCTTTGGGTAGCGGAAATGTGTAGGTAGCGCTTTTATGTATGACATCCCGCGAGGCCAACGTATTTTCCTTTAAGCGATAGTGTTTCGTAAACAGGATAGAGTCGCCATCCGCGACAAACAGATCCAAAGAGTCGATGCTGGTATTGTGAGAAACAAAAAACCAGTGTCGATGACTGTCCGACGCGTCGGACAGTTCCACTTTCGCCCAATAGGTCGCGTAGGGACGCGGGTTGCTCAGATAAACCCCCGGTTGTTTATTATAGGCCACGCCCGCGGGAGGTTTTATGAAAGCGTTGGAAGTGTCTTCATATACGAGCAGACGCTCATTGGTCAGAATGATGGAAGACTCGGCGGTCGTTAGCGTATATCCTCCCTCGTTTCCGGAAACGTGTACTGATAAAAAACTAAGTAAAAGAAAAATAAGGTACCTCATATGATGGTAGTATACACGAAAACTCTTATCGGAATAAAGATAGGAAGAATAGGCAGTAGTATTTTTTTTAATGTAATAAAACGATTAATTATTACCTTCTTCTCCGATTGGAGAAACGCGTGAAAAGCTTGTTAAACGATAATAATAGGGTGAGGTAGTCATGGCGCGGGAGGCTTCCGGGTCTCGTGAAGACGGAAGATAGGCTTCAACTGTTCCATGAAAAAAATGGTTGTCGCGCTCGAGAAAGGATTGGAGACTACGAACCGGGGTTTTCCTGAAACTTTGTATCCGCTAATCAGCGGGGGATTATTCTCCGGCCGCTCGTCCAAGCAAGAAGCCCAGCGATATTTTCATCTGGCTCAGCATCGGCGAAAAAGAATGTCGCTCAATCAAATAGATATTGGTGGTCGCTTCGATCAGCGTCCGTTTTGTGAGAAAGTGGCTGAATCCGATATATAGGCCGCCACATGGTCCGATCTGACTGCTGGTATATTGGGCGTGCCGCCTGTTCGTTTGTGAGAAGGCGAAAGTTCCCTCCAGGCGGGCCTGAGCGAAAAGGCCGGTATAAGGGTTTAGCCAGTGATAGAGGCGGATACGGGGACCGAGATGAAAGGCCATGGTCGAGTATTGTTCTTGGTACGCGCTGGTAACGTCAAACGCGCTTTGAGTACTTGAGAGGACAGACATGGACATGCCCGCCTCTATCCAGTTGGTTATGAATATGCCGATGTAAGGAGAAAAAGAAAATTGCCGGATATTCAGACCGCTGTTTTGAACAATGCTCATTTCGCCCGACAACAGTTTTCTATCGCTGAGATTTTCCGGCTTGTCTGTTGTAGTTCCGGATTTTTTGCCAATATGGATATTTAAGCCGATATGATTTCCCAATGAAACCATACCGCTTAAGGAGTTGCTGGTTACAGAGCCTTGTCCTTCGCGCTTCTCCAGCCGGTAGAGGAAGGCGAAGGGTGTGAATTCACTGGAAAGGGTCGGGGTAAGGTACATGAAAAAACCAACGCGAAGCGCGGCTTCTCCTGTTTGGATATCATGGGCGCCGAGACCCTTCAGCGCGCGGCTTCGGCCTTTTCCGGCTCCGGCGGAAGTCTCGATAAACAAAAAAACAGTCTCCGACAAGGTTACATGCCTTCGATAAAACAAAGACAGATTTGACGAGCTACGTAGTCGTTTGTCAGAATTATAGGAGTATACCGCTCCCAAAGCGTCCTTTGGCGATACAAATACTCCTATCCGGGGTGATAGGAGGTGAAAACTATTTTTCTCGAACGACAAGTCTCCGCTCACAAATACAGGAGGTCCGGCAATCTGGCCCTGGGCGTGTATGACCAGATAGGTTAGCAGCGATAGAAGAGCTATTCTGGTTCTCATAATCGGTAGTTTAGGCCTATGCTTATTGGAGAAAGAATCGCGTTTAAGCCAAAATATCCTTCCGGATTTTCGCCCGTCGTCTGTTCATAGATCAATTGTAGCGGAGTGATTTCAAGCGCCGCCCTTTGGGTGATAAAATAGAGAATAGTGGGCTTTATATACGCACCTATTCCGGTTTTGAAGCTGTGATTGTAATAATCACTGAATGGATGCCTGTAGTCATAGATTGTTTTGGAATAATGCATGTATATTGATCCCCGCAGGACAAAAACCGTTTTGCTCTGGAGGTTGCCGCTCCAGGCCACGCTCGGCCCGGCCCGGAGTATGGTATTCTGAATTTTTGAGGTATAGTACGCGTGTACGCGGTTGGCTGGTGAAACGGGAATATGACCCGGTGGAGACAATTCCATGTACCAGGTATAGTAGTTTTCGACGGACTGTGTTCGCGTAAAGGATAACTCCGCGCCGAGGAGCCAGCGTCCGCTGACGGCGTAAGCAGGGTTGATCCATACGGTCCAGCGGTCGCTTTTGTCTTGTATAAGCGCCGATTCATAGGCTTTCATCAGGCTTAGATCCTCGTCCCGCTTATTGTTCTGAAAATTAAAAACGCCACCTGCTGAGACCAGAAAGTCTCCTTTTTGGATCTGAGCTTCGGCCAATACGGAGCAAAGAAGAAAAAGGCGGAGAATCGTATAAAAGCGGTACATGACGGAGAAGGTTGCTATCAGATAAATTCTTTTTGGCTTATGAATGTTATCCGGAGCATTTTTCAGGAGATCGCGTCTGGTTGTCAATTTGCTTTAAAACAGCCTCTTATCGTGTTTATAAATCTTTTATTCGGCTTTATGATAGAGACGCGGGGGTGAAGGGCTGGCGCGCGAAGCGGAATCTTTTCCCCGCCGAGGGAATTTTTTCCCGTGAATTTCGCTTTACATATACTAGGTATTGAAACTATTTTAAATTTAGCTCAGCGTTAATTTCATGGAAAAGTGTCTGCAGGACGAGATTGTAAAAAATCTGAGGAACATGTACGCGATATTGGAACTCCCTCTGTCGCCCTCCTATGTCCGTTATGTCAGAGTAAATTGCGAGGACGATTTTGTCAAGCTGGCGCCTAACCCGCGATTTAGAAAGTTTATAGAGGAGCAAAAGCCATTTTCGGACAGGTATCTGGAATTTAAGAGACTTTATCATAAAGCGCTGATTCATTCGTATTTTTCCTGTTGACCGTGAAAAAGCGCGTGAGACCATGTATGGGGATGAAGATTTCGCTTCCGTATTTTCTTCCGTGATTTTTAAAACATTCGCGGGGGACTTCCTATTTTAAAAAAAGCATGTATTTTTGAATAAAAACAACTTTTATGAATTTCCCAGAAGAACTAAAGTACACGGAAGAGCATGAGTGGGTCAGCCTTGACGGCGACACGGCTATCATCGGCATTACAGATTTCGCTCAAAGCGAGTTGGGCGATATCGTCTATGTGGATATCAACACGATTGGCGATACGGTAGAGCAGGATGAAATTTTTGGAAGCGTCGAGGCGGTAAAGACCGTATCGGATTTGTTTATGCCGATGACCGGAGAGGTTTTGGAAGTCAATTCAGCTATTGACGACAAGCCCGAGCTCGTCAATAGCGATCCCTATGGCGATGGCTGGCTGATCAAGGTCAAAGTAGCCGACAAGTCTCAGTTTGACAACTTGCTGACCGCGTCGGAGTACAAGGAAAAGATCGGAATGTAGATCATGTTTTTCCGGTATACCCTGTTTCCGTTTATCTGGGCGGTGATCATTCTCGTTTTGACATTGACGCCCGGGAACAATATGCCGAAAATGGGGTATATACCGGGCTTTGACAAACTGGCGCACGCGCTGGTATTCGCTGTTCAGTCCTTCCTGCTGATCGTGGGATTTACCAGACAGTACGCCTACCCCTACGCGCGCGACAATCGGGTAAAACTGGCGCTTATCCTTACCATAGGCTATGGGGGGCTGATTGAAATTGTCCAGGGTTTTATACCCGGGCGGAGCTTTGAAGTGATGGATATCGTAGCCGATTCGGTCGGAGCCCTGGCCGGATGGATCGTGTTTCTCCTTGCTTATAAAGTAAATTTTTAACTCCTGAATGGTTGTCATGCGAGCGTTCGTCCTCCTTTCATTTTTCAGTTTATGCCTGTCGATGGCGGATTGCCGGGCGCAATCTTCCGTCCAGGCCCGCGCGTACATCGATACCTTGTGCGCTCCGGGCATGTATGGGCGCGGCGCGGAATTTTCCGGCGACAGCCTCGCCGCGGTTTTTCTGAGGGATCGTTTCCGGGAATTTGGTTTAACGCCTTTTCAAAAGGCGGCTGATTATTTTCAGTATTTTCATTATAATATCAATACCTTTCCCGGCAGGTGCGCGCTGCGTACCAATATCCGGAAGCTGAAACCGGGAGCTTCGTACATTGTCAATTCTTTTTCGGCCGGAGGAAAAGGAAGAGCGAAGATCGTCCCCCTGGATACCAATATATTTGCCCGAAAGGAAGCAGCGGAAGCTTTTTTGAAAAGCGACCTGCGGAAAAAGGCGCTGGTGTATCATGGCAAAGATCTGGGACGTCTGGTAGAGATGCCCCTTGAGTATATCCGGAAAGCCTATTCGGCCAGGTGTATCGTCGAGCTCGAGGAGAAAAAGCTGACCGCGGGCCTGTCCACTTCCCAGTACAGCAATCCTTTTTTTAAGGTTCTGGCGGATTCGTTTCCCGCCGGTTCCAAACGGGTGGTGTATCGTGTGGACGCGGAATTGCGCGAGGGATACAAAAGCAGGAATATTCTCGCTTATGTCGAAGGCCGGGAAGATCCGGATACATACATCGTCTTTACCGCCCATTACGATCATCTCGGAGGTATGGGCCGGGAAGTATATTTTCCCGGGGCCAACGACAACGCCAGTGGCGTGGCTATGCTGCTGCAACTGGCCGAGTATTACTCCCATCCTGACAATCAGCCTGACTATTCGATCGCTTTTATGCTTTTTGGAGCGGAAGAGGCTGGTCTTGTCGGGTCAAAGCATTATGTGAGACACCCGGTATTCCCGCTCAAAAAAATCCGTTTTCTGATCAATATGGATCTGCTGGGTACCGGCGAAGACGGTCTCATGGTGGTCAACGGCGAGGTATTGCCGGAGTACTTTTCCAAACTGAGTCGTATCAACGGGGAAGCGGGGTTGCTGAAGGAAATAAGGAAAAGAGGAGAGGCGGCCAATTCGGATCATTATTTCTTTTCCGAAGCGGGGGTTCCCGCGTTTTTTGTATATACGTTGGGCGGTATCGCGGCCTATCATGATATTTACGATGTGCCGGCTACGCTTCCCCTTACGGAGTTTGAGGATGTGTTTCGGCTATTGACCCGTTTTGTATACGAAATAGATCAATGAGGCTTTTTATACTATTTCTTGCCATTGTCGCCAGCTCCTCGACGGTAATCGCCCAGGTCCGGGATTGGAAAATCGTTCCCCCCTCCGATACCATGTTTCGCTATCTTGGCCGTATTGACTATACCGATCCGGAAGAGTACGCGTTTTATTATCCGGGTATAGAGATTCAGGCGGTTTTTACAGGTACCAGTTGTTTTTTGCTCATTGGCAACGAGAGCTTCGGCGCCCTTGATTCCTATGGTCGCCCCCATTCCGGCTTTTACAATGTTTTTATAGACGATTCTTTAATGGTGGTGGAAGTTCCGGAAGGAAAGCATGTTGTCAAGGTGGCGGAAAATCTCCGCGATACCGCGCATACCCTGCGGCTTTACAAGCGTACCGAGGCCTTGTGCGGCAAAGCTACCTTCAGAGGACTAGGGCTTGATCCCGGAGCGGGGCTGCTGGCTTTCCCTCCCGATACCGCCGGTCTCCGGATCGAATTTGTCGGCAATTCGATCACCTGCGGGTATGGCAACGAGGGCGACGACGCCCATTGCGGCTTTTCAGGAGCTACGGAAAACAATTATATGAGCTATGGAAGCGTCGCCGCCCGGTACCTGAACGCGCGCTATGTAGCCGTAGCGTATAGCGGGCGGGGAGTCGTTCGCAACTATGATCAGTCGACGAGCGGTACGTTACCTGAGCTTTATCAGCGGATCAATCCGGACGATTCGACCAGCCAGTGGGATTTCGCCCTCTGGAAACCCGATATCGTGGCGGTCAACCTGGGTACAAACGACTTCGCCCACAGTCTTCCCGATTCGGCCGCGTTTGTCAATGGCTACGCCAATTTTTTGAAGCGTATCGCCGCGTATTACCCCGGCGTCCGTATCCTGTGTCTTATGGGGCCCATGATCAACGACCATTGGCCTCCGGGCGTCAAAGCGGCTTCCGTTTGCCGGCGATATATTCAGGCCGCCACGCGTCAGGCGGGCGATAGCCGGGTCGCGTTTTTTGAGATGAGCGGCCAGGGAGCCTATGGTTTTGGCTGCGACTATCATCCCAATATAAGGCAGCACCGAAAAAACGCGGAGGAGCTCGCGGCGTTTATAAAAGAATGGTTGTCTGCGGGAAGGTAGTCGCCTTGTATGTGTTGTTCCGGACTCTCGTCCATCCGCGCCTTTTTTCCATTTTCCCTTGTCGATAGTGACGGATTTGTCATTTTGAAAGGATTTGTTGTACTATATTATAAAACAAGCTGTTTGTCGAAATTATAATTCGCGGGCGTTTGCTTTTTTATTTTGTAAATTAATGACCCCTTGTTATTTTTGGTCTTTTAGTTCCTTTTAATACTATACATCTTTTATAATGTTAAACCATCGTATTGCCGGATTGATCTTTTTGAGCCTTTTTATGGCGGTGACCACACAGGCGCAGTTGTTGAATTTACCCAATGGAGCAAGTGATATTGGAACGAATAGTTCCGGTACGGGTGTGGGGATAGGGACGAACACACCGGCATATCCGCTGCATATATATAATAATAATGCTAATCTGACTTTGCATGGCCAGCAAAATCATCTGCCAACTTCATCTGCAGGTATTAGATTAAAAGATGATAGGAGTGTCAATGACTTCCTGCTTGAAAGGAGTTTTTTTCCGAACTGGGGAACAGGAGGTGTTCACTTGTCTTTTAGCGGGAAAAAAGGGATTCATTTTATGGATAATCTGGATGAGATACGGTTCAGCACGCAATCTTGGGCAACTTCATATAATCCATATAATGGGCCGGTAGCACCGTTTCGTTTTGATGATTTGGTCGCGATGCCCTCGTTAGTTGTTGGGACAACTTATGGAACACCTGGTGGGCCGGCGAATTTTAGTATTCCAACAGGTTTTGGCCTCGCGGTGCAGCATCCAGCGTATTTTAAAAGCAAAGCAATAGTCTCAGACTCATTGATTGTCAATGGTGTTGCCAGTTTTAGCAAAGATATTAATATTGGTGACGGTCCGGATGTGATACGAATGATTCTGAAGGGTCCGGATAATAACATGGCATCCGCCCAAATTACTTTTAAGGATGGCTCCGGATATAGTTGTTTTAACTTAAAGCATGACGCTGCGGCCGACCGTTTCTATATAAACTCGCCTGAGTCAAACAATATGCTGGTATTAAATAGGCTAAATGGAAATATCGGAATGAATAGCTTGCCCTCCGGAGCGGCTAAACTGAAGATTGTTTCCGGTTTTAGCGGATCGGTACTGGTTGGTCTTTCAGGATCGAACGCGAACTCTTCGACGGTCAATATAGGACGGGAGATCACGGAGCTGACCATGGCTTCGGTAGCGGTCAATGGGCATTATTCAACGGACGCCTTGGTAGGAGATTTTGTTGTCCGTACAGAAGACAGTGATAAAAAACTCATTTTCAACAATGGCACTGGCTCCTCGTCCCTTGTTGTGCAAAAAGACAAAATTGGTATCGGCGTCGCTTCCAATATCGCCGATCGCTTGCATGTCCACAATGGCGTAGCCCGTATCTCCGGTACCGAGGCCGCCGTTGATATCGCCACGCCCGGCTTGCGCCTGGGCTCTCATTCCTCCAATTATTCCTGGATCCAGTCTTCCAAAGCTCCATTGGCGCTCAATCCCAATTCCGGTACCTATGTGGCCATTGGCTTCGATCCTCTTGATCCCAATATCACCCTGCCCGATCCTCAGGACAATTACAAGCTGATGGTCAAAGGCAAAATGCTGGTAGAGGAAGTGAAGGTACGCCTGGCCGCCAACTGGCCGGATTATGTATTCGCTCCCGATTATAAGCTGACTCCTCTGGAGGAAGTGGAAAGCTTTATTCAGGAAAACCGTCATCTGCCTCAGGTACCTTCCGCGGCCACTGTGGAAAAGGAGGGCTTTGAGCTGGCCGCCATGAACGCCCTGTTGCTCCAAAAAGTAGAGGAGCTGACCTTGTATCTGATCGAGCAGAACAAAAAAATGGAAGCGCTGGAAAAGCGCCTCGAACGCGTCGAAGAATAATTGACAGAATCACCATATTATACTAATGAATAAGATAAAGATACTGCTAACGGGGGCATTGCTTATCGCTCTGGTGGCAGCCGGCATACTGCTGTACAATCAGCAGCGCTCCGGAATCGCCTATGTCGACACCATGAAGCTTATGGAGGGGGCCAGGGATATGCGGGCCCTGCGCGAGCAGATGGAGGCCGAGGCCGCCAAAGTATCCGCCAATGTAGATACGCTGACGGCGGAGTTTGATCGGCTGCTGAAAAAGCATGAACGGGAGCTGGGATCCATGACTGCCCGTGAAAAAGAGTTGTCGGTAGAGTTATTAAATGCCAAAAGAAACAGTCTGGTCAATTATCAGCAGGCGGTTCAGAATCAGTTGACGCGGAAAGAGCAGGAGGGGACGGAGAACGCGCTGAAGCGCATCAACGCCGTTATTGAAGACTATGGGAAGGCGCAAGGATATAAAATAATTCTGGCTACCGCCAACGGCAATATCGCCTATGCCGAACGGGATATTGATATTACGGAGGAGATTCTGGAGGCGCTGAACAGATAATGGAACCCATCCGGAATATTTTTTTGGTATCGCTCCTGTCGTTTCTGCTCTGCGCCTGTGGTGAAACGCTCAGTCATGAAGAGCTGCTACGCTACATACAGGAGCCCGCCAACGGGCTGACCAGAAAAGAGGAGCAGGGCTTGCTCCGAGCTTCTCTGACCTATCGTCCCGCGGATCTGCTGGTATGGCAGGAGCTGGGCGATAAGCCGGAGATCAATGACAGCCTGTTGAGAAACGCGGAAGAGCGTTACGATGCCTATTGGTATTTTATACTCTCGCTGAGTCAGGATGGCCGTGACCCCCTGGGCGGCGTACCGGCTCTGGCTGACAATCTGCAAAAGCTCTCTTTTGAGCTGGACAGGTACGTGTATGCGGTCATTGACCAGTCGGATACTATATTTCTGAGCGATTATTACACTCCGCGCTTATTTGGGATTTCCGGCGCGGCTCCCGTTTTACTGGCTTTCAGGAAAAAGGGAAGCTTTGAGCAGTTGGATGTCATTTTTCAGGGCTTTGGCGGAGCCGGTATGCGGTTTCCATTTTCCCGTAGGGATATAGACCGGATACCTCGTCTCGATTTTCAACCGAAACCCAGTAGTTAATATACGATTTTATCTTAAATAAAGAATATGTTCTTTTTCCGAAAGCATCCTTACTTTCTCCGAATACTTAGTCTGACATGCCTCCTGTCTACCCTGCAGGCTACGCTCATGCCGACGATTTCCTGGGCGCTGACCGCCGGGCCGACCGCTCCGGAGTTCAGCAGCTTTGAGCCGGTAGACGTCACGGATATGGTCAATCTGGCTACCGGCGATTTTACCTATAGCATTCCCTTGCTGGAGGTGCCGGGACCGGAGGGTGGCTATCCGCTGGCTTTGTCGTACCACGCGGGGATTTCTCCGGACTTAGAGGCGTCTTGGGTGGGATTAGGATGGAACCTTAACGCGGGAGCCATTAACCGGTATGTAAGTGGAGTTCCGGATGATTTTAATGGTGTTATCCGATCGGTTCATTCATACTGGGATGGCGGACACACGAATTACTATTCAGTAGGAGTCGGATATGGGAAAGCGATGTTTAATCTGGCTTTTGCAAATGATACTTACAAAGGATTTGGGATGGGTGTAGGACTGGGAATCAGGAGTAGCTTTGAGCAGGGAGGAACAATAGGAGCAAGTGTAGGAGTTCAGCCGTATGGCGGGTATTATGCGGGAGCTAGTATCGGACAGGGTGTCAGCGGAGCAAGCCAGCTTGGTATTTCCGGAAGCGTTTCAACAAACTTCAACACAGTAACAACATCAATCGGGGGAAATGGCTTAGGGCTATCATTGAGTACCTCATCGAACAATACCGCGGTACTTGGCGCAGGGGGCGGTACCTATGATTTGAGCTCTAATAAAGCTGGTAAGATTTCAAGTGAAACTTCCGGAATGAATGTCATAATCCCGACACCATACAATATTAATTTTTCATTAGGATATAATTATCATCGGTATTGGTCAGATGAAAAGGACGAGACAATCGTGTTTGGACCACTGCATTATGGTAAAAATCTTTATAGCCCCTTGCACTCTCTCAACCCATCTCTTGATTCATATGCTATTTTTGACTTAGATCTGCCGGAAGGCGAGCTGGGTGAGCCGGACAAGCAAAAAGGAGGGAGTTTTCCGGCTTTTGATGATTACATTGTCACAGGACAGGGAATAGGCGGAGTTATCAAGCCATATCTTTTTGAAAATACGCATCTGTTTAGAAAAAGAATAGTTGAAGAAAACCAGAATCCTTATTTATTTCATGTTACATACGGATATACGAATAGAAAAGTAGGTAAGGTGAATTTTAGATTTAAAAATGATTTTTCTAATTCATTCGAGATCAACTCAGGCGGGTACCCGGATATCAGTGCTCCAGACAACTATATCAGCTTAGATCCTGAGATTCGGAATTTTAATCCGCAAGGATTTAACAACTCAACAAATCATTTGGCCGGCTCAAGACATATCGAGTGGTTCACGAACTTTGAAATCAGTCAGGGAACGGCCTACACAAAAGGGTTTATCACTTATGAAGACTCTTATGCTGCCAGAACATTGGGAAAATATGATGAATACGACAACCAGAATCTCAGAGATCAGATTGGGGGATTTATGATTACCAATGAGTCGGGAGTCACTTATCATTATTCATTACCTGTTTATGCTTATGATGAATACTACAGAAATCAAAATTCAGACAATACGGTGTATAGGGAAAGTCTGTTGAGGCAGCCTTACGCGTATACCTGGCTTCTGACCGGAATTACGGGACCTGATTATGTTGACAGAGGTAATTACGGCTTTTCGGAAGATGATTATGGTTACTGGGTGAAATTTGACTATGGTATGTGGAGTGATGCGTATAAATGGAGAAATCCGGGTACTGACTGGCATAAGGATCTTGACTCGAAATTCCGGTTTTATTCGAGGGGCCTAAAAGAGATCTACTACCTTGACGCGGTTTCTACAAGGTCGCATACAGCCATATTCATTAAAAGTCTCAAGTCAGATGGTAAAAGTGTCGCTGACATTGTCAATGGCGGGTTTAACCCCGGTCAGCAATTACTCAGTGAAATTGATCTTCCTCAGGGATATGATTTTGGAAGAGTATACCAAAGCGGTGACATGCATTATTACGATATTCCGGTAAGTACATTAAAGCTGGATAAAATCTTGTTGCTTTCAAATCAGGAATTGCAGAGAGTTTTACTGGAGGAGATCTCAAGTATATCGTTGCGTGATCTGAAAAGCAACGGAAATTATGGTTCCCGGTCAATTCTTTATAGCGGCGAATTTGAGGATTGTATACTTGTTGATCCTGAGAACTCACTTCTGGATGAATGTACCCCGGTTAGCATCAGCAAAGATGTTCGTATCCCGGAATACTATGATAATCTGATTGATATTGATGACGGAGCTGTTATTAATAAATTGAATGCAAGATGCCTACGTGAAATAAGCTTTAGGACGGATTATAGTTTGTGTAAAAATACTCCTAACAGCTTTGATCTGTTTTTTGATGGAAAAACTCCCGGCAAGGGTGCTGATAAAGGTAAATTAACCCTGCAAGCTCTATCCTTTAGAGGAAAGCATGGTAAGAGCATCTTGCCGGATGTTACTTTTGCTTATGGAACGGGTATGGATAATCCTGACTATGACAAGAATAAGTATGATGTCTGGGGGATGTACAAGTCCGATTATGTTGATCTGGGGAATGAAAACCTGTCCAGGAGGGTTACTGAAGCGGCTGCGCAACATATTGATGCCTGGTCGCTCAGGGAGATACAAACGGCTGTGGGAGCCAAGATTCGGATCGAATATGAGGCGGACCGGTATGCCAGATCGGCGGTTTATAAGCCAGCATCGCTTAGTTTAAAGAGTCTCGAGCTGCTATCTAATGGGAATGTTGAAATCCGTTTTCATGAAAGCGATTTGGATTTGACAACTGTGTTATCTTCAGCAAATAAGGTGAAGATTACGGCATTGTTGGCTTTCCCCCACAAGGTAACACGGGATTCTGAATCAACGGAATATAATTCGTTTACACATGAAATAGTAGAATACCCTGAAGAATTGACTGAAATAGTACTTGTCAGCTCCGGAGCTATTGAGGTTGCCAATGCAGCTTTATCAGCGAAGCTGAATGAAATTAAATCCCTGAGATTTGCCAACTGCGGGTCCAGAGTATTGATGAAGTACAGTTACTTAAAGCCGATAGCTCTAGGAGGGGTTTTAAGTTTTTCTGCTCCGTTTGGCGCTGTTGGCGGGGGGCTTCGTACCAAATCTATTGAGGTATATTCGGAGGAAAGTCAGCAGTCATTTATTACCAGCTACTTTTATGAACATGAAGGAAAATCTACCGGTATTACATCGTATGAGCCATTGGGAAATCTTAAGTCCATTGTACAATTGCCGGCTAACAGCGATTATTTCGTTGCTCAGGCAAGGTCTATATTATGTGAAAGTACCGTAGAGGCATTGACTGAGGAATTGAATAAAAAAATAAACCGGAAATCATACAATATGCTGGTTATGACTCGTGATCTTCCGCCGCCAGGCGTTTTTTACGAGAAAGTATATGTTAGGGAATCAATAAAGGATAAGTATGATGTAGAGGTTTATTTGCCTGGTAAAAAAGAGTATGAATTCAGTGTATTTGAAGCCGAAGGAGATTTTACTGATTTTGAAAGGGAAGCTTCAACAGACGCGAATGATAACCGGTTGAAAACGGTTGTTTTAAAAGATTATACCTCCAGGGTAGGTAACTTGAAACAATATACAGTATATGGCGATGAAGACCAGATTCTGGAACGCTTGGTTAATACTTATCTTGAGGATGAAGTTGCTAATAACAATGCTTATGGGGCTGCGCTTCAGACACGTTTCAATAACCAAGGCAAAATAGAGCAGCTATATCATGAGTATAAATTTATCGGGGAGGAACAGGCGAAGGCATTTGTTTATAGTCGCAGGATTGAATATCCCTCGATACTGGTTAGACAGGAGCGTCTCTACAAAAACGGGGTCCGGACAGAATCCCGTAATCTTGAGTTTGACTTCTATGCAGGAGTTTTGACAAAAGCATTAGCATCTGACAGTTATGGTAACTATTATGTATCAGAAGTCACGCCAGCGTATAAAATTCCATCATACAGCAGTATGGGATTGAAAATACATAACTCTTCTAACAAACATATGCTGACCCAGACGGCAAAAAATATGACATATAAAGTTCAGTCAGAAAGTAATCATACACCAGTTGGGCTCATTGCTGCCAGCGTCTCTACCTGGAGTACCGGTATCCCGGTCGAGAGTGTCGGAGTTCAGCCAGTCTGGCGACCTAACGCAACGTACATATATGGTGGAGACCTGAATATTTCGCTAACGCATAATGGTTTGTTAGATTATGGGCAGTATACTTCCGATGTTTTTAACTCCTGGACTACGGATGTACAACCCCAGAACTCTTTCTGGCTTAAAACATCGGCAATAACCGCGTACGATATGTATTCTACACCATTGGAGGCGAAAGATATAAATGACAATTATTCCGCTTTGCGAAAAAACCCGTCACGTACAAACGTCATTGCAGAAATATACAATGCGAAATATGAGGAATTTGGCTACTCCGGAGCTGAATATTATACGCAGGGCTACCCGATAGAAGGTGGTGTACATATAGGAGAGGGGATACTGTCTGTTGAGAATGTTCATACCGGAAGAAGAAGCTTATTGCTGGAGCCGGGCAAGAGCGCTTGTTATTTTAACGTAAATGATAATCAGGTTGATATCGGGAAAAAATACCGGGCGACCGTATGGGTATATGCTCCGGGAGCCGGCCTGGCTGGCGTAAAGCTTCAATGTACCCATAACGGGCAAGACTATATAGCGACTCCGGACGAAAACCTTAAGGCAAGAAATTGGTACCAGTTGAATTTGGACATTACGCCGACGGCTCAGAGTAAGCTTGAGTTTTCAGTGAAAAACGAAGGTAGCCGGGGAGTTTATATTGATGATTTCAGGGTTTGCCCTTTTGAAGCCATGATGAATAGCTATGTATACAATGAGTACGGGGAGTTGGAAGCTATTCTGGATAATGATCATTTTTATACCCGGTTTGAATATGATAATGCCGGAAGATTGAAAAGTACATTTAAAGAGCTCATACAGGTTCGTGAGAAGAAGGTGAGTGAAGCCTGGTATAACTATAAAGTGAAGTAGATCCGGTTTTTTATTAGTTAACTTATGAAGATACGTCATTTCGCGCTGTTTATATTGGTCCTGTTTTCAGGAGCGCTATGCGCCCAGGAACATTTCTATATGCGTTGTGATCAACTATACGCGGAATTTCCCTATACGGGACCAATTCCTCCAAGCGGTACTTGTACTGGTCCTGGCACTAAGACTCAACTCTGGGCTGTTGAAAGAGAAGTTGGATATTGTGTAACAGGCCCAGATGACTATGGCAATAATGACTGTCCCCATCCTGCAGTGACAATTGACCGGGGTGAGCGAAAAATTAAGGTATTCTTGTACGATTACCCCAATGTATACATGCAAAATCAGGAATATAAAGTGATGGCAAAGACCTTTCATTTAAATGGGTTTCCACCTTGTGAATGGGATTATCATCTGGATTTGCATTTCTTCAGAATTACCCGGGAGAATCCTTCAGTAAATCCCGGACTCTATATGGCGCAACCTGGTAGCGTAATAAAAGGGAATAACCTTGTCCTGAACTGGGGCATAACTCAGTATTCCAGTATTGAGTCGGTTACATTATATCTTGATGGAAACTCATATGGAAACTACAATGTATCGGGCTCCGAAAATACTACGACTATCCCTACGGGATCATTGACACCCGGTTATCATACGTTTAGGATCGCCGGGACGAATGCCTGTAATTATACCTTTCAGTCCAATATAATTACAGTTGAAGTACTGCCTACTTGCGCGAACAATTCGCTTGCGGAAATTACAGCCAACAGTTTTTTATGGAATGCGCCTGGTTCATCATTTGAAATTATTGAGGGTGGCTATCCCAATGGAGGATACAAAGTCAGTAATGGGGGGCAATATGGGCCAAAATATATAGGAATAACAAATCTTGCACAAAACTATGAATTTGTGACGGATGCGGGAGAAGATCTGGTATTTCAGAATATGGTAGACGGAGTCGCGGTTTATAAAGTTGAAAGTGAGATTGGTAGTTATGAGATCTCATTAAATAGAAAATCAGGCATCGATCCTTTGGGAAGATGTCCCGTTCCGCCACCTTTCAAGCTATTTGTCGGTGGCAATGATATATACTTTAAAGAATATTGTAGCATCGTCCTGCCAGAATACTTTTATACGCCTGTTTCCAGGATTCCGGGGGTTACCGGGCCGGGTGATATTATTTTCAGACACTTTGAATATAGGGTTGAAAGTGCCAGTGAGGTTATTGTCAAGCCCGGAATTACCTTAATGGAAGGGGCCGAACTTAGTGTCGTATACGCTCCGAAAGAAATTACATCCTCGGACCCTGATTATTACAGAAACTTTACGGAGATCGAAGTGTATGATGATTATGGAAATGTTGTCGCGTCAGGTCGCGGTTATTTCGATGATTTGTCCCGGTCTACCCAGTACCAGTATAAAAATATCGCGTCCGGAGCGGTGATTGCCGGTCAGCAGTTATATGACCGGACAGGTAAGCCGGCATTGACAACACTACCGGCCCCGGTATTTCTGAAAACCAATCAATATGACAGATGCGGAAATATTGCCCGTCAATGGGAAAATATTGATTATTCCTATAAGACAAACTTTATAGCAACCTCATCAGGTGCCTATAACTATGAGAATTTCGACCTTGCGAAAATTAATTTGCCGGATGCGCTAAGCCAGTCCGAACCAGGGACATTGGGCTGGTATTACAGTCATCTCAATTCGGGTGGGGCAACAGGATTTGAAGAACCTCTTAATCCTCATATACAGTATCCTTTTGTGCAAAATGTCTATGCCAGCGATGGCTCTGATGATCTTTTGCATACTATTCCTCCGGGAGCTGTTTATCGAAATGTGGCAGGATTGCAGCATGTGGGCGAAAACATGCTGGAGGCGGTTCCTGCAAATGATGTAGAGGTGTTGGCATACAATGCGTTGCGCCTTCATGTTTTCCCCAACGAACCAGCTCCCTCTGTGCCGGCAAATGCGTATTACAGGCAAAAATATGTGGATGAGCATGGTATTGAGTCCTGGTCACTAAGTGATAAAGATGGTAATACCCTTATCCATACAGTCAATGACCAGCCCAGGGTAACAAGCTACAGCTTCTATGACTATGCCAACCGGCTTGTAGTAACCATTAGCCCCAATGGTGTAAGCACTTTTAACGGGGTCAATTATGGTGAAATTGATAAAACAATATATGAATACAATGCCTTGGGATGGCTTTTGGCAACAGAAGAATATGACCAGGGAAGAACAGAGCATAAATATCGGAAGGATGGAAGCCGGAGATTCTCCCAGAATGAAGAACAAAGACTGGCAGAGCCTGAAAGGTATAATTACATCACGTATGATAAACAGGCCCGGGTAGTGGAAGCAGGAGAATATTCTACGGGGAATGATGGAATTTCTTTTGCAGGTATTTCTAAAGCGATACTAGAAGATCCGGGGCCTGATGGAGGCTTGCAGGGAGGGTTCAGATCTGAGGTGATCCGGGTATGTTACGATGGAACTAATAACGGTCTGAGTGCGCCATTTGAGCAACATTTTGTCCGGGGAAAGATCAGTTGTATCAGAAAAGAAGGAGTGAGTACACTCTGGTACAATTATGATGAGAGAGGGCGTATGGTCCAAACCACCCAATATATTGATGAGCTGGACGCGTATTTTGATATCCTGTACCGCTACAATAGTATGGGATTGGTAAAAGAAGTAGCGTATCAGGCAGGAAATCCGGACGCCTATTATCATTATTACGAATATGACGCTGACGGGCGTTTAAAAAAAGTTTATTCCGGTATTACCAGACCCATATACAATAACCAGGCGGAGATACAGAATCTGTCTTCATTGGATCTGCAGGCTACTTATTATTATTATCTGCATGGTCCCCTGAAAAGGGTAGAGCTGGCAGACAATAGTCTTCAGGGGCTTGACTACTATTACACGGCGGAGGGGCGGTTAAAAGCTGTCAATAACCCCAGGGATCTGACTGATCTGAAAGGCGGTTTTAGTCCGGATGTATTCGCGTTCAGCCTGGATTACTATAGTGGTGACTATCAGAAAGGTGGCTCAGGCATGTCCAGCCTGAGTTATGCCAATGCGGACCTGTATAATGGAACCATTAAAGGTATGGTATGGAACCATCAGGATCAGGGGCAGGCGGCTTATGGTTATACCTATGATAATCAGAATCGCCTTGCCTCAGCGGTATATGGGGCGCCCGATTATAGCGGATATACATTGCTGCCGGCACCTGATAATGCATACAAGGTATCATCGCTGAGCTATGACCCTAACGGAAATATTCTGGGAATCAGAAGGAATGGGGTCGGGGGCGCCGCCCTTCATGATTTCGTCGGCCAATATGATTATTGTCCTGATAATAGCTGTCCGGGAGGCTTGGGCAATAGACTCTACAGTGTAAATGGCTATGCGCAGTATGCCTATAATACTATCGGACAGATAACGGAAAAAACATACAACGGAGGTACTGCCAAACAGATTTTTGAATATACTCCCGGTGGCCTGGTAAAAAATGTAAAGAATATAAGCAACACATATGATGTTGTTTTTGGCTATGATCAGGCCGGTAAGCGTCTGAAAAAAGTATCCTATGATGCCAATGGAAATTCGGCGCAGATTACCTGGTATATCAGGGATAATGCGGGTAATCCGTTGAGCGTCTATAAGCAGGAACCGGGTAGTCCGGTTCTGAATCAGGCAGAGATACCTGTATATGGTTCGGGGCGGATTGGAGTCTGCTACAGAAACAGCAGTGTATATTCCTATTCCTATGAATTGAGTGATCACCTGGGCAATGTACGGGCTACCATAGGCAGAGAAAAGGTCAATGGCAGGGCCCAGATACATACCTGGATGGATTATTATCCATTTGGGGAGATTCTACCGGGCAGAAACCAGCAGGACAATAACCGGTATCTCTATCAGGGCCAGTTTGCCGAAAAGGATGAAGAGACAGGCTATACTGCCTTTGAGCTTCGTATGTATGACCCCGTTATAGGGCGCTGGATGGGACCCGATCCATACAGGCAGTTTTATTCGGCGTATATTGCAATGGGCAATAATCCGGTGAGCGGGGTGGATCCTGATGGAGGCTGGTGTTTTGATGGAAGTGGTAATCAAATCGCGTGTCCTGATGGCTATAGTGAGTTTGATAATGCGGATAGTGATTGGTTTGTTTTTGGAGATGAGGTAGTTCTAAAGGGGAAGATAGGGCTGTTTGACGGGGCTTTCGGCTCAACCTTTAGTGAATATAGCTTCCTGCAACAGGTAGGAATGGTAAGCGGCCGTCTGGAAGGAAGGATGTTTAACTGGGTAAAGGCGGGTAATGATCTGAATCCTCTGGTGGCGGCATCGAATGGAGTAATGGGATTCATGACAGGCGAAAATATCTATGGAGAACCCCAGACAGTCTTTTCCTCTACTGTTAATTTAGCAGGCGCGGCATTGCCATTTGGGATAATAGGGAGAGCCGCTAGGTCGAGTAGTAACGTTTTGTTAAACACTTCAAGACAGTTACAGGCTAAGTTTAAACACGCAGGCGACTTTGGTGTAGTGGGTAATTATAGTAAAGCAAATGCAGGCAAATTCAGTTCAGCCATAAATCAACATATTAATTCCGCAGGTGTTCAAACCATTCAGGGAACATACAGGGGTCAATCCGTAATACACTATGTAAATCCGAATACAGGGTTGAATGTAATATCAAGTCCATCAGGGCAACTTATAAGTGGTTGGAAGCTCAACCCTGCACAGTTACAAAATGTTCTTAAACACGGAGGGTTATAGTATGAAAGCAAATAATGAAAATAAGAATATTGCGATAACCTTTAGTGAAGAAGAAGCACTTGTATTGCTTGAGTGGCTGCGCAACTTTAATGAGGAAGAACGTCCTACTTTGTTTCAAGACCAAGCAGAACAAAGAGTTTTATGGGATATGGAAGCTGAATTAGAAAAGGTTGTTTCGGCTACTTTTGATAATAATTACCAAGAAATTCTTTCTAAGGCAAGACAGAAAATTAGAGATGAAGAATAAAAGCAAAAGCCCGGCAAGTCCGGGCTTTTTTCATTTAGAGTTATATGTTTTTTTTGTTTTGTAGTCCCTGATGATTAAGTCCATGTAGTGAAAGATGCGCTGCTTTTCATCGGCAGGCAAGCTTTCCAGTTCATCCAGCCGTTTAACCATCTCTTTATCATAGGCAGCATTCAGACCTTCGCCCAGGAGGTAATCCACTGAAACGTCAAAGGCCTTTGCCAGCTTAACAATCACCTCGATAGAGGGCGAATTATCGCCCCGTTCGTACTTGCCCAGGAATCAATCTCTTTGGCCAGCTCGTCCTGCTGTAATCTTCCCCTAACTAGCTACATTCAAAACTAAATAATTCCAATCATAAAAAAAGGCGGCTTGAATATTCAAGCCGCCTTTTTTATGGTATAAGAACTCTAAGCCTTACCTAATCATAATCCGCAATAGCTCGGAGTGCCTGTCGCCATGAAGCTGCAACAGATATACCCCCGACTCAAGGTCTTCTACAGACAGTTGCTCATTGGCCGACGATAATGTCTTGGACTTGATCATCTTGCCGGTCAGATCCATGATTACGGCCTTGTCGTAGTTGTACTCTTCCTGAATCACGGTAAGACTACCGCTGGCCGGTATCGGATACACGGATACCCTGCTGTTCATTCCGGAGTTTATACCCGTGATCTTGTCCAGTTCAAACTCGAAGTAGTCCAGGTTGAAGTCGCCTTCGTTGATGGTAAGTCTCAATACATGGTCGCCTTTGGGCAGATAGACGGTTTGCTCCGCGAAGACCAGGGTATAGGCCTGCCATCCGCCGGTATTTACCGCGTTGAGTCTGGTACCTTCGAGAAGCTGGCTGTTCAGCGATAGCTGCCATCCTCCTTTACCTTCCGCGGACGCTATCTGGAACCGGACTTTATACGTGCCGCTTTGCTCTACCCGTACGCTATAATTCAGCCATTCGCCTGTGGCCGTATAGCTGATATTGTAGTTGTTGTCGCTATTGCCCGCTTTTTCGATATCGACGCCTTCATTTGGCCGGAACTCGAAGGTTCTGTTTTCGGGGTCCGTGTCATGATAGGCTATACCCTCTCCGCCAAGGTCGAAGGCTTCAGCCTGGACAATGCCCGGAATCGTAATGGGAGTACCGCCGAATGGCTGTCCGATACAGGCCGTTTTGCCGGTAGTGCCGCCAACGCATTCGTCGCAGTTGTCTCGGTAAGCCTGACCATCTATATCGCCCGCGCAGTCTATGGTACAATCCGATTCGGCTACGCCGCAGCCACAGTTGCCCGGTTTGGTTTTGGTCGGATCATTGGGGCAGCCATCTTCTCCGTTGGCTACTCCGTCGTTGTCATCGTCCAGTTGCGAGTACGCGCAACCGTTGTTGTCCACATCCTCGCCTTCAGGCGTGCCCGGGCACAGGTCGTCGCCGTTGAGCACTCCGTCGTTGTCGTCGTCCGCGTTGAGCTGATCCGCGGAGCATCCATGCGCGTCGACCGCCGCTCCTTCCGGAGTGTCCGGACAGCGATCCTCGACGTTCATGACACCGTCCCCATCGTCATCGCCTTCGTTGGCCGCGCATCCGCGGTTATTGACTACCGCGCCTTTGGGCGTATTGGGGCAGAGGTCGTCCGGGTTCGCGACACCGTCGCCATCGTCGTCCAGTTGGAAAGTAGCGCATCCATGCTCATTGACCGGGAATCCTTTAGGAGTATTGGGGCAGCGGTCTTCTTCCTCTTTTACGCCGTCTCCGTCGTCGTCCCGTATCGCCGTACAGCTTACCGAGGAGCTTTCGTCATAGCCTACGCTAAAGTCGTCCATCTTCCAGGTGCCGGTAAAGGCCGGGCGAGACCAGGTTTCTCCCGCTCCGGGATTCACGTTCATTTTTATTTTATTGACTTTGGTAAAGTCAAAGTCTCCGATGATGTAGCAAGGCCTTGTTGAGAATCCCTTAGCTTGACATTCCGACAGATCATGGGACTCTTTTGATCCCGCGCTAAAATCGGCGATCACGTTTTCCCACTTGTTCAGTGAAAGCGTTTTACGCGTTACTACGCCATTGTTGGCGTTGACCACATTGCCGTTCACGTCTTCCAGTTGGATGTCCAGTAAAACGGTCGTGGAACCGTATCCGGAACCGGAAAACCATGTCTTGAATTCGACTACGGGATGTCTGGAGATGTCCAGAGGAAGCAAGGTCGTATCGTACTTGGTTCCGTTAAACGTATATACTTCCCCAAAGGAAAATCCCATTGTGGCGTAGTCCGGATCCGCGTTGGTAACCTGAATGACCAGTTCGCCGTTTTGCGTACCGGCCGAGTACACCGGATTGTTGTCGCCGGGGCGATTCCAGTAATTGACATTGGCCAGCGAGTCTTCCGAGAAATCCGTGCGGGCGTACCCCTGGTAATTGTTGAAGCCGTTGCAAACGTTGCTGACAAAATCATCCAGAATAGGACAGCCGTTCATGTTGACGGAGGTGCCTTCCGGCGTATTGGGACATTTGTCGTTCGCGTCGATGATACCGTCGTTGTCCGCGTCGCCTTGCAGAGCCGGACAGCCCCTGCTGTCTACATACGTGCCGGCTGGCGTGTTGGGGCAAAGATCCCTTCCATTGGACACTCCGTCGCCATCGTCGTCCGCGGCGGAGTTGCACTGAGTGAAATTGTCCGCTTTGCTGACATAGTTGTATATGTAATTTCCGGCTTGAGTCCGTTCATTCCATTGTTCCAGCGTGCAGGATCCGGGAGCCAGCGCCGAGGCGCTTTCGTTTTTATCCACGTAAGCCCAGTTGGCCGAACTCACCCACTGGCCGCCCGCGTTGTTGCCGTCCAGAATGCTCAGCCAGGTGTCCGCGCTTCCCGGATTAAAGCCTCCGTTGCCGGAAGCGTCTACGGAACCCCACTCTGAGACGAAGACCGGAATCCTGCCCAGCGCGGAGCGGAGGTCGGAGTAATCATAGTGGGAGGCGTAGAAGTGAAAAGTGTACATGACGTTATGCGCGTTGGCGCCGGTCAGCGGATTGTTGGCCGGGTCCCATATCTTGCTGCTCCATTCCGGAGTGCCTACTAGTATGATTCCTTCGGGATCGTTGGCCCGGATGACCGGAATCACCTGTTCCGCGTAGGACTTGATCGTGCCCCAGCTTGTACCGCCATTAGGCTCGTTGCATATCTCGTACAATACGTGGCGCTTGTCCTTATAGCGCTCCGACATGAGCTTGAAGAACGCCTTCGCCTCATTGACGTAGGTCATCGGATTGCCGTCCGACAGGATATGCCAGTCGATGATGACGTACATGCCATGCTGCTCGGTCAGATTGACCATATTGTCAATCCAGGTGTTCCACTGTTCGCGGTTGCCGTTGATGTATCCGGGAGTACCTCCGCTGGATTCCGTATAGATGGCCAGACGCAGCAGGTCCGATTGCCAGTCTTCCGCCAGCGCCTTGACGGAGGAAGGCGTATAGCAGTTGGTGTGAAACATTACCCCATGGGTACTCATGCCGCGGAGCTGAACTTTGGAGCCACATTCGTTGCTCAACTGGTTGCCTACCAGTTTCAGTCTTCCGTTCATGGAGAGCGGTGTGTTCTGAGCGAATGAAAACACGCTCGCCAGAAACAGGCTCATAATGAATAGAGAAATTTTTTTCATTATATGTATAATAAAGTTAAAAAAAGGAAGTTAAAGATAGTTAAAAAATGCAAAAGTCTATTTTTTTATTGGAAAAGTTAAGGTTTTATCTTCTTTTAACAAAGAATAAGGAAAAAAACAACAAGCTCAGTCGCTTAGATGGCCGCCGCTTTTAAATGAGTAAGAAATAATCATTTGCAAAGAAAGGACTCTTAATAAAAGAAGAATCGACATCGCCCCGAATGAGTCGTGAGGGAACGTTTTGACGTTAAAGTCCGGTGAATGGCAAATTTTCTTTCCAAAAACAATGTTTAATCTATCAATCGCGATGAGTATTTTTACAGATACAGACTATTCTTGTTGGATATGCTAAAGTTTGAGCAGTTGTCAGCCATTTGTCCGGAGAGCCGGGCGCGTGTTTTTCAGGACCGGCCGGTCCTGCGTTTGCTTTATGACAGCCGTAAGGCGATGACCAGTCCCGACGCCTTGTTTTTCGCCATCAGGACTGAGCGGCGGGACGGCCATGACTTTATTCCCAGGCTTTACGCTATGGGTATCCGGCAATTTGTGGTAGCCCATGACTGGGATTCCTCCGGGCGATTTCCGGAAGCCAATTTCCTCTTTGTTCCGGACGCTGTCCGGGCTATGCGGCAAATCGCCGCCTGCCACAGAAATCGTTTTACCTTTCCGGTGATTGGGGTGACGGGCAGTAATGGCAAGACGATCGTAAAGGAATGGCTGTCCGTTCTTCTTTCCGGTACATTCCACATAGTCAAAAGTCCAAGAAGCTTTAACTCCCAGATCGGGGTGCCCTTATCCGTCTGGCAGATGGGCGAGGAGCATCAGTTGGGGATTTTTGAGGCGGGAATCTCCAGAAAAGGAGAAATGGAAAAACTGGAGGAAATTATTCGTCCGGAAATCGGCGTGGTGATCAATATCGGTTCCGCTCATGATGAAGGTTTTACCGATACAAGGGAAAAAATCCGGGAGAAGCTCAAGTTGTTCAGGCGCTCGGAAACGCTGATATACAATTCGGATCAGGTCGAACTGGCCGAAGAAATCCGCGAAGCCGGTATAAAAAACACCTTTTCCTGGGGCCGGACCGGCGCTGACCTGAAAATAATCCGTGTAACGCCGGGAGAGCGCTCTACCCTGGTAGACTGTGAGCGGATGGGAAGTCGCTTTCATCTGGAAATTCCTTTCAGGGACGCGGCTTCGGTGCAAAACGCCCTGACTTGCGTAGCGACCTTGTTGTACCTGGGTATGGATCAGCGAATGATTTATGAAGGCGTGAGGGATCTGCGTCCGCTCAGGATGCGCCTCGAATTGAAGGAAGGCGTCAACAATTGCCTGCTGATCGACGACGCGTACAACAACGATCTCGCGGGCCTGATCAACGCGCTGGACTTTCTGGATCAGCAAAAAGGAAAATCACGGAAGACGGTGGTCTTGTCGGATATGCTCGAATACAGCGCTTCGCCCGACCAGCTATACGAGACGATCGCGGGAATCGTCCGCGCCAGGTCCATCTGCCGTGTGGTCGGGATTGGCGAGCAGTTGGGGCGTTACGCTCATTTGTTTTCAGACGACAGCGTGTTTTTCCCCTCCACGGACGCCTTTCTCGAACAAATGGATATCGCCCGGTTCGCCAATGAGCTTATTCTGGTCAAGGGAGCCCGGGTTTTTCAATTCGAACGTATTGTGCAATGGCTTACCGGAAGGTTGCATGGGACGACGCTGGAAATAAACCTGGACGCGTTGAGTCACAACCTCAATTTTTTTCGTTCCCGGCTTAAGCCCGAAACCAGACTGATGGTGATGGTAAAGGCCTTGGCCTATGGCTCGGGAAGCGCGGAAGTCGCCAGTCTTCTACAGTTTCACAAGGTGGATTACCTGGGTGTGGCCTACGCCGACGAAGGCATACGACTCCGTCAGGAGGGTATTTCCATGCCTGTCATGGTGATGAATCCGTCCCTGGACGTGTTCCATAAGATGTTTCAGTATAACCTGGAGCCGGAGATTTATAGTTTCAGGCTTCTTCAGGCGCTTTCAGCGATCAATATACCCGGCGACCGGAAGTGGCTGATACATGTCAAGCTGGATACGGGCATGCACAGGCTGGGCTTTCAGGAGCCGGAACTTGCCCGCCTGATCGACGCGTTATGCCGGCACAGCGACCGGATCGAGGTTCGCTCGGTGTTTACCCATCTGGCCGCGGCCGATGATCCGGCTTTCAATTCCTTTACGGAAAGCCAGCTCGACGCTTTTGACAATATGGCGTCGAAAATTGAAGCCGCTCTGGGGTATAAAGTGATTCGCCACGCCCTTAATTCGGCGGGCATCATTCGCTTCGCCCATCGTCAGATGGATATGGCCCGGCTGGGTATCGGCCTGTATGGTGTAGACGCGTCGGGCGCGTATCAACAATCGCTGTTGCCGGTAAGTACCTTAAAGACGACGATTTCCCAGATTAAGGTAATCGCTCCGGGAGAGACGGTAGGCTATAGCCGTAAGGGGGAAGTGAATAAGCCGACAAAAATCGGCACGATCGCGATCGGCTACGCGGACGGCTATGACCGGAGGTTTGGCAACGGAGTTGGCGAAGTGCTGGTCAATAACACGCTATGTCCCGTGATAGGCAATGTCTGTATGGACATGTGCATGATCGACCTTACCGGCGTCAAGGCGAGGGAGGGAGATCCGGTCGTCGTTTTTGGCGAAAAACCCTCGATTACGGATTGCGCTTCGGCGATCGGAACCATTCCGTATGAGATACTGACCGGGGTCGGGGAACGTGTAAAAAGAATATTTTATACAGAATAAAATGCCGGGCTTTTCGGGGCGTTAAATTTTCAGAACTTTGATTTTGTCTTTACATGATTAGGGGGTATCTTTGTTTGAATCCATTCTAAATAAAGCATGAGTACTACTGAAAAAAGTCTGGCGGAATTGCGTGTCGGAGAGAAAGGTACCATCCGGGCTATCGCCGATGAGGATGTTTCCATCAAACTGTTCGAAATGGGCTGTTTGCCGGGCGCGGAAGTACGCGTGTGTTGCCGCGCGCCATTTGGAGGGCCGGTATGTTTCGCCGTTTCAGGCTATCACTTGTCGCTGAGAGAGGATGAAGCCCGCCTGATCATGCTGCACAACTGAAATGACTACGAAAAAGAACCTTAAAATAGCCCTGCTGGGTAATCCGAATTCCGGCAAATCGTCCCTGTTCAATCATTTTACCGGCCTGAACCAAAAAGTAGGAAATTTTCCGGGAGTGACGGTGGACAAGAAAGTCGGAAAAACCCGGATCAACGAGGATATACAGGCCGATATAATCGATTTGCCCGGTGTATACAGCCTGTATCCGCGATCGGTCGACGAGCGGGTCGTATACGACTATCTCAGCGACAGTGCTTCGGAAGACTTTCCCGATTTGCTGCTGGTCGTCGTCGACGCGTCCAATCTGAAGCGCAATCTTTTTCTCTATAGCCAGCTTTACGATCTCGGCATACCTTTGATTCTGGTGCTGACCATGACTGATATCGCGGAAGAGCACGGGCTGCGTCTGGAAGCTTCCGTCTTGCGAAACGTCTTGAAGGTGCCTGTCGTGGAAATGAATACCCGTACGGGCAAAAATCTTTTTCGTCTTAAGGAATTGATCGCCGCGCGGCCGGTACATCCCGGAGGATATACCTTTCCGATCGACGAGCTCGCGCCCGGACTTATCGGAGAGCTGCAAGCCGCCTTCAACCTGCCGGACGCCGCGAGGGCTCTGCATCTGGCGCACCGCTACGAGCAGTTGCCGGGATTGTCGGAAGAAGAAAGAGAGCGGATAGCCGGTATGCTGGCAAAGCATGATTTCAACAGCAAGGCGATACAGGTCAGCGAGACCATGAACCGGTACGCTTTTGTAGATTCAGTAGTCGCCCGTGTGCAAAGCGGGCGGGCCGGAACTACGCTGAGCGAAAAGCTGGATCGCTTCCTGACCCATGGTGTATGGGGCTATCTTGTTTTTTTCCTGATTTTGTTCATCGTTTTCCAGGCTATTTTTTCCTGGGCCTCACTGCCTATGGATCTTATCGATGAAGGCTTCGGCGCGCTTTCCGCTCTGGTAGCGGATCTTCTCCCCGAAGGACCCTTTACAAGCCTGCTTACCGAAGGCGTTATCGCGGGACTGGGCGGAATCGTGATCTTTATTCCGCAGATCGCGATATTGTTCGCTTTTATCGCCCTGTTGGAAGAGTCGGGCTATATGGCCCGGGTCATGTTTATCATGGACCGGTTTATGCGCAAGTTTGGCATGAACGGCCGTAGCGTGGTGCCTCTGATTTCCGGCGTCGCGTGCGCTGTGCCCGCCATTATGGCCACCAGGAGCATCGACAATGTAAAGGAGCGCCTCATTACCATATTCGTTACGCCCTTTATGAGCTGTTCGGCCAGGATACCGGTATATACGGTGCTGATCGCCCTGGTCATTCCGGAAGTTACCTATTGGGGATTTATAAGCCTTCAGGGGCTGGTACTGATGGCGCTTTATCTGGCGGGCTTCGCGATGGCGGTGCTGACGGGGATCGTCATGAACAAGCTTATGAAGGTGGATGGGCCCAAAAGCTTCTTTATCCTGGAGTTCCCGACCTACAAGACTCCTCGCTGGAAAAACGTCCTGTTCACCATTCTTGAAAAAGTAAAATCCTTTACGTTTGAGGCGGGCAAGGTGATTATGGCCATATCCATCGTGCTCTGGGTGCTGGCTTCCTATGGGCCTGCCGGCAAAATCGAATCAGGCGTGGAAGAGGCCGTACTTAAGGCTCAGGCCCAAAATCTGTCCGAAGAAGAAATGGAGCATCTCGTGTCTTCCGCGGCCCTGGAAAACTCCTACGCGGGACGGCTGGGCAAGCTTATTGAACCCACTATCCGTCCACTTGGATTCGACTGGAAGATTGGAATCGCGCTGATCACTTCTTTCGCGGCCCGCGAGGTTTTTGTCGGTACGATGGCCACCATATACAGCATAGGAGACAGCGCGGACGAATCTTCCGTCATGGAGCGCATGCGACGGGAACTCAACCCCGCCACCGGCGAACCTTTTTATTCACTGCCGCTGGGCTTGTCCCTGCTGGTTTTTTACGCGTTCGCCATGCAGTGCATGAGCACACTGGCTATCGTGTACAGGGAGACGAGAGGGTTTAAATGGCCGCTTATACAGTTTGTGGTCATGAGTGGAGTAGCTTATCTCTGTAGCTTTATTGTATTCAGCGTTTTTTCCTGAGTGCCTGGCGACGCGCTCGCCTGAACGCTTTTCCGCGCTCGCTTTCTAACGGGCGCCCGAATGTTTTATATCGTCTGTAGACGTAGTTCGCGTCCCGGCTTTTTTAGAAATATTTTTTATGGGAAATAATTGGCGCTGCCTCCCCGGTCTCAATTATCCACGTATCGGGCAGGCTAAACTTATCGCGGAAAAGAGGGTTACCTTTTTCCTGAATCCGACATTTACAGCATGATATCGTAATAAAAATTGTCAAAAAAGTTCATTCGTTGAAAAAAAAATGTAATTTTAAAAATTAGTTTTTTAAATATAACTATTATACCATACGTATAACTTAATCTTTCACTATGAAGAAAACGCTACATTTAATGATGTGCTGTCTGACGAAAGGAATGAAAATGAAAGTATCGCTCAATGTCTTTGTGGCATTGCTGGTGATCTTTTCATTCGCGAAAGACGCTTCGGCTCAGTCGTATCCCTTTCCTCAGAATGTAGATTACTCCTACGGATTGGCGAAGCCTAACGGAGCGAGTGACGCTCATGTCCAGGCCGCTTACCAGCATTGGAAACTGAACTTTGTGACTACAACGGGAGCATGCGGTTTCCAAAGAGTCATTTTTGACTATTACCCTGGTGAGCACCGCGGGAAAGCGGACGGTTCCAGGACGGTTTCAGAAGGGATTGCTTACGGTATGCTGATTTCGGCCTATATGGCTGACCAGGAGTTGTTCGACAACTTGTGGGGATACTATAAGTACCACCGGAATGAACGTGGGGTGATGCACTGGATGATTGAAAACTGTCGGGTAGTGGATCAGAACGGAGCATCCGACGCGGAACTGGATGTGGCGATGGCCTTGATTGTGGCCTCGCATCAGTGGCAGTCCGACGCGTATGTGAATGACGCCAAGATGATGATACGGATCATTCGTCAGTATGAGTTCGATGGCGATATTCTGAAGCCTGGTGACGCGCCTGGTTTTGGAGGAAGCAATCTGGTATGTCCTTCCTATTTTTCGCCCGCTTATTACAAAGTGTTTAAGGATTATGATACCGGTTACGCGCAGTTTTGGGAAAACGCGATCAATAAATCTTACCAGATTATAGAGGCGGCCGGCGGTACAAGCGGCCTTGTACCGGACTGGTGTACCGCTACCGGGCAAGTGTCTAGTGAAGCTAATCGATATGAAGATCAGGGTAAGAATTTTATCTTCGACGCGATTCGTACGCCTTTCCGCGCGGGGATCGATTATCTCTGGCACGGAACTCCGGCTGCCAAAGCCTATAATGAAAAAATCTCTACCTGGCTGATGCAGGATCACTCATCTCCTGGTCAGATCGGATCCAAGTATGGAACAAGGCTGAACAACAACGAGAGGCAAAAGCTTTCGAGCCATTCCAATAATACGTTTCTTGGCTGTTTCGCGGTAGGATTAATGGGAACTGATCTCGGACCGTCCGCGCAAAATTATCTTAATGATATTTATCAGACCAATCTGAATCTTCAGCCTGGTTACGGAGAATATTTCAACGCGTCTTTTAAGATGTTGTCCTTACTCGTATTGACGGGCAATTTTTATCTACCTCCACCAGATCAGTGCGATTCCCCGAATCTTGGCGGATCGGAAAACGCCACCTCTCTTTCTCTTTGTACAGGAGCAATCACCTTGGACGCGGGGGTGACAGGCAGAACTTATGTATGGAGAAGAAATGGTACTACCATAAATGGACAGACAGCCAAAACGCTGTCGGTGACTCAGCCTGGTACTTACGAGGTAATCGCTACGGACCCTTCGGGCTGTGTGCGCCGTGACAACATTGAGGTAGTGGAAGCGACTGTTAAGGCGGACTTTATCGCGAAACCCGGGCCTGGATCCATTCTTTTGGAAAATATTTCTACCGGGGGAATATCGGGATATACCTGGACGATTGATGGCGCGGACGCCAAAACGGATAAAAATATCGTATATGACAATCTGGCTAATGGGTCTTATGTGATTAAGCTGGTGGTTGACAACGCGGCGTATGGTTGCGCGAGCACCAACGCGATGGAAAAAACTGTTGTTGTCGGAGATGGTGTCGGTGTAGCCGTAGATGATTTTGAGGAAGCGAATGAAAGAGGCATTTATACTTTTGGTTTTGATGGCGTCGCCAGTCCCCCTAAAAAGAAATGTGCGGCGGATGCTAAGGGTGAGGAATGTCCCGATTATCCATGCGGTGTAGCTGAAATTAGACCTGAGGGGGCTCGTGAGTCATATGGAGCTTTGGGAGTCGGCTTGGAAAAAGCGGAAGGCGCGCCTTTTGATTTATCCGAGACACCTTATGTCAGTGTTAAATTATGGGCGAGTAAACCAGTGGAGCTTAGTGTGAAACTTGTTATGAATGCAAATAAGGCGGTGAGTGACATTTCTTCGGCCTCCAAAACGATCTCGATAACTTCGGAGCCACAGATTTTTACCCTTGATTTTTCCAGTGTGAAACAAGGTTGGGATAATGCGGTGTCGAAAAGCGTAGCGGTACCTGCATGGAACGCGGTGACTGGATTGCAATTTTTGCCATTTGAAGATGACATAGACTACGATGGAGTTGTGACCATCGACTGGATTGTCGTAGGGGCGGCCGGTTTGCAGCCTCCTTCTATTTCCATCAAGAAGGACGCGGATGGTTATACGGATTATTCCAACTATAAGCCTGACTATTATCCTAATGATCCGGCCTATGCTTCCTGTACTGTTGAGGAGTCAACTTGCTATGGCGCGGTGAAAGACTGGTTGCCAGCGATTTCCTTGTGTGAGGGGGAGAAGAGGCAAGTAAAGCTCAACTCTTGTACGGCTGAGCAGGTACGATGGTATCGCGGAAATACCTTGGTACATACGGGTGATACCTATGAAATCGAGGACGCGGGCAAGTATTATGTAGAACTGATTAACCAGGGAGGCACCTACAGAGACTCCGTTGAAGTAAAAGTTGGTTTGGCGCCGTCTGTTGACTTCGCGATTCTTATAGAAGAGCAGGATAAAGGTTTCGGTTATCGTTTCCGTCCCAATATGACCAACGCGGGTGAGTGGGAGTGGCATTATGGAGTACCCCGAGGACAGCAGGTAGATCCGGCCGCCCATACTTGGGAAGAAGGATATCATTATTACAAGGAAGAAGGAGAATATGAAGTTTGCCTTACAGCGACGAATGTGGAGTGTGACCTGAGCACGCGGGTTTGTAAGTCGATTGATGTAGTATGTTACGCTCCATTGTCGGATATCAGCGCTTTCAAATATAAAGGACTCCCCGTCGTCGACGATACGATCACTGTATGCGAAGGCGATCAGGGTATAATCTCGATAGACGCTGTAGACAACGCCGCGAAAAAAGGTTATGGCTGGTATGGAATCGGCCTCGCTTCCCTAAGCGATACCAATTTTGTGGAAAGAGTATTTGAAACATCGCATTGGCTAAAGGTAGAAGCGTACAATGTCTGTGGCGACAAAGTGACGGATTCCGTATTTGTCAAAGTAAATCCCGCGGCTGTAGCGGAATTCGAGTTTGAGCGTATTTCAGGTACAAAGTATAAGTTTGAAGCGGAATGGGTTGGCGATGAGGGCGAAGTGACCTACGCGTGGACGGTCGATGGCGTGTCTATTGGCAACACCATATATATAGAGCACGAATTTGATACGGATGGTGAGAAAGAAGTGACGCTGACCGTGATCAGCGATTGCGGTGTCAGCGAGAAGACAAAGATGGTTGGTTGTACATATCCGGTGGTCGCCAACGCGGTGATCACAGGTACGGAATCCTTTTGTGGGGAAGTAAGCTGCCAGTCGTATACCGTAGCCGGAATTTCCGGCGCGCAAGCGATTACATGGTCGGCTTCCGCGGGAGGCGTGTTGTGCGAAAGCAATGGCAACAAGGCTACTATCTCCTTCACTCAATCGTCTACGATTACTGTGGTAGCTTCCAACGCGTGTGGAGACGCTACGCCTGTCAAGCTTGATGTTGAAGTAAAGCCGAAACCGGCGACTTCCGCGATTGCCGGAGAGGCGGCCCCGGCCTGCGCGGCTCAGGGTATCGCTTATTCCGTAACTGGTAGCGCGGGCTCTACCTACGCGTGGACCGTGCCCAACGGAGCGACTATTGTCTCAGGTCAGGGTACCTCCAGTATCAACGTGGACTTTGGAACGACGAACGGAGCAGTATCCGTAGTAGAGACGTCGGCGGCTGGTTGTGTGGGAGAAAAGAAAGAGCTGACGGTCATATTGGATGGTTGCGCGCTCGCCGCGAACTTTTCCGCCAGCGCCCAGACGACTTGTACGGGTTCGGAAGTAACGTTTACAGATCTCTCTACAGGTGTTGGTCCGACGACCAATTATGCCTGGTCGTTTGGAGAAGGAGCTACTCCGGCTACAAGCACGGCCAAGGGGCCACATAAAGTGACTTATTCGACGACCGGAACAAAAACAGTGAAGCTGGTTATTTCCGTCGGTCAGATTTCAGAGGAGCATGCCGCCCAGATTACTGTCGGGGCGAAACCGGTATCTCCATTGGTTCTCGATGGACCAGCGAGTCTATGCGCGGGTGAAAGCGGAGTATACAAGATCGATGAAGTAGCCAACGCGACGAACTACAACTGGGTTTATCCGTCCGGAGCTACCGTGACGCAAAATAAGAACCAGCTTACGGTGACGTTGGGGGCTAGTGGCGGCGTTGTTTCGGTAACACCGGAAAATACTTGTGGCAGTGGCGCGACGGTTTCTAAAACAGTGACGCGCAACGCGGTTCCGACAACCTCGGCGATTACAGGACCCGCGTCAGGATATTGTGAAGAGCGCTTTACGTATTCTGTAAGTGGCGGAGTGGGCTCAACATATGAATGGACGGCGCCGAACGGCTATACGATCGTATCGGGCGCTGGTACCAGCTCAATTGTCGTGGAATTGGGAACGACACTTGGAGATGGAACCATTTCCGTAGTGGAGACTTCCGCGGCGGGATGCGTTGGCCAAAAGATATCAAAAACCGTTACGGTGGATGGTTGCGGGCTTACCGCGAACTTTACCGCTTCGACAGCGTCTTCTTGTGTAAATACGGAGGTTTCCTTTACCGGAACTTCATCCGCTTCTCCAAACGCTTCCTATTCCTGGAACTTTGGTGAAGGCGCGACTCCCGCTACTTCCTTTGAAAGCCACAACGGAGCGCCTGTAAAGGTACGTTACGCTACGGCTGGAACGAAGCAGGTAACTTTGACCGTAACGGATAATGGAGAGTCGGATGTGAAAAGATTTTCTTTAGAAATTGGAGTTTCCCCAGCGATCAAGGGAGTGATCTCAGGCCCGGAAACAGTTTGCAAGGACGCTACCGCGCAATTTGGTATCCAGCCGGTCGCCGGCGTTACCACGTATCAGTGGTCCGCTACTGGTGGAGCTGTTGTGACGGGAACCTCCGCTTCGGTATCCATTAAATTCGGATCCGCTAATTCGAAAATAACCGTCAGGGCGATCAACGCTTGCGGAAACTCGGCGGTGGTTGAGAAAAACGTATCCGTAGTCGCTGACGGCCTCGCCAGTGTACGTATTGAAACACCAAAGACGACAATCAAGGAGGGCGAGCGCCTGACCTTTGAGGCTGTCGGTGAAAACGCCGGTGAAGGAGCTTCGTATTCCTGGTATGTCAATGACCTGTTTGTCGGCTCGGGAACGGAGTACTCTACCGCGACCCTCAAAAATGGTGATAAGGTTAAAGTCGCTATGCTCTCTACCATTACCTGTGTTATTGTAAAAGAAGTGGAATCGGAAGAAGTGGTCATCGAGGTGGAAGAGCTTCTGCCGGGAGAGGCGTTTGCCGGAGCCGATATCGAAACCTGCGAGAGCTTTGTTACACTTGACGCCAATACGCCTGCCTGCGCTTCCGGAGCGGGATCAGGAGAATGGACGAGGATAAAAGGTTCGGGCTCTATTATCGATCCTTCTAATCCAAAGTCTTTGTTGAGCGGTTTGGGAGCCGGAGAAAATATTTTCCGTTGGACTGTTACCTGTGGAGGCGTGTCCAATTTCGATGATGTATCGGTATGGCTGACTGTTCCTCAAGTGACTATCACCGCGGACAAAAGCGAGATTTGTGAAGGCAGTGTCGTAAACTTTACCGCTACCGTATCGGAAGCCGGCGCTAACGATTCTTATGAGTGGAGAGTTAATAACGTGGCGTCTGGTTCGGGTTCAAGCTTCTCATCATCCGCGTTGACCAACGGTGCTCTTGTGCGACTTCAGTATACCTCGTCCAGATGCGCCGAAGCGGTCGTTTCGAATCAGGTCAAAATGACGGTACATCAGAGCCCATCCGCGTCTATCGCGGGCTCCGACATCAATACGGATGAGCCTCAGGCCACTTTGAAAGCCAATAATCCGGCGGTGGGCAAAGGCGTATGGAGCGTGGTTAGTGGAGCGGGTACGTTTGTAAACGCCAACAATTTTACCACCGTGGTCAGAAATCTGCAGTCAGGAAAGAACGTATTCGACTGGACAATTACAAACGGGGTATGCTCTCCCTCTACCTCAAGAGTTACCGTGACCTATGGTTTGGCTCCTGTGATTTCGGGGGGTATAACCGGACCTTCGAATGTCAGTGTGGGCGAAACGGTCACTTACTCTGTGCCTGCTATACCTGGTGCTACCTTTACGTGGTCTGTACCTTTCGGCGCTACCATTGTAAGCGGACAGGGCAGCAATTCCATTAAGGTTAGCTTCAGTAATGAAGTTTCGGGACCTGTATCCGTCTTCGCGACGAATCAATTTGGAGATGGCCCAGCGGTTAGTTTGCCGGTGATGGCTGTTGCCGGAGTTGTTGAGCCGGTTATCGAAGGACATGGAAGAGTACAGCCTGGTGAGACTGTTACGTATTCTGTTCTAAATCCGGAATTGTATAAGACCATTAAATGGACCCTCCCCGCGGGCGTAAGCGTTTTCGTGGAAGATGAAGTTGGTGGAACTATAATGGTGACGATTTCTTCGGACTTTATGGGAGGTTCAATCGTAGTGAACGCGACAAATTTCGCGAACAAGGTGGGAACCGCCAAGAAGGATATCGTCGCGGGATCGGCGCCGGTTACTGAGAAAATCATCGGTCCGGCGGTTGTTGAAGGAGGTAATGAATATACTTACGAAGTGCCTTACTATGAAGGATCCACTTATGCCTGGTCTGTACCGGAAGGAGCCGTAATTGTGGGCCCGTCTACGGGAAATAAGATTACCGTTCGATTTGGACCTGATGTTAATGGCATTGTCTCGGTTGTTGAAACGAATAACTTTGGCTCGGCTAAGTCCGAACTTCTGGTAAGCAATGTGGTTGGATATAGTGGAGCTTTCGCTATCAACTTGGAAGTATATCCCAACCCGTTTGCCAGCCAGGCGACTATTCGCGTCAATACTCCGGAAACGTCTCCGATATCAGTATCCATTGTAAATGAGCAGGGTATCACAGTGAAAGAATTGGCCAATTATTATACAAATCAGGCGATTATGCTTGGGGCCGAATTGAATACAGGTGTATATTTTGTGAAAGTGACGATGGACAACAAGACGGAAGTGTTCAAACTAGTGAAGATCAAGTAAGATCGAGCACAAGGGCTTTTAATAAATAGAAAGGCTGTCTGAAAGGACAGCCTTTTTTTATGATCATTGTGTCTCGTCTTAAAAATGGGTGTTACAGGAGGAAGTAACGGAAAATACTTCCAGGGCACATGCTAAGTGTCCCAATGGGAGTATAAGTTGTACAAGTAATTAGTATCCGCCACTATTTCTATAAAAGCGGTTCAGCTTAGCTATGACGAGCCACTATTATTTTCCATGTAGCAACCGGAGTTAGACAATGAAATCAGATATTGATTTATATGATCAAATTGTAAAGTTCATATCCGGGAAATAGTTGGGTTCCGAAAGGAGGATTCACAAGGGATACAAGAATTTCAAAGGATTTGAAGCTTGAAGGAGATGACGCTGATGAGTTTATGCAATTATTTAGTAAAAAATTTAATGTAGACTTATCTGATTTTAAGTTTTTGACTTGGAAGGGTTTGATCCTATTGGATTGAGCTGGTTAATAAATATCGAATCTTAGAGGCAAGGATTTCTAAACATGAGCTAATATTAGGAGATCTTGAAAAAGCGGCTGAAAATAGGGAAATGGATAGACGTGGAATACCTGTAGTTCGAATATGGAAAAACTTATTCAGGAAAAGCTGAATGTCTAATTTCGGGCTTTCATAAAAAGCCTGTTATTGATCAATCCGTTGTTGAAATACTGAATGTGGGCTTTCAGGAGCTCTGTTTCCGATTCGATGATAGACGTTTGTCCGGGTTCGGGGATTTGTTGAGTTCCAAACGGGTTCTTTTGTACTTCCTGGAGTCCATTGTCTGAATATTGTATAAAATAATCCGGTCGTATAAGGCGGTAGACGCCATTGGACTGATTGATAGCGAAGCCGTCGAGCGTCTTTGGAGAAAATACGGAACAACCAAACAGCGTCTGTTCCGGAGTCGGAATTCCCAGATAATCTACAATGCTGGGTGTGATGTCTACCTGCTGTACCAGGCGATCCGCGTCGCCTTCCAGATCTTGACCCGGCCTGAAAAAAAGCAGCGGAATAAGATAGTCTCCCATGTCGTTTTTATAGTTTTCTTCAAAATGCTCCTGGGTATGGTCGGCCGTAATGACAAAGAGCGTTTTGTCGTACCAGTCCGTCTTTTTGGCTGTTTCGAAGAAGCGTTTCAACGCGAAATCCGTGTAGCCTATAGTCTCATGGATAGGCAGCGTCCCTTTGGGAAAAACGCCTTGATATTTTTCGGGAATAGTATAGGGTGGATGCGAACTAAGCGTAAAGATCGCGCTGCAAAATGGCTGGGGCGTTTCGCTGAGCGAGCGGGCGAAAAACTGCATAAATGGTTCATCATAGATACCCCACTTGCCGTCATAGTCGATGTGCCTGTCGGGATATTCATTCATACCTATGTAACGGACAAAACCCGCCTGGGCCGAGAAGGCGTCGAAGCTCATAGTGCCGTTGAATCCCCCGTGGAAGAACGACGTATGATAGCCATGCTGGCGGAGTATGCTTCCCAGACCGTGCAAATCGTTGTTCTGGTACATACTGTTGACGTAAGGCTCGTCCATAAGCGAAGGAATACCCGCCAGAATAGCCGGCAGCGCTTCGATGGATCTTCTGCCGTTGGCGTAGCAATGAGGGAAAAAAAGCGCCTGCCGGGCCAGACTGTCCAGAAACGGAGTATATCCCTGATGATCGGAACTCGCTCCCATGTACTCCCTGCCAAAGCTTTCCAATATGATAATGACTACATTGTCCTTTATAGGGGCCTTTCCGGTCGTATCCGGCCTGAATCCGGGTAGGCGGGCCTTTTTGATTCTTTGATGGCATTCTTCGTCCGAGGCGAAGTAGTTTTTGCTTTCCACTCCTTTCGACTGTATGGTATATAGAAATGAAAAAGAGGTATTGAGTACCAGATTGCCCAGTTTTACGGGCGCTATGGTAAAGGCCTGCTTGAGTGTAATGGGGCGTCGGTCGGTAGTGCCTCTGAGGATGAGTATGGATAAGCCGATAGTAAGAATAAGGACGATATAGGGCGTATAACGCGCTGTTTTCGCGCTTTCCTTGAGAGGAAACCGGGGATACGCGATAGCGACGCCCAGGATGATGAGGCTGGCGAGGGCGGGTGCCTGCCAATAATCGGCCATGAGTTGCCAGGCTTGGTTGACAATGTCGTTGGCCATGCCCGTCAGGTCGAATGTGGATCTTTTGCCTGTAAATTTAAAATAGTAGGAATCGCTGATATTAAGAAAGATAAAGGGAGCGTTGCTGAGTATGAACCAGTATCTGAGAAAGGACTGATAACCGTTTTTATTGATCGCGCCGACCGGAGCCAGGCTGAAAATAATGAACGGAAGATTGATCGCGGTAATGGCGATAAGATCGAAACGAAAGCCGAGGATAAAGCTTTTGAGTATGGAATAAACGGGCGAGTCCGAGAAATAGGAATAGTTGTTCAGCAGAAAGTGTAGTCTGAGCAGTGTATACGCGATGAATAAGACGCTTAGTCTTTTGAGGAGTAGTATGTAATGCGCGCGCTTCAACTAGGGTGTTTGGATACGTGACAATCTTATAAAGCGGCGCGACAACAAACTCTGCGATGAATTCGCTGTCGCGGCGCTTTATTATTATGCGCGAAGAAGTTGGGATTCGCTTCTACTTGATATAGTTTTTTCTTTTGAGGATCGTTTCCGTGAACTTGATATCATGGTCGGAATTGAACGATTTGAATGGCAGGTATATAAATTGCGCTTTGGAAAGGGTAAAGAGGAAGTAGTCTTTTCCTTTGTGGGCGTCTTTGATCTGGCTCCATTGGATGGGGCTCCCCTGCTTGGCGTTGAGCTTGATCAGGATCTGACGGCTGTCGATTTCGTAGCTGAGTTTTTGGAACATGATCTGGTTTTGCTCGAGCTGGCTGACCCCGGTAAACTGGATCACCCAGAATAGTACGTACAGCAATAGCAAAATCAAGGGGGAAATGATGAACCAAAGCGCGTATTTTGGAAATAGGAACGCGAAACAGGCGATGGCCACGGGGATTGTGAAGACCCACCACTGTTGTTTAAGAAGGTTTGTCAAGCCAATCTTGATATAGGTGCTTTTGGGTAATTCGTACTTTTTTGTCTTTACTATCATTTTTTTACTACACTTTGTCTTGAGACCGCGCGAAGATAATGTATTTCTTCTTAAAATCGTTCCTGTTTTCCTATTACATGGCTTTCAGGCTTAGGTCAAGGCTCTTTATGGAATGCGTCAACGCTCCGACGGAGATATAGTCTACTCCGGTCTGAGCTACTTCCGCGATGGTTTCTTCCGTTATTCCGCCGGATGCTTCCGTCTCGTAACGCTTGCCGATCAGGGATACGGCTTCCGTCATCTCTTCGATAGACATGTTATCCAGCATAACGCGGAATATGCCGCCCGTTTCAATAGCTTCCCGTACTTCGTCAAGGCTCCTTGTTTCCACTTCGATCTTGAGGGCTTTGCCTGTACGCTTGAGGTAGTCGTTGGCGGTCAGGATCGCTTGCCGCACTCCCCCGGCGAAGTCAATATGGTTGTCTTTGAGGAGGATCATGTCGTAGAGCCCAAAGCGGTGGTTTATACCTCCGCCGATGGCTACGGCCCATTTTTCAGGAATCCTGAAATTGGGAGTGGTTTTGCGGGTATCCAGTAGTTTCGCGGAAGTATGGGCGATAAGCCGGTTGAGCTTGTCCGTATAAGTGGCTATGCCGCTCATGCGCTGCATACAGTTTAGTACCAGGCGCTCCGCCTTCAGTATGTCCTGTATGTTTCCATGTACGACAAAGGCTTTTTCTCCGAAGCGGACGCGATCTCCGTCTTTTTTATAGAAATCGATGTGAATGTCGGGATTTATAAAGTCAAATACGCGCTTGGCGAGTTCGACTCCCGCCAGTATGCCCTCATCCTTGATATATAGTTGAGCTTTGCCTTTCTCATCGGCCGGAATGCATGAAAGAGAGGTATGGTCGCCGTCTCCAATATCTTCGTTGACGGCTTCGGAGATAAAGTGAAGAATGGAGTTTGGATTCAGATAATTCATCGTTCGGAATATGAAAAACTTCGGGATTTCCCGGCTAAAGGTCAATTAAAAGAAATCGGGGGATTACTCCTCGCTGAAATTGAGCGTGTCGATCAGATAGTCTCCTTTGAACTGCTTTATCAAGATATACACTCTGAAAGATCCTTTGTGGTGGGAATACTGGCCTATGGCGTATTTAACGCCTTCCTTGCTCGCTCCCTGATGAATCAGTTCGAAGCCGCTTGGTGGATATTTGCGAAAGAAATCCTTCATGACGAATTCCGCCTGGGTCCGGCTATAGTTGCCTTTTTCCCCGTTCAGGTTTATTTCGACGAATTCGTTGAAAAACTTTGTCAGGGATTTGGGGTTAGCCTGAGCGAGGGAAGTCCTGGTATTGGTAAGTACTTCATTTTGCGCGTTCCCCTCCAGATGTATAAGGTACATCCCAAGGAAAAAGATCGTAATTATCGTTAGTTGCTTATTCATGACCGTACTTTTCCTCCAAATTAGAAATTGTGCCAAAATTATGCCAATGTTTCCTCTAATTCAAATCTAAAATCTTTATTTCGAATGTGTATATTTGTAACATGGATAAGAAAGTACTTTTAATGATATTGGACGGCTGGGGGCTTGGCAGCGATCCCGGCGTATCCGCTATCGCTTCGGCGAATACTCCGTTTATTGATTCATTGTTTGAAAAATATTCCCATAGCAAGCTGGAAGCGTCCGGCCTGGCGGTGGGGTTGCCGGAGGGGCAGATGGGCAATTCGGAAGTGGGGCATATGAATCTTGGCGCCGGCCGTGTCGTTTATCAGGACCTGGTCAAAATAAACAAGGCGGTCGGGGAAAATACGCTGGGTAAAGAGGAAGAGCTTGTGAAGGCCTTTGACTACGCGAAGAAGAATAATAAAAAGGTGCATTTTATCGGTCTGGTGTCTGATGGAGGCGTTCATTCGCATACCAGGCATGTAAAAGGCTTATGCTCAATCGCGGCCGAACAGGGTTTGAAGGATGTATTTGTCCATGTATTTACCGACGGGCGTGATACCGATCCGAAGAGTGGTCTTGGTTTTGTAAAGGATCTTGAGGACCATATGGCCAGGACGACCGGCAAGGTAGCTTCGCTGATCGGACGCTATTACGCCATGGACAGGGACAATCGTTGGGAAAGAGTAAAACTGGCCTACGATCTTCTTGTAAAAGGTGAAGGCGAAAAATCTTCCAACGCCCTTGACGCGATCAGAAAGTCCTATGAGGACAAAGTGACGGATGAATTTATCAAGCCGGTAGTGATTGTCGGCGCGGATGGCGAGCCTCTGGCGACTATAGAAGACGGAGATGTGGTTTTATGCTTCAACTTCCGTACAGACCGCGGACGGGAGATTACTATCGCCTTGACTCAGAAAGATTTTCCGGATCAGGATATGAAAAAACTGAATCTGTATTATCTGACCATGACAAACTACGACGACACCTTTGAAGGAGTAAAAGTTATTTTTGACAAGGACAACCTCAACAACACGTTGGGTGAAGTGTTGGAGTCGGCCGGTAAAAAACAGATCCGTATCGCCGAGACGGAGAAATATCCCCATGTTACGTTCTTCTTTTCCGGTGGCAGGGAAAAACCGTTTGAAGGAGAAAGCAGGCTGCTGTGCCCCTCTCCTAAGGTCGCGACCTATGATCTGGCGCCGGAAATGAGCGCGTTCGACATCCGCGACGCTATTGTGCCTGAAATAAAGAAAAAAAGCGCGGATTTTATCTGTCTCAATTTCGCGAATCCCGATATGGTTGGGCATACCGGCGATTTCGCCGCCGCTGTCAAAGCTTGTGAAACAGTGGATCAATGCGCGAAGGCGGTTATTGCCGCGGCGATGGAAAACGGGTATTCGACGATTGTGATCGCGGATCATGGCAACGCTGATGTTATGCTCAATGAAGACGGGTCGCCCAATACGGCGCACACGACCAATCTGGTGCCATGCATTCTGGTGGATGATTCCTATGACAAACCGCTTAAGGATGGAAAGCTGGGCGATATCGCCCCTACGGTTTTGGAGATGATGGGTATAAAAAAACCATCCGAGATGACAGGCGCCTCCTTATTGTAAATTTTTGCTCAACACGCTGAAAAGGGTGGTCTGCCGGCAGACCACCCTTTTGTGTTTTTTATGGGTTTATTTTTAAGCTTATTATTTTATATTTTATATGAAAGTTTCATTTTGTGGTTAAAATTTTAACTTGATTTTGCATAAAATAATATTTTTTTAAAAAAACAGGTTCATTTTTAATCATGATTTTGTATATTTATATCATGGCTATGTCAGTAGCCCGCGCCATTATGGCGACTAACCAAAACCATTTTGTTAACCTATTTTAAAACCTTTTAAAAACTATTAGTATGCGGAAATTACACGCGTTGACACTGGCCTGTTTATTGGCTCCCTTGCTTGTAGCGAGGGCGCAAGACGAGGAGGCGGCTACCGAAGAACCTTCGGGAGGGCTGACCATTTCAGGATCTGTCGATACCTATGTCAGGGGAATAATCGGAGCGGAGAGAGACTGGGCGCCTCCGACCGCGTTCGCCAATAAAAATGGAGTCGCTCTTGGCATGGTAAATCTTGTAATCGCCAAAGAAGGAGAAAAAGCCGGTTTTGTGGCGGATCTTGTCTACGGACCAAGAGGCGCCGACGCGGTATTTCTTTCTGTGGGAAGCGCCAGTATTGTCAATCAACTCTACGCTTACTGGAAGGTGAACGACGCGCTTAGGCTGACCCTTGGCAATTTTAATACGTTTTTGGGGTATGAAGTAATATCACCTGTCGGTAACTTCCATTATACTACCTCATATATGTTTTCCTATGGTCCGTTTTCCCATACCGGATTAAGGGCGGATCTCGCTATTACGGAACAATTCAGCGCGATGCTGGCGGTGATGAACCCGACCGACTTTACGGAATTTAACCCTGCCAGTACCTACACGCTGGGAGCCCAGCTAGGCTATGTGGCGGACGCTGGTTCCGCTTTTCTCAACGTAGTCTATGGCGATCAGGACGGAGCCGTGAACAGGAATAAGGAATTGGTAAAAACGACCATACTTGGGGGCGATACCGCGATCTCTTCCAAACCTCAGTTTCAGATTGACCTGAGTACGGGCTGGAATCTGACCGACGCGTTCTATCTGGGATTGAACACGTCTTATAATATAGTGACAGGCGCGAAACTTTATGCCGCTTCTATTGATGGAGCTTCCATTGAGGAAACCACCTCTGGCGTGACCAATGGCTACTGGGGAATAGCTTTGTATCCCCGATACACGGTGACCGACGTCTTCGCTCTTGGTCTCAGAGGTGAATATTTTAGTGAATTTGAGGGAGGATTCGGGGTGATCGGAGCATATGACCCGTCCGGATCGGCCGATGTGCTCGCCCTGACGCTTTCAGGCAACATCAAAGCGGGAGATCTGACCCTCATTCCCGAAATTCGTATGGATCACTACTCCCGGAAAGTAGTTCCTGACAAAGTGGGTGCCGGAAATATGGGCGTCTCGGCGCTTCTCGCCGCCGTGTACGCCTTCTAACAGTTTTTTATCCTATTCGTTAAGGCCCTGTCTCTCTTCCAAGAGCAGGGCTTTTGTCCAATATGGGAGAGCTCTGAAACATATGGCCGGAATCGGAGTTGATGTATTTTCCTTTTCAAACGATAGGATGGTCTGTCAGCTAATCTTTATATTGGGATAATATTTTAATGTAAAAGATATGCGGGCGCTTTTTGGAAAACGAATAGAAGACTTTCAGAAGAAAAAAAACAAACTTTCCGCTTTGAGCAACCGGTTGTCCACGATACGATTGGTTGTTTTTCTCGTATTCCTGACCTTGCTTATCTGGTTTGTCAGGGCTCAGGATTACGGGTTCGCTTTTTTGACGGGATTAGCTTTCTTCTGCGCGTATCTGCCTCTGATATTTTATCACCGGCGAATAAGGGACCGTATTTGGGAGCATCAGCTTCTGATTGGAATCAATCAGGAAGAAATCAATCGTCTTGACGGGGTTTTTCAGGGAGTGGACTCGGGAGATCGTTTCTGTTCGCTTCAGCATCCCTACGCCAAAGATCTGGATATCTTTGGCGTAGGATCCGTGTTTCAGTCGCTGGACCGGTGTTTTACAGAAAGTGGACAGCGGCGGCTGGCCCACGCGCTTACGTCGGTCAAGAATCCGGAGGAGATAAGAGCCTTTCAGGAAGCGGCCGGAGAGCTCGCGCCCGAGGTTGATTTTTGTCAGCGTTCGAGGATGCTCGGTCAAAAAAACATTATCAGGGAGGAGGCTCAGGCGGATCTTATGGATTGGTTTGGAGCCGAAGAGGATACTAGCTGGCGTACGCGTACGCGTTGGATGGTCGCCGGAGCGAATGGACTGAGTCTGGCGACTATCGTGGCGGTATTTTTCTCTGTCAGTTGGCATTGGTTGTTGTTGCCATTCGCGCTGAACGGGGTCTTGCTCCGTCTCAACAGGAAGAGGGCTCGCGCGGTGATGGAGCAAACGGAAAAAAGCGCTTCATTCCTCCTTGGCTTAAGCGTTCTTTTGAGTGAACTGGAAACAAGTACTTTTACATCTGTAAAATTGGTTTCTGTCCGAAACGCTTTGAATATTAATAACATAAAGGCTTCGGCGCTGGTTCGTTCCCTCGCTTTCCGTTTCAGCATGCTCGAATACGCCAGAAATCCCTATTTTTATTTATTGGCCAATATGACGTTTCTATGGGAATTGCATTGGATGACCAGTATCGAAAGCTGGAGAATATTGGCGCGCTCGGGAATAGCGAACTGGATCGACGCGCTCAATGATTTTGAAGTAATCTCGAGTTACGGAGGGTTGGCATACGCTAATCCGGACTGGATTTTTCCTGATATCGAAGAAAAAGACTTTTGTTATGAAGCGCGCGACCTTGCTCATCCGCTTATTTTTTCGTCCCGGAGGGTCTCCAATGACTTTTCCATGCGGCAAACGGGAGAAACCTGGATCCTCACCGGTAGCAACATGTCTGGTAAAAGTACTTTTCTGCGCGCTCTGGGGGTCAACGCCGCGCTCGCTCTGGCGGGAGCGCCCGTATGCGCCGGCGCCATGACGATTTCCCCCATGCGGGTATTCACGTCTATGCGCACGGAAGACAACCTTCAGGAAAGCACTTCTTCCTTTTACGCGGAATTGAAACGTTTGAAGCAGCTTCTGGACTATCTGGACGGGGGCTTGCCGGTTTTCTATCTGCTGGACGAGATTCTGAAAGGCACCAATTCCGCTGATCGTCAGGCGGGAAGCCGGGCGCTGGTCCGGCATTTGCAGGGTAAGAAGGCTTCGGGTCTTATAGCGACGCATGATCTGGAACTGGGCGGCCTTAGCGCTGTATATCCGGATACCGTATTCAACTATAGCTTTAACAGTGCTCTGAATGATGGCGTATTGACGTTTGATTACGCGCTCCATAGGGGAGTTTGCCATAGTTTTAACGCGACGGAGCTAATGAAACAGATTGGGATTGACATTGCTCCGGAGGACAGGTGAGAAAATAAACGCGATTTTTCGGGTCATCGCCTTAAGCGGATATTGTAGCGCATATTTTCTAGATGTAACTTGCGCTTCGAAGAAGACACGATGTTAAATGAGTTTCTATAGTGATTTTAAGATAGGGGTCCTTGGAGGAGGACAATTGGGACGAATGCTGATTCAGGCCGGTATCGATTTCAATCTTGACTTTGGTATAATGGATCCTGATAAGGACGCGCCATGCAGACCCCTTGTACAGGATTTTTTTCAGGGAGACCTGACGAGTTTTGATCTGGTATACGAGTTTGGAAGGAACAAGGATCTGGTTACGATCGAGATTGAGAACGTCAATGTAGACGCCCTGGACGCGCTGCGAAAGGAGGGGGTCCAGGTGTATCCTCAGCCGGAGGTGATCCGGACGGTACAAGACAAGCGATCGCAAAAGCGGTTTTTTAAGGACCATGGTATTCCTACGTCGGATTTTGTGCTGGTAGAAAACAGGCTGGAAATAGCGCGTCATACAGCGATGTTCCCTGTCTTTCAGAAGCTGGGCAGAGCGGGTTATGACGGGCGGGGAGTTTTCCGGATTCAGACTCCGGAAGACATTGATAAAGCGTTGGATGGTCCAGCGGTGTTGGAAAAACTGGTTGACTTTGAGAAAGAATTATCGGTTATTGTAGCCAGAAACAGAAAAGGTGAGGTTGTTGTCTATCCGGTCGTGGAAATGGCGTTTCATCCTACGGCCAACCTGGTGGAGTTTTTGTTCGCGCCCGCTCAGATTACGGAATCGCAGGAGCGAAAGGCTAGGGAAATCGCCCAAAAGGTGATCGAATCGCTGGATATGGTAGGTTTGCTGGCCGTCGAAATGTTTTTGGATAAGCAGGGAGAGATTCTTGTCAATGAGGTGGCGCCAAGGCCTCACAACAGCGGGCATCAGACCATCAAGGCGAATTTTACGTCGCAGTATGAGCAACATTTGAGGGCCATTCTGAATCTGCCCCTGGGACGGGCGAATCTCAAAAAGCCCGCCGCCATGATTAATCTCTTGGGCGAACCGGGTTATGAGGGGCTGGCGATTTACGAAGGCTTGAGCGAAGCTATGGAGCGGGATGGGGTATATGTACATCTGTATGGCAAGAAAAGGACGAAACCGTATAGAAAAATGGGGCATGTGACGATTCTTGACGAGAATGTCGATCGTCTGAAAGAGAAAGCCAATTTTATAAAGAACACTATAAAAGTAAAAGCATGAGCGTACCACTGGTAGGTATTATTATGGGCAGCCAGTCCGACCTCAAAGTAATGAGCAAGGCGGCCGAACTATTGGAAAAGCTGGAAGTACCCTTTGAAGTGACTGTGGTTTCCGCGCATCGTACTCCTCTGAGAATGGTCGAATACGCTACTTCGGCTGATGAGCGGGGAATAAAAGTAATTATCGCGGGAGCCGGCGGAGCGGCGCATCTGCCCGGTATGGTCGCTTCCCTTACAGTGTTGCCGGTAATCGGAGTACCGGTCAAGTCTTCCAATTCTATCGACGGGTGGGACTCTGTGCTTTCTATCTTACAGATGCCCGCCGGAGTACCGGTAGCTACCGTCGCTCTTGACAACGCGGCCAACGCGGGGATACTGGCGGCGCAGATCGTGGCGGTAGCCGACGAAAATCTAAAACGACGGATCGCGGCCTATAAGAAAGAACTGGAGCAAAAAGTAATGCTGTCCGTAGAAGCCCTCAATGAGAAAGGGTATAAAGAATTAACCTGATTTTTCCCGCGAAGCGATGATAGATTTTTCCCCGATTCTGAGCGGCGAAGGGTTTATGAGCCTTTTGACGCTGACGCTGATGGAAATTGTACTGGGTGTCGACAATATTATCTTCATATCCATATTGGCCTCCCGTTTACGGGCGGAACAACAGCCCAAAGCCCGGCTTATAGGTATCAGTCTGGCGCTTGTAATCCGCTTGTTGTTGCTTTCCGTGATCTCGTATATCGTAAAGTGGAATCAGCCCCTGATGTCAATAAGCGGTTTTGATCTAAGCGTCCGTGATCTTATCCTGTTTCTCGGCGGCGTCTTTCTTATTTATAAAAGTACGACGGAGATTCACGATAAGCTCGAGGGCGATACCCATGAAGTGGATAATACCAAGGTGTATTCCATGTCCTCCGTGATCGTACAGATTATTTTACTGGATATCGTTTTTTCCTTCGATTCCATTCTTACAGCAGTCGGTCTGGTGGATCATCTGATCATTATGGTCGTCGCGGTCGTTGTCAGCATGATTGTCATGCTCGTGTTCGCCGGTTCTATCAGCGACTTTATCGAAAAGCATCCGACGGTCAAAATGCTGGCGCTTTCTTTCTTATTGCTGATCGGCATACTCCTGGTAACGGAGGCTTTTCATCAGCATATACCTAAAGGCTATATTTATTTCTCGATCGCCTTTTCCTTGTTTGTCGAAGTGCTCAACCTGAAAACGCGCAAGAAAGGAAAAAAGCCTGTCCGGCTCAAGGAGAAGTATACAAGGATGGAAAATAACGATAACAAACTCGATTAGAATCATCAGAACTATGCTGGTTACTATAGAAAACAATTTTTTACGCCTAAATGTCAGGAGTAGTGGAGCCGAGATGGTCGGGTTACGGGATATCCGGGGAGGACGTGAATACATTTGGCAGGGCGATCCCTCTTTCTGGAGCAGGAGCGCTCCGGTGCTTTTCCCCATTGTGGGCAAACTAAATCAGAATACATGGAGGTTTAATGGAGAGTCTTACACATTGCCTCAGCATGGCTTCGCCAGAGACAGGGTCTTTGATCTTGTGGAGAGCGTCCATGACAGGCTCGTATTTGGCCTGAAGGACGATGAGCGGAGCCGGATCGCCTATCCCTTTGCGTTTCAGCTTCTTATCAGCTATCAGTTGGTGGAGGCCAGGTTGATTGTCACCTATGAGGTAAAAAATCCGGATCAAAAAGATTTGTGGTTTTCCATAGGAGGTCATCCTGGTTTCGCGTTGAGTTCGAAGGGGGGAAATACCCTGGACGAGTTCTATCTCGAGTTCTCGGAAAAAGAAAACGCGGACCGGCATTTGTTAAAGGAAGGGTTGTTTAGCGGAGAAAAAGAATCCGTATTGAGTGACTCCAACATTCTTCCGCTTCATTATGGTTTGTTTGAAAAAGACGCCATCGTATTCAAGGGACTAAGGTCATCCGCTGTTACGCTGAGGTCGCGCGCGGGAGATTACAAGCTGCGCTTTCACTTCGAAGGCTGGCCCTATTTTGGCGTCTGGACGCCAAAGAGCGACGCGCCTTTCCTTTGCCTGGAACCATGGCAGGGCCTGGCCGATACCTATGGATACGCGGGAACCTTTGAAGATAAGGAAGGAATGGTGAAACTGCCTCCCGGCGAGAGCTTTAAAAGAAGTTACTCGATCGAGATTCTGACCTAGCGAACAACCCGGGATCTCCGCTTGTCGATATCTTCCCGTGTCATGATCACCCTGTGGGGCGCCGGTATTTGTATCCCAGCTTCGTCAAAGCGGTATTTGATCTGTTCATAGAGATCGCAACCTATCTCAAAAGCGTCCGGCGGATTGCGCGTCCAGATCCAGGCGCGCAGATTGATGGAGTATTCGCCCCAGCCAATAACCCGTACGACCACCGGCGGAACGCCTTCCTCAAGTTGCTGGGCTGTTCTGGTATCAATGCATTTGGGATGGCTGACGGCAGTCTCCTGAATAATGCTTTTCGCCAGGGCGATATCGTCGGAAAGACCGATTCGGAATTCCATGATTTTGCATATCTTTTCGTCAATAATCGTAAAGTTGGTGACGGTATCGTCGCTTATGACCGCGTTGGGGATCACGATACGCTTATTTTCAAAGTTGCGAATCACGGTATGCCGTAGCGTGATGTCTTCCACAACGCCGATATGGGTTCCGACCTGAATCCGGTCGTCGACCCTGAATGGCTTGAAGATAGCGATAAAGATACCGCTGATGATATTGGAGAAAGCTTTTTGTGAAGCGAAACCGATGATAGCGGCCATAATACCCGCTCCGGCGAATATGGATAGGGAAAGACTCCGTAGCGTGGGCATCGAATATACCGCCAATCCGATCCCGATGACATAAATAGCGCTGATCATCAGATGTTTTACAATGTTGTACCGCGACAGGTCCACATTGATCAGTTCCGCCGACCGGTTGAAGAATTTGTCGAGTATGGCCTTGATCAATCTGCCGGCCACAAAGGTGATGATCAGTATTAGCGTAAAGGTGACGAGAGATTGCCACTTGGGATCCAGTTGTATTCTTTCCAGGAGTTTGTCCATTGTTTCGAGAACTTTCTTGTAAAAGTATTAATTTTGGGGCGGAGGAACCAATATGCGGAATATGTTTTGATACTCCGTACGAAAGTCATATCAAAATCCCGGCCAATACGTAGCCGCGAGGTCAATCATCCCCTGATACTGTCGACGCGTGGTGGATTTTATATCCGGTACGTACCTTTTGATTTTTCATTTTATCCTGTATTTTTGCAAATCCAAGTCAATTACGCTGCGAAAGGTAGTTGATTTATAAAGAAGAGGGGAGAGATTAGGCTCTGAGAACCTCTAGCAACCTATCCGGATGGAAAAGGTGCTAAATCCTATCCCGCTACAAGGGATCTATAAATTGATTATCATTATGACAATTAATACTTTTTTTCCCGAGACATTAAGAAAAAAGACGCCGGAAGTCGTTACGCTTTCCCTTATTTTCCGCATGAAGTTATTCTGTTGTTGATGTCAGGTTGTGTTCTTTTATACTTTAAATGTAACGTGTGGAAAATAACTGAATCTTGATCTGTGGAAAATCATCTCTATAAACATAAGTCTCCCTTTACGCTCGAATCGGGCGAGGTTTTGAAAGAACTGGAAATAAACTATACTACCTACGGCAAACTCAACGCGGACAAGAGTAATGTAGTATGGGTTTGCCACGCCCTGACGGCCAACGCCGACGTCATTAGCTGGTGGTCGGGACTTGTAGGCGACCGGAGGCTTTACAACGGGGAGGAGTATTTCATTGTTTGCGCCAATGTGCTGGGGAGCTGCTATGGCACTACGGGCCCGCTGAAACTTAATCCGGAAACGGGAGAGCCTTACTATCTCGATTTTCCTCAGTTTACCATCCGTGATATTGTAGCCGCGCATAATATATTGAGAGAGCATCTGGGTATAGAGCGTATCCATACTTGCGTCGGAGGCTCGCTCGGCGGACAGCAGGCTATGGAATGGGCGATCATGGAGCCTGATTTGTTCAGTTACCTGATACTCATGGCGACCAACGCGTTTCATTCGCCCTGGGGCATCGCCTTCAACGAATCGCAGCGTATGGCCATCAACGCCGACAAGACCTGGACGGAGCGCCGTCCCGACGCCGGTGTAGAAGGGCTAAAGGCGGCAAGGGCCATCGCTCTCTTGTCTTACCGCAATTACGCTACCTACCAGTTTTCCCAGTCCGAAAACGACGTGGAAAAAACGGAAGGGTTCAAAGCCATTTCCTACCAAAATTATCAGGGAGAGAAGCTGGTCAGGCGCTTCAACTGCCATTCTTATTACTATCTGACAAAAGCGATGGATTCGCACAATGTCGGTCGGGGGAGGATCTCCGTCCAGAACGCGCTCAGACGTGTCAAGGCGAAGACCTTGTGCATAGGTATACGGACAGACCTGCTTTTCCCGGTGAGTGAGCAGAAAGTGTTGGGACATGGTATTCCGGACGCTGTATATAAAGAAATAGACTCCCTTTTCGGACACGATGGCTTTCTTATCGAAACGGATCGTATTACCGAGCTCATTACGGATTTTTACAAGCAAAAGGCGGTCAGAGTCTAGTCGAGCCGGTTCATGGCTTGCCGGGGAAAATGGATTTAGTTACGCGTTTCCGGCGATACGTCCGAAACTGTGAGGACCTTCGTGATACGGGTTTTATTTCCTGGTCTTGACATGATCCGCGTTATTTTACGTTTTAACTTCGCGGCGTTCCGTTTTGTAATGCTGGAAAAGTATTATAAATTTCAGGCGGCTTTTACGCGGTTCGCCGTGAGACGGAACAAGACGGAATAATTTTTGTATAGTCTACAACGTATTTAATTGCTCGACATAGAAGAGTCAAAATCTAATTGCTGATTTTATGAAAAAAGGTTTGCTCATTACGCTTGGCGTAATCGCGTTTATTTTTCTCACCTTATTGCTGATCCCCGTTTTGTTCAAAGACCAGATCAGGTCCGCGATTGAGGAAGAAGTTTCCAAAACGATCAACGCGACGATTGTTCTGGACCCCGAAAAGGTCAATTTGTCCCTGATCAAAAACTTTCCCAACGCTACCATTTCCATAGACGATTTCGCGCTTATCGGCAAAGCGGAAGGTTTTAGGGGGGATACTCTATATTACGCGAAGTCTACAAAACTGGTCGCGGATATCATGAGTGTGATCAGTGGCGATAAGATCAAAATCAAGGGACTGCTGCTGGACCAGCCATTGATTCTTACCAAATTTACCGCTGATGGCAAGATGAGCTGGGATATCGTGATTCCATCGGAAGAGGAAGAAGAACAGCCGGTGGAGGAAGAATCTTCCGAATTTAATATCGGCATTGATAAGTGGGAAATCCGGAATGGCCGTATTATTTATGAAGATCAGTCCATGCCCGTCTACGCGGAACTGAAAGGCTTCGACCACATTGGCGGCGGCGATCTGACTCAGGAAATATTTATCATGGATACCTGGACTAAAGTAGCGAAAACATATGTGGTTTTTGAAGGGGTAAAATACCTCGACGCGGCGGAACTGGAGCTGTCCGTGAAGATGGATATGAACTATGACAAGATGATTTTTAAGTTCCTGGACAATTCCTTTCGGGTAAACGACTTTGTAATGGGTATGGATGGAGAGATCGCTATGCCGGGAGACGATATAAATTTTGATATCGCCTACCAGGCCAGGGAAACATCGTTCAAGACACTGCTTTCCCTTGTTCCCGCTATTTACGCCAAAGATTTTGAAACCATAAAGACAGAAGGCGATTTGAGTTTTGACGGCTGGGTAAAAGGAACGATGAACGATTCACTGATGCCGGGCTACGCGGTCAATCTGGCCGTCGACGACGCCATGTTTCAGTATCCCGATCTGCCGACAGCCGTCAGGAATATAGCGATTGATCTGCATGTTCTCTGCGAGGATGGCGTGATCGACAATATCCTTGTAGACCTGAAAAAATTCCATATGGAAATGGGCGCGAATCCAATAGACGCCCGTCTGCGCCTGGAAGGACTTGAACCAGCCAACATCGACGCCAATATACAGGCTACGGTCAACCTGGAAGATATTACCAGAATTTATCCGATCGACAGCATTGAGCTCAAAGGCCTGTTCGCGCTGGATGTAAAGGCTACCGGCGTATACAGCGAGACAAGTATGCCTCAGGTCAACGCGCTGATGTCCATGAAGAATGGATATGTTCGCTCCCTGGCGGTCGCCGAGCCGCTGGAGGATATCCATTTCAAGGCTACCGTGCTGAACGCGGATGGATCGCTGGAAGCGACCAGAATCCATTTGGAGAACTTCAACATGAAACTTCAGGATGAGCCTTTCAATATGCAAGCTTATGTGGAAAATCTCGACAATCCCAAGTATGACGCGCGTCTGAAAGGTATTCTTGACCTGGGTAAGCTGACCCGGTTGTATCCGCTGGAAGACATGACCGTGTCCGGTAGGATTGTGGCGGATATCGCGACCAAGGGGGTAATGTCCGACATAGACGCGGGCAATTATCTCAATACCGCGACCTCGGGGACGATGGAGATGAAAGACATCGCCTACTCAAGTCCGGATTTTCCGCAAGGTCTGAAACTGACAAACGCCAGCTTCGCCCTGACTCCGGACAAAGCCACTATTCATTCCATGAAGGGCTATGTCGGCAAGAGCGATATCGACGTTGACGGCTATGTAAGCAATTATATGGGATATATGTTTGGGGCCGCCGACTCGACCATCAGAGGGAAAATGAATTTTCGCTCCTCCATATTCGACGTCAACGAGTGGATGACTGATGAAGAGGAAGCTGTGGCGGAAACGGAAACCGTGTCTGATACAGGCGCGGTGCTGGTGCCTAAAAACATCGATTTTGTCCTCAACGCTTCTATTAAAAAGGTACTCTATACCAATATGACTCTTGAGAATATGACGGGAGACATTATTGTAAAGGAAGGCGTGGCCAGACTACAGAAACTGAACTTCAATACTCTGGGAGGCTCCATTGTCGCCAACGGGTTCTATGATTCCAGAGACGAGAAAGACCTGAAGTTCGATATGGACTTTGATTTGAAAGAGTTGGGTATAAAAGAAGCGTACAGTACCTTCAATACAGTGAAATCATTCGCCCCGATCGCGGGAAATATAGAAGGCTCGTTTTCGACAAAGATGAAGTTGGGCGGAAATCTCGACAATGCCATGAGTCCCGTGATGGAGTCCCTGTATGGTAGTGGCGCCCTTAATATCGTCGCGGCCACATTGCAGGGAGGCAAGGTATTTAAAGGCATCGAGAGTGTGACCAAAATGGCTAATGTTTTGCCTTTGCAGTTGAAGGATGTGCTTATGCAGTTCGAGGTGAACGATGGCAAGCTTTCCGTTAAGCCTTTCGATATCAAGGCGGGCAATACCAAGATGAATATTCAGGGTAACCAGAGTCTGGCCGGAGCGTTGGATTATCTGATCAACATGGATGTACCCGCGGGCGCGGTTGGTACGCAGATCAATTCGGCGATCGCCAGTCTGACCGGGAAGCCGGTCGCCAATGCCGACAGGATCAGTTTGAATCTAAATGTCGGAGGTACTTCCGACAATCCAAAGATTTCACTGGTGGGAAGTTCCTTGACGGGAGGCTCGGGTTCAGTGAAGGAAACTGTAAAAGAGGCGGTGAAGGATAAGGTAAAAGATGAGTTGAAAAATAATGAGGAGTTGAATAAGGCGAAAGCCGAGCTTGAGGCGAAAAAGAAAGCGGAGGAAGAGCGAATCCGGAAAGAAGCTGAGGAAAAGATCAAAAAAGAAGAGGAAAGGTTGAAAAAGGAAGCCGAAAATAAGGCGAAGGAAGCTCTGAAAAAGTTGCCTAAATTTTAAAAAGGCTACGATGGAATATGAAACGGGGAGGGGAAGATGTTTTATTAATATCTTCCCCTCCCCGTTTTTGTTCAAGGATGCCTGGTGTCGCTATAAATGAGCCTTTTATTGGCGTTTGTTTCCGTTGGAATACATTTTATGGCTGAATATTTATTATTTTTATTGTCGTTTGTGTTTTCGTTAATTAATTTTGGGGTGTTTTAGTAAGGGATTAACTTTATTGTTTGTTTATATGAAAAGGTTGATTTTTATATTGTTGTCGCTATCTGTCATGTTTGTAACGCGGACTTTCGCCCAAAGCTCCATTTTTTATGTTTACGACCCGTCTGCCGGCAAGCTTGTCAATACCAATGAGACCTTGATAGGCATGAACAAAGAAGACAGCGAAATTCTATACATAGATCAGGTAAGTAGAAAGGTCGTATACTCTCCCGAATGGCTGGATATGTATCTGTATTATATACAATATGGGATTTATGGATATGAATTAAGTGTAAACGCGTACAATCCCGGAGAAGACAGGGAAGATTCCATTGTGGTGGAGGATACAAAGACCAATACGAGATATACGCATTCTGTAATTCAGAAAGGATGTAAGTATTCCGCGGAATCTACTTTCGATTTTTCTATCGGAGGACCGTATTGGTCATGTGTGGGAAAAAGAAATGATTTTGAGATTGCTCTTAAACCCGGTGTGCAATGTGACTGGTATCATAAAGCTTTTGTTGAGCTGGATCTTGAGAACTTCTCCAGATACGAATATCGATTATTGGCGTCTGATGACGACAACGCTTCCATAACGCTGGAAGAAGAAGGACGTTATATAATCGCGGCCCAGCCCTATATAAGGTGCAAAGAGGAAGACCAGGTATTCGACACCTTACTTTTGGATGAAAGGTTGCATCCCCTTGTTATATCTTCCGGTCCACCCGATGTTTCCGCGATTGTGGAAAGTATTGATGAAGGAAAATTCAAAGTAAGTGGTTATACGTTTGAAAGAATAGACTGGTATATCAATGAGTTATTAGTGAGTGATATAACGCCGCCCACAGTCGAGACTCCTCGTATGGGCTTGCCGGTTTTTTCCATTCCGGTCGATTCGGTTATCAGCGCGGAGACGATGAGCGCCGCTTCTGTTGAAGTTGTCGTTTACAATGGTTGCGATTCAATCACCCTGATAAAGGATCTTGTTACCAAGGCCTTTTCTGAGAAGAAGGATCTCGCTGGCGATATCGTCATCGCTCCCAATCCCAATAGGGGTAAATTTAAAATTATAGGTGCCGGATATGGTACTTCGCGCCTGTATATTCTTAATTCTCTTTCGGAGATCGTTTATGAAGGTTTGGTGGAGCATGGACATGAGTTTGATTCGCGGTTGCCGGCTGGCGTTTATTATGTTCATGTAGGCGATAGGGTAAATAAGCTGATAATAAATTATTAGGACTAGGCGCTCGTTTTATAAAGAGGTGATTACTGGAGAAGATAGCGTCATCTCATATCTATTGGACAGTTTGTCCCATATCCGTTCGCGACGCGGGAGCTTTGACATAAAATTGGTGCGGCATGAATAGGTCGCGGAGCGGCTTGTTTCTCATAGCAAGATTTTATTCCTTGAATAAAAGGCGCGCGTTCCCTTCACGTGTGACCGGACTATGAATGTATACAAAATGTTTCTGAGGCGTATTTATTTTTATTTATAGCTATGTCCCGTCGCGTCTTTACGAAGAATCTGCTTTTTGTTTCTTCTTCAACTCTTTCTCGGTGTTGCGAACTCGCGTATTTTGGTTAATTTTGAATAGTTTTGTCCGGAAAAATTACTTAATTCATGCAACGTTCACTTATCAAGGGAAAACTCAAAGCGGTAACGCTTCAGGAAACACTAGTCGCCCTGCTAATAATCGGTATTATCGCCTCGATCGCCATACCGATACTTATGCCCATGATTACCAAAGCCAAATCGCTGGAAGCCAAGACTCAGCTAGAGCATGTGCATCGCTTGCAGAAGACGTATTTTTATGAATACTCCAGATATACCACCGATCTTCCGGCTATAGGTTTTGAGCAGGAAGTACTGGTATCGGATTCGGAGGCAGGCAAAGCCAACTACAGGATCGAAGTCGTATCGGCTAGTCCCAATACCTTTACCGCCAGAGCCACGGCGGTGGTCGACTTTGATGGAGACGGGGAATACAACGTGTGGGAGATTGATGAAAAGAGAAACCTGGTGGAGGTTGTAAAAGATTAATGCTGGTTTTTGTCATTCAAATACTGACCTTGCTGGGATTGTCCATCGTCGCTATACAGGATTATCAGTATCGGGGAGTAAGCTGGTTCTTGTTCCCCCTTTTGGCGATCAGCGCGTTGTGTGGGTTGTGGTTGGGGGATACGTTGCGTTTTTTTCTTCCTCTGATGGTCGTTAATTTCGTGTTTGTTTTCATATTGTTGTCGGGATTGACCTTGTATTTTTCCTTGAAAAACGGTAAACTGGTCAATATCGCCGATACATATATCGGTTGGGGCGATATCCTCTTCTTTGGAATATTGGCCATGTTCTTTTCTCCGCTCAACTTATTGATGTTTGTGGTGGGAAGTCTGATCGTAGTCGTGTTGATCGTGGCGCTTAATCCCCGGCTCAGGCGGAATATTCCATTAGCGGGAATTCAGGCGTCCCTCTTGATTTTTCTGATATTGCTCAGGTTTACACCCTGGTCTCCTGATTTTCATAATGACATGTGGATTGTAAGCTGGCTGGAGCGATGGAATTAAGTGAAAAGACCGTTTTTAAGGCGGAAGACCTGCAAGTGATTACCTCCGATCAGGCCTGGCATTATCAGGTGATGCCGGCGGGTCGCGACGGCGACAGGCTCCGGCTATATAGTGTGAGCGCCGATCCCGCTCTGGCGGATGAGCTGGAAATCCTTTTCGGATACAGGATAGCGCTTTTTCCCGTTGATCCGGAGTTGCTTCGCAAATTGCTGGGGAAGTATTACCGGAGGGATCAGGAAGAAAAAGGAGGCTTTACACTCAATTTTTCGGGCGATTCTGAAGATTTTATTTCCGATTTGATCGCGGAAGCCCGGAGCCTGAAAAGCAGCGATATCCATATGGAGGTATATGAGGAGCGATGCAGGGTGCGTATCCGGATTGATGGAATGATGGTGGAGCGCTGTGTGATTGAAAAAGACGATTATCCCGCGCTGGTTAATAAAATCAAGATAATGGCCAATCTGGACATAGCCGAAAAGCGACTTCCTCAGGATGGCAGGATCTTTTTTCAGCATAAAACGGCCAAATTCGACATACGCGTATCCGTATTGCCGACATTGCATGGAGAAAAAGTCGTGATGCGTTTGTTGAGCAACGACGCCACGAATATCGATATCGGCAAGCTTGGGTTTTCCGAGTTTGACTTGAAAAACTATCTGGAAGGAGCCCGCAGGCCGACAGGCATATTGTTGATTAGTGGTCCCACGGGATCGGGAAAAACGACGACTTTATACGCCACGCTTAAGATGCTCAATGAGGATACGCGCAATATTGTGACGATCGAGGATCCGATCGAGTATACGCTGGAAGGTATCAATCAGGTACAGTTGAAAGAAAGCATCGGCCTCACTTTTGGAAGCGCTCTAAGAACGTTTTTGAGACAAGACCCCGATGTGATCATGGTGGGTGAGATCCGGGATCCGGATACGGCGAATATGGCCATCCGGGCTTCCCTGACTGGTCACCTGGTATTGTCGACCATACATACCAATTCAGCCTGGGGGACCATATCCCGGTTGATCGATATGGGTATTCCCGGATTTCTGGTGGCCAATACCCTCAACACTTCCGTCGCTCAGCGGCTGGTCCGTCTGCTATGCGAAGAATGCAAGGAAACGAAAGCTTTTGATCCGGATCTGTATCCAAGACAGTTCAAGCCTTATAGGGAGGTAAAGGAGCATAGTGTAGCCAAGGGCTGCGAAGCTTGTTATTATACCGGTTACCGGGGGAGAAAAGCGGTTTATGAGGTAATACCAATCGATCATGAACTGGCGGATAAAATAAAGAACGGAATCTTCGACGTTTCCGAACAGCTCCGGGAGCGAAAGATAAAAACCCTTACGGAAAACGCGTTTGAACTGTTTGAAGCGAGGCAAACCAGCCTGGAAGAGATTTATCCTTTATTATTTAATTTTTAATATTTTGAAAACGAGAGCGTTTTTGTTTTTGCTTTTTATCGGGTTTTTTGTTTCTGTTAACGCGCTTGCTCAGGATCTTAATGAGCAACGCTTCGAGCAGATGGAAAAGCAGATGAAAAGTCTGGCGGGAGCCAATCCCGGTCTGAACGAAAAAGTGGATTTTTCCGTTTCGGGAGCCACTATTCAGGAGTTTCTGCGAGGTATCGCCGAGGCCAATGAGTTGAATATCAGTGTTGATCCGAGCCTTAATTTCCGGATTTACAATAATTTTACCAATGAGAAGGTGATGAATATCCTGCTGTTTCTGGCCAGAGAGCATAATATGGATATTCGTTTCATTGGCAGTATCATGTCGTTTCATCCCTATACGCCCGTCCCGGAACCCAAGCCGGAAATCAGGGAAAAAGAGATCCGGTTGAAGTATAATGGCTATGGCAACCTGCTGACCTTGGACCTGACCCGCGATACCCTGAGCAAAGTCGTCAGGAAAATAACGCAGGACACGAAGAAGAACGTTATTTTCGCCAGTGGTCTGGCGGACAGGCAAATTAGTGTTTATATCCAGGACGCTCCTTTCGACGACGCTATCGAAAAAATGGCCTATGCCAACAATCTCAAAGTTCGGAAAACAACCGACGGATTTTATGTGATTGTTTCACTGGAAGAAGGGGAAGAGCTGGCGTTTGAGGAATCTCAGAGTAAAAGCCCGTTTAACAATCCTTTCGCGGGACTTGACAAAAATCGCGGGAAGAAGCCGACGGGCGCTCCCTCCGCCAACAACAACGCGGGAGGCGAAATTCTGGTGGATGTGCAGGCGGATAGTCTCGGTGGAGCGATCTTGTCGGTAGAAGTAGTCAACGCGCCCATCACTGAAACGATCAAGACGGTGGCCGCCGCCGCTGGAATTAGTTACTTCCTGTTTTCAGAAGTCAAAGGCAATACCACCCTTCGGGTGCTTAATACGCGTTTCGATGAATTCTTGAAGAAGCTGTTGCAGGGTACAGACTTTACCTTTAAGAAAAACAACAACCTGTATCTGATCGGAGACCGTAAGCTGGAAGGATTGCGCTCAAACAAAGTGCTTCAATTGAAATACCGGCGGGTCAAGGATATCATGGAGATGATTCCGGCCGAGATCAAAAAAGGTGTGGAAGTGAAGGAGTTTGTCGAGCTCAATAGTATTCTGCTTTCAGGCGCGCATCCGCAGATCGAGGAGATCGAAGCCTTTGTAGCCGCGTTGGATAGAGTCGTGCCTATGGTGCTTATTGATGTCATTATCATGGATATCCGTAAGTCCAGATCAGTAGAGACTGGTCTGAAAGCGGGCTTGTCGGATTCCGTACGCACCAACGCCAACCTGTATCCGGGTATCGATTTTAACTTTAGCAGTCGCTCCGTCAATAGTTTTCTATCCTGGCTGGGGACCAACAATACGGTCAACCTTGGTCGGGTAAAACCCGATTTCTACGTCAGTCTGAAAGCGTTGGAAGACAACAGCAACGTCGAAGTGCGTTCTACTCCGAAGTTGTCCACGCTCAATGGGCATAAGGCTACATTGTCGATTGGAAGTACCCGATATTATAGCATTACTACACAGAACGTCATTGGTACGCTTACGCCTCAGACAGTCATGACCAGGCAATTTCAGCAGGTAGAGGCCAATCTTGGGATTACGATCCTGCCTATGGTAAGCGGCGACGACCAGGTTACCCTGGAAATAGACGTCAACAATTCCGACTTTCTGGATACGCCGGATGACGCTCCGCCACCCAAGGCGACCAGCCAGTTTAATTCCCTGATCAGGGTGCGTAACGAGGAAATGATCGTATTGGGAGGATTGGAACGGTATCAGAAAAGCGAATCAGGGACAGGGTTTCCCATTTTATCCCGGATTCCGATTCTCAAATGGATTTTTAGTTCCAGAAGCAAATCCAAAAGCAAGACAGTGACTGTTGTATTTATAAAACCCTCGATTATTCATTAACGCGTCGATATGCTGGAAAAGCTGAAAGATATCGTATCCCGTTCGGGAAAGGCGGCTGGTGTGGAGATGGTCCTTGGCGATGATGGCCAGGTGATATATCATCTTGTATTGCTCGCGCGGAAGAAGTCCGTCATATCTGTTCAGTTGACAAAAACCGGTATGACCGACGTGGCGCGGCTGAAAGAGTGGATACCCAGGCAGGTGCCGGTAGTCCTTTCCGTTACCGGCAGAGGAGTTCTATTTAAGCAGGCTCCCGCGGATACGGAAAAAGACGCTCTCCTGGCCCTGATTTTACCCAACGCCCGTCCCGATGATTTTTATATCTCAACGCTACGAGGGCAGGTGAACTTTGTGTTTCTGGCGCGTAAGGACCGGATTGATTCCTGGATAAGCGCGCTGGAAAAAGAAGGTGTGCCGGTGGTTAGTCTATTGATGGGTATCGCCGGCCTGTCTTCGGTGATTCCTTTTGTCGAGTCGGACGCCAGGGAGTTCCAGGCTGGCGGGTATCGGTTCGCTATAAGCGCCGGACGTGTCGCTTCCGTTCAGTTCGCTTCAGGCGACTCTTCGCCGGGAAGCCTTTGTCGCGTAGGTGGGGAAGAAGTGGAATCGCGTTTGATTCCCGCGTTTGGCGGAGCTTTTGAATGGCTCGCCTATCATTCTTTACCGGAGGAGGAGAGTGTCCGGAACAAATGCCTCCTGTGGAGGGAGAAGCTGGTATTTCAGCGTCTGGGCCTGGGCGCGCTTGTTTTTTTCGCCTCGACGTTGTTTTTGAATCTGACCGCCTTTTTTTATCTGTCCGGAGAAAACGCCGAATTGGGCGCGAGAAACAGCAGTGTACTGGAAGGTATCAAAAAGATGGAGCGCCTGGAAACGGAGTTCCGGTGGAAAGAAGGGTTTCTGAAAGAAGCCGGCTGGGTCAACGCCTCCAAGACCAGCTACTACGCCGACCAGATAGCGGCTTCCGTACCTCCTACCATCTTGCTCAGGCGATTGGTGGTGAATCCGGAAAACATATCAGAGAGCCGCAAGGAAAAGCGGATGATCTTCGAGTCGGGAAGCATCCTTGTCGAAGGAACCTGTAAGGACCCGGTTGTGCTGAATCCCTGGCTTGGCGAGTTGAAGGGTATGTCCTGGGTGACTGGGATCGTTAGCAAAAAATATCAGTACGATCATAAAAACAAGGCGGGAGTTTTTGAACTGGAAATCCGGTTTTCGCCCTGATGTGGAATTGACGATAGGATTAAATGAATGACGTTGTAAAATATAAAAAATGGAATCAGTGGCTCATGTTGGGGAGTCCTTTGCTCCTTATCATTCTGGTTGTAGGCGTATTTTCCGGGACGTGGGAATTGTACGAGGAAAACCGTATCATTAAAACCAAGATTGAGCGGGGTGAAGGAGCGCCTGAGCAGATAAGCGCCTTAAACAAGCGCCTCGGCTATATCAAGACGCGCTTTAACGCCTATTCTCTCGATTCGCTAAAAAACCGGGAGTATCTTTTACTTGTTGTTTCCGGTTTTTGCAAAAAAAATCATTTGATTCTGAAAGAGTTCCCGGTGATCTCGGTGGAGGAGCACGGTGGTATCGGATTGATGACCAATACTATTGTGGCGGAAGGAGATTTCAAAAACCTGCTGAAGCTTTTATATGAACTTGAACAGAAAGTGGGAGTAGGCAGGCCTTCTTCCGTGTATTTCGAAAAAAATTATGATTTCAAACGGAAGAAGGATGTGCTTCAAATGACCATTTATCTTCAAACTATTTCCTTAAAAAATGAAAGTTAATTATAGTTTTTTATTTGTCGCCCTGAGCGTCATGGTGTTTTTGGTATCTTGCAACGATCTGTTTGAAGAAGATATCGAGAAGGACCTGGTGCAGTTGATCGCGCCTTCCGACCAGGTATCGTATGAAGATTATCTTCAAACCTTTTGGTGGAAAAAGGTGGAAGGGGCTACTTCATACAGTTTTCAACTGGTGGAGGGGACATTCGATCAGCCCCTGCGTGTACTCGCCGATTCCAATGTCCATTCTGAAAAATTTCAGTTTTCCCTTTCTCCAGGAGCGTTTCAATGGCGAGTAAAAGCGTTTAACAATGGTTATGAAACCAATTATACGACACGTTCCCTTACGATCAACGACGCTCCGATAGACGATCAGGTTGTCAATATCAAGTCTCCGCTGGACGGAGAGGTCTTTTTCAGCCCGACGGTCTCCTTCGATTGGGATCATTTGTTTGGAGCGGAGCGGTATATATTGGAAGCGGATACCATCACGGGCAATTTTTCCGGAGGCCGCTATCGGGATACGATCGAGGCCTCGTCCGGCAGCGACCAGAGAATACTCCGAAACCTGCCATTCACGTCCGGTAGCTTTCAATGGAGAATAGCCGGTTTAGGCGCTGATTCGCGAATATCCAAATATTCTTCCATAGGTAGATTGGTAATTAGTCCCATTCCTCCTGTTCTCATCGCTCCTACGGGTACCGCCTCTCCTGTCGATCTGGCCTGGAGAGAACTGCGGGGTATTGAGGAATACGTGGTTACTGTAAGGGATAGTAGTCAGAAAGTGATTCTCGAAGAGGTGGTTAACGGGGTGGCGCGGTATTCTTTTACAGCGCCTTCCGGTATGAAAAAATTTTCCTGGGTCGCCCGGGGGAAGGATAAGGCGGGAGTATGGTCTGAAATGGCTGATTTTCAGAATTTCGAAATACGATAAAATGAAGGATAAGCGCTCAACCATAATACTTCTCGCGGCGGTAGGCTTGGTGTGGGGGTTCGCTCTTTACCAGATCATATCCGGGTTTATGGGAGGAAATGAACCAGTCTTTAAGAAGGCGGCCTCTGTCAATATGCAGGAAGTAGTCTGGGAGAGCGATAGCTTTAGTTTAATGTTGAACTATCGGGATCCCTTTCTGGGAAGGTCCCATATGACTCTGGCGTCTTCCATTCCGGAAGGAGCTCCTCTCAGGCGGAGTCAGGCAAGAAAATCGGAGCCGGAAAAAAAGCCCGAACCCGAGCGAGGGCCTGTTTTAAAGGTAGACATAAGCTTTGTTTCGTATATCGGGCTTATCAAAAACCAAAAAACCGGAAAGGAAGTATCCCTCTTGTCGATTCACGGCAGAGATTATTTTATGACTGAGGGGCAGATAGAGAAAGAAGTTACTCTGTTGAGGAATATGGTGGATTCTGTGGAGATCCGATATAAGGAAGAACAATTTTTTATAAAAAGATAATAGCATGGTAATTTATAGAGCGGTCATAATATTTTGTGGCGTATTGCTGTCGGTTGGCGGTTTCGCTCAGAAGGAGATTGAAATCCCGGTCAATCATCGGGTCGTGTTGAACTTCCATGAGTATGTGGTATACGCTGATATCCTCGCCTCGGAGCGAAAGTTTAAGCCTAAGGCCAGGCGGTATTACTTTTGGTATAACGCCAACGACATCAAGCGGACCAGGGGAGGCTACGATGGCAAATTGCTTCATGGGGAATATACCGAGTTTTATCCCGACAAAAATCTGAAAAGAAAAGGACAGTTTCGGTATGGATTGAAAAAAGGAATCTGGAAAACCTGGTACCATTCGGGCGAGATAGAAACGGTTGTACGCTGGAAAAAGGGAAAGATGCACGGTGATTTCAGGTATTATGACGAAGAGGGACGACTGGTCAAACAAGGAAGTCATAGGAATGATCATGTGCATGGCCGGATAGACACGTTTCTGGCCGGTGGGGAAAAAGAGCGGGAGGTCTATGTCAAAGGTGTCAAAAAGGAGCCCGGAGGAAAAAAGAGAAAGGACGCTATCGGTATTAAGGTGAGTGATAGCGCCCAAGCGGGAACAAAGTCCGGTAAAAAAGGAAAACTTGCTCGGAGAAAAGATAACCGGAATGGAAATGAAGTATTGGAGCAAAAGGCGGGGAATGAGGTGAGTGAGAATGTGAAGAAGAAACAAGGCGTCGAGGATATAGGGAAGAAGGAAAAAATAGCGAAGGAAAAGTCCGCGGATACCCGTACGAACGCCAATGAGCCTGAAAAAGAACCGGCGGAGCGAAAACAAAAAAACAAAAAGGAAAAAACTCCCGCGGCGTCGGAAGCGGAACAAAAAGCGCCCGGGAGCGATCCTGGCAATTAGGTTTTGTCCGGGGGGACGACAAACGAAGGAGACTGTCAATGGAACTATGGTTCGAGCCTCTACATTATATATCGTTATTGTCATATCGCTGATACTGTCCGTGTTTTGTAGCGCTCTGATCGCTTCCGCCTACTACTTCCGGCTGGCGTTGGTCGACAGGAACCTTGACGAACGACTCAGCGCCAACCTGTATTCCGCCGTTAGTCTGGTACTGGCTACGAATCCTGGTGGAGAAAAAGAATTGATCGACTTGTACGGGCAGGGACTTGATTCAGTGACCTGTTCTTCCTCTTATTGGGGCTTGTACAAGCTATTTACCATACAGTCGTTTTCCGGCCGTCGCGCGTTGCGCAAGGCCTTCATGGCCGGCTATCCTCTGAATGGTCATTTCGCTTCCGCGTTGTATATCGCCGATCTCAACCGCCCCATATCCGTTTGTGGAAGTACGCTTTTGAAAGGCGACTGCTATTTGCCCAAAGCGGGTGTGCAGCGCGCGTACATCGCCGGAAAATCGTTCTTGGGCGATAAGCTGGTTGAGGGCAAGATTTTGCAAAGCACCGTCCATTTGCCCGATCTTAAAGGGAAAGAGAACATAGCCGGATTATTCTCGATCCGGGCCGACTATAAGGTGACGGATATCTTTGACGTGGATTTGGAGCAGCCATTGGTCATTCCCTTTACCGACTCTACGATGTGTATCCGATCCGCTTTCCCGATTCGTCTTTCCTCCGAGCTGGGTGGAAATATTGTTGTCTATTCGGAAGCGGAAGTACACGTCGCGTCGTCGGCTCGCGTGCGCGATATTATTATTGTCGCGCCTTATGTGGCGGTCGCGGATCAGTTTGAGGGAAGCTTGCAGATATTCGCCACAGATTCCATACGTATAGGCAAGGGCGCGCGTCTGCGCTATCCCTCTACCGTTGTGTTGAAGCAGCGGGAAGATCCGGTTGCCCAGTCGACTCTGCTGCTGGAGCAGGACGCGGAGTGCGCGGGCGTCGTAATGGCGGTACGCGTCAAAGAGTCAAGGTACGACTGCACTGTCAAGCTAAAACCGGGCTCCCGGGTTCATGGGCAGGTATACGTCGAAGGCTTCGCGGATATTGAAGGGACGGTAGCTGGTAATCTCACGGCGCTGAAAATAATTTTTAAGAACTCCAATAGTACTTATGTCAATCATTTTATGGACGCGAAAATCGACTATTCTCTTTTATCTCCGTATTTTTCCGGCTCGGCTTTCGGAGCTGACTCGTCAGGTGGAGGTCTAAAAATGGTAAAATGGCTCGAATAAGATCATATCTGAAATCTTCCACATTGGTAGAAACTATGGTGGCGCTCACAATCCTTAGTTTGGTGATGGGTACGGCCATGGTCGTTTTTATCCGTGTTTCGGGGAGCAGTCTGTCATTTGACAAAATCAGGGCGGGATTTCTGGTCAGAAACGCGATGGAAGAAACAAGAAAATCGGCCTTGTATACAAGCGGAGAGGAAGAGGTCGGTCAGATAAGACTGGTCCGCTCGGTTACTCCCTATGCCGGCGATAGCCGGATCATGCATGTTCAGATTTCAGCCATAGGCCCGGATGAGCGGATCCTCAGTACCACCCAAGCCCTTTTTTCGGAGCATGACTAGGTGGCGCGAACTCAGATTAAGAGGCTTGACGGTCATGGAATTGACGATCGCGCTTCTTGTCGGCGCGATCGTGCTCGGTATCGCTTACAATAGTATGGATATTTTCAATCGTTTGTATCATCGATATCTGAGGACGAATGAAACCAATTATCAGTTCATACTTTTTGACCGGATGTTTAAGCGTGATCTGGATCGGGCGGAAGTGGTATTCTCAGCGGTTTCAGGCCTTAGCCTTCAGACATTTGACGACAAGCGGATTCGCTATGAATGGCGGGAAGATCTTGTACTGCGCTTCAGGCCTGGCGCGGAAGCCGATTCATTTCACATCCGTTCCGAGATACAGTCCCTGAGTTTTGAGGAGATGGATCGCGCGGGTCTGACCGACGCGGTTGTGGATCGAATCGAACTTGTCCTGTACAAGGAAAACGAGGTAATCGACGCGGTGTACCGCAAGCCCTACGCCGCCAATATCTACATAAATTATAAAGAACACATTGACCCTTGATCGCGATGGCGGGAATCGATATTTCGAATAAGGCTTCCGGAAAAAAGCAGGCTTCCGGCAAATCATTGTCCGATATTCTGAATACGGATATCAAGTTATTTGGACCGGCATATCCGGACAAAAAGAAGGAATCCTTCTATATGGAGCTGTCTATCCTGTTGTCGGCGGGCGTCGATATCAAAAACGCGCTCGAACTGATCGCGGAAGATCAGGTAAAGCGAAAGGACAAAGAACTTGTTTCTTCCATCAAGGAGCAGGTGGTAAGAGGAATGTCCTTGTCTGAAACTTTGAAAAAAACCGGTCTTTTTTCGGATTATGAGGTTTTTAGTATACAGATCGGAGAGGAGACCGGCAGAGTGGCTATTATCATGGAAGAACTGTCCGCCTTCTTCAAAAACAAGATAAAGCAAAAAAGACAGGCTGTGAGCGCGTTGACCTATCCGTTGATCGTGCTTTGTACTTCCATCGCCGTACTGGCCTTTATGCTCAATGTGATCGTTCCCATGTTTAGCGACGTCTTTTTGCGTTTTGGCGGGCAGTTGCCATTCATTACCGAGCTGGTAATCGACGCGTCTGATCTGGCCGGCCGTCTTTTCTGGCCCGTATTTCTGGGCGCGGCTATTCTGGGCCTATGGCTGTACTCCATCCGCCGGAAAGAAAGTTTCCGCAAGTTTACCAGCGAATCGCTGCTCCGTGTTCCGGTATTGGGCGAGTTGATTCGCAAGATCTATCTGGCTCGTTTTTGTCATACCATGCAGTTGCTTATTAGCTCGAAGATCCCGCTCCTGAGAGCGCTGGGCTTAGTCAGGCGCATGATTGGCTATTATCCGATCGAGCGCTCTATCGAGACCATTGAAAAGCAGATCCTCAAGGGAGAGTCTTTGCACAAGGCCCTTTCCGGTTTTCCGATATATCCCCGGCGGCTGGTTTCGTTTATCAAGGTGGGTGAAGAGGTCAACCGCTTAGACGAGTTCTTTGAGAAGATCAACCAGCAATATTCCGAGGAAGTCGACCATCAGTCCAAGGTTCTGGCGACTGTGATCGAACCCATTATGATGATTTTTCTGGGGTTGATCGTAGGTGTTATTCTGATCGCCATGTATCTGCCCATGTTCAAGATGAGCACGATCTTTTGATGATTGTCGGGCGGAAATCCGCGAAGCTGGCGGATAGGCTACTTTAATGATATTCTTCCTCCATAGTCGATCCTCGCGGATTTGTATAAAGGCGGCTCGGTCAAGTTATTGATACGGGAGGCTTGCTGTATAGTGTGATATGTGTGTAATGATAAATTTATTAGATCGATAATGACGGTTTTATAAACCGGTTTTTGTTTTAGGATAAGAATCTCCGGCGCGCTTCCTTATCCGGAAAGGCCTCCGCGAACTGTTTGGTTTTTTCGTTCCCGGTTCTATTATTGCTTCCCCTTTACCTCTTTTATTTTACCTTTAGACTCTCGGACGATCGCGTAGGACTTCTTTTTCTTTTTACCGTTTTTTCTCAGGCGTTCGTAGTAGTCGAGAGCCGTCTTATAATCGCCTTCATCTTCGGCGATTTTGGCCATGTTGTTGATGGAGTACAGGTAATATCCCTGGTCGGTATAGCCGGCTCGCTCGGAGTATTCGATCGCTTTAGTAAAGTAATATTTCGCGGAATCGATTTTTTTCTCCCGTTTATAATAGATGTCGCCCAGTATGTAGCCCGCGTATCGCCCGCTGGTTTCTTCGAAACCCGGCATGTCGTTTTCAAACTTTTCGATAATGCTCTTACAGGCATTCTTAGCTTCATCATATTTATTGACAAACCATGAAAACTTGGCGTACTGGCGAAGGAAATACGCGTTGTCGGGATAAGTTGTAGCGAGGTATTTCGCGATAGGGTAGCCTTTGTGGTACTGGTCCTCGTTGTCGTAGATTCTTAAGAGCTGGTATTGCGCCTCAGTTCTGGAATAAAAGGAATTATAGGTGACTTCTTTCAGTTGCTGTATGCCAAGCTCCTTGTCTCCGGATGGGAAAAACACCAGAAAAGGTGTCAGTAAAGGATACTCTTCCCTAAGCCAGGTCCGGTAATAATTTAAAATCCCTTTGCCGTATAGAAATTCTGGACTTAAGTCCGAGTTGTCGGATGTGACGCTCGCGTAGTTGATGGCGTTTTTCGCGGCGAGCGCGGATTTGGAGTAGTTCTTGGCGTTTCCGTAAAACTCTCCTTTCAGCCCGTTGGCGGCCGCCAGAAAAAAGGCCGCTTCGATATTGGTTTTATTTTCGGAGTACAGACGATCCGCCCACGCGATGGTGGTATCGATATAAGCCAGAAACTCTTTGTCGTAAGTATGGATATCCGTATTGGGAAGCATTTTCCACCAGTTGTTCAGGGCCATCAGGAAATAAGGCAGTGGATGTTCCGGATACCGATTCCGGAGTTCCAGATACTTGGTTCGCGCCTGATCAAATTTAAAGTTGTACATTTGATGTACAGCGTCGCTGGACTCGATCTGAATATCAATGTCGCTCAATAACATCTTGGGGCGTAGCTGACTTCCTGATTGAGCGACCACCGAAGTATATGTGAAATACATCACAGGAAGCAGGAAAAGAAAAATCTTTTTAGCCGAAAACTTTTCCTTCATAGCTTTATAACGGTAAAATAGATGTCAATATGTTGCCAAAGTAATAAAATTCTAAGTTAGCATTTAATTAATTATAAATGGAATTACTAAAAAAACTGTGCCAGATTCACGCTCCCTCCGGAAATGAAAAGGCGATGAAGGAATTTGTGCTGGATTATGTCCGGGGGAACCTTGGGACGAATATGCCGGAAATAATTCATGGCGACGATTTTCAGGACTGTGTATTGCTGGTTTTTGGAAAACCAAGAACCGTGGTCTTCGCGCATATGGATACGGTTGGTTTCACCGTACGCTATGGCAGGGAATTGCTGCCGATCGGTAGTCCTTATTGTAAAAAAGGTTACAGGCTGATTGGCGCCGATACGCGGGGCGAAGTGGATTGCATGGTGGTGTCGGGCGAAGAGGAAGATCAATGGGAGTATGAGTTTTCAAGAGATATCGATCCAGGTACGGATCTTCGCTTTTATTGCGACTTTCGGGAGACGGACGATTATGTGCAATCCTGCTATCTTGACAACCGTCTCGGAGTCTGGACTGCTTTGAAGTTGGCGGAAACGCTGAAGGACGGGATCATCGCCTTTAGTTCTTGGGAAGAACATGGAGGCGGCTCCGTGGCTTATCTGGCCAGGTATATTTATGAGAAATATCGCGTCAGGCAAAGTCTGATCGCCGATATCACCTGGGTTACGGAAGGAGTCCATCATGGCAAGGGAGTCGCCATCAGTCTGAGAGACCGCTATATTCCCCGCAAGGCCTATTTGGACAGGATCATGAGTCTGGCGAGAGAATCAGGCGTGCCCTATCAGTTGGAAGTAGAGGGCGCTGGCGCGAGTGATGGACGGGAGTTGCAAATGGCGCCCTATCCATTTGATTGGTGCTTTATAGGAGCTCCGGAAAAAGACGCGCATACGCCGGATGAACTCGTATACAAAAGCGATATTCAGAGTATGCTCGCCATGTATCGCTTTTTGATGGAAAAACTTTGATAGACGTGGAGAGGTTGAAGCGGATTTTTCCACTTCAGCCTTTTCCTAATATGCTCTGGCGAATAAAACCCTTTTCGGGCTTGGCTTGCCGGAATATACGCAGACTCCCGCTTCTTCCATGTTTTCCAGAGGTATGCAGCGTATAGTCGCTTTCGTCAACTCCTTTATTTTTTCCTCCGTCTCGGAAGTACCGTCCCAGTGCGCGGAGATAAAACCGCCTTTTTCTTCCAGTACTTTTACGAAGGCGTCGAAATCGTTTACCTCGGTCGTGTTTTCTCGCTGGAATTTCAACGCCTTTTCATAGATGTTGTTCTGGATATCGTTGAGAAGGTTTTCGATGACCTGAGGCAGGTCGTCGAAGGAATGAACCGATTTCGTCTTTGTGTCTCTGCGAGCTACTTCCGCCGTGCCGTTTTCCAGGTCTCTGGGACCGATCGCTATACGGACGGGCACGCCTTTCAGTTCATATTCCGCGAACTTAAATCCAGGGCTCTGATTATCCTTGTCGTCAAATTTTACAGATACGCCTTTATCAAGAAGCGTTTTCTGCAAATCCTTTACTTTGTTCCGGATGGCGTCCAGTTGTTCTTCGGTCTTTGATATGGGAACGATGACGACCTGAATGGGCGCGAGCTTGGGGGGCAATACCAAGCCTTCATCATCGGAGTGGGCCATGATTAGAGCTCCCATCAAACGCGTGCTGACTCCCCATGAGGTACCCCATACAAATTCGAGTTTCCCTTCTTTAGTGGCGAATTTTACATCGAACGCTTTCGCGAAATTTTGACCCAGAAAATGTGAAGTTCCGGCTTGCAAGGCCTTGCCATCCTGCATGAGGGCTTCGATGCAATAAGTCTCTTCCGCTCCCGCGAAACGCTCATTGGGGGTTTTGACGCCTTTTACTACCGGCAAGGCCATAAACTCCTCGGCGAAGCGGGCGTATACTTCTAGCATGGTTTCTGTTTCGTCAATAGCTTCATCTTTGGTCGCGTGGGCGGTATGCCCTTCCTGCCACAGAAACTCCGCGGTGCGCAGAAACACGCGGGTGCGCATCTCCCAACGCACCACATTGGCCCATTGGTTGAGCAGCAACGGTAAGTCCCGGTATGATTGTATCCAGTTTTTGTAGGTATTCCAGATTACGGTTTCAGAGGTGGGGCGTACGATAAGCTCCTCTTCCAGCTTCGCTTCCGGATCGACAATCACTTCTTTGCCGTCTTCCGAGTTTTTCAGGCGATAGTGGGTCACCACCGCGCATTCTTTCGCGAAGCCTTCCACATGGCTGGCTTCCCGGCTCAGGTATGATTTGGGAATGAACAAAGGAAAATAAGCGTTGGAATGTCCGGTTTCCTTAAACATTTTGTCTAATTGAGCCTGCATTTTTTCCCATATGGCGAAGCCATAAGGTTTTATTACCATGCAACCCCGTACCGCCGAATTTTCCGCGAGGTCGGCTCTTTTGACCAATTCGTTGTACCATAAGGAATAATCGTCGCTTCTTTTAGGTAATCCTTTGCTCATGCCTTTACTATTTCTATGATTCTGGTATAGGTTTTGTGTACAATAAGCAAAGATATCGGTTTGCGTGTTGTATATAAAAGATTTTAAAAATTAAATATAAAGTTCCAAATTGCGTTTTACATTTGGAGATGAAAGGGCGTCTTATGAAACAGATACTACAACTTATAGGAATAGCTTCGTTCGCGGGGCTGCTTTCCTGCGCGCCGGATCAGTACGCGAGGCAGGGAGAATATGACGATCTATACTTTTCAGCCAAAGATCGTCAGAAGGTAGTATATGAGCAAAATACCAGGGAAAGGGCCCGTGAGGAACAGTCTTATCAGAACGGAAATAATCAGTCCAATCAGTATTATCAGCAGGAAAATACGACGATATCCGATGGGGCGGGAGAAGAAGATGGCAGATATGTGGACTATTCCGCCTACACGCGAAAGGAGTCGGTGGGTACCGCTACTACGACTACGGGGGGCAATACCTATATAACGAATAACTATAACGAGTTTTCCGATCGTTTTGACAGACGTTCCGATTGGTGCTACTCTTGTGGAACCGGTTTTATGAATGTCGGTTCTTATTACGATCCCTGGGGTTGGGGCCGTTCCGGGATAGGGTTCTCGTTTGGATATAGTACGGGCTGGGGCTGGAATTCTTATTACGGATACAATTCCTTTTATTCTTCCCCTTATATAAGAACAGGCTATATCTACGCGTATGATCCGTTTTACAGGCCATATAATTCTTATTTCCATAATCCTTACTATGGTTACAGTCCTTATATGGATCCCTATGGTTATGGCTGGGGCAGCCCCCACGCGGCCTATTACAATGGATATTACAACGGGTTCTATAATGGTTATTACCAGCGAAACAGATATACGAACAGCGGTTCGAATTATAATACCAATACGAGACCGAAGCCTGTGAATCAGCCAAGAACCGCTGTGGGATCGGCGGTAAAAAGGAATACGGGAACAACTTCAGGAGGTGGTCGTTCCGCGACCGGTACAAACTCCAACAGGAGAAGTACAAGTACGCCCAATACATATAATCAAAACGCCAATACACCATCCAACTATTCCAACAGAGGAGTTAATAGAGGCGTTAATTCGGGTGTCAATAACCAAGGCGGCAGAGGTTCGAGCCAGCCTCGTCAACCTAGCCAACCTAGTCAGCAATACAGGACACCTCCGGCGCATAGCGCTCCATCCAATAACCCGAGTAATCAGCGTAGCGGAAATCCATCCAATTATTCGGGAAGTCAACCGAGGCAGCCATCCGCGCCCGCGCCGACACCCACATACCGGTCGTCTCCATCATCCTCGCCAAGTCAGGGAAGACCTTCCGGAGGATCTTCACCTTCAAGGCCTTCTTCCGCTCCGAGAGGAGGAATCGGGGGAGGTACGCGTTGATGAAAATAAAGGATCCTTTGTTTTTTAGGAATAAAAGTTTTATGAACAAGTCTTTTTTTAGAAGCACGATCATTTTTCTGACTCTTTTGAGTGGAAGCTACGTGTCGGCGCAGAGCATGATAGAATACGCCTCCATGTTTTCTTCGCGTTCATTGGGTGGAACCGCCCGCTTTCAGGGCTTTGCCGGAGCGGGTACCGCGTTGGGGGCTGACCTGTCCATGGGTAGTATCAATCCCGCTGGTCTGGGGGCTTTTCGCAATTCCGAGTTGGGTGGATCGCTGGGTATTGGATTTGCCGGTTCCAGGTCCTCTTATTTCGGAGAAAACAACAGGGACAATCGGGGATATATGTATTTTCCCAATTTTGGAATCGCTTTTTGCGGAGCCAAAGACGATATTGAGCCCGGAGCATTCAGAGGAGGAACCTTCGCGATAACGTACAACCGGATCAATGATTTTCAGAATCAGGTATTCTATTCCGGGATTAATAAAAAAAACTATATTAATCAGTATTTTACAAACTTGCTGCAAATTTCCGGATATCATCCTGAGGACCTGGATCCCATTAATCCCGCCACGGAGCTTTACTCGCTCGAAGCACTAATATATCATAGCTTGCTTGTCGAGCCGGATTATGATTACGCGCCTCATTTCTATAATCCGGTAGATTCGATACTGTACAACGACGCGTTCTTATATTATGTACTTCCTGAAGAAGCCTATCAGGAGCAGTTGATTACGACCAGAGGCGCGCAAAATCAGTTTGATCTCGCCTACGGCGCTAACTTTTCGGACAAATATTATTTGGGCGCTTCGGTTGGAATTGTTTCGCTGCGTCATCATTTGGAAAGAGATTTTTATGAAAAACTGGACCAGTCGCAATCAGTTCAGGAAACAACTTTGAGTGAAATGATTAAGACTACAGGGACCGGGTTTAATTTTAAAGTAGGATTTATCGCTCGTCCGGTGGAGGCGCTGAGACTCGGTCTTACTTTGCAGACACCTACCGCGTATTATCTGAAGCAAAATTATTCTTATACCATAAAAGCCATATTCAACCCGGACTATAGGCTACCTCTCTCCGGATTCGATCCGGATGTATTGGAGTATAGTACTGTGCCTTTAGATTATAGCTTTCGTTTGACGACACCCGCTATATTGAGAGGAGGAATGGCTGTTTTTTTAGGTAAAAGAGGATTTGTGTCCGCCGATCTGGAGTATTTACCCTATCAAATGCTTAAGCTGTCTGATAAAAACAACCGAACATACTATAGTCAGGACAACAGGTATATCATGAACAATTATAAAGGAGCGTTTAACTATCGTCTTGGCGCGGAAATCCGGAACGATATTTTTCGTTACAGAGCGGGTTTCGCTTTGTTTTCCAATCCTTTGAATAATTTGGATAAGGATCATACGTCTTCAAAGGTGTTTACTCTCGGTTTTGGTCTCAAATGGCCTACTTTTTATCTGGATATGGCTATAAGTCATTCAAGATCAGGGGATATAAACAGTCCTTATCCTAATCCGGCAGGGCCCAACCCTATCGCCGATATAAGCCACCGCAACACCTCTTTTATCATGTCGATCGGTTCGCACTTTTAATCATCGCTTTTATTATTCCAATTAATTAGATAAATTGTTATGTTTTATTCTAATTAATTGGAATACGTGCATTCAAAAACATGGATAGTTCTCGCCTGGTTTCTGATACTGGGCGGTACCGACAATTTGCTCTGGGGGCAAACTGAGCTAAAGAAAGGCGCTTTGGCGCCTGATTTTGAAATAAGCGATCCTTCGGGAGCGATTATCAATCTAAGCGATCTGCGGGGCAAAATGATACTTCTGGATTTTTGGGCTTCCTGGTGCCTGCCTTGTCGCATGTCCAATCCTGATCTGGTCGATCTGTATAGCCGATATAATGAATATGGGTTTGAAATTTTTAGTGTTTCTCTGGACACGAAGAAGGAAGCCTGGGAAAAAGCGATTAAAAATGACGGATTGATATGGCCATATCATGGTTCCGATCTGAAAGGATGGCAGAGTGGTGCTGGAGAGTTGTACAATATCCTCGCGATTCCCGCGACTTTTTTGATTGATGAGAAAGGCTATATTGTGGAAACAGGCTTGGATAAGATCGGGAAGCGGTTGAAAGCGATCTACGACGATCAGGTTTTTATGTATCCGCGTTTTGTCAGGGATTCGGTGTTTTTCTCAGCCAGGACGAGATACGTGATCAAAGATAACGCGGGCGCTGAATTGAAAAAAGGTCGAGGAAACAACGCGTCGGTCTCGGAACTTCCTGTCGGGGAGTACATATGTCAGTGGGGGGGGAAGGAAGAGCGCTTCTTCAGGATGGAGACCGGGAGTGATTCGGTGACCTTCTATCCCGTCAATGTGCATGATGTAATTACGCTTTCCAGAGGCGCTCAATACGAGTTGATGAATAAAAAAGGCATGGTCAAGATCTCGGATAAGGGACACGAGATCAATATGCGAAATCTTCCTAAAGGACTGTATTATCTGAGTATCGAAGGCAAAGTATATAAGGTTTTTAAAAATTAATTGATTTGCTGGACATGGTCAATCGGCTGAGCCGGGAGGAGACGTCAAAGGTATCCGGCTTTCTTCAACGCTGAAATGATGTCTTCCTCTCCGATATCCGCTCCGTCGATGGTTATGGCCGAACTCTTGTAGTAAGGAGCGCGGTCCTGGATTTTCTGATTCAGAAAGGCCTTTAGCTCTTCCGCTGACTTGTCTTTCAACATAGGCCTGTTTGGATCCTGAGCCTTCATCCTGGAAGCGAGGACCTCGATTGGGACATTGAGAAAAATAGTAACGCCCGCCGCTTTCATATCCCGCATATTGTCAAAGAAGCAGGGCGCTCCTCCTCCCGTTGAAACAATGGCGTTGTCGAGAAGGCAGGCTTGTCTCACAGCGTCGCGTTCAAGCTCCCGGAAATATGCTTCTCCGTGCTCCTTGAATATTTCCTCAATCGTTTTTTTTTCTTTTTTAACTATTTCCGCGTCAAGGTCTACATTGTGAAGATGAAGTTTAGCGGAAAGGGACTTTGACAGAGTTGATTTGCCGCTGCCAGGCATACCGATTAAAAAGATAAGCATGATATTTCCCGTTATGCTCAGACAGTTCATTTTATTGTAGGCGTACACGCGGATCAATCAACGCGTACAGAATGTCGACAAAGATATTGATAACGATAAATACCACGCCGACAAATAAGGTCGATCCCATCACTACAGGAAAGTCCAATTGGTACACGGCCGCGATGGTGATGGAGCCAAGGCCTTTCCAGTCAAAGATATACTCTACGAAAAACGCGCCGGCCATGAGTGACGCTAGCCAGCCGCTGACCGCGGTGATCACCGGATTGAGCGCGTTTTTCAACGCGTGTTTCAGTATGATGGCTTTATTCTTTAGTCCTTTAGCTCTGGCGGTTCGTATATAATCCTGCCCGAGGACTTCGAGCATGGAGCTTCGCGTGAGCTGGACGATAATGCTCAATGGCCTCAAGCCAAGTGTAAAGGCTGGCAATATCAGGTTTTTGAGCATAAGCCTTCGGCCATAAAGATCGGTCTCCCATAGTTGCCCCGTAAGGTTTAGCCCCGTATACTCGCTGAGATAGAAACCAAAAATCATGGCTATAACCGCCGCCAGTACAAAGGAAGGCGCTGATATTCCCGCGACGCTCAGCGTAATAATCGTGTGATCCATGAAGGAGTTTTGTTTTAACGAGGCGATAACGCCCAGGACAATTCCAAAGAACGTAGCGAAAACCATAGCCGAAAAGGCGAGCCAGAATGTGCTCTCCATATTGTCCACGATGATCTCGCTGACTTTTTTGTTTGTCTGAAAGGACCGGCGGAGGTAGGGCCATTTCAATACGTAGGTATTGTCGTTGATGGTAAAAAGCTTTATGTAGTCGTATTTTTTTTGATTTTCAGGAGAGTCGATATGGGACGAGACGGGCGACAGGTCTTTCATGTACATGAGGAGCTGTTCGGGCAATGGCTTGTCAAGGCCGAGGTCCTTGCTGATGGCCTCCCTGGTAGCTACGTCGGTACGCTGTCCTGACATCATGGCTACAGGGTCTCCGGGAAGTACGTTGAAAAGAAAAAATACGATTACGACCACTCCTATAAGAACCAGGAAGCCGTAGAAAAGTCTTTTTATGATATAGGTAAGCATGCTTTTCGTTAGTTCGGTGAGCTTATCAGTTGTTCAATGCCGGGAAGATCGTTGTGGTGCCATTTGCCTTTTACTACGCCATCATCCAAAAGTAAAAATCCGAAATTGGCGCGAATCATTGTTTTGAGTTGCGTATCGTCCATGAAGTAGTACGGCGTGGCTAACTGGGTCTCATGTCTGAAATCATCAATATGTTCGGTCGGAGACGAAGAAATAATCATGGGCTTTATTCCGGCTCGTTCAATTTTGTCTAATTGACCGGAGAGGAGTTCCGCGGTTTTAATCGATTTTTTATCTTCTAGCGCTTCGCGCGCGTCTTTCAGAATAATAAGCAGCGCTTTCCCTGTCAGGGAAGAGTCCGTATAATCTCCTTCCTCGTTCCAGATCCGGTAATCCATGATTTTGGGCTGACTCTTTTCCGGATTCAATACTTTGTAACTTACATATTTATAGGAAGGGTCGGCCGGATAGTTGTTCATCTCTATTTTTTGCCCGTCTTTCTCCAAAATATATACAAACATCGGTTCTTCCTCCGGTTTCATTTGTAATGGTATGCTTTTGCCTTTGGCATATGGAAGCCAGTCGATAAATGGCAGATGAGCGATACTGTAATAGCCCGCGTATGTGACGGCGAACCCGGATATCAATACGATAAGATCACCTTTAAGGTTATTATAACCTCCTTTTAACTTATTCCTTCGGGTGAACAGAAGCAGGATCATAACTAAAAGAAAAATGTCTTTCCAGAAAGACTGCCATGGCGTGAGTCGGATAAAATCGCCAAAACATCCGCATTCTTTTACTTTGTCGAAATACGCGGAGTAAAATGTGAGAAAGGTGAAAAAAAGAATCATTAACAACAGGAGCCAGGTGACTGGCACCATGCGATAGAATAAGAGTACCGCGACGCCAAGTATGATTTCAATCACGCATATTGTAAACGCCAGTTCCAGCGCGATGGGCGTCAATGAATGAAAAACCGGCCCGAAATCAGCGGCGAAAACCTCAAAGTACTCGGTCAGTTTATAGGAAAACCCATAAGGATCGTTTAGTTTGATCAGACCGGAAAAAATGAAGAGAAAACCGGTAAGAAACCTGGATAATTGAAGAAGTATCCGCATAATAATGTGCTTATTTTAGTTTGATCAGACAAAAAACCGCGTAATTGATCATGTCGCGGTAATTGGCGTCGACGCCTTCCGATATTACGGTCTGTCCCTTATTGTCTTCTATCTGTTTTACGCGCAGCAGTTTCATTAATATGATATCCGTCATGGAACTGATCCGCATTTCTCTCCATGCTTCGCCATAGTCGTGATTTTTGTTCAGCAGCAGATGGAAAGTAGTGTCCGCTTCCTGGCTATACCATTTTTCAACATCTTCAGGAGATAGTTCCATCCGCTGATCGTTTTCCAGTTGGATCTGAATCAGGGCGATGATGCTGTAGTTTATGATGCCGATGAACTCCGAGCGAATGTCGTCCGCGACCTTTTGAGTTCCCTTGTCCTGAATGGAACGGATCCGTTGCGCTTTGATAAAAATCTGATCCGTGATGGATGGCAGCCGGAGAATACGCCACGCGGTACCATAATCCTTTGTTTTCTTGATAAAAATATCTTTGCAAAGACTGATTACCTCCTTATATTCGGTAGCGGTAGTATTGATCAAGGCTAAAGTTGTTTCGTTATTAAAAATTTTGCATTCGGAGTGGATAAATATACGGTTTTTTGGCAAAAAAAAGCATTGAGACTTCGGGGAAATGTAATTTCGCTGGATGAGCCTAAAGTGGTGGGTGTCCTGAATCTTACTCCGGATTCTTTTTATTCGGGCAGTCGGTTTAGCTCGGACAGGACTCTGTTGGAAAAAGCGGAGGAAATGTTGAATCATGGAGCTTTTATGCTGGATATGGGCGCTTACAGTTCCCGACCGGGAGCGGAACATATTTCCGATGAAGAGGAGACGCGGCGTTTGATTCCGTCCTTAAAACGTCTGGTCGCGGAGTTTCCCGACGCGTATGTTTCCGTCGATACCTTCAGGGCTGGGATAGCGCGAAAAGCGGCGGACCAAGGAGCCGCGGCGATTAATGACATTTCGGGCGGAAATCTTGACCCGGATATGTTCGCTACGGTAGCTTCTCTGGATATAGCCTATATCCTGATGCACATGAAAGGCGACCCCCGGTCGATGACCGGACTGAATGAATATGATGATTTAATTCCGGATTTGGTCCAATATTTCCATAAAAAGCTGGAAATATTGACTAATTTAGGGGTAAAGGATATTATACTGGATCCGGGATTTGGTTTCGCCAAAAACATAAGTCAGAATTTTACGTTGCTGAAAGAGCTGAGCGGCTTCGGAATATTTGAACATCCTGTTCTCGCGGGGCTTTCCAGAAAGTCGTTAATTTATAAGACGCTTGACGTGTCGGCTGAAGAAGCGTTGACGGGTACTATCGCGTTAAACATGGTCGCGTTGCAGCAGGGCGCGGCTTTTTTGAGAGTACATGATGTCAGGGAAGCTGTCCAGACGGTTAAACTTTTTAACGCTTTATATTTTTGATATCAGGATATAAAATCGGATTTCTTGAAATTACGACCATCGATGTCGTCGACATCCTCTTGGTAACGCTGCTACTTTATCAACTATACAAACTACTGAAAGGAAGTGTAGCGGTAAAGATCTTTTTGGGAGTCCTTTCCATTTACCTGTTTTATCTGGTAGTAAAGGCGGTTAAAATGGACTTGCTGACATCTATCCTCGGGCAATTTATCAATGTGGGAGTGATCGCGGCCCTGATTCTTTTTCAGCAGGAAATCCGCAAGTTTTTAGTCATTGTTGGCAAAACTACCGCGTTTAACAATGAAAACTTATTTAAGCACTGGCCCTGGAAAAAGAAGTCGAAGAAGTCGGGTTTTGATCTGACTCCTATTGTGGAGGCCGCCAAAATTCTTGGAGGAACCAATACGGGAGCGCTGGTGGTTTTTAGCCGAAGCTCGGAACTTAAATTTTACGCCGAATCGGGCGATATTATAGACGCTGAATTATCGAAGCGCCTCCTTTTGTCTATCTTTCAGAAGAACAGCCCTCTCCACGACGGGGCGGTTATTATCGCCAATAAACGTATAAAGGCTGCCAGATGCATATTGCCTGTATCTGAAAATGAGGAGATCCCCGCGAACTATGGTTTACGGCACAGAGCGGCGATAGGAATGACCGAAGTTACTGATAGCGTTGTGCTTATTGTGTCGGAAGAGACCGGAGAGATCGCGTTGGCGCACAATGGTCAGTTATTTCACAATCTCTCAAAGGCTGAGCTTAAACAGAAACTTAGCTTTTATCTGTTTGAGGATGAAGAAAAGATGCGTTTGGAAGAGAAATCGGAAAAGAAAAAGAAAAGCGAAGGTGGGGGGGAGGCGTCGTTCTGAATTTTCTTGTATAACAGGCCATTTACTTATAACTAAGAATCCCCGCGGTTAACTAATCAGATTGTTAAACTACGCGGGGATTTTCAGTTATAAGAACGGAAGATCAAAATGTCCTGTCAGGCTTTCTCAGTTATGTTCTGAGATTTGGCCGGATAGTATATAGTGTCCGAAAGACTTGTTCCCGGAGCGACCATTGGAAGTACATTTTCTTCTTTAAGCACTCGCGCGTGTATAAGAAAAGGCTTGTCTTTGCAGTCCTGGGCCATTTTTACCGCTTCTCTGAGTTCGTCGGCGTTGGTCGCTTTTACTGAGTCCATATGGCAGGCTTTCGCCAGCATGACAAAATCCGGATTCAGCAACTCCACGCCAGAGTAGTTGCGCTCATAGAACTGTTCTTGCCATTGTCTCACCATGCCAAGGTACGCGTTGTCGAGCAAAAGGATTTTTATGGGCCACTTTTCCTGGACGCAGGTAATCAGCTCCTGAAGATTCATCTGGAAAGAACCATCTCCGGAAATACACCAGACTTCCTTGTCCGGAGCGGCGGCCTGAGCGCCCATCGCGGCGGGAAGGCCGAATCCCATGGAGCCGAGCCCGCCGGAAGTAAGAAAATGATTGGGTTGTACGCGCTGACAATATTGCGCCGCCCACATCTGATGCTGTCCTACATCGGTTGTGATAATCGCGTCGTCGCTAATCATGTCTTCCAATACCTTGATGGCGGTCACTTCATTGAAGCGCGCGTATTCGGGAGGCATTATCGGGAACTCCGCCTTTTTCTCCTTGAGGGAGAATAGCCATCGGGCGCGGTCGTTTTTATTTATCTCAGTTCTCGTGTCTGGCAGTACGGACAGGATTTTTTTAAGATCTCCATGCAGGAACACATCTGTTTTTACATTCTTACCATGTTCGCTTTTGTCGATATCGATATGGAGCACTTTGGCTTTGGGGGCGAAATCGTCCAGTTTTCCGGTGATACGGTCGTCAAACCGGATACCAAAAGCGCAAATCAGATCGGCTTCCTGTACGGCGAGATTGGTATATTTCATGCCATGCATGCCAAGCCATTGAAAATTGAGAGGATTGTCATGCTCTATGGCGCCGAGACCTAATATGGTGGTCACGACCGGAATATTTTCCCTTTCAGCGAACTGCCGCAACTCATTCCAGCCTTCCGATAATAATACCCCATGTCCGGCGATAATAAGAGGCTTCTTCGCTTCCGACAATAATCCGACAGCCGCGTCAATATCTTCGGCGGTTACATTATAAAGAATTCTTTTTTCAGGGATAGAATAGTTTTGCTCCCAGTCTTCCTCCAAGGTAATAAAGGCGTTTTGTACGTCCTTGGGTATATCGATCAGGACTGGTCCGGGACGGCCATCCATCGCTACCCGATACGCCTCCTGAAAAATGGACGCGGCGTCCTCGATCTTGCTGATCAGATATGTTTTTTTAGTGATAGGAATGCAGATACCTGTAATATCCGTTTCCTGAAAAGCGTCGGAACCAATGAGTGAGCTGACGACCTGCCCGGTAATCGCGATCATCGGGACAGAATCCGCGTACGCGTCGGCGATGCCGGTTACGAGGTTGGTCGCGCCAGGTCCTGATGTGGAAAGGCAAAACCCGGGTCTGCCGGCGATTCTGGCATAGCCGTTAGCCGCGAAGGCCGCGCCTTGTTCATGCCTGACCAGCACGGAATTAAGTTTACTGAAAGCCAGAGCGTCGTATATTGGCAGAATCGCTCCGCCGGGATACGCGAAAAGATCCCTGGCTTCAAGCAATTCAATGAGCTTAATGATGTATTCGGCTCCTCTAAGCTTAATCGTTGGTTTCATAGTCTGGTTTTTCTTTAATTACCATCGGTTACGCAGCCTTCTGAAGCTGACGCTACCGTTTTCATGTATTTATATAGAACACCGCTTAGCGCTTTGAAGGCCGGTTGCTTCCATTCTTTTCGGCGCGTGTTGAGTTCTTCGTCAGATATGAGTACGTCGATCGTGTTGTTGACCGCGTCGACGATGATGTTGTCGCCGTCTTTTATCAGGCCGATAGGTCCGCCTACCTGAGCTTCCGGCGTGATATGGCCTACGACGAAACCGTGTGTTCCTCCTGAAAACCGTCCATCGGTGATGAGAGCTACCTTGTCTCCAAGACCGGCTCCTATGATCATGGAGGTTGGTTTTAGCATTTCGGGCATGCCGGGGGCTCCTTTGGGTCCTACGTAGCGAATGACCACTACATTGCCGGCTTTGATCTCGCCTTTTTCAATACCTATATTAAGGGACTCTTCAGAGTCGTATACTTTGGCGGTTCCCTCAAAACGCTCTCCTTCCTTGCCGGTAATCTTGGCTACACAACCATCCGGCGCGATATTGCCATACAGGATCTGAAGATGGCCTCTTTGCTTGATGGGATTCCGAAGCGACATGATGATATCCTGCTCTTTGGGCAGATCAGGAAAGTCCTTAAGATTTTCTTCAAGGGTTTTGCCGGTTACGGTCATACAGTCGCCATAAAGCATGCCTTCCTTAAGCATCATGCGCATAATGGAAGGAAGTCCGCCAATATTGTCCAGATCTTCCATCATGTACTTGCCGCTTGGTTTGAGATCCGCGAGGAGGGGAGTCTTATCGGACAGTTCCTGAAAATCTTTTAGTGTAAAATTTATTCCGGCGGCTTTCGCGATCGCGAGAAAATGCAAGACGAGGTTGGTAGAGCCTCCCAGCAGCATGGCGACGCGAACAGCGTTGGAGATGGATTTATAAGTAATGATATCTTTGGGCTTGATATCGCGTGCCAGCAATTGGCGAATAGCCTGTCCCGCGTCGTAACATTCCTGTTTCTTTTTTTCGCTGGTAGCGGGAGCCGATGAGCTATAGGGCAGACTGAGGCCGAGAGCCTCGATAGCGGAAGCCATGGTATTGGCGGTATACATGCCGCCACACGCGCCGGCGCCCGGACACGCGTTCATGACTACCCCTTTATAGTCTTCTTCGGAGATGTTGCCGGCAAAGCGTTGTCCAAGAGCTTCAAAAGCGGAAACAATGTTCAGCTTTTCTCCTTTCCAATGGCCGGAACGTATGGTGCCGCCATATACCATCAGGCCGGGGCGGTTGAGGCGACACATGGCTATGATCGCGCCGGGCATGTTTTTGTCGCAGCCCATGATCGTCACCAGCGAATCATAATAATGCGCTCCCGCGATAGTTTCGATGGAATCGGCGATTACTTCTCTTGATACCAGGGAATAGCGCATCCCGTCGGTACCCATGCTCATGCCGTCGCTAACCCCGATTGTATTAAAACGTAACGGCTTTAGTCCAGCCTGCTCAACCCCTTCTTTTACATATTTGGCAAGCAGGTTCAGGTGCATGTTGCAAGTATTGCCTTCATAACCCGTAGAAGCGATACCCACCTGAGCCTTATGCATGTCTTCTTCTGTAAATCCGGCGCCATACATCATGGCTTGTGAAGCGGGTTGTGTGATATCTTCCGTAAGTCTAGAACTTATCTTATTGAGTTTGTTTTCCATTTTAATTTTAAAAAGAGAAGGAGTTGGTTGCCTTATACAGTCGCGGCTTTCATTTCACTGACCAGAGCGGCTACTTTATCGCCTACTTCGCGTGTCGTGTAATGCTTTTCTTTATTAATGTCTTCGGTGACAAATCCCTGATTAAGCGCTTCCTCCACCGCTTTGCGGATAATAGCGCTCTCCTCTGTCAGGCCAAAAGAAGTTTCCAGGAGCATAGCCGCGGAAAGAATAGCGGCCATAGGATTGGCTCTGTTTTGGCCGGCAGCTTCCGGATATGAGCCATGAATTGGTTCATACAAGCCTACTTTATCTCCTACCGACGCGGAAGGAAGCATGCCAAGTGATCCTGTTATGACGGAAGCTTCATCCGTAATAATATCGCCAAACATATTCTCGGTTAATACTACGTCGAAATATTTAGGATTCTGGATGATCTTCATGGCGGCATTGTCGACAAACATGAAGTCGAGGGTGATTTCAGGATGCTCTTTCGCGTATTCCTTGACGACTTCTCTCCAGAGTCTTGACGTAGCGAGTACGTTCGCCTTGTCGACAAGGGTTACTCTCTTGTCTCTTCTGTACGCGGCTTCAAAGGCTAGTTTGGTTACTCTAAGAATCTCTTCACGGGAGTAGACGCAAGAGTCGAAGGAGACGTTGCCGTCTTCGCTCCGGCCTCTGGGCTGACCAAAATAAATACCTCCCGTAAGTTCCCTGAAAACGACGAAGTCGACATTTCGCACGAGTTCCGCTTTGAGGGGAGACGCGTTCGCGAGTATCTGGTAGGTGTTGATCGGACGAATGTTGGCAAAAAGATTCAAAGCTTTGCGCATAGCGAGAAGTCCCTGTTCGGGACGAACTTTGGCGGTAGGGTCGTTGTCGTACTTGGGATGACCAATGGCGCCAAAAAGGATAGCGTCGGAACTCTGGCAAACCTCAAGGGTTTCCTTGGGAAAGGGGTTGCCGGTCTCGTCGATCGCCGCGGCGCCAATGAGCGCTTCCCGGTACGAAAACTGGTGATTGAAATTCCGTTCAATGGCATTCAGAACCTTTAGGGCCTCGTCTACAACTTCAGGGCCGATTCCATCTCCTTTTAATACTGCAATGCTTTTTTTCATCTCCTGCTATATTTATACGAAACTATTCAGGGTTTCTAGAAATTATTGTTTGTTCTCCTTGTATAATCCGGTTTTATTCGTCAAAAACCAGCTTTCTGTATTTGCTCGTTCTTTCATACGCGACGATTTTGTCCTTAATACTCAGCAGGTAATCAATGTCGTCATATCCATTAAGCAAACAGGTTTTCTTATATTGGTTAATGTCAAAGCGTTCCTTAAAGTCGGTACCGGCAATAGCGATTTCCTGTTTGTCGAGGTCAACGCTTAATTGGATGGAGCTGTCTTTTTCAACCGCGCCAAAGATTTTCCTGAGAAAATCTTCCGATACCTGCACCGGCAGCAAACCGTTGTTGAGCGCGTTGTTTTTGAAGATATCCGCGAAGAAGCTGCTTACCACCACTTTGAATCCGTAGTCGTAGATCGCCCAGGCGGCGTGTTCCCGGCTGGAACCGCAACCAAAGTTTTTTCCGGCGACCAGCACCTGACCATTGTATATTGGATTGTTGAGGACGAAATCGGCCTTCGGATGGTTGTTGTCGTCAAATCTCCAATCTCTGAAGAGGTTGTCGCCAAAACCTTCCCGGGTCGTCGCTTTAAGGAATCTGGCCGGTATGATCTGATCGGTATCGATGTCCTCAATGGGCAGAGGCACTATCGAAGATTGTATTTTAGTAAACTTATCCATTGTTCAACACGCTGCTATATTCTCTGACATCCGTTATTTTGCCTGTTACCGCGACGGCCGCCGCCGTAAGGGGACTCGCGAGAAATGTTCTGGCTCCAGGTCCTTGCCTTCCCTCAAAATTACGATTGGAGGTGGATACGCAATATTCGCCCCTGGGCACTTTGTCTTCGTTCATGCCGAGACAGGCGGAGCAACCGGGCTCGCGTAGCTCAAAGCCGGCTTCCATGAATATTTTGTCCAGACCCTCTTCTCTCGCTTGCTTTTCTACCTGCTTTGAGCCGGGAATGATCAAAGCGTGTATATTGTCCGCTTTTTTCTTCCCTTTTATAAACTGGGCTACCTGGCGGAGATCTTCAATTCTCGAGTTGGTACAGCTACCTATGAACACATAGTTGACTGACTTGCCCAGAAGCTTTTCTCCTGGCTCCAATCCCATGTATTCAAGGGATTTTTTGAAAGAAACTTTATTGCTTTCTTCTTTAATATCGGCTAGTGTCGGGATGCTGTCGGTAATTTTGACGCCCATGCCAGGATTGGTTCCATAGGTGATCATTGGCGCGATGTCGGCGGCGTCATATTGCAGAACTACGTCAAAGTTCGCGTCGGCGTCGGAGTATAATGTTTTCCAATAAGCGACGGCTTCCTCAAATTTTTCACCTTTCGGAGCGAATTTCCGTCCCTGGACATAATCAAAAGTGACCTGGTCGGGCGCGATCATGCCGCCTCTGGCTCCCATTTCGATACTCATGTTGCAAATGGTCATCCGGGCTTCCATGGAAAGACTCCGGATCGCGGAGCCAGCGTATTCGACAAAGTATCCGGTTCCGCCACTGGCGGAAATCTTGGATATGATGTAAAGGATAATGTCTTTGGAGGTTACGCCTTCCGCAAGCTCGCCATTGATTTCGATCTTCATGGTTTTGGGCTTGGTCTGCATCAGGCATTGCGTAGCGAATACCTGCTCTACTTCACTGGTGCCTATGCCAAACGCGATAGAACCGAAAGCGCCGTGCGTCGACGTATGGCTGTCGCCACATACCATCGTCATTCCGGGAAGGGTGATTCCCAGTTCCGGTCCCATTACATGAACGATGCCTTGGAAGGGGTGTCCCAGACCATATAGGGTAATATCGTGATTTTTGCAGTTTTCTGTCAGCTTGTCTACCTGAAACCGGGACAAGGCCTCTTTGATCGGGAGATGTTGATCTTTGGTCGGCACGTTGTGATCCGCTGTAGCGACAACATTCTCTTTTCTAAAGACGGGCACGCCCCTTTTTTCGATTCCGGCGAAAGCCTGGGGGCTGGTTACCTCATGAATCAGATGTTTGTCAATATATAATACATCTGGTCCGTCGGGTATGGTAGTCACCACGTGCGCGTCCCAGACTTTTTCAAATAACGTTTTGCCCATTTTGTACTTCTATGATATTATTTGATCGACTCTTCTCCTTTGATTAGCTCCAATAGATCTTTATCCTCCACTTGCTTCAAGCGGTCGGCGAGATCCAGAAAGCGCTTGTACAACGCGTCCAGTTCCTCTTTGGAAACTACGTAGCCAAGATTGGCCAGACGATGGTTTAAAGCCGCGCGTCCACTCCTAGCGGTCAGGACGATGGAAGAAGCGTCGGCTCCGACATCCGCCGGATCGATAATTTCGTAGTTTTCCCTGTTTTTAAGAAAACCGTCCTGATGTATTCCGGAAGAATGCGCGAACGCGTTGGCTCCGACAATCGCCTTGTTGGCTTGTACTGGCATATTCATCAGCCTCGACACAAGTTTGCTTGTTGGAAAAAGCTTTTGGGAATTTATATTGGTTTCGAGATTCAACGAATTCTGATGACATTTGATAATCATGCTGACTTCTTCCAACGAGGTGTTGCCAGCCCGTTCCCCGATTCCATTGATAGTGCATTCGATTTGTCTGGCGCCGTTCATAAGGCCCGCGATAGAGTTCGCGGTCGCTAGGCCAAGGTCGTTATGGCAATGCACGGAAATAATGGCCTTATGGACGTTTTTGACATTTTCCATAATGAATTTTATCCGTTCCCCGAACTGATGAGGCATGGTAAAGCCGGTCGTGTCCGGAATATTTACCACTGTGGCGCCCGCCGCGATAACGGATTCAACCATTCGGGCGAGAAAATGTATGTCCGCCCGTCCGGCGTCCTCACAGTAGAACTCAATATCTTCAACGTATTTTTTCGCGTATTTTACAGCGGCGATACCCTGTTCAAGAATTTTGTCCCTCGTGGAGCGAAGCTTATGTTCGATATGAATATCGGAACTTCCGATACCGGTATGTATACGTTTCCTTTTGGCATACTTGAGAGCTTCTGCCGCGCTGTCTATATCCATCTCTTTGGCTCGGGTAAGCGCGCAGATAATGGGTTCAGAAACCGCCTTGGAAATTTCAACCACCGAATTAAAGTCACCGGGACTAGATATCGGGAATCCCGCTTCTATGACATCTACGCCCAGTTGTTCAAGCGCCTTGGCTACTTGTATTTTCTCTTCAGTGTTTAGCTGACAGCCGGGCACCTGTTCCCCGTCTCTCAGTGTCGTGTCGAATATATAAACTCTGTCTGCCATAATCTAAATTAAAATATCGTTATAATTTATGCTGCTTTTAGCAAAAAGCCATTCTCTGATGTTGAGAATGGCTTTTTGAAGTTTTATGTACATAGCCTACTCAACCACACGCGTGTTTGTATACGGCAACAGCAGTAAATCTTTGCTATCGGAAACGCTATCGATTCTGTTTGAAATCATTGGATTTTTATCCTTTGGCGCTCTTGGTTAGTATAGAAAATTCAGAATACCTTAATCGCGAATCTAGTTATTTTTTTTCAATTTTTATTGATTGGATATGAAAAAAAAGGTCGCCAGGCGACACCCGATTGTAGCCGGAACAGAAATGAGCGCGACGCTTCTTTTATCCTGATTCTGAATTTATAGTTGAAAGGAAGACTTCCGGGGGAAGCGGACGAGTAAGCTATGGAACGAGGGTAATAGTATATAGAATGTAATCATGGTTGAAATCAGGCTCCCCGATACCCGATGATAATATGACGCGCCTGAACTTTTTGCCGCTTATATGGTCTATTCTCAATGCTTCTTCATCATCGCTTATAAAAACAGGGAGTGAGAAATTCTGGATTGGAGTATTCCATTTTAACCGCAGGCGTCGACTTCTTTTTTTGTTTTTTACATGATACAAGAGCTCCGGAAGATCTTTGAGGTCAAGGTAGTGGCTGACGACAGGGTGAAGATCTACGCCAAGCAGTTCGCTCCATGTGTTGATTAGTTCATCTCGGGTAATGGTTTGGTAGGCGAACCGGCGCTGTAGCTCCCTGAGGCTGTGAAGCCATAGGGTGTCGTCGTTTATCATGTTCCGGATGGTATGGAGCATCCAACTTCCTTTATAGTATTGGTCAGTGTCTTTTGTAGTCACATTCCGGTCAAAGGAAGCGATGGGCCGCTGATTCAGGATTCGCGTTTTTTGTTTCAGGAGATGTTGGTTCGCGGTTTCTTTGCCGTATAGTTTTTCGAGAAGCAGGATTTCGGAATAGGTGGCGAACGCTTCGTGTATCCACATGTTTTCTCTTGTATCGGCGGTTAGCTGATTGCCCCACCATTCATGAGCGGATTCATGGACGATAATATAGTCGTAGCCGAAGAAGTTGTTTTTATAATCGTTGCCATAGGCGATCGCGCTTTGATGTTCCATGCCCCAGTAGGGTGTTTCTACAAGCGCGTAGCCATCTTTTTCAAATGGATATCTCCCGAATAAATGTTCAAATGTCCGGAGTATTTCCGGAACTTGTCGGAAGTGCCGTCTGGCCTTGGTCAGATTGTAGTCCAATACATAGTAGTCTATAGCGAGTGAGCCGCCGTCGCTCCTTTCTAACGTGTCGCTGAAACGGGTGTACGCGCCGATGTTGATAGTCGCGCAATAATTGTTGATTGGATAGTTGACTTTCCATACAAAGCGCTTTTTTCTTCCGAGGATCTCAGTGTTTGTCAGTACTCCATTGGAAACGGCGAACAGGGAGCTGTCTGTCAGGATGGAAATTCGCATACTGTCGGCTTCGGAGCTCCACCGATCGTCGCAAGGCCACCAGGACGAAGCGCCGATTCCTTCACAGGCGACGGCGATCCAGGGCCTGGATAAGCTGTCGAGAGTCCATATCATGCCGCCATCCCAGGGCGGGTTGCGCGATATGGTCGGGTTGCCCTGGTAATAAACATGGATGATCGCTTGTTGATCGTCTGGAATAGGAATGTCGGGTTTTATCAGAATCTTGTCGCTTCGCGTCCGTGTAAAAGATACCTTGGAATCGTCCAGAAAAATACTGTCTACCCGCAAGTAAATGGCAAGATCGAGCTCAATTATGGGCAAGTCGCCGAGCGCCTGCATATGTATCCGATTGTTTCCTTTTATGGATCGTGTCTGGATGTCAGGATGAATACTAAGATCGTAGTAATGTACCTTATAGTTTCTCCCGTGCTCGGTCTGGGCTTGTAAAGGGGAGATTGTCGAAGGGTGATAGGAAAGAAGGAGCGCGAAGATAAAGAACTGATACAGGGGCATTCCGCTTTATACCTATTTCCGTATTATGCTCAGCAGTTCTTTTTGTACTCCCCAGTCTTTCGCCAGTTTCAACATGGCCATCGCTTCCATTTCACTTATATAGCCTTTCAGGTTGGTGGCTTCCCATACAGTATTGAGATAATCTAGCTTGACGGAGGTGTCGTAGGTCGCGATTGTGGTGGCGAAATATTCCCGGGATCTTTCAAAGCTGTTGACCGGGTCGGTGTTGACGAACTCCTCCACCCACTTGAGTTCCTCTGTAGCGTCAAGCTTGCTCGCCGTCTTTTGAAGAATTTCTATTTCATCCTGATCAAGTCCGTGATAACAGAAGATGACAAAGTTAAGCAGAAGAAAGGCTTTCTTTTGTTCGGTGGACATTGATGTAACCATAATTGCCAAATATACAATTTATTCAAACATAATCACTGTTTATTTTGGAGAAAATGAACAGTGATTATACACCTCTCAGATTATCAAAAGTCGAGCCGTGATTTCATCCGCCAGTAACTTTCCTGATCGAGTAAGAGTTACGCGATGGTCGGTCCAAACAAGAAGGCCATTCTCGGAAAGACGCTCCAGTTGGGGTTTTATGGAATCAAAGAAAAGGGGGTAAGTCTCTGAAAGCGGTGAGGTATCGACGCCCCATATGGTACGAAGACCGGTTAATAGGGTTTCGTTGAACCGATCCGCCTCTGTAAGCTCCTCGATTGTCGCGGGAATGACCTCTTTTCTGATATTGTCGATATATTGCCGATTGTTGGATATGTTATACTGACGTTGGACTGTATTGAACGAGTGGGCTCCCGGACCCACACCAAGATAACGGATTCCTTTCCAGTAGTTGGTATTGTGAATGGAATATTTCTGGTCGCGGGCGAAATTGGAAATTTCATATTGTTCAAATTGGCGCTCCGGCATGAACTCCATGAGCATTTCAAACTGTTCGGCCGCGAAATCCTCCTGAGGCGGTACAAGCCGGCCATCGCGTCGCCACTTGCCGAAAACGGTTCTTTCTTCGATTGTGAGACAGTAGGCGGATATATGGTCGGTATTTAACGCGACCATTTTTTCAAGGTCTTGTTCAAAGATGGAATGATCCGGATGTGGAATACCATAGATAAGATCTGTCGAAAGTCGGCTAAAACCCGCTTCTCTGGCGATCCGAACAGCTTGTTCCGCTTCCCTGGCATTATGAGCTCTGTTCATAAACTTAAGGAAAGCGTCGTGAAAGGTTTGAATTCCGATACTCAGCCTGTTGACATTCAAGAGATATAGTTCTTTAATAAATCTTTGGTTTATATCGTCCGGGTTCGCTTCAAGCGTGATTTCGGGGAAAGGGTGAACGGAGTAATGCTTATAGATTGTGCCGATAATAAGCTCTAACTCCTCGATATTTAAAAGGGAAGGGGTGCCGCCTCCAAAATAGATTGACTCAACCATGGTACCGTCCAGAAACTTTTTTCTCAATACAAGCTCCTGGCATATGCATTGAATCATGGTAGATTTGTAGCTTTGGTTGGTGGAAAAATGAAAGTCGCAGTAATGACAGGCCTGCTTACAGAAGGGGATGTGGATATATATACCTGACATGGATGTATTGGGCGATGCTAATTTTTTTCTGAGTCTAGCGTTATTCCGCTAATGTTGAATGTGAAAACGATATGGTTTGCTTTTCTGTTGTCTCCGGTATTTCTGCAAGCGCAGAACAAATATACATTGTTTTTTCATCCTTTTTCTGATCAGACGCGTTGCGATAGTCTGGATATCGCTTCTTCTGTCAATAACTATCTGTTCGACCTATGGGCTAGAGGATATCTGCTGGCGAGAGCAGATTCCCTCTCAGTTATGACAAGGGAAGCTCACGTGTATATAGCCCAGGGAGAATTGTTTACTTGGGCGGATCTGAAAGAAGGAAATCTGCCATCGTACCTTAAGAATAAATCAGGCTATAAAGAGCGTTTTTTCCGACAAAAGCCATTTCGTTACAGTGAGGTCGCTACTCTGACGCGGAGAGTGATCGCCGCCGCGGAGGCGATTGGCTATCCGTTCGCTCAGATTAAACTGGATTCCATAGAGGCGAAGAATAAGAGGATTTCCGCCGTATTAAAATATGAGCCGGGCCCAATGATTCAGTTTGACTCGATTGAAGTGCATGGCTCGGTCAAAATAAAGAAAACGTTTTTGCAAAGATATCTCGGAATACAACCTGGAGCGCCGTTTGATCAATCCCGGATCAATCATGTACAAACGGAGCTCGCCAAACTACCTTATATAGAACAGGAAAGACCTTATATGCTTTTGTTTGGCGATAATAAAGCGAAGCTCGTATTGTTTCTGAAAGATAAGAAAGTGAATTATTTTGATGGAATAGTCGGTTTGCTGCCGAATGAGGGAAATGACAGGAAAATGTTGATTACCGGTCAGGTGACGTTGATGTTGGATAACTTCTTTGGCTCCGGAAAGAAGCTTGATCTTGAGTGGCAACGCTATGATAAAGAAAGCCAATTGCTTGATTTGGCATATGTACATCCGGTTTTTTTAGGTAGTCCCCTTGATCTTGGCGCGTTCTTTAATCTGTTGAAGCAAGATTCCACATTTATGAATATTGATCGGGGAATCAGCCTTTCGCAAAATCTGAGGAAGTTTGGAAGGATTGGATTGTTTGTGAAAATAAAATCATCCAGGACAATTGCCGCGGATGATATGGAAAACAGGGATTTCAACGTGTATCAGTATGGCTTGAGTTATCAGTATGACAATTTGGATAATATATTTTTTCCAAGAAAAGGCTGGCGTTTAAACAGCTCGGTATCCATTGGAAATAAAACGACGAGGGACCCGGGGGAAACGGATAATGATATTCCCAAAAAAACCATACAGTTATATGGTGATCTGAGGCTTGACAAATACAATAAGCTGTCGCGTCAAAGCGCGTTGCTGGCCGCTATGAAAAACGCCGCGGTGTTTAATAACAGACAAGCCTATTATATCGCGGACTTTTATCGGGTAGGAGGATTAAAATCCCTCAGAGGCTTTAACGAAAACAATTTTTATGCTCAGTACTATACCATCGCCACTCTTGAGTATCGGTATTTTTTGGAAGATCAAACCTATTTGCTCGCTTTTATAGATCAGGCTCTGATTATGAATCCTCTGTTAAAGCGTTTGGAGAAAGACTGGCCCACAGGACTTGGTTTGGGGTTGAGTTTTAATTCCGGTCCTGGCGTATTTACTTTTATTTATTCCGTAGGGAGAAACTCGGAACAAAGTTTTAATTTTAACCTGTCAAAAATTCATTTTGGCTTTATTAGTCGTTTTTGATTGTTTAAACCAGATATCTTTATTTATCGTATCTGGATGAAATTATCCGATATGTCGATTTATTTTGACGCGCTCGCGTTCTTCTGGGCCTTCTTTGTTAGCGTGTTCGCGATTCCTTCTATCATAAAGGCCGCTCATACCAAGATGTTGCTGGATGAGCCCAACGGACGGGCGCTGCATTTAAATTCAACACCCCGGTTGGGAGGACTGGCGATATTCGCGGGTTTTATTTCATCGTTGACGTTATTTGGGCAAATAGATAAAGGAATCAGGGAGTTGATGGCGGGGGCGATCATTATCTTTTTTATTGGTCTTAAGGATGACATTGTTTCCGTATCGGCTTTTAAGAAAGTGTTTGTGCAAATACTTGCTGCCGGGATCGTTATATTTTCCGGTGATATTTATCTTTCGGACTTCTATGGAGTGCTGGGTATCTATGAGATTTCCGCGGGATGGGGTTACCTGTTTACTTTTATTTGTATTATAGGATTAACAAACGCGATCAACCTTATTGACGGACTCGATGGGCTTGCCGGATCCATAGTGGTGATAGCGGGGAGTTTTCTTGGGGCGGGTTTTCTTATCTGGGGAGTTGGCGGGGGGACTTATTCGGTCGTCGCCTTCGCGCTGGTTGGAGCGGTGCTGGGGTTCCTGAAGTTCAATCTGCGGGACGCCACCATATTCATGGGCGATACGGGGTCTCTGGTTTCCGGTTTCATCATATCGGTCATGGCGATTTGCTTTATAGAGGCTCGTCCGTTGCCATATGCTCCCGTGTTCGTAATCGCGGTGCTGTTTGTGCCGATAGTGGATACGTTTCGGGTTATAGTTTTGCGCCTGTTGAACGGAAAGTCTCCGTTTCTGGCGGATAAGAATCATTTGCACCATCGGCTGATCGGGTTAGGGTTTTCGCAACCGGCGGTATTGATGGCAATGATTGGAGGCAATCTGGGCTCAGTGGCGCTGGTTGTCCGCTTTAGTTATCTTTCCAATAATGAACTATTGTCGCTGTTGCTGGGCTACGCCTTGTTTATTATAACCATAGTTGAATTTTTTTATAAGAGAAGACGTGCGCGTATATCGGAGCTTATATAGGATAATCATAATCACGTCCCTGTTTTTTAGTCATGTCGTTCGCGCTGATTTGAAAGCCGAGGGGGTTGGGGAGGATACAATTATTGTAAAGGATCTGAGCGCTGATTTTCTGTTTTATGATCATAACGGAGAAGGTTACGCGCCTTATCTGAATCAGAAACTGGATAATACCAATAAAAGCTTGTCTATTCCCGTCGGCGCCTATAAGGATTATCATCTTATTTTTAAAGCTACTCCCGGCCTGAGCGTTTTTCAGAATTACAGACTTGTTTATGAGAATACCGGGAGTCAGTCTGAAAATGTTTTCTTGGCTTTGGGCGAGCTTTTCTCCGGTAGTTCGCTTGATATGTTTACTTTTTATCATGAGGATGGCGCGCTGCCTTCGTCTGTCAGGATAGGCTATATGGGAAGATTGCCTGATGAGCCTGGTCAGCAAATGCTGATTCGGAACAGGGAAGTGGCTTCGACGCCGGGAATGTCATTCTTTATATTGATGTCAATATTGATGATTGGGATAGTAATAAAGCAGATATGTACCAAGGAAGCTCTCTGGATATTAGCTCCGGAGGCGAAGGCGCAGGGAGGTCTGGAGGATACGGCCATTTCGGTCAATTTCTTTCAGTGGCCTTATATATTAATCATAGCGTTCAACGCTTTATGCTTTACTTATCTGATCTCATTGCTGGAATACGCTCCGATCAAGATAAGGGATGTCGGGGATTACGCTTTATGCGCGCTTGTCGTTTTTTTACTGTATTATCTTAAGTATATATTTCTGGGGACGATGGCGCGCGTTTTTAATATAGGCGGGGTCGCTAAAATTCATTTCAGGGAAGTAATACGAATAAGTTTTTGGTTTCACCTTATTGTTGCGCCCATACTTTCCATCGCCTATTTTTCAACATTGATAGAATGGAGAATTTCTTACATTGGTTTTCTGGCTGTTTTGATGTTGGCGTTGTCGCTGGGATTATTACGGTTGTTTGTTTTAACATTTCGCGTCCCTCAGTTTAATTATCTTTATTTATTTTCATACCTTTGCATGGCTGAAATTATCCCGTTGGCATTCGTAATAAAAATTACATTGTTATCTGGTTTGAGTTTGTGATTACTTTAAATAAGGATAAATGAGCGAGTTTGAAGCTAAAGAGATAAACGAAAGATTGACAAAGGTTTCGAGTATTCTTGTTACCCAACCCGCGCCGGTTGATGACAAGTCGCCTTACTACGCCCTCGCGGAAGAATATGGACTTAAGATAGATTTTAGACCTTTTATCGAGGTTCAATCTGTCGATTACAAAGAGTTTAGGAAGCAGAAAATCGAGATATTGGATCATTCGGCCATTATTTTTACCAGCAGAAACGCTGTCGATAATTTTTTTAGAATCTGCGCCGAGGCGAAGATTGACGTTCCGGCGGATATGAAATATTTTTGTATTTCAGAGCAGACCGCCAATTACTTGCAAAAGTATATCGTTATCCGGAAGAGAAAGATTTTTGTAGGTCATAAGACCGCTAAAGATCTTGAGGAGGTGATTTTAAAGCATAAGGAAGAAACGTTTCTTTTTCCATGCTCGAACATAAGGAAAGATGATTTGCCCGCCTTCCTGCGATCAAAGGGTATAAAGTTTACGGAAGCCATAATATATAAAACGGTAGCGAGCGATCTTTCCGATCTCGCGTCTGTCAATTATGATGTTATCGCTTTTTTTAGTCCATCCGGCGTTAATTCATTGTTCGTCAATTTTCCGGATTTTCAACAAAAAGGCACCAGGATCGCCGCGTTTGGACCGACTACAGCCAAGGAAGTGAGGGATAATGGATTGATTCTGGATATAGAGGCGCCGCTTCCTAATGCTCCCTCCATGACGGGAGCGATTGAATTGTATATAAAGAAAGCCAATAAAATATAGAGTCTACCATTGCTCCCAAGAACAATTGGGCTTTTGAAGCGTATATAATGTCTGTATTTTATATAAAAATATCTTTGATGTTTTGGAATTTTGATTTTAGTTAGGAAATTTAGAAGAATTTTTAGTTTGGGACTCCTAACCTAAGTTGACTCGTTTTGCTCTTAGGAGATTTATATACAGTGATATGAAAAAGTTTAGACTTATTTTCCTGTTCATATTCGGGGCTTTGAACTTCGGTTCATACGCTCAGCAGGACGCGCAGTTCAGTCAATACATGTTTAATGGCATGTACTTTAATCCTGGCTATACCGGAATAGAGCAAGTATTGCGTACTACCCTGATCGTGCGTGATCAATGGACGGGCTATGAGCCGACCCATAGCAAAGGCGGAGCGCCGAGAAGCATGGTATTGAGTATAGGGACTCCTGTCAAGGATTATAAAGTAGGAATAGGAGGTTTTGTTTTGATTGATGAAATTGGCCCTGTTCGGAATATCAACGCGAATCTGGCCGCGTCAAAACATTTTGAATTGAATAATGGTTTATTGGGACTGGGTATCAACGGAGGGATATATTCGCAGAAATTGCAAACTACTTATGAAGTGTATCAGGAAGACGATGATATATATCAATATCTGATTAATCCCAATAATCAGGTTTCTCAGATACGTCCGGATTTGAACGCGGGTATTTGGTATGAACATCAGAAATATTACGCGGGGGTTAGCTTTTATCACATACCCCGCTCCAATTTTAGCTATGGGTCCAGCAATATTTCCTCTGAACTTGTTAATCATATGTATATTACCGGAGGATATCGCCTACAGCCGGCTTTTAATATCACGGTTACGCCGTCCTTTATCGTTCAGACAGATTTGCATCAGGTTACTTACCTGTTTGGAGGACTTGTCGAATATAATAAAAAGCTATGGGCTGGCCTGAATGTGAGACAATCCGTCGCTAAACGCGAGCAAAGCAGAGGAGGAAGAACATTGAGCAATGACGATATAATCCTATATCTTGGGGTGAACATATTAAAGAATAAGCAAAATCAGGACGCGTTGAGGTTGGGTTACGCTTTTGATTTTGTAACAAACGGCGCTGTCGCGAAAGCGCGGACTTCTCATGAAATTATGCTTTCCTATATGATACCTAACGTGTGGGGTCCCGCTAAACCTCCAGTAAGGACGCCGAGGTATCGTCATGAAAATTAATTAAGAAATATTTGCATTTTTTTAAAAAAAAATTGAACTTACAAGACTTTTCCGTTTCGTATGTTGCTTTAACTAGTTTTAGTTGCATTATTACAATAAGTTGACGTCGCTATCGTTTGCGGAAATAATGGATAGGTTTGGTGGTTGAGATCGAAATTTATTTAAAGGATAACAGATTTAAACAGGAAACAAAAAGAAATTAAACTGGTGAATTATGAATAAATTAGGTGTTATTTCAAAGTTAGGCTTTTTAATGTCACTGGGCTCTCTGGTTTTTCTTCAGAGTTGTGGTGGAGGAAAGTTTGATGGAGGGGGAGATCTGGTCGGAGTCCTTGACAGGGAAGGCTGGGTAATGCAGGTGCCATATGGTATGACAACCTGCCCGTCGGGTACGTTTCATATGGGACAGGCCGATGAAGATGTTCCCGCGACTCAGATTAACCTGAACAAGCAGGTTACTATTGGTGGTTTCTATATGGATGATACGGAAATTACCAATAATGAATACAGACAATTTGTAGATGTAATGTTGAGCGACTCCCTTGAAGTACTGGGTGAACAGTATATCATGACGGAGTTGTATCCTGATACAAGTGTCTGGGTTAACGACTTTTCTCATCATATGGGGGATCCTATGATGGAATACTATTATTCGCACCCAGCGTTTGATGAATATCCTGTCGTTGGTGTAGACTGGTTCGCCGCAAAGTATTTTTGCGAATGGAGAACCAAACACATGAACAATTGGAGAGCTGAACAAGGCTTGTGGAAAATGCCAAACTTCAGACTGCCATCCGAGGCTGAGTGGGAGTACGCCGCCAGAGGAGGAAGAGACATGGCGAAATATCCCTGGGGTAACCCTTATATCAGAAACGCTAAAGGTTGTATGCTCGCCAACTTCAAACCAGGCAGAGGAAATTATTATGACGATGGTTTCATGTATACGGCTCCTGTAGCGTCTTATTTCTCCAATGACTTTGGTCTTTATGACATGGCTGGCAACGTCGCCGAGTGGTGCGAGGACGCGTTCTACGAAGCGGCTGTACCAATCGTTTGGGATCTAAACCCGACGTATAATGATGATAATGAGCCAAGAAAAGTTGTTAGAGGCGGATCATGGAAAGACATCGCTTATTATCTTGAGACAGGAACAAGAACCTATGAATATCAGGATACTACTAAATCATATGTCGGTTTCCGTTGTGTAATGACTTATCTGGGTCGTTCATCTGGTTCCGAGTTCTAGTAGTAGCGAATTATGAAAAACTTAATCCGATAATTTAAATACATACTCAAAAATTCCAATTAAAAACTATTGTTAAACTAAATTTCTAAATTCTTACAAACATGAGTACAAATAAAGGTGGATTCTCTGATTTACTGTTCAACAAATTCATGCCATTGCTATATGGTTTGGGTGCCGCGGTTGTAATTGTTGGCGCGATGTTTAAAATCATGCACTGGCCAGGAGCTGGTCCTATGCTTGTTGTGGGATTGAGTACAGAAGCGGTTATCTTCGCGTTTAGCGCGTTCCAGCCTGTTCATAAAGATCCGGATTGGACAAGAGTATATCCTCAGTTGTCAGATGACTATGAAGGTTATGAAGATGAGGAAGTTGGTGAAATCTCAAATGGTGAATCCGTAACCAGAAGACTTGACGATATGCTCGCCGACGCTAATATCAATCAGGATGTGATCAACAGACTGGGAGCTGGTTTTAGCAATCTCGCGAGTTCTGTTAGCAACCTTAAGGATCTTTCCGACGCGTCTGTAGCTTCCAGCGAATACGCTTCAAATGTTAAGACCGCTTCCGCGGCTATTCTTGAGATGAACAAGTCTTACTCAAAAACTGTCGACGCGATGTCGGAAATGGCGAACGCTTCTCATGACGCGAGAGAGTATCATGCTCAGGTTCAAAGCATCACTAAAAACCTTGGCGCTCTTAACGCGGTTTATGAGATGGAGCTAGCTGACGCGAACAATCATCTTAGAGCTATGAACAAATTTTATAGCAATTTGTCTTCCGCTATGGAAAATGTGGCTGAAGCTTCTAAAGATACAGAACAATTTAAGAACGAACTGGCGAAATTGTCAGGTAACTTAACTCAATTGAATACAGTTTACGGCAACATGCTGACTGCGATGAAAGGTTAATTTATCTTTCAGTTTTAAATGAATCGTTTAATATAAAAGAAACAGATAAAAAATGGCTGGAGGAAAAGAAACCCCAAGACAGAAGATGATCGGCATGATGTACCTGGTTCTTACGGCGCTTCTCGCCTTACAGGTAAGTTCGGCCATCATGCAAAAGTTCATGTTTCTTGACAGTAGCTTAGTTACCGTTAAGCAAAAGTCGGAAACAGAAAACGCCCAGTTGGTTGAAAAAATCGCTACCGTCGTAGCTCAGGAAGGTAACAAGGAAAAAGCTATTACTGAAAAAGCTAGACTTGTTAGAACTGAGACTGCCAACCTGATTAAATATATGGATGATATCCGTAAGGAAATGATCGATGTAACTGGTGGTTATGATGATGATGGCGTCAACTACAAAGGTGGTAAGGAAGAAGAAAAAATCGCCGGGATGATGCTTGGAGCGGAAGGCTCCAAAAAAGGAAAAGGATACGATCTGGAAAAGAAACTTAATGACTATCAGACGTATTTGAATGGGCTTGGCTTAGAATTAAAGATTCCAAAGCTTGCTGTAAGCGGTCAGGAAGATCCTTTGGCGATGAAAGATCCAAACCAAAAAAGAAAGGATTTCGCTCAGTTAAACTTCGCTGAAACCCCTATGGTCGCCGCGTTGGCTGTATTGTCTCAGAAACAGACTGAAGTTCTTAAGTATGAAACGGAAGCCTTAAACGCTTTGGCCGCTAAAGTAGGAGCTGAGGACCTTAAGTTTGACAATGTGGTCGCGATGGTTCGTCCCGCGGCTAAATATGTCGCGGCGGGTACAAAGTATGAAGCGGAAATGTTTCTCGCGGCTTCTTCAAGCGCGATTACACCTACAATGACAGCAAGAGGTCAGTCTCTTAAGGTGGACCCCGCGTCAAAGATCGGGACAGTCTCGTTCCCCGTGCAGGCGAGCTCCTATGATAAGGAAGGATTATCCGAGCAGAAGTGGAAAGGCGAAATTTCTTTCCAATTTAAAGGTAAGGATACGACTTTCGACATCAACGAGACTTACTATGTCGTAAAACCTGTAATTCAGGTGCAGTCGGCTTCCGTACAAGCTTTGTATAGAAATTGCGGAAACGAACTAAGTATTCAGGTTCCCGCTCTTGGTTCCGCTTACAATCCTGATTTTAGAGCTACCAACGCGAATGTTTACAAGAATCCTTCTAAAAAGGGTTACGTGACAATCGTGCCAACGAAAACAGCCCGTGAAGTGGCTATTACCGTTGTCAACAATGGTAGTGAGATCGGTGTTGAGAAGTTCCAGGTCAGAGGGATTCCCAAGCCTTCCATTGAAGCGAGAATCGGAACAAGGGTAGCGAACGAGAAAACCGGTGAGCCTGCCCCGGGTCCAAGATCGCTTACGATGGCCGCTGTCGCTGAAGATAACTTTAAATCGTTCCTTCCAAAGGATTCCGAGTATAGAGTTCAGGAGTGGGAGTGTGTCTTGGTTAGAGGTAGAAGACCTTTGAATACTCAGAAGGTTACCGGACCTACCGCTAATCTTACGGCTTTCGCTTCTTCCGCTCAATCTGGCGACCGTATTCTTATTGATGTGAAGAAAGTTGTTAGAAAGAATTATAAAGGTGATACAGAGGAAGTCGATGTTGGAATGATTATCAAGAATATTCCTCTTTATTAATTAGAACATTCTAAAAATATCAGGTTATGAAAAAATTAAGTGTTTATCTTTCAATCTTCGCGGCGGGGCTGTTTTTAACAGGGACAGCGTTGGCGCAGGATGATATGACTGATTATCCTACTTCTTCTTCCCATATGGAAGAAGAAGCTGATGGATTTAACAAATACTCTCTGAGGCCTGTACATGAGTCGGATATTATGTACAAAAAGACGATTCTTCGGGCTATGGACCTTAGGGAAAAGCAGAATAAACCGATATTCTCAAAGAATAAGGAGATTACCCGCCTTCTGATAGAAGCGACCAAGCGTGGTGAAATCACTCCATACGCTACGGATTCTTTGCGGGAAGGTAGAAAACTTACCATTACCGAATTCGACGAGGCGATGAGTATCCCTACTTCCATTGATACAATGGCGCTGTATGACATGTATGGCCCGGGATGGCGAACACATCCGGAAGTAGCTCCCATGCTGGGATCTCAGTTCTATTTCCCTCAGGATCTATACCAGATGCAAATAAAAGAGGATTTGATTTTTGACAAGCAAAGGTCAAGAATGTATTTTGATATACACGCGATTACTATTCTTGTACCCGCTGATCATCCTCAAAATGTTAAAGGTATTGAGATTCCTGTAGCTTCATATGAATATAAGGAGCTGGTCGATAAAGTGTTTAAGGATAACCCTAACGCTGTATGGTACAATCCTCAAAACGAGTCTGAGCATAGAAACTTGGCTGACGCTTTCGAGTTGAGATTGTTTAGCTCGTACATCATTAAGGTATCTAATCCTTCCGACGCTTATCTGGTTGATATCTATGGAGGTGATCAGCAAAAAGGTATTCTCGCGTCACAATGGGCGGCTTTTGAGTTGCTTGAATATGAGCATAACCTTTGGGAGTTTTAACATAACGCTTAATTTTTTCATAAATAAAAAGGGAGGTTCAACCTCCCTTTTTGTTTTATAGCTATTTTATAAACGATTGTCTAGGTTTAGTTTGACTGATTCTCCGTTTCAAAATGATTTTTTATTATCCTGGCCTTTGATTGACCTATAACCTCTGAAAGTTCATTAAAAGCCGCTTGTCGGATTCGAGTGGTGGACTTAAACTCGGCGATAAGTTTTTGAAAGGTTTTGACGCCAATACCCGGGATTTCAGGAATAACGCTTTTTAGCGCGTTTTGACTTCTTTTGGTTCGATGGAAGGTTATCGCGAATCGGTGGGCTTCGTCTCTTATTTGTTGTATTAGTTTTAAACTGCTCGATTTTTTATCAAGATATAGAGGATATTGATCTTCGGGAAAGTAGATTTCCTCCAGTCGTTTGGCTATGCCTATTATTGGGATTTGTCCATAAATATTGAGTTCGGTAAGCGCCTGTATGGCGGAGCTTAATTGACCTTTTCCTCCGTCAATAATAATTAGATCCGGTAGCGGGTTGTTTTCTTCTATTTGTCTTTTGTAACGTCTGAATACTATCTCAAACATACTCGAGAAATCGTCTGGACCTATTACTGTTTTTATATTAAAATGCCGATATTCTTTTTTTGCCGGTTTGCCGTCAATAAAACATACCATGGAGGCGACGGGGTTGGTTCCTTGTATGTTGGAGTTGTCAAAACATTCAATTCTTCTGGGAAGGTTTTTTAATTGTAGATCAAGACCTAGCGTTTCGACGACCTTTTGATTCGGAGAGATTTTTTCAAGATTTCTAGATTTGATTTTCTTTAGTTCGAATAGCGCGTTTTTACGCGATAAGTCTATGAGCTTTCTTTTATCTCCTATTTTGGGTACATATATATTGATATGTCCTATCTTATTTTCTATTTCAATATTAGTGATGACTTCTCTTGTAGTGATCTCAAGCTCCGATTGTATTCCCGCCAGCGTGGTTAATAAGATTTCTGAATCTGTTTCGCCAAGTTTTTTGCGTACTTCTATAGTCTTTGTTTTTGTAATCAGTCCGTTGGAAATAAACAGATAATTCACAATGGCCAGTTTTTCCTCCGAAGCTATGGTGATTACCTCGAGGTCCGATATTCTTGGATTTACCACTATGGAACTTGCCTGGAATTTTTCCAGAAGCTGTAGCTTTTCTTTGTATTGCTGAGCTTTCTCAAATTCCATGTTGCTGGCTGACGCCATCATGTTTTCTTTAAAATATTGCTTTACAATACTCAGGTTGCCTCTCAGTATTTGATGTATTTGTTGAATATTCTGGTTGTAAACGCTTTCTTCGACCAAATTTTCACATGGCCCTTTACAATTGCCAATATGATACTCCAGACATACTTTGTATTTGTTGTTTTCTATGTTTTCCTTGCTCAAATTATAACTGCAGGTTCGAAGCGCGAATAGTTTTTTGACCAGCTCCATTACCGTATTCATCGCTTTGACACTGGTATATGGTCCGTAAAAAATACCTAATCTTCTATCTAGTTTTCTGGTGCTGACGAGTCTGGGAAACCGTTCATGAGAGACATATAAATATGGGTACGTCTTGTCGTCCTTAAGTAGAATGTTGTATTTAGGACGATGCGATTTTATGAGGTTATTTTCAAGCAGATACGCGTCAAATTCGGAATCGACTATCGTAAATTCGACAGAATCTATCTGACTTACAAGCCTTTTTGTCTTGTTGTCCAGCCCGGAAAGCTTGGTGAAATAGCTGGATACTCTTTTTCTTACGCTTTTCGCCTTGCCTACATATAACAGTTCTTTTTGTTTATTATAGAACTTGTATATTCCCGGCTTATCCGGTAATTCTCTAATCGTGTCTTTTAGTTTATCCTTTTCTCCCGACATTAATTAAAGAAATCATCAGGTATATTGTTTTGATAATGCATTTTTAGAGTATCAACAGGGTTGTTTCCTTCCGCGCGTTGAACGTATTTATTGCAGTTTAACTCTATATTGAAACCCGGAGGGACGGGGAAGCGTTCCTTTTTGATACCGGATGAACTGTCCGCGTAGGCTTTTTGCATAAATCCAGCCCATATGGGCATCGCCATTCTGGCTCCCTGACCAAAGTCCATTGTTCTGAAGTGAATGGAGCGATCATCGCCACCAACCCAGGCCCCCGCTACTAATTTGGGAGTTACCCCCACAAACCATCCATCCGAATTGTTTTGAGTAGTTCCTGTTTTGCCACCTACTTCATTGCCATAACCCAATAAGCCATAGCGATGTAACCCGAGAGCGGTTCCACCTTTTTCTTCAGTGGCGCCTTTCAACATGTGAATCATGAGGTAGGCGGTTTCTTCATCCAGCGCTTCAATGGTTTTGGGAATAAACTCCTGTAAAACATTGCCATATTTGTCTTCTATCCGTTGGATGAAAAATGGCTCAGTGTAGACGCCGTTATTCGCGAATGTACTGTACGCGCCTACCAACTCAAAGATGGATACGTCATATACGCCGAGGCATAGGGCTGGTACAGGATCCAGTGGACTTTGAATACCCAGGTTACGAGCCATGTTAACAACCGCTCCCGGAGTTATCTTCTTGGTCATGAAGGCGGTAATCGAGTTTACTGAGTTCGCCATCGCTTTGCGCAGGCTATAAACTTCGCCGGTGTATTTGCCATCGCTGTTTTTTGGGGTCCATGTTTTATTCGGCTCTTCGCTGGTTGGTATCGAAAAGGTAACCGGAGCGTCTATGATCTGGTCGCAGGGACGATAGCCAGCGTCAAGGGCGGCGGCGTAAACTATAGGTTTAAAAGTGGAGCCTGGTTGACGTCTGCCTTGTTTGACATGGTCGTATTTAAAATGTTTATAGTTTATTCCTCCAACCCACGCCTTGATATGTCCGGTTTGAGGCTCCATGGCCAGAAAGCCCGTATGAAGGAAGTGTTTGTAATACCGTATGGAGTCTATTGGAGACATCAAGGTGTCAATATCGCCATTCCAGGAGAAGATAGTCATTTTTACCGGTTTCTCCATTTCGCGTAGTATCGCTTGAGTATTATCGCCAAACTTTTCTTTAAGACTTCTGAAGCGCTCACTCCTGCGGGCGGCGGTTTGTATAAAATCTTTTATTTCCTTGCCATCTTCGTCTATCCATGGATTTCGTCCTTTCCAGTGCTCAAAGAACTGCTTCTGAAGATACTTCATATGCTCCACTACGGCTTCTTCCGCGTACTTTTGCAGGTTGATATCCAAAGTGGTATAGATCTTTAGGCCGTCAGCATAGAGATCGAACCCATTCTGCCGACACCAATATAGTAGATAATTGGTAATAACGCCTCTGAAATAGGTCGCGATACCCTGATTCTGATTTTCTACATTATAGTTGAGACCAAGGGTCGCTTTAGTCAGTGTATCGTATTGTTCGGGGTTGATAAACCTGTATTTCTTCATTTGCGCGAGCACGACGTTTCGTCTGTTTAGCGCGTTTTCAGGATTGTATACAGGACTATAATAGGTGGGCGCCTTCAAGAGACCGACAAGGGTAGCGGCCTGATTCGCGGACAGGCTATCCGGACTGGTATTGAAGAAGGTATTGGCTGCGACTTTAATACCAAAGGAGTTGCTTCCAAAGTCTACGGTATTCAGATACATGGTCAGGATTTCCTTTTTAGTGTAAGCTTGCTCAATCTGAATAGCTGTCAACCACTCTTTGGTCTTATTGATTATGAGCCCGACTTTGTTGTTTGTCCGATGAAGCTTTCCCTCATAAGCCGCGCTTCTGGTATTGAACAGATTCTTGGCTAGCTGTTGGGAAATGGTACTGCCGCCGCCAGCGCTTCGTTGGCCGAGTACTATTGTTTTAAAGAAAACCCGGAACATGCCTCTTACGTCAATGCCGGAATGATCTTCAAAACGATAATCTTCCGTCGCTATGAGCGCTTTTACGACGTTGGGCGAAAGCTGTTCGTAATCAACAGGAGAACGATTTTCGCGCCAGTATTTGCCTATAAGGTCTCTACCGGAGCTATATAGCTCGGAGGCCTCTTCGGTTTTGGGATTTTCAAGTATCTCCAGCGAAGGCATAGATCCAAAATAGTCGCCTGTATTATTGGCGACCATGGAAATATATAGATAAAAGAAACCAAATCCACCTATTACCAATAGCCAGGTAGCTATGACAAGTGTACTAACTATTTTTCTTTTCATAACATTTTATACGAAAACTACTCTCCATATATCAAACGATCATTGTAATTCTTTTTAAAGAAGTCCATATAAGAGGTCAGATCTCCGGATCGTTCGAGGATTACAAAGTTATCGGAACTAATAATAAAAGGTGTGCAATTGTTGCCATATTTTGACAATAGCTTATCCTTTTCACACAGTTGGTCCATGTACTTTTTTGCGGAATCTTTGTCAGGAAAGCCCGTGATATAGAGCGCTACGGAGTTTTCAAAAAGGTTTTTGTCCTCAGGTGTCGATATGGAGTATTTTTTCAGGGTATTGTATTTGGCAAGTTCGGTTTTGAGTCGATCGCCATTTAGCTGGTTGGCGCTGTACATGACGACAAAAGAATGGGGACGGTTGAAACTTCTCATGTACTTTGTCTGGTTCTCAAGAGCGATTCCTGATTCTTTTTGTCTTTCAATATAGTCTTTTGTTTTGTCGATCAGATCGTTTGCCGCCGGAATCAATGAACTGTTAGGGTTGCGTTCGACGAATTCTTCCAGGTATTTTGTGTACAAGTACGGATTTACAGTCTTTCCTTTATTCTGTACGCTTAGAAGGGCGATTTTATCCTGGATGTCATTGTCCGGATACAGGACGTTGATCGTCGAGAGCAAACTGTCGGAGGAGATGTACATGCCCCCTTTGTATAACGCGAACGCTTGTTTGTATATGGCTTCCGCTTTCTGGTTGGTAATTTTGCTTTCCACCAGGTAGTTCGGATTCTTTATGAGTTTCGAGTAAGTGCTTTGGGGAAACTCGTCAAACAGTAGGTTCTGATATACAAGGTACTTTTCATCATTCAGACTTTTATATATGAGGTAAAGAAAATAATATACTTCCGGCTTTAGCTCAGATTGAGGAAATCGTTCTATTAGTTGTATAAACGACGCGATTGAGTTGTCCTGCTCAAGGAGTTTCTGATTATAGATTTTCCCGAGGTTGAACAAACCGTCTTCGAGCCGGGCGTTGGAACTGTCGAGATCCTGTTTCGAAAAAGGAATAGCGCTATACATGGTTTCTTTTCTCGCTTTTAGAGCCAGTAAGGAATCCTGAGTGTTGTCAATGTCGACTTCTTCGATTTCTTCTATTGTTTCAGGAACGTCAAAACTAATCATCGACTGTTTATTGGATCTTCGCCAATTGTCCTCGAGCGGGCGATTGCCCCAGAGTTTTCTAAACTCCGTTTTGCCTTTTGCCACGAGGGTTGTATTGTAAAAATACCATACCTGCGGGCCTCTGTTAGGTGTATTTAATTGAGGAAACTGATCTTGGTCCTGTTCTATGGCGAGACTTTGCTGTCTTCTTTTTTCCGCGAGCGCTTCTTTGCGGACGCGTTCTCTTTCCGCGAGCTCTTCCTGTTCAATTATTTCGTCAATTAGTCTGGATAGACTTACAGAATCCATTTTCGCCAGTCTTTGCAAACTGTCTTCACGTTGTACCGTTTCATAATAACCTACAAATTCCGTCAGAATTTTCTGACGATTCTCGATCCATTCGTAATCCTTATCTTTCTGATCCCAGAGAGTAACCGTACTGTCAAAGTATAGTTTCGACAACTGGAATTTTTGAAGCCGGTCGTAGTAAATATTGGCCAGAGCCAGATAGGAACGCGCTTTTTGGAACTGATTAGCCTTATTTTCCATGATGGAAGTTTCAAAGTTCGTAATCGCTTCGGGCAACCGGTTGTTCTTTAGCTCATATTTGCCTTTTTCATAGTATATCTTATCTCTGTATTCCAGGTTTTTTTGATCCTTTAAAAGCTTTCTGAAGTATTTGTCAATTTTTTTCTGGTCGCTGGCCGCGAGAGAACTGACTTGAGCGATATAAAGACGAGCGTAGAAAAACAACTCATAAGGAGGATTGTTCTTGAAAACGTTCATATAGCTTTCATAGGCCTTTTGGTCATTGCCTTCCATCTGATAAATCTGACCGATGATAAAATGCGTTCTGGCTTTGCGATCGCTCTTTTTTAGATAAGGCAACGCGGTTTCAAGACTCATTCGAGTTTTGGGGAAATCTTCTTCCGTTTGGTAAAGGGCCGCTTTGGCGAGGTATAGCTCCGCCGCGTTGACTTCGGTGATTTTTTCCTTACCAAGATACTCGTTGGTGGCCCGGGCGCTTTCAATCTGAAGACTGTCCAGATAGGCGCGCAGCAATAAAATCATCGCTTCGTGACGGGCGACCTTGTCCTCGCTTTTAGTATTTACGTACTTGAATGTTCGCGTGGCGAGGGCGTATTCTTTTTGATAAAGCCTGGCTTTTCCGATCAGGTTATAACTGTCGTCGACCCATTTGCTGTTTTGATGCTTGTTGATGGGAAGGGCCGCTTTCGTAATAATATATTCGAGATCGCTCTTGATCGCTCCTTGAGACGATTCGTTGACCAGAGGATAAATGGTAAGAATCTTGTTGTAGTCGTCGACGTGACCTTCCGCTATTTTTCGCTCTACTTCCTTCATTCGTTCTCGGGCGAGAAAATAAGCGTTGTAGCGAGCCGTTGTATTGTGAAACGCTTTGTTTACTAAAGCGTTTTTATGTTGGGAGCACCCGGTAAGGAGTATCGTGATGAGCATGATGCCAGCCATCGTGAAAATCCCGCTTCTCAGAGTTATATTGAAATATTGAATTATTGTCTTCAATAGGAAAATAAAATTTTGGTTAATTTGCCTGTACAACCTTTAAAATTTGAAACAACTCTTGAAATTTAAAAATACATTTTATAATTGGTTAACGAATAGATTTATTTTAATTATTCGGAATGAGGAAAATTTCGCTATACGTAGCACGTATCGTTTCACGAACGTCAAATTAATTGTGCTTGCCATGTCCGTGTTTATTTTCTTCTTTTTTCTTTCCGTCTATTTGATTTCGACTGTTCTGGCAAAATGGTTCAATCCCGAATACGCTCAGCTCGAGGTAGCCAAACGGACTATTATTCTGTCTTCCAAAGTGGATTCGTTGTCTTTTGAACTTGATCGTAAAGATCAATATATAAATCAATTTAAAATGCTGATAACCGGTGAAGTATTAAAATATAACGAAGATAATATAAAAAATAACAACTTTGAGAATGGAGGGATCGTAATAGACGCTGGCATGTTGCCGGAGGATTCCATACTTCGGGCTAAATTTGAGAATGAAGATTTTGCCTCTGAATTGGCGGATAATATAATCGCCTTTGACGGCGTTGCTTTTTATACTCCGGTGGAAGGAATTTTGAAAGCCAGGTTTAGTCCTCAGGAGGGCGCCAAGGGCATAGAGCTATACACGACTTCAGGTGTGCCTGTCGTCGCGATGGTTGACGGAGTGATTGTCCATCATAGCGTATCTAAGGACGTCAATCTGGTGATTGCGCATTCCGCGAAACTTAATCTCCTGGTCAAGTATATTTTCATTGGTCAGGTAAATGTACGGGAAGGCAATGTGATAAAAGGAGGAGACGTCGTTGGAATCATTGGAGAGTCGGATCTGCCGGTGCTGGGAGTCGAAACCTGGCTTGATTCCCGAATAGTGAATCCTGAATATTTTGTTTCATTTTAAAAAAAATAGTGTTTATATGTTCGCGAAAGCCGATAAAAAAGAAATGGCCGAGATAATCAAATCGAGCACCATCATTGGAAAAGGGACGGTTATAGAGGGAAATATTGATACAGTAGGCAATATATCCGTAGATGGAAAACTTATAGGTAATCTAAAAACGAAAGCGAAAATCAATATTGGTCAGACCGCGGAGATTCATGGCAATGTATACGCCCAAAACGCGGAGATCGCGGGCAACATTACCGGAGTAGTGGAAGTGTCCGACCTGCTTATATTGAAACCGACCGCTGTTATAAATGGCGATATCAATACGAATAAGCTGAGGGTAGAGGAAGGCGCTGTTATAAACGGAAGCTGCAAAATGGGAGCGGTAGTTAAAGATCTTAAGAAAGGTGTGAATGAGCTTGGACAAGAACGGGCAAAGGAAAAATCAGCTTAAAACTTATGTGAAGTTTTCCGGTATCGCGATGCAAATGGTGGTTACTTTTTGTCTCGCGGCCTGGGCCGGAATGAAGCTGGACGCCTACTTTGAAGTCAAAAGTCATTTATTTACTGTTTTTTTATTGTTGTTTGCTGTCATTTCTTCTATTTACTTTGTGATTAAATCTGTAACAAGGTAAATATCGGGTATGGAAGCAAAACGACATTCTTTCTATAAACAGGTTCTACTGATATTTTTTTTGATCAATATCTCCGGCTATCTGGGATGGAAGCTCTGGGGTGAAAATATTATTGTGCATTATACCTATTGGTATAGCAATTTTTTCTTTTTTCTGGTTATTGTCATAGGGCATTTTATCGCGTCGCAAGGTTTAAAAAGCGTTCAAGAGTTCCATGTGTTTTATTTTACGAGTATGGGCATGCGCTTTCTTTTATCATTAATATATGTATTTTGCTTTGCATTTTTCCAAGTTGAATACAAAATCGGATTCGTTTTAAACTTTATGTACTTGTATTTGGTATACACTTCATTTGAAATTTATACCTTAATACGTAACTTGCGCCACGATTTTAAGTAGAGCAATGAAAAGCATTATAAGATTACTTTTATTATTCGTTCTTAGTGGTTCCTATCTCGCTTGCGCGGAGCCTGTTAGCGCTTCCGCTTCGAATGAGTCAGTTGTTGAGCCGGTAAAGGAGGAGTTTAATCCTGGTGAAACGATCATGCACCATATCGTAGACTCCCATGAATGGCATTTGGCGACCATAGGAGATCTTCATATTAGCGCGCCCTTGCCCGTTATTTTATATTCGCAAGAGAAAGGATTCGTGTTTTTCATGTCTTCCAGGTTTCATAATGAGACCCGCTCCTACATGGGGTACACGCTGGATAGCCATGACCATATTCATTCCGAGAATCCGAATGAGGTTTTTTATGATCTCTCCATAACGAAGAATGTCGCGTCGTTATTCCTTAGTATTGTACTTTTGCTGGTTATATTCCTATCGATCGCCGGCAAGTATAAGAAAAATCCGGTCGCCGCTCCCAGTGGCATGCAGTCTTTTTTCGAGCCCATCATTATTTATATAAGGGATGATATCGCGAAAAGTATGATCGGGCCCAAGTATCAGCGTTTCATGCCTTATCTGCTTACCATTTTCTTTTTCATTTGGTTTAACAATATGCTGGGTTTGGTTCCGGGCGGAGCTAACCTCACCGGAAATCTCGCGGTAACCATGGTACTGGCTTTGTTTACATTTATCATCACCTGCTTTTCGGGTAACAAGTATTACTGGGGACATATATTCAATCCTCCGGGACTGCCTTTGCCGATCAAGTTTTTGATGGTGCCGATTGAAGTAGTTAGTATGTTTACCAAGCCATTTTCCTTAATGGTCAGGTTATTCGCCAACGTTACCGCCGGACATATCATCATATTGAGCTTGTTGTGTCTTATTTTTATATTCAAGAGCGCCGCGGCGAGTCTGATCAGCCTTCCATTCGCCATATTCATGATGGCTCTGGAATTGTTTGTGGCCATTCTTCAGGCCTATATATTTACGTTACTTTCCGCGATGTATCTTGGCGCCGCCGTAGAGGAGCACGCGCATAGCGATCACGATCTGGACAAAGCGTTGTATTAATTAGAAACTTGTTTCACTTACTATAAATAGTTTACTTATGTTTAACATGATGTTTCTGGCTGACTTAGGCTGGGCTTTCCTTGGTGCTAGTATCGGGGCCGGTATCGCGGCGCTAGGCGCGGGTCTTGGTATTGGTAGAATTGGTGGTACCGCGGTTGAATCAATCGCGAGACAGCCTGCTGAAAGTGGTAAAATTCAGACAGCGATGCTTATCGCTTCCGCCTTCATCGAAGGGGTCGCGCTATTCGCGGTGGTTGTTTGTCTTCTTGTCGCTCTTAAGTAATTCAGATCTGACTCCTGCATCAGCGATAGGCTGATGTCAGGAGTTTTCTTATTTGAGAAAATAACAAAACATTCTTATAGATAAACTACAATGGATATAGTAACCCCCGGATTAGGATTAATCTTTTGGCAAACCGCCCTTTTTCTGATCATTTTATTTTTATTGGGAAAGTTTGCCTGGAAACCGATTTTGTCGGCCCTTGATGATCGTGAACGAGCTATCGAAGGAGCGTTGGAGTCCGCTAAACGCGCCAGATTGGAAATGGAGAACCTGAAAGCGGAAAATGAGAAGTTGTTGCAGGATGCCAGAGTAGAAAGAGATCAGATACTCAAACTCGCTCATGAGTCCGCGACTGGTATAGTCGAGGAGGCGAAGGGCAAAGCGGTGGTTGAAAGTAATCGTCTAGTAGAAGCCGCGAAGGCGGCCATCAATAATGAGAAACAGGCCGCTTTGACGGAAGTTAGAAATATGGCCGCGGGTCTTTCCATTGAAATCGCTGAAAAGCTTCTCAGAAAAGAACTGGAAAATCCTAACGCTCAGAAAGAGTTGGTGGATGTATACATGAAAGAAGTAAATCTAAGCTAGACTATGAAAGAATCAATAGTCGCTTCAAGATATGCCAAATCGTTGCTTGGCCTCGCGAAAGAAAAAGGATCGCTTGAGGAAGTTGGTAAAGATATGCTGCTTTTGGCTCAAATCGCGAAAAGTAGTCCTCAGTTTGTCAGGGTATTAAAGAGTCCCGTCGTTTCTCATGACAAAAAGAAGGCGATCATGAACGCTCTCTTTAAAGGGAAAGTAGGGTGGTTAACTACCGCTTTTTTTGATCTTCTGGCAAGAAAGGGAAGGGAAGGATACCTTGCCCAGATCGCTTTCGAGTTTGACAAGCAGTATAAGCTTTTGAAAGGAATTCAAGAGGCGGAAGTGGTTTCAGCCACCGCGTTGGGCGCGGAGCAAAAAGAGAGCCTGAAGAAACTTGTAAATAAAATTTCAGGTAAGACGGCCATAGAGCTTACTGAAAAAATTGACAGGTCTTTATTAGGCGGATTTGTTCTTACTGTAGACGATTTTCAGATCGATCAGTCGGTAAAAAGCAAAATCAATAACTTAAAGAATAAATTTAAAGATAATCCATACATAGCTAAATATTAATCATGGTAGAAGTTAGACCAGATGAAGTCTCCGCGATTCTGAGAGAGCAACTCTCAAACTTCAAGACAGAAGCGGAACTCGAAGAAGTGGGAACCGTACTTCAAATCGGTGACGGTGTAGCCCGTATATACGGATTAACAAAGGCTCAGGCAGGGGAATTGATCGAGTTTGAAAACGGTCTTCGCGGACTTGTTCTTAACCTGGAAGAGGATAATGTGGGAGCGGTATGTCTGGGTGATTATAGTGGCATTAAAGAAGGGGCTACTGTACGCAGAACAAACCGTATTGCCAGCATTAAATGTGGCGAAGGTATGGTGGGAAGAGTCGTTGATACATTGGGTAATCCTATCGATGGCAAAGGGCCGATTACCGGAGAGTTGTATGATATGCCTTTGGAAAGAAAAGCTCCGGGAGTAATCTATAGACAGCCTGTAAATGAACCGTTGCAGACTGGTATTATTTCCGTGGACGCGATGATTCCTATCGGAAGAGGACAGAGGGAGTTAATTATTGGTGACAGGCAGACGGGGAAGACGGCGGTAGCCATCGACGCGATTCTTAACCAGAGGGAATATTACGATAAAGGCGAGCCTGTATTCTGTATTTATGTAGCGATTGGACAGAAAGCTTCAACTGTGGCGCAAATTGTCAACGCGCTGGAAAAAGGTGGTGCGATGGCGTATACGGTAATCGTGGCGGCTTCCGCTTCCGATTCGGCTCCCATGCAGTTTTACGCGCCGTTTACCGGAGCGGCTATCGGAGAGTATTTCAGAGATACGGGAAGGCCAGCCCTGGTAGTATACGATGACTTGTCAAAACAGGCGGTAGCGTATAGGGAGGTTTCTCTTCTATTGAGAAGGCCTCCGGGACGGGAAGCATATCCTGGGGACGTATTTTATCTGCATAGTAGATTGTTGGAGAGAGCCGCGAAAATTAACGCTTCAGACTCCATTGCCAGACAGATGAACGATCTTCCGGATTCGCTTAAAGATAAAGTAAAAGGCGGCGGTTCTCTCACCGCGTTGCCCATTATTGAGACACAGGCGGGAGACGTTTCGGCGTATATTCCTACAAACGTAATCTCGATTACGGATGGACAGATATTCCTGGAGTCGAACCTTTTCCTTTCTGGTGTCAGACCAGCGATCAACGTGGGTATTTCAGTATCCCGGGTAGGGGGAAGCGCCCAGATTAAGTCCATGAAGAAAGTGGCCGGTACATTGAAGTTGGATCAGGCGCAATTCAGGGAACTGGAAGCGTTCGCCAAGTTTGGTTCAGACCTTGACGCGGCTACTAAACTTACAATTGAGCGTGGTAGACGTAACCAGGAAATTTTGAAGCAGGCCCAATATTCGCCGATTCCCGTAGAGCAACAAGTGGCCATCATATTCGCTTCCACCAAAGGGTTTATTGATGATGTGCCTGTGAAGGACGTTAAGAAGTTCCAACAGGAATATCTTGCTCTGCTCGCCGCTCAGCATAAGGATACTTTGAACGCGGTGAGGGCCGGCAAATTTGATGACGCGACAACCAACGTATTGGGACAGGTCGCGAAGGATCTCGCTAAAAAATATGCTCAGTAACTATGGCGAGTTTAAAAGAAGTAAGAGGAAGAATACAGTCTGTTCGAACGACGCAGCAAATGACCAAAGCCATGAAAATGGTAGCGGCCGCCAAGCTTAGAAGAGCTCAGGACAGTATTGTTAAGATTCGTCCATATTCCGAAAAACTTAAAGGAATTCTGGATAATATTACCGCTACTCTTGATAGTAGCTTTCATAATCCCCTGGCGGAGGAAAGACCTGTTGAAAAGGTATTGGTGGTTATGCTTACTTCCGACAGAGGTTTGGCGGGCGCGTTCAACGCGAATATTGGAAAAGCGGTACTAAGCCTTCTGGGTTCGAAGTACAAAGGGGTGGATGTCGATGTTCTTACCCTTGGAAAAAAGGGTAATGACTTTATGCTTCGTAGGGGATATAAGACAATCGATCGATTTGTAACCATTTTTAGTCGGCTGAACTTTGACAATGTCAGAGAAGTCGCGGAATATGTTATGAATGGGTTTCTTGACGGCACTTACGATCGGGTGGAGGTTGTTTACAACGAGTTTAAGAATGTCGCTACACAAATTGTAAGAACCCATCAGTTTCTTCCTATTGTACAAGAAGCTATTGATGAAGAAGACGGTAGTCCTTCCCCGGTGAATACTGATTATATTTTCGAACCGTCAAAAATTGAATTGATTCAGGAATTGATTCCCAAAACGCTTAAAATTCAATTTTATAAAGCGTTGCTGGAATCCAACGCTTCTGAGAACGGAGCAAGGATGACAGCGATGGATAAAGCGACTGAAAACGCTTCAGAACTGCTTAAAGAATTAAGGTTGACCTATAACAGAGGTCGTCAGGCGGCTATTACAACTGAGATTCTTGAAATAGTTGGAGGAGCGGAAGCCTTGAAAGGTTAAAAATGATCGTTATCCCAAAAGCCCATCACCATGATGGGCTTTTTTTATATGAATAAACTGGGACGTATATTCGGAAAATCCTTTGAAGGATTCCTGTTCGGTAATTGGTTTATTTCTTTATCCGCGGTCCTTCTGACTTTGAGTTCAATTAAAAGTCTATCGCTGGATATGGCCGGCTTGGTTCCTGTGCTTGTACTGACTGGGTTCGGTGTTTTGTTGGTCTATTCGATACACGCGATTTTTACCAGGAGCGCGGATGCTCAGTCTGTCAGGAAACGATGGATCAATGAATATTCCGGGTTTCTTTGGGCTAATATTATCGGCTCCGGAATAATTTTGTTGGCTTGTATTCCTTTCTTTAAAAAAGAAACTTTCTTTTTTCTCATTCCATGCGCTTTGATCAGTGTCGGCTATTCCGCGAGGATTCGAATAGGACTCAAAAGTTGGTCGCTAAGAGAAGTGCCCTATGGAAAAGCTTTCCTTGTCGCGGGTGTATGGAGCCTCGTAAGTGTCCTATTACCTCTTTTCCAGGCTCAGCAAAGCTTTTCCGTGAAGGCTTTTGTCCTTATTGTGATCCGCTTTCTGCTGTTGTGGCTATTATGTTTTTTGTTTGATATAAGGGATTTAAAGGAAGATAACAATAAAGGTACGCGAACTTTGCTAATGGCCGCGGGAATCCGCAATCTGCGTTTGCTCGCGTATGGAGGATTGTTTTTCATATGCCTTCTATCCTACCTGATCGCGGAGACGACGTTGATGGTTTTGATGTTGTTCGGATTCGCTGGAGTATGGTTTATAACCTCCGCGTCCGAACATCGCGGAGATTATTTTTATAGCTTATGGGGCGATGGCCTTATCCTGCTTTACGCGGTGGCAGCCCTGTTTTCTAACTAGTAATGGAATTTTTGTCCTTCGAACTCTATGGTAAGCCGTTTCTGTTCGGAAGGCTCTACCCGACCTATGACCGCGGCGTCTATATTAAAGGATTTGGCTATGGAGATCAGATCCGACGCGTATTTTTCCTCGATATAGATTTCCAGGCGGTGTCCCATATTGAACACTTTAAACATTTCCTGCCAGGAAGTCCGACTTTCTTGCTGGATTAATCTGAACAGCGGTGGAACAGGTAATAGCCTGTCTTTAATGATATGATACTGGTCGATAAAATGGAGTATTTTGGTTTGAGCGCCGCCACTGCAATGAATTATTCCTCCTATCGCTTTTCGATAATGATCCAGAATTTTTTTCATGAGAGGAGCGTATGTCCTGGTGGGAGACAATACGAGTTTGCCGGCGTCAAGCGATAAACCTTCAATAGGGTCTGTCAGTTTTTTGCTGCCCGCATATACAAGATCTGATGGTAGTCGCGGATCGTAGCTTTCTTTATACTTCTCGGCGAGATAATGGGCGAATACATCGTGTCTCGCTGATGTCAGGCCATTGCTACCCATTCCTCCATTGTATTCCGTTTCATAAGTAGCCTGGCCGTATGACGCGAAACCGACGATAACCTGCCCGGGTCTGATACCATCGTTGGTGATGACAGCGTCTTTGCGCATCCGGCAGGTGACGGTGCTGTCGACGATGATGGTTCGTACAAGGTCTCCTACGTCGGCGGTTTCACCTCCGGTACTGTATATGCCGATGCCGTTGTCCCTGAGCATTTGCAATACTTCTTCGGTTCCATTGATAATAGCGGCGATTACTTCCCCCGGAATCAGGTTTTTGTTTCTGCCTATAGTCGAAGAAAGAAGTATGTTGTCGGTAGCGCCTACACAGAGTAGATCATCAGTATTCATGATAATGGCGTCCTGCGCGATTCCTTTCCATACGGAGAGATCTCCTGTTTCTTTCCAGTACATATATGCCAGGGATGATTTGGTCCCCGCGCCATCCGCGTGCATAATTGTGCAATATCGCTCATCTCCGCCAAGCACGTCAGGAACAATTTTACAAAACGCTTTTGGGAAGAGCCCTTTGTCGATCTTGCTGATCGCGGCGTGTACTTCTTCTTTGCCTGAAGATACTCCCCTTTGCATATATCTGTCTTCTGCCATTATCGTCGTATGTGAATTTGAATATCCGCGAAAATAAAAAAGTCCCGTATCTATCGGGACTTTTTAGTATAATTTATGTGTATCGTTATGGTTGAGTGGTTAAGAGATCTTCCTCACCTTTCCGTATGATCTTGATATTCGGATCCGAAATATTTGTTACCTCAACCTCAGTTCTTCTATTTTTCTGATGTTCTTCTTCTGTTTGAGCGTTTCGTATCAGCGGCTTGTCTTTTCCATAGCCTTTCGCTACGATTCTTTCAGACTCGATACCTTTTGAGATGATATAGTTTACAGCGGATTGCGCACGTTTCTGAGAAAGGTCGCGGTTATAATTCGCTCTTCCCCGCTCATCGGTATGAGAACTTAGCTCAATGTTAATGTCCGGATTCTTTTGCAGAAAGTCTACTACTGTGTTTAGAGCGATTTCCGCGTCTGGACGAATATCCCATTTGTCAAAATCGTAATAAACATTGTCAAGAACGAATACGATTCCAACCGCTTTTTTCTTCATAATGACTTCCTGGGCTATTACGACTTCATTGTCGCCGGGTTTTAGGTCTTTCGGAGACGCGGTTTTACCTACGGTAGAGAACTTCTCTTCATAGAAGAGAAAGCCTTCCCGGGTCGCCGTGACGTGGTACTCTTGCTCGGGCTCGGCGGGATATGTAAACTTTCCGTTATCGTCGGAAACGACTTTGGCGATGGTATCGCCCGTCATATTGGTAATTATGATCTGAGCGCCGGCGATAACCAGGTTGCTGTCTTCGGTAACAGTGGTACCCTGCACTACGTAGATCGCGTTTTTATACGCGTTGTATTCATAGATATCGTCGTCTCCTTTACCTTCCGGTCTGTTTGAACTAAAATAACCAGTGACGCTGTCGATCGCGTATAACGCGAAATCTTCGTACGGGCTATTGATAGGCCGGCCAAGGTTTTTTATTACAAGGTTGCCTTCGTCATCCTCTACGACTTTAAATATATCCAAAGAGCCGAGGGTAGGATGTCCGTCCGAGGAGAAATAGAAGTTGCCGTAATCGTCAATATACGGAAACATGTCGTTGCCTCTTGTGTTGATAGGAGGACCAACATTTTTTACGTTTGTCCATTGTCCCTTGCTGTCCCTCGTTACCACGTAGATGTCAATACCGCCCTGAGCTTCGCTGTCGTCTCTGTTGGACGCGAAATACAATTTAGTGCCGTCCGGAGAGAGCGCGGGAGAAGAGTCCCATGAAGTTTCACCGCAGAATGGTAGTAGTTCCGGTTCAGACCAGGCGCCATTTTGGAATCTGGACATGTATATATCGACTTCCTTTCTTCCTTTTTTGTTTCCGGTATTTCCTCTGGAAAAATACATGGTCTTTCCGTCTTTGGAGAAGATCGGAGTAGCTTCATGCGCGTCGTTGGTATTGATATCGCCGGCGAGTGGTCTTGACTGACCTGAAAACTTATCGGCGCCGTCGAAGATAAATTCGAAAATATCCGTAAATCCGGTATTGTTGGCGCTATGCATTTTGTTGACTCCTTTGTTGGAAGTGAAATACAACTTGCCTTTACTCATTGTGGGAGAGTACTCCGCGTAAGAAGTGTTTAGCTCTTCGAGATTTCTGACTTCAAATTCTGCGGGATTTTCCAATATGTCGCTAATGGCTTCGATATTATCCACTTCTCTTTGCGCTCTGTTGACCAGATCGAAGTTGCTTCCCTGAGCGATATAACGTTTGAATTGTTCCTTGGCGTTTTCATACTTGCCATTGGCCTTTAAGGAATACGCGTACCAGAAGACGGCTTCTTCTTCTTTTAGCTTGCTATTTACCGCCTTGGCGTAATATTGCTCCGCTTCATGTATTCTGTTGGACTTTTTCAGAGCTTCGGCGATTCGGTAATTGGCTACGGAGCCCTCATGATAGCCTTTCGCTATCGCCTGTTTATAGTTTTCAATAGCAGTCTGATAGGCTGCCATATTGTACTCCTTTTCACCCTTGGAAAACAGTTTTGTCGCTTTGGGTGTGCAGGAAGCAACCGCTAAGGCGACGAAAAAAATGACAATGTTACGTTTGTTCATTTTAATTGGGGGTAGCTTTTTAGATTTTTAGTTTTGTATCAGTAGAGTACACAAACATTGGTATACAAAAGGTTACATAACTCTAAAGATAACGAAAATCTTACAAATATAACTAATTCTTTTTTATTTATTGAAATATTTAGAAATCCATGTTTCTCCCGCGGGAATTTTCCATCCTGAATTGAACTCTTTCATAGTGGTAACAGTGTTGTTAAACATTATGGTTTCAGGGAGGATTACTTTATTTTGTATTTGTTCCCTCAGGTTAGTAAACGGAATTTGTGTGATAACAGTATCTATTTCGAACGCGATTCTTGACCGGTCGAGCAGGCTGATGGAGAGTTTTTCTTCCGCTTGCCGGATAAAATCTATCGATTTATCGATGGAACAGCCACTTGCCGGAATATAATTCTCATTAACCCCAATCACGATAAAATAGTTATAAAAAAAACGAAAGGAATTTTTTAATTCCTTTCCATGGCTATCCCAGGTATCCGAAAATGATTGGAACCGATCCGTGAGTATTTTTAGTTCTTCATCGTCCAGACGGCGGTTCGCCTGATATACCCATATCCGGGCTTCGGGCGGTAGTGTATCGAAATCAACAAACATCGTTTTAGAGATTTTTCGCTTTGGCTATTAGTTCAACAATATCATATACCATTACCTGGTTCTCTTTTTCTTTGTTTTTTACTCCGTCGGCCAGCATGGTCATGCAGAATGGGCAGGCCGAAGCGATTATGCCCGCGCCTGTTTCGAGCGCTTCTTCCACCCGTTCGATATTGATGTCCTTTTTACCAGGTTCCGGCTCTTTAAACATCTGAGCGCCTCCCGCGCCGCAACAAAGGCCTTTGGTACGGCAGCGTTTCATTTCGACAAGGTCGGCGTCCAGTTTTTCGATCAGCGTTCGGGGCGCTTCATAGATGCCGTTCGCGCGTCCCAGATAGCAGGAATCGTGAAAAGTAATCTTTTTTCCAGCGAAAGCGCCTCCTTCTACTGTAAGCCGTCCATCATCGATGAGCTGCTGAAGGAAGGTGGAGTGGTGAATGACCTCATAATCCCCGCCAAGTTCCGGATAGTCATTCTTTATAATGTTAAAGCAATGCGGACAGGCGGTTACTATTTTTTTGATATTGTATCCATTCAGTATTTGTATATTGGAGATCGCCATCATCTGATAGAGGAATTCGTTGCCCGCTCTTTTGGCGGGTTCTCCTGTGCAGGCTTCTTCCGGGCCCAGCACGGCGAAGGCGACGCCCGCTTCATTGAGAATCTTGGCAAACGCGATGGTGACGGCCTTATATCGGTCGTCGAATGATCCCGCGCAGCCAACCCAAAACAATATTTCGGGAGCCTCGCCCCGAGCCATAAACTCGGAGGCTAAAGGCGCTGTATATATTTTATCCGCCATATTCTTTTTAGTTATTCAATTTTTCAGCCCAGTTATATCGGTCGGAAGGAGCGAATTTCCATGGAGCGAAGTTGTTTTCAATATTCGAAAACATACTGTTCCATGAAGTGGGCGCTTGGGCTTCTTCCATTATCTTATAACGTCTGAGTTGTACAATAATGTCTAGTGGGTCGATAAGTACCGGACAGGCTTCTACGCAAGCGTTGCAAGTGGTACATGCCATGATTTCCTCCTCGCTGATATAATCACCCAGCAATGATTTGCCATCAGGCGTCGATACGCCGTTCTTACGAATGTTCGCCCCGATTTCTTCCACTCTATCTCGTGTGTCCATCATGATCTTGCGGGGTGAAAGCTTCTTGCCGGTGATGTTCGCGGGGCAATTGGCGGTACATCGGCCACACTCAGTGCATGTATACGCGTCCATTAGGTTTTTCCATGACAAGTCGGTCGCGTCTTTCGCCCCAAAGCGTTCGACCGCGCCCGCGCTTTCAGTATCGCGCTCACTTTGCTCCGGATCGTTGATATTCAGCATGAGTTTTACTTCCTTAGTCACGGCAGGCATATTATTCCAATATCCCTGTGGTTTAAGTTTGCCAAAGAAGGTATTGGGGAAAGCCATGAATATATGCAGATGCTTGGAGTCGGAAAATACATACACGGCGAAAGCCATGACACCGATAATATGAAACCACCATGTAAAGCGTTCGATAAATACGAGCGAGTCTATATTTAGGCCGCTTAACAGAGGGATCAAAACGCCGCTAAAAAGAAACGCTCCTGTGGGGGTATAGCCCGGATGCGCTTTTTGTTGAAGGACCGTGTCGGACGCGTTCATGGTAAGCAGGGCGACCATAAGCAAAATTTCGGCTACGAGTATAATATTGGCGTCCAGTTTGGGCCACTTGTTCATTTCGATACCCTTGAAACGATTGACTTTTAGTATGTTTCTGCGGATAAGGAAGATGACACAGGAGATAAGCACCATCACGGCGAAAAATTCGAAAAAACCGATAAGATATGGATATAGTTGTCCAAATGACGGAGCGAATATCCGATGGGATCCAAACAGGCCGTCTATGACGATTTCAAGAATTTCAATATTGACGATCAGAAAACCGAGATAAACGAAAAGGTGTAAAATCGCCGGAAGCGGCCGTTTAAACATTTTCTTTTGCCCAAAAGATACTAGCAGGACGTTTTTTATTCTTTTGCCAATATTGTCGGAACGATCAGTCGCTTTACCCAGGCGAATATTTGAAGCGATTTGCTTTATTCGAACGAAAACCAAATAGGAAGTAGCGCCCAAAAGGAGAATAAAAATGACCTGTGATATATGCCCCATATTTTTTTTACAAGTTTAGTAAATAAATTTTGTACTGTATGCAAAAAGGAATATCTTTGCACCACTTTAAAACAAAGTGTTGGTGACGTAGCTCAGTTGGTAGAGCAAAGGACTGAAAATCCTTGTGTCGATGGTTCGATTCCATTCGTCACCACTCCAAGCCCTGTCGGAAGATGGGGCTTTTTTTATGCTCTATTTTTACTGGCGCCGTCTCTACGCTTTTCTGGGTATACTGAAAAAATACTATCACTGTTTTCTTTTTCATATTTATTTTTGGCTTTTCCGCGTATCGCTTAAAGTAATTGTTAAAATTGGCCTTTTAAATCGAATATAGATAAAAAATGGATGAGAGAAAAAGTGGCTTTACTTATTGCCTGTCGTTGTTTTTGAGAGTTCATACATCTGTATTATTCGAGTCGCTTTTGGCCTCTTTATCACGGCGAACTTGTTTTCATTATCTGAAATAGAAATAGCCTGGGACGCGGGATGGTATCTTTCGATCAAGAATAACGATTATGTTTTCAATGAAGCGGAACAAGGCAATGTCGCGTTTTGTTCCTCTGTTTCCTCTTCTATGGAGATATAGTTGTTTATCGGGATGGGGTATCGCCCTGATAAATTATTTTACGTTTGGTTTGGCGATTTCTTATTTATGGAGCGCGTTGAAGTTAAGGAAGGATTTTTCCGCTTTATCTTGCTGTTCCAAGTTTATTATTCATCTATGTGCTTTATACGGAAGCGCTTTTTGTTATTTACCTTTCATTAAGGATAAAATAAAAACAGGGATACTGATGTGCCGCGTTATGCTCTATTGGGTACTTTTTCTTTATCGGGGAGTTCTCAATACATGGATAAGTTTTCTCCCCGCGACGACCTTTATTGTCATATACCTGCTTATTATATCCGGAAGGTTGGAGTTCAGAGTATTGTATTAGTGGATTATCTATGTTATTCTCACACTGATCAGATTCTTTTATTATTTCATGAACTCCCAATGAGTAGGGTGATTTACGCTTTATTCTTTAGACGATTTGAGTTTCGCTACAATAATATCATCCTCGGCGAAAAGCAGCTTTTCCACATAGGGAGTATATCTCGCTCTTACTTCTTCGGAAGGCTCCTGAACAAGGAGATAAGTCGCCCCCTGCCGCGTATAGAGTTCGATGTCGGATAAAGTTCCGTTTATCCTTTTGTTGGTATCCAATAGTATCTCTGTATTGGAAAAGCCGAAGCCTTGTGTCTGTGAAAAGTAAAAAAGAATACAATTCGAAATGTCTGGCCCCGCTATTGTAAGCGCGTTTTGAGGTATGGATTTTATTATTTTCTCCCGTGTTTCGGGATTTAGTAAAACACGCGATACTCCTTTCGATGAGCTTAACCAGCGTGCAGGAAGAATTCGGATGGAGGCGAGGAAGGGTTGAGCGATGATTAGGATGACTAACAGAATGTATTGGCCTTTTTGGAAAAGGACCGCTCCTCCATAGCCGGCGATCGTCAGCAGAATAATATAATAAGGCATCATATAATAACCATGATGTTCCATTTGCCTAAGCTCGACCAGATGATAGATTATAAGAAACGCGGCATATATGAGGAAAGGAATAAACCATATTGTCTTATATTTCTTATTTATAAAGACATAGGCGCTGCCGATGATCAGTAGGATGAAAGAAGCGTAGTTTAGTAAAGTTTCGGGAAGAAAAGAGCTAATATTATTGATAAGGATCGTTACGCCTTTGTGGAAATTAGTTTCAGGCCTGAATTCGATCCCAAAGTCAGGGAGGCCGCTTTCCTGAATGAGCCTTATCGCTCTCGCGTACCAATATAAGGAACCGCATGTCGCGACGCTTCCATATATAGTCGAATACAGAAGAATCCGGATATTGCCATAACGAGAATAGGTCATAATAAAGAAAACAGCGATGGGAAAGCCGATAGCCAGGTATTGGAGTTTAGTTAATCCAGCCAGAAGTGTGCAAACTGTGGCGCCAAACCATAAAAGGATTCTGGATGTATGCTGTAATCGCCCATGATTGATATACCAGTATATGAATAAGTAAAACCCCCATATGGATGCTGTCAGGGCAAGTATGTCCGGAAGGGCGTTGATCTGGTGATAAAACAATTCGGGCGCGAAAAGATAAGAAATAGCGCCTATGCTGGCGACTATCGAGTTAGCGAAAAGCAGTGAAAGAAGATAATACAAGCCAATCGCTCCCGCGTAAAACAGTATCAGAGAGTAGTAACGATGCGTCCAGTCGTGTTTACCGGTAATTTTATATAGGCAGGCCAGACCATATTCATAGGCGGGAAAGTGGCTTCCGGTTATCCCGTCGGTAGCATGACGATTGTCGACGCGGGTTTTGAAGATATTCATTTCTTCAAAGTAAAAATTGTCAGCGACCGCGAGTGTATTACATTGGCGCCAAAGATGAACGCTTTGAGGCGGGCTATCCATGAATGGAAGATGAATCAAAAAGTTGATGACAAAAGCCAGCGGCAAGAGTAGTCCGCTTCTTATGATTCGTTGGCAAACTCTTTGAAAATGTATGTACTTTGACACGCGGAAGGCGAGTTTATATAGTGGATTGGATCTTTTCTTGTTTAGGAAAATCATTCCGGGTATTGGATTCCCTTATGATATACAAGGGTCTTCGGCGTACATTGGCTCCTATTCTGCCTATGTATTCGCCAATCACGCCTATTCCGATAAGCTGGATTCCACCCAGGAATAAGACGCTAATCATGGTGGATGGCCAACCGGCTACATAGTCGCCGGTTATCAGACGAATGTATAATGTATAGATAATTAACAGCAAGGAAATAAACGAGACGACAAATCCGGATATAGTCGCCATTTTTAATGGGAAGTCGGAGAACGCGGTGATACCGTCCATAGCGAATTTGATCATCTTTTTGTATGTATATCCGGTTTCGCCGGCAAATCTCGGATTGCGTTCGTATTCAACATAGGTTTGGTTGAACCCAACCCAGGCGATCTGTCCTCTGAGATACTTATGCTGCTCGGGCATTTTTTTCAGGATATCAATTATCTTTCTGTCTATGATACGAAAGTCTCCGGTATCCAGCGGGATATTTATACTCGTAATGGAAGAAAGAACGCGGTAGAATAGTTTGGCGGTAGCTTTCTTCAGAAAAGACTCTCCCTTTCGGATTTTTCTTTTCGCGTATACAACCTGAAAACCTTCCTGATATTTTCGAAGAAGGTCAATGATCAATTCTGGAGGGTCCTGAAGATCGGCGTCTATTATGACAGCCGCGTCGCCAGCGCAATTTTCAAGCCCCGCCATGACCGCTATCTGATGTCCGAAGTTTCGACTAAAGTCCATATATCGCACATGAGGGCTTTCTACCGCGAGCGCTTTGATGATGGATATGGAGGCGTCCACGCTTCCATCATTAACAAAAAGAATTTCGTAAGCGATTTTATAATTTATTAAAACCTTCGTGAGCTTCCAGTATAGTTCACGAAGGTTTTTTTCTTCATTATAGACAGGGACAATAACCGAGAGTAACATCGATTTACTTTTTTCTGTTGAAATGCTTCAGGTTAATGATTTCTTTTGGATTTAAAAATCTCCATTTCCCTCTTGTCAGATCTTTTTTAGTAAGTCCCGCGTACATAACGCGATCGAGTCGGACAACTTCGTAACGAAAGTGCTCGAATATCCTGCGCACGATCCGGTTTCTTCCTTCATGGATTTCGATGCCAAGTATTTTCCGGTCTTGGGAGAGAATTTGTATATCGTCCGGGCGTATAGGACCGTCTTCCAGTTCGATTCCGTCTTTTATGGCTTCAAAGTCTTCCGGAGTAATCGCCCGATCAAGGTCCACCTGATATATTTTTTGGATTCTATTGCTTGGATGAGTCAGATAATCGGCCAGGTCACCATCATTGGTAAGTAGTAAAAGACCTGTAGTGTTTCTGTCCAGACGCCCAACGGGAAATACGCGTTCATTGCCCGCCTGTTTTACAAGATCCATTACGGTTTTACGATTTTGGGGATCTTCCATCGTAGTAATAAAATCTTTGGGCTTGTTTAATAACAGGTATATGAGTTGCTCCCTTCTTAGTACTTTGTTCCTGTATTTTACAGTATCCTTAGGATGAACTTTTGTTCCTAATGAGGTGACGATATGTCCATTGACAGATATTTCCCCCTGTTCTATTAGCTTGTCCGCGTCCCTGCGAGAGCAAATACCCGCGTTGGAAATGAATCGGTTGAGCCGTATTAGCTCTTCGCCTGAATTTGTTTCAGGAATGGAGGATGATGATTCGGAGGGTGAGGGCTTGGTTGATGATTTTAGAGAAGACGCTTTATTGGAAAAACGTTTGTTTTTGTATTCTTTCATGTATAATTCAGTATCACTACTGTATTTTATAGTTTGGTGTTTGTAGTTTAGTTTTGGTCGACTTCGTCAATCGGACCGGCCGTCTCGTCGTTTTCGTTTATCCCGATTTCGTTGTCTTCGGATTTGAAGTCCTTGGGGACCGGAAGGTCTTTTAGATTGTTGATGCCGAAATAGTCCATAAATCTGGCTGTAGTCCCATATAAGACCGGCCGGCCAATCGATTCGGATTTGCCAACGATTTCAATGAGTTGTTTTTCCAATAACTTCTGGACCGCGTAATCACAGTTGACTCCTCTGAGTTGTTCCATTTCACCTTTGGTAATCGGCTGCTTGTACGCGATGATTGACAAGGTTTCCAACGCGCTGGCGGAAAGGCGTTTCTTTGATTTGTGTTTAAGAAGTATGCTTATACTAGCCTGATAGGCCGGCTTGGTCAGAAACTGATAGCCGTCGCCGGAGTGGACGATTGAGAACGCGTATTGATCAGCCTGGTACTTTTCCTCCAGGGCGGCGATCGCCTGTTCAATATCGCTTATGGGTACTTCCGCTTCGAACATTTCGGAAAGACATTGCTGAATATCCTTCTGGTTTAAAGGATCAGGAGAGCAAAAGATCAGCGCTTCGATATGATGAATCAGGAAATTCAACGTTAGTCTCTTCGGTTAAGCTTGGCTTCGATGGAATGTTGAGTATGAGGTACCGCCCTCAGCCGCTCTTTGGGGATTAGTTTGCCTGTTTCGATACAAATACCGTAGGTCCCGTTTTTGATTCTGGCCAACGCGTTTTCCAGTTGTTGAATAAATTTTTGTTGTCTCGCCGCTAATTGAGTAAAGTTCTCCTTTTCCGCTGTATCGGCTCCATCCTCAAGTAGTTTTAAAGTTCCGGCAGTGGTATCCGTTCCCGGATCATTTTTTCTGCTAAGTACTTCTTTAATATAATTTAGTTCTTTGCGCGCTTTTTCCAGTTTGTCCTCGATCAGTACCTGAAACTCCTTAAGGTCGTCTTCTGAATATCTTAATCTTTCTTCACTCATTATGTTCCGAATTTTAAAATTGCTGCGAATTTACAAATATTTCCTGTTTCTTTTCAGGAATCTCAATAAAGCCTTGTTTACGAAAAAGTAAACATTTGGTTAGAGGCGGCCGCCAATTACTATCGTTTCTTGTATATGATCACTCCGCCCATTTATATTAAACAACTCGGCGGATAGTATATAAATTCCAATACCAGAAAGAATTCCCGCGTCGTTTCGGCCATCCCATGTAAATATTCCGCTGGCGCCTATCGAGACGTTATTGGCAAGCCTTTTCACTAAACGACCGTCCATGTCAAAAATTTGAATGGTGATAAACCAGCCTTCGGCAGGCGGTGAAAAGCTTATAAGGGCGTAGTCGTCGACTCCGTCAGCGTCCGGGGTGAAAACTTCCGGTATTACGCTAATAATTTTATGCTCGGAAGGATGTATTCCCGCCTGAGAGTTTTTAAAGCCGGGTGTCGCGTAAAACTCTGTTGAAGCGGCTGAAGTCCAGAGTTGCTCGTCGTTGCTTGGTCCGGATAACAAGATTCTTTCCAGAGAGACGCCTTTGGTTGAAGTGAATAATACGTGATGATAACTGTCATTGTACAGGAAGTCATCGATTATTTTGTCTCCTATGGCCAGTTTTAGTCGCGCGCCATTATTGTTTAGATTAGGAAATCTTGGCATTTGAATGATCGCGTCGTTGACCGCGTTTGGGTGTTTGCTTGCCAGTCGTGAGGAGTCGCCTGTAAGTAACAGGAAGCTATGTGGTAATAAAACGCGTTTCGAGTTGGTGATAGGATAGGAGCTCGTATTAAGATTGTCCTTATTTTGATAAATGAGAGTCAGGTTTTTTAGATTCAGGTAGTTGTCCGAGTTGTTGTAGATTTCGACAAATTCAGCGCCATCCGAGTCAGGATTATACATGAGTTCATTAAATAGCAAATCAAGACTATCCACTGAGCTTGTATATATAACTTCATGAAAAATATCTTCTTCAATATAGTCATCGCAACCACCCAGTTTTTTGATTGTGACCGGATAAATTGAATTTGGAAGCAGGAGGAAATGGGGTTCTATTATGACGCTATCCTGATTGATGGTAAATATTGAGGTCGGAACTCCGTTGAGTAAAGCCTGGGTCCTGGGGAGCATGGAGATGTTTCTGTCAACTATTAGAGTAATCCTGTTATCTTTTATGTATGAATCGACAACAGTCGGAGTTTGCCCGCGCGGTATCCGGGAGTACTGACTATTGACCATCCCCGGAGTTCCCCCGCTGGTCGCCCGGGAGGTCGCCCAGTTGTTTCTTTCCAGACAAAGCTCCCGGGAGTCAATCATTTCCAATGCGTAACCACCTGAAGCGTTTTTCTTGTCCGTATGCCAGTCTCTGGAATAAGATACACTGAAAACAATTTGTCCTGTTGGCGTTTTCAGGAAAAGATCATCATTGTCATTGTTCAGAGAGGGCCAGGGATGTATGCCTACCGCGGAGCCATATTGTTTAAAGCCGGCGACAGCCTCCAGAGGGCATAAAATCAAAAGCGAGTCAGGAGCGAGGGTTACGCTGTCCCGGATTATTCCTGTAGTCTGGCGGTCCGAAAAAGAGAAAGAAAATAACTGGATGGGAGTATCGCTCCTGTTTAGGAGTTCTATGTATTCGTAGTCAGGCAATCCCATACTGGCTGATGGAATAGACATGATTTCATTGATGATAATGGACGCGTAAGGCAGTGTGTACGTGAACAAAAAAATATAGGACATATAGATATCTGATTCAGGTAGCGAGATAATCAGGGTGTTGTCTCCTTCAATGAAACGCGTAGAGCCTCGAATAATGATGGTGTCGTTTTGAAAATAGGCTTCGTCCGGAATCAGGCCGTTGATCATAATATTGGAGGGATGAAGATATGGAAGCCTTTCCGACAATATGACCATTAACTCCGTGTCGCTGTTATTTCGGGCTTTCAATATGGATAAATCGGAGGGATGGGAGGACATTCTTTCCAATATAAACTTGTCCGCTCTGGTCGAGGTATGTATGAATGTGAATCCCTGATAACCTGATTGGATAGGGCAAGGAATTTCCGCTTCTCCCTGCAGGATATAGGAAGTGTTGCCGGTGGAGTCGGCCCGGACGCGCCAATATCGATTTTGAAAAAGATCTACTTTTATGCTTACATTGACCTGTTCCTGGCTTACAAAACCGGATATCCCGCTTATGAGCGGGGTATGCCTGGAGCCTTCCTGATAGTAAAGGTCAATGGCGTCAAGCGAGCCTCCAACTTTTAAATAAAATCCATTTAAGGCAGGATCGTCGAGTGGTTTGTCGGAAATCAGGTAGAGCCTCGCGTAATTGGATGAAGATGGATTGAAATCCATATGTATTTTCCATTCCCAATTTGTATTTGTCGTAAGGTCGCGGCTGGTCCAGAGTGTCAGATGACCGTTTTTCCTTTCTCCGGCGGATTGCACTCCCTTATCGGTTTTTGTAAAGAAGGAGGTATCGCCCTGCCATATGACATTCGCGAACGCTCCAGACTCATTCTGGCTAAGGCAGGTGAGGGAAAGCAGAAGCATTCCACCCGCTAAAAAGTAATTCATTATCCATATTGGTTTTAGGTAAAAAAAATGCTAAAAGCTGAATTGAACGTAAAAATAAAAATAAATGGATTAACTTTGAATACTAGTTATAAACTTTGATAAAACGTAAACGAAAATGAAAGTCGCTGTAGTAGGTGCCACCGGTCTTGTAGGTGGTGAAATCTTACAAGTGCTGGAAGAAAGAAATTTTCCAGTTACAGAGTTGATTCCTGTCGCGTCCCAGAGATCCGTTGGAAGCAAGGTGTCGTTTAAGGGTAAGGAATATACGGTTGTTGGCGCTGAAGACGCGATCAGTCAGAAGCCGGATGTGGCTATTTTTTCCGCTGGAGGAGGAACTTCATTGGAATGGGCTCCAAAATTCGCGGAAGCGGGTATTACTGTTATTGACAATAGCTCCGCGTGGAGAATGGATCCTTCTAAAAAACTGATTGTACCGGAGATTAACGCGAAGGAACTGACGAAGGACGACAAGATTATCGCTAATCCCAATTGCTCGACTATTCAGATGGTTGTGGCTTTGTATCCTTTGCATAAGAAATATAAAATCAAACGGATTGTCGTATCGACATACCAGTCGGTAACTGGTACCGGCAAAAACGCTGTGGATCAATTGATGAACGAGCGTAATGGAGTGGAAGGCGCTAAAGCCTATCCATATACGATTGATCTGAATGTATTGCCGCATATCGACGTGTTTATGGATAACGGATATACAAAGGAAGAGATGAAAATGGTCAACGAGACCAGGAAAATCTTTAGCGACGATTCTATTAAAGTGAGCCCTACCGCGGTGAGAATTCCTGTCATGGGAGGTCATTCCGAAGCGATCAATGTGGAGTTCGAAAGGGATTTTGACCTTGATGAAGTTCGTCAATTGCTTGAATCAGCGGAAGGTGTAACATTACAGGATGACGTGAAAAATCTTTTGTATCCGATGCCTATGACCGCTCATAGAAAAGACGATGTATTTGTGGGTAGACTCAGAAGAGATGAATCTCAGCCAAATACATTGAATATGTGGGTTGTAGCGGATAATCTAAGAAAAGGAGCGGCGACCAATACTGTACAGATCGTGGAATATCTTCTAAAGAATAATCTGGTCTAATATCGATCTTTTGTTTTCAAATGTAAAAAAGGAACCTGAATGGGTTCCTTTTTCTTTTATCAAGAATCTAATTCTTTCTATAGGGCCTATCCGAGGTTATCGGGGAATCTGATTTTTTAAGGATTTTGATTTTGCCATTTTGAAAATAATATATTCCAGTAGAGAAAGTCCTATCTCTGGCACCGGAGAATTTGCCAGGGATTATAAAACGCTTTTAGTCTCTAATTGAGAAGGAGTTATTGACTTCTTTGTATCGAGGATTCTCGTCATAACAAAAAAACCACCTATCAGGGTGGTTTTTGTTAAAATCTAAAATTTTCCTTTACAAAGTTCTCTTGGTTTCTTTGGTTTCGAAAGGTTCGATATTGTCACCTACGCGAATATCATTGAATCCTTTGAGACTGATACCGCATTCGTATCCATACCGAACTTCACCAACATCATCTTTGAAACGCTTAAGCGCGTCGATACTTCCTGTATGAACAACGATTCCATCCCGGATAAGCCGTACGCTGCTGTTTCGTTTGATCGAACCTTCGGTGACATAACAACCAGCGACAGTTCCAATCTTTGAAATCTTGAAGACTTCGCGAACTTCCACGTTTCCGGTAATTACTTCTTCCAGTTTAGGCGCGAGCATACCTTCCATCGCGTCTTTAATCTCATCGATAGCGTCATAGATGATGGAATACAGACGGATTTCAATTTCTTCATTTTCCGCGAGCTTTCTAGCTCCTGTAGAAGGCCTTACCTGGAATCCGATGATGATGGCGTCTGACGCGGAAGCGAGCAGAACGTCTGATTCGGATATCTGTCCAACTCCCTTATGAAGGATTCGTATCTGAATCTCTTCGGTAGAAAGTTTAAGAAGAGAGTCGGAGAGTGCTTCGACTGAACCATCCACGTCGCCTTTGACAATGACGTTAAGCTCTTTAAAGTTTCCGATCGCGAGTCGTCGTCCGATTTCATCAAGCGTGATATGTTTTTTGGTACGAATATTTTGCTCTCTGAGTACCTGTTCGCGTTTTGTCGCGATTTCTCTGGCTTCCCGTTCAGAGTCCAGTACCCTGATTTTATCCCCGGCTTGGGGTGCTCCATTGAGTCCCAGCACGAGTACGGGCGAAGATGGTCCAGCCTGGTCTATCCTGTTGCCTCTATGGTCCATCATGGCTTTGACTCGGCCATAATGCGCTCCGGACAGGATAACGTCACCTACTTTCAATGTTCCGTTCTGTACCAGAATGGTAGCGATATAGCCCCTTCCTTTATCCAAGGAAGCTTCCACGACCGTACCACTCGCGTTCTTATTTGGATTGGCCTTTAGTTCAAGGAGCTCCGCTTCAAGAAGTACTTTGTCAAGCAATGAGTTAATGTTTAGTCCGGATTTGGCGGAGATCATTTCACACTGATATTTTCCGCCCCAGTCTTCGACCAGCACATTTTCATTGGCAAGCTCTTCTTTAATCTTGTCGGGATTCGCGGTAGGCTTGTCAATCTTGTTGATGGCGATAACAATAGGCACACCCGCTACGAGCGAGTGGTTTATAGCTTCTTTTGTTTGGGGCATCACCGCGTCGTCCGCCGCCACTACGATGATTACGATATCGGTCAATTTCGCTCCTCTGGCCCGCATCGCGGTAAAGGCTTCGTGACCCGGAGTATCCAGGAAGGTGATTTTTTTGCCACTTTCCGTCACAACGGAATAAGCTCCTATGTGCTGGGTAATACCACCGGCTTCGCCAGCGGCTACTTTCGTTTTGCGGATATAGTCCAGCAAGCTTGTTTTACCATGGTCCACGTGTCCCATAATGGTGATAATCGGAGCTCTTTCAGACAGGTCGTCTTCAGTGTCGACCTCTTCCTGATTGGAATCTTCCTCTTCTTCCATATTGGTAAAATCGACATTGTAGCCAAACTCGTCCGCGATAACAGTAATGGCTTCAGCGTCAAGACGCTGGTTGATCGAGACAAACATTCCGAGTCCCATACAGGCCCGAATTACTTCATTGACACTGACTCCCAATAGGGAAGCGAGGTCGTTGGCGGAGATGTATTCCGTTACTTTTAACGTCTTGGCGTCTTCCTGTTCCTGAAGTAGTCTTTCTTCCTCGGCTTCCGCGAACGCGGACCGTTTTTCTTTTCTGTATTTCGAACGCTTGACTCCTTTCTTAGCGGGGCCTCCGCCGCTCAGCTTCGCGAGCGTCGCTTTGATTTTATCCTGAATTTCTTTATCAGAGACTTCTTCTTTAGGCTGTTGCGCGGGAGTTCCTCTTCCGCCTTTTTTGAAGGCCTGAGCTCCATGCCTGTTTTGGCCTGGTCCTCCAGCATATTGTCCGGGCCTCTGTCCCGGGGCGCCTGTTTGCTGTCCGGGAGCCTGTCCACCGACAGGTGTAGTAAGACGCTTGCGTTTTTTCTTCGCTTTTTTCTTATCATCTTCCTGTTGTCTCGCGACGTCGGAAGACGCGACCGGCTTTTTCTTCTTGCTCTTATCAGAAGGGAGTTCGATTTTTCCTAGTACAGTCAAACCTTTTAGCTGATCGGCCTTCGCGTTGATCAGTTCCGGTTCCGGCAATTGCTCGGAAGACGCCTCCACTTCCGGTCTGGCTTCGATAGTGGGTTCCGGCTGAGATTCAGAGGAGACTTCCTGCTCTGGCTGTTTGATATCCGAAGGAATGGCAGCGTCGGTTATCGGAGTTTTAGCAGGAGGAGCCTCATTGACTGGATTCTCAGGTTCTGATTGGTCGGATTGAGTTTCCGCGCTTAATAATGGTTCCTCTTTTACGGAGGTTTCAGGTTGAGCGATAAGTGGAGTTTCCTCCTTGACGAGTTCGACGGCAGTATCAGGCTTTATCTTGGATTCCGTTTCCTGTTCCGCTTTGCCTCTTTTTTTATCATCAAGGTCAATTTTTCCGACAACTTTGATTCCCTGAAGTTTTACTTTTCCGACGAGGTCGTCTTCAACCCGTGCTTTTCCCTGTTTTTTATCTTCCGTGGTTTCGTCTAACTCAGGTACTGAAGGAGAAACATTTTTAATAAATATTTCGTCTTCTTCCTCCATGTCTTTTTTCGGGGTACCTGGGTCTGATTTAATTACTACGTCAGAATGCTTTTTTCCAATGGTGAGACCGGAAGCCTCTTCTTTATCCATTATTGATGAGGCAAACTCCTTGATCAGCATATCGAATTGCTCCAGTGTGACTTTGGAGTTCGGGTTATTTTCAATGGAAAAGCCTTTTGCAGAAAGATGGTCGGCTATGGTGGAGGTTCCAACATTCAACTTTCTGGCAACTTGGCTCAGTCTCATCATTTTTTCTTCTGCCATTCTAATTTTTTTTCTCTAGACAAATAGTTTTTTCTACGATTCGAATTCCTGTTTCAGAATATTGACAATATCTTCTATTGTTTCTTCTTCCAGCTCTGTTCTTCTAATAAGATCATCCTTGGTAAGAGCGAGTACACTTTTCGCGGTGTCCAGTCCAACCCTTTTTAATTCTTCAATGATCCACTCATCGACTTCATCGGTAAATTCGATCAGATCAACGTCTTCTTCCTCCGCTTCCGAGAGTTCGCGGAATACGTCAATCTCCAGCCCTACGAGCTTGCTTGCCAGTTTTATATTCTGACCGCCTTTGCCGATAGCCAGGGAAACCTGATCTGGCTTGAGGTATACGGAGGCGCGTCCTTCTTTCTGATCAATTTTGATACTGCTGATTTTGGCGGGGCTGAGCGCTCGCTGAATATAGAGGTCCAGATTGTCCGTGAAGTTGATCACGTCGATGTTTTCATTTTCCAGTTCTCTGACAATGCTATGGATTCGGGAACCTTTCATGCCCACGCAGGCGCCTACCGGATCTACGCGATCGTCATAGGATTCGACAGCTACTTTGGCTCTTTCGCCTGGTTCACGAACGACTTTCTTAATTGAAATCAAGCCATCGAAAACCTCGGGTACTTCTGTTTCAAATAGTTTTTCAAGAAATACAGGCGATGTCCTTGAAAGAATAATTTTGGGATTGCCATTGTGCATTTCTACTCGATGGACAACCGACCTTACGTTGTCGCCCTTGCGAAAACGGTCTTTTGATATCTGCTCGTTTTTGGGAAGAACGAGTTCGTTGCCTTCCCCGTCGATTAGCAGGATTTCACGGTTAAGAATCTGATATACCTCTCCCGCGATAATTTCGCCGACAAGCTCCTTATATTTCTGAAAAAGAATGTCTTTTTCCAGGTCCTTTACCTTTTGCATCAGGGTTTGCCTGGCGGTCATGACGACTCTTCGTCCAAAATCAATCAGTTTTACTTCTTCGGCGACTTCTTCACCAATTTCAAAGTCTTCTTCAATTTTTCTCGCTTCCGTAAGGGAAATATGGAGATTTTCATCATAGTCAAAGCTGTCTTCCGCGAAGTCGTCCGATACGATTTCCCTGAATCTCCATATTTCCAAGTCTCCTTTGTCGACGTTGATGATAACGTCAAAATTATCATCAGTTACGAATTTTTTCCGGATCATGGTACGGAACACATCTTCCAGTATTCGCATCATGGTTGGGCGGTCAATGTTCTTGAATTTCGCGAATTCGGCAAAGGATTCAATTAAAGTTGCGCTTTCCATCGTCATTTAAATGAAACTATAATGTTTGATTTTTTTATATCTCTAAAAGCAAATTCCAAGGAACTAACTTCTTTTTTCTTTTTGTCAAAAACGGACAGGACTATGCTTTCGTCCTTTATGTCTTCCAGAATCCCTTTTTTTTGAGTATCGTCATTCAGAATAACCTGAAGTTCTCTGCCTCTGTTTTTTAAGTATTGTCTTTTAATTTTCAGAGGTTCATCAAGGCCTGGTGAGGACACCTCCAATACGTAGGACAAATCCCCCAGATCTTCCGCTTCGAGTTTTTGTGAAAGTTCCCGGCTGAGCTTGGCGCATTGATCGATGCTAATACCTTCATCGCTATCGAGAAGAACCGCGATTTTGCTTCTTCGTTCGTTACCGCTTACACGGATATCTACCAAAAAAAGTTCGCTGTCTTGTATTGTCTTTTCAACAAATGTTTGAATGATTCCTTTTAAATTTATCACTGGACTCTTTATGTATTCAATACAATAAAAAGAGGGGACCCGCGTCCCCTCTTTTCCCAAACTTTTTGCTAATTCTGCCGCAAAGTTAACTAATTTCCAATATCAAACAAATTAATCTAAAGTTTAATAATTATTACGTATTATTGGGGGTTATTTCAGGAACCCATTTTGTTGTCAGTAGGTTCCCGAACAGGTATTATGAAAATTAATGACAAGTGGAGAAAGAAGGACTTATTGTTTATAACTCCTTAACAAGGAAGAAAGAGCGCTTCACCGCTTTAAATCCGCCTTATGTAGGGATGTATGTATGTGGCCCGACCGTATATGGCGAGGCGCATCTTGGTCACGCGAGAGGAGCCGTTACCTTCGATATAGTATACCGCTATCTGAAAGCGCTGGGTTATAAAGTTCGTTATGTGCGTAATATTACCGACGTTGGTCATCTTGAACAGGACGCGGATGAGGGGGAAGACAAAATTGGCAAGAAGGCGCGTCTTGATAAGCTGGAGCCTATGGAAGTCGTGAAATATTATACAGACAACTATCATCAGGTCATGGAAAGGTTGAATGTGCTTCCTCCGAGCATTGAGCCTCAGGCTAGTGGGCATATTCCAGAGCAGATCGCCATGATCGAGGGGATTATGAAGAACGGGTACGCGTATGAAAATCAGGGTTCCGTTTATTTCGACGTGGAAAAATACGCGGCCAGTCATCATTATGGCAGGTTGTCCGGTAGGGTGATTGAGGATCAGCAGGCCGGAACAAGAAGCCTGGATGGCCAGGAATCTAAAAAAAGCCCGCTTGATTTCGCTCTATGGAAAAAGGCCAATCCGGAGCATATCATGCGTTGGGGATCGCCCTGGGGTGAAGGATTTCCCGGATGGCATCTCGAATGTTCAGCCATGAGTTCAAAATACCTGGGAAATACATTCGATATACATGGCGGAGGAATGGATTTGCTTTTTCCTCATCATGAATGTGAGGTGGCTCAGTCCGTAGCTTGTCATCATGAGCAGCCGGCCAGGTTTTGGATGCACAACAACATGATTACCATCAATGGACAAAAGATGGGTAAATCGTTGGGAAACTTCATAACGATGAACGAGCTGTTTTCAGGAAATCATCCGGCACTGGAGCAGGCGTACTCTCCCATGACCATTCGTTTCTTCATACTTCAGGCTCATTACAGAAGTACGCTGGACTTCTCCAACGAAGCTTTGAAGGCCGCTCAGAAAGGCTTGAAAAAGCTTATCAACGGGCTTCGGGTTCTCGATAAACTAAGCGAGCCGGTCGCTGACATGGATAAAGATGAAAAGCTGAACAATGAACTGCGGGAGCTCGCGGACGCCTGTTATAAGGGGCTTGACGACGATTTTAATACCGCGATCACCATCGCGTCCTTGTTCAATCTGCTTAAGAAAATCAATTCGTTATATACCAAATCTATTGATGTTAACTTGGTGTACAACGAGGTTTTTTCCCATGTCAGGACGACGTTTAAGGTGATTGTAGGGGATATTCTTGGTCTTCGAGAGGAGCATACGGTCAACGCGGAAACTTTTGTAGAAGGGTTGCTTGAATTGTATAAGGAGGCGAAGGAGAATAAGCGATACGATAAAGTAGATTCAATTCGAGCCCTGTTTAAAAAGGAAGGATTGGTTATAAAAGATATGAAGCATGGAATAGATTGGGCTTATGAAGAATAGCTTAATATATATCGTCCTGTTGTGCTTCGCGTGTCTTACCGCCTGTGAAGACAAGAAAGAGAAAACGGGTAAGGACTCCTCTTCCGGTGAGACGAAATCCGCGAAAAAGGAGCCTGTAGCGCCTGTCTTTAGTGGAGACTCCGCGTATTCATTTGTAAAAAGGCAAGTTGATTTCGGTCCGAGGGTGCCCAATACGTCGGCGCATAGGAAATGTGGAGAGTATCTCGCGCGGAAGCTCAAAAGTTATGGTTGGGAAACGCGGACTCAACAATTCGAAGCCAAGGCCTTTGATGGTACAACGCTTCATCTCACCAATATTATCGGGAGCTATCAGCCGGAGCTTGCTAAAAGAGTATTACTTGCCGCTCATTGGGATACAAGGCCTTTCGCGGATCAAGACGCGGACCCCAACAGGATCAAGGAGCCTATTGACGGAGCGAATGACGGCGCGAGTGGTGTCGGAGCTCTACTTGAAATGGCGAGGGTGATAAGTGAATCCGCCAGGAAGCCGGCGATAGGGGTAGACATCATCTTTTTTGATGGAGAAGATTATGGACAACCAGATTTTGCTATGGACATGGGTAGAGCCCGGGATTCCTGGTGTCTGGGTTCGCAATATTGGGCTAAAAACAGGCATCTGCCAGGCTATATGGCATATTATGGCATATTGCTGGATATGGTGGGGGCCGCCAACGCCCGATTCGCGAAAGAAGGAACTTCCATGCATTACGCTCCATCAGTAGTCGACAAAGTCTGGAAGACAGGGCATGAGCTTGGATACGGGAGATATTTTGTCAATGTAAAGACGCAACCAATTATTGATGATCACACATATATCAATGAACTGGCTGGTTTGCCCATGATTGATATTATTGAGTATAATATGTCCGGCGATGGCTATTTTGGCGATTATTGGCATACACATGACGACAATATGGATGTAATAGATCCGGAGACGCTTAAGGCTGTGGGTCAGACTGTATTGGAAGTGCTATATAATGAGTAGCGAAGCTCGCTGTCATCTCTCCCGGTTACGCGAAGGTTCGCCCGGCTCCCTAGTATCAGAGGGTTGTTGTGATCTTCATGGCCCGCGGGGAAGTTAAACGCCACCGGAAAGTCGTAGTCTTTCACAGCGTCGAGAATAATTTCCTGCCAGGTATGACCAAATGGCTGGTCGTTGTCTTTCATACCTGAAAAATGACCTAAGATCAATCCATGCAGACGCTGCAATTTTCCCGCTCTTTTGAGATGAGTCATGATCCGGTCGATGTGGTAGAGGTATTCTCCGACTTCTTCAATAAAAAGAATTTTTTCGGAGAAATCCAGGTCGCTTGAGGTCCCGATCATATTATGAATCAATGTCAGGTTGCCGCCAATTAGTAGACCTTCGCCTTTTCCGGATCTGTTGTATGGAGACCCGGCGAAAGACTGGTAATTGTCAAACTCTCCGAACAGAATCGCTTTTAGCTGGTCAAGACTTTCAAACTCGGCGTTTTTTTCGAAATTGATTGGCATCGGGCCATGAATGCTCAAGTGATGTTGCTTCTGAAGCGCGAAATGCAGCGCGGTAATATCGCTAAAACCTATGAGCCACTTTGGATGGAGGTGTAAAGCTTGCAAATCGATCTTATCTATAATCCGAGTAGTGCCATAGCCTCCCCGCGCGCAAAAAATCGCTTTAATATCGGGATGGTCGATTGACCATTGTAGGTCTTTCCTCCGTTCATCGTCATTTCCGGCGAATTGGAAATGTTTTTGATAAAGATGTTGGCCTTTTACAGGAATAAGCCCCCAGGAACAGATGGTAGCTATCGCGTAGTCCAGCGCGTGAGCGTCAAAGTTTTTCGCGGTCGCTATTATAGCGACTTTGTCTCCGGGAGACAGATACATGGGTGGTCGATTCATTATCTGATAATAAAAAAGGTCACTGCTTTGGCAATGACCTTAATATAAATAAAATATCGTGATAGTTTTATTTCTTTACGGGGGCGCCAGATGGAGTCTCGGCGGGTTTCGGAGTGACTCCAAGCGCTTGAAGCACCTTGTCGGAGATATTATCTTCAAGATTTTTAGCGTATAGTATGATAGCCGACGAGCCCATTTCCGTATGCGTACTCAGGATATAAGTATAACTGTTTTCTTCAGCTACTTTATCAATCGCTTTTTGGATTTTATTTAGAACAGGCTCAAGAAGGGCTATTTGCTTGTTTTGCATCTCGCTCTGCGCTTTTTCTTCAAACTCGCGGATATTGTTTTGGAGTGAAAGCAACTCTTGTTCTTTGTCCTGCTTTACGATTTCGGCCATTGTGGCCTGGCCTTTTCTATAGGTATCCAGTTTCTGTTCGTATTCAGTATACTTGGATTGGAGCTGATTTTGGAGTTGCTTTTCAAATTCTTTAAGCTGACTTTCAATTTGCTTGGCTTCCGGAAGCTGGGCTAGTATATATTCAAGATTGGTATAGCCAATTTTTGGGGTTTGGGCGAATACGGAAACCGAACCTAAAAAAAATACCGCCAGAAGACCTAGAATAAATTTGTTTTTCATTTTTATAATTGACTTTAAATTTTTATTTAACTGTATCATTGGGGTCTCCAAGCCCCAGTTCATCCAGGACATAGTCAGTGTAGTCATGGATAGGATTGGTATAAATCATTACGAGATCGCCTGCTTTATCAAATAGAAACTGGAGACGTTTGGCTTTCGCTACCTTCTCAACAGCTTCATACAATTTGTCTTGCACAGGCTTGATTAGATCTTGTCTCTTGAGAAAAAGCAAACCGTCGAATCCGAATATTTTCTTTTGATATTCTTTTAATTCTTTTTCCTTTATGGCGATTTCTTCAAGCCGCTCAGTTTTCATAGTTTCCGTAAGAAGCACCTCTTCCGCCTGAAAGTCCCCTTTTAGCCTGTCTACTTCCTGCTTTTTCTCTTCAATCTCCTTTTGCCAGCCAGAGGAAAGCTTATCCAACTCCTTTTGGGCTTCTTTATATTCCGGCATCTTTTTTAAAATATACTCGGAATCAATGTATCCAAACTTCTGAGCATAAGTCGTACCGAAAATAAAAAAAATAAATAAAATTGTTAAGAGTTTTTTCACAATGTTACCTGATTTGTTGTCCGATTACAAAGGTTACGCGGGACCGGTCCGTAAAGGGATCTCTTCCAGGCTCCGTGTCTAGTCTGAATCCCCAGTCGATACCAATCATACCGAACGCGGGCATCATGATTCGGGTTCCGACTCCGGCCGAGCGGTAATTGTCAAATGGATTAAAGCTTTTGAAGTCGTTCCAGACATTGCCCGCTTCGAAGAAGGTGAGGGCGATGACCGACAACGCGGGACTAAGGCTGATAGGATAACGAAGTTCCGTCACAAACTTGTCGAATAGTACCCCGCCTTCTCTGATCATTCCTCCCGCCTCGTAGGGAACTATGAGGTTGTCCTGATAGCCCCGAAGGCCTATGATTTCCGATCCCAGGACGAAGTTGAAGCCCGAAAGCCCGCTTCCTCCCATTTTAAAACGTTCAAACGGACCAACTGGCCTGCGTTGCGAGAAGGAGCCGATATAGCCGAAGTGCGCCCTCGCGTTGAGGACCAGATTTCTTTTTTGGCCCGGAATGATTGTTGTAAACCAGGATTGATCCAGCATCCACTTGTGGTACTCCACCATTTTGTACTTATCTTCGTCAGGAAGCAAAGAGTAATCTTTTTTATTAAACAATGAGTATGGGGGTGTCGCGCTGACGGAAAAGGACAGATTGGATCCATTTGTAGGGAAAGTAAAGTCGTTTAGACTGTTCCGGCTTAACGAATAAGTCAATGTGACGCTATTGGAAGTTGTATTGTCGATACCTAGTGAATTGCTGGCTGATGTGCCATAATTCTTAAATTTATATTGCATATACGACAACGAATAGCTTGTAGAGAAGTAGTCGTCAGGCCACTTTAAGCGCTTGCCATAAGTCAGGGTAACTCCCTGCAATCTCAAATAACCGGATATTTTCAGGCCTGAACTTACGTTGTTGAGCTGGGAGCGTACTACGCTTGTAGACAGCGAGTGGGGTTTGTTGCCGCCAAGCCATGGCTCGGTAAATGAGAATGAGTAATTTTGAAAATATATTCCATTTGATTGGAAACGAACTGAAAGACGCTGACCATCGCCACTGGGCAGTGGGTCCCAGGTTTTAAATTTGGGAATATTGCGCAAGGAGAAGTTGTTGAAAACGAGGCCGAGTGTTCCTACGAAGCGGATAGTGCCTCCCCAGCCGCCGGAAAGCTCAATCTGGTCGCTTGACTTTTCGACAACGGTATAGTTGATATCAACGGTTCCATCCGCGGGATTCGGGATGGGGTTAATACCGATTTGCTCCGCGTCAAAGTATCCGAGTGTCGCTATTTCTCTTTGCGACCGGATGAGGTCCGATCGACTAAACTTCTGACCAGGTAGTGTTCGGAGTTCTCTCAGAATTACATGGTCGTGCGTTTTCGTGTTGCCTGACACGGTAATATTTCTGATGGTAGCCTGAGGACCTTCGTATATCCTCATCTCAATATCGATGGAATCGTTGTCCACCATGATTTCGACGGGATCGACATGGAAGAAAAGATAGCCATCGTCCAGATACAGGGAGCTGATGTCGTAGCCATCGGGATTATAGTTTAGGCGGCGTTCCAAGCGGGCCAGGTTGTACACGTCTCCTTTTTTGATGTTGAGAATGGTATCCAGGGCCCGGTCAGAGTATATATAATTGCCTTGCCAGGTAATGTTTCGGAAATAATAGCGGGAGCCTTCCGATATCTCCATGTCGATATTTATTCGCTTGTCGTTTACAAAATAAACGCTGTCTCTGATGATTTGCGCGTCGCGGTATCCGAGGGAGTTGTAATATTCAATAAGCGCTTTTTGATCTTTTTCGAAATCGGCCTGAATGAACTTGGAGGTGGAAAAGATCTTGTGGAAGCGTTTTTCTTTTGTTTCCTTCATTTTGCGCTTCAGTCGTTTGTCGGACAAAAGCTTTTCCGCTTTCTTGTTGTCTCTTTCCCCTTCGTTTCCGGAAATATTAATATCGCTGATCTTTATTTTCGGACCTTTGTTAATATTGACTTTTAGAATGACTTTGTTGTCGTGCAATGTATCGTCTATTTTTCGTATTTCCGTTTTCGTGGCCAGAAATCCTTTTTCGATATAGTATTTATTGATCCGCTGGATGGCGTTTTTGGTCATCGCGTCGGTTACGATTTGTCCGAGCGATATGTTTATCTTGTTGGTAATCTCTTCCTTGTCCGACTTTTTTACCCCGTTGATTTCAATTCTGGACAAGCGGGGCCTTTCTTTCAGATCAAAGTTGATGTAGACCTTTTCACCTTCTATTCTGGTAATTGACAAAGCGATATCACCGACCAGTTTTTGATTCCATATTTTCTTGAGAGCGTTGCTGAGGGCTTCTCCAGGTATCATGATCCGATCGCCTTTTTTGAGTCCCGCTATGGAAACAAGAGCGTTATGGTCGATGCTTTCCAATCCTGTAAATGTAATATCTTCGATAACGTATTCTTGTGGATTGGTATAGCTAAACGAGCCGGAAGGCAGATATTGACCTGAAACATGCTGACTAAGTGTAAAAAACAGTATAATCAAAAAAAATAAAGACTTACGAATTTTCATTAAAAGAATATTAATTCACTTGTTCACTTATTTTACCAAAACGCCTTTCTCTTTTTTGAAAATCGACTAACGCTTCCCAGAGATGTTCTTTTCTAAAATCGGGCCATAGGACAGGCGTAATATAAAGTTCCGAGTAAGCGATTTGCCAGAGTAGAAAATTACTTATCCGCATTTCTCCACTAGTACGGATCATCAGTTCAGGATCTGGTATGGAAGCTGTTTGCAAATAATCTGAAACGAGCTCTTCCGAAATCGCTTCGGTGTCGATTTTCTTGTCCACCAGATCCCTGGCGATCGCTTTGACGGCGTTGGTGATTTCCCAGCGCCCACTGTAACTAAGCGCTAAAATCAGGGTCAGGCCGGTATTGGAAGATGTTAGTCGTATGGCTTCTTCCAGTTCTTTCTGACAGTTTTTAGGCAACTCTTTCGTATTACCGATCGTTTGTAGCCGAATATTGTTTTGCTGAAGAACTTTTATTTCACTATTGATGGTCGCGACCAATAGAGTCATCAGGGCTTTTACTTCGGTTTCAGGCCGATTCCAGTTTTCGGTTGAAAACGCGTATAGCGTGAGATATTTAACGCCAAGTTCCGCGCATGCTTCGGTCGCGTCGCGTACGGCTTTTATCGCGTTCTGGTGGCCGAATATTCTCATCGCGCCTTTTTTTTTCGCCCACCGGCCATTGCCATCCATGATAATGGCTATATGGTTTGGCAGCTTATTTATGTCTATTTGATCTTTTACGCTCATCCTCTGAAATAAGAGGCAAATGTACAAAAACGTGTGGCTAAATAAAAGAATGAGCTATCGGAAGATCGAGGGGCACTTAACTCCGTAAAATGTGTAACTGAGCGTGAGCCCGGTGTAATAATACCAGTCATTGCCATGTTTGTCCCCAATCTGTTTTCCGTTGGACTGTACACGATCACTCAGACCATCGAGATGGTCGGAAAATGTTTTTCTCGCGATAAACTCAAGTCCTATATTGACTTGTCTTCCTATTTGATAACGCAATCCCGCGCCGAAGGGGATCGCGAAGCCTGTTCCGTCGGACTGCTGCTGACGAAATCCGGGAGAATTTTGCGAGTATATGTAAAACGCGACGCCCCCTGACAGGTACGGAGTAAAACGTCTGCGGCTGTTTTCTCTTCTATAATCAAAGAAGTTGTACTCCCCGATCGCGGAAAATTCGACAATCATGGTATTGCTTTCAAGATTTCGGTATAAGGGAAGGGGGTCTTTGCTATGTTTGTCCCTGGCGACAAACTGTCCCTCAAGCACACTTAGCTTCAGACCTGTCGCCGGAGTGAAGTTGTATTTGTAAAATCCCATCAGCGATTGTCCGTAATTATAAAAACTGTAATCAGGAGCAAGATCTCCGGTGTAGTTCAGCCCCCCCACAGCGATGCCAACTTCGTGTGTCTGGCCCCGCGCTTGATCAAGACTAAGAATACTCGCGAAAATAGTCGCTACAGATAAAAAAAATGTTTTCATAATCTGAAATTAAAGCTCAAAGCTACAAAAAATGTTTGCAACTAACTAACGTCGGAATTTGGGACAGATTACTTTAGGTGGGAATATATATACCAGATGGAAACCTGTGAGGATGTACCAGTCTTTGTTTTTATCGCCGCGTTGGGCGCCTGGTATATTGTACGAATTAATGTACAGGTCGCCATTGCCGTCATAGTCGGCGTTAGTCTTCGTTACATACCCGCCTTGCCTGTTTTCAACAAAATCCCTCAAGATATTGTCCTTCGCGACCGCTTCCAGCGCTCTGTCGGACATGGAGGCCGCCAGATATCCTTTTTCCTTCCTGATCTGGTCCTTGTCCGCGTATACCCCGCTAACATCGTCCAGATAGTCGGTAAAAGTATACCGCCAGCCTATTTCAAAGCCCAGATCCCAGTATCGGGCCAGCTTGTATCGGACACCAAAGCCGAAAGGTATAGCTATCTGGTGCAGTGAATATTCTTTGACACCGCTTCCTGGAAGACCTTGACCTTCCGTAGATAACGGCTTGAGGTAAACCCATTCGTTGTCGGGAGTCAGTCCCTGAGGGTTGTGGTGAAAATAGGCGACTCCCATGAATACGTACGGAGTAAATTCGGGCCTTTTTCTATAATCAAGATAATTGCCGATCAGGTCGAAAACCGCGTCCAGTTTTATCTCATAGATTTCATTGCGAAAGTTGACGTTTCGCAACTTGCGATGAATATCATCAATATTATAGCCCGCGTTTTTATAATCGTCTCCTTTGATCCGCCCATAGGATACATTGCCCCGGATGGATAGATGAGGCTTTATCTTATACATGTAAGCGAATCCTACATTCATTTTTGTATGACTGATGGAAGGACTCATAAAGTTGGGGGCTGGATCAACTTCACCGACATAGTTCATGGAGTTGATATTGACGCCGATGCCTTTGTATCGATACTTCTTGTTAAAATTCTGAGCGATGGAGTCGACAGAACCCACGAGAAGGACAAAAAGCATGAATCCTATGAGTTTGAATCTTTTCATATTATCTCCTCCATTTAAATACATATAATAATTGCCTTAAGGAGCTCAGAGTTTTCTCAATATTCTTTATAGCGCGAATTTAAGATTTATTTGTATAATACGAATATTAATTTCTTAGGTCAAGACCCCAGTTTAATTTGGTCCGGAGTGTTTCCAGGTATTTATACGATTTTAGCTCTATAAGTTTAACTGTAAAGTCTTCTTTTTTTACTTTCAGCTTTATGGTTGAGGGAACGCTTTTTGATCTTGAGTCAAGAGAAATCAGGATTTTTTTACTTCGACTCTCGATCTGGAAACTGAGCTCACTCGAATCCGGTACGATCATGGGACGTACATTCAGGTTATGAGGGCTTACCGGGGTTAAAATAAAGTTTTGATTCTGAGGCATTACCAATGGACCTCCGCAGCTTAGGGAGTATCCTGTAGATCCGGTCGGAGTAGCGACGATAAGGCCGTCGGCCCAGTAGGAATTCAGATATTCTCCATTGAGATAGGAATGAACAACAATCATCGAAGACGAATCTCTTTTCAAAATAGTAAACTCGTTTAGTCCGAAATTGATACCATTAAAGACATTATCGTCGGAGACTACCTTGATCAGAGTGCGTTCTTCTATTTTCAGGTTACCGGTATACAAGGCGTCTACGGCCTTTCTAGCGTCTTCGCGCTGTATGGTGGCCAGAAATCCCAGACGACCCGTGTTGATTCCCAATATGGGAATCGACTTGCCGCCCACAAATGTAACGCTGGAAAGAAGGGTGCCATCGCCACCAATGCTGATCATGAAGTTGGTATCGGAAGGCAGTTCTTCGGGCGTATTGTAGACAGCGGTGTCTCTTACAAGGATACCTCTTTTTCTCAACATCTGGATAAAGCCGGCGTGTACAACCAGTTCCGTATTTTTATCCTCCAGTTGCTCAATCAACTGTTGGATGTAAGGAATGGTTTCTTCATTAAGGGAGCGTCCATGTATAGCGATTTTCATTGTACGCGATGATTGCGGGGACTAAATGTTGAGATATCGTAAAAGCAAGTCAAGCCTTTCCTTGTCAACATTTAAGAGTTCGGTTTCCTGAAAGTGCGCTACAACGGAGTAGCTGTGCCTTTCGAGCGTGGCGATTATCCGGGTCAGATCTTCCCGATTGAGCTTTAATGTTAATTTTGCTTGTTCTGTATTATTTTCCTCAAGGAAGAAGGCGCTGAGGATTCTGGCGTCGTTGGATTCTATCAGCCGGGCGATTTCGCTCATGGAATAATCCTTGGGAGCGAGTGAAAGCACGATAATACCGCCTGGGCCCTGAGCCGCGAACATTTTGGCCAGTATGGCGGCGGTTTCATTGACGGAGATTACACCCAGAAAATTTTTGTCCATGTCGAGCACCGGTACGATTTGCAGGCTATTTTCAATAGCGAGCTTTATAACATCATAAAAATGACTGTTGGGCAGGGCGGTAATCGATGCCGCGATCAGTTGGAAGTCTCCTACCGTTTTGTCTGAATCCAGGTGATCAAAGATCATGTCTTCCGTAAGAATTCCCTTAAAGGCTCGGTCGTCGACTACCGGCAATTGGGCTATACGGAATTTTTCCATCCAGTTGAGCGCCTTGTCGGCGGAGTCGGACGGCTTTAATGGGGGGATCATCTGGTTGATAAGTTCTTCGGCTGTCATGCGATCACTTTGGTTCCGATAAACTGTCGTAAAATGAAATTAAACTTTTCCGGATGCTCCATCATGGGGGCGTGTCCGCATTGGTCTATAAACCGTAACTCCGAATTAGGAATCAACCGGTTGAATTCATAGGCGACCATGGGTGGAGTGATTGTATCGTTGAGCCCCCATATCAGTAAGGTGGGCGCGGAGATATTGCTAATATCCTTGGCCATGTTATGGCGTTGAGCCGCTTTGGCGATGGCTACGATGTTCATACACTTCGGAATGCTGCGTGTAATATTGAACACCTCGTCGACCAGCTCCTTGGTAGCGGTGGAAGGATCGAAGAAAGTGTATCCCACGCGTTCCTTGATATAGTCATAGCTTCCCCTTTTGGGAAAAGAGCCACCCATTGAGTTTTCAAACAAGCCGGATGAGCCTGTAAGAACGAGTCTGGAAACTTTTTTTGGATTTTTCAAAGTATACACGAGGCCGACGTGTCCGCCCAGCGAATTGCCCAATAAAGTAAGGTTATCAAGTTTTTTGAACTCGACAAATTCTTCTATGAATGTAGCCAGCCCTTCGACACTCGCGGAGCGAATAGGCATGTCGTATATCGGCATTACGGGTATGATAACCCTATGGTCTTTATTAAAAGCGTTAACTACGTGTTCCCAGTTACTTAACGCGCCAAAAAGACCATGCAAAAGAAGCAGGACATCCCCTTCGCCTTCCTCATAATATTTAAACTTACCGTTTTCTTTAATAGTAAATGCCATGCGGTATTGGGCTACATAAGTTTTATTAACGTGCAAAGTAAAACAAAGTTCGGACTTATTCAACATCTATTGATTGACAAAAAGAAATCCAGTTTTGAATTATTATATGGCCGTGGCGGGTCAGATAGGCTTCAGGATGGAACTGGATTCCGCAAATGGGAAGGTCTCTATGCGCTATCCCCATCGTAAGTTTTTCGGATTGGCATATAATGGCGAGTGAATCAGTAATATCTTTGACAATGAGGGAGTGATATCGAACTATGTCAAATTCTGAGGGAACCCCGCGAAACAGATAGTGGTTGGGGTCGGGTTGAGCTTTCGTTATTTTTCCATGACAGGGCTCCGGCGCCTTGCCTATGCTGGCTCCATAAAATTGGGCTATAGCCTGGTGGCCCAGACATATTCCGAGAATCGGAACTTTTTTTTCATAATAGCGGATATATTCCATCAAAAAACCAGCTTCATCCGGCTTGCCTGGTCCTGGTGATAAGACGACACCCTTGATCCGCTCCGAGAAAGAATTTGCCGGAGGCAGGTTATTCCGGACAAGTTGAGTTTGGACTCCGGCTTGTTCAATATAGTCGACCAGATTCCAGGTAAACGAGTCGAAGTTGTCAACGATGAGTATCAATGGGAGTCGGTCAAGATGTTGGCTATCGCGGGGAATATGTCCTGAAATGGAATAACGTAGCTTATCCAGCTCGTAATTCTCGGGGCGAACTCGATTAAGGGCGTTAGAAGGACGCTGTCCGCTGTAACCTGAGGAGGAAGCTCAATACTCGCCGCTCTGGTAAGCCAAAGCAGCAGACTGATGCCAAACGCCATTTTGACGATACCGAGGGCTGCTCCGGCGAAATTATCCGCGCTGCCGAGCAGGGTAAAGTCGAGAATCTTTTTTAAGGCCTTGCCCAGCAAATGAATCAGAAAGAATACGACAATGAATATCAGGATAAAGGCGAGATAAGGAATAAGTATGCTGTCCCAGCCCCATGTATTTCTGATAAGCTCAATTCCCGAGTTCAGGAGCTTAAACGCGGATATGATACCGATTACGAGTGCCAGAAATGTAACAATTTCGAGCAAAAGGCCTTTCCGGAAACCCATATAACCGCCTAAAGCCAAAAATCCAGTGAATACGATGTCCGCGGTGTTCAATCTATTTGCTGAGTAGAGATTTTACCAATACTGAAATTACTTTTCCATCCGCTTGTCCGGCCAGAGATTTCGTAGCGACGCCCATGACTTTGCCCATATCCTGTGGCCCCTGAGCGCCTGTCTCGGAGATGATTTCCTTGAGCTTCTCCAGAATCTCCTCTTCGCTCAGTTGTTTTGGCAGGTATTCTTCAATGACGGATAGTTCGCTCAGTTCAACGGCTTCCAGATCCTGACGATTCTGACTTTGGTATACTTCGGCGGACTCCCTGCGCTGTTTGGCCGCTTTGGTCAGCAGTTTTATTTCGTCATCCTCCGTGAGTTCCGCTTTGGCTCCTTTTTCGGTTTCAGCGAGGAGAATCAGGGATTTGACGCTTCGTAAAGCTCTTAGTCTGTCTTTGTCTTTGGCCAGCATGGCTGATTTGATATCCGCTTCGATTCGCGCTTTTAGACTCATGATTCTAAAAATTTTGATTTTATTAGCTTTATTTGCAAAGCTAATAATAATAAAAAAACATGACCAGGCTCAGTGTAAATATTAATAAGGTGGCTACGTTGCGCAACGCCCGGGGGGGTAATAATCCTGACGTAGTCCGGGTGGCTCTGGATTGCGAACGGTTTGGAGCGCAGGGCGTCACAGTGCATCCGAGGCCGGACGAAAGGCATATTCGGTACGAAGATGTTGTTGAGCTGAAAAAGGTAATTAAAACGGAGCTGAATATTGAAGGCAATCCGGAAGAGAAGTTTATCCGGTTGGTAGAGCGGACATTGCCCGGACAGGTGACTCTGGTGCCGGACGCTCCGGACGCTATTACTTCCAACGCGGGATGGAATACTATCGCCCATAAAGATTTTCTGACGAGAGTGGTGTCCGATTTTAAGAAACTTGGAATCAGAGTCTCTATTTTTGTCAATCCTGATCCGGCTATGGTGGAAGGAGCGGCGCTCGTCGGGGCCGACCGGGTAGAGCTATATACGGAACCTTACGCGGTCAATTACGCGGAAAACCCGGCGGAAGCGATCAAGATGTATATAATCGCCGCCGCCAAAGCGAAGGAATTGGGGCTTGGTCTGAACGCGGGACATGATCTTGATCTGGAAAATCTGAACTATTTGGTCAAAAACATACCATATATAGATGAAGTGTCTATAGGACACGCGCTGATTTGCGACGCTTTGTATATGGGATTGGAAAACACGATACAGACTTATCTTAGGAAACTGGAAGTATGAAATTGTTTTATAAAGAACTAGGAGAGGGAGACCCTATTGTCATATTGCATGGAGTATTCGGGTCTTCGGACAATTTGCTCAGTCCGGCGAAATTGCTGGCGGACGAATATAAAGTATATCTGCTTGATCAGCGAAATCATGGAATTTCCCCTCATAGCCAGGAGTTTACTTATGATGATATGGCTTCCGACCTTATGGAGTTTCTGGAAGCCAAAAAAATAAGGAATCCATTGATCGTCGGTCATTCCATGGGAGGAAAGACGGTGATGAACTTCGCGGCCAACTATCCGGATTTTGAGGCGAGATATGTGGTTATGGATATTTCTCCCAGATTTTATAAAAGACATCATGACGAAATTCTGGACGGACTCAATAGTATTGATCTGGAGTCGCTAGAGAGCAGGCAGGAAGCGGATAAGATATTAGGAGAGAAAGTCGCGGAATTGCCGGTAAGGCAGTTTCTTCTTAAAAATCTGGAGCGAACCGATAGCGGTTTTAGATGGCGGATTAACCTGCCTGTCATTACAGATAAGATCGACAACGTAGGAGAGGGGTTGAGTGAAGACATTGTCATTGACAAGCCATTTCTTTTTATCAGAGGCGATCAGTCCAACTATATAAGAGAAAGGGATGAAGAGTTGATAAAAAAGCAGTTTAGAGATGTGAAAATTGTGACTATTCATGGAGCGGGTCACTGGTTGCACGCGGAAAAGCCTCAAGAGTTCGCGGAGACTATCCGGGAATTTTCAAAATTTTCTAAGTAGGTAAAGAATCAGGCTGAGCAGTAAACTGAGAAGAATAGAGGTCGCGAGTGGAAAATAGAAGGTGGTATTTTTCTTTTGTATAAGAATATCTCCGGGGAGCTTTCCCAGAAAGGGGATTTTTCCGGAGAAGGTGATTACCAGACCTATCAGAAAAAGAACTCCCCCCAATATCATCAGTATTTTGCCTATCCCGGTCAATTGCTCCATTAAGATTTTATTATAAGTTTATATATCTAATCATTAACTATGTCGTCCAACAAAGGTACGATTTTTTTAATTCCTTCTTTTTTATCGGAAGACAATGAGCCGGATTTTATGGCGCCGCAGATAGTGGATGTTATAAGGCATACGGATTATTATCTGGTGGAGAACATAAGGACGGCCAGGCGCTACATAAGCAAGCTCAAGTCTGGCAGAGTCATTGAGGAAATGACTTTTTTTACTCTGGATAAAAAGACGTCTGAACGGGATGTCGAGGCGTATTTCAGGCAGATTCCGATGGGAGTCAGTGTAGGAGTCATATCGGAAGCCGGGTGTCCTGGCGTCGCGGATCCCGGAGCGGTAGCTGTAACATATGGACATAAAAATGGTTGGGCGATTAAGCCATTACCTGGTCCTTCGGCTATTCTGATGGCTCTCATGGGAAGTGGCTTTTCCGGGCAGCGGTTCGCTTTTCAAGGTTATCTTCCGGTTGACCGGAAAGCGAGGGGTAAACAGATTCGTATACTGGAAAAAGAGAGCGCTACCGGTGAGACGCAACTGTTTATGGAAACTCCATTTCGAAACAATCATATGCTTGAGGATCTTCTAAAGGAATTGGGAGAGGACACCTTATTATGCGTGGCTTCGGATATATCGGGGTCTAACGAGCTGATAAAAACGCTCAAAGTCGCTGATTGGCGAAAGAATCCTCCCGATTTATACAAAAAACCGACAATCTTTGGACTGGGTGGGAGAAAATAAGATATAATTGGGTCGCGATAGTATAATTAAGAATGTATATTCACGTATATTTGGATAAAATTTTAATATAAAGCTTTAAGAGATAAGTATGTCATTTTTATTTACTTCTGAATCAGTTTCTGAAGGGCATCCGGACAAGGTTGCCGATCAAATCTCGGACGCCATACTCGACGCCATGCTATGTCAGGATCCCAAGTCGAGGGTTGCCTGTGAGACATTGGTAACGACAGGTTTGGCGGTTATCGCGGGTGAAGTGACAACCAAAGCCTATGTTGATATACAGGAAATAGTACGTAATACGATTAGGAAGATTGGCTATACCAGGGCCGAATATATGTTTGACGCGGATTCCTGTGGAATTATTACCGCGCTTCACCAACAGTCTCCGGACATAGCGCGGGGCGTTAATGAGGGAGAAGGCTTGGATAAGGAACAGGGAGCGGGAGATCAGGGGATGATGTTTGGTTACGCTACCAGGGAAACGCCGGAATATATGCCTATGGCGCTGGCTTTTTCACACCGTATCCTCCGGAAATTGACAGAAATCCGGAAGGAAGGTAAAAGCATGACCTATCTTCGTCCGGATTCCAAGTCTCAGGTAACCATTGAATATAATAGCGAAGGTAAGCCGCTGCGGGTGCATACCATCGTTGTATCCACACAGCATGACGAATTTGGAAACGATAGTCAGATGCTTGAGACGATCGCGGCCGATGTGAAGAAGCATGTGATCTCGGAAGTAATTCCAGCGGCGTTGCTGGATGACAAGACAATCTACCATATCAATCCTACCGGTAAGTTTGTCATAGGCGGCCCTCATGGAGATTCCGGGCTGACCGGCAGAAAGATTATAGTAGATACATATGGAGGCAAGGGCGCCCATGGTGGAGGAGCTTTCTCAGGGAAGGATCCTTCGAAGGTTGACAGAAGCGCGGCTTACGCGGCGAGACATGTCGCTAAGAATCTTGTCGCCGCGGGCGTGGCGGATGAAATACTTGTACAGGTAGCATACGCCATCGGGATATCCAAGCCAATCTCGATCAATATTAATACTTATGGCACAGCCAGGGTAAATATGACGGATGGCCAGATTGCCGAAAAGGTAAACAATCTGTTTGATATGCGACCCAAAGCGATCGTAGAGCGACTTGGACTTATGAATCCGATCTATCAGGAGACCGCTTCATACGGGCATGTAGGGAGGGAGCCTTTTTCAAGAGAAGTGGTGCTGAATCATGTAGAGGTTCGTAATGAAGGAGATACAGTGACCGAAATAAGGAGAAGTCAAAAAAAGCTATTGGAGTTCTTTACCTGGGAAAAACTGGATTATGTGGATCGTGTGAAGAAAGAGTTTAATCTGGGCTGATAAATCCTTCCAGCGCTAAAATAAGAAAGCCCCTGGCGCGACCGGGGGCTTTCTTATTTCTATCGTTGCTCCAGCTTGTCTTTGGATTTTTTCAGTTGTCTGGCGAGACTTTCGTACGCGACGTCGATCGCTTCTTCAAATGTGCCCGCCTGTTCTTTGACATTCAGAGAGGTCTTGTTGGGTAAGCGCAATTGTACGTGTACCCATTTGTTGTCTTTTTGATCATTATTTTCAACTTTCAAATAAACTTCACCGTCGACGATCCTGTCAAAAAATGTGTCAAGTTTATCCATCTTTTTCTGGATAAAATCGAGAAGCTTCTGGTCAGCGTCAAAGTGGATGGATTGGATCTGCAATTTCATGTCTTCACAATTTAAAAGTTAAACTTACGCTTTAGGATGAGCCTGCTCAAAAATGGCTTTTATCTTATCAAGCGAGTTATGAGTATATACCTGTGTAGCCGCCAGACTGGCGTGTCCGAGTAAGTCCTTGATGGCGTTCAGATCCGCTCCTTTGTTGAGCAGATGTGTCGCGAATGTGTGCCTCAGGACGTGCGGACTGGTTTTGTCCAGTACGGGTATCATCGACAGGTATCTCTTAACAAGTTTATAAATAAAGCCTGGATAAGCCGCTCTTCCGTTATCTGTTACGATAAAACTTTCCGATTCGTTTTCAAAAAGGAGAGTTTTTTGAGAATTATATAACTTAATCAGTTTTATCAGCGATTTGTTTAATGGTACAAAGCGATCCTTGCCTCCTTTACCTGTTATTCTGATGGTTTGTTCGTAAAGGTTGATATCGCGGTCTTGGGTGTTGACTAGCTCCGCCAGACGAATACCTGTGCCATATAGCAATTCGATGACCAGTTTATCGCGGGTGCCGGAAAAGTCATCGCTATATGAAAAATGGTCCAGAATATAAATGATCGCTTCTTCCGTGACAAAGGTTGGTATGGATTTCCCTGTTTTGAGAGAGGTGATGAGGAGCATGGGGTTTTTATCGATCATTCCCCGACGCTGAAGAAATTTGTAGAAAGACTTGAGACAGGCGATTTTACGGTTGATGCTCCTAGGCGAAAAATCGCGTTCCGACAGATCGACAATCCATGAGCGGATCATAGCGTGTGTGGAGATATAAGCGATTTCGTCTACGTCAAAAGCTTCCTTGACATAGCTTTTAAATTGCTCCAGATCTTTGGCATATGATGTAAGGGTGTGCGGGGAGTACCTTTTTTCCGATTGGAGGTAATCCAAAAAAATATCGGTTATATTGGAAGTCGCTAACATACTACCAATATAACCAATGTATAAGAAAGACGAAAAGGATTAAGCTCCTTTTTGTTGCATTCTTTCTCTATATTTCGCGCGAATAAGCTCGTTTCTTCTGGAAACAGAGGGCTTTTCGAAATGACCTCTGCTTCTTAATTCCTTAAGAACGCCGGTTCTTTCAAATTTTTTCTTGAATCTTTTAAGAGCTCTGTCTATTGATTCGTTTTCTTTTACGTTAACTACGATCATAAGTAAATAATCTTCCTATCTTCCTAAAATTTATTTATTCAAAGGGACGCAAAGTTATGAAATAAACATTTGATAAGCAAGTTTTGGTTTCTTTTTGTATTTAGCTTATGATACGAACGATTTTTTTATCGATTATGATTCGCGTGAGTTGTCATTATTCAGCGTGTAATTGATATAAGTCGTCATGATCCTGTCACGGCGCTTCTCTTCGCTCGTTCCCAAGCCGCCGCCTGACTACCATTGATATACCGGAAAAATCCTAGAAAAACCGCGTAATTCATAATGAAGAAATAATAGGGAACAAACAGCGCTTTTACTCTTATACGTCTGTTTTCCAGAAACCAACCACTAATAGCCATTATATAAAACAGGCATTGCGCGAGGAAGAATAGCTGATAGAAGATATGTGTGGACGCCAGATAGGCGTTGATGGGGAACAGAAGAAGGAGCAGGAGAGGTACGATACTCCAGCGTAGTACGCGGTGAGAGATGTATTGAAACGTCAATACGCCATACCGGAAGGGATTCAGAAGCGAGGCCAGGCGATGCATGGATTGCCAGCCTCCCGCGCAGATCCGGATTTTTCGCTTTAGTTCCTCTTTGACTGAATCGGAAGCGGTTTCCATCGCGTACGCTTCCGGTTCATACACGACACGGTAACCTTTACCCGCGATTCGCAGTGACTCTACAAAATCATCCAGAATCGTATCTTCCTCCAGATCGCTATAGAGCTCTCTACGGAAAGAGAACAACTCTCCCGCCGCTCCGACTATGCTGTATAGTTCAGAGTCCATTCTTTTCAGAAATGATTCATACTTCCAGTAAAGCCCTTCTCCCGCGGCCGTAGCGTTGTCTTTTTCTCCCGATAGAATCCGTTTTTCACCTGATACGGCCCCGACTTTTGGGTTCGCGTAGTGTCTTACAATACGCCTTACGGCATGAGATGGGAGTATCGTGTTGGCGTCTGAGAAAATGATAATCGGAGAATGGACATGTCGCATAACCCGGTTTTCCGCGGCCGCTTTGCCCTTTCGCTGGGCTTCGTGCAATACGGTTACATCGGGATAGGCCGCGGCCTTGATATTGGTGCCGTCGTCCGAACCGTCGGTTATAAAGACAAGCTTGAGCTTCTCTTTTGGGTAGTCGAGAGCCTGACAATTTTTTATTTTTGAGTCGATATAGTCAAGTTCGTTGTAGCAAGGCACTACAAAGGCGACTTCCGGTTCAAAGCCAGTATCGGGTGAGGGCGCGCCTTTGAAAAGAAGACGTTTTATCTTTACCAGGGCGTAGATGACTATACCGTATCCGGCGTACGTGTACAAAGCGATAAACAGGCTTGTCCAGAAAAGAATGGTAAACAATGTATTCAGTGTCATCTGGTTTTTGATTTATGGCGTTATGAGACTTTTTTCAAAGGAGCGTCGGCGACTTTCTCCCATTGCCCGTTTTCAGCGTTGTATCGCTTGATAATTCTGGCCGGATTGCCCGCTGCTACGCTATAGGGCGGTACGTCTTTGGTAAGGACGCTTCCCGCGGCGACAATAGAGTGTCTGCCAATAGTCACTCCGGCGGTGACGACGACGTTGGCGCCAATCCAGCATTCATCTTCGATGGTAATCGGGGCTGTAGTGCAGGCTTGTTTGCAGATAGGGGTGTTTATATCCTGATAACCGTGGTTTAATCCGGAAAGGACAACGTTTTGCGCCAGAATAACCTGATTACCGATAGAAACTGGTCCTATCACCACGTTGGATAAGCCAATTCGGGTTTCATCGCCGATCGTAACGGGACCCATGCCATTGTTGATGACAGAAAAATCTTCGATAGTCGAATTCGCTCCGAGCGAGAATTCGCGGAAGGGCAGGAGGTCCATACGGGTATTTTTACGGATCAGGCTGTTTTTGCCCGCGGAATGCATAAAGGGATTCAAAAAGTTTTTGACCCACCACCTGGGTCTCGCCTGGTTTTTGGGGATAAGGGTCCATAGTATAAATTCCTTTAGCCGGGCGTTGGTTTTATATTTTTGAAGTAGTTCTTTCATAAAAAGATATTTTTTAGAGTCACATATAAGTTCAAGCGCCCGGATGTTTTTCCGAAGCGTAAAGTTTATAGGCTAAACCCCGGTTATTATTGGTGGGTCTCTCCGACCAGATCTCCAATCCTCGCGCCTTGTTTAGCTCATTCGCGTTTCATAAGTAAGAATACCGGACAGAGGATTTTTGTTTTGAAAAGCTGGCGTTAACAATTTGCCAAATCATTTCGTTACATGGAAAACATGGATTGTGATGGATAGATTTTCTTTACCCAATTGGATTCAGAAGCATTATTTTAGTTATAATCCCGCCTTGCTTCCTTTTGATAAGATTGAAACGATTAAGTCTAATCTGAAGCGGTTTCAGAGTTCAGATCCGGAAGTAAGTATCGTGATACCGGCTTATAATGAGGAAAATAGCTTGTTAAATACCTTGTCTTCCGTATCGGATATGGAGACGAATTTCAGGACGGAGCTTATTGTCGCGAATAACAATTCTACGGACAGGACTCAGGAGATTCTTGACGCTTGTGGTGTCCGCTCGGTATTCGTAAAAGACCAGGGTATCAGCTACGCGAGGCAGGGAGGACTGGATACCGCGCGGGGGAAATATGTTCTGAACGCGGATTCGGATTCCATCTATCCCAGAAACTGGATCAATAATATGGTAAATCCTCTGTATGAATCAGGTGTCAGTTGCGTATATGGAACCTATTCGTTTATCCCCTCACCGGGGAATAGCCGTATGTTTCTGGCGTTCTACGAAGTGATCTCGGAAAGCTTTTTTAAACTAAAGAAAATCAATCGGGAGTGTGTCAATGTGATGGGATTCACGTTCGCTTTCAGAAAGGCGGACGCGCAGGCTGTCGGAGGATTTAAGCATGATCTCTGTCGTTCGGTAACCGGAAGGAGTGAGGATGGCTGGATGGCGTTGCAGTTGATGAAAAAAGGTGGATTATATCAGGTAACGGATTATGAAGCGAGAGTTTGGACCAGCGACCGGAGGCTGATGGCGGACGGAAGCCTGTCCAAGGCTTTTCAGAACAGAGTGGTAAAGGAGTTCAAGCGTCTGAATATTTATATCAATCAAAAGCACGCGCCCGGACAGGAGCGTAACTATCTGAATTGATCGGCCTGAAACCACGCGCCCATTTTGTCGTGGGGCGATATGTTGTACTGATCAAGCAGTTTTTTTACAGAACTTAACGATGTGCCAGGCTCAATGGTAGTCTGGCATTCAATATTTCCTTCAGGATTAATGATGACGTTTAGAGATTCATAGGATGTTCCCGTCAGGTTATTTTCACTTTCCTGTTTCAGGTCGTGAGGATGAAAAAGAAAATATTCTTTTTCCGCTTCATCGGTATTAAGGATGAGATTGCGCGACAGGATAGTTTTCGCGTTTTCGTTGTACCAACGAATGCCATTGAGTCCAAAATTGTCGATAGTATTGTTGACTACCGCTATGATATCGTCGCTTGTATCGTCGCGGTTGTCGCAGAAAATGCCGGAAGCTTTGCAATTGGCGATATAGTTGTTGTAAATTATTATCTGCCCCTTACCAAGAATAATGATGCCATTCCCGTTGCCTTGTCGGATCATATTGTCGTGAAAGAGGCCGGTAGTGCCTTCGCCAATCTGGAGACCATTGTTCTGACCGGAAAACTTGTCCATGCCAAAGCCGCGAATAGTGTTGTTGAATACCCGGGCTTCCTTGCTGGCGCACCCTACCTGAATACCTTCCCAACCTGTATTTTCTATTTTATTGTTATAGATTTTCAGATTCCATATTTCGTGAGGGAACAGGGTGTCTCCCATACATTTTCTGCTTTTGGTGAAGCCCCGGTAGAAAGAGTTGCCGATATACATTCCTTCGCCGGCCACGTCGTGTATATAATTGTGATGAAAGCGGACATTTTTCTGGAGAAAGTTTTCCCGGTTGGTCCTATGATCACAGGAAGGATCGGATTTGCTCATAATTCCGGAAAAACCGGTACTGCAAACTTCGATATGGTCGATTTCAAAATCGGAACTAAGGCCGGTTATATGAAGTCCCGGCGCGTTGGGACCTGAGCCCGCGATCCGGAATCCATAGGGTATATCCGGATCACCAGTGCCCGTAAGCCTGAAGTACTGACAATTGTGAATCTTGAAGCCATAATAGAAATCGTTGTTTTGAATAACAACCTGGCCCTTGTTGATAATGACGATGGGGTTGAGCGAGTCGCCAAGTAGGTGCTTGATTTGCAATAAGCGTCTGGAACCACCTTCTACACATATGGTGTCGCCTCCCTTGAATCGGTACTTAAACGCGTCCAGGTAGTTGACATGGAGGGGAATGGTGTATTTGCATTTGCCATAAACGCTTGTCGCGCAGCAATACGCGATAATAAAAAAGCGCAAATAGTTCATGTGTTTGAAATACCGCTGGTGTTATAAAAAAACAGGGAATCGGTCCAATAGTTTTCCGATTCCCTGAAAAATAAACCCAACTACTATTTTTTCGCCGGACGGGTTTTAATTGATCGTTAGCGTAGCGCCCTGTCCCGTTTCTTTCGATCTGAAAGAGAAGTCGTTCATTCCGGCGGTTTTTTCCAAAATCAATGTATATGTTCCGTCTCCTTTGATCGCGTTAGTGATATCGACGGTATAAACCGGACCGGATCCCATGGATGTGTTGATTGATCCGATTTCCGCGGCTTTGGCCGGAGCGTTGGTTGTTGTAAGGTTGTTTTCGCTCCAGTTGTTATGCGTGCCCAGATAGATTTTTACCGGACCATTGCCCTTATTGAAGCTGCCTACGAGTTGCAGAATAGCTCGTTGAGCTTTGTTTGCTTGAAGTCCTTCGATAGTAAATTTCAGGTACGCGATTTTTCTGTTCCTGTCCGTCATTACTTCCGGACCGTTGACTCTTTGTCCATTCTGGATATACGCGTCCTCCAGCACTTTGAATACCGCGTTGCTCAATGTGGAAGAACTCTTTTCCACGACTGTAAATGTGATGGATTTTGGTGTTCCCCGCGTGCCTCTGCCAGAGGTGGATGAATATGGAGTTCCGGTTAAGGAATGAGAGCCTACGCGCAGGTTTCCGGCGTTATAATTTCCGTTGTTGTCCCCAAACAGCGCGTATGGAGCGGTATTTTCCGTCCGATTTCCGCCATTGTGCTGAAAAATGACGGAGCCTGTTTGTCCTTGTGTCACGGCTTTGATGTTGAACTTGGTTGTCCCCATATCCGCGATACTGACAACGTGTCCATCGGATAGTGTGGCGATCTCTTTATTGGTATTGGCGTCGATTAGTTTAAACTCCGTCACGCTCAATGGTTGTGAAGGGTCGACGCCACCGCCACTGTCTCCGCCACCGCCGCTATTTCCACCGCCATTATCGCCTCCACCTTCGTTTTCATTGCCATTGCCCCCGCCATTGTTGTTTTCGCCTTCATCCGGAAGTTTTGTCCCGCCAAATTCATAGGCTCCGATATCGTACCCGTTGCCGGCTGGCCTGGACGCGTTGGCGAAGTCATAAGAGATATTGTAGCCGCTTACGTTCATGCCCTTGTCAATAGCCGGAGAACTCGCTGTCAGACTAAAGTCGTTTTGTGAAGGAGCTTTGAACTTGACCTCGTTGATGTTTCTCGTCATCAGGTTATTGGACTCTTCCAGCTTCAGACCGGATTTGGTGTTGATAAACTTTCCGTTGCCCGGTACTACGATTATATTGTTTACGACTTTGTTGAACGATACAAGTTCGGAGTACAGGCGCATTCCGTCGTTGCCGGGGTTAATAATCGTGTTGTTGAGGAATGTAAAGCCTGGTCCGGGAGTATAGCGCTCGTCGCAAAATACGCCATTGGTGCCGGGGTTGATGACTATGTTGTTGTAGATGACATTGTCGCCAAGCCCAAGGATGATTAGTCCGTTTCCGGGTCCATTGCTTACAATGTTGTTGTATAGCTTGCCTCCGGTTCCTTCACCGATCTGGATACCGTTGTTCTGGGCGGCGGCGAAGGGGTCCTGTCCAAAATAAGAGACTTTGTTGTTGTATATTTCCGCGCCTTTGATTACACAACCCACCTGTATCCCCTCACATCCGGTATATTCGGTAATATTGTTGTGGAGCTTTACGTTTTCGATGCTGTGAGGCTGGATGCTTCCACAGCTCAGCGCCCGGCCATTATTATAAAACGAGTTTCCGATATAGAATCCTTCGCCTTTGGTATGGTGCACGTAGTTGTGGTGGATATTCAGATCCCGCATCGTAAAGTTGCCTCTCCAGGTAGCCTCATCGCAGCTCGGATCGGTCTTGGCCATCAGGCCGGCGAATCCGCTGTTGTGGATTTCGAGATGGTCGACTTCAAAGTTGGTAGTCAGCTTGTCCATGGTTACACTGATGTGGCCCCCGTCAACTTCGACGCCGTAGGTAACTTTCGGATCTCCGCTTCCTGTTAGGCGGAAATGCTTGCTGTTTTCAAACTTGATACCATAGTTGGCTGATGTCTTGATTGTTGTTTTACCTCCTTTGTTTACAATGATAATCGGCTTGCCCGCTTCACCGACAATATTGGTGAACAGGAGCGCTCTGGCGCGGGTGCCGGCTTCAAGTCCGATCACGTCCCCAGGCTTGATATTCCGCGTCTTACCATCAATCTGATATTCATTGGCGGATATGACATGGTCGAATTTAGAAAACGCGGCGGCGCTTACTTTCGCGTTTGGCGTGCTTTCTTTGGGCTTTATCTCATCAGGCCTTTTACAGAAGGTAAGGGCGAGAATGGATACTCCCAGCATTAAAGCATTTGAAAACCTCATAATTGATTCCTTTTAGTTCAGTTTCGTTTTGAATTGTACTTTTTGAATGTGCAATCCTAACGGGAGTCTTTTTTTGATTATTATCATTGAGGTTTTGCCTTGTGGCTAAGAAATTTAGTAGTATTTTACCCATAATGGGTTGTATAAGGGGAACTTTACGCCATGCTGGTTTTTTATTGATTGATATAGAGATGCTTGTATTTGGACGCTAAAAAGGTTCCATCCCTGGACGGAAAAAAGTTCGCGAACGCCTGTAAGTTTATTTGATAGAAAGTACAATCTGGAGGTAAAAAATAATGTGAATAGTAAAAAAGACTTGTCCCGGAGATGGAAAAATAACCCAAATGGGTTTGTCATTGTACGCTATAAAGTAAAAAAAGAGGTAGCTTATACTACCTCTTTTTTACTTTAATTATGATGTCTTGTTCTTTTAAGGCTGGTCATCAGGATGTATGTCGGTAAATAACGCGTTATGCGGCGTATGTATAAATTTTTTATTTGCTCCTCTTAGTTTAAACAAGGTGGCGAACATGACCAGAATCGCTTTGGGGAGTTGCGCCACCGCCCGCATGGAGCGTTTGTTGTAAAATGAGGAAGGTATCGCGAGCAATATGCCCAGGCTCCATCCTCCCAGCAGTATAAGCCAGCTTATAGCGGATGGACCGATAGCCAGCCCGATGAGCGCGAACGCGATCGAAAATGTAGTAAAGAGGATAATGGTACCGAGCAAAAGTATCCGTGGCGGCAAAAACTGTTGAAAGGCCTTGTCGAAGAAGTCAATATTGCCTTTGGTAAAAAGTTCGACAATCCCCGCAACAAAGAATTTCTGGAAATAGTGTATCTGAGCTGACATCCAGCGTTTTCGCTGATTACTGAACACTTCCGGATTTTCTACTTTTTCATCGTATATCAGGGCGTCCTCCGCGTATTCGATTTTTATACGCTTTCTCAGAAGCTTCAATTCCGACTCTTTGTCAAAACCACCTACGGCGTCGATGGTCTTCAGAACCTCCTTGTACATGCCGAAGTCAAAGGCCATACCCGAGCCGATCAGTCCGCTGGACAATCCCATCACCCTATGTCCTTTGCGGTATATGTGATTATTTACTTCTTCGCTTATCGCGTCGAGAATAGCGAAATTGGTGTTCAGGTTTTTCGCGACCCGGTGGCCCTGGATAGCCTGGGCGCCTGATTCATTGAGTTTCCCGTTGATCCTGGCGAGAAAGTCTCTGGCCATGACATTGTCGGCGTCAAGTATCAGTACGTAGTCATATTTGTTTTCCGGCAGGACGTTGAAGGCGTAGTTTAAGGATTTGGCCTTTGTGCTTTGTTCAAAGCTTACTTCGATTACCTTGACCGGAATTTGTTTTAATTGGTGAATGGTAGCCGGCTGCAGCGAATCGGCGATTACTACTACTTCGTATTGGTCTTTGGGATATTTTTGCATCGTGGCGTCCTTGGCGGTAGCCAGTATGACCTCATCCGACTTATAAGTGGGGATTAAAACCGCGAAGCGATTTTCAGGACTATATGTCGGTGACGGCTTGATTCGTCCAAACCTGCCGGCGATCGAATAGATCAGCGCGTAAAGAACGGAAACGCTCAAATAGACATATAATATGCTATAAATAATGTCTAATAGCATCATGATTTTTCTAATTTGGGGTTGTCAAATATGTTTTTGTTTTGCCAGTTCCATATATAGCCGGACAAAAACGCTTTTAGAAGGTCGAAGCGCTTTTTGGAAATATAGCCGATCGTGTTTTTGGGAACTGATATGAACGTGAAGAACGCCAGGCTTGCCGCCAGACTAATTCCCTTGCTATTGCGGCGAAGGAACAATAGGCGGTTGCGGGTCATATAATAGGTTTTCAAAGGGCTTTCCTTTCCTACCGACATGGACTCCTTGTGGTATACTTTGGAGCGCCCCGAATACCAGATGGTATAACCCGCTTTTCGCAGGCGTTCGCAAAAATCAAGTTCTTCGTAATACAGAAAGTACAGATCAGCCATCAGACCGACCTTCTCAAGCACCCTTCTGGGTATCATCATAGCCGCGCCATGTCCATAATGGGTGGGTCGGCAATAATTATATTGTCCATGATCGCGCTCTTTTTGCCCGATGTACTTGTTTCTGCCGGTAAACTGGTTGATGGGCGTACTTCCGGCATATTGTATGATTTCGTTCGAGCCATAGTAGATCAGCTTGGAACTTACCGCTCCGATATGAGGGTCCGACTCCAACCGCTCCAATAGAGGTTCGATAAAATGAGGGTCGACTTCCGTGTCGTTGTTCAACATCAGAAAGTAGTCGCCTCTGGCAGACTGGAATCCTACGTTGTTGCCTCCGGCGAATCCCAGATTTTTTCCGGTCTTGACAAGATTGACAAAAGGGTAGCGATCTTTGATCGAATCCGGATTTTCAGTAGAGCCGTTGTCTACCACGATGATTTCGACGGCCGGGTAGCTCACCTTGCGCAACGATTCTATAAGCGCCGCGGTGATATCCGCGTTGTTGTAGTTGATAGTGATAATTGAGACCAGTGGTTTGCCCCGCTCCTCCATACTTCACGATATAAATTGGTTTCTCTAGGATAACCGGAGGAAAAAGGCTTTTGTTAAGGAGGCGCGCGGGCGGCCCCTCCGTAAAAAAATTAAGGTCGCCATCACTGGCGACCTTAGTAGTTATAATAAACAAAGGACGTTCTTATTGATGTTCGTCCCGAAGCAAGTCATTGACGGTCTTGACCGGGTTGAACGTGATAATAGGCACTTCGACAAAAATGGTAATCCAGTCGGACATGCTGCCGTTCCAGAGTCCGGGAAGCTCTATGGCTTTCAGGTCTTTCCCATCCTTGGATTTGTGGCTGATAAAGCCAGTGGCCGGATCCGTATAGTTTCTGAGGTCAAATTTGTCGCCTTTAAAATCTTTTACGCCGCATACCAGATCAACCGGATTGAAGTGTGTAGCCTGGCTAAAGATCTCTTTTTGTCGTTTATCGCGCATGTCGATCTGGGCGCTTTCCACGACCTGCAGGCTGGTGCTGCCGTCCGGATTCATGGCCCAGAATGGTCCGCCTCCCGGCTCTCCCTCATTTTTTACCATACCGCATACGCGTATAGGCCGGTTGAGTTTGCGGATGAAATAGTCTTTGGCGACTTCGCCGGAGACCTGGGGAAATTCGATACATAGCTCATGATGTATAAAAGCTCCGATTTCTTCCAGATGAGCCATATAGTCCGGACTCTGAAGTTTTTCGAGATAATCAAATACGCGTCGCTGGAAGCTGAGCAATACTCCGGCGATGATTTTCTTGTATCGGTACGTTTCCGCTTTGATACGGTCAGGAACCACATTATCGATGTTTTTGACAAAGATCAGGTCGCTATCGATTTCGTTCAGATTGTGCAGCAGGGCCCCATGTCCCGCGGGTCTGAACAGGATAGTCTCGTCTGATTCCCGGAATGGTTGGTTAACCATGTCGACAGCGATGGTATCCGTTGATTTTTTTTGTTCAGAAAAAGAAACCCGATAGCTTACATTATATTTTTTTTCGTAGTCTCGCTTTACCTTTTCGATGAGTTCTACAAACCGGTTTTTGTGCTCCGGAGAAACTGTGAAGTGAAGGCTGGCCCGGCCATTTCCGTCTTTGCCGTATTCGGCGGCTTCGACCATGTGCTCTTCTACAGGAGTACGGGGCGCGCCATCTTTATATCGATGAAATTTTAATAATCCTTTGGGGAGTTCGCCATATTGAAGACCGCGGATCAATAAAGTCTCCAGAATAGGAACAAAGTTTTTTCGGTCAAGAGCCTGTTGTATGTCTTCACCATACAAGCTTTTGTAAGAATCGGCGAGTTCTTCGTAAAAGGCGAAGTCTTTCAGGCGGGTAAAAAAAATGTACATGGACTGAAAGCTCTGGTCGCTTTTATATTTCTCATAATCCTTTTCACCACCTTTATACTTGTCTATGAAAGAGAACAATGACTTAAACATTCTCGTGGCGGCGCCGGAAGCCGGTACAAACTTTACAATACTCAGACCTCCCGCGGCGTCTTCGTACAAGCGTTCATACTCTTCCGCGCTTGTCTTATCCAGCTTTACTATTCCGTCGCCGATGGTAGCGGCCTTGACCAATGGCAGAAAAGGAAAGCCTTCCCGAAAACGCTTCAATTGTCGCTCAACCTGAGCGACGTCAATCCCTGTAGACGAAAACTGCTCAATATCTTTGTTTGTAAACATGATAAAAGGAAATTTTTATAAAAAATTAGCAATAGGTTTTTGGTTCTTCCTTAACCGAAATTGAAAAAGGGTGTTTGGGTTATTTTTAACTTTTTTACGCGCGCGGAAACGCCGCTGAAAAAGCCAATATACGGATTAAAGTTTTGACAGGTTGCCTTTCCATTTTGAAATAATTGTAAAATTGCGGAAACTAGGGCGCTGAAATCTAAATCTTGCGAAAAACTGTCTGGTATCACAGGCTATACATAACTATGAACCCAAGAATAGAAGCCGTTTTAAATGAAGTTGGGAAGGTTGTCATTGGGCAGCGCTACATGGTCAGCCGCTTGCTTGTAGGATTGTTTACCAATGGACATATCCTGCTGGAGGGCGTGCCCGGACTTGCCAAGACACTTACAATAAACTCTCTGGCTAAAGCGCTGAGACTGGAGTTTCGCCGTATTCAGTTTACCCCGGACCTGCTTCCGGCCGATGTGATCGGAACGATGATCTATAATCAGGCCAAGGGCCTGTTTGAAGTAAAGAAAGGGCCTATTTTCGCCAATATTATCCTGGCCGACGAGATCAATCGCTCTCCGGCCAAGGTGCAGTCGGCGCTTCTGGAGGCGATGCAGGAAAAGCAGGTTTCCATCGGCGATGAGACCTATAGGATAGACCGGCCTTTTTTGGTAATGGCTACGCAAAATCCCGTCGACCAGGAAGGTACCTATCCCTTGCCGGAAGCCCAGATGGATCGTTTCATGATGAAAGTATATGTGGGATATCTGTCCAGACAGGAAGAGCTGGAAGTAATGAGGCGCATGTCGGATATGGCGCATGAAAACAGGATAGAGCCGATCCTTGGCAAGGAAGACATATTCGCGATCCGACAGGAAATAAACAACGTGACCATTTCCGAGTCGCTTGAGAAATATATTATTGAGATCGTGTTCGCTACCAGGGAACCAGTAGCTTATGGTATGCAGGAAGAAGCGGCCTATATTCAGTACGGAGCTTCGCCAAGAGCCAGTATACATCTGAACCTCGCGGCCAAGGCGGTCGCCTATATGCATGGCAGGGACTATGTGTTGCCGGAAGATATCAAAGAGATCGCCTTCGATGTGCTAAACCACCGGATTATTTTAAGTTATGAAGCCTCCGCCGAGGGAGTTACGCCTCGTACCCTGATCGATACGATTCTCAGGCGTATCAATATCGCCCAGTAGAAGATAGTCTTATTGTACTTTATATTTGCCGGGGATATTATTGGTCTTTTTGTCCCAGGGCTTTGTGGTCACGCTGGACATATGTATGGTAAACGCGATAATAATCGCCACAAAAAGGATAGCGACGATAAGAAAAATTTTATTCTTTTTCATTCAGATCCAGAAAGAAAGGGTTCTTGCAATAGTATTCATAGGCTGTTGGGTCAAATCGGAAAAAGCGGGAGACGTTTTTGGGAGAATGAGCGCTTTCCGTACCTTTTACAACGAAATTATATTTTCGTAATTTTCTTTTCAGCGTTCTCGCCACGATTCGTTTACCGAAGATCGCTTCGTATATGGCTTGAAGTTCACTAAAATCAAAATACTCGGGTAATATGGATATCCCTATGGGATTGTAAAAAGCGTGTTCCCGTAGTTTGTCGATGGCCGATGATAGCATCTGTTTATGGTCAAACGCGAGAGAAGGCGGTTGATCAATAGGAAACCATTTTACTTCCGCCGCGTCGTCGTTTGCCCGGGGAGCGTGCCCGTCGATCCTTGTCAGCGCGTAGTACGCGGCGGATATGACTCTGCCTCTCGGGTCTCTGGCCGGATCGCTGAATATTCCGATCAGCCGCGGATCAGATACTCGGACACCGGTTTCCTCTTCCAGTTCGCGTACGGCGCAACGATCGGTCGTTTCGTCTTCATTCAGAAAACCGCCCGGTATGGCCCAGGAGTCTTGGTAGGGAGGATTCTTTCTGCGGATCAGCAGTGTATATAGCTGGCTCTCCCGCGGAGCGAATACGATCAGGTCGCTGGTAACGGATGGTCTGGGGTATGGATAGGTATACATGAAAATCTTATAGTTCGTTCAGTTTGCGCGCCAATAAGGGAGCTATGGAGCGGACTTCCAGAAAGTCGTCCTGTAGTTGTATGGCGTTGGGGTGGCTATCTGTGCAAATCAGTTTGGTGAACAGGCCCGAGTTCCTGATACGCCGGACCGCGTCGTTTGTAAAAAGTCCATGGGTAGTGATCGCCGCCACACAGAGAGCTCCGGCCTCCCTGTACGCCTTGGCCGCGTTGATCAGAGAGCCTCCCGTACGAATCATGTCGTCGTAGATGATGACGTACCTGTCTTTTACGTCGGCCGAGATGGAGATGACCTCGGTCTGGTCTCCGCTCAGTCGCCGTTTGAATACAAACGCGCCGTTTACTCCCAGATCGTTGGCCAGTGACTCTACCCACTTCGCGCGCCCCGCGTCCGTGCAGGCGAGCACAAAGGGCGTGTTTCCGGCAAGTTCCCGGACAGAATCTATTATAAGTGATTTGGCGTACAGGTGTATATGTCTCAGGTCGCCTTCAAGATATTGGGGTATGCCTTCAGAGTGCAGGTCCAGAAAGAGCACTTTGTTGCCCAGGCTGGACTTCGGGATGACGGAAATAATGCGGGCCCGGGTTTTGGCGGTAATTACCTCTCCGGGTATTGTGGAGCGTTCCATGGTGGAGTACCCGTAATAAGGTATGACCAGTGTCAGGGAGCGGGCGCCATATTTTACAAGAGCGCAGGCCAGGTCGTATAGCTCCAGAGTATCGTTGTCTGAAACTGTACCGCCAACCAGAATCACGTCGTTGCCGGACGAAGGAGTGACGACGCGCTGATAGCGCTCTCCATCGGGAAAGTACTTTACTTCGACCTCGCCTTTTTCAAAGTCTCCCAACCGGACGATTTCGTCCCTGAGGTAGAGGTAACGTTGAATTCCGAAAATTAATTTCTTGCTCATATTTCATGTTAATTTATGTTTAATTCACAAAAAGAACAAAAAGAAAATCTTCGTTTTTCGCGTTCGGTACATTTATTGCGTTACTTTGTCAAATCATTAAAGCTTATCAAACCTTAATCAAACGAATGGAGCATATGAGAAAACAGTTCTTGTATTTGTTGTTGATAGTATTGTCGGCGGGCTTGAGTTCCTGTGGATATAACAGGGCCGTCAACTTGCAGGAAAGCGTGGCGGGACAGTGGGCCAATGTGGAGAACGCTTATCAGCGGAGAGCCGACCTTATACCCAATCTGGTCAATACGGTCAAAGGATACGCGAATCATGAAAAGCAGACGTTGGAAGGGGTGGTGCAGGCCAGGGCGCAGGCGACCAGGATCACGCTCAACGCCGAAAACCTTACGGAAGAAAATATCAAACGCTTTGAAAGAGCTCAGGAAGGGCTTTCAGGAGCATTGAACAGGCTGATGATGCTTACTGAAAACTACCCGGATCTAAAAGCGAATCAGAACTTTATGAATCTGCAGGCCCAGCTTGAGGGTACTGAAAATCGTATCTCCGTAGAGCGCAGGAAATACAACGATACGGTAAAGGAATATAACTCCATGATCCGGAGATTCCCCACGGTGATATACGCGGGCTGGTTTGGTTTTACCGCCAAGCCATATTTTGAGGCGGCGAATGGCGCCGATGTAGCTCCTACCGTTGAGTTTTAACGTCAAAACGAATTTAGGCTATGGCGAAAGAATTTTTTACCGAACAGGAAAAAAAGACGATTGTCGATTCGATCAAGGAGGCGGAACTGAATACTTCCGGAGAGATTCGGGTTCATATCGAGCGCGGGTGCAAGGGACCCGTGCTCGATAGGGCTGTCAAAGTCTTTGAAAAGCTGGGTATGCATAAGACCGAACTGAAAAATGGCGTTTTATTTTATCTGGCGGTGGATGACCATAAGTTCGCGATCCTGGGGGACAAGGGAATTGACGAAGTCGTCCCTGAAAATTTTTGGGACGCGATCAAGGAACATATGTTGTCGCTTTTTCGCCAGGGTGAATTTTCTCAAGGCCTTCGCGAAGGAATACTGAAAGCGGGCGTGGCCCTGAAAAAACATTTTCCTTATTCGGACGACGACATTAATGAATTGCCGGATGATATATCCTTTGGTCCTAACTAAACCAAATCCATGAAGCGTTTCTTTCTATTCTTCTTTCTTTATCACGTTTTTTTTATAGCGGTCGCGAAAGACGATCTGCCTGACAAGCCTCGCAGGCTGGTGTCGGACATGGCCGGAATCTTGCATCCGGACCAGGTTCATTTTTTGGAACGGAAGCTGCTCACTTATGAAGACACTACTTCAACGCAGATCGCGATTCTGATCGAGAAGAAGGTTCCGGGCGATTACGATTATTCGGACTACGCGGAGCGGGTAGCCGAAAAATGGGCGATAGGGCAGAAGGATAAGGATAATGGGGTGCTGCTGTATGTAGCGGTCGACGATCGAAGGGTCTGGATCGCTACGGGTTATGGTATGGAAAGTTCTATTCCGGACGCCGTGGCCAAGACGATTATTGACCAGGTTATCGCCCCGGAGTTTAAAAGAGAAGATTATTTCCGGGGGCTCGACAAAGCTACTTCCGCCCTTATGCTGGCCGCTTCGGGTGAGTTTGAAGCCGCGCCGGGCAAACGAGATAAGGGAGGCAGCTTGCTGGTCGTATTGCTGGTAATACTGGTGCTGATATTGTTTTCCTGGCTCAACAGGAATAGTGGAGGCGGAGGCAACCATACGACTTATTCAGGCAGAGGCTATCATCGCGGTGGCTATTATGGTGGTTTCGGAGGGGGCTTTGGGGGCGGTCGCTCCTCCGGAGGGGGTGGTTTTGGCGGCTTCGGGGGCGGCGGGTTTGGCGGAGGCGGAGCGGGAGGTAGCTGGTAAGGCTACTGGTATTGCCTTTTTTGAGCGCTATAATGGCATAACATTTTTTGAAAAGTTCCGGTATATGTTACATATTTCTTTAAACAATATGAATCTTTGCCGGATAGTGTGTCTGATTGTCATGAGTCTTCATATTCCCGAAGCGGGTCTGGCTCAGCAGCGAATCCGACTTTCGCTGGATGACTACGTCGAGACAGTCGACTTTGACTTGCTGAAGCGGCAATACGGCAGGTACAAGGAAATTCCGCCTCAATATGAGAAACCCGCGCTGATAGCTCTTAGTTACTATCCGGAACTTAAAGACATATGTATCCGATTTGTCGTCAGGGACAAAAAGAGCCCATTGCTGACAAGGCCGGAGTTTTTTAGCGCCTTATTCAAGCAGCCTCATAACCGAACCTATCTGATTATTATTAGCAAAGACACTGAAAAGTACCTTAAGCATATCGAGTTTTCCAGATTGAATCTCGACGCGCAGGTAGGGGTATTGGGACATGAGCTTACCCATGTGGTTGATTTCTCCCAACGCGGAACCCTCGGTTTGTTACGAGTCTCCTGGGGCAATCTGTCGTCCCGGTGGATTGACCATTTTGAATTTGAGACTGATCGTAAGACGATTGATCACGGGCTTGGTTTTCAGCTATTGGCCTGGAGCAACGCGGTGAGGGATCATATGATCATCAGATCCTACTCCGGGATTTATGATTTTTCGGTTGAAGATTTGCAAAATATGGAAAAGACAGGACGAGAACGCTATATGAAACCAGCTACTATTATGAATATTATACGAGAGCATCCTCTATACGAGGAGATTGTGACCGACATGGGATGGTGATCCGGGGCTTCTCATCATCGCCTTTCTGAAAGCGTGTTTTCCTGAACGACCGAAATAAGTTCCTCTATCATTCTTTAAATTAAAATTTCATTAATTTCGCTTCCGTTCTTTTGTTTTTAACGCGGGAAAACGATTTAATATAGCGTAATGGAGGCGATTGTCTGGCATTTTCTGATCGGTATGGTCGTGAGTTTTATTGGTTCGATTCCTTTGGGGAGTGTCAATTTGTCTGTTTTGCAGACTACCGTTGACAGAGGTGTCAGAGCCGGATTGATTTTCGCGTCAGGCGCTACATTGGTCGAATTGGTATATAGCTATATCGCGATCCGCTTCAGCGCCTTTTTGCTCGCGAACCGGGATGTGGAATGGTATATTCAGCTTGTGGCTATTCCGGCTTTTGTGATTCTGAGTCTGTATAGTTTCAATAAAAAGCCCAGATCCGTTAATAAACCCAAAGCCGGAGGCAATATCAAAAGTGTTTTTTTGAAAGGAATCCTGATAGGGCTGGTCAATCCTCTGCAAATTCCTTTCTGGGTGGCTTACGGAACCTATATGCTCAGTAACAACTGGATTAAAAACGATTCGACCCTGCTCAATTTTTTTGTATTGGGTATCATTATCGGAACAAGTTTGCTGTTAGCGCTTGTAGTAATCGGGAGCGATAAGCTTGACAAAAAATTTAATCTCGCCAGGTTCAATATGAACAAAGCGATTGGCTGTCTATTTATGGGTTTGGCTGTTTTTCAGGCGGTCAAGCTTATCTTTTGACGTGTTTCTCCCGCGTGTTTTTGAAACGTTTGTTTTTCCGGAATTCCCATGGCGCCATAGGTTCTTTGAGAGACCACAAGCCTTTTTTCTCCGCTCTGGCTTCTTGTTCATAGTCTGAGATCCGCTGGTTGGATGAGTATAGGTAACGCCAGGCCAGGCCGTTTTTTACCAGATCTTCATTTAGATTGACGCCATCTTCCAGTATCACCGTACCCAGGATCCGGCCATACTGATCTGTGCCGTCTACGCGTATATGGATTTGTTTTCCCATGAGCCGTTCATGGGCGTATCTTCGGGCCTTACTACCAAAGTCCTGCCCTCTCTCGGGACAGTCGATATCGCTCAGGCGAATCCTTTTTTCCTCTCCTTCCATGATCGCCCGGAACGTATCTCCATCGCTTACATTGATTACACTGGCGTTAGGCTCTATATGATCCCGCGCCTGGTAGCGCTCATAGCAGAGCGAAAGGGTGGCGATCAGCAGCAGAAACAGCGGAATAAGCCGACCGCCTTTTCGTTTTTTCATAAAGAGATAAAGCGGTTTATCAGATCCAGCGCCAGCGTGTTGCCGCGGCGAATATCGAATGGATGAATGAGCGCGTTTTTGTTCTGGATAAATGGTCCCTGTTCGGAGAGTTCTCCCCCGCGATTTTCAATCAGATTTTCTATACCCTCCTTGGTGATTTCCGGATGAAATTGCAGCCCCAGCGCCTGATCTTTGTACAGAAAGCCCTGATGATCGCAGCCCGCGCTTTTGAAAAGAGGGAGGGAGTCTGCCGGCAGGTCAAAGGTTTCGCCATGCCAGTGAAAAACACGCTCTTCCGCGTCAAAAGACTCGAGGAGCTTATGGTTGGAGGCTTCCGGATATTTTTGTACAGGAAACCAGCCTATCTCCTTTTCCCGGTTTTTATATACTCTGGCGCCAAGTACGTCCGCCAGCAATTGCGCGCCCAGACAGATACCCAATATCTTTTTTCCTCTTGAAAGAGCCTGTTCTATAAATTTTTTTTCCCTGATCAGCCAGGTATGACGGTCTTCGTCATGTATGCTCATGGGGCCTCCCATGACGATAAGCAGGTCGCATATGTCAACAAAAGGAAGTTTCTGGTCTTCGTAAAAACGAGTACTTGTCAGCCCGTTTCCTGGTTTTTTCGCCCAGTCTTCAAAGATTCCCAAGCCTTCGAAAGAAACGTGTTGAAAAAAATGAATGTTCATATGGAGTATGGAATAAAACCCATAAATGTACGCGGGAATCGGCAGTTGTCAAAGAAAGAGTTTATAAAACATCTTCCGGACGGGGGGCGGTGATCAGATCGATTAGTAAAAGCTCCGGTTCTCCTGATGGTCCCGCGCCCAGCGCGAGCGCCGGATATATATCCGCTTCAGGTTGATCGCTGACGCGCAGTGCATGGATAGCGCCTTTGTATGGATCTCCGTCGAGATCGGTCAGGACGCCGTACCGCTGTTCAGATCGGAACGGTGTGGAAGTCATGCCCCGGAGGCGCTCGAAATTATGGATATTTTGCCAGCCGATGAAGTTCTCGTTTTTTCCCGGCTTATTGGCCGACCAGAACAATTTGTCTTCAAAAGCCGAGACGCTGGTCGCGACAAGCTGGTCTGGCAGCTCGAAAGAACCGGATAGGGGAAAAGGCACTGATTCCATATCGCCCTGTATAAACTCGATAAATTCTTCCTTATAAAAATATAGCGCGGCGATCTCCCGGCCGGATTGACTGAATAGCGCTATAAAATCAGATCCTGAGACGACTTCCCGTATGGCGATCTCCCGGTTGGGGCCAATAATGTCGGGTGTCCGGATCAGGTCGTAAAACTCTTTGAGGTTTCTTTGGCGGACCAGGTGGCGGCGGTTGTAGGGAGTCGGCAGTTTGATCAGCCATCCTGTATCCTGGTAGGGTCCACCGCCTGTGGAAAGTAGCAACAAATGCGGAAAATTGTTGATATCAAAGTGGCAGCAGGCGCTCAGATCCGGGTCAGTCGTGGAATAAATACCGTCATGCAGGCTGATCCGCTGCTTGACGCTCAGGTAAGGATCCAGATAGTATAGCAGGGCCTCGCTATGGTTTACGATGTAGATCATGCCCCGGATGATTTCCAGAGTCGAGGCGGCAGGTATTTCAGGCAGTGGAGCCTTGCGGAGTATAGTCGCTTTCAATAGGGTCAACGGGTATACGCTAATATGATTTTTCCGGTCCAAGATAGATAATTTCAGGGATTAAATCAGGATATATATGTCCCCATTTCCACCCTTCCGCGGAGCGATGGAGTATACAATGGTGTCCATATAGACATTCGGACTATATTCTTATCACTCCATCCGTTTATATTCCTCAGGTACAGTTTCCCCCTGTTCCAGGCATAGCCGGATCGCTGTCGCGATGTACCCGCGTTTCTTTTCTTTGTCAAGTGTGAGCAGCGCCAGCGCGAAATACGCGTAATGATCCATGGGGACTCGATCCAGATAGGCTTCAAGCGTTTCCACCGCTTGCCAGGGTCGTCCGGTAGTCATGTATATTTCCGCTATGTCGATTTGTCGGGCGGTAAAAGAAGCGTCCGCCTCCACTGCCTGGTGGAGCCAGACAATGGCGTTTTCCGTATCGCCCTGGGCGTAGTATGAAAACGCGATATCTTCAAATACCTCCGCCTTGTCGAATGGGCGATAAGCGGCTTCCTCAAAATAATATTCCCGTTCTTTGGAGTATTCGCCCAGTTGCCGGTATATATGAGCCTGTAGCTGGAGCCATTCCGGGATACCCGGCTGATACGTCAGCGCCTTGTCCAGGTACTCCAGCGTACCCGCGTAATCCTTCCGGCTCAATCGCCTTTGAGCCAGACGGGCGTAGCGTTCCGCTCTGGATGAAGACTGACTCCGAAGTTTACCGCGAAACTTACGATTGAAGCGGGCTCGTTGGAAAGAAGGTTCGTGGAAGATAAACTCCCTGCTGTGGCGGATTTTATAGTGACGGGCGGTATCCAGCCATTTCAGTGAGGAACTGACCGCGCCCAGTGTCGCGAAAGTCCCCGCTATTTTAAAGGCCGCCCGGCCCGGTACCAGCAGATGATCCCGCTGATAATCCCGTATCGCTTCCTTATACCGGCCAAGCTCATAGTACGCTATTCCCCGCAGGTAGTACAGACGGTCCGGGCTGGCAAGACCTCCTTCCGCCTTGTCAAAAGCTTCGATCGCCCGGGTATAGTCCTTTTTCCTTGAAAAATATATTCCCTCCATATATTCTACAAGTCCCGCCCGCTCGCTTTCTATCGGTGAGGTCGTTGTCGCGGGCTGGGCCCGGAGACTCCAAAGCCCGCAATAGCAGCATGTCCATATCAGAACCTTTATATACCCCATACTCCCGTATTTGTACAACGGGTCCATACGGAGCGATGTTTTTCATAACCTTCATTCACTTTCGCCCTGAATTATTTTATCGTCGTTTTCCACTCCAAAAACGCTGATAATGTTTTTTTTCATTGCATATTTCATTTACCGTCGCTAATTTTGCAAACGAGATTTATAATAAACTGCCTTCATTGTATTATTTCAACAAATACGCAATCAATTTATCTATGAGAAAATATATATCGATTTTAGTTTTATTGTGTGGGGTGCTATGGGGAGGAATACTAAAAGCTCAAACAACAAAGATAAGTAATGTTGTTATGGGAGGGTATTGGAGTGCGGAAAGTACATGGGTTAATGGAGTTCCTGCGCCCGGAGATTCTGTGATTATAGCTGATGGCGCAATTGTTTATCTTGATGAAGATTCTAATGTTGAGTCTATTGTTGTTGGAAGTTCAGATAATTCTGCAGGAGTTGCCTTGATTATTCAAGACGGGGTCTCATTAACTGTAAACTCTTGCACGGTAAGAAATGGAGGAGGTTGGGGGCCTCCAAAGGTGATATACGTTGGTTCTATCGACCCAATTACGAGTGTTAAAGGGACGGGAATGAACAGCGTTTTAAATATATCAGGAAATTTGTTTATAAAGGGACTTGCTAATCCTAATGCTGGTGTTGAGTTAATAGGCTCCTCGCAGTTAAAAATTGCAGGAAATATCGTCTTGCCCAATAATTATGGATTTTTAACGGCAACGGATATGGATTTAGCTTCAGTTACTCTCAATGGAGCTACTCAGCAAGTATATATGAGGCATGGAACAGCGATAGAATATCCTAACTTAGTTGTAGATGGAAGTTCTGTAACAATTGTAGGTAATACAGGTGGGCAACCCGGCTATGTTGGAGGAGATTTAATTGTCAAAAATGGTGGAGTATTTAATAATTCGGGTAGACAGTTGAAGGTTGATAAAGATATCTTTGTTGAAGAGGGAGCTAATTTTCATTTGTCTGGTGGAAGCACAATTACTGTAGATAATGAAACCAAGTTTACTCTATATGGGAAGCTGATTACGGAGCATGTCAATGGGTTGGCGGGAGTTAGTCCATTGGATGGTATTGATTTTGGAGAAAACGCTGAGATTGAGTTTGCAGGTTCTCTTGCGCAAAAAACTGGCTTTGCCGATTTTTATTTCATTGACATATATCCAAAGTTAATTTTTAATAATAAGAATATTACAAACTTGGATGACTCTATTGTTGTAAAAGATATTGAGATTAAAAGCGGTGCTACTTTTAATGGCAATGGTCATAATTATGATATTATAGTAACCAATAGCTGGTTAAACAATGGTACATTTGCTGGTAATACCAGTACTGTACGTTTTGAACAAAATGTAACATCTATTCAGGGAACAGGTGTCAATAATTTTAGACATCTTGCGCTAGGACAGGATGTGCATATTACCGATCCCGTTTCCCTGACTATAAACGGTAACCTGACTTTGGAGGAAGGCTCTTCATTAATTGGAGACCAATCCATCACTGTGGTCGGAAATATTGGGGTTGGTCCGGGAGCTGAGTTTACCGCGCCGGAAACGCTGACTGTTGGTGGGAATCTGATTGTTGACCCAAATGGAGAATTTCGTCATGACAATGGAAGGGTTGTTTTTCAGGGTCCTTTATCCAGAACTTCTGGAGTAGGTACGTTTTATGATGTGACCGCTACGGGTGCGGTTTTTCAAGGGCAGGATACAATTGTTCATGAGTTGAGCTTACTAGGCCCGACTACTTCTTTTGTTGAGAATTCGGCTTCTCTTGTTTTGGATTTGGATAAGGGCTATGTTGATCCGGCCAGTACAAGCTCTATTACAGGTATTACTTTTATAAAGGATGTTCAGCGGTCTGGGAATTCTTACTTGTCTTTCCCGCTGCCGACAGCAGTGGTCGAGTTGAAAAATATGGGATTCAAAAGTGTACATAATTATAGTGAATCAAGAGTGAGCGCCTATGCTTCAATGGGAAATAGCGAAGCAATTCCCGTCGAAGGAAAGGGATATGCTTTGGTATTAAATAATAGTTCCGCTACGATTGAGTTAACGGGTAATTATAATGCAGGAGCTTCTGATGTGTCTGTTAATCTGACTTCTACATATAAGAATGGTGAGCTTGTATCTGGACGTACTAGTTGGAATCTGATTGGGAATCCTTATCCTTTCGAACTGGATTGGGACGAATTGAGAAGTGACTTTCCTTTTGTATATGAGAGTATCTATATATCTTCTGGTGAAAAATTTCTTCCATATGTAGGTGATGTACCCGCTAATGGAGGTACTATTCCTGCTATGCAAGCCTTCATGGTTTATTTACGAAGACTTGGTTATGATAGACAAGAAAGTTTCGTTTTAAGAAAAACCGCAGGATTGAGGGATGCGCCTCGTAGTTTGTATAGAAAAGCACCAGTATTTAATGTATTGAAATTGGAAGTGGCTAACGGAGGTTTAACTGACGCTACTTATGTTCGTTTGACCGATGAAGCGACCACTGACTTTGATTCGGATAAGGATGCCATGAAATTGAAAAACTCTGGAACAACGCCTTCTTTCTATTCGTATTTGTTGGGTAATAACTATGCTATCAATAGTGTGCCAGCCACGTTCTCTAAATTCTCGTTACCACTAGCTTTTGAAGCTAAGGTCGCGGGTTCGTATACGATTACGCTTTCCGAAGAGTATGTCTATGATCTGCCTTATGAAATTTATCTGGAGGATAAGGTTCTCAATATACTTCATCCAATTGGTTTAGAGCGTAATTATACCTTTTTTTCTAATTTGAATGAAGCAGTTGGTCGCTTCATACTTCATTTTGAGAATCCTGTAGTTACCGCTATGAAGGAAGCTTCTACCAACTTCGTTAGGGTATTTTCCACAGGTAATGATATCACTGTACAGGGGTTGGAAGTAGAGCAAGGCGCTGAAGTCGCTTTATATGATATAGCAGGTCGTGTTATCGCGCATTATTCCGATGTTGATCTGGTGAACAAGTCTTTTACATTTACATCCCTCGATCGTGCGGGAATGTATATTGTCAATGTCGTTTCAGGAGAAAGGTCGCATTCTGAACGAGTTGTTTTATATTAAAATGAATCGGAATTTTAAAAAGAATATGGCGATGTGCAAAATAAATAAGTTCACATTTACACTGTTGGTTAGTTTGACCCTACATATATCGTTTGCGTGGGCTGGCCCCGGCTTCTCTACTGGAAATTTTGGGAAAAGTGAATCTTTTTCAGAGTATACAAGTAGGTATTCTATTCAAAATGACGAGGGAGATGGCCCTCCTCCTGGAGAAGATGACGGAGCGCCAACTCTTGAAGATATTCCTATTGACGGAGGTGTCGCGCTTCTCCTTTTGGGTGGTCTCGCGATAGGAGCCAAACGCATCTTCCGACAAATTATGGATAAAGCTCAATAAAATACCCCCTGTTTTTCCGCTTGATTTTCCACTATACTATGTGGCAAAAAATAAAAAAGTACAAGCCTTTGCTGGTTTTTACAGGAATGGTCTTAGGCTTGTACTTTCTCCTCAAATACTTGTATCTGGGCTACGTCGGCCTGGTCGATCCTAATGGCCGTTATGATCTTAGCGACTTCTTTGGAGGTTACAATCTGGTTATGGTCATTACTCAGGCTCATACCCAAGTGTCCGCGTTTGTATTGGGTCTTGCCGGGTATGAAACCATTACTAATGGCAAACTGCTTTTGATTAAAGGCGCCAGTGGAGTTCGAATTCATTATGCCTGTCTGGCTGTCGAGCTTTGGATCGCCCTGATCGCTCTCGTGATGGCTTATCCTATACGCGTCGCCAGGGCTTGGTGGTGGAAGTTGGGCGGCGTGCTGTTGGGCGTCTCGATCATTTTTTTACTCAACAATGTCCGTATCATCTCCATTGTCCTTACCAATCACTACCACAATAGTATGACTCAAACCATACACGATATCTTCAATTACGTGGTATACGCCTTTATTATCGTATTTTTTCTTCTCTGGGTCAATTACTTCTCCAAGAGCCTGCCGCGTTCTTCCGGAAACTAAAGGGATACCTTTTACCCGTCCTGTCTTTTTATTCGCCGCGTTTATTTGCCATAACTGTCATTCCGAGCGGAGCCTCTATAGGGTCCCGTGTTTCCCGCGCTTCTCAACATTTCTTTTGCTCCTCCGGTTAATAAAGCAGGTACCGGTCGCTCGGTTTTTTCGGGTTCGGGCTTTTAAAATTCAATTGGGTATGGAGAAGTGTGGTTTTGTCGGATCAATTGAGCTAAAAGTACTGATTGTTCTTGTTAGCCTTGTTTTTTTCGCCTCATGCGCGCAGCCTGGGGGCGGTACCTATCTGACTTCGGCTGATTCGAGCCTGATCGAGGCCTTGCCTGAAACTCTTCCGGAAGACGAGGTTGTCGAATCGCGGGTAGCGATCGACCTGGAGCAAATCCGTGAGCGCGGTAAGCTGATCGTGCTTACAGGCTATAGCTATATGAGTTATTTTATGTACAAGGGGACTCCCATGGGTTATGAATATGAGTTGATGGAGTTATTCGCCCGGAATCTGGGGGTTCGGCTGGAAGTGGTTCTCGCCCGGGATATGGATTCGGTATACGCGTTGTTGCGTAGGGGAGAAGGAGATATCGTCGCGGACAACCTCATCCTTACTGGTGAGCGGGATGAAAGAATTCGTTTTACAGACCCTTACGCTACGACAAGGCAAGTGCTGGTGCAACGCCGGGATGAGGGTAAGCCCGTTCGGGACTTGCTGGATTTACAGGGAAGGGAGATTCATGTGCGCCGGGATTCGCCTTATTCCAGACGGCTCGACAATCTGATGTCGGAGACTGGAGCCAGTCTGATGGTTCGCTATGAGGGCGGAGACATCGGGACGGAAGAGCTTATGCGGATGGTGGCTCGCGGAGAGATCGACTATACCGTGGCGGATGAGCGGACCGCGCGCTATGTCAAGGCATGGTATCCGGAACTTGACATGGAGACGCCGATAGGGTTCAATCAGTATATCGCCTGGGCGGTACGCGCTGATTCTCCCGAATTGCTGGTGGAAATCAATCATTGGCTGCGGGATGTCCGTAAGCGATCGCGTTGGGGGGTATTGAATCATAAATATTATGGTAATTCGAATCTGGCGCGCCAAATGGTCAATTGCTCCCGTCTGACTACCTGCGCGTCGGCTGTTTCTCCTTACGACGCCATCGTGATCCGGGAATCGGAAAAAGCGGGTTGGGACTGGCGCCTGATTACAGCGTTGATCTATCAGGAATCCAGATTTAATCCTATGGCCTTATCCTGGGCCGGCGCGTCTGGCCTTATGCAACTGATGCCGAGAACCGCCGCCGCGTTTGGCGTATCGGATACGCGCGATCCCGCCCAGAGCATCCGGGGGGGGATCGCGTACCTCAGTTGGCTCGATAACTACTGGAAAAACAAGATTCAGGATCCGGAGGAGCGCGTGAAGTTCATATTGGCCAGTTATAACGCGGGGCAGGCGCATGTGGAAGACGCGCGGAGACTGGCCCTGAAATACCACAAGAATCCTGATCGCTGGGAAGATGTGGCGGCTTTTATGCTGTTAAAGGCCAATCCGGTGTACTACGCCGATCCGGTGGTTCGCTTTGGCTATTGCCGGGGTGAGGAACCAGTACGGTATGTAGAGGATATACTAAATCGCTATCAGCATTATAAGCGGTTGATTTCGGATGAAATATATATGAAGGCCAGAGAGAGTTAAGCGCGATCCGGCGTCAGGCCGCGGAGGCGATCCGAGGGGTGTTTGTCCGGTTATCGGCAACAAGCTCCCTCTCGAAGTGTTTATTCTTATTCAGGCTATAATCCTCGCGGGAATCGCGGCGAAGTGATTTGGCGCGGCCTCGTTTGGAATCTTTTTCGCTTTAAACCATATACTTTAAACTTTCCCTATAGCGGAGATCTTCCATGCTGATATTCCGGAGGAAAAATCTTATATTTGTCCAATTCATACTGTTTAATTTTAAATTTTTTATAAAAAATGAGAAAAAAGATCGTTGCCGGGAACTGGAAAATGAATAAAACCCTCGAAGATGGAAAAGCGCTGACTTCGGAAGTAGTAAATATGGCCGGATCTGAAGTACGCTCGGATGTAAAATTGATATTGTGCGCGCCTTATGTGTATTTGACGGCGGTAAGGAAGCTGACGGAGGGCAGCGACGTGGAGGTTGGCGCCCAGAATTGCCATACCAAGGAATCCGGCGCCTATACCGGAGAAATATCCGCTTCGATGCTCGCCGACATTGGGATAGAGTATGTAATACTTGGACATAGTGAGCGTAGGGAATATTTTAATGAAACAAACGCGGAGCTCGCTGAAAAAGTAAATATCGCGTTGAAAAACAATATAACGCCGATTTTTTGTTGTGGAGAGACTTTGCCGCAGAGAGAGCAGGGGATCCATATCGAGTTTGTAAAACGACAGTTGACGGAGAGTCTTTTTCACCTGTCGGAAAATGATTTTAAAAAGATTGTAATCGCGTACGAACCCATATGGGCGATTGGTACCGGTGTGACGGCTTCTTCGGCTCAGGCTCAGGAAATGCACGCGGAGATCAGGAAACATCTGGCGAGCAAGTATGGCCAGGCGGTAGCCGACCAGACGTCCATCCTGTATGGTGGTAGCTGCAAGCCCGACAACGCCCGGGAATTGTTCGCGTGTCCTGATGTGGATGGCGGCCTTATTGGAGGAGCCTCCCTGAAGTCCCGCGACTTTATTGATATCGCGAAATCATTTTAATCTTAAACAATAGTTCCGACGCGGATGAAATACGTCAAGGTGACCTTGTCAATACCTGAAGAATTTTCCGATATTCTCATCGCCGAACTCAATGAATACCATTATGACTCCTTTGCCATGGAAGGCGATCAGCTAGACGCCTATGTGGTAAAGGAGCATTTCGACGAGGCTTGTCTGAAAGATCTGGTACAAAAATATAAAGAGCTTTTTCCCCTGGAGTACTCCTACGGAGATCTGGAGGAAAAGAACTGGAACGAAGAGTGGGAAAAGAATTTTGATCCGACGCGTATAGCGGGCAGGTGTATGATCAGGGCTTCCTTCCACGCTCCTGATCCCGAATATCCTCTGGAGATCATTATCAATCCCAAAATGTCCTTTGGGACCGGACATCATGAAACTACTTCGATGATGGTGGAAAATCAGCTTGATATCGATCATACGGGCAAAGTAGTGATGGACGCGGGAAGCGGGACCGGCATACTGGCCATACTGGCTGAAAAGCTGGGAGCCATCTCGGTCGACGCTTTTGATATCGAAGACTGGGCTTTCAACAATATGAAAGAGAATGTTCAGTTAAATAATCGCGTGAACATATCCGTTTCGCAGGGTACTATCGAAACACTTCGGCTCCGGGATCAGTATGATATTCTCCTGGCGAATATTAATAAAAACGTCTTGCTGGAAGAAATCCCGCGCTACGCCGAAAAATTAAGAAAAGGAGGAAAGCTCCTTTTGAGCGGATTTTATAAAACCGATCAGGACGATATTTCCGTAAAAGCCGGGAAGTATGATCTGACACTGGAAAAAGAAACATACAAGAATAACTGGGCTTGCCTGGTGTTTTCGAAATTATAGGATTGCTTATATGTCAAACTATCAGAATCTTTTATTGGGTTTTTTGCTCTTCTTTGTTGTAAAGGCCAACGCGCAATACGTTTTTCCGGATGACCCTCAGGGTTTTATTCAGATGGCGGGTCAGATGATGACCAATACCAAAAGTGAGCGTTCTATTCGGGTCTACAACGAGTTCTCTTCAGTGTGGACCGGGAGCCTTGACGAGAATACCAAAAAGAGTGTTATCCGTATTAGCCAGGATATGGCCCGCAAACGTTTGCGGGCCAGTACCAATTTTACGGATTTTTACTCCGCTCTTGTGAGCGCCGTTCAGCGGCATCGGATGAGTAGCGCCGATATAGATTCGATATTGTATGTTACTGAAAAAGTATTGAAACATTACGACGCCAAGGCGAGGAACGAATTTTTTCAGACCATGGCGCTTTTTCTGGAAAAGGATCTTTTTTATTCTTCCGCCTACAACCAGTTGCACGTGAAGACCTCTTCCTTTAAATTCAGCTATATTGAAGCCCTGCCGGACGTATCGCCGATAGACGCTTACGACCAGGCGCTGGAAGGAAGGTCGGGCGACGACCTGGACTATTTTGACGATTGGGACAATCAGGAGCAGGTTCAGGAAGACTGGTCCGGAGGCTGGGATGATTGGGGAGACGATGGCTGGGATGATGAGCAAACTTCTTCGGGTGGTTTTGAAGAACAGCAGAACCATCTCGCCGATATGCTCAATGTCGGTTACGCGGCTCCGCCTCAGCCTGTCATACAAGGAGCGGTCATCGAACTGGAAGAATCGGATCTGGCCATCGTGACCGAGCATGATAGCGCGGTTATCAGGAAAACAACCGGCACATTGATGTTGAAAGACGGGGTTTTTGTCGGCAATGGCGGGATGGTGGACTGGGCGACCGCGGGAGCCGCTCCGGATGAAATCTTTGTCGAACTGAAAGAATACAACTTTAATGTCAAATCTCCCAAATTCAACGCTGAACAGGTAGTCCTTCATTATCCTCAAAAAACGGATGAATTGGTAGAAGGCGTTTTTGAGTTTCAAAGCAAGAAAAAAATCAGAGCCGAAGACGCTCAATATCCCAGATTCAAGTCTTTCGCCAGCAATATTCCACTCAAAGGGGTGGGAGAAAATATTGAATACTACGGAGGACTGTCTTTGGAAGGACGTAAGATTTATAGTTCATCGCTGGATGAAGGACGTTCCCGAATCTTGATCAAGCGCAATGGAGAGGTAAAGATCAAGGCGATCGCCAACCGTTTCGAAATTTCCGATTCGACTATTCTCGGCAATATCGCGTCCATCGTGATTTACCAGGGAAATAACGATTCCATTTATCATCCGGGGACCATATTGCAGTATACCAAGAATAATTCGACGCTGCGCCTGACTAAAACCTCAGGATACCGATATACGCCTTTTATTGATACATACCACCGCATGGAAATTACGGTCGACGCGCTGATCTGGAATATTGAGACTTCTCAGATTCAGTTTTCCATTACAAACGCGGCTTCTGAACTGACGGGCAAGTTTGAGTCGAACGAGTTTTTTGAAGCGAACAAATACGCCAGACTACAAGGGGTATATCGATTTCACCCATTACAAATGATCATAGGGTACGCGGAAGGTCAGAAGGCGAAAACCAAAGCGGACGATTATGAGCCGTTTACCATTCATGAGCTGGCTACTACATTCAAAATAGAGGAAAATACTCTTCGAGGCGCCATGGTAAGTCTCATGCGACAGGGGTTTATTGACTATAAACCCAGGTCGGGAGAGATCACTATCCGGGCCAAAGCCGTACACTATGTCAAAGCCCGTCGGGATCAGAAGGATTATGACAACCTTTCTTTTGAATCGCTGGAACCATCTGGTAACAACGCGACGCTGGACCTGGACTCCAGAGATCTGACGGTACGAGGGGTGGATATGGTCCGTATCATGGACTCCCTCAACATATTCATTATTCCGGAAAGTAAGACCCTGGTGATTAAAGGTGATCGGGGATTCGCGTTTGATGGCCGGATCAATACGGCCAACTTCCAGTTTATCGGGAAGAATTTCGAGTTTAATTACGATAGCTTTCTGGTACATATGCCGGAAATTGACAAAATCAGGCTCGCGGCCATTGATCCTAAAGAAAAGGGGGGAAGAAGCGGAGACAAGAAGGCGAGAGTATTGGGTAACGAATTGCGGTATTCTTCCGGAACGCTTTATCTGAATAAGCCGGATAATAAATCCGGAAGGGTAAACTATCCGGAATATCCCATTTTTAGCGCGAACTCCGGCGCTTCCGTATTTTTTGACAAGCAGGAAATCGCCGGAGGGGTATACGATACGACCATTCGTTTCAAAATTCCTCCGTTTACAGTAGATAGTCTCGCGAGCAACGACCCTCAGTCCATCGGTTTTGACGGCGAGTTCGAATCGGCGGGCATATTCCCGGTTTTTCAGACGAAGCTTGTGGTTATGCCTGACTTTTCCATGGGTTTTGAATACGCGGTTCCTTCCGATGGCTTTCAGTTGTATGAAGGAAAGGGACGTTATTTCAATAAGATTACGATGGACAACAGAGGACTTACGGGGAACGGACATATTGAATACCTGAACACGACCTGCTACTCCAATCAGTTTCATTTCTTCGTTGATTCCGTGTTGACAATTGGAACGAATTCAGATACAAAGGCGGGAACACATAAGGATTTGCCTCAGAGCGTTACCTTTCCTTTGTTGACGGTTGGAGAATATGAGATGAGCTGGAAGCCTCGTAAAGACAGCATGGAGCTTACCAATATGACAGATCCTTTTCAGTTGTATGACAATTCCGCGAAGCTGAATGGTACGGCTATCGTTACAGAAAGAGGAATGCTGGGTTCCGGAGTGCTGGAAACCCGGGGTTCCGTGTCGATCTCACCGGAGTTTCATTTTGAACAAAAACGTTTTGAAGGACGGCATTCCACTTTTACAGTGCGTTCGGAGATTCCCGCCAAGCCCGCGATCCGAAGCTCCGATTGCCGCCTGACCTTCGACCTCGAAAAGGACGTGGCCACCTTTGGTCCTGAAGTAGCCGGCTTCGCGAGTACGGAATTTCCATATCTGAGATATAAGACATCCATTGAGAAAGGTGTCTGGTATCTCAATGAAGAAAGAGTGGTTATGAATACGGAAGGCCATGATATATCCAATTCCTATTTCTATTCTACCCATCCACATCAGGATTCGCTCGCGTTCAACGCTAAGGCGGGAATTTATGATATGAAAACCTTGTCGTTGAATATTGAGGGAGTACCTCATATCAATGTGATCGATGGCAGGCTGTTTCCGGAAAACAACAAAGTGACGATTTATGAAAACGCGTTGATGGAGACCCTTTATAATGTCAAGGCCGAGTTTGACACTGTCAACGCCTACCATCATCTATACGATGGGACTTTTGAGGTCAAAGGACGCTACAGGCTTAGAGGTACCGCGACATATTCCTATACAAACGCCAGCGGAGATAACTATTCGTTTATCTTTAAGAACTACGCCGCCATGAATCAGGTGGTGGAAAACAAACAAAGTAAGAAGAAGGGAAAAAGTGATTCGGGAGATCAGGAGGAAGATATTCAGGCGCTTCTGGTAGCGAGTCAGGAAAGCGAGACTGTGCTGGAAGAGCTTGCCAATGAAAAGATCGCTCAGGAACAGGAAGCTTCGGGCAAGAAAAAGAAAGCTGGTGGCAAAGGTAAAAAGGACAAGAAGTCTTCCAAACAGGAAAGTGTGGAAGAAGTGGAATCGGTACAGAATCAGCATATGCAGGAACTGGAGCAACCGGCTGTACTCAACACGGTAAGTGAGCGAAAAAGAACGGTGGCGGTCGGTCTGATATATCCGGAGGATTCTATTGAGGTCGCCAAAAAAATCCTATACAAGGGAAAAGTCACGATGCATTCAGATTTGCCTGAGCTTTTGTTTGACGGCTATGTCAAACTTGACCTGAAGGGCGCGCTGAGCTATTCGCAGTGGCTACAATACAAAAATGATGGGGATAATACCAATGTTCGGATTATGCTGGAAGACCCGAAGGCGGACAACGGCAATCCCCTTACCACCGGTCTGAGCATTAATAATAAGACGGATCTCTATACTACATTTATTTCCGAAAAGGATGAGCCGGAAGATTTTGACGTATTCATGACCAAAGGTATTCTGAAGTTTAGCTCCCATCCGGATTCATCGATCTTTAAGGTGGCTTCCGAAAGAAAGCTCCAGGATCCGGATATGGTGGCGGGCAACTTATTTATTTACGACGACAATAACTCCACCGTAGAGTTTAGCGGGTTATTCAATTACATAGAGGAAAATAAAGGATTGCGCCTTCTGGCTTCGGGAAGTGGGTCGGCGGAAATTGATTCGAGCTTCTATTCATTCAACAATATGATGGTTTTCAAGTTTGCCATGCATAAGACGATTCCGGTGGCCTTGGCGGACAATATCCGTATCGTGGCTGATATTATTCCGCCGCACGAGTCCGAAATGATTCAGGATCCCGTCTTGTTGCACGCTATGGAGATGAAGAAGAATAAAAAGATGCTGGACCTGATCGGGGACAAGGAGTATAAGAACTATCTCAATAAATCCGCCGGGGTTTCGCTTCCTCTATATCAGATCTCCGGGGTATTCGCGGATGGGATAGTCCTGTCGGATGTCAATATGAAATGGTCCAATACGCATAAGGCGTTTTATAGCCATGGGCCTGTAAAAGTGGCGAATATCAATACGACGGAGATTGATCGCGTGATGACGGGCTACGTGGAAATCCGGAAAACACTGAACGGAGATGTCGTCAATCTGTTGCTGGAACCGACTCCGAACAACTGGTATTTCTTTACCTATGACAATAACCGGGTCGCTATTACTTCTTCAAGCGATGAAGTCAACGCGGTGATCGCGAAACGTTCCAAGGGTGAGCAGACCGATCGTACGAAGCTGTTTTTTGTGGAAGCGGATTTTATGGAAAAATCGGACTTCCTGACGGACTTTAAACAAAAATATCTGAGGGGAGAGACGGGTTATGTACCGGATCGTATTCCAAAAACTTCGGATGAGCCTGTTTTGGAGCTTGATATTCAGGAAGAAGAAGAACCTGAGCTTGTCGAGGAGGATTATGAAGATTTTGAGGAAGAAGGTAGGCCTGTGAGAAAAAAACAGGGTAAGGTAATCGAAGAACCTGAATTGAATCGTGTTAAGAAAGAGCATAGTATCGAAGAAAAACGACGATTGCAGCAGGAACAGGAGCGACTCCGGAACCTGCTTAAATAAAACTCTGAACGGAACTAACCCGTAATAAGAGAATAAAAATTTACTGTTAGGCGCGTTTTGCTTAAATTGCCGGACAAACTGTTTTATCAGAATTAATGTTTTAATTAATAGATGGACGTTATTTTTATTATTATCGGTTTATTGATCGCGTATTTTGTCGGTTCCATACCTACAGCGGTATGGTATGGCAGGGCTGTTCACGGGATTGACGTGAGGGAGTATGGGAGCGGAAACGCCGGAGCGACCAATACGCTCCGTACACTGGGAAAGAAGGCGGGGGTTGTGGTCATGATCGCGGACCTTTTAAAAGGCTTTATGGCGACCAATCTGGCCCGCGTGCTTTTGGAGATGCATCAGATCTCGGCGGACAAACTGGAGCTATGGATGCTGCTTTTTGGTTTGGCGGCGGCGCTTGGGCATATTTTTCCCATATACGCCAACTTCAGGGGAGGTAAAGGCGTAGCTACGTTGCTGGGAATGATCCTGGCGATCAACCTTACAATAGCGTTGATTTGTATCGGTGTATTTTTTATCGTGTTGGTGATTTCAAAATATGTTTCTCTGGGTTCCATGCTCGCGGCTCTCGCTTTTCCTATGGCTTTTCTTATGCCAAGATTCAAGCCGGATGAGCCGCTGACGATTGTCTTCGCGTTCGCGCTCGCGAGTGTGGTGGTGATTACCCATCAGAAAAATATAAAACGCCTGATCAATGGACAGGAGAATAAAACGAGAATCCGATTGAAAAAGAAAAGGGAAGAATGAAGTAATACTATAGTTCTTCTAATATAAAAGGCGGCGCGTATTTCTGAATACGGCCGCCTTTTATATTAGAAGGAGGCCAGTCTTCGGGCTTATTATAAAATCAGTTTGTGGTATGGGGAAGCAGTAAACAGAGGTGTTTTTTTACAACGCCGCGATTTGACGAGTAAATTTTTATCAGGAATTGGTTCGTCCGGATTGAGGAAAGCTTATTGGGGGAGTATGAAGAATATAGTATTGAAAAGTGTAAGTGGAATAAGCCTCAGGCGGAACTCAAAAAGAGTTCCGCCTGAGGCTTATTAATCGGGGCTTGTGACTCCGCCTAGTTTTTTATGATTTGTTTTATCGTTACGCCATTCTTGTCGTGTATTCTGACCAGATAGGCGCCGGGAAGGAGATTTGTAGTGTTGATGATGGTTTTGGAATCTCCGGCGCCTTTGTCGATGACCTGTCCGAAAGTATTGATTATCTCGAACTCAAATTTTCCGGTCGGGCCATTGATTATCAAGTGGTCCGTCACAGGATTGGGAGCGATAAGAATATGGGTGGATTCGTTTTTGGAAAACGTATTTGTCACCAGATATTCCTTGGACCAGTCCAGCGCTTCGGTCTCTTCGATCGTCGAAGAGTCGCCATCCAGCGTTACCTGCAATGTCATGGATTCCATATTGCCCGGATAGGTGATTTTCAGGGTATAGTCACCCGCTGGCAGGTTGGTAAAGACGTACCTGCCTTCGCTATCGGTAAAGGTGACGGAAAGCTTTTGCCCCAAAGAGTTGTACAGAGTCACCATAACGCTTTCAAATCCTGTCTTGCCAAGCGCGCGGGCGTTAGGATTGGTTTCGTATATATGGCCTTCAATACGATCCTCACCGGTATACCATGAATCGTCCGGCCTGTTTTGATCCGTCATGGCGATCATGTCGATGGATATGCTTTTACTTTCGGTAAGTTGTAATATTGTCGCGGAGGACCAGTCCGTCGAATTTCCATAGTACGTAGGTTCGTAGATATGAAAATAGTCGGAGTCGGGATGCGGTGTAGCCTGGATCAGATAGCTGCCTTGGGGGAGCTGGTATCTGTGAACATAGCCGCTGTCAAGAACAATGCTTTTTACGAATTCAATGGTGGCCTGATCAGTTGAGTAAAAGGAAACGATATTTTTATGAAGGATGCCTGAATTGACACTTAGTATGATTGATACAGGGTATAGCGTCGAAGTATCCTTATCTTCAATTACCACCCATTTTTTAATCTGACACCTTCCGCGGGGATTCTCGACGCTCAGTGTTACCAGATACTGGCCAGCCGCGTTATAGGTATGCGTATTTGAGGCGCCTGTCGAAGTCTGGGTACTGTCGCCAAAATCCCAATAGAGCGTGGAACCATCTCCGATAAGATTGCTGGTGCCGTCAAAGCTTACCGTATTGCCGGATATTGAAAAGTTGAAGTCGACGGAGCAGGGTTCGCCAACCTCAATCGACAGACTTACGGAACAGGTATCCGGCCCCGTTTTGTACAATGTCGCTTCATAGGTTCCCGATGTCGGGTATTCATGGGTTGGATACCATCCCTGACTGAAAGCGCCGTCCCCAAAATTCCAGGTATAGGTATAGAACAAGGTATCGTGTTCAAGAGAGTTGTTAAAGTCAAAATCAACTGAAAGTCCTTGGACTTGATAAGCGAATGGCTCAAGCTGACAAGGAGCGTCGCCAATTTTTATCAGTTTTGTCATAAAGCATGTCGCGGTATCCGCGTATACGACCTTGAGGGTTAGCTCATGAAAGCCCGGCTGGAGACCGTGAGGAGAAATGGATTGCGCGGAGCTGATGATTTGGTGGTAGTTTAGTCGCCATTCATATTGCCTGCTGGCGGAGGATGTATCGTTCTGGATCGCGTAAGCGACCAGCGTGTCCGCTTGTACGAAATAGTCAAAATCCGCGTGGCATTGCGCCTGAATCAGGCCCGGGATCAGAAAACTTAAGACGAGTAGTAGTTTTTTCATTTAAATTATATTAATGGATTGGTTTGTTTATCTAAAGGTATAAAAATAATTTGTAGTTGATTCAGACGATAGCGATAATCGTCGCTAAGGAAGCTTTAGGGTGGTTCATGGGTTAACCAATAAGCCTCCGAGACTATCTCGTGACGCTCCCGTAACGGAGGCGAGGCAATTGGGAACCTCAATGGCGCGTAAATATCCCAGAAAAGCGAATACGATCGCTTCCTTATACGCGATGATATCCCTATCGGGTATGTGTACCGCGATTTTCCGGGAAAAGGTTTGCCGGAATACGTTTATCAAAAAAGTATTAAAGGCTCCACCACCTGTTATAAGAATTTTTTTCTCTTTCCCATTCTCCACAGGCAACACCGCGGCTACGCGGCGGGCGATATGCGCGCAAAAAGTATGTAGTTTATCGGAAACAGGAATAGGATACCTGTCTAATAGCGGGAATATGTTTTTTTCGACCCATTCTCTGCCCAGGGACTTAGGTCCTGACTGATGGTAAAAGTCGAGTATTTCAAGCTGGTCTAGCAAATCAGGGCTTAGTTTGCCGGAAGCGGCTATGTCGCCGTTTTTATCATACTCTTTGTTGAGTTTGGAGGCCAGTTCATTGAGCACCATATTGACAGGGCAAATGTCGAAAGCGACGCGATTGCCGCGGGAATCGTCAAAAGAAATATTGGCGATACCACCCAGATTGAGACAATAGGTAAAATCGCCAAACAGGAGTTTATCGCCTATGGGTACCAATGGAGCTCCTTGCCCACCCAGGGCTACGTCCAGGGATCGGAAATCATAGATCACTGGCAGGCGGCATCGGGCCGAGATACAGGCTCCATGGCCTATTTGCGAAGTAAATCCAAGGTGAGGCTGATGAAAGATGGTATGTCCGTGCGACGCGACCAGATCCGCCCTGAGCGAGTGACGATCTAGAAATACGGCTACCTGATCCCCCATATAATAACCAAAGTCGAAGTCCATTTGGGCGTACTCCAGGGCGCTGGCGGACATGAGCCCGGATAGCTTTTTTTTCAGTCTGGCGTCGTATTCGATGGTTTCAGCCCTGAGAAGTTGAAAACGCTGGCTGGCCCCCTCTCCCGAAAACAGGCAGGCCGCTATGTCCAGCCCGTCCAGTGAGGTGCCTGACATGAGGCCAATCACTACTTTTTCCGGATATTTCATAGAGCAATATAAACTTTGTGCAAAAGTATTTATTAATTTTGAAAATGAACTTAGTAATCGACTCTGGTAATTCAAACACGAAAATCGGATATTTTGATTCGGGTGTTTTGAAAGAAGTCAGGGTGATTCCCAATACGGAATTTTCTCCGGATTTGGTTCCGGAAGCGGAGCATATCGTCTTGTCTTCAGTTTCTTCCATAGATTTCACCTGGCTCAGCGAAAGAAAAAGCGTATTGAGGATCGATGGCGCGGTCGCTTTGCCCTTTACGATCAACTATACGACACCGGCGACGCTGGGTTCCGACAGGATCGCGGCGGTCGCGGGAGCCTATGCCCTTTATCCAGGTCGAGACTGTCTGGTGATCAACGCGGGGACTTGCCTTACTACGGATTTTATCAGCCGGGATCGGATTTATGAGGGAGGGACCATCAGTCCGGGAATAAACATGCGCTTTAAGGCATTAAACGCGTTCACGGCACGTTTACCCATAGTGGAAGAAAGGGCTCCGGCGCCATTGGCGGGAAAATCGACGAATGAAGCGATCCGGAGCGGAATCCTCAACGGAATGACCGCTGAAGTCGGAGGAATGATTGATCGCTATCGCGCGGCTTATCCGGATTGCGATATAATTATTACAGGAGGCGACGGCTTTTTTTTTGATAGGAATTTAAAAGCTGGCATCTTTGTAGCGCCGGAACTGATTTTGATTGGATTAAATTTTATTTTGGAATACAATGTATTTAAAGCATAAGCTATTTTTAGTGTTTTTTTGTATAGCGCTGGTTGTAAATAATGTCCAGGCCCAGCAGACCGATTATTCTCGAAACAATCCTTATTCTTCCTATGGTTTAGGTGAACTGAAACCCTTACACTCTCTTCGAAATTCAGGTATGGCCGGGACAGGTATCGCGATGTCGGATATCGAATACATGAACTTTATAAATCCGGCCATGCTATCCCGTACACGGTCTCTATCCCATGTCGTGGCCGCTGGTGAGACTATGGTATCCATCGCCAAAACCTATTCTGTGACGGAAGATGAGATTCGCTCCCTGAACCGGTTCGCGGGCGAAGTGAGAGAAGGAATGTCGCTCAGGATTCCAACCCGGAAGTATACGAAGTTTGAAGCGGCCGGAAGCGGTGGCGTACGCTTTGTTCGCGCTGGTACGGGCGATTATACGGACAGGTTTCTGGCTTATCAGCATTTCGCGCTTTTGCTCCCTCTTACGCAGCGTGTCACGACCGTAGTGGGGCTCGCTCCGTACTCTGAAGCCAACTACAACACGTATTATGAATATTCATTGCCGGATTCTACTCTTGTAAGGGAAATTAATAACGCCCGGGGGAGTCTCAATCAGCTTTTTCTTTCCATAGGTTGCGATATTACGTCTCATTTGTCACTGGGAATACAAGGCGGTTTCATATTCGGCTCCTTTGATACGGAAAACTTTTCACAGTTAAGAACTCCGATCGACGCTGTCTACGCGAACCGTTCCGGTCAGGTTCAGGAGATGAGCTACAAGGCGTTTTCTTTCAAGCCCGCGCTTTTTTATACCATTCCTATAAAAACCGCCAGGGACTCCTCCATGTTGCTCAATATCGGAGCGACCTATAGCTTTGTCGCCAACGCGTTTGGTACAGGAAGCAGTTCTTTTGAAAATAGGAATATGTTCGGACTTATTTTGTCGGACAGTGTAGTGGAGACTGGCAGGATGTCTACGACGCTCCCATCGGAACTGGCGGTTGGGGTGGCTTTGCAGAAGGCTCGATTATGGACTTTGGGCGCGGACTTTACCTATACTTCATGGGGTGGAGCGGTATCGGCTACGCCCGGTGTCCAATATGTCAATTCGTATCGCTTGTCTCTGGGCGCGGAAATCAAGCTGTTGGGAGAGCATGGAGCGTACACGCCCAAGACGCCGGCCCTGCGCTTTGGCGTAGCTATGCAGCGACTGCCCTTTATGGTTCAGAACAGCTATGTCAACGACTATTCCTTAAGTGTTGGAACCTCTATTCCCATAGGGCGACTTAATCCCGCGGATAAAAATCAACCGTTGAATAAAGTAACCCTGGCGCTGAGCGGAGGAAGTCAGGGTAGCGTAAATCTTGGACCAGGTCAGGAATTATACGTTAAGCTAAGCGCTGGAATCTTAATTACCGATAAATGGTTTACCAGAAGAAAAATTCAGTAAGCAAGATGATGAGACTCGGCTTTCTCTTTTTTCTTTGTTGCGGCGCTTCGCTTGTTTCATGCTCCGATGAAAAAATGATCAAGCCTGATCCCTACGAAGGACCGGTTATGGAATTATACGATTTTGAAACCTTCTTTTCGGATTCCGCGAGGCTGAAGATCCGCTTTACCGGAGCGTATGAGTATGAGTTGCAGAACGGAGACAAGGTTTTTCCGGAAGGCGTGTATCTGGAGTTTTTTGATCTTGATACCAGAGAGATGACTTCTACGTTGAAAGGAAATGAAGCGCGTTTCTTCAAAGACAGAAATGTCTATGTCGTGAACGGCGACGTAGTCGTTGAAAATCTGAAAGAAAAAAATAAACTTTCTTCCGAAGAATTGATATGGAGTCCGAACGAGAAGAAAATTACGACCGAAAAGTTTGTGCGGATAGAGACTCCGTGCGAAATCATGACGGGTGACGGCATGGTAGCTGATGAGGATTTTTCCTCTTATAAAATTTTAAAACCTTCCGCGAACATCTTTCTTGACTGTGAATGAAACTATATGAATCTATTTTCCTTTCGCTGGTAATATTTTTTCTGGCGGTTGGGGTGCACCAGACGACAATCAATGGCTTCGCGGCCAGTTACTGGATCTTTATGCTGGTATTTGTTTTGTTCGGAATTTATAAGTTGATCGGGGCAAATTCCAGGAAATCAACCAGTAAATAAACATAAAAAGAATCCGGTTCGAGCTTGTGTAATTTTGTTTTTATGTTTTTATGTGATTATTTTGCAATCCTTTTTATTAAAACTTAGAAATGGCAATATTTAATGAAATCAACAAAAGATCGGGAGTAGTCGTCGTTACGGTGATAGCGGCGCTTGCTATGTTTCTTTTAACCGATCTGTTTTTTGGCCAAAACTCCATACTGAGAAGTTCGGACAACAAAGTAGGGGAGATCGCCGGTGAAAAGATCTCCGCCGAAGAATATCAGCGTCAGCTTAGTATTGCCGAACGAAATTATTCCATGCAATACAATCGTTCCGTATCCGAAAACGATCGCGCTATGATCCATGACAACGCCTGGAACCAGCTTCTGTTTGAATATGGATATCGCGAGCAGTTTGACGAAATTGGCCTTGTCGTTACAGATGAGGAATGGGAAGATTTGACCAAGGGTGACTTTATTCACTCCATGGTTCGCCAGTTGTTTGGCAATCCGGAAAGCTTCAGCAAGGAAATGGTCGTTAACTTCCTCGCGAATCTCGCCCAGTATCCGCAACAGGATCAGTTCCTATGGCTTTATGTGGATACGCAGATTCCGGAAATCAGATTGAGGGAGAAGTATTCCAATCTTTTAAAGAAAACGGAATACGTTACTACAGCCGAGGCTAAGAGAGACTATCTCGCGACCAATCAAAAGGCGGAGATAGGTTATGTGAATGTTCCGTTCTCCATTATTCCTGATTCCGCCATAAAAATTACCGATTCGGAATTAAAAAAACATCTTGACCGGAATAAGAACGCTTATAAGAGAGAAGAAGCGCGTTCTCTTGACTATGTAGTATTTACCGTTCATCCGTCTCCCGAAGACTCTCTCGCTATTTCCAGCGATCTTGAAGGGATAGTGACGGAGTTCAAAAACGCGCAGGATGATTCCTTGTTTGTTCAGTTCAATACCGATGAATATGTTCCGGTCAAGTACACCAGAATGGGTGAATTGGCGGAGCAGCTTCAGGACGCGGGTAATCTGGAGACGGGTAATGTGTATGGCCCTTATCTCACAAACAACAGCTTTAAGCTTTTTAAAATAACAGGAAGCCAGGAAGATTCCATTTATTCCGCGAGAGCGGGACACATCCTTTTCAGGTTTAATGGCGACGACGAAAAAGCGGAAGCCAGGAAGAAGGCGCAGGATGTGCTGAATCAGATCCGGAATGGAGCTTCTTTTGAAGAAATGGCCGCTGAACATGGAACAGACGCCACTTCTGTAAGAGGTGGAGACCTTGGTTGGTTTAGCGAAGGCGCGATGGTTGGTCCTTTTAACGACGCGATTTTCAACTCGTCAAGAACAGGTCTTCTACCTAACCTTGTTGAAACACAGTTCGGCTTCCATATTATCAGAATCACGGAACCGAGAACGAAAAGGATGTACCGGGTCGCCGAAGTAAATCGCCTGGTTGATTACAGCGAAGAAACAAAAGACCGAGTATATCAGGAAGCGCTTGAGTTCGCCAGCGAATTGAAGGATAGCGCCGACTTCTACGCCAAAGCTAAAGAACATGGTAATCTGACCATCAATTCCGCCAGCAACCTTCGGCCTGTAGAGCGTAATCTGAACTCTATCCGTAACGCGCGTGAAATTATCCGCTGGGCGTTTAACGACGCGGAGCCAGGTGACGTATCCGAGGTGAAGTCAGTCGACAATCAATTTATCGTAGCCGTACTTACGGAAGCCAGAGAAGCTGGGACCGCCAGCCTGAACGAAGTAAGGGCGGAAATTACCGACAAAGTCCGTCTTGAGAAAAAAGGCGAGGAAATCAAGAATAAACTTCAGGGCCTCAACGGGACGCTTCAGGAGATCGCCGCGAACTATGGTGATGGGGCCACTTCCGGAAACGCTTCAGACATCACGCTGGCGAGTAATTACATTACCGGAGTAGGTTACGATCCGCTTCTTGTAGGCAGGGTATTTGGTCTAAAGGTGAATGAGAAAAGTCAACCGGTAATTGGACAGAGCAGTGTATCGATCGTCGAGTTGACGAAGATGCATGAAGCTCAGGAAATCGCTGACTACTCGGCCAATAAGAACCGGATAGCGCAACAGCGTGGAGGCAGGGTCGATTTCCAGATCGCTCAGGTCATCAAAAACGCGTCTGATGTAAAAGACAGACGGTATAAGTTCTTTTAATTAATTTTAATCCCAGGATAATAAAAGCCAGTGCCGGAAATACCCGACACTGGCTTTTTTGATTATGCTTTCGCGATCGGCGTCGCCGCGCCGCATCATGATCAGGTTTAAGTATTTCGTGTGTATGAAAATGACGCTGCAGAAAAGTATGGATTAATCTGTAAAAAATATGAATAGCGGGTATTTATACGATTTGTTTTAAGAGAATCAAGATAAATGGAATTATAGGCTCTTTTTAAAAAAATATTTTTTTTAAATTAGAAGATTCGTCATGCCTTTTGGATGGATAACGAGTGTCGTTCATTACATTTCGCGCTTGTTTTTATTCCAAAAGGTTCTGAAGAAGGAGAAGTATAGTGTTTGTTTGGTAACTATTTCGTATATGAATCATTTCTTTGATCATTTGATGCATGAGTTCGAATTGCCGCTTGGTAATCCGGTATTGATCTTTTCGCTTATTTTGCTGATCATTCTTTTATCGCCCATTCTTTTGAAGAAGTTAAATATTCCAGGGATTATCGGCTTGATTATCTCGGGAGTAGTCATTGGACCGTATGGGCTTAATATCCTTGAGAAAAACTCGGCGATTGATCTGTTCTCCACGATTGGCTTGTTGTACATCATGTTTATCGCGGGTCTGGAACTGGATCTGAACGAGTTCAGGACTCACAAGAATAAAAGCATGCTTTTTGGGTTTTTTACCTTTATTGTTCCACTCGCTACTGGTTTTCCAGTCTGTCATTACTTGTTGGGATATGATTTCAACGCGAGCTTTCTGACCGCCAGTATGTTCGCTACGCATACCCTGGTTTCTTATCCGATTGTCAGTAAGCTGGGTATTTCCAAGAATCAGGCCGTGGCGGTTACCGTAGGAGGCACTATTCTTACCGATACAGCGGTATTGTTGATCCTCGCGGTAATTATCGGAAACTCTAAAGGAGATCTGAATCAGGAGTTCTGGTTCCGGCTCGGGATTTCATTGACGATATTTTCGTTGATCATGTTTTTGTTGATTCCCCGGATTTCCAAATGGTTTTTCAGCAAACTGGAAAGTGAAAAGCATTCTCATTATATTTTTGTCCTTTCCGTAGTTTTCTTCGCGGCTTTTCTCGCGGAGGTGGCGGGTGTCGAGCCAATTATCGGCGCCTTTGTAGCCGGTCTCGCGCTCAATCGTCTTATCCCGCATTCATCCGCTCTTATGAACAGGATCGAGTTTATCGGAAATTCGCTTTTTATTCCGTTTTTCTTGATATCAGTGGGCATGTTGGTCGATATCAGTGTACTGATGAAAGGTCCTACCGCGCTGATTGTCGCGGGTACTTTGTCCGTTGTGGCCATATTCGGAAAATGGCTGGCCGCGTTTTTTTCCCAATTGGCTTTCAGGTATTCCGGGGTGCAGCGACAGCTTATTTTCGGGTTGAGCAGCGCGCACGCGGCGGCTACTCTGGCGGTAATTCTTGTTGGATACAAAGCGGATATCCTGGACGAAAATATTCTGAATGGAACTATTATCCTGATTCTGATTACCTGTATAGTGGCTTCCTTCGCTACAGAGAAAGCCGCCAAAAAAATAGTGATTACTTCGGAAGATGACGACTTCTCTGTAACGAAGACGGAAGGTTCCAATACTGAAACAATTCTTCTGCCTTTCGCCAATATCTCCAATATTGAGAAATTGCTTGAGTTTACCTTGTTGATCAAGGATAATAAATCCGCTCAACCCATTTCATTCCTTACGGTCGTACCCAATGATGAGGAAGCGGAGATCAATGTGGTAAAGTCCAGAAACAGACTGGAAGGTTTTGTAAAACAAGCTACCGCCGCTGAGATCAAGGTCAATGTAATCGCGACGATTGATCACAATATCGTTAGCGGGATCACAAGAACTTCCCGTGAAATCTCGGCGGATATTATTGTGATTGGCTGGCCCCACCATTCAGGGGTTCTGAACAAGTTGATGGGTGAGAAAGTAGAGAGTCTGATTTATAGTGTCGATAAGAGTTTGTTTATTACCCAGGTCAACCGGCCTCTGGTAGATCATAAACGGATCGTTTTGATTACGCCGCCTCTGACTGAAAAGGAAAATGGTTTCAGGCTATGGCTTCTTAAAGTTACCAAGATTGCTCAGGAGCTGAGCATTCCGATTATGTATTATGGAACGGACGCGACGAAGGCCGCTATTCAGAAGGAGATAAAGAATCATCATCAAAGCGCGGTTTTCAATTTCAACGTCTTTGACGATTGGGATGATTTTCTTGTGCTTGCCCGGAATATTCAGGAGAGTGACTTGCTTATCATTGTTTCTTCCAGAAGAGGTTCCGTTTCCTACTTGAGCTATCTTGACAATATCCCCGCGAAGCTGGACAAGCACTTTACTCCAAATAATAAAATTGTTATTTATCCGCAGCAATATCATCGATATGAGTTGGAAAGTTATGAGCACGTAAGCTCGGAACCGTTGACGAAGAGTATTGAAACGATTGAAAAGATAGGAAAAGGTATTGGAAATATCTTTAAACGCGACAAAGACGATTAGTCTTAAAGGTAAGAAAGAGTTTGAGGAGGTGCTATGGTTTGCCACGCGCCTCCTTCTTTTGTTTTACAAGGGTCGCTGAGTTAAAATAGAATATGGGTATTTTATCATTATTGGATTTGCTATGAATCAGTCGTCCTCGCGTACTATGTTGTTTGAACAGGAACTTGAACGGCTGAATGATGTTCAAAGACAGTCTGTAGAATGTATTGAAGGTCCTGTAATGGTCATCGCTGGTCCTGGGACAGGTAAAACACAGATTCTGTCCGCGAGGATTGGCAATATACTGTCGCGGACGGATACTCTTCCCGGTGGTATTCTTTGTCTGACATATACGGACGCGGGCGCTATCGCGATGCGGAAGCGTCTCCTGCAATTTATCGGTCCCGACGCGTACAGGGTGCATATTTATACTTTTCACGCTTTTTGCAACCAGGTGATCCAGGACAACCTACATATTTTTGGCTATAGGGACTTGCGTCCCGTGTCTGAACTGGAAAGTCTGGAAATGTACCATAAACTGATTGATCAGCTGCCCTCGGATAGTCCGCTTAAGAGGTATACGGGAGACATTTATTATGACGCTTTCAGGTTGCGCGGTCTTTACGATATGATGAAGAAAGAGGCCTGGTCTCCGGAGTTGATAGTTCAAAAGACGGAGGAGTTTCTGGAAGAGATCAAGGGACGGGAAGACTATCAATACAAAAGAGCGAATAAAACCAAGGGGATCAAGCAGGGAGACCTGAATACGACAAAATACAACGCTACAAAGGAGAAGATGGAGAAGTTGCTCGCTGCGGTCGCGGGGTTTGGCTATATCTCCAGGGAAATGTCGGAAGCCCGGCGATATGATTATCATGATATGATTCTCTGGGTTCTCGACGAGTTTAGGAATAACCCTTCTTTTCTCGCGAAATACCAGGAACAATACCAGTATTTTCTGGTGGACGAGTATCAGGATACGAATGGAGCCCAGAATGAGGTTCTGAACGTGCTTACTGGTTTTTGGGACGCGCCTAATGTTTTTGTGGTAGGAGATGATGATCAGGCGATTTATCGTTTCCAAGGGGCTAATATTTCCAATATTGTTGACTTTTACCACAAATACCGTGATCACGCCCGCCTTTTTCTGATGAAGGAAAATTACCGGTCTACACAGCCTATACTAGACGCGGCGGGCGCCTTGATCAGTAATAACAGGGAGCGTCTGGTGAATAAGATAGAGGGACTGGACAAGACGCTTCTGGCGGCCAATCCGATATCGCGGGATCGGGCCGCGAAGCCCCTTGTCATGGAATATCCGAATGTGTATCACGAAGAAGCCGCCATATGTCAGCGTCTTATAGCGATCTTTGAAGCGGGCGAAGATCTTGGTGATACAGCGGTCATTTACCGGAATCACCGCCAGGTCGCCGCCATGGTCAAATATCTGGAAGCGAAAAATATTCCCATGAATATTCGGCAGAAAGTCAATATTCTGGAACTGCCCGTCACCCGCAATATCATAAACCTGCTTACTTATATCTGGGAAGAATACCAGAAAACGGACTCCGCGGAGGCTCTCCTTTACGAGATCATGCATTATGATTTTTTCAAGATTAGCCCCCGCGATATCGCCATTATCAACCGATATTGTCGTAAAAGGGACGTTCGTAAAGAAGGCTGGAGAAATGTTCTGGCGAGCAGGGAAACGCTCTTTCAGCTTGGACTGGAAACCGCTAAGGCGATTTCTCAATTTGAAGAAAATATTGGGTACTGGATTAGCCAGGTGCCAAATTGTACGGTTCAGGTACTTTTCGAAAAACTGCTTACCCGGGGAGGAATTTTGTCCTGGATTATGCGGTCCGACGAGAAGGTATGGAATCTGCAAGTGGTGACTACCCTGTTTGATTTTATTAAGGATGAAACCGCTAAAAATGAGTTTAGAACATTAGGCGATGTTTTGAAGACGCTTTCCCTGATGAGCCGGAATTCGATATCCCTGCCTCTCAATCGGACGATACTGCATGAAAACGGAGCGCGTTTTGTAACCGCTCACTCATCAAAAGGCCTGGAATATAAACGGGTTTTTCTGATCGGCTGCAACGCGGATACCTGGGATAAGTCCAGGTCTGGAAATATGTTTAAACTGCCCGATAATCTTGTTCAGGATGAGGAAGCCGAACTGGCTGAGGATGGCAGGAGACTTTTTTATGTGGCGATGACAAGAGCGAAGGAAGAGCTGTACATAAGCTATTCCGCTCATAAAGCCAATGAAAAAGAAGATGAGGCGAGCCGCTATGTCGCGGAACTTATCGCGAGTGATTTGGTGGCCACTTCGATGGAGACGGTGAAGGAAGAGGTATTGACCGACTATCAGATCGCTACGATGCTTGAGTTTAACAAGGTTGAAATCGGTTTTCTGGATGAGGAGTTTTTAAAAGAAGAGCTCAGGGATTACTCTATGAGCGTGACGCATCTGAATAAGTATTTGCGGTGTCCGATTTCATTTTATTTTGAAAATGTCTTAAAAGTTCCTTCCGCCAGAAATGAGAGTGTAGGATTCGGTAGCGCGGTGCATCACGCGCTCTACCATCTTTTCCAGACGATGGGGCAAAACGACAGGAGAGAGTTTCCTGGTCTTGGGCTGTTCCTGCGGCATTTTGAAGATGGCATGAAAATGTATCACTCACATTTTACCAAAGAAGATTTTGACAGGCGGATGGAATATGGTCGTAAAATTCTGACCGGTTATTATGACCATTACTTACCTCGGTGGAGCAAGGAGGTGAGAACTGAGTCGCGTATTTCCAATTGCGAGGTCGATGGGGTGCCTGTCAACGGAGCTATAGACAAGATGGAAATAGAAGGCAGGTATGTAAATGTTATTGACTATAAGACAGGAAAACCAGATAATGGTGGAAAGAAGTTGTATCCTCCATCCGAAAAAGACCCATTAGGAGGCGATTACTGGAGGCAAATTGTTTTTTACAAACTGCTTCTGGATAATGACAAAAGCTCAAACTATACTATGGTTTCAGGTGAGATAGATTTTGTGGAGCCTGACGCTTCAGGAGCGTATGTCAAGAAAAAAGTGGTGGTAACTCCGGAAGACGTCTCACTGGTTAGGGCGCAAATAAAGGATACCTATCAAAAAATTCTGGCTTTTGATTTCAAGACAGGATGCGGCAAGGAAGATTGTTCATGGTGTAATTTTGTACGTTATAATTATAATTCTTCCTTCCTGGCTCTTGGTAACGACGACGACGATTAAGAAGGTTTCGCGCTTCGTATTCTATAAGTCGTTATTTATTCGCTAATTTTGCTTATATCAATAACTATAAACTATCGAGTAATATGAGGCTACCTGTTTATCGCTTGTTTTTTTTCATGATCTTGCTGGCGTCTTTGACCTGGTCTTGCGGCGCTGGCAAGGAAAAACTTTTGGTGGGAACCTGGAAAGTATCCGAATTGGATCTCTCCGGAACAAAGCTGACCGGGGATCAGATTGATATGATGTATGAGTTTGACAAGGAGGGCAACTTTACAAGGTCGGAGGATGGCAAATCAGAGAAAGGAACTTACGCGCTTAATGAAGATAAAAGCGCGGTAATCTTTACATTTGAAACTCCGGAATTGGTGGCTGAAAAGCGAATCGAGCAACTCAGCGATGAAAAACTGGTCTTGTCGGGAGAAGAGTTTAGTATGAGCCAGACTTTGACGATGGAACGTCAATAAGTTCGGAACTTAAAGATGTTTAGGGAAGAAGGTCGTCCGTGTCGGAAAACCTCCTTCCCGTTTTTTTACAGGACTTACGCTTCGATTACGAGTAAGTCTTTTATTTCTTTATATACATTGGAGATACCGTCTTTAAGGTCAATCTTCGCTTTCCATCCAAGCTTTTCCAGACGTGAGACGTCCATTAGTTTTCGTGGAGTACCATCTGGCTTGTCTGTATTGAATGTTAGCTCCCCTTCAAAACCTGTAATGTCTTTTATCATAAGGGCGAGATCCTTGATAGAGATATCCCAGCCGACGCCGACATTAAGAAAGTCTTTGTCGTTGTAGTTTTCCATCAGAAAAAAACAGGCGTCCGCCAGATCATCCACGTGAAGGAATTCTCTTTTAGGTGTGCCGGTTCCCCAGATCTCGACGCTCTGCTCGTCTTGTATCTTCGCCGTATGAAACTTTCTGATCAACGCGGGCAATACATGAGAATTGTTCAGGTCGTAATTGTCATTGGGTCCGTACAGATTTGTAGGCATGACGGATATAAAATTACATCCATACTGGTCGCGGTATGCTTCGCATAATTTTATTCCGGCTATTTTCGCGATCGCGTATGGCTCATTGGTGGGCTCCAGTTCACCAGTCAGAAGGCTTCCTTCTTTTAAAGGTTGTTCGGCGAATTTGGGATATATGCAAGAAGATCCGAGAAACAAGAGCTTTTTGACCTTATAAACATAGGCGCTGTGTATGACATTGGCCTCGATCATCAGGTTTCTGTATATAAAATCGGCGCGGTAGACATTATTGGCGTGAATCCCGCCAACTTTGGCCGCGGCCAGAAACACATATTCCGGTTTTTCATTTTCAAAAAATGTGTTTACCGCGGCTTGATTGGTCAGATCCAGTTCAGCCGATGTCCTGGTCACTATGTTCGCGTAACCCTCTTCACGTAGTTTCCGGATGATGGCGGATCCCACCATGCCCCTGTGGCCGGCCACATATATCTTAGCGTTCTTATCCATTTTCTTATTCATGATAGTTCATGATCTTATGCCCGCCTTTTTGCAGGAACTGGTCTCTCCGGAAGAGCTCAATATCCGCTTTCATCATGTCTTTGACAAGCGCGGGCAGATCGTATTTGGGCTTCCATCCGAGTTTTGTCTTGGACTTGGTAGGATCGCCGATAAGAAGGTCTACTTCCGTTGGTCTGAAATATCTTGAATCTATGGCGACTACTTCCTTGCCAGTTTCAAGATTGAATTCTGGGTTCGCGCAACGTATGACCACACCGGTTTCGTTGACGCCTTCTCCTTTAAACCCGATTTCAATACCAAGTTCCGCGAAAGCCATCTTGACAAAATCCCGGACGGTTGTGGTTTCACCTGTCGCGATCACGAAATCCTCAGGAGTCTCCTGTTGCAGGATAAGCCACATCGCTTCGACGTAATCTTTGGCGTGCCCCCAGTCTCTTTTGGCGTCCAGGTTTCCGAGGTACAACTTGTCCTGCATGCTAAGCGCGATACGGGATACCCCGCGGGTGATCTTTCTGGTAACAAAGGTTTCTCCCCGAAGTGGCGATTCATGATTGAAAAGAATACCGTTTACGGCGAACATATTATAAGCTTCACGATAGTTTACCGTAATCCAGTATCCATATAGTTTCGCTACCGCGTACGGAGATCTGGGATAAAATGGAGTGGTTTCGGACTGTGGCACGGCTTGTACCAGTCCATAAAGTTCGGAAGTAGAGGCCTGGTAGACCTTCGTTTTGTTGGTAAGCCCCAGGAGCCTTACCGCCTCCAGGATTCTCAACGCGCCAATACCGTCTACGTTGGCTGTGTATTCAGGCGAGTCAAAGCTTACTTTTACATGAGACATCGCTCCCAGGTTGTATATTTCATCCGGTTGTACTTCTTGTACGATCCGGACGATGTTGAGTGAATCGCTCAAATCGCCGTAATGGAGGATAAAACGACGATCTTCTATATGCGGATCTTCATATAAATGATCAATCCGGTCAGTGTTAAATAAACTGCTCCTGCGTTTAATGCCATGGACCTCATAGCCTTTTTTTAAAAGAAACTCAGCGAGGTATGCTCCGTCTTGCCCGGTTATCCCGGTGATTAATGCCTTCTTCATTGAAATGAATATTTGAAAACATTAAAGTTAGTATATGAAACACTTATATAAAAGTTTTTGGGGACTTATAGAATCAGTTTTGAATGATCGGCGCGCAGGGATCGTTTAGCTTCGAAGAATGTACTTTCTGTGCCAGTATTGAAAAATAATGACCGCCCATAAGCGCGCGTGCGTATCGCCGGGATTGGCCGAATAGGCCTTGCTTATTAACGCTCCGACTCTTTTTGAATCAAATATATTTTGCTCAAGCAGGTATTTTTCGGAAAGCAAAGAGTTTTTGAGTTCAGGTAGCAGGGTTGTTCGAAGCCAGTGAAGCAAAGGAACCTCAAATCCTTTTTTGGGCCGGCTGAGAAGCTCGGGAGCCAATAAGTCGGAAAAGGTTTCCCGAATAATTTTTTTACCGACATGCTGGCTGGTTTTGAATGTCGGGGGAAGGCTGAACGCGAAATCGACTATCCGGTAGTCGAGAAATGGAGCGCGTATTTCCAGACTGTTCGCCATAGACATCATATCTGTCTTGACAAGCATGTCGTTGGACAGAACGAGTTCCGTGTCATTGCGAAGAATTTCGTTGAAATCTCCTGTCGAGCTTAGGTGCCGGCATTGAAACCGGATTCTTTTTTTGATTTCCTCGGTGCTTAAGGAGGTTCTCAGCTCTTTGGTAAACAAGTCGGAAACAAGTGAATCACCTGAAAAACCGGCCCATTGATAATAACGTTCTTTTCTGTCCAGTTTTGCTCCCGAGGCCAGTTTTTCCAGTTGTCGGACCAGGTTGCCAAAGGTTCCGGAGCGACTTTGGGGTAGCAGTCTCAGTATCGGACGTGACGATATAGCCAGTGAAAGTTTCCAGCTCCCCTCCATAATCATGTTTTCAGCCAGATGTTTGTTGTATCCGCCAAACAACTCGTCCGCTCCGTCTCCGGACAGAGCTACCTTGGCTATATTGTTTACTTTTTTACTCAGGATATATACGGCGAGCGCCGATGAATCCGCGAATGGTTCGTCGATGTAGTCCAGCGCTTCCTGAAAAGAGGAAAAAAGCTCCTTGTCGGTAAGGTAAAAGGTGTGATGATCCGTAGAGTATTTTTTCGCGATGATCGCCGCGTGATCGGATTCGTCGAAGAAGCGATGATCTTCATAACCAATGGTGAAAGTCTTAAGACCGCTCCGGTCTTTGGCCGCGAGCGCTGTGATGACGGACGAGTCTATGCCTCCGCTCAAAAAAGTCCCTACGGGAACATCCGCGTTGAGACGAATCCGGACAGCGTCCTCCATGAGCTCGTATAGCCTGGCCTGGGCGGATGTATAATCGGTGTAGGTGTATTTTTCAGGAACAGGAAGGGTATAGTAGGACTCCTTTAGAACTTTCTTTTTGGATACTCTCAGATAATGGCCGGGTTCCAGCTTATAGCAACCTTGTATGCCTGTAGCAGGACCGGGGATATAGTTGTAATGAAAAAACTGGGCGATACTGTTATAGTCTACTTCTCTGGGAATATTGTATGAAAGTAGCGCTTTCATTTCCGAAGCGAAAATAAACTTGTCATCGTCGGTGTAATACAGCAGAGGCTTTACGCCAAAGCGGTCTCTCGCCAGAAAAAGACTTTCGTTGGCGATATCGTATACCGCGAAGGCGAAGAAACCGTTGAGCTTGTTCAGGCAATCAGCCCCTTCCCGAAGGTATAATTGCAACAATACTTCCGTATCCGTATCGGAAGAAAACCGGCAGCCTTCTTCTTCCAAGGCTTTTCTGAGCGACTTGTAGTTGAAAATTTCACCGTTGAAAAGCAGTACGTAATTCCCTGTAGGGTCCTTCATGGGTTGTCTGCCCTGCATGCTCAGATCGATTATGGAAAGGCGGGTATGTCCGAGGGCCGTGGTGTGGTCGATATACGAGCCTCGCTGATTGGGCCCCCGTCGGCTCAGGGTTTCCATAGACTTACCCAGATTCATCATATAGAACGCGCCAATCTGGTTAAACGCCTTTATTCCTGTTATTCCACACATTTGATAGGTCGGTTTCGGATAATTTCTCTAAAAATATGTTTTAATTTTGGTCGGGCTGACTTAATTTAGAGAATAATGGTAAGGTATCGAAAAAAATACATCCTCTTTATTTTTCTCGCCGCGATTATCCTATTTGGCGGATGTCGAAAAAAATCAAAATCCCGGGCTACATCCAAAAGCCCTAAAACGAAAGTCGCGTCCCTGTCTCCCCCTGTAAGCAAAGTCATAGCGAATGCCAGATCCTATATCGGCACTCCTTACCGGATGGGGGGCGCTACTCGCGCGGGAATGGACTGTTCCGGCTTGATATGCGCTTCTTTCAAGACCATTGATAAAAATCTGCCTCGCACATCTCAGGAACAAAGCCGGCTGGGTAAGAAAATATCGCTCAAGGAGCTACAGGAAGGAGATCTGGTTTTTTTTACCGACAAGAAAGGAAGAACAAAAGTGACCCATGTAGGAATGGTCACTAATGTCAATGAACGAGGCAATGTTAAGTTTATTCACGCGTCGACGAAGCTGGGAGTAGTCGAGAGCGATTTGTACGCCGATTACTATTTGTCGATTTTTCTTTTCGCGGTGAGAATAATTAACTAAAATAGTTTGCTTGAAAAAAACTATTGGAGTATATTCGCACTCCTTTTCAAGGATAGCGGGGGATTAGCTCAGTTGGCTAGAGCGCTACGCTGGCAGCGTAGAGGTCATCGGTTCGAATCCGATATTCTCCACCAGTAATTGTAATGATTGTCGGCAATTTTCACAATTTTAGGCCTTTTGACATGGTAACTTTCATGTTAAAAGGCTTTTTTTACTTAATGGTGAACTTTTATGATTTTTTTTTGATTTAAAGGTATATGGATGACCGGAATAGGAAATAAGTAAGGAGGGTATGTGATTTATATCTTGAAAATGCCTGAATAGGTAATATTTAATTTGCTTTCTCTCTATTTTCCTACTTATTTTTTGCTAGATTTGGTCGAAATCATAGTGTTTTTGGTACTTCAGTGATTTTTCCAGATGTCGAAATTAAAAAATATAATAAAACAGTTATCTGTTAAGGATTTTCATTCCATTTACGATTCTCTGATTGAGAGCAACGCCGAAAAGTCGGCGTTCTTGTTGAAATATCTCCGGGAAAAACAGCTTTCTGACGGCAAGATTATGGAGGCCCTGGATGTGAATACCAACGCGTATTATACATTGCGCTCCCGCCTGAACCAGAAAATTGAGGAATACCTCTTGCAGCAGATGGAGAGCCCAAGAACTTCCCTGCTGAAGAAGGTCGCCAACATCAATGAGATTACTTTTACCAAGAAAAAGGCGATCGCGATCACAACCCTGAAAAAGCTTGAGAAAGAACTGATCGACTATGATCTGGCCAATGAGCTTACGATCGTCTACAAAACGCTGAAGAAATTACAGATCAACTCGCCTGAAGCGTTTACCTATTCCCAATTGTATAACCGGCATGTGGCTTATATGCTGGCTCTTGACAAGGCGGAGGACCTGCTGGCGCAATATTTTCAGAAATATGGGAACTTTCTCTTGAGCCATGACGAAACGGAGAAATACGGCCTGACTATTCTGAAGAAAGAGGTGGAGAATGTATCCAATCTGTATCAGTCGCATCGCTTGTTTGTTTATGAGAGTTGTATCAACATATTTCACAGGCTTCATGTGGAAGATGTCAAAAAAAAGGATGAAGACGAGGCTATCGAAGATATTCTGGAGAAGGTACAGGAAGCTTTTGATCAGTATTATCTGGATTCCATATACTATCACCTGAAGCTGGTATTTGAATATCTTAAATTTGAATATTACTCCAAGAACAACGTCTATCGAAAGTCGGAGAAGTTTTTTGAGGAAGTGGATGACGCCGCCACGACTCTGCTCTCCAATTACAATCTGTATACGTTTCCGGCTCAGTTTCTTCTTACGAGATTGGATCGCTTCATTCGTATAGGAAGTGAGAATCAACTATATGAGGAGAATAAAATTCTGTTTGACGACTTTGATGTAGACAAGGATAATATTCCTCAATATGTCGTGTACGTATTGTACAGGGCCATCGCCTGCTATTATGTCGACAAATACGATGAAGCGGCCAAGATGGTCAACAACATGCTCAATGTCATAAGCCTCAAAAGGCATCCTTTCGCGCAGATGGAAGTTAAACTCTTTCTGGCTTTGCAGTATTGTCTGATGAAGGATTATGACTTGTTCAACCAATTGGTCAATAGTGTCCAGCGTCAGATACGGATTTTAGGAAAAGAGCGCTGTGGCCACGCTTTGCTGTACACAAAAATAATGAAGAGCTCGCTGAACGACGTGAAAAAGAGTAAGACGACTAAGTTGCAGGGCTATGTGATTCGTCTTAAATCCGTTATGCCGAAGCACTTCTCTCCGTTGAAGTATATTAAACTGGATGAAGATTTTATCAGCCGATTGGTGTAGCCCGATCCGCTGATAAAATCTGGTTCGAAGGGTCGATAATATTCTATCGCAGACGATCTATGGAGCGCACCAGTCTTTCGTCCTTACGGATATAATGATTGGCTATGAATATACATCCCATGGAAATGTAGGGCATGAAAAAACCCGCGCTGAATGATCCGGCTTCGTCGATTCCCAGTAAGCTCTGCCCGCGGGTGATAGAATATACAAAAGCGACAACAAGTCCGCAGTTGAGCAATATGGACAGCCAGCCTAATTTAATCTGAATTTTACGGGTTTTGAATTTGAAAATCGTATAGAAGGTAACGATCGCGCACAAAGCGGCCAGCGCGGCTACATAGCCAACTGATTCCGTTTTGAGAACGTCGCCCACGGGATTGGACATTTTTAGCGTGATCGCGTTCGCTACGACCGAGTATTGCCCGGGGACTCCATTGGACCAGATTGGAAGAAACAAGATCATGACGGAGGCCGTACCGGCCAATAGGAGAAAAATGCTTTGAATTCGTTGAATCATTATTTATACAATATGGTTTGTTTTCGGCGGACAAAGTAACTAAAAATCTTTTCTGAAACGCAATTCATTCCTGATTGTTTTCATAAACCCGCTCCTATTCGTTAATCCGGATGACTTCAGAATAGAAGACCGGAATCCTTACGCCAAGAAGCGATGGTTAGCCTGATTTTATAAATAAAGGAAATGGTTATTTTCGCGTGAAACAAATAATAAAAATAGATAAAGAAATGAGACTCGCGTACAATGACCAGGGAGCCGGAAAAGCGATCGCGCTGATTCATGGGTTTTGTGAAAATAAAGATTTATGGCGCGACTTTGAGACGAATCTCTCCGCTGACTATCGTGTTCTGTCGATTGATCTTCCCGGTCATGGCGATAGTGGTTCGGGAACTCGGGACCTGAGCATAGAGGAGATGGCGCGGAAAGTAAAAGAACTTCTGGAAGCGATCCAGGTCCGCGAATGTGTAATGATAGGACATTCATTGGGAGGCTATGTGACACTCGCTTTCGCGGAAAAGTATCCGGAAAATCTGCTTGGATTTGGATTGTTTCATTCAACCGCTTTCGCGGATACCGAAGAAAAGAAACGAAACAGGGACCGTACGATCGAGTTTATAGAAAAACATGGTATGGACGCTTTCGCCGATTCGTTTGTGGCTCCTTTGTTTTACCCTAAGAATAGGGAAAGATTGTCCGCGGAAATTGACCAGTTGAAAGATGTATGCCGAAAGATGGAGGTGAAGACGGTTGTCGCGACAACTCGCGCCATGCGTGACAGAAAGGATCGTATCGAAGTGCTAAGGCGAACAAAGCTACCGGTGCTTTTTATTATAGGCAGAGAAGACAACGCGGTACCTTATGAAAAGAGCATGGAGCAATGTTATCTGCCCGAAAAACATCAGGTCCGCGTCCTGGAAGAGACAGGCCACATGGGTATGCTGGAAAAGAAAGAAGATAGTTTGGGGGCGATTCGCGCGTTTTTACAAAGTTCATATCAATAAAAAAGGGGCTTCAAAGCCCCTTTTTTATTGATATGAACATATATGAGATTATCTCTGCACTTTAACATTTATTGTAGCGAAGCTTGGAGCATTCGTATTTAGATCCGTCACTTCAATTAAACCAACTCGGTTATTAGAAGTTTTAAACGCGATTATGTCACCATTGGCGATTTCGATAGTTTGATTACCACCAAATGTTACAGCATCCAGCTCAGAGTTGGTTACATTGGCGAATGAAAGACTAACCTTTTTAAAATCAGTTGCTACACCACCTACTAGAGATAGTCCATCTTCGGTATCGCCACAGCTACCAGGAGCGGTAGTTGATCTGTCATATACTTGGCTTCTTGCGGGGTTGGAAGCAAGATAAAGCTTTCCACTTTCTTTTATAAGGGTGATATCTACGCTTTCAACGTTTCCAGCCGCATCACATACGGAAAGCCCTTGACCGCTAGTGCTTATTAAGCGAGAGGGATCAGTAGGGTTATCATCTCCACCAAGTTTAATATTCTGGTGTGATTCAATAACTCCAGAACCGGAAACATTGATCTTTACTCTCTTATAAGAGTATTTGTTTCCGCTTTCGTCAATTTCAAAGTTAAGATAAATTGGAGATATTCCGGTAGGAACAACGTAGTTGATGTTTTTGATTTGAGAGTCTGTATTTCTTAGGTCGAATCTCTTGCCTCCGTCTTCTGTATCTTTTCCTGTGAAAGTTACAACAGTACCAAGAGCATTTTCACAATCGGATTGGTATACTCTTAGTTTTTGAGGTCTATCCTCGCCCCTCTCTAATTGAATAGCGAATGCGAGAATATCTTCAGCGCCAGCGTCAATGGTTGTAAAGTTACCAGAGGTCTTTGTAAAGTTCAAAAATTTAACGTTCGCGGTTCCTGTTGTAGCAGGAAACTCAGCAGCGGCGCACTCGTCCGGAGTAGATGGTTGAGGAGCTTCATCATCTTTACCGCAGCTTGCCAGAAAACCAACAGCCGCTACGAACAGCAGGCTGTAAAGTAATGATTGTTTTTTCATAGGTTTGTTTAAAATTTGTTTATTGAAATTAGGGTTTATATTTTGCCACAAGTATCCGAATAATTCTTCGAAGAACAAGCGTTTTTTGACAAAAAAATAATTTGTTCGCGTTATTATAAGTTATAACTAACAGAATCAAAGAGCTAATGTTATTTTTTATGACCAGAAATACTCAGATCGCCATCTTATTTATTCTTTCTCAGTTTTTTATACAATTAGCTTCAGCCCAGTCGATTAGCCTGGAAGATATATGGCGTAAGGGAACTTTCCGATCCGATTATCTGCAAGGTATCAGTTGGTTGAATGATGGAGCCTATTATACGGCCATGAAGTACGAGCCCGCTGGTCGCGGTGCTGATATTGTCAAGTATTCCGCGCGGACAGGAAAGGCGGTCAGCACTATATTGAAGGGAAGCGTATTTCATAATGACGATATCCGATTAGTACCGGAGGGTTATGTTTTTAGCCCGGATGAAAACGCGCTTTTGCTGGAGGTGGACAAAGAGCAGGTATATAGACGGTCCGCGCTAGCCTACTATTATATCTATGATTTGAAAAAGGAGCGGTTGTCCAAAGTTTCCGAAGAAAAGCTGCTCAATCCGGCTTTTTCACCGGATAGCCGGTACCTGGCTTATGTCCGGAATAATAATCTATACGTGTACGATACGGAAAGCGGGCGGGAAACTCCGGTTACGAGCGACGGAATAAGGAATGAAATCATCAATGGCGCTACTGATTGGGTATACGAGGAGGAATTCGGATTTACCCGGGCGTTTTTCTGGTCGCCGGATAGCAGGCGGATCGCCTATTACCGCTTTGATGAAACCGAGGTTAAGGAGTATACGATGCAGGTGTGGGGATCGCTCTACCCCGAAAACTATACGTTTAAATATCCTAAGGCGGGAGAAAAAAACGCGGCGGTGGAGATTTGGGTATATGATCTCGAGGATGGTCGCGAAAAAGCGCTTGATCTGAAAAGGCACGATGAACAGTATATCCCGCGGGTACAGTGGACCAGGAATTCGGATCTGCTTTCTGTACAGATAATGAATCGCTTGCAAAACCATCTGGAGTTGCTGCATGTCCGTGTTTCCGATGGATCGACAGCGACCGTGTATGAGGAAAAATCGGATACTTATGTTGAAGTTGTTGATGATCTGGTTTATCTGAGCGATAGTGAGCATTTTGTGATAAGTAGTGAAAAAGATGGTTATCGGCATTTATATAAAGCCTCCATGGATGGGAAGAGCGTAGTTCCAATTACCAAAGGCGCCTATGAGGTCTTGGAACTGGCGGGCGTGGATGAGAAAAAAGGACGGATTTACTATCTTTCCAATGAGGCCTCGGTACTTGGGAGGCATTTGTATTCGATCAGGTTCGATGGCGGTGATAAGAATCAAATTACCCATGGCGCGGGTTGCCACGATATTCACATAAGTCCGGACAAGCGTTTTTTTCTGGATTATTATAGCGAAGCGGGAGTTCCTTATCGAATTAGTCTAAACGCGTTGCCGGAAGGCCGGTTGTTGAGAACCATGGTGGACAACGCCTCGCTGGAGCGGACCATGAAGAACAATGAATTTGTAAAGCCTCTTTTCTTCACCTTTATGACCGAAGATTCGGTCTCTCTCAACGCCTGGATGATCAAACCCCAAAACTTTGACTCCACCCGGAAGTATCCGGTTTTGGTCAGTATCTATGGAGGTCCGGGGCATCAGACTGTAGTGAATCAGTGGGGAGGCAACAACTATCTCTGGTATCAGATGCTGGCGGGTATGGGTTATATTGTGGTGGGGGTAGATAATCGCGGTACGGGCGGCAGAGGAGCGGACTTCAAAAAACAAACCTATGGACGTCTGGGGAAGCTGGAAGCCGAAGATATGATTCAAACCGCCAAATATCTGGGTTCTCTGTCTTATGTGGATAAATCGAGACTGGGGATCTTCGGATGGAGTTTTGGCGGGTACCTTTCTTCCCTCGCGATTACTTTGGGCGCGGATTATTATAAACTCGCGATCGCGGTGGCTCCGGTAACCAGTTGGCGATTTTATGATACGATCTATACCGAGCGTTTTTTGGGATTGCCGGAAGACAATCCTTCGGGATATGATGAAAATAGTCCGATCTCGCACGCGGCGATGCTCAAAGGGCGCTATCTGCTGATTCATGGCACGGCGGACGACAATGTGCATTTGCAAAACGCGATCGAGATGCAGCGTGGCATTATCAAGGCGGGGAAGCATGCCGACGTCCTTTACTATCCGGATAAAAACCATAGTATCTATGGAGGCGATACCCGATTCCATCTTTATGAAGTAATGACAAACTACCTGATCAACTATTTGTAAATGACATGAAGTGGCAGAACGATTTCCTAGTCCGATATCGGCAGAGAGCTTTACAAGCCACCCTGTCTGATCATGTCGTCTTCCGGAGCTGATTGATAAAGCCGGATCGGGTCCTGGTTGAGTAGCTTTGCCAGTGCCTGATATACTTCGGGAAGCTCTCGCCGAAATAAATAAGGCTGTTGAAAAAAACCTTCGACACATACCGCGAAAAACTCTTCCGTATCCCATGTGGCGTAATGTCTCAGGAAACTTTTCCTGCCACGCTTTATTCGCTTTATTTCCCGCAGGCTTATTTTGTGCCATCGCGATAGATGCTGGTCGTCGATTACTTTGTAATCTTCCTTCTGTATCGCGTCTTCAAGCCGTAGCGCGTGGGCCATTTCATGCAGACCGAGATTGAATCCATTGTAACGGATATTGTATCCTTGCCAAAAAGCGTCCCACGCGAACGTGATGACGCCGTTGGGATTGACCTCTCCTTTATGCGATTTTCCGGAATACGGAGAATGATAACTTGTCGGATAAACGACAATACGGTTGAAATGAGCGAATCGAATGGGTCTCAGGCCAAAAGTAAGCTGAATAGCGCAGGCGCCGATCATGATTTTCATTTCATCCGTTACGCTGTCCATTTGTTTTGGTATAAATATTTTATTTGACAGAAAGTAACTGAGGCGTTTTTCAAATTCTTTTCGCTGTTCATTGCTCAACCGCTTATAGTATGAAAAATTACGCAGGAGGCAGGAGGCGTATTGAGGTTCCAGAAGATTGTCCTTGTGAGGTAGTTTCCAGGAAAGTTCGGGAAGAATGATAAGCGCTCCGGCTATTATAGTGCCCGAAAAGAATAGTACAATGACCATCAATGAAATTATACTCATCAACTCCATAATATCTCCCATTTAAAAATTTAAACCAACTATTACCGGACTCTCCCATACACCCGCGCGACAATCCACCGGTAGATTTACAATTTAACTTTCCCAAGTTTATAATAGTTTAAAAAATGGATATAATGATTTGATTTTAAGTTAAATATATTATACTGTGATTTGAATTTGGTTTATATTATACATTGATCATTTTTTTGGCGACAACTTAATTAAAGGCTGTCTGGTTCTGTATGTAAAAGCCATTATGCGAGTTTATCTGATTCTTACCTCTTTGGCGCTGATGGGAATATGGCTTGTCAGTTTGTATACATTCGATACGGGCGATATTGTTCATTGCTTCCTCATCGGATCTATTGTTTTGCTGCTTATTCGTATTATGTTTTATAAGAACAATATGACTCACTGATAGGGTTTTTCTGGACAAACAATTAGAATCCTATCTGTTAATGATGATCAGAAGCGTGTTGGGTGGCGCTATATTCCCCCTGCGATAGTGAATAAAAGAGCTGGATACGAGAGGAGCGGCTCTTTTATTCTTTAATGAACTTTAGGGTTTGGATGTCTTTGTTGGATTCTATTTTTAGCAAATAGATTCCGCGGGGAAGGTCGCTAATGTCGATGGATTGATTTTTTAATACCAGCTTTTTGAGCGTGTCTCCCGTTTCTGAAATAATCTCGGCGTTTTTCGCGTGTATACCCTCTATATATATAGTGGTAGCCGCCGGGTTTGGATAAATGGAAAACGCCTTCTTTTTGCGTTGTTCTTGAGGTATAATCGTTGATACGTTCATTTTTTTCTTTAAAACAATGGATGTGAAAGGCGCCAGCGATATGGGTTTTGTTATTTCTTCACCGTTCTGGTAAACGTATCCTTCCGGGATATTCAGTTCGATATTCCCCGAATCTGTATTTACAAAAAGCTTCGTATGGGTTGTCGGGAGGGTTTCCGATGTGTCGAAATGTAATTCTTGTAATGTGACGTCATCCAGATAATAATCGCCGTCAAATGAAGTGGAATGAAAAATTAGGGAAGTTGTCGCGCTCAAACCCGCGAAAAATGGAATAGCGTGTTCCGCTATCTCTGTGGTTAATGAAAAACCCAGTGTGCTGGGAATGGTGTTTGATCTGAAAGGAGAGGCGGCCTCATTGAGAGCGATTTTTACATGCCCTGGTTTTTTTCCAAGCGTTTTAAAACGTAGTAAGTAGGCTTTATTCTGTTCTAGATCAAAATTTGAAATTCCGAGATTGCTTCCTGAAAATGTAGCGGGATTTTTATAATGAGCCCATAAGGCTTGCTTCTCGAAAGCTTCATGGACCGTAGCGCTGAATTTGAAATTGTCGCTGTCGTAATCCCACCACCAGCCTGTACCGGAGCTAAAATCAGAGTTCTTTATCAGGTTTTTGCCCGTCTGAATGGTCCCGTAGACTCTATTTAGGTCAAAGGTGTTGGAGCTATTGATGTCTTGTCCTGTTCTGTTCCGCCATTGGCTAAAGGTGAGTGTTTCTGTACGATGGTCGTAAAACGGAGTGGGTCGCTCGATATATTCCATATGGAAAGTGTTTTCGGAGTAGGGATGATTGTAACTATTATTGTTAAAATAAGCGAAGTCCCTGATATCGGCTATATCGGAGCTTAGTTCGATCAACAGGCTGGAGGGGTAGATTCCCTGAAAGTTGTTGTACTCTATTTTGTTGTTGTTTACAATATCTCCGTAGTATGGCTTGCCTTCCACGATGAGTAATTGAGCGCGGGTATTGTTGTATAATGTATTGTAGAATATAAGATTGTCATGGGCGTTGTGGAGCATTATTCCCACATCGCAGGATTTTATCGTATTATGAGCCACTTCCATATAGCGTGATTGGTCGTCGATATATATCCCGAAATTCATAATACCGTCGATGGACCTGGTTCCGGCGCCGGTACTGAACAGGTTGTGCACATAGTTGTGGTGAATTTTTCCGTTGCTGGCGTTCCAACAGTATATGCCTCCACAGTCGTTTTTGGTAAGACCTACGCGGGAGACCTCGTTGTATCGGATTTCGCAGGCTGTACCCGAAGATATGCTTATGCCGGTATATCCTACGCTGTCTACCTTGTTCCATTCTATGAGAGCGCTGTCTGGCGCGACAATTCCAATATATCCCATATCATGGGCCATGCCTTCCCCGGGAACCAGACCGATTTTCGAGATTATGTTGTGGGCGATCCGCGCCTTTTTTCCACCTAGAAGGTTGATAGCGGTATTGAGTATGTTGGAGAAGGAGCAGTTAAGGACGGAAATGTCCATATTCATGGAACTCCATGATTTGACGCCGCCTATTCCGTCATTGCCCAGACTATTAAAATCACATTCGCGGATGAGGATATGGCTGTTGTCGTTTAGTGAAATACCGTCAGCCCGGTAGTTCTGAAACCGGATATTCATGATCTGGATATGGGAAACACCTCGTGCGAGAAAAATGCCATCATCAAACAACGCGATCTGGACAGAGTCAATGGTTGTATCAAATAGAAACAGCGAATCGGTGGAGGCGTCAAAATACCACTCGTTTTCAAGATCCAGAAAGTCACGATGGTGCGAAAGAAAAAAGCCATGAAAAGGTTTAAAGTCATATGGATTATGAAAGCCCAGTGTTGTCCCGACATGAATTTCTCCGTTATGAGCCGATAGGATTGGGAAACGGTCGATTACCCATCCTTCGGTTTTGGCGACTACAAGAGCGCCCTTCAGATATGAGCCTTCGGGGAGGGTCTCGTTGTATGTAAAGGATTCATGGCCGCTCGTCTTTTCCATAGTGATATATCCCTCATTGGGATATCGGGCCGGAATAAGTATTCTTTCACCGGACAAAATCAGGTTGTCGTATGTGTGACATTCCGGACAACGCGCGGTTCCATTGTCGGAAACATCAAACCATTGGCTCCCGGTAAATAATGGTTTGGGGCCGTCGCCATACGCGGATATGACGATCGGACTTGTTGGTTTTCCGGAAGTGGTTATTTTCAACGTGCCCATGTATACTCCTCCTCTCTCAAACAAGAGACTGTCGCCGGGATTTAAGGTTTTGGCATTGATCGCCCGGATGCTTTGGAGGGCATGTCCCGAAGATTGACCATTATGGTCGTCGTTTCCGCTGGGAGAAATAAAATAAGTAGCCGGGAATCCTGGAATCGTGGTGGTGAGGAGTAAAAGGAATAACAACTGGTAAAAAAAAGTGCTCATAATTTTCTGTTGGTTTTTCGGGCTGAAAGTTATCAACTACCCTGAACGAGTAGTTTGCAAAAAAATAAAAATACTTCCCAAATTTTATTTAATGTTGAAATTTAGCTTTTTATAATAAATAATTTTAGGATATTCGTGAAACAATGACTTGCGCGGGAACAGTAAAACAGCAAAATGACAAGCGCGCGTGAAAGCCTAATTGGTATATTTTTTAAAAAACATCAAATACTTCATTCAATTGATTATTAATATTAAATATGTCTAAAATCGCGTGGATAATTTTAAGACGAATAGGGAAGAGCGGGATTATTTTTTCCTGAACAAAATTCGGACGCAACATTTTTTTGCTGGAAACGTCCTATTATAGTATCTTACAAAAATGTATTTAACGTTAATAATTAAGGCGCTTAAAAATAATGGAAGAAAATAGCAACATTGAAAATTCAAATTCACAGACTCAGACTACTGTGAAAGAGTCCAAACCGGTTTCCGCGGGAAAGAAGCAACAGGTCTCCTCAAAAAAAGAAAAGAAATCTTCCAATTCCGGAATAGTGATTATGGTGCTGGCGATTGTCGTGTTGTGCGGCGTAGTCGGCTTTCTGTTGTTCAAGGGGCAGGAGACAAATAAGATATTGGTCGAGAAGCAGGAAACGATTGATACCTTAAGCGCTACTGTAAAAAAGCAAATTGATGACTTGGAGCGGGTTAAAAATGATCTTAAGGTGATGGAAGCGACTGCCATTGAGCTTGGATTGAGAGCCGACTCGATTCCGATGCTTATCAGTGAAATTACTCAACTACAGTTGGATCTGGCCAGCGCGCGCAGAACAGCGAATACAAACGCCGGCTTTAAAAGGAAATATGAAGAGTTGCAGGCGAAGGTTGTAGCCTGGGAAGAGCAGGTACGAGCGCTGACCGAAGAAAAAGACGCCGCGTTGGCGAAAATCGATACCCTGACAAATGAAAAAAGCTCGTTGTCGGAGGCGCTGCAAACAATAAACAAGGAAAAAGCTTCCCTTGCTGAAAAGGTGGAAATAGCGTCGATTATGAAAGCGGAGGATTTTTCGTTGATCGCGTACAACGCGAAAGACAAGGAGTATCCGGGCCCGGAGTTTAAAGCCAAGCAAATTGATAAGTTAAGGCTGACGTTTTTTCTAGCGGAAAACAAGGTAGCTCCCCAAAATGAAAAAAATATTGTAATGCGTCTCGTAGAGCCTGACGGTACTGTCCTATTTGGAGGAAATAGTGGCGGTTCGTTCACTACAGCCGAGGGAGATGAGAAAATGTTTTCCATGTCTCAATCCGTTTCTTTTGGAGGCTCGAAGCAAAAAGTCTCTTTTGTATATCGAAAGGGAAGTGAATATAAGCGAGGAAAACACCGTATTGAAGTTTACGCCGATGGACATCGGATCGGAGAAACCGCGTTTAACGTAAAGTGATAGCGAAATTCTTTATGGAATCTTTGGAAACCCGATCGCGTTGTCGGGTTTCCGCTTTTATAGCGATCACGAATGATATTTATTTTGTTCTTTTTTCTCTGATTCATGGCGGATTCACGTTATTTTTGATTATCAAAACACAATAGTTGAAATATTGCAATATTTTTTGTAATTTTTTGGAGTTAATAAATGGATTGTTTACCCTTGCCCATGCCGGATATTGGAAAATCCATAGGTCGGATAAAAAAGTGATAATAGATTAACAATAATAAATTGTCTGTATGAGTCAGATGTACGCTCGAGAGAAAAGGAGTAATGCCGGAGTATTGGTTGTTTTGTCCGCCCTGTTTTTTATGTGGGGGCTCATAACGGTACTAAACTTCATGCTGGTGGATGAACTGAAAACGGTATTTCAGATGTCTCCCGCGGAAGCGCTGCTTGTCAATTTTATCTTTTTCGCCACCTATTTTATTATCGCTATTCCAGCGGGTAGTATTATCAATAAGTATGGCTATAAGAACGCCATGATCCTGGGTATCGTGATCGCTGGCCTGGGCTGTATGCTGTTTTATCCGGCGGTCGAAAACCGCTCTTATGGTATCTTTATCCTTTCGTTGTTTGTATTGGCGACCGGGATTACCGTATTGCAGGTAGGAGCCAACGCGTATGTAGTTCTGATCGGGAAAAGAGAGCGTGGGGCGGCCCGGCTTACATTGGTTCAGGCTTTTAATTCCCTGGGAGCTTTTCTGGCTCCTCTTTTCGCGGCTGGCTTGTTTATGCGTATAGCCGGACTGACGGAAGAAAGCAGGCTGGCGATGTCTCCGGAAGAGTTTGTCGCCGCCACGATCAAATATGTTCAACTACCTTATCTGGGCCTGGGAGCCATCCTGTTTTTACTCGCGCTCTTTGTCGGGTTTTCCCGATTACCTAAATTAAATACGGAAATAGCCGACCCCTTGGCAAAAACGCGTGACAACTCCCAACGGTTTATCCTGCAGTTTCCGCATGTCATTATGGGCGGACTCGCCATATTCTGCTACGTTGGGGCGGAAGTGACGATTGGACGCTTTCTGGCCAACGCGGTCAGCGCCAATATCGCTCCGGATATCGCGGTTCCCATGTATTGGGGGGGAGCGCTGATCGGCAGGTTTATCGGAGTAGCGTTGCTGGCTAAAGTTAGCCCCCGAAAATTGATTGGAATCAATTCCATGATCGCCGCGTTGCTGGTGACTCTGGCGATCGCGCTGTCCGGCACCCTGACCCCGGACAATATCTATTTTATATTCGCTTCGGTCGGATTGTTCAATTCCGTCCTTTTTCCTTGCATATATACGATGGGCATCGATGGCCTGGGCAGATATACGGAAGAAGGTTCCTCTGTATTGATCATGTCGATTGTCGGTGGCGCGATCATTCCGATGATCTGGGGAAACCTGTTTGAAGTTTCCTATATAGCGTCTTTTGTGCTGATCGTGATCGCGTACCTGTATATATGTTTCTTTGGATTTAAAGGATCGCGCTATGAAAAACGGACAAACTTTTATTGATCTGGATTGTTTGTAAAAGCTGAAACTTCCTGATAAGAGGTGAACTACTTGGGGATTTTTAAGAAATCTTTCTTTTATCATATAAATTTTATTTATTTTTATATCTGGTTTTTAACTGACAGAATAATCACTTATGAAAAATATCTACTTAGTTTCTTTACTGTCGCTGGCTGTCGCCGGTAGCGCTCAGGCGCAAACGATTACACGAAGCAATCTGCCCGAGCCGGGAGACATGTTCGAGGGTATTATTATCGCTACGGAAGATGATTCCTGGGATCCTGGACAAGCCGGAGATGGTCAGGTATGGGATTTTAGCGCGCGTACGGGAGACGCGGCGCCTTTTGAATATACTCCGGTAACCGATGAGGTTTTTAGCGGATCGCAGATGAAGATGAGTTTGGGTATTATGGGAGACGCGTATTTTGCCGCGTCGGAATCCGACTATAGACTTACCGGTATGACCTCTAGCCTTTTTGAAAGTTACGAGATTAATATACCATATCAAGACCATCAAGTATTATTCAGGTTCCCAATGATGTATGGAGCTTCATTCAAGGATACCGCCAAGGCGGAATATACTGAAGAACAAAATGTTGATTACAGTGGATTTAAGATCGACCTTCCTGTGACGACTAAGCGAGTTATTTTTTCGGAAACAGTCGTTGATAGCAGAGGAACATTGATACTTCAAGACAAAGAATATCATGATGTGCTTAGAGTAAAGGTCGTTTCTAAAATAAAGGATACGGCTTCCGCGACACATCCTTTCGCCGGAACTTTTGTAATTGGAACACCTAATTCCACTTTGGAGGAGTATTATTTCTTCTCAGAAGATTATAAGCATCAGTTGGCGCACTTTATTCGTCTTTCCACAGATCGGGGAAAACCCGCTGAGACCCCGTTTGTATTGGATTATATATTTTTGTTTCCATCCGCCTCTCTTGTAACGTCTATGCTGGATGGAAAAACCAATGACAACATGGTATATCCCAACCCGGCCCAGGATAGGATCAATTTCAATCTGAAAAACGCGACCTCCATAGAGTTGTTTGATATGAAAGGGCGGCGTATAACTTCCGGACCACTTTCTGATGGAGCGCGTTCATTGGATATTTCCGTATTGAATCCGGGATTGTATACCTATAGGATATCTACAGAGTCCGGTGAAGTTCTGACCGGCAAGGTTACTGTCAGATAAAAAAGATGTGCATCGTTAAATTACAGCGTTCCCGCGGGAGCGCTGTTTTTGTATAAGCCTATGTTGTACCGAGTCTTTTTTATATGCTTATTTATTTGCGGGCATATGGTTTCAGGTATCGCGAGGGATTCCTGGCGAGATTTGAAAGATCGTTTTCAGGTGGCGGACACTAGCCTCAGCGCGGACGATATCCGCGCGTTGTATTATATGACTCCGGAGCGACCAGTCTATAATCCGGCGCGTCTGATGGAGATCGAAGCCAGAATTCATCAGGCAAGCTCCGAAGGGAATTTTGTATACGCGCTAGAGTTATCGGACAGCTTATTGAACGTTTATCCGGTAAGTTTGGTCGCGTTGTTTGAAAAAGCTTATTCCGCGGCGCGCCTGGGAAGAAGCGCTGAGGAGCGAATAGCCGCTATTCAGTACAAGGCCTTGCTCAGGAGCCTTACGGGAGAAAGAAACGGAAAAACCTTCGCTTCCGCCATACCTGTCATCAATCAAAATGATGAATATGAAATCGCGCGCTTTTTGAGCTTCTTGCCTGTCGGGGCCAGTATACAGCCCTATAACGGAAAGGTATACAATATATGGGCCCTGAAGAAGAACAAAGAGAAACAAAAGGAACTTTACTTTGATATTAGCGTTCCGGCTAAACTTATTGAACGAAACCAGGTTGAACTATTAAGGGAAAAATAAATTTTTATGTTTAAGGAACTATTGCACAGCAGACTTTTTAACTTTATACTTCTGTTGTTATTCGCTTTCCTCTTTTTCGGGGCCTTATATATCGCGCGCAATTTTCTTATTCCCTTGTCTTTCGCCGCCTTGCTGGGCATGTTGCTGTATCCTTTGGTACATAAGCTGGAATCCTGGAAGTTGCCCTCCGGTCTCGCGATCGTCCTTTCCATCATCGCCTTTTTTCTGGTAGTTGGCGCGGTTATTACAATTTTATCCACACAGGTCGCGGGCTTTGCTCAGGACGTACCGCTGATAAAGGATAATATGACGACCAGGATTGAGGAGATACAGAATTATATACATCAAAAAACGGGAGTAGAGCCCGATAAGCAGCTGTCGATATTGAAACAGCGCTTGTCCGGCTTTCTGGAAATGAGCGGAACATACGCGCAGCGTATATTGACCGGTACGACCGGCACACTGGCCACTTTTGGCATTGTGGTCATCTATACGTTCTTTTTTCTGCTATACCGCAACCGCTTTGTCAATTTTGTCTTAAAGATTACTCCCGCCAAGGATGAGGGCCGGACTCGTAAAGTGATTGATGGGATCAGTAAAGTTACCCAGAACTATCTGACCGGAGTATTGACGGTCGTTTGTATTCTCGCGATCATGAATACGACAGGGCTCCTTATTGTAGGTTTACCGCACGCCATTTTTTTTGGAGTCATGGCGGCTATCCTGAATATAATCCCTTATGTGGGAACATTTGTCGGAGGCCTTCTTCCGACGATATACGCTTTTATAACACAGGATTCTATTGGCTACGCCGCGGCTACCGCCGGAGTCTTTATAGTTTCCCAGTTTATCGAAAACAATTTTTTGACTCCTCTTATCGTGGGTTCCAAGGTCAAGGTAAATCCACTGGCTACCATTATCTCGCTCTTTATCGGTGGTTTTTTGTGGGGAGTGGCGGGTATGATCCTTTTTATACCGTTTCTGGGAGTGGTCAAGATTATTTTTGATAATGTAGAGTCACTGGAACCGTATGGCTATCTGATAGGGGAAGACGAAGGGGATGGAGGCCCCACCGTCTGGCAGAGGATAAAGTCCCGCTTAAAGAAGATTGTTGGCAAAGGTTCCTGAGCTTTAAGCCTGTTCCTGCAATTGCTTGCGATATAGCTCCAGATACAATCCAGCCTGCTGTATCAGTTCCTCGTGGCTGCCTTGTTGAGCGATCACGCCTTGTTCAAGTACAATGACCGAATGAGCGAGTTTGGCGGAAGAGACCCGGTGTGATATGACCAAAGACGACTTGTTTTTCATCAGGCGTTCCAGATTATTGAGAATAGTATGTTCTGTTCGCGTATCCACCGCGCTCAAGCTATCGTCAAGTATTAAGATAGCGGGTTCTTTGACAATAGCTCTGGCGATGGAAAGGCGCTGTTTCTGCCCGCCGGAGAGGGAAATGCCCCGTTCCCCCAGAATAGTCTCAAATCCATTGGGGAGATCATTGATGTTACTAAGCAGATCCGCGTCCGACGCGGCTTGTATGATTTGCTCTTCGCTGAGTTCCGTCGCTCCAAACTCGATATTGTTCCGGATCGTGTCGGAAAAAAGGAAGACGTCCTGCGGCACATAGCCCATTTGACTTCGAAGCGATCGCGGACTATATTCTCTTATATCCACGTCGTCAATCAGTATGAGGCCTTCCGTAGGATCATACATCCGGCAAAGAAGATTGGCGATAGTGCTTTTACCGGACCCTGTTCCTCCAAGTATAGCCAGCGTCTGACCAGCCTCTATGATAAAGGAGACATTTCTAAGCGCCTGAATGCCGGAATCCGGATACGTAAAGCTTACGTTTCTGAATTCGACGCGACCATGAATTTTTATTTCTCGGTTTTGTGTCGACAATATCGTGTTCTTTGTATTCAAAAATTCGTTGATACGGGTTTGCGACGCCTCCGCGCGCTGAACCAGGCTGGTGATCCATCCCAACGAAGCGACAGGCCAGGTAAGCAGGTTGATATAAATAACGAATTCGGCGATCACGCCAAAAGTGATTTCGCCACGTATCACTCCCATACCGCCAAAATACACAATGATAATATTGCTGAGCCCTGTCAGCAGGAGTATAAGCGGAAAGAAAAACGCGTCGACTCTCACAAGCTGAAGGGATTTGAAACGGAAGTTATCGCTTTCCTCACGCATCCTTCTGGCGGAATCTTTTTCTTTTCCAAAAGCCTTTAGTACCCGGATTCCCGAAAAGGATTCCTGCGTGAATGTCGATAACCGTGACAAGGCTTTTTGTATTTCAGAAGAACGCTTGTTTATCAATGTGTTTACGTAATAAATGCTCACGGAAAGAAAAGGTAGGGGAATCAGCACATATAGGCTCAGCCTCGCGTCTACCGACAGCATGAAAGGGATGACGATCAGAAACAGGGAAATCAGGTTTAAGCCATACATGATGGCCGGACCGAGGTACATGCGTACCTGACTTACGTCTTCCGAAATACGGGCCATGAGGTCGCCGGTATTGTTGCGTCGGTAAAACTCCATGGGCAGCTCCTGATAATGCGCGTATATTTCATTCTTGAGGTCATATTCGATATATCTGGACATGCCGATCAGAATCTGCCGCTGGAGATATAAGAACAGGCCGCGAAGCAGGGCCGCGAGTATTATAAGGCCTACATATATCGTAAGAGACCGATTGAATTCCGAGCTGTTTTTGAGCGGAGAGTTGATCGCCTCAATAACCATATCCAGCGCGTTTCGTACCAGCGGCGCGGGCAGTACCAGAAAAAGATTGGAAAGAAGGACGACAAAAACGCCTGATAAGAAACGTTTTTTGTACAGAAAGAAATATTTGTCGAGGTGTCTTAAAGCTTTCACGTGATTCTATAAACTTTTTTTAAAACCTTTTCAATTGAAAAGGTTTTAAAAAAGACTAATTTTGTTGGCAAACGGAATACCGTAAATGAATATTTCCGTAAAGGTAAAAAGTCATTTCGGATTTCGGTACAAAATCGTTCTTTTACAAAAAATAATGCTGAACAGGAGATTATTAAGAATAAAGGTCATGCAGGCTCTTTATGGGCTAAAGCAGGCGGAAAAATCAGATTTTCACTTATCTGTTGATTTTATTTCGGAATTTTTCGCTCCGGACCTCAACTCGATGGAACCTCGGCCGCTTCAAGAACTTCGGGAAAACAAAAAGCTGGCGACGGAACTGTTTCAGCGATCTTTCACGGAAGATAAACCCAATCTTCATCAATATCCCGATGAAATCAGAAAAGCGGTCAACGAAGCGCTAAGCCTCTATGAAAATCGTGTCAGGAAAGATAAGAGGCACTATAAAAAGGTGATGTTGGATGAAATCGACAGGATTTGTGAAAACTATATCCTAGCGTTGCTGTTTTTAGTGGACTTGTACGATTATTCCTCCGATTATGAGGAAGAAGAAAACAACAAGTATTTAAAGCAGTCGGATTTCCCGCGGTGTACCAATTTTTTTCACAACAGGCTATACCTGAAATTAAAGAATGATGATGAGCTCAAGGTGGAGCGGGTCAAGCGCAATTTGCAATGGGATAGGAAGCTGGTCAAGGGAGTTTTCAGGAATACGCTCAAAAACGATGATGAGTTTAGAGCCTATTTATTGGTTGATAATCCAGGCTACGAAGAGGATAGAAAAATTTTAGTTTATACGGCTAAAAATTGTATATTTAAGAACAAATCACTTCAGGCATTTTTTGAAGAACGGGACTTTAACTGGTCCGAAAATCAAAGTATAGTTAAGAGTCTGGTCGTAAAGACGCTTAAATCCGCCGAAGCTGATACGGTAAAGCTTTTGATTGACATCTCTGGTAATTGGGAAGAGGATAGGCAATTTTTTGAAGATTTATACCAGGAAACGACTGAAAGAGATAGGGAGTTGGAGTCTTATATGGATGGGAAAGCCAAGAATTGGGAAATGGAACGTATCGCTATGACTGACAGTATTATACTTAAAATGGCGATGGCGGAGATGATTACCTGTCCAGCTATTCCGGTCAAAGTGTCAATCAACGAATATATCGAGCTTTCAAAGCTGTACAGTACTCCTAAAAGTAAGCAGTTTGTGAATGGAATGCTCGATTCACTTTCCCAGGAACTAGTGGCCAAAGGAATTATTCGAAAGAGTGGACGTGGATTAATTGATAATAAATAAATTATTCGGGTATGAATAAAAGGTCTGACGCGTTTTTCGCTTTCATCGCCGGAGCGCTTGCCGGCACGGTTGTTGGCATATTGTTTGCCCCAGATAAAGGTTCAAGTACCAGGGACAAGTTAAGTTTTCAGCTTGACAAGTACAGGGTAAAACTAAAGGAGCTTATAGACCAATTGATTGAAGAAAAGGATCTTCCGGCAACTTCCGCGAAGGCGGAAGGGCAGAAGATTATCAGCGAAGCGAGGAATAAAGCGGAACGTTTGCTGGTCGACGTTGAAAATTTAATGGATGAAATCAAAACTAAAAAAATGAACGGAGAATGAGCACACTTGTAACACTTATTCCTGGTGATGGAATCGGGCCGGAAATTGTCGAATCGGTAAGAGCTATTTTTAAAGCGGCTGGCGCTCCGATTGAATGGGAGGAAGAGCTAGCCGGGGAAACGGCGCTTAACGTGAAAGGGAAGCTGGTTCCCGATTCACTTGTGGACTCTATAAGCAAAAATAAGGTTGCTTTGAAAGGCCCTCTGACTACACCTATCGGAAAAGGTTTTAAAAGTGTAAATATACAATTGAGGCAACTTTTCGACCTATATTCAAATATTCGCCCCTGTAAATCCATACCTGGAATTGAAACCCGTTTTTCAAATGTGGACATTATTACGGTCAGGGAAAATACAGAAGGTTTATATTCCGGGCTGGAGACCTGGGATGAACGTCTGGGCATATCGGATAGTATCGCCAGAATTACTGACCGGGGTTGCGAACGCATAGTCCGGTCCGCCTTTGAATACGCTCGAAACAATGGTCGGAAAAAAGTGACGCTCGTTCATAAAGCCAATATACTCAAATCGGCCGGCTCTACTTTTCTCAACGCGGGAAAAAAAGTAGCCGCCGAGTACACCGATATTGAGATGGATGATTACATCATTGACAATATGTGTATGCAACTTGTCGCTCGTCCGGAACGATTTGATGTAATCGTTACTACCAACCTTTTTGGCGATATCCTTTCCGACTTATGCGCCGGATTGATCGGAGGCCTTGGACTTGTCGCCGGAAGCAACTTTGGCGAGGACGTCGCTATTTTTGAAGCTGTGCACGGAACAGCTCCGGATATCGCCGGCAAAGGTATCGCGAATCCGACAGCGTTGCTGAAATCAGCCACTATGATGCTGCAATATCTCAAAGAATTCGAATACGCTGAACGGATTGATAAGGCTGTCGACCTTACCCTGGCGAATAAGGATCAGCGTACCGGCGATTTGGGAGGCCCCCGCGGTACGCGAGAGTTTACTGAAAATGTAATTAAGAACCTTAAATAAAAACAGATTACGTTATAAATAAAATGAAGTACAGTAATATTTTCATCGTTTTGTGTTTAGGAGGAGCTTTGATGAGCTCCTGTGAACAAAAGAGTGAACAGGTAAGACAAGAAGTAATCAATGAAGCTGATCAGCCTGCCACGACTCAACCACCGGCGGAAGAAACTCAGCAAACGACCAGAATTCAGTTTGAGCAGGGTTCTCATGATTTTGGCAAAATTAATAAAGGCGAAATGGTTGGTCATATGTTCAGGTTTACCAATGTGGGTGACGCGCCTCTTTTGATCGTAGACGCTAAAACTTCCTGCGGATGTACAGTGCCTCAGTGGACCAAAGAACCTGTAATGCCTGGTGAAAGCGGAGAAATTGAAGTAAAGTACAATGGTTCCGGTTCTGGCAAAATTCATAAAACTGTAACGATTCTCGCGAACACGGAGCCAAAGGAAACAGTTCTTGAGATTACCGCGGACGTAAAGGATATTGATATGTCCGATAAAGGTCCGCTTAAGAAATAGTAATTTAAATTAAATTATAGTAAATGTTGTTTGGATTATTTTTACAGGCACAGCCTGGAGGAGACTATACGTTTCTGTTTTTCATGGGACTTATGTTCATTGTCATGTATTTTTTCATGATACGTCCCCAGCAAAAAAAACAGAAAGACGCTAAAAAGTTTAGAGAAGCCATTAAAAAAGGTGATACAGTCGTTACGATCGGTGGTATTCACGGTATTGTAGCGAGTGTTGAATCGGATGAAATAATCTTCGTTGAACTGGATAAGGGTTTTATAGTTAAAATTGAAAAATGGGCTATTTCCGCTGAGGCTTCTCAAAAAGCGGGCGCAACGACTTCCAAATAAATTTGGCCTGATATGGAAGTGAAAAGAGGCATCCTGGGTATTAACGCGGACTGGCAGGCGATCGCCTTATGTCTGGTCGCCGCGGGAACATTCTGGTTTTTCAACGCTATGAATGAAGATCATACCGCGGATGTCTCTTATCCTGTTGATTTTATTTATGACAAGGAAGCGATTGTTCCCGTGGAGCCGCTCCCGGTCAGAGTACAGTTTAACGCGAGCGGCTTTGGATGGAATCTGCTTAGAAAGACGCTTAAAATTAATAGAAAGCCCATCCAGATCAAGGTGAGCAATCTGCCGACTGATAAATATATCGCGGCTTCAGATCTGCTGCCGATAGTTAAAAGTCAGTTGGATGATATTAAAATCAACTATCTTCTTAAGGATACTATTTTTTTGCGCTTTGAGAAAATTATCGAGCGCTCCTTTCCTTTAAAGGTAGATAGCGCTCAAATCTCGCTGTTGCCTGGCAATGAAATTATAAGTCCGATTCTGATTCAACCTCCGTTCGTTCGTGTAACAGGGCCCGCCAGTGTGGTTAACAGCCTGAAAGACTCTTTTTATGTACGTGTACCCGAACGCAATATAGAAGCTTCCTACGACGCTTCTGTAAACCTGGAGTTCGAGTTGCCGAGATTGACCACTTTCCAGCCCAGAGACGCGAGATTATCGTTTGATGTGGCTCCCTTCGTTCAGGAAACGATTGGAATTGTTCCTACCCTTAAGGGTTTTCGGGACAAAGATAAGCTTGCCGATATGGAAGACAGAATCAGGCTGACCGTGTTGATCCGTCCGGAAGATATTGAGCGTCTGAAAAATGAAGAGTTAGAGGTGGTCATAAGCAGAAAGGATATGAATCCATCCGACTCCATGCTGCCTGTCCGCTTGCTTCGTCAGCCTGATTATATCCGTGAATATTTTTTTACACCCGAGGCTATACCAATGTCTGAAATCGAATAGCAATGACGCTAAAAATTGGAGTTACAGGAGGAATCGGTTCGGGGAAAAGTGTGGTTACACGTATATTTTCCATACTTGATATCCCGGTATATGACGCGGATTCCCGAGCGAAGGAGCTGATGTATAAGGACAAAGAATTGAAAGAGTCAATCATTGATACATTTGGGCCAGCCAGTTATACTTTGTCCGGAGAAGTAAACAAAAAATATTTGTCTTCCCTTTTTTCAGAATCGGAAGAGTTGGAAAAGTTGAATAAACTGGTACACCCGGCCGTAGGAAAGGATTTTGATCATTGGGCCGAAACGATGTCGGACGAGCCTTATATTGTCAAGGAAGCCGCCTTGATGTTTGAGTCCGGTTCGTACCGGTTATTGGATAAAATCATTGTTGTTTGCATGCCTGAAGAGTTGAAGATCCAGCGATTAAAAAAAAGAGATCCTTTTAGGGATGAGAAACAAATCAGGGATATCATGAAACGTCAGATGCCGGAAAAGGAAAAGCGATCCATGGCGGATTATGTCATTTTAAACGATGAAAAGCATTTGCTGATCAATCAGGTACTGGACTTGCATGAACAGTTTCGGGCATCGCTCGCGCGATAAGTATGAATTTTTATATCTTTATTTTTACTTTTTAATGAAACTGGTGATTTATAGATAATTGTGATGCGATTATCCCGTACAAGTTGTATATTTATTACTATGATGGTTGAAGGAAATCAGAGAGTTCACTGAGGTGGGGTAGCTTGAGAAAGATCTTGTACCGGTGACTTTTGATATGGCTTGTCATAATGAAATACAAACGGAATATTATATATGGCAATCAATAAGAAACAGGAGTTTAAGGGCGATGAAGTGAAACTGGCTTCGTATTCCAAAGCGCTCGCTCACCCGGCAAGAATCGCGATTGTAAAGTTACTTTTGCAAAATGGCCCGATGATCGTTAACAAATTGGTGGAAGAATTACCATTGAGCCAGTCGACAGTCTCGCAGCATCTTAGAGATTTGAAGGATGTCGGGATTATTACCGGTACCGTCAATGGTCCCCGCGTTTATTACAATGTCGATCGGGAACAGCTTCAACTAGCGCGAATATTTTTTGATCGGTTCTTTTCCCAGCTCAATAAGCCAATACCCGCGGGATTGGTATAAAAGTATGGAGAGAGTCCCGCGTTAGTTGTAATAATCCTAAAAAAATAGCATTTTAGATAAAAGGGTATTTAAATCTTTTTTCCCATTTTACTAAAAGGTATAAGGTATCGGAAAGTTTACTTTAATAGCGCTTCCCTGGGGGCTACTTCTGCTAATCGCTTTTTTTCAGATTAGCGGACGTATTGGTATGAGTGAAGATCGATCCATGCCTGTGACCTCATCGCATCATCTTATTGTCGAGCAGATGGAAGCTTTGGGACGCCTTGAACTGGTCAGATACTATCTGAAAGATATCGTTGAGCATACGGAACGTATAAAGTGGTGGCCTTTTGATCCTAAAGCCATATTGATCGTAAGCGGAGAGGTGGTAGGCTGCCTGGATCTGTCGCGGATTGATTCGGCCGACATACAGGTTTTTGATGATCGGATAGAAGTTTTATTGCCTGAACCCGAAATTTGCTATACCAAAGTCGATCATCAGCAATCCAGAGTCTATGATATTTCCAATCTGAGCAATAAGCAAGACGCGGCGCTGATTGATGAGGCTTATAAGGTAGCTGAAAGAAAAATTGAAGAAGGAGCGCTGGAAGCGCGATTACTCGAGCAAACTAAAATGAACGCGCGAGGAATATTAGGACCGATTCTGGAAACTCTTACTTCTAAAAGAGTTGTGCTTCGCTTCAAAGACTAATTTTTTATCCAGCGAAGCATTTCTCTCAATGTAATCTTTTTGCCATACATCAAAATACCTGTTCGATATATTTTTGCCGCTATGAAGACTATTAATATAAATGAAGCGATCAGCGAGAGCATACTCCCCAGGAGTTGCCACAGAGGGAGATGACGGGGTAAAAGAAACATGACTGTTACCGGAGACGTGAATGGAAAAATTGAGAAGAAAACGGATAGTGACGAGTCAGGTTGTTCTACAATAGTTTGATAAAGTGTAAAACTAATCAGGATGGGCAAGGTTAGTGGAAAGATAAATGGCTGTGTATCGGTTTCCGAATCGACGGAAGCGCCAATAGCGGCGAATATGGCGCTGTAAAACAGATAACCAAACACGAAATAAAAACCGAATACCAGCAGGAAATAGGAAAAATCAATAGCTGAAAAAGTATTGATCAGTTGATTCCATTCCAATGCCTGTTGAATATCGATCGCGTGATTATTTATAGTTTCGCCGATATGATCATTGCTGAAAAGCCGTAGGCTTTCTCCATACCGGATATCAAAAATATAATATAAGAACAAGCCCGTCAGCAGCCATATGGAAAACTGTGTCAGACTGATCAGGGCGATTCCCGCGATTTTTCCCAACATGAGCTGAAATGGCTTTACGGAAGTCAGAAGTATTTCAATGACTCTGTTCGATTTCTCCTGCACGACGCCTCTCATGACCTGCATGGTATACGTTATGATAAACAAATAAATGATGACGCCTGATAACATGGATAGGCCATGTAGCGCTTCATCCGTAGCGCCTCGGCCGGAGGGATCAAGAACCTGAATGGTTAATTCCGCTTCTGTCGGAATCATGCCGGCCTTTTCTTCCCCTAGTTTTTCTAGAAGAGTTTTTCTGAAATACAATTGATTGAGTAAGTCGCCGGTCCATATTTTTATAATCGGGTTGATATCATTGTGAAAGAAAAGACTGGCTTTGTCAGTATTGTGAATATAAAGAAGACTTTGATTGTCGGATTGGGAAAATTGTTTGAATACTTCCGATCGCGACATATTGGCTGGCAGTTTTCGCAAGGTGATAAATTCTTTCCGTGAAAAACTATCCGGTAAAACACCATGAGGATCGTACGCGAGCAGAATATTGGGATTCTCCGTTTTCTTTATGGAGATCCATGCCGGTACAATAAGCAGTAGGGCGAAAAAGGCGGGACCCAGCATTGTTAGAATCAGAAAAGACCTTTTTCTGATCCGTTGGACATACTCCCGGTGGATAATCAGCCAGATTGCTCTCATTAATTGTCTGTAACGGATTTAATAAAAATTTCTTCCATATCGGGTTTGTCTTCCGAGAAGGAAGTAATCATAACGGACTCCGCCAGTTCGATGAGGATCTGATTGGAGGTGGACGAGTTTTTTGATACGAGAATGGCTTCGATATGTTCCATATGGCTTTTAGAAGTCACGATTTCATAGAATTTCGGGCGCTCTTTTAATGTTCCGTATCCGCTGACCTTATATCTTTCTGTCCGGAACATGTTTTTGATAGACTTGACAGAGCCGTTAAGAATGAGTTTCCCGTGATTGATCAAGGCTATGTGCGTACAGAGCGAATCAATGCTCTGGAGGTTGTGCGCGGATAGTACAAATGTAGTTCCTTGCCGGTTTAATTCAATAATCAATTCTTTGGCGAGTTGTGTGTTGAGCACGTCGAAACCGGAAAAGGGTTCGTCCAGAATTACGATTTCAGGATTATGGATTATGGCGGCGATAAGCTGGATCTTTTGCTGGTTCCCCTTTGAAAGCTGATCAACTTTGAGATGCCTGTATATGCCCAGGTTCGTCCGGTTTAGCCAATAATCGACGTGTTTTATAAGCCGGGAACGGGAGACATTTTTGAGAGAGCCTAAAAAGAGCAGAAGCTCTTCAATTTTCATGTCTCTGTAGAGACCTCGCTCTTCCGGAAGGTAACCGATTTTGTTAAAATGCACCCTTTTGGCAGATTCATCGTAAAATAAGATCTCTCCCGAATCGGGAATCAGGATTCCGGTAAGAATACGAAGGAGAGTTGTTTTGCCGGCGCCGTTTGGACCTAGTAGTCCAAGGATGGAACCTTGGGGTATTGTGAAGGAAATATCTGTCAGCGCCATAGTGGCGGCGTATTGTTTACGAATGTTGGTTACGGTGAGGAGATTCAATGTAGGGTTACTTTTTTTTTGTAAAAGTAATTTATTATAACGAAACAGACCTAAACCTGTATACGCGTAAATGAGGAGTTCCTCCGAATCGCGAGAGTTTTAACCCCGGATAAGTCAATTATGGCTTATCGGAAAGATGTGATTTTTGACCCGGTTTTTGTTTATTTGATAGATAATGTTGAATTTTATCTTTAGATTTCCGGTGAAAAATTGTAATTTTCCGACTTAAAATTTAAACATTTTAATTGGTTTTGGGTTGTTATCGGTTAACATACTAAAAAAACAGACCACACCTATTATTTACTACTATGAAAAAAATCGCCTTATTCTTATCCGTGATTTTTTCCGCGTTGCTCTCCGTTAATGTATTTGCTTACGAATATGTGGTTACAAATACAAATAATGATGGGAGTGGCTCCTTACGTCAGGCTGTACAAGATGCCAATAATAATCAAAATCCCGGGAATGGCTCGCCCGCGACTCCTCACAGAATTGTATTCAATATCTCTTCTGCTCCGGGGGCTGATGGTAAGTATGTGATCACGTTAAACAACTCTCTGGATTTCTGGAGTAGCTCACTCATTGAGATTGACGCGACTACGCAATCCGGGTCCGCTTGCGGAACTCCGGTGATTGTTTTAAGAGGAAACGGAGGAGGTAACTGCTTCAACGGTTCCAATATAAATCTGAATGTGTCGGGTTTTATTATCCAAAACTGGAGCAGGGCATTCAACTTTAATAACGCGAGAGGTAGTATCAAGAGTTGCTGGATCGGACTAAATAATACCGGTACCGCGGGCGCGGGTTCGGTGGCGATCCGTGAGCACGCGATTTTTCTATCCGGCAACAACTCTTCCAACTTTGTAATCGGAGGTCCGGGTTGTGACCGTAATGTTATAGCGAATACTCTTCAATATACATCTGCTCCGGGCGGAGAAGTCGGAGCTATACATATTGATGGACTAGGAGCAAATGGTAGCTCCATAGTAATTGAAAATAATTACCTTGGTACGGATACCTCCGGCAATGTGAGAGTAGCGAACGGATCCGGATATCCATTGAGAGAAGTCGGAGTGTATATACGCTCAAGTAACAGGGTGACTATAAAAGACAACGTAATAAGTGGTACGACAGGAAACGGGATATGGAACAGCCAAAGTAATAGTACGCTTATTACTGGTAACATTATTGGACTTGGGGCTGATGGAATTACTATAATAGGTAACGGAGGCGCCGGTATTCGCGCTGATGAAAGTACGGGTCTGATCATTGGTGGCTCCAGTCCGGCTGAACGAAATGTTATCTCCGCAAACGGTGGAGCTCCTGATAGTCGGAACTGCGGCGCGGCGCAATGGTCTTCCGGCACAGGGGGTGGGCAGCCTTGCGCCCAGAGCCCTTGTGAGGCGCAATGTCCTGACAAGTATGATGGTACCCTGCAAACAGGTATTTATTTTAAAAGTGTAAGCTCTTCTTTTATAAGAGGTAATTATGTCGGTACAGACGCGACCGGTAATTCAACCGGAACAAACAACGCGACTGGCAATATGTACGCGGGTATTAAGTTTGAAGACGCGTCTACCGGTAATACAATTGGAGGACCAGACGCTACCTACAGAAATATTATCGGCGGAAATGGCTTTGACGATGACGCGGGTAGAACGGCTATGGGAGAGAGTTATCTTTATAAAGGACACGGTGTTCAGTTGAATAAGGCTTCAGTACGCGGCACTGTGGTTGAAAACAATTATATAGGTATCGGAGCGGATGGAGTAAGCGCCGTGGGTAACAGGCAGGATGGCGTGTCCTTATTGGGGGCTGGGGATAATACTATTCGTAACAATGTGATTTCCGATAACGCCTTTGGGATATTTATGCAGTCGGATTTTCAGAGTGGCGTTACCAGCGGACAGCCTTTAGGAAACGTTGTTGTTGGCAATTATATCGGAACGGCCGCGGATGGCAAAACCGCGGTAGGGAACGGGACCAGAGCTGGAGATGATGACGGCGCGGGTATCGGGATCCAGCATGGTTCCAATAAAAACCGTATTGGTGGTACCACAGAGGCGGAACGGAATATTATTGCAGGAAATCTTAATGGTATAGTTTTCCGTTATGAAGCGGGAAACAGCCAGAATCCACCTAATGAAAACGCGGTTTTTGGTAATTATGTCGGAGTAGATATCGATAAAGATTCCTTACCTAATACACGGGAGGGAATTATGATATCGAATGGCGCCTTTAACAACATTATCGGCGGCCCTCTTCCAGGTCAAAGCAACATAATCGCGAACAATGGAGCTAATGGAATCAATATAGCGGATGAAGGGTCGAATCGTAACAGTATCACCAGAAACTCCATATACTGTAATGGTCTTCGGGGTATTGAGCTTAATGGAATAGGAAACGCCGCGTATCCCGCTCCGCTTATTCATAGTAACTCAACCGATGAAGTTCTGAGAGGCGAGGCGCCAGCTAACGCTTACATAGAAATTTTCCGTATTGATGACTGTAATGGAGAATGTCTGCCAGGAAACGGTAAGTTGCAAGGGAAAGAATTTGTTGGTTCGGTTATGTCGGACGCTAATGGATTCTGGTCTTTTACCCAGCCTAATCCGACAGACTATAAATTGTTTACGGCTACCGCGTCCGATGTGCGATCAGCGCCTATAGCGGCGGCTCATTATAATACATCGGAATTTTCGACCTGCATACTTGTTTGTACTCCGGTCGCGTCAGTAACTCTGGAAGCGGATACATACGAAATTTGCAGTCTCGAAGAGGCTCCCGAATTTAAGGCGGTGGCTACTGGTGGCGAACCTCATCCTCTGTCCTTTGAATGGTATAAAGTTGAGAATGGCGTTTCTTCGCTTGTTTTGAATGATGTAAAGACACTCCCTGAAGATACCACCTCGCTTTACACTCCCGATGAGGAAGGTGAATATATGGTGCTTGTCTATACTCAAATCAGAGAATGCTCTACCGCTTCTGTTTCAAGAATATTGGTGTTGAACGAGATTCCTGATTTTTCCTTGTCTCCGGATACGGATACCGATATTTGTATAGGTGAACAAATAAACCTATTGGTTACTGTCAATAATCAGGAAGCTGGAAACTATCAATATGATTGGTCCGTTACGCCGGGGGGACAACCTGTGCCCGCGGGAGAAAGCGGAGTTGTTTCACCCACCGATACCACAGAGTATACTGTAGTGGTCACCAGTCCTAAAGGATGTAAAGATACCAGCGCGGTAGTAACCATAAACGTCAATACGTTGCCTGACCCCGCTATTACTGTAGACGGACCATTGGTTTTTTGCGAGGGAGCCGATAGTGTGACGCTAAAGGCCGTAAAAGACGGAGCCTATACCTATCAGTGGAAAAATGGAGCTATTTTGATACCTGGTCCTGATGGAGTCGCGGATTCGTTGATCGTTAAGGAGTCTGGTAGCTATATGGTTATTGTTGCCAATTCGGCTACGAATTGTATTGATTCTACTTCAGCTTCGATTGATGTGACTGTCAATGAAAATCCCGCCTTGTCTATTTCTCCGGAAGGAGAGATGCAGACCTGTATTGGTTCGGAGGTGTCTATCGTAGCGACTGGGAGTGGAACCCTTGAATGGTTTGTAGACGATGTTTTGGATCCGGCCGAAACCTCGTTTACCTATACGGCGACCGCTTCGGCTACATACAAAGCGACATTGACGGATGGCAATGGCTGTTCAAGCTCCGATACCGTCAGTATTACTTTCAGTACGGATAAGGTCGCGATCGTAGCCGCGGCCACTCCGGATTTCTGCGAGGATGATAGCGCGCGTATCGCTGTAACGACTCAATTAGTGTCAGGTGTACAATGGTTCTATAACGATGTTGAGATTGTCGGAGCTACGGAGCTTATATACTACGCGAAACAGCCGGGTGATTATAAGGCTTATGTTGAAACATCCACAGGCTGTAAAGATACTTCGGATGCTGTGTCCGTCATTATGAACGACAATCCTGTGGTCGCCAGTCTGACGGTTTCCACAACCGAGCTTTGCGCGGATGATACCGTTACGGTATCGGTCACGGCTTCCGCGGGAACAGGGCCTTATGAATATTCATGGTCGCCAGTGGAAGTCGGCGTGGATGAAACATCCTTTAGTCATGTGCCCTCCGATACTACTACTTATTCGATCGTTGTTACGGACGCGAATGGATGTTCCAGCGATGAAGGGACTGTAACGGTGAATGTAAAAGATCGACCTGTCGCCAGTCCCGTTTCAGCGGCGGCGAATGGGGTATGTTTTGGGGATTCGACTGAACTAAACGCTCAGGCTTCCGGTGGAAGTGGAACGGGTTATACATACTCGTGGATTCCGGCGGAGACTCTTTCCGATCCGAATCTAGCAAATCCGATAGCGAAACCTTCGGTGGAAACTACCTATAGAGTTGTGGTGACCGACGACGCTTCATGCTCCAGTGATACCGCGGGAGTCACGGTTGTAGTCAACGCGAATCCGACTGTAAGTATCGGTTCGGCGGAGCCAATCTGTGAAGAAGAGTCCATATCGTTTACTACGACCGCGTCTTCGGAAGACTTGCAATACGCCTGGACCGGAAATGGTCTGGCTTCGACGACCGAGGCCAATCCGACAGCGACGCCTGACACCGATGGCACATTTACTTATACTTTGGTGGTCACGGACGCGCTTGGTTGTAGCAGTGACGAGCAGTCTGTAATAGTGGTTGTGCATCCCAAGCCGGACGTGCCCGGTTTGATGACGGATGAAGACGTAATTTGTTTTGGTGAGACTACTGAAATTCGTTTTATCACGAATTATGTAGGTTACAATATCAACTGGTATAAAGATGGTGAGCTTTTGTCACATATCTTGCCTGACCTGGAAGTGAGCGAATCCGGAAAATATACGGCGGTGATTGAGCATGAAACGACACTTTGCCGCTCCGATGAATCCGCTGAAATTGATATAGAGGTCAAGCCTGAGCCGGTTGACTTGATTTTGAGTGGAGGACCTAATGTAATATGCGATGGAACCAGCGCTACTTTCTCGACCAATTACGCGAACGCTCCCGAGTATATAGTGGATTGGTATAAAGATGGAGGTTTAAACTCTATTCATACCGGTAATTCATTTTCAACCGGAGATTCAGGTGTATATACCGCGGTCGTTACCATTCGTTACGAAGATGGAAAAGAATGTCCATTTGAGGCGGAAGAGACAGTAGAAGTAAAAGTAAATCCAACACCTGTCGTCGATATATCTACAAGTCCGAATGGCGCCATATGTGTGGGTGAAGATATTACTTTGAAGGCTCGTGTTATCAGAACTTCCTTTGATGAGGACTGGGAATTTACCTATCCGGATCACATCAGTTATGATTTTACATGGAATGGTTTTGTCAGAGCTAACGAATGGGATGTTGTTGGTTCAGGAGATACCATAACGGTAGACGCCAATTATATAAGATACGGAGTGACCGTGACGGATATGTCGCGTGAAACGCTTTGTTCAAGAACTGTATGGACGAATGATCTTAATCTGGTTTCATTGATCGCCAGAATTGATGAAGATACGCTTGATATTTGTTTGAATTCGGATAGAATCCTGTTCGCCTTTGATTCTTCTGGAACGAACAATCACGCGTTTGTATGGAGTGATACCGCTGCGCTGAAGTATACTTCTGTGCGGGAATATCCTTCCTCTGGTTTCGTACACTTAAATGTAAGCGGCATCGCCACGGCCCCCAACGATACGGTTGGTGAGGAATGGCTATTCCTTACTGTGAGAGATAATCAGTATACTGAATGCGCCGTTTCGGATTCCGTACTTTTGAGAGTTCATCCTTTGCCGGTAGTCAGTATCGTCACGAGTCTCGATACGATGTGTGTCAATACCCCGATTACGCTTACCGCCAGCGCGGACAAAGGGACACCTTATGAGGATAAGGACAGAGAATATCCGTACAATCTGTATTGGGGCTATAAGGATACAACGTACTCTCCTTATGTGATTGAGCAGATAGCTGCCGGCGATACCATGAAAACCTCTATTGAGGTCAGACCACATATTGCTCCGAAGCAGACCTATGTCGTCATGGCTGTTGATAGTATGAGATGCGAGGCTATAGACAGTGTTACCGTTTATCCTACGCCGAATCAGGATCTGGTTATTCCGAACCTGATCACACCTAATGGTGATAACAGGAATGAAACCCTCGTGATTGAGGATAGAAATACGGGCACAGACATATTCCCCGGGGCGAAGCTGGAAATATACAATCGCTGGGGACAGGCTGTCTATAGGTCGAACAACTATGAGAATGATTGGGGTGGACAAGGATGCGCGGAAGGCGTATACTACTACATACTCAAGACCGGATGTGGCGACGATGACTATAAAGGTTGGGTGCAGATCGTAAGCAATAACAACTAATGAAATAAAACTTGGCTAAGCCTTGAGACCCGGATAGGAAAATCCGGGTCTTTTTTTGTTCGGGAGATGTTCCTTATTTTGGTTTGGGATTATGCGCTATCGGTCATAATTCTTTCTCCCCGTTAGGGACGCCGTCCGAGGAAGATTATATTTGTATCGTCCGCTACGCTGGTAATAAAAAAAGACTAAAAATAAAAAAACCATAGCCTAATGTCTTCTATACTTCTCTTAAATGGTAGATTAATCAATGAAGGGATTGATCAAAAGAATGATATTTATATAGAAAACGATCTTATCGTCAAAATTGATAAAGACTTATCCGCGATGAAAGCGGATAGGGTCATTGATCTTGAGGGGCAGGTTGTAATGCCTGGGGTGATTGATGATCAGGTGCATTTCAGAGAGCCAGGACTTACAGGAAAGGCGACCATTTATTCGGAATCGCGGGCAGCCGTAGCCGGAGGAATTACATCGTTTATGGAGATGCCGAATACGGTTCCAAACGCGACGACTCTGAAGCTGCTGGAAGATAAATATCGACTCGCTTCGGCGAGTTCGCTGGCGAATTATTCTTTTTTTCTTGGAGCGACCAACGATAATATTGAAGAGATACTAAGCGCTGATCCTCGGAATATCTGTGGTATAAAGATTTTTATGGGATCGTCTACCGGAAATATGCTGGTCAATAACGCGGAAGCGCTGGAGCTTCTCTTCGAGAAAAGTCCCATGCTGATCGCGACGCATTGTGAAGATGAGAGCACGATAAAGGAGAATGTGGAAAAATATAAGGAACGTTATGGAGACGATGTGCCCTGGAGCGCGCACGCGGAAATACGTAGTCGGGAAGCTTGCTATAAATCATCTTCCTACGCGGTGGAACTCGCGAAGAAACATGGGAGTCGTTTGCATGTTCTTCATATTTCGACAGAGGATGAAATCGCGTTGTTTGACAACAAGATTCCATTAAGGGATAAAAAGATTACCGCGGAGGTTTGCGTGCATCATTTATGGTTTGACAAGAGTGATTATGAGACGAAAGGCTCTTTGATTAAATGGAATCCTTCGGTGAAGGAGAAACACGATAAGGAGGCTCTTTTTGAAGCTATGCTTCATGGATATCTGGATGTAATAGCGACTGATCACGCGCCTCATACGATGGAGGAAAAAAACGGTGGCTACTGGAGCGCGCCTTCCGGAGGACCACTGGTCCAGCATAGTCTGGTGGCCATGCTGGAATTCTATCATCAGGGGAAAATATCTCTTGGAAAGATTGTTGAAAAGATGGCGCATAATCCGGCTATTTGCTTTCAAATGGAGAAAAGAGGCTTTCTCAGGGAAGGTTACAAGGCGGATATTGTCGTGGTTGATCTGGACAATAGCTGGAAGGTAAATAAGGACAATATTCTCTATCAATGTCAGTGGTCGCCGTTTGAAGGTGAGAGGTTCAAATCAAAAGTGACGCGTACAATTGTTTCCGGACACCTTGCCTATGAAAATGGACAGTTTGACGAGACGAAAAAAGGTGAACGACTTATTTTTTCGAGGTAAAAAAGTTACGCCCTATGTTGGTTTGAAAATATATTATTACTAAATTTGCATTCCTTTTGGAATAGTCTCTAAAAGGAATGCAAAATGGTGGTTGTAGCTCAGTTGGTTAGAGCGCTAGTTTGTGGCACTAGAGGTCGCCGGTTCGAGTCCGGTCTTCCACCCGTTGAGAGGTTGTCTGAAAAGGCGACCTCTTTTTGTTTTATCAAAGCTATTACTTTCACGAGTGTGTGGGGATCGGCTGAGGAGCTCGCTTGATGGATGACGTATCTGAAAAACTAGAAGGAAAACCGCTGGTTTAAATGAAAAAGGGCCTATCAGGCCCTTTTTGTTCTCTTTATATATGTTTCTTGCTATACGCTCTCGGCCACAACCTCGTTTACCTCCGGTATCATCCGCTTCATCAGGTTTTCAATGCCGGACTTTAGCGTTATGGTAGAGGACGGGCAACCGCTACAGGATCCTTGTAGCTCTACAGTGACGATACCTGTTGTTTCATCCCAGGTTTTAAAATTAATGGCGCCTCCGTCCTGCTCTACGGCCGGCCGGATGTATTCATCGAGAAGTACTTTTATCTTTTGAACGATCTCCGGATCGTCCGATGAGATCGAGCTGACTTTTACGGCTTCCATAAACAAGGGCTTGCCTTCTTCCAGGTAGCCTTTTATCAAAGCCCGGATCATAGGCGCGATCTCTTCCCAGGAGACGCTTTCATCTTTGGTGACGGTAATAAAGTTCGCGGTGACAAATACTCTTCTGACAAAATTGAATTTGAAAAGATCCTGAGCGAGAGGACAGTTAAACGCGCTTTTGACATCGGGGAAATCAATAGTTCCTTCCTGAAGAAAGATCTGGTTGGTAACAAACTTCAGAGAGTTTGGGTTGGGATTACTCTCCGTATATATCTCAATATATTTCCTTTCCATATTTGTTGTAACGATTATGGGTTGCTTATAATTCAAATTTACAAAATAGCGGGGATAAAGCCGCCCTTATATTTATGAATCGACCATTTTGATCCGTAATACGTGAAGGATTATAATTGTTCTTCTGTTTTGCCGGAAGAGACGATGACGGCTACCGCGGCGTCGCTGGCTACATTGACGAGTGTGCGGCACATGTCCAGCAAGCGATCAGGCGCCAGAATCAGAGCGATACCTTCGAGCGGGATACCAACCGACTTAAGCACGATGACGAGCATGACCATGCCCGCTCCGGGAACTCCCGCGCTTCCTATGGAGGCGAGTAAAGCGGTAAGTAAGATGGTAAACTGCTCGATAAGACTCAGGTCAATATTGAAAATCTGCGCGATAAAAACCGCGGCGATGCATTGGTACAGACTGGTGCCGTCCATGTTGATGGTTGCTCCCATAGGAAGGACGAAACCGGATACTTTTTCAGGTATACCGAGGTTTTTTTCAACTACCTGCATGGTGACGGGTAAGGTTGCCGAGCTTGAACTGGTACTAAAGGCCAATAGCATGGCGGGGCGCAAGCCTTTGAAAAAACGCCAGTAGGAGAATTTGCCAAATAATCGCATCAATATCGGATATACGATGAAAAGCATAATGGCCAGCCCGGCGATGACCGCTAGTGAATACCAGAGAACACCCAGAAGAAGGTCCGCGTCGTTGGTTTCGATTACCAGACTTGATATTAGCCCAAACACTCCAAAAGGAGCCAATATCATGATCATATCGATAAGCTTGATGATGGTTTCATTGAGACCGTCAAAGAAGGCTATAACGGTCTGGGCTTTGTCCGGGGGAATTTTTAACAACGCGATGCCTATGAGCAGGGAGAAAAACACTACCTGAAGCATGTTGATGTTGTCGGAAGCCGCGCCTACGATATTTTTCGGCACTATGTCAATAAGCGGTTGCAGCGGTTGTTTGGCCTGGACGTCTTCCGCCTTTTGTATGGCGGAAGCGGCTTTCTCTTGCAAACTCCCTTCCAGTTTATGTCTTGTTTCCTCGGAAATTCGCTTTCCCGGCTTTATGATGTTGGATAAGCCAAGGCCCAGAAGAATAGCCAGACAGGTAGTAAGCAGGAATAGACCAGCTGTTTTTAACCCCATGTCCGAAAACTTGCTTACATCCCCAAGTTGGGCGACGCCGCTTATGAGAGAAACAAAAACCAGTGGCATGGCGATCATCAACAGAAGGTTGATAAATATGGTACCGGCAGGTTTGATATAAAATATGGTGATTTCCGGATCAATACCAAAAGCCTGGGAAATAAATCCCCAAAGAAGCCCGGCGATGATGCCAAGTATGATTTTGGTATGGAGAGGAATGTTTTTCAAGCTATAGCCTTATCAGTTTGTTTCGGAGATAAAAGTCGACGATAACCAACGCCGCCATGGCGTCGACGATAGGCACGGCTCTGGAGACTACGCATGGATCATGACGGCCTTTGCCGGAAACGGTAACGGGATTTCCGCGCGTGTCGATACTATCCTGATCCATCATTAGTGTGGCTACAGGCTTAAACGCCACTCTGAAATATATGTCTTCGCCATTGGAAATACCACCTTGTATACCGCCTGAATGATTGGTTCTGGTACGTACTTCGCCATTTTCAACATAGAATTCGTCGTTGTGTTCGGACCCATACTTTTCCACACCATCAAATCCGCTGCCATATTCAAATCCTTTGACCGCGTTGATACTCAGCATAGCTTTGCCTAGTTCGGCGTGCAATTTATCAAAAACAGGCTCGCCAAGTCCGGCGGGAGCTCCTTTGATCACGCAGCTTACCACTCCGCCAACTGTATCGCGGTTCTTTCTGGTATCGTCAATATAGGCGATCATCCGCTCGGCCATCTCAGCGTCCGGACAGCGAACGATATTGTCTTCAATCGCGGCAAGATCCAGTTCCTGATAGTTCTTATTTAGTTTTACGGGGCCTACCTGAGATACATAGGAGTATATTTCGATGCCCAGTCCTTTCAGGATTTGCCGGGCGATAGCGCCCGCGGCTACCCGGGCCAGCGTTTCTCTAGCCGAACTTCTTCCTCCGCCTCTGTAATCTCTTAATCCGTATTTCTGATGATAGGTATAGTCCGCGTGCGAGGGACGAAATTTTTCAGCTATATGCGAATAATCCTTGCTGCGGGCGTCCGCGTTGTATACGACCAGACAAATGGGAACACCGGTGGACCTGCCTTCAAATACTCCGGACAAAATTTTGACTTCATCGGATTCCTGACGCTGGGTAGTGATTTTGGATTGACCGGGTCTTCTCCGGTCTAGCTGCTCCTGTATATAACTTTCGTCTATCTCGATTCCGGCAGGACAACCATCCAGCACTACTCCAACCGCTGTTCCATGCGATTCTCCGAAGGTGGTTATCCTGAATATTTTTCCGTATGTATTACTCATTTTCTGATGATCAAAATCACTGTTACTGCGAACATAAATAAAATTACAAGATTTGTAAATAATTTCAACATATTGTCTGGCTGAAGTGAACGAGGTTTGTTGCTTTCCGAGTCGATCTTTTTGTAGAACGGGTCGTTTTTATAGTTTGATTTCTCTTTTCGCGTGTTGCCCTCCACCAGGATTTTTTTGGTGGGCCATAGCGTGTCGGCCTGATGGGTGGAGGTATTGAAGTAAGGCCAATAGATCAGGTCGCGGATATGTATTTCTCCGGTCTTATACGGGACTATGTAAAAGGAATATGATTGTCCGTTTTTTATGTTCCCGCTTTTATGTATGGGCAGAACTTTGGCCATCTCGTCGCTTTGAATATGGGGAGGAAAGTGAAGTAGATTGTTGAAATTACCCTGAATGATAAATTCATAGACGAGGCTTTTGTCGATTTCCGCTTTTTCCGCGCTTATTTTTTCAGATAGGGAAAATACTCCCGGACTAAGTTTTTCATACGCCTTTTCCTGAATTCTGGGAGCTATGTTTATCGGTCGACTGTAGAGATTTATGACCTGGTCTATGCGCTCTGTAAGGCCTGGAGACTTGCGTTTGGCGTAGGTGAGCAGGGAAAATGAAGCGGGGCCAATTGTCAGACCGGAGGAGCCGATAGGCGCGATGAGCGCGTCGAGGAGAAGATATCTGGTGACGCTCAATTCGTTTCGCGGTAGAGTATCGACGCTGATTGATCCGAAGTGGATTATTTCATTCAACGAGCTGTCCGGGATAAGGGCTTCACGCAGTTTGTTTAACTGTTCGGACATATTTATAAAATTGAATTCAGCGTCTCCCGTTCGGCTCAATAAAAGATAAACCCGGAGAGAAATGGTTTCGCCCGGATAAGCTTCCCGGGAGGATACTTCCGTTACGAGCCGCGCTTCTATCGCGTCCTGTACAAAGTCATTCAGGTGTTCCGGAGGAATCAAACTGTCTTTTTTGGGAGCGGAGGCGATTTTGATAAAGGTTTCCTGTTGGTAAGGGATACTTTGTTCATCCACTATGATGGAGAATGGAGGCAGAGAGAAAGTCCCCGCTTTTCGCGGACGATAATGCTGATATATTCTGATAAGAGAGTCTTCCCGGCTATAGATAGTCCGCTTTTTTGAAAAATCCGCGATTTCGGGAAAACTTCCTATCCGAACTTTTTTTTGAAAAGGAACGCTTAGAGAAATTATAAGTTCCTGGTTGATGTCAAGGGAAGTCGGGTCGGTTTCTATTTTTATCTCTTGAGCATAGAGTGGCGGCAATGAACAATATGTAATAAATAGTGAAAAAAAGATTGTTTTTATATACTTGGACACGTGAGGAATCATTGGTTAAGCCGATGGTTTTAAGGATTTCCTGTGTTATTGTTTTGTTAAATATTGACTCTGTGAAAACAATTTAGCCTGTTTAGTCGTAATATTATGAAGGATTAGTTTATGAAATAGATGTAAGCTAATGTTTTTTAAACTATAATTAATTTTATTATTCCAGTATGTTAGAATATGTAAAAACGATTCTGCACAAGGTAAGCTTCGATCCTTATCTTTTTGAAAAGGAGCTGCGCAAAAGTATGCAGCATCTTATTTCAGATGAATTGGCGGAATTGCGGTCATGGTGCTATAACCACTTTGGCGACATGTATACGCCTATCCTCAATAGTGTATTTGTCGTGGCCAATTAATCCGTATGGTCTATATAACGGATAGAACGTTTCAGACCGTCAAATCCAGCTCTTTTAACGGCTGAGCCTTTAAAGAGATCATTGAATATTTCTTTGGTGATCTCTTTAAGCTCATCGTCTCCGATATTTTTTAACTCTTCTGTTGGTTTAAAGGCGATTTCGTTGGTAGGTGTTGAAAATCTGTTCCAGGGACAGACTTCCTGGCATATATCGCAGCCAAAAACCCAATTACCCATTTTACCTTTGAACTCGTCAGGAATTTTATCTTTCAATTCAATAGTGAGATAGGAAACACATTTACTCCCATCAATCTGATATGGCGCGAAAAGCGCGTCGGTCGGGCAGGCGTCCAGACATTTGGTGCAGGTGCCGCAATAGTCTTTGATCGGGCCGTCATATGCCAGATCCAAATCACAGATAATCTCTCCGATAAAGAAATAGCTGCCTGCCCGTGGATGTATCAGGTTGGTATGTTTGCCAATCCAGCCCGCTCCGCTTTTCTTCGCCCAAACCTTGTCCATGACAGGCGCGGAGTCTGTAAACATTCTGCCACTGACTTCTCCGATTTCTGTCTGAATATAGTTCATCAGGCTTTTGAGTTTGTCTTTTAACACATAGTGATAATCCTTGCCGTAGGCGTATCGGGATATTTTATGATGTCTGAGGTTCAGTTCTTGTTCAGGATAGTAGTTGAGAAGGACGGTAATAACTGATCGGGCTCCCTCGACCAGCAGCCTTGGGTCCAGCCTTTTGTCGAAGTGATTGTTCATCCAGGCCATTCGCCCATTGTAGTCGCGGTTGAGCCAGGATTCGAGTCGGGGCGCTTCTTCTTCCAGAAAATCAGCCCGGGAAATACCGCAAAACATAAAGCCTAGCTCAAGCGCCTTGCTTTTTATTAACCGGCTGTTTTTTTCCTGCATAGTATTTGTTATTCGAAAAGACTTCTCACGCGGTCGGAAGGCGTGATATTGAGATGACGGTACGCGAGCTCAGTGGCTTCACGACCTCTGGAGGTTCGCTTGATATAGCCTTCCTGGATAAGGAAGGGTTCATATACTTCTTCTATTGTTTCCGCTTCTTCTCCGCAGGCGGTGGCGATGGTGGAGAGACCCACCGGACCGCCTTTGAATTTTTCGATGATGGTAAGAAGTATCCGGTTGTCCATCTCGTCCAGGCCGTTTTCATCAACATTGAGCGCGTTGAGCGCTATTTTGGCGATTGTCAGCGTGATTTTGCCATCGCCTTTGACCTGAGCGAAGTCGCGTGTACGACGCAGAAGATTGTTGGCGATTCTGGGTGTACCCCGTGAGCGGCGGGCGATTTCATAAGCCGCGTTTTCATCGATCGGGGTATCGAGTATGGCGCAGGAACGTAGTATGATTCTCGAAAGAAGCTTGGCGTCGTAATACTCCAGCCGGGCGTTGATACCGAAGCGCGCGCGCAGGGGCGAGGTCAATAGTCCGGCCCGGGTGGTGGCGCCGATAAGAGTAAACGGGTTTAGCCCGATCTGTACGGTACGGGCGTTGGGACCGGAGTCCAGCATGATGTCGATGCGAAAGTCTTCCATCGCTGAATACAGGTACTCCTCAACGACCGGATTCAGACGGTGTATTTCGTCAATAAACAATACATCACGCGTTTCCAGATTGGTCAGAATGCCTGCCAGATCACTTGGTTTTTCCATTACAGGCCCGGAGGTTATCTTGATACCGGCGCCGAGTTCGTTGGCGATGATATGGGATAAGGTAGTTTTTCCGAGTCCGGGAGGTCCATGTAGCAGTACATGATCCAAAGCTTCACCTCGTTTGACGGTCGCCTGTACAAAAACCTTCAGATTTTCCAGAATTTGCTCCTGGCCGGAAAAGTCGTCAAAACTTAGGGGACGTAAGGCTTTCTCTATTTCCTTTTCGGCGGGACTGAGATTTTCGTTATCGGGCTTTAAATAATCCTCTCGCATTTGGAAGGCAAAGATTTCTTCTAAATTACTACTTTCTGCTGAAAGTATCACCGCGAAGTCTTAACTTTGGCCAAATTTTCGCTGGAACGATGAGTGTTAGTAACCGAAGTTGGTTTACGGAATGGTTTGATTCTCCTTACTACCATATTTTGTATCAGGACCGGGATGAGCGGGAAGCTGAATTTTTTATGGATCGGCTCGCGGCGCGCCTGGGGATGGAGGAAAACGACCAGGTTCTGGATTTACCCTGCGGAAAAGGCAGGCACGCCATTTATCTTAACAGAAAAGGTCTGGATGTAACAGGCGCGGATCTTAGTGAAAACAGTATCCGGGAGGCGTCCGCGTATTCCAACGCGCGTCTGCGCTTTATGGTGCATGATATGCGAGAGCCTTTTGTCACGGGTTCTTTTGATTATATCCTGAACTTGTTTACCAGTTTCGGCTATTTCGATGAAGAGGAAAATCAGCGGGTGCTTTGTAATCTTAAGGAAGCGCTTCGTCCAGAGGGGAGGCTGGTAATAGATTTTATGAACACGGATCGCGTGGTGGAAACGCTGGTTGACCATGAAGTAAAGAATATTGGAGAAATTGATTTTAGAATAGAACGTTATGTTCGTGATGGCGTCATTGTAAAGGAAATACGATTTGACGATAATGGATTATCATTCTTTTTTAAAGAGCAGGTACGCGCGCTCCGGCAGGAGGACTTTGAGCGATATTTTGACCGGGCTAATCTCATAATTGAATCAATGTTTGGGGACTATAACCTTATGCCATACGACCGAAGGACCTCCGAGCGGATGATTTTTATTCTTCGATAATTAAAGGGAGTTTTTATATAGTTTTTAAAGACATATGTGGCTTAATTTTCTGATACTGTTTGTAGTGACTATGCTCGCGGGGCTTTCGGTCTTTCTTATAAAAGATCTTAACATGAAGCGATTCAAGGTATTGCTCGCGTTTAGTGGATCGTATCTTTTCTCCCTTACGGTTATTCATATTTTGCCGGAGGCGGTGCATGAGTCCCGCGATGTTACTTTAACGGGAATCTTCGTGCTTATTGGTTTTTTTGTGCAATTGGTATTGGAGTTTTTTACAGAAGGGGTGGAGCACGGGCATATTCACCTGCACGACCACGCGCCGGATAACGGTATTCCGATGGCTATGTTCGCCGGCTTATGTTTACACGCTTTTCTGGAAGGCATGTTGCTTTATCATCCTTCCTCATTTCATGAACACGAGGAAGTGGGTAATTTGCTTTTTGGTCTGACGCTGCACAAAATACCTGAGGCTTTCGCTTTGATGTCCATATTGGTGTTGGGGATGAAACAGCGAACCACAGGTTTGATTCTGCTTGTGCTGTTTTCGTTGGCGTCGCCAATAGGTTTGCTCGCAAGTACGTTCTTTTTCAATATGGAAGGTGTACCTGAGGAGTATTTTGGTTATGTATTCGCGCTGATCGCCGGCAACTTCTTATATATATCGACCACAATTTTTTTTGAATCCAGTCCCAATCATACTTTCAAGGCGAATCGGTTGCTGGCTTCGGTAGTCGGAGCGATAAGCGCGGTGGTGGCGGATTATGTCTTATAACCACTCTGATGAAGGGAAGGATGTTCCGCTATAAATCGACCCAATTGCAACTAAGAAAATACCGTGAATAAAAGATTGATATTTACAGTGACTACAGGTCGGAGCGGGACAATGTTTTTGGCTTCCATTCTCAGGTTATTGAAAGGGAACGATTGCTTTCATGAGCCAGGTAATTTATTTAATCGATATTTCAGAGAGGCTTTATACGATCAGAAGATGGTCAGTAAATTTTGGCTGGATCGTAAACTACCTGAAATTGAATCTTACCCTCATAACGTTTATATTGAAACGAGTCACTTTTTTTGCAAAGGCTTTTTTGAACCGTTGCTGGATCTTGGCTATATGCCGGATCTTGTTTTGCTGAGCCGAAATAAACGGGAGGTGGCGCGGAGTCTTTTAAAGCTAAGAACAATTCCCGGAAGGACTCCTACCGGAATTGAATCGTATTTGAGCCCGGATGATCCCGGAGTACTGAAACTCCCGGATTATCAATCTATGTCGGATTATCAGTTGTGCTATTGGTATTGCCTTGAAATACAGAGGCGCCAGTATGAATATAGATCCAGGGTTGCCGCGCTGGGTGGTTGTGTTGTTCCTATATCATTTGATGATTTGATTAATATTCAATATTCACTCCCATACTTGCGACAGTCGTTGCAGCTTCAATCATTATCGGTGTCTGGCAGGATAAAGTTTCTCTACAAAATTATCCGGCCACAGAAGCTAAATGACAAAAAAGACCAGAAATCTGATTTGAAAGCGACTAGTCCGAATTTTCAGGGGGAAGAGCGGCAACTGATAAAGTATCTTTCTGAATACAATGACTTGAAATTTATTGATTACTTTAACGACTCCTTTTGATTTCTTCTAGAATTTTATCTCCACCACTCGCTAAGACTATTTCTGCCAGTTCCAATCCAAGTTCTTCAGGATGTTCTATGGAGCCGGAGATTTGTTTCCTGATGAGCTCTGAGCCATCCAGACTGATAATGCCCGCTCGCATGAAGAGAGTATCGCCGGATACTTCGGCGATCCCAAAAGATGGAATGCTACAACCGCCTTCCAGTTTGTACAAATACGACCTCTCGCAACGCAGGGCGATTTCCGTTTCCGTATGATTGACCGCTTTTCGTATAAGGTCCTTTTTCTGGTCATCCAGCCGGGCGGCGATCTCCACCGCTACGCTGCCCTGTCCTACGGCGGGTGTAAATACGTCGAGCGGAAGCTCCTCGACAACATACGCGTCCAGATTCATTCGGTGTACTCCGGCATAGGCCAGGATCATCGCCTCAAACTGCTTCTCTTCCATTTTGCTGAAGCGGGTTTGCAGATTACCTCTCGCTTCCCGCAGCTCAATGTCCGGATAGTAATGTCGTAGAATGGCTCTTCGTCTGGTAGATGAAGTGCCTATGATTTTTTTTCCACTTTTCGCGATTGAATAATCTTTGTCAAACGAAACCAATACGTCGTTGGGTTTTTCCCTTTCGCAAAAGGCGATGATTTCCAGCTCGTCTGGAAGATGGCTTTGCACATCCTTGGCGCTATGCACCGCTATATCGATAGTGCCGTTCAGCAATTGGATTTCTATTTCTTCAGTAAACAGACCTTTACTGCCCATTTTTGAAAATGGAATCGCCAGCAATTGGTCTCCTTTGGTTTCGATAGGGACGATGTTGGTGGCCAGGCCCGCCCGATTTAATCTTTCGGCGACATTGTTCGCTTGCCAAAGGGCCAGTTTACTTCCCCGGGTTCCGATATTAATCATTATAACTTTTGTTTCCGTTTGATAATAAATAATTTATCTACTTTATCATCATGCTTATGGATAGTGAAAGATCCAGAAACGTGATTTTGGGATTTGCGTTTCGCTCTATATGATAATAGGCTTCGTTTAGCTCGCGGGAAATATAGTCTATTTTTTCCCGGTTGAGTACTTTGGAAAAGTTTACTATAAATCCGCGTTCATCGTCCTGCAGGCGTAGAAGACTTTCTCCTCCATGTCCGAATATGAGGGTTTCCCGAAGCATGTTGAGTCCGTACTGGAAGTAGTTCTTTTGCCCTTCCCGGCCGATTTTGGAAAACTCCTCCGCCCATTGTACCAACGCGCCAAGGTCTCTTTTGTAGCAGATTCGCATCCAGTCGCGGAACATATCGCCGTTGCCGACTTCCACTTCGTGTACGATCCGGTACGCTTCGTTCAGATTGCCATCGGCCAGATAGGCGACTTGTCTCGCTTTTTCCGGATCAATATTTTTTGAGCTTAGTTCCGCGATGATTTCTTCGTCGGTAAACGCCGGAATACGGATCATTTGTGTTCTGGAGAGGATGGTCGCGATGATTTTCTCCGGATCTTGTGTTACCAGAAGGAAAACGGTTTTGTCCGGGGGTTCTTCCAGAATCTTGAGCAACGCGTTGGCGGAAGAAGCGTTCATCATCTCTGGCAGCCAAAGGATCATAATTTTGTATTCTCCCTCGAAGCTTTTCATGCTAAGTGTTTTGATGATGTTTCTGCTTTCATCCACCGAAATGCTGAGTTGCTTGTTTTCAGCGCCAAAGAAGTTGCCCCATTCCTGAGGAGAAGCGTATGGGTTGGTCTGTATAAAGCCGCGCCATTCTTTCATAAAGGCGGCGGTATTGGCGTCTTTCGTCTTGGTCTTTGTCGTGGCGGTGGGTACGACGAAGTGCAGATCCGGGAATATGAATTTGTTGTTTTTCTGACAAGCCGCGCATTCGCCGCAGGCGTCGTCCGCTTTCTTGTCTGTACAATTGATGTAGGTGGCGTAGGCGAGCGCCATGGCCAGACTAGCGGAACCCGCGGGACCGAAAAACAGTTGGGCGTGCGCCATATGATTGTTTTTGACGGAATTGAGCAGGATGGTTTTCTGCTCCGGGAGTCCTGGAATCTGTTTAAACAGCATTGTTGGATGACAGTATCGCGATGATGATAATGGATAAATTTACCGGATGATTTTTATTGTTTCAACCTTATTGGCTTTTATTCACAAATTCTTCGAAGATATGGGTTAGAATAGCTTTGTCCGCCTTTGTAAAAGCCTGACCGCGACGCGCCATGGCTTTTTCGGCTACTTCACAGGCTTTTTCCAGACGGAATACTTCGAGATCCTGAGCTCCGCCCCAAGAGTAGGAAGGGATGTACTTGGGCGGGAATCCATGTCCGAATATATTGCCGCATACTCCAACGACAGTGCCGGTATTGAGCATCGTGTTGATGGATGTTTTGGAATGATCGCCCATCATCAGGCCACAAAATTGTAGTCCCGTATCTTCATACTCGCCCGTGGCCATATTGTACAGTCGTACTGTACTGTAGTTGTTTTTCATGTTGGAAGTGTTGGTATCCGCGCCAAGATTGCACCATTCGCCGATCACCGTGTTGCCGATAAAGCCATCATGCCCCTTGTTGCTATAGCCAAAGATCACCGAGTTGCTAATCTCGCCCCCCACCTTCGAAAAGGGGCCGATGGTAGTGTCTCCGCGCATTTTTCCTCCCATATTGACGATCGCTCCTTCACAGAGCGCGAAAGGGCCTCTGATCATGGACCCTTCCTGTATCTCCGCGTTTTTTCCGATATAGATGGGACCATTCTCAGCGTTAAGGATAGCCGCCTTTATTTTCGCTCCTGGTTCAATAAACACCTGTCCCGGATTGTAGACGACGACGCGTGGATCATGGAGTGGCTCGCTGATTCGATTGTGACGGATCAGATCAAAGTCGTTTCGTATCTGCTCGCCGTTTTTTAGAAAGATGTCCCATGGCCGGCGAATAACGCTCAGAGGTTTCAGGTAAGAGATTTTCTGAGCGTCCGGATTCTGGTTACCGGCGATAAATAAGTCATCCTGAAAAAGCGCCTGATTTTCTTTCAGAGCCAGAATGGTGTCCGCGAGTTCCCGGGTGGGGCATATGGCCCCGTTGATTCTAATGGAATTCGCGTCCGGAGATTGGGGGTATTTTATGGATAGATAATCAACTGTGTCATAGAATACTGGCGATGTAAGATAAATGGTCCATTTTTCCGCGATGGTCATTATACCCACACGGATAGCCCCTACGGGTCTCGTAAGTGTAAAAGGCGCTAAGCTGGCTCTGATAGCGGGGTCGTCAAAAAGTGTATAAGTCATAGCGTGAAAATAAAAAAGTCTCCGCGGTTTTCCCACAGAGACTTTACTTTAAATACGCTGTTCGTATACGCTTGATTATTTTTTATAACGTTTGTTGAATTTCTCAACTCTACCAGCGGTATCGACAAATACCTTCTGACCTGTGTAGAAAGGATGAGAAGCGGAACTCATTTCCACTTTGATCACTGGATAGGTTTTTCCATCCTCCCACTCAATAGTTTCATTTGGAACCATTGTCGACTTGGTAAGGAATTTGAAATCGCTGGTAGTATCATGAAATACTACGGGCTGATAGTTAGGATGAATATTTTTTTTCATTTCAAATATGCTCTTTAATACCCAAAAAGGTTTGCAAAAGTAAAACGAATTTGATCATAATGCAAATTATATGGTAGTTTTTGGCCGGATTGGATTCAGAATGCTTAAATTTCTATCGGTATAGATACGATTTCGAAGGATTTTGACCGGTGGAAAACTATATAATTCGCCGAGAAATTGGCTATATTAGCGCTTTATAAAAGCGGATTATGATGGTAGCGGATAAAAACCGGATTCTGGATAAAAAACAGGTGCTTCAGATTGTTAAGCGTATCGCTTTTCAGATCTATGAAAATAATTATAAAGCGAAAGAAATAATTATCGCCGGGATTTTTGATAAAGGATACCGGTTCGCCGAATTGCTTGTTTCAGAATTGTCGCGTTTTGAAGGCGTACAGGTTCGTTCGATCAAGGTTGAGCTTCATAAGGTAGCTAAAACCCAGCCGGAGGTCAGTCTGGATAGTAGCCTGGCCGAGTTGAAAGGAAAAACGGTCATATTGACGGACGATGTGCTTAATACCGGCAGAGCGATGATTTTTTCCTTACAACCATTCCTATCAATTCCACTGGCAAAATTACAGACCGCCGTCATTGTCGATAGGGGACATAAGCTTTTTCCGGTATCGCCGGATTATGTAGGATACTCTATGGCGACGACGCTCAAAGAACATGTGGAAGTCTGCTTTGACGAGAAGGATTTTGGGGTATATCTACATTGAAAAAGAGCTTCTTCGCTATTTTCTATCGGTGGGTTTTTTCAGCCAGCTCGCTTAGCAGTTGTAGGTATCGTTGCTCATAACGAGCGAGGGTGAAGTCACGCTCTACTTTTGCAGGGTATTTTTCTACCACCTTTTCAGTTATCTGGTTCTTATTAAGGATATTCGATCCGTGAGCGCACGTGTTTTTCACCAGATAAAATCTTTCCCATGTGCTAGTCTGGAATGATGGAGTATCACAATATTTGCCATGAACGTTGAAATTATCATTAATTTTGCTAAAAGTTTTAGATAATTTCAGATGAAAGTCCCTTATTTTTCTTTTTCGTACGTTCATGATACTGTTAAAAGCGCTCTTAGAGAAGCGTTTGATGAGGTAATAGCCAGTAATATTTTTTTATTGGGCACACAGTTGCATGCTTTTGAAAAAAGGTTTTCTGAATATTGCTCCGTTGATTTTACGATTGGTACAGGTTCCGGATACGACGCATTGTTTATCGCGTTGAAATCGTTGGGTTTGAAATCTGGAGACGAGGTTATCGCGCCCGCGCATACCTTTATCGCTTCATGGCATGCTATCGCCAACGCGGGTTTGCGGATAATGCCGGTAGATGTATCGCCTGACACCTTTAATCTTAAGCCGGAGTATCTGGATCAGGTAGTCGGAAAGAAAGTCAAAGTCGTTATGCCGGTGCATATGTATGGGCAGATGTGCGCGATGGATGAGATCATGGATTTCTGCGGTTCGCGTAAATTATTTTGCGTGGAAGACTTTGCTCAGAGTCATGGCGCTTTGTACAAAGGAAGAAAAGCGGGATCTATCGGAGATCTTGGCGCCACAAGTTTCTATCCTGTTAAGAATCTTGGCGCGTTGGGCGATGGAGGAGCGATTACAACTAATTCCGCCGGGCTGCATGATGTATGTAGGCGGCTTAGAAATTATGGTTCCGATGAAAAATATTACTATGCCGATATTGGTGTCAATTCCAGATTGGGGGAGTTGCAGGCCGCGTTGTTGAATCGGAAAATGCGGTTTCTTGATCAGTGGAATGAACAGAGGAGGAAGATCGCGTCTCTATATATTGATGAACTGAAAGGCATTGAAGCGTTACGCCTTCCTGAACAACAGAAGGAAAATTATCATGTATATCACCTGTTTGTGATAATGACCAGAGAGCGGGATAAACTGAAAAAGTATCTGCATGATAGAGGAATTGAAACATTGATTCACTATCCAAGACCCCCTCACTTACAGTCCGCGTATAGATATCTCCAATATAAAGAAGGAGATTTTCCAGTCGCTGAGCGTATTGCTGAAGAGGCGCTTAGTCTGCCTTGTTATCCGGGAATGCCGGAAGAACACCAGCATTATATCATTGATCGCTTAGTCGATTTTTATAAATAAACATCATTGGACTTCTAATTAGTCACGTGTTCATTTTCTGAGGAAATTGAAGGTTGTCGATTGTAAGAAACGAGATACATCATTTCTTAGCAGAAAATAGCAGGAATAAATGGTTATGCCAGCGCTGGCTAGTAGACCGATCATCACGAATGATAATAACGTCGGCCGATATGTATTAAAATACCATGTGCTTGCTATATATATTATTACTCCACAAATAGAGACATAAAAAAATGGCAGTAGAAAACCGCGGATATAGACGTTCAGGGGAAATTTAATTTCCTTAGCGGTTTTCAAAGGAATATAGATGAATGAAATCAACGCGGCGATGTTGCTGGCAATAAGTATTCCTGTAAGTCCCCATTTACGCGCTAAAGGAATAGATAATAGGATGCTGATCGCGGCCTGAATAATTGATATTACACTATATCCTTTAATTTTTCCTATACTATATAGACAGATTGTATTGGCGAATGTCAACATGAACATTGAAAAAAAGCTTGTGGTTAATAGAGTAGCCATCGAGCCTGAATAAAAGCTTTCTCCAACCCATAAGACAACAAATGGTTTATTGAAACTGATTGTTAACCAGAAGCAACTTATGGTGATAATAGTAACCAGTTTTATCATTTTACTAAAGGGAGATATCAGGGAACCTTCTCCATCGGTCGCCGATCTGTTTATAAAATACGGCGTTGAATTTTCCGCTATTTTGTTGACTAAGGTCATTATTATTTCAGGAGCTTTAGCGGTAATGGAATAAATGGCAACCGCGGCCGGAGTAATCAACGCGCCTATTAAAAGTTTGTCGCTTTGTATTATTAGTTGAAAAGCGAAGGCGTTTAATGTGGTAAAGAAACCAAATGATATCATTTCTCTGATCAGCTTCGAATTATAAAGGTTCCTTTTAATCCTGAGCCAAGGAAAGTATTTTTTTACAAAAAAAAACTTGAGACCAGATCCAATCAAGCTACTTATTATCAACGCATAAGAGAATGAATAAATGCCCATACCATTTATGACGCATAGCACTATTAGTCCACTATTGGCTATGTTGGATACGAAAACAATTAGATTTGAAAGAGATTGTTTCTGTTGAGAAAATAAAATACTGTCGAAGCTTAATAAGGGGAATCTAAGTCCCATGAAGACAAGTAATATGCTTAGAAGTTGTTTCCCTTCAAATGTTTCAATTCCTGCTAAGGAGGCTATGCCGGGCGCCGCGATGGCGCCGCTGATAGCAAGTAAAAGACCGAGTATCACATATGAGAAGAACGCGGTTGATATTACTTCATTCATTGAGCGGCGCCCTTCATCGTCTATAGTCGAATGTATGGAAAACCATCTTGACAATGAATTTCTTAATCCAAAATCAAAATTTATGAAGTACCAAAACAATTGCAATAGAATGATCGCGACGCCATATTCTTCCTTGGAAAGATATTTTAAAATTATGGGAATAACCGCCAGATTAATTACCATGGATAAAAGGAGAAAAATCTGGGAGGATATTGATCCAAGGAATATTGACCGGCCTCGAGATAACATCATGTTGTTTGAATGTCCACTATGAAGGTAATGATAAATTGCTTTTTTATCATGTCTTTTATTTTTTTCTTCGTCCGTCCGTTCAAGGTTGTTTTTTTACGCGATACAGGCTCAGGGACCACCGCCAAATTTTTTACGTCTTTGGGCTCAGATATGATCGTTGAACTCCTCTTTCCAAAAGGAGATAAATAGAAAAATAATATGGGAGAGCGCTTAAATAAAAATAAAATAGCTTAACTTGACATCAACTGTATGCGGATCGCGGCTCCTGTAAATAAAGTAAGCGTTATTGTTCCTACCTTTCAGGGAGAGAAAAGATTACCAGTTATTCTGGACTCTCTCCATAGACAAACATTCAGAGAATTTGAGCTCATAATCTCCGTAGATGGATCGACTGACCAATCGCTCCGCGTACTAAGGGATGAGACGAGGTTTAGAGACTTCAAGACGCTTTATGAGGTCAATGGCGGTAGAGCGATCGCGAAAAACAGAGGAGCCCGTGTGGCGAAGGGCGAAATTCTTTTATTTTTTGACGACGATATGATTCTTCCGGAAGATTGTATTCAAAAGCACGTCGATTTCCACCGTCGTCATTTATTTTCCGCTATAGGTGGCAATCCCATCGCGCTGGCGCGGGAAAATAGTAGCGATTTTATGAAATACTATTATTCTGTAAGTCGAAAATGGGGAAGTTATACTTCAGAGCGCGTTCAGCTTTCTCCGGAGCGCTTTCATCTTTCCGCGGCGAATTTCTCGATCCATAGAAAGCTGTTTGACAATCTGAATGGATTTGACGAGCGTCTTAAGGATAATGAAGACCTTGAACTGGCTTATAGGATAGTGACTGGAGCCGGAACTCTTTTTTACGATCCGGATAATATAGCGTATCATAACTCGGATTATAATTCGCTGGTAGGTTATATCGTGAGAAGAAGGGAATATCATGAAGGAATAAACGCGTTGAGTAAAATACATCCGTATTTTCAATCGCGCGATATGATCCGACAGGATAATATGCTAAAAAAGCTTCTTTACAGGTTGTTTGGTTCTTATATAATGTTAAAAATCGGAAACACGCTTTCGATAAAGAATACCTTTATTCCCAATAAAATAAAGTTCGTTATTTTTTCATTGACCATACATAGTTGGAGTAGAATCTATTCAAAAAAACCTATTTCGTGTTCCGGAAAATAAACCAATATGTACTAAATCCGTCATAATGAAAATGAGGATATTGCATTTTATAGATTCTTTGGGAGTTGGCGGCGCGGAAACTTTATTAAAAGATACAATTTCGCATTATAAAAGGATTTTCCCGGAAGATGAGCATTTTGTCGCGACTTTGCATAGGGTGGCGGGTTTTGAAGAATTAATCCGAAGGGAGGCCTCTTATTATAATCTTGATTTCTCTTTTATAAGGTTGTTTGACGTCGGGCTTAATTATCGAAAAATATTGAAGGAAGCCAAAATCGATATTGTACACTCCCACCTAAATGAAAGTACAATAATAGCGAGGCTTTTTACTCCATCGTCGATTCCCTTGGTGTCCACTTATCATTCCGGGTATCTGCATCCGAAGGCCTGGAATTATTCGTTCAAGCGGAAATTCGTGGAAAAAATTCTGTATAAAAAATCACACTATTGCTTGTGTGTATCCGACTCTGTCGCGGATATTGTCGCGCCTGCTCTAAATCTAAAAAGAGGGAACTACGAAGTACTCAAAAATTTTTATGATGATCGTTTTCTTCCGACATACCAATACAAAAATGACAAGAGGTTAAGGCTCGTTACGGTTGGCAACCTTACCAGGCAGAAGAATCAGGTTCTGTTATTAAACGCGTTAAAGGAGTTGGATAACTCCGATATAAGTTTGGATATTTATGGAGAAGGGAATTCGCGGACGGAGTTGCAAAGTATTATTGATGATAACCAGCTAAATGTTCAATTGAAAGGTAGAGCCTTTATTACATCCGAACTTCTGGAAGAGTACGATTTGTTTGTAATGTCCTCGTTGGACGAAGGGTTCGGAATAGCGCTGGTAGAAGCTATGGCTACCGGTTTACCCTCTGTTTTACCTGATTTGCCAGCTTTGAAGGAAGTAGCGAAGGAGTCGGCTTTATATTTTAAAAGAAGCTCCGTTAAAGAAGCGTCGGATTTGCTGCGCTATGTTATAAAACATAAGGAAATTCTAAAGAAACTTTCAGAGCGGGCGGTGGAAATCTCAAAGGACTATTCAGTAAATAGTAAGATTCGTCAATTGAATCAGGTATACATGAAACTGACTGCTAAAAAATAATTGCATGAATAAGGATGAGAATAAAAATATCCTGTATATATCATACGATGGAATGACCGATCCCTTAGGACAATCACAGGTATTGCCTTATATAATCGGATTGGCGAAAATGGGTTATAGATTTACTCTGATCAGTTGTGAGAAAAAAGGTCGCTTTGAAAAAGAGAGAGATGAAATAATGGGTTTATGCGAAGAGAATGGTATAGAATGGTATCCTTTACCATTTACCTCTTTTCCGCCTTTTTTATCCAAATGGCTTGACCTGAGACGAATCAAGAATCTGGCTTTTAAATTACACAAGGAGAAGAAGTTCTTGATGGCTCATTGCCGAAGCTATATAGCGGCGGAAGTTGGACTAAAACTGAAAAGAACGTTCGGGACAAAATTTTTCTTTGATACGCGTGGTTTCTGGGTGGATGAACGTGTGGATGGAGGATTGTGGAATCTTAAGAATCCTTTTTTTCGGTATCTTTATCACGTATATAAAAAGAAAGAACAGGATTATATTCGTATGGCTGATTGTATCGTTACATTGACGGAAGCGGCCAAAACAGAAATAGAGAGGTGGCCCGCCTATGAGGGAACACCCATCGTCGTAATACCATGTAGCGCGGATTTCGGCTTGTTTCGAGTGGCGGATAAAGCGGAGCAACACGTGGCGAAAGAACGATTAAATGTGTTTGACGCTCATCCTATTGTAGGTTATTTAGGATCAGTAGGTACTTGGTATTTATTGGACGAAATGCTGCTTTTTTTTAAACTATTGATTCAAAAATATCCGAAGGCGCATTTTCTTTTTCTTACCGCGGAATCGCCGGATTTTATTCTGCAAAAAGCGAAGCGTATTGGTGTTCCTGAAAAATCCATAAGTATTTGTTTCGCTCCGAGGAGGGAAGTCCCCGACTTTTTATCCGCGTGCGACTTTAGCCTCTCGTTTATCAAACCGGCTTATTCAAAAATCGCGAGCTCGCCGACCAAGTTAGGAGAACTTCTCGCAATGGGTATCCCCGTAATAACTAATGGGAACGTTGGAGATGTGGAGTGGATTATAAAGAACATGGAGGCGGGCGTAGTTATAAACGATTTTTCCATTGAAACGCTTCAATTGGCCATAAACGACGTAGTGTCATTGTTCGATATGGACAGGGGGGCTTTAAGACAACGGGCCGCCGGCTATTATAATCTTGAAGACGCTCTGATCAACTACAAGAACGCGTATAAATCCACGATCAAGTGATATACTTTTTTGATATATGCGATACGCTTTACAAGTCTAATACTACATTTGACTTTATCGATTTTTACTTCAAGCGTCAACGGCGCCTTGTCAAAAGAATTTTTCTTCAGGGTATCCGGTCAAGACGTAGTCCCTTGTTTTTTCTTTTAGCTATAGCCGGTAGGGTTTATGGGGTTGATCTTCACAAAAGGATCGCGATTAAGTTGCTGCGAGGGGAGCATAAGGAACGTCTGGAAGTGATGGCTGAACGATTTTATGAGGAGGTATTGAGGAATACCGCTATTAAAACTACACGCGGTTTGCTAGATGAAGCGAGGAGCCGGGAGGATCGCGTTATTCTTTTATCAGCGACCATTGATCCTGTCGCTAAAATAATAGCCGATAAGTTAGCTTGTTCGTATATATGCTCGGGTTTGGAATATGTAGATGATAAGGCTACCGGAAAAATAGTTTTTGATCTAGCCGGTATGAAAGAAACGATTGTCCGGCGCCATTTTGGCGATATTGAGTACGCGGTTGTTACCGATAACTTTTCTGACTTTGAGCTGGTAAAAGGAGCTCAAATCAGATTTGTAGTAGTATATAATAAAAAATCAGAAGAGCATTGGAAAACTCTAAATCCGGCTTTAATAAAGCCGAACGAAATAATGTAAATTTTTTGAGGTTGTGTTTCCCGTTCGCCTATTTCCAGTTTACAAGGCTGAATTCGGTTCAAAGTCTTGTTTTTCATAGCTGGTATGAATGGCTCGCGGGAGTTTTTGTTTTAACCGTATCTACGGAGCTTAATTTGTTTTCTTCCTTTTTCGCCTATCTTGAAGCGTACCTTCCTTTTATCGCCTTGTATGAGATCGGTTATATCGTCAATGATTTTTATTCGTCCAAAAATGAAGAAAAAGCGCGATACCGGCTAAGCATTTATGGAGAAGTTAAAGAATGGGAAGTATTGGTCTGGATCTTGATCAGGGCTTTCTTTGTTCTGTTTTTTATATACTTTACGGATATAGGAACGCTGCGATGGATCTTCTTTGCCGGTTTTTTGATAATTGTCTTTTCAATTCACAATTATTTTAAAATAAAGGAATTGAAGTTTATTACATTCATGAACCTCGCTTTATCGCGATTTATGTTACCGCTCATTCCATTCTTGCATATAAAACAAATCCAGTTGTTGATCCCGGTTGTTCTGCTCAATTATGTATTATATAGAACGATTAACTATCTTGACAGTAAGGAACTCCTCATGATGGAAAACCGAAAAGAACCTTGGTTTAAGCTGTTTTTTTATCTTTTATTAATTCCGTTCAACCTGTTGTTGCAGGTTACTTTTGAAAATCCGTTGCCTGTTTATTTAAACCTCTTCTACCTTATGTTCTGGACAATCTACTTCACAGTATCCAGAATCAGAGCCTTCTGAATCTTTCTTTGCGTTGAACATGACCAAAAGAAACAGCAGATAAAAAGGGAGTAAAGGAATTTTATAACGAACCAGGGTGCCAAAATTCGCGGTTGAAATTCCAATGGCGAACGCGAAACTAAGGGAAAAAACTAAACTGAATAATAGAAAAGGATTCTTGTTTATAATCCGGAAGCTCCTGAATAATCCTCTTTTTAGGAGAATATAAACTGTCAGGATAAATACTATGCCGGATTCGATGGCGGAGAATGCCATAATCGGATTTTTGACCTCCCAAACGTATGGCCTGAATAAGGCGACATTGATAGCCAGGTGCGCTTTTGACAACAACCCGGAGATTGAATTGTCAATTGGCCCTAGCGAATAATACGCGCCGCCTTGTTGCTTGCTCATGTAGGTTAAGTAGTCATAGGTAATCTTGGCGGTCGAAGCGATTTGATCAAGATTGTATCGGTTATTGTCGGAAGACACGATATTGGCCGCCAGATAAGCCAGCGCTATCGCCATGACCAATAGAAAAGGTTTTAGCGACGCGCGTAGAATCGCCGATTTTAACCGATAGCCAAAGTGTAAAAAAATCCATATTATGAGAGCGGGCAACAAGCACAGCAGGATATATATTTTGATGACTTTTATCAGATAAAAGGCGATTAACGCGATAACGATGGAGCTAAGCAATTTCCTGTTCAATAGGAAAATATTTGTAAAGCAGTAAAATAGCCAGCCTACCGCTCCAAACGTGATGCTGTCCTTTAATAATCCTGACCCCCAGAGAGCGACTGAAGGAATGAAGAAAATCACGTAGGCTGAACGCTTCTTCAGGTTCGGATAAATCCTGCAAAAAGCGATATACATAACCCAGCTTCCGGAAAAACTAAATAACGCGAAACTGATAGCCATGACGCTGTAGGTATGGAGCGAAAAGATACCCGCTATGGAGGCTAGTTTGATAACCAGGAAGGAAGACGGATCGCTGAAATGATAGATCTGGGAGGAGTAAGGATAGAGTTCCGGCGCGTTCCGGCCGTCTGAAAGCAATAGACCGAAGAATTTGGAGGGCGCGTTGAAAAACGCGTCGTACATATGTCTGGTACCCAGTTGTACAAAGTTGAAGGTATCACCTCCTCCGTAATAAAATTGATAAATCAGCCCCAGCATGATAGCTCCAGTGATTTTAACGGTCAAAGCGGGAATGAAATACACGCGTTGTTCGGAATCACTAACAAGATGGCGGAAACGATACGCCAGAAAATAGATCACGATCAGAAAAAACGGAGTTACTATCAGGTCTTTTACTCCCATACTGGATGAATGATAATTTTTATCCCTTTACGGTAGTTGTTGGGTATATGACGAAGGATTGTTAATTTAACAGGAAATATAACGTAAAAATTGTCTATTTGTCCATGAGTAGCGCGCTTAAATTAGATCCGATTGACAGAAAGATTCTGGAAATCCTGCAAACCAACGGAAAGATTACCAACGCGCAACTTGCTCAGGAAGTAGGACTTTCTCCCGCCCCAACGCTGGAAAGGGTACGCAAACTGGAAAACGCGGGTTATATCAAAAGCTATCACGCTGAGGTCGATACGGCCAAGCTGGGGCTGGGTGTCAGTATTTTTCTTCTGGTAACCCTGGCCGGACATAAAAAGAGCCAGATTATGGCTTTTGTGGAGAAAGTCAATAATATCCCTGAAGTCATCGAGTGTCATCATATCACAGGAGCCGGCGACTTTCTCCTCAAAATTCTTACTAAAGACATCTCATCTTATCAGTCCCTTATACTAAACACGCTTGTAGAAATAGAGGAAATAGGCAATATGCAATCTATGGTCGTGTTGTCCACCTTCAAGGACAGTAAGATTATGCCGATTTAATGGCTGTCGTTGTCTTTCGTCTCAAGATAAGGGCTTATCTTCTGGATAGTCTCCAGAGTGAATCCGCAGGAATCGAGTAAGTCCCGCGCTTTTATTCCCGGATATTTTTTCCGGAGTAAGCGGGTCGTTGTTCGTTGTTCCTTGCTCAGATAAGGATGATAAGCTATTCCGTCGAGATGAATTTTTTTTGGACGAAAATCCTTCGATATGAACAAATATGTCCGTACCAAATTTACTACGGCAGTATCCATGCCATATACCTCCTGGAGCTGATCGATAGAGATGAATCCTCCCAACAGTTCTCGATATTTTACGATACGTCCAGACAAAACCGGTCCTATGCCTTTTAGTCGTCGTAATTCATCCTCGTCAGCCAGATTTAGATCTATTCGCTTGATAGGGTTTGTTTTCTGAGGGATCGGATTTCTGGTAATGTGGGTTATGGAGTCGGGCAATTGAATATAGTCAACGAGTTTACTATACAAATCTTCCGGAAATCCATAGATTTTTTTCAGATCCGACTTGATCTTAAATTTACCTCCGGTCCCGCGATAGTTTTCCACGCGTCGCGCGAGAGACGCGGAAAGTCCCAGAGTCTGTAGATTTTCGGTGGACGCGTTATTCGGATTAAAAGGGAAAAGTACGGGCTCTACCTGCTCATCGACTAGCATCGTTGTAATGACTAATTGACTTTCTTCCGCGATCCATCGTTGATAAAACATTCTGTATAAGTAAGGACTCGCGAGCAGTAGCAGCATGATACTACTCAGAATCATAAATCCACTGGCTTCCTTTTCGGAAATACTGAAATAGGCGCTCAGTTTTTGAACAGGCTTTTTCATAGAGAGCTTGATGTTGAAGAAAAATATTAATAAAGTTTTTATTAATCACTTTGAGGATTTTATTCTGTTCTTGAGGAGTACCCTGAATTGGCTTCTGATAACTGAGTTAAGCGAAAAAAAATACCCTTCGGTAACCAGCCGAAGGGCACTAACCATTTTATTAACCTATTTACCAACTATTATGGATTAAAAATATAACCTATTAATCCTAGCCGCGTAAAAACTTTAGATCGAACCTGACGCCCAAAATTGCATTTTTCCTATTCGCTATTTTGGCATTAAATATTAATCAATCGCTCCCTTTTCTCAAATCCCATGCTTTTGGATTGATTTCACGTTTTAAAAGTACTTCTATTCCTTTTTTAAAACAAATCTTGTGGAGTCATAGGCGTTAAAATAGGTATTTTTTGGTATCCAGTCCGGTTTTTTACAAATAGTATTATTTTACGTTGTTTGGAGGGAAGCGGTCCGGGCGCGTGTTTAAAGCGCTCCTCGTTCGTTATCCGTCAGGTAACACAAGGAGCGCTTTAAGACGATGGATGTTTGTTTAAGAGACAGGATTATGGATCTCCTTTAACTGTCGGGCCAGAATCTCGATTCCTTCCTCAAAACTATGGGGGGTGTATCCAAGCAATCGCTCCGCTTTACGTATGTCGAAACCAGTTTTGGGAGGTCGTTTCGCTTTTTGTTGAAATTTGTTCCCATCCGTTTCCACGATCAGTGATGTATCCAGTTGGAAATAGTTGGCGGCCATGATCGCCATCTGATATGGGTTGAGCAAGTCCTTGCCGGAGATATTGAAGATACCGGTCGCGTCGTTTTTGACGATCAAAAAACAACCCATAGCTAAATCTTCCGCCAGTGTAGGGGTGCGCCATTGGTCATTGACTACCTGGATCGCCTTTTTATCCTCCAGGTTTTTTTTCACCCAGAGTATGATATTGCCGCGGCTCATATCGTGCGCCAGGCCATAGACCAGTACAGTCCTGGCGATAGCCCATCGGGTCGAGGAGTTTCGTACAATCCGTTCCGCGGCGAGTTTGCTTTCTCCATAATAGCTGACCGGAGAAGCTTCCGCTTCCTCGTTGTAGGGGCCAGCCGCGCCGTCAAAAATAAAGTCGGTAGAGAGGTGAAGAAAGAACGCCTGATGATTTTCCGCCGCCTCAATCAGGTAGCGGACCGCGTCCACATTGTTTTTCCAGCAGCCCTCTTTGTCTTCCTCACATTCGTCCACATTGGTCATCGCCGCGGTATGAATGATATAATCCGGTTTCTCCCTGCCGACAACCTCCATCACCTGATCAGGATTCGTGATATCCAACTGGACATAGGCGTAAGGTTGGTCTTTCGATATCGGATTGCGATTGGCGCCTCTTCCTGTAGCGATTAGCTGAAAGCCCTCCACCCCAGGAATCAGTTGTACCAGTTTTTGCCCCAGAAGGCCGTTGGCGCCTGTGATAAGAATTTTTTTACTCATAAAAGCTGGTTTGATATTTCTTTCCGATTTTTGTTTTCTTCATTTTTTTGGCGGATACCGTCATCGCTACGTCTTTTAGAGGACGATCGCCGGCTCCTTTGGGTTGTTCCGCTATTTTCTCCACGACATCCATTCCTTTAATAACCTGTCCGAAAACCGTATAGTTATTGTCCAGAAAGTGGGCGCCTTCCTTATTTTCCACAATATAAAACTGGGAGCCGCTGGAAGCCTTTTTGGGGTTGACCGCGTCCCCCATTCGGGCGGCCGCTACAGCGCCATATTGATGAGTAAGACCGGAAACAAATTCCGCTGGAATGGTATATCCCGGACCTCCCTGTCCATCATTGCCGGGTATGGAATCCTTGGAGTTGGGGTCGCCTCCCTGAATCATGAAGCCGTCGATGACCCGATGAAAAGTGGTCCCGTTGTAAAAGCCTTCCTTGGCGAGTTTTAGGAAATTTTTTTTGTGCGCCGATGTAGTGTCGTAGAGTAGAAAGACGATCTCCCCAAGATCCGTTTGGATAAAGATAACCTCGTCGGTTTTGGATGATGACTGCGCGAGAGCCGTAAAAGTGTTTAGAATAAAAAGGAGTAAAATGTAAAAATACTTCATGGTTTATTTATTACTTTATTTTGATAGCGGGTTTGATTTTGGGACTTGGCGCCGGCTCGGAAACATTGGTCCGCTGGAGACCTTCGGTTTCTTTTAGAGGATATTTTCTACGTAAGTCATTGATTAAGAATTTTTTTTGTTGCGTAAAGCTATTCTCGGAAACCTGTTCAAAAATACCCGCGAGTTCTTCCCATTGCTTCGGATCGTCCTTTTTAAACCGGACCGGATCAATTTTCTTTTTTGCGCAATATTCTTCGAATGTCATGCCTGTGTATTCATTTTCTCTTTTACCGCGAGCTGTCCGCAAGCGGCGTCAATATCCTTGCCACGACTTCTGCGGACATTTACGACCAAGCCTTTTTTCTGTAGGAAGTTTTTGAATAGCTCCAGTTTGTCCGCCTCCGCGTTTTTGAAGTCGGCTTCCGCGATTGGATTGTATTCGATGATATTGATCTTACAGGGAAAGCTCTTGGCGAAAGCCCATAGTTCCGCGGCGTCGGTCAGCGTGTCGTTGAAGTTGTAAAAAAGAATATACTCCAACGTGATCTTGTTGCCAGTCTTGTTGTAGAAGTAGCGTAGGGCCTCTTTGAGCCCCATCAGCGTATTGCTTTCATTGATGGGCATGATCTGGTTCCGTTTCACGTCGTTGGCCGCGTGCAGGGACAGCGCCAGATTGAATTTGACTTCGTCGTCAGCGAGTTTATGAATCATCTTGGCGATGCCCGCGGTGGAAAGCGTGATACGCTTTGGAGACATGTTCAGACCTTCGGGAGAAGTGATCTTTTCAATTCCCTCCAGTACATTCGCGTAATTGAGCAAAGGCTCCCCCATCCCCATAAAAACGATATTGGTAAGTGGATGCTGAAAATGCTCATCGGCCTGCTTGGCGATGGCGACAACCTGATCGTAGATTTCAGCAGGATCAAGATTGCGTTTTCGGTCCATGTAGCCCGTGGCGCAAAACTTGCATGTCAGACTACATCCCACCTGAGAAGATACGCAGGCGGTCATTCGGTCTTCGGCGGGAATCAATACGCCCTCAATCAGATGTTTGTCATGCAGGCGAAAGGCGGATTTGATGGTGCCGTCGCCGCTCTTTTGCCTGGTAGCGATTTCCAGAGGCAAAATGGCGAAATCATCTTCCAGTTTCTGACGAAGCTTTTCGGATATATTAGTCATTTCCGAAAAGCTGACCGCCGATTTTTTCCACAACCACTCATAAACCTGCCCGGATCGGAATGTCTTCTCACCTATGGAAAGGAAGTACGCTTTCAGATCTTCTTTGGAAAGTTTTCTAATATCTTTTTTGACAACGAATGTCTGCATCGTGCAAATTTAATAATTTTTTCGTCTATAGTGTAGAACAAAGGTGGTGAGGGATATGATTCAATAGCGTTGATTATGCTGGTCCTAATGAAGCGAGACGGAAGTCCGGTTTTATTTTAGGCTCTTCAATCCGTTGAATCTGGCGGTTAAAATGTATCTTTGGAGAATGTTCTGAATCAACGGTCGATGGTTTGGAAGACCGCGAGCGCTTGTCTCGCGACGCGGAGTAAGTATTAGGTAAAACCATTTTTATAGAAAAAACATGATTCGTATCTGGAGCTTTGTTATTGGGATTCTCTTGTCGCAGGTCGCCGCGTATTCTCAGAAGGACTCGAGCGCTTCGCGATTCGCGGAAATAATTACACCCTCGGTGGTAGGTGAATATACGCGTGTATTAGCTTCCGATTCGCTGGAAGGAAGGGGAACCGGAGCTCCCGGACAGAAGAAGGCGGCTGAATATATGCGGAATAAATTCGAGTCGTTTGGTCTGGAGCCTATTGTCAGGACAGAGACTGGCAAATCCTACTTCCAACGCTTCAATCTTGTGGAGAAAAGCTGGAACGAAGTGTATATTAAGGTGGGGAAGGAGCGAAAAGAGTTCTTGGCTGATTTTTACGCGTATGGAGACGTGGAGTTTCCCGAAGCGGAAAAGTTATCCATTGTGTTCGGAGGGTACGGCATTGACTCGGACAACTATTCCGATTACGCGAATATGGATGTAAAGGGGAAGGGAGTAGTGATCTTTATGGGGGAGCCGTTTGCCGAAGGCAAGTCTCTGGTAACAGGCGACGCGCTGGGCTCCGAGTGGGCGCAAGATTGGAGAAAGAAGGCGACGGAAGCCAGAAAGAAAGGAGCCCGGGCGGTGTTTATCGTTGTTGGGAATACGTACAATGATTTTGAAAACAGGTTGAATACCCTGAAGCATCATATAAGTCAGCCGATGCTGTCCTTTGATTATAAACAGCGCGGAGGTAGCGCGTTTTTTGTACCGGCCAGGCTCGCCGCGGCCATGTTGAAGACTACGGAAGCCGATTTGGTGGAAGCGAAAAAGGCGCTTTCCGATCCGGCTGCCAAAAGAAAAACTTTTAAGTCGGCTCCTGTAGAGGTCAAAGTTACGGTAGACAAAATGGTGTTTGATACGGAAAACGTACTCGGTTTTCTTGAAGGAAATGAGAAAAAGGATGAAGTAATCGTAGTGACCGCGCATTATGATCATTTGGGTATTGAGGATGGGAAAATCTATTATGGCGCGGATGACAACGCCAGTGGCACGGCGGCGGTGATCGCGCTGGCCAACGCTTTCGCGGAAGCGGACAAGGATGGCAAGGGCCCTAAACGGAGTATTTTGTTCATGCCGGTGACCGCGGAGGAAAAGGGGCTGCTCGGATCGGAGTATTATACGGACAAACCAGTAATTCCTTTGGAAAACACAGTGGCCAACATCAATATCGATATGATCGGAAGAGTGGATACGTTGCATGATACGCCCGACTATATTTACCTGATTGGGAGTGATCGGCTGTCGACGACTTTGCATAATATAAGCGAGAAGGCGGCCAAAACGTATTTGCCGGAAGTAGAGCTTGACTACCGGTACAATAAAAAAGGCGATCCCAATCGTTTTTACTATCGTTCGGATCATTATAATTTCGCGAAAAACAACATTCCGGTGATTTTCTATTTCAATGGAGTGCATGAAGACTACCATCAGCCCACTGATACGATTGACAAGATTGATTTTGATAAAGTAAGCAAGATTACCAGATTGATTTTTCATACAGTCTGGGATCTGGCCAATTATGATCAGTCCATTGAAGTGGATGTGGAAGTGGAATAGTTATGAAAGAAATACTGAGGCAATTTCAAGCAGAGTCGGAAGAAAAGGCTTTCGATCCTGAGCATAGGCGCAAAATCCATTTCAATATCGGTCGCTACAATGAAGCGGTTGATCGCGGATTAAAAGCGTTTTCCAATCATGAACGGGCAAGAGATAGAGCTTCCTATATTAAACAGCACGCGATTCTCAATCTGGATAAATATCTGCTGGAATTTGAACAAAACTTTATCCGCAATGGGGGCAAGGTGATCTGGGCGAGAAACGCGGAAGAGGCGCTCCAGGAAATCTGGAAGATATTTGAGGCGAAAAACGCCCGGTCGGTAGTAAAATCCAAGACTATGACTACGGAAGAAATTCATCTCAATGAATTTCTTGAGAAGCATGGCGTAGATGTTGTCGAAACTGATTTGGGCGAGTATATCGTCCAACTGGCGGGGCAGAAGCCTTATCATATTGTGACGCCGGCTATGCATATGTCCAAAAAGGATATCTCGGAGCTCTTCGCGGACAAACTGGGTATTCCCCGGACCGATGACGCTACTGAGCTTACGCTCACCGCCAGGAGATTGCTGCGGCAGCGTTATACTACGGCGGATATCGGTATTACGGGAGGAAATTTCCTGATAGCGGATGTTGGGGGTATAGCCTTGACGGAAAATGAAGGCAACGCCAGACTTTCAACTACCTTTCCCCGAACGCATATCGCGGTAGTAGGTATTGAAAAACTGATTCCCTCCATCAACGACCTCGGATTGATGTGGCAGATGCTGGCTACCAGTGGTACCGGACAGCATGTGACCGTATATAACTCCGTCATCACGGGTCCCCGCAAGGCGAACGAGACGGATGGACCGGAGGAAATGTATGTGGTACTTCTGGATAATGGTCGCTCGGATCTGCTGGCCGATGAAGAGAAAAGAGCGGCGCTGAAGTGTATTCGTTGTGGAGCTTGCCTCAATACGTGTCCTGTTTATAAAAACATAGGCGGGCATACCTACAAGACGACATACAGCGGACCTATCGGCTCTATTATCAGTCCTCAATATTTGGGAATGGAAAAGTACAAGCATCTGAGCTACGCGAGTTCTCTATGCGGATCTTGCACAACCGTATGTCCGGTTCGTATTCCTATCCATGAGCTGCTTTTGCTCAATCGCAAGCAAAGTGTGAGAGATGGATTGAACGACAAGATGGAGAAGTTTGGATTTGGCGTATGGCAAAAAGCGATGCTCAATCGTTCGTTGATGAATATGGCGTCTTACAGGATAAAGAACGCGGTGATCAGCGTTCTGTTTCGAAAGACCTGGTCAAAGCGGCGTGAAGTAATCAAAGTGGCGCCAAAATCCTTTAACCAGATGTGGAAGGAGCGAGAAGAAAACCGAAAGGATATCTGAAGAGAAGGAATAGAGCGCGGTTGATAAGGAAGTAGATGCATAAAATCACTACGCGGAGGAACTTATATCTGATAAAAGAAAATAGAAATGATTTGAAGAATCCACGATTAAAAATCGGTTCTTTTTTATGACTGTAAAATAAAAGCAATAGTTTTATACTATTATTTGCAAGTGAGTTGCTTAATTGTTTTTTTCGTGGAAAAAATATTATGCGCCAAAACCTTAAAATTTTATTTTCTCTATTAGTCTTTACGGGATTTTTGGGGTCGGCAACGGCTCAAAACTATGTAACAATTCCTGATCTTAACTTTCTATCCGCTCTACAGGAAATTCTTCCCGTCGAGGTTTTCAACGAAGTCGGTGAAATGAACGCTGATCATGAAGCGGTGTTGAATCTTTTACAACTTAATGTTAGCGCCCGAAGAATACAATCTCTGGAAGGAATCCAATACTTTAGCGCTTTACAGGAGTTGGATTGTGAAAGTAATCAACTTATTGAATTGCCTGAGCTTCCTGAGGACTTGGTGATTTTGTATTGTGGCACCAATCGATTGACTATATTAAATGATTTACCTCCCTTTTTAGAAAAGCTATATTGTTATTCCAATCAATTAATAGAACTTCCCACGCTTCCTCAGTCGTTAACTGTGTTGTATTGTTCTGAAAATAAGTTGGCTAATTTGTCAATACTTCCTCAAGCGTTAGAGGATTTAGATTGTTCTCATAATCAATTATCTGAATTACCAGAGCTTCCGCGATCATTACAGAAGCTGGTCTGCCTAAATAATAAATTGACGAAGCTACCTGAACTACCTAATTCATTACTACGATTGCTTTGTCAGAATAATTACTTAACTGCGCTGCCATTGCTTTCTCCGTCGCTGGATCTTTTGCAATGTAATAATAACCAAATAAGCGAATTGCCATCACTTCCTCAGTCATTAACCAGGTTAATTTGTTATAACAATCAATTAATTGAGTTGCCGTCGCTTCCTCCTTTGTTAATACAATTGTTTTGTCGAAATAACTATCTGACTCAATTACCAGTGCTTCCCGATCTACTGTGGCAAGTATCAGTTGAGGAGAATTGCTTCTCCATTATGCCTGAACGCCCCGAATGGGTTAGCGCTTCGAATTTTGCTGTCTCTCCTAATCGGGAAGATTGTCTGGTAACAGGTCTGACTTCTGAGTCGGTGAACCTGGCGCCAGGTATTTATCCCAATCCTGTAGAGGAAGTCTTGTATCTGGGCGCTGTATATGAAGATGTCAGAGTATACGATTTGGGTGGCAGAGAGATGGGTAGCTACTCCAGTACGGATCATATCCGGACGGATGATTGGTTAAGCGGGGTGTATCTTATTCGTGTTGGAGAACAGTATGTGCGGGTAGTGAAGCGATAAAAAATATTGATTGCATAGTAACATAGTAAAAGGGGGAGATTTTGGTGAAGCTTCTTTCTTTACAGAGAGATATGGAGGGGTAGAATTTGCTGTACAAGCCATTTGTTATGTTTTGTGTACTTGTAAAACAATTGCAATGATTTTAATGTGATTGCTTGCATTGAAGTCATTTAAGTTGTTTGTTTGCGCACAAAACAATTTTATCATGCGTCAAAGAATACAATTTTTAGTTCTTTTACTTGTCTGCACAGGACTCTTCGGGTCAGCAAAGGCTCAAAATTATGTAACGATTCCTGATCTTAACTTTCTTTTGGCTTTACAGGAGATTCTTCCTGCCGATGTTTTCAACGAAGCTGGTGAAATGAATACGGATCATGAAGCGGTAGCGAGTCTTTGGGTGTTAGATGTTAAAAATAGAGATATACAATCCTTAGAAGGTGTACAGTATTTTAGTTCTTTAGTGTATCTTGATTGCTCTTACAATCAATTAACCGAGTTGCCAGAGCTTTCTCAGTTGTTAGATGTCTTGAATTGCGAGAATAATCAATTGACCAGGTTTTCTGCTCTTCCTCCATCGCTGACTTTTTTGGTTTGTAATAATAACCAATTAGTCGAGTTGCCATTACTTCCTCCGTTGCTAGAAATATTGCAATGTGATAATAATCAACTAACAGATCTTCCGGATCTTCCTCAATCGCTTGAGTCTTTGTGGTGTTTTTCTAATCAACTAACTGTGTTGCCAGAGCTTCCTGGGAAATTGTATATTTTCCATGCTCATAATAATTGTTTCGCCACTATGCCGCCTCGCCCTGAGTGGATTAATGTGTCGATGTTCTCGGTTTCTCCCAATCGGGAAGATTGTCTGATAACAGGTCTGGCTTCGGAGTCGGAAAGTCTGCCCGGTATCTATCCCAATCCTGTAGAGGATGTCTTGTATCTGGGTACTGAATATGAATATGTCAGAGTATACGATTTGGGTGGCAGGGAGATGGGTAACTACTCAAGTATTGATCATATCCGGACGGATGATTGGTCAAGCGGGGTGTATCTTATTCGTGTTGGAGAACGGTATGTGCGGGTAGTGAAGCAATAAAATTGCCCTTACAGTAAGAGAGAGAGGTTTTGGTAAAGCCTCTTTCTTTTGACAAGAGGTCTGTTTTTAACATGTACTAGGGGATACGTCGGCTGAGGTTTTCGATTAGGAGAAAAATAGTCGCTTCGAAAGCTTCAGGTTACGATCCTGCTTTTGTCAAACGCATAAAAAATTTGCAAATAAATGCTTTCGAACGCATTTACTTAACCGTGTCTGGGTTTTTGGGAGTGTGTTTTTGTAAATTGCTGTGATTGTAATCTCTCTTAGTCGCTCGCTTTCAGCGAGTGATTGTTATTATTATTATAAGGCCTCCGGCCGTTTCTACTATCATCAGCCGAAAATTAAGGTACGCCCGTCAATCGGACATCCGGAACTTTTAGAGAGATAATTGGCCTCCGGCCGCAGGGGATGGGGATAAAGCCTCCTCTCCATAACTATACTTTATCTTCTCTCAGTTACTTGCTTTCTTGCTCTTCTGAGTTTGCAACTCCGAAGCATATCATAGAATTTTCAATCCGTCTTGATTTACTCCGATCAAAGTCTATAAAAACAAGAACAGGGAAAATAGAAAGGTTCGCAGAAGCTACGATATTGTTTTGGGATACCATATCCCGAAAAGAAAATCAATGCCTGATGCGCTTTTCAAGAAGGTCTGCTATTTCTTGTAGAGTTTATTCTTGTAAATTGCTGTGATGATGAAATGAAGAACGTTGGGTTACCCCTAAAAAAACTCTTGGGGCAGGTAGAAGGCTCTACCAAATCCCCAAGATCTTTCAACCAGCTATGGAATCTTAAATGTTTTTCTTTTTATCAGTAGTGGTCATCGTTTGAATGACAATACAAATATAGATACTCCATGATGAAAAGCCAAGTGTTTTTAGATTAAAGTTTTTTATGACTCGACAAGAGCGCGCTTTTGGTGTTCTAACGCCTTTTTCCTGGTTTTCTTTTCCCTGTTTTTATTTGACGCGATGTCTTTTTCTCATGGAAAGCGCCTTTAAACTCAGGGTCTCTTTTTCTGCGGATCTGATCGATTTCCCGGTCTATTTCCTGTTTTTCCTCAAAGCCTGTTTTCTCTATTTCCACTTCCGGAGGGATGGCGTGTGGAGGGATGGCCATTTGTATGATCTTTTCTATTTCTTCGATATGGTATTCTTCAGCCTTATTGGCGAAAGTGATGGCTTCGCCGGTGTTTTTGGCCCTTCCCGTCCGTCCGATACGATGTACATAATCTTCATATACGATAGGAACGTCGAAATTAATGACATGCGATACCTGAGACACGTCTATACCGCGCGCGGCTACATCGGTTGATACCAGCACGCGTACCTCGCCATCCTTAAACGCGTCCATGGCGTTGATTCTCGCGTTCTGATCTTTGTTGGCGTGAATCACACGAACGCTCTGGTCGATTTTTCGCTGGATAAAGTTGAATATATTGTCCGCGTTTTTTCGGGTTCTGGAAAAAATGATGACTTTGGAATACGTTTCCGTATCGCTGAGCAGATATTGCAAGAGGTTGATCTTGGTTTTCAGATTGGGGACTTTATACAGCTTTTGTTTGACTGTTTCGACGGGAGTAGCTTGCGGTGTTATTTCTACGCGTGTAGGAAACTCCAAAAACTCTTCCGCCCAACGTTCTATTTTTTCAGGGAAAGTAGCTGAAAAAAGGAGATTTTGTCTTTTTGAGGGAATTACTTCCAGAATGCGGCGTATTTGCGGTATAAAACCCATATCCATCATCTTGTCGGCTTCATCCAGTACCAGCGTTTTGATCTGTTTTACTCCGACCGCTCCTTTCAGGTAGATATCCATAAATCTGCCTGGAGTCGCCACCAAAATATCGATCCCCCCATGGATAGCTTCGATTTGATTCTTCATGCCCGTACCTCCGTAGACAGCGGTATGTCTCAAGTCTGTGTACTTGGCGAGGGAACGTATATTGTCGTTTATCTGGATGCAAAGCTCTCTGGTGGGGGCGAAGATAAGCGCTCTTGGATCGGAACCCTGCGCGTACTTGATTTTCATGAGGATCGGAAGCAGATAGGCGGCTGTTTTTCCCGTACCTGTCTGAGCGATACCCAGCACGTCATGCCCCGCGAGTATCTTGGGTATCGCCTCGCGTTGGATTTCCGAGGGTTCCTGATAATCCAGATCCAGCGTAGCGTTGATCAGTTGACGATTTAGCTTTAACTCTTCGAAAGAGGCCATATTGGTAGAATATAAGGAAGAGTGATTAAAAAGAAATAATGCATCGGAATATCCCGATGCATTATAAGATTAAACAAATGAGGAATTCTTATTTCACGCGTGTTCTAGAAGAATTCTTTCATTTTGTCAAAGAATCCCTTCTCCGATTTTCCAGGATCAGGCCTGAAGTTGTCGGATTCCTTCAATTGCATGAGTATGTTTTTTTCTTCTTTCGAAAGTTGCTTGGGAGTCCACACATTGACATGAATCAGTTCGTCGCCGGTGCTGTAGCTGTTAATGTCTTTGATTCCTTTACCTTTCAGGCGAAGAATTTTACCACCCTGTGTACCGGGTTCAATTTTAATTTTAACTTTCCCGTCGATGGTCGGAACTTCCACATCCGCTCCAATAGTAGCGTCTATGAAGCTGATATATAGGTCGTATACGACATTGAGACCGTCTCTTTTGAGTTGGGCGTCTTCGATTTCCTCGATCACAATCAGAAGATCGCCCGGTACTCCGCCTCGTTGTGGAATATTCCCCTTGCCATTCATGGAAAGTTGCATGCCTTCCATTACTCCGGCGGGGACTTTAATATTGATGGTTTCTTCTTTTAGTTGCCTGCCATCGCCATGACAGGTCGGACAAGGAGTACTTATTACAGAGCCTTCTCCCTGGCAATGATGGCACGCCGACGCGGATACCATCTGGCCGAACATGGTGTTTACGACTTTTTTTACCTGGCCACTACCATTACAGACGGAACATTTTTTTACTTCAGTCCCATTTTTCGCTCCATTTCCACCGCAATCATCGCAGGCCGTATGTCTTTTTACCTTGATTTTCTTTTCGGCTCCCTGGGCGATTTCCTGAAGTGTAAGTTTTAGCTTAATCCGGAGATTCGATCCTCTTTTGACTCCGGATCGTCCGCGACCACCGCCAAAAAAACCTTCGAAACCAGTACCACTAAAGATATCTCCAAATTGGCTGAATATGTCTTCCATATTCATACCGCCGCCGGAAAATCCTCCTCCTCCAACACCTTGATGGCCATAGTGGTCGTAGCGTTGTCTCTTTTCCGGATTGCTCAATACTTCGTAGGCTTCGGCGGCTTCCTTAAATTTCTCTTCCGCGGAAGGATCGTCCGGATTTTTGTCGGGATGGTATTTGATGGCGACCTTCCGGTACGCTTTTTTGATTTCTTCCGGAGTCGCTGATTTACTTACACCTAATATTTCGTAGTAGTCTCTTTTGGCCATTCTATTATGATCCTATTATAACTTTGGCGAAACGAATCACTTTGTCATTGAGGCGATAGCCTTTTTCAATTTCATCAATGACTTTTCCTTTCAGATCTTCGGACGGCGCCGGCGCCTGTGTGATCGCTTCCTGAATTTCACTGTCAAATTCTTTGCCTACCGGCGATTCCATCGCTTTCAGACCCTTGCTTTCGAGGGTTTTGTATAGTTTGTTGAATATTAACTCGATACCTTCTCTTATTCCATCAAGGCTGTCGGACTCATTCATTGACTTACGCGCTCTTTCAAAATCATCGATGACCGGCAGTAGAGCCACGAGGACATCTTCATTGGCGGATTTGATCAGGTCAGTCTTTTCTTTGCTGGTTCTGCGCCTGAAGTTTTCAAACTCGGAGTATAGTCTGAGGTATTTGTCGCGGAGTTCATCAGCCTCCTTTTTCGCTTTTGTCAGTTCGTCATCATCACTTTCTCTCGCGTTTTCATTGTCTTCCTGAGCGAAAACTCCCTCCGTTCTTTCATTTTCTACGGTAGCTTCATGGTTTTCACCATTTTCAATAGTCGACTTTTTTTCTTCTTCCTTAGCCATCGCTTTATATGAGTTTAGTTTTTTAACGTCTTTACGGGTACGGGACAATTACTTTGCCATCTGCCTGTTTGCTGTCAATATGACGGACATCAGTCGTTGAGAGTATGCCAGATCAGGTCCTTTAGTTCATCAATGCCTTTCTGAGTATAGGAGGAAATAAAGATCCATGGAATAGAGACTTTTTTCTTTAGTTCATTCCGCGTTTCTTCTTTTAGCTCATTGTCCAGCATATCGGACTTGGTGATAGCCAGCAGACGTTTTTTATCCAGTAACTCCGGATTGTACTTTTTTAGTTCATTGAGGAGTATATGGTATTCTTTATGAATGTCTTTGGAATCGGAAGGAATCATGAAGAGCAGAACCGGATTTCGTTCAATATGTCTTAGAAAGCGGATTCCAAGTCCTCGTCCTTCCGCCGCGCCTTCAATGATACCGGGTATGTCGGCCATAACGAATGAGCGGTCTTCACGATAACGGACGACACCCAGATTGGGAGTGAGGGTGGTAAAAGGATAATCGGCGATTTCCGGTTTGGCGGCGGAAACTTTGGATAGCAGGGTTGATTTGCCCGCGTTGGGAAATCCGACAAGGCCTACATCCGCCAGAATTTTCAACTCCAGTATAAACCATCGATCCTGACCCGGCTCTCCAGGTTGAGCGACTCTCGGGGCCTGATTGGTAGCGGTTTTGAAATTGATATTTCCGAGTCCGCCACGTCCCCCGGCTAATAGTACGGCGGTCTGACCGTCTTCTGTAATCTCAAGCAGTACTTCCCCGCTTTCCGAGTCTTTGGCGATGGTTCCTATGGGGACTTCCAGAATAACGTCTTTGCCATCGGCTCCTGTCCGGCAGCCACCTTCGCCGTTTCCTCCCGGCGACGCGATTACGTGTTTCTGGTATTTCAGGTGCAACAGTGTCCATAACTGCTTATTGCCTTTAAGAACAATATTGCCACCTTGCCCCCCGTTGCCGCCATCTGGTCCTCCCTTGGCTACGTGTTTTTCTCTTCGAAAGTGGATGGAACCGGCCCCTCCGGCTCCGGAGCGACCATTGATTTTGACATAGTCGATAAAATTTTCTGAAGCCAAGGAGTTAGATTATAAAGAATCGACAATCTTAAATATTTCGTTGGACACCACCTCGATCGATTGCATGCCGTCTACATAATGGGCTTTGCTTTTCTTGGCGTAATAATCCGATACGGGAGCGGTTTTATTGTTGTATTCAGCGATACGCTCGCCTACCAGGTCAGGATCCTGATCATCTGTTCTGCCACTGGTTTTTCCTCGTTCCACGATTCTTTTGGTAAGCTCCGCGGTATCTACTTTGAGGGAGATCATCGCGGAGATAGATATCTTATTGTCATAGCACAGCTTGTCCAGCGATGTCGCTTGAGGTACTGTTCTTGGAAATCCGTCGAAGATAAAACCCTTGGCGCCGGCATTTGATTTTATCTTATTTTCAATCATGCCGATGACTACTTCATCCGGTACAAGTGTACCGCAATCCATGTATCTCTTGGCGTCTAGTCCGAGCTTGGTCCCGGCGGCGATTTCAGCTCTCAACAGATCTCCTGTAGACAGGTGGATCAGTTTGTATCTTTCTATAAGCTTTTGGCTTTGAGTTCCCTTGCCAGCACCCGGAGGGCCAAAAAGTACTAGATTAAGCATGACTATGTTCGTTTTATCTGGTTTTATGATTGTCTATAAACAACAAATATAGGACATTTCCCCATATAGGGATATATAGTAATCGGTTTATCTGTAGATATCAAAGAATTTGTTCGAGAAAAAGTTTTCGAAACACGCCGCGATTAATGTTGAATCTGAAGCGCGCATAAACAAAAACACCCGGTAGTTTCCAGGTGTTTTTGTGATTAGCTCTAGGGGTATGGGAGGTATAAATTAGTTACAACCCATTGCTCCGGAGCCGACCACTTCTTTGAATTTCAGATTTTCGATATCATCGTCGTTTTCAAAAAGCGATCCGGATATTTCAAGATATTTTCCCGAAAAGCTTATGCTGCCGCCTGATACGGAAAGCTTGCCTTCTTTGGAAAAGAACATTTTCCCGTTTTTAAAGTCTATCAACGCGGCAAATCCTTTGTTTTTAAGCTGAGATTCCTCCTGGTCCATATCTTCCAGCCAATTGACGATAGGGTAGGAACCAGACGCTTTTTTAGCATATACCGTGTAAATCCCGAAGGCGTTGAATAGATCTTCGAAATCTTTTTCGCCAAACTCTTCGGATTCGTTGTCCAAGATCTTTTTCAGGTTACCGGAAATACCGATGACCATGGAAACTCCGTCAGGAAAATCGTCGCCGAAGAGGTTGAATCCAAGCGCTTGATCATCCGCGGCCAGACAAAACGTATAGTCCATGTTGTAGGAGTTGTTGCCTGCCGCGATTACTCCGCCACTGGAAGAGTTTTCTCCAAATCCGGAAGCCGCTAATACGAATGTTCCACCACTAGGATTTTCAACAAAAGTGTATGTCCCGGTTGACTCTACATAGTTGTAACCTGTTTGTGAAGGTGGGTTGGAAAATGAAAAACCACCATTTTCCGTTTTTTCGAACCGATAGGTTTTTCCGTCCTGGGTTTGCAACTGGAAAGAAGGCATGCGACGAAGAAGCTCCTTTACAGCTTCTCGCTGTTCTTCTTCTGTTAACTGTTTGCTAGCGGGAGCGACTTCTTTGTCGTTTTTGGAGCATGAAAATATGGATAGTCCAAAAACAACTATTACTCCCAAGGGGAGTAATAGTCGCCCCAATCTTGATGTGGATTTGGGTGTTTTCATAATGTTATGAATTTGTTATTCAATTAAAACACGATTCCAAGTCTGAACTGAGCCAGTACATTGGGACCTAAAACAAAATTGCTTGTCTTTCCTGTGTTGGTTGGAAACTTATCACCATTGTCTGCGACACCAACCGTTTTTGATTGTTTGGTATATGCCAGGCCAAAGCCCATTTCAGCGCCTAGGAATACTTTTTCAGCGATGTAGTAATCCGCTCCGAAGATAGCGTTCAAACCGAAACGAATTTGTCCATCCGCGTTTTTTATCTTGGTTTTGGTTACTTTGTCGTCCTCAGTAAGTTGTTCTTTATCTACTTCAGATGTTCTTCTGACAGCCAAGTCCAGTTCAGCGCCATAATATGGAGACAAACGGCTCGTACCGGCAAGATGTTTTTCGAAACCAGGTCTTATGCCAATTTCAAATGAAGACTGATGATCTTTTCTTTTATCGAATTTTGAGTCTCCTGTACCGTCTTTAGGATCATGATCGATGGTAGTTTCTCTGTTATATCCAAGATATACAGTCGCTCTTAATGCCGTAGTCTCTGATGTGAATTGACGGAAACGGATGCCACCCATGCTGAAAGGCGCGCCGCCAAGAGGAGCGAATTGAAGTTCAAGAGTTTTTTCTCCGGCGGCTGGTTTGTAAGAAACTGCTTCCTGAGCGAACAAGCCAAAGGAAGCGGCGAAAAGAGAAGCGGTAAATAGAAGTTTTTTCATTGGTTTTTTTTGTTTGTTATTAATTGTTCCGAAAGTAAAGCGCCTGCGAAAATAAAGCAATAGCGCGGAATGGAAATGTATTGGTAATACGATAATCGACGCTATTGAATCGCTTGGCGAAATCAGTGGCAAGATAAGAAGTTTCTTTGAAAGGCAAAATACGTAGAACATCGTAGAAAAATTCCGACTATTCGGTTATTTGCCAGATATCTTTGAGGTTTCTGCCGTAACCGTTGTAATCCAGTCCGTAACCTACTACAAATGTATTGGGAATGGAAAAGCCTATATAATCCGGCTTGAAAGCGTTGTTGAACATCGCTGGTTTTAGAAGCAGACTAGCGGTGCTTATGGAGGCGGGTCGCCGCTCTTTGACTTGTTCAAGGAGTCCGCTCATGGTAAGTCCGGTATCGATGATATCGTCAAGAAGGACGACATGCCGATCCGTCAGAGTTTCGCTCAGGCCGATCAGTTCTTTGACTTTGCCCGCGCTTTGAGTGCCGGAATAGGAAGAGATTTTTATAAAGCTCAGTTGACAAGGGACGCTTATCGCCCTGACGAGATCGGCGGCGAACAAAAAGGCGCCATTGAGGAGTATGATAAAAACGGGATCTTTGCCGGCAAAGTCGTTGGATATCCGCCGCGCGAGTTCCTTTACTCTGGCTGTTATTTCTTCTTCAGGAATAAAGAGTGTGAGCTTTTGATCGAGCAATCGCATGGAGAGGCTGAGGGTAATGGAGTTGAGCAAAAATAACCGGTAGTATGTGGAACGCTACCGGCTATTCTCTTATTGAGTATTTAATCGTTTCCAGCCTTTTAGAGGATTGTATCCATTCATTTGCTTGGCATAGTATCCGGTCCCGTCATAAGCTCTCTTTTGTGGATGCGATTTGCATTCGGAGGAGCACGCGCCATCCAGTTCCCAGCCACATTTTTCACAGATCGGTTCATGGCGGTTGCATACCGGGTTGGCGCAGTTAACTACGCGGTCGCATTCGGTATCGCATACGTAACATTTGCTGATGACCTTGGGATTGACTTTGTTGATGTCCACAGCTACTCTGTTGTCGAAGACATAGCATTTTCCTTCAAAGTCTTCACCGTTTTCCTCATGGCCGTATTTGATGATGCCGCCATGGAGTTGATAGACATTGTCAAAGCCGTTTTCCAGCAGATAGGCGCTGGCCTTTTCGCATTTGATTCCTCCGGTGCAGTATGTCAGGATTTTTTTATCCTTAAATTTTTTCAATTCTTCTACTTTGGCGGGAAAATCTCTGAAATTTTCAATATCCAGGGTAAGCGCGTTTTTAAATCTTCCGATACTATATTCATAATCGGAGCGGCAATCTACGACGATGACGTCGTCATTGTCTTTCATCGATTTAAAATCGGCCGGAGACAGGTGGATTCCTGTTCTGTTGTTTGGATCGATGTGGCGCAATCCGGAATGTACGATTTCCGGCTTTACCCGTACGTGTAGTTTTTGAAAAGCGTGATCCTCGACCACGTCGATTTTGAAGTCGATGGATGAAAACCGGGGGTCGCTTTTTATCGTATCCATGTATTTTAGACATGACTCTTCCGTTCCCGAAACCGTTCCGTTGAGACCCTCCCCGGCTATAATTATTCTTCCTTTAAGTCCAAGTTCAATACAAAAAAGATGATGATCTTCCCGAAACTGTTCCGGATTTTCTATTGTCGTATAGCAATAGTATAGAAGTACGTTGTATTTCATGGATGTATATAAACGAGAGATTAATTAACCTTTTCAATGACCTTGGCCGGATTGCCAAATACAGTTTCACCATCCTTGACATCGCTGATGACGACCGACCCGGCTCCAATCCGCGCTTTTCTTCCTATACTGACTCCACTGACTATTGTAACGCCACTACCTATAAAAGCTTTTTCTCCGACTTTTACTCCGGAATTTAATATGGATCCGGCCCCGATCTGTACATAATCGCCTAATTCGGCGTCAAAGTCGATGGTAACATTGGAACTGACAATGCAATGGTTGGGAATCCGGGCGTTGGCGTTGATTACCGCTCCGGCGTTGATCATGTTGCCATATCCCAGAAACGCGAGTTCGGAAACGATCGCCTGGGCGTGAATCGCGTTTACGGGCATTACTTTACGCTTTTCCTTGAGCATCTCGACAATACTTTCTTTATACTTCGTATCGTCGGAGGCCACAAAAGCCTCACATTTTTTTCCGATATATTTTAAAAAGCCTTCATCGTCCGGGCGTCCCAATATCGCTATATCATTCAGTTCTGTTCCATGCAGAGCGTCGTTTTCGTCAAGAAAACAATAGGTGACAACTTTATTGGAGTTGAAAATGTCGAGAGCGACCCGGCCCAGACCGTTGGCGCCAAAAATGATGACAGGATTGTTTTTCATAAGAATCAGTACACGCGAAATTAATCAATTATTCAGAAAGGGTAAAATATACCGGTTCCGTAACAGTGTTCTTCTTGGATAAGTTCAACGCTGGAAAGGCGCGAGTACGTTCAATGACCGGGGTACGCACTTCACGATAAGCCGCGCCGGCATGGTAAACGGTTCGCCATCCAGATGGACAGGACCTGCGTCGCGACGTTCGATGATCGCTTCTTTTAGCTGACTGGTTTCCATATATTGGGAATGGTGAACGCGGGAGGTGAATAGGCGCAGGCCGATCAGGGGAGCCATGATCGCCGGAAAAGGTTTGAGAACGCAAAGGTCTAGCAAACCATCCTGGATATTGGCCTTGGGAGCTATAAAAGCGTTGTTGCCGTATTGATTTGTATTGGCGAAAGTGATCAGAAAAGCTTTACGGCGGAACTCCCCGGACGTGGTACATAGCGTATAGCTTTGTGACTGGTATTGGTAAAACTCCTTTAAGGATATTTTGACATACGTTTTAAGCCCCCGACTCTCGGCTTTGCTAAATTTGTGTCCGATATGAGCGTCGAAACCGACTCCGGCAGTACAAAAAAAAGGCTTTTCGTTAATCGAAGCGCTGTCTATACAAGTGATTGACGCTTTGTTTAAAGTGTTTATCGCCTTTATGGGATTTATTGGGATTCCGAGATGTCTGGCGAGACCATTTCCTGAGCCGGCGGGAATAATACCCAGAACGGTTTCCGTATGTACGATGGCGCTGGCTACTTCGTTGATAGTGCCGTCCCCGCCCGCTACGATGATATTCTGATAACCGTCTTTTACCGCTGAGGCGGCCATGCGCGTCGCGTGCCCCGGTTCCCGGGTATGTTTAATTGAGAACGCGTATCGGGCGCGATCCAGACGCTGCTCCAGAAGGTCGGGAAGATCCTTCTTGGAGTGAGTTCCCGATGTAGGATTGATTATAATCAGCGTTTTTACCGGATTCAATTTTAATATTGTTATTTGATATTGTAAATTATTGAATTTATATATTTTAATATGTATTCTCGTGGATAACGCGTATTAATGGAGAAACCTATGGTCTCAATTTACAATGGGCCGAAATACGTAAAAATAATTGTTATCTGAAAAAGAAGCGACTATGAATATCGTGCGAAATTTTCTGATCGGATTGATTTTGCTTGTTATTGGCTCATGCCGTATGTGTAAGGATAAAGAGCCTCAGTTAAGGGTGGAGTTTATAGATTCCACAGGTATGGATTCGCCACGCTACGACCATGTCCAAATTTTGTCGCGGGATACGGAGGTTTCTGTCGCGTGGCCGACTTGGAGTTTGCCCTTGGACCCTGGCGCGGACAGAGTCACTTTTATATTTACCGGCGAAGAAAGAATGGATACGTTGGTGGTCGGATATAAAATCGCTCATGAATATGAGGGCGCGACATGCGGTTTCATGGCTGAAGCGAGCGATATACGGACGGAATATTTTTCAGGAATAAAAAATGTAAGAACTTATGATCAGACTGTTATTCTTGTTTATTAGCGTTATTCACCTATTGTCGGGCTCCGAGAGCTACGCGCAGTATATGAACAAAAACGCGGTTGGTCTGGAGGTTGGGCGCTTTGTCGCCCAATTGGCGCTGTCGGGACCAAGGCACGCGGGAGGAGGAAATTTAATTATTATACCCGAATTGATTTATCAGCGAAGCTTGTCGGAACGTTTCGCCTATCGGGCGGCGATAGGATATACGAACATTAGTACGTCGAAACATGAACATATTGATCATGAGCAGTATGGTGTTCATACGAAGCAAGGGGTTGATTATAAGGTGGCTTTGTGGGGGCGAAAACATGAGTTTATAGTAGGTGTCGCCGGATACGCCGCTTATCAGCGATATGAGACGCTTGGTCATGTCAGAGACCTGAATCATTACCAGGATTATAGTATGCTGGTCTACAGCGGACAGCGGTGGTTTGGAGGCTGGGAGATCGCGACAAGGATCAAGCGACGGTTTTCCGACGCCATCTTTGTCGAGTTAAGCGCCAGACTAGGTTTTACTCCAAACACCCACGCGCCTCTCTATAGAAATTACCTAACAGGTTTTGGGCACAGACTAGGTAGCGGTGATGGATACTTGAAGCCTGACAGAAACTGGTCGGCTCCGCTAGATATATATCCTGGCTTTGATGTGAGGTTATACTATGCTTTTTGATTTTGTCGCCGCTAAAAAACAGTGCCGGTGTAATTGGTTTTATCTGGATAAAAATCATTTTTTTGTCATAAGAGAAATAATGGTGAAATGATCAATTTATCCAGAAAGAAAAAGCATTTTGATATTCGCAAACCGCTCCGGAAATACCTGATCGAATATGAACGGGAAGTATCCCTGCCTCTCGCTTACATGGATCTGACTCGTTATTCCAATACTTTTCCCTTGTATGACCAGCGTGGAGTGGATACGTTTTGGGTATCGGTAATATACGATCAGAGTGATTTCGCCATGATAAACGATGGCTTGAAAAAAACTTACGCCACGTTGAAAGTACATGGAGACTTATCTCTTATAGAGCATTTGTACATCGATCGTATAGACTTGTGCGTGTATGGCAATACACAGCCATTTCGCGTGAGAGTCGTTAACAAGATCAACGACAACTTTGACTATTTTTACGTCAAACGGGCGGACGCGTCCAGGATTTATGGCCTGGAGCTGGAACATATCCTTTCTCCCAACCGGATCAATTATTATGTGGATAGCGATACGTTGATCGAGGAGCATATCGTGGGAATTCCGGGAGACATGTTTATAAAGTATTATCTGAACGATCCTAAGCTAAACAAGATCAGACTCGCGAAGGAATTTGTCAAGTTCAACGAACGATGTTTCGCGCGATTGCTGGGGGATATGCATTCTGGTAATTATGTAGTAGAAATTACGCCGGATTTTGAGGAGTATCACTACCGGATTCGGGCGATTGACTTTGATCAGCAGTCCTATGAAGGACGTAAGCTTGTATATATGCCGCAATACTATAAAAGCAATAATCCTATTATTAACATCGGGCTTGACCTGCTTACACCGGAATCTGTCAAGCAGTATCAGAATGAGGAACGTTCTTTGATCGCCAATAGATTGCGGTCCGCCCGCTATCGGATCAAAGAGCTGGGCGACGCGGTGATGAGCGACCAGATCAGTATACCGGAACACATCGAGCGCCTTAGGATGGAGTTGGCCGCTCATTATCAGGATGAGGATTTTATGAACTGCAAAAGTATGGGCGCTATTGTACGGACAAGCCTGCGCATGTTGCTTAAGAAAAGCTAATCGAAGTATTGTGGATATACAAATGGTGAGGCGGAACGTTAATTAAAACGATATGCTTATTTTCGCGACGAAATACATCTTTTGAAAGAATGAGAAACCTGTATTTAAGCCTGGCTTTGCTGATTCTGCCTGTGATGGCGTGGACTCAGGGACAAGCCGATACCACCGACCCTGATTTACGTTCTCCTTATCATACGATAACTGTTTTTCTGAAAAATCTTCGGGAAGAATCCTTTTATCCTGAACGGGCGGCCGGAACACTTCACGCGCCTGAAGTTTCTGAAGAGGACAGAGTCCGTAAAGCGATAGAGCTAAAGCAGATTTTTGATGGCAAAGGCTTGCTGATCGACCCCGCGAATTATTCAAAGAATCCGGATTATAAAGACTCGCTGGATGGTAAAAATATCTTGATGTTGGATCAGCGTATTCCATGGGTGTATTTGGAAAAGATAGATGAACGATGGCTTTTCTCCGGAGAAACTGTGGGAACTATAGAGGCTATGCACGCGGAAGTTTTTCCAATAGGAACTGATCGACTCATGCGTTTGCTGGCCGGATCCGCGGGATCGAAGAAGTTTTTTGGCCTGGGCGCCTGGCAAATCCTTGGCATTCTTATCTTGGTAATCCTCAGTTTTTTGATTCATCGTTTATTTACCTGGCTTTTTGAGGGGCTGATTGTTCGTCTTTTGATACAGGCGGGTCAACGCGTGATCGCCGGAAGGTATATCAAACCGGTCGCGAGGCCTTTTAGCTTGATGGTCGTCGCTATCATAATAACCATGCTATTGCCCGCGCTTCAGTTGCCGGTAACGATTTCCCGCTATCTTATTCTCGTGTTGAAGGCGTCGATTCCGGTATTTGGAACTATTGTGTTTTATAAGTTGGTGGATTTGCTGGCCGCGCATTTTGAGAAACTGGCCGCCAAGACGGAAAGCACACTGGACGATCAATTGGTCCCTTTACTTAAACGCGCTTTGAAAGTCTTTGTAGTGATTACCGGTGGACTTTTTACGCTGCAAAATCTCAATTTTAATATTACCGCGTTGCTCGCTGGAATTTCGATCGGAGGTCTGGCTTTCGCTCTGGCCGCGCAGGATACATTGAAAAACTTGTTCGGATCCCTGATGATTTTTATAGACAGGCCCTTTCAGATCGGCGATTGGATTATCTCCGACAAGATCGACGGTTCGGTAGAGGAAGTCGGATTCCGTTCCACGAGGGTGCGAACGTTCCATAATTCGATCACGTATGTGCCCAATGGCAAGATGGCTGATATGACGATTGACAATATGGGCATGCGTCAATACAGGCGCTATAAGACAATGATACGGATAGCGTATGGAACTCCCGCCGATCTGATCGAGGTGTTTATAAAAGGTTTGGAGCGGATTGTAGAGGAGCATCCGACTACGCGCAAAGACTATTATAATATCTATTTGAATAACTTTGACAGCTCCGCGCTCGAAATCTTGTTCTACATCTTTTTCGCTGTACCGACCTGGCCCGAAGAGTTGAAAGGGCGCCAGGAAGTGATGTTGTCCATTGTTCGCCTGGCGGAAGAGTTGGGAATACATTTCGCGTTGCCGACTCAGACGCTGCATGTGGAGACTTTTCCGGAGAAAGAGACTTTACGTCCCGTGTTTTCTGGAGATAAGTCGGTACATGAGCGAAAAATGGATGGATGGTTTAAGAGAAACTCAGGCGCCTCGGCTAATCAGCTAAATTGATTAGCCTAACGATCGATTTCACCCATGACCACGTCGATCGATCCCAGAATGGCGATTAGGTCGGCGACCATGACTCCTCTCGATATCTCAGGCAAAACGGACAGGTTCATCATGCAAGGCGACCGCCCATGTACTCTGGCCGGGATATCGTATGTGCCGGTAGAACGGAAGAAGAAGCCGAGCTCTCCTTTGGGACTTTCACCCCGTATATAGAAATCCATCGCTTTAGGCCGGATCTTTTTTGGAGCGAGCGCTTGTGGATCAAAATTCCGGTCGCGTTTGTAATCAGTCAATAATCGGTCAATACATTGATCAATTATTTTCAGAGACTCATAGCATTCCATTACCCGAACATAATTCCGATCCCAGCAGTCGCCTTTGACGCCCATCTTGCCTTCTCCGACCGGGATGTCAAAATCCAGTTCGGGATATACGGAATACTGATCAACCTTTCTCAGGTCGTATCGTAGGCCGGAACCTCTCAGACATGGTCCGCTCACGCCATAGTTGATCGCCAGATTTAGGGGAAGTATTCCTATGTTGGCGGTTCGCTCTATGAATATCTTATTGTCGATGACCAATTGCTGGAGCTCCCGGAGTTTGGGCCGGAGATAAATGATAAACTCGCGACAGCGTTCTTCAAATCCTACCGGAAGATCGTAAAAGAGACCGCCGATCCATATATAGTTATAAAGCATACGGGCTCCGCAAACCCACTCGAGCAGGCGATTGATATGCTCGCGATCCCTCATCAGCCATAGGAAGGGTGTTACCGCTCCTATGTCGATGGCGTAGGTACCGATAGCGATAAAGTGGGAGGCGATCCGGTTTAGCTCGGCTACCAGCACGCGGATGTATTCGATTCTTTTAGGAATTTTATCTTCTATACCCAGCATTTTCTCAACACCTAAGGCGAAAATATGCTCGGAATTCATGGCGGCCATATAATCAAGCCGGTCGACGAAAGGGATGATCTGGTTGTATGGCAGCTTTTCCGCGTGTTTTTCAAAACAGCGGTGCAGGTAGCCCATATGCGGTACTACCTCTTTGATGATTTCCCCGTCTGTCAGTACTTCAAGCCGTAAAACGCCGTGGGTGGAAGGATGCTGGGGACCCAGATTGATAATCATCTCACCGGGTTCCAGTTCGCGGGGATCAAAGAAGTTTGGCTCCGACAAACGAAGGTTTTCTTCCTTATATATAAATTCGATAGGACGTTGACTCATTGATTTATCGGATTTTCAACCTTGATTCCATGATAAAATTCCTGTGTCTGATAATCTTTTCTGAGAGGAAATCCAATCCAGTCTTCCGGCAGCAAAACGCGTCGAAGATCGGGATGATTGTTGAAGAGAATGCCAAACATGTCGTAGATCTCCCGTTCCTGCCAATTGGCTCCTTGCCATATGGAACACACGGATTCTATGGAAGTAAGTTCGGATTCCGGGCCGCGTGGAATAACGACTTTCAGTACAATATGGTGATTGTAAGGAATCGAATATAGGTGATAGAGTATGTCGAATGTATTGGCGGAAGGACTATTATCCACGGCCGTGACGCTGGACAGGAAATCAAAGTATAGATCGGGATGGGAAAGTAACGCCTGGCAGACTGGCAGAAGCGCGGAGGGCTCCGCTACGATTTGTGGTTGTAATTCACCTTTATCTTCTCCGGAGAGGCCTTTTATTTCCAGTTTGTTTTGTAGAATATCAAGAATCTGAAGAAAGGTCATGAAGCGCTTTTCGATTGTTTTAAAAGATTTTGGATAATTTTCGGAGCGGACACATTTTGTTCATTCCGGATCTTTTCCTGCAACTTCAAAAATCCGCCAATAAGCGCTTCCGGACGAGGAGGACAACCCGGGACATAAATATCAACCGGAATAATTTTATCGACGCCTTTGACCACATGATATCCATGTTCCCAATAAGGGCCTCCGCAATTGGAGCAAGAACCCATCGAGATGACGTATCTTGGTTCCGGCATTTGTTCATACAATCGCCTGATCCGGTCCGCCATTTTAAACGTAACAGTTCCCGCTACGATCATTACGTCCGACTGTCTTGGAGAAGGACGCGGGAAGACGCCAAAGCGGTCAAGGTCATAGCCCGAGGCGTAAGCGCCCATCATTTCAATCGCGCAGCACGCTATGCCAAAGCCCATTGGCCAGAGCGACGACAAACGAGCCCAGTTGACTACATCGTCAAGTTTGGTAAGGACAATCCCACCCGATCCGGTTTTAGGTTGGTTTAGAGTCATTGTTGGTGTACCGTTGATTTAGGTCCTCGTACAAATGGGCGGGTACGGGAGATTTGAAATCGACTACGCGTTGTCTGGGGCGTATCCAATCCAGAAATCCCTTTTTCCAGGCGTAGATGAGACCAAGAACGAGTATAGCGACAAAAATGAAAATTTCGGCGATCGCGAACCACCCCCATAATCCGCCGCTGCTTTCGATGATTTCCTTTTTGCCGAAGACTGTCGCCCATGGGAAAAGAAAGATCATTTCGACTTCAAATACCAGGAAGATTAACGCGATGATATAAAATTTGATATTGAATTGTCCCCACGCGTCCCCGACAGGCTCTTCTCCACATTCGTACGAGCTTAGCTTTTCCGGATTTGGTTTGAAGGGCCGGATAATTTTGCTGGCCAGCATACCGATAGAGACAAACAAGACACCTCCGATAATAAAGAGAAGGACGATGGCGAATTCGGATAGATCTGGATTTTGCAAAGTAATATGGTAGAATTAGCAAGTAAATATACCATATCTGATCTTAATAAAGAAATAAGGAAGGATAATCGTTCAGAGGAAAAAAATCGACATTGAAGCGATGTACTTTTTATGGAATAAATTTGAATTATATTTACATGAAAAAGAACAAATTTGCAAATTAATGGTGTATTCCTTCGTTGTCGTGATTTACTTTAGCGAAGTTTGAAGTATTAAGTAATGAAATTATGGCATATGCTATAGAATATGAGTATATTATCTATATATAAGTCTATATTTGCAAGACTTGGATCAACTATCGGGGTCTTGCTTAAAAAGTTTTTACTAATAAAAAAGAATTAACTATACTGTTTTGTAATGAATTATAATCGGGGAAGTTTAGCTACTATGGTAAACAGATTGAGCCTTGTATGTTTGTTCTTTATAGGAATAAGTTCATATAGTACTGCTCAGATACTTGTTTCAGGAACATCGTTTGAGCCATCTCCTGGGAATGGGGGCCGGGATTACATTGGTATAAATGAAATCCGTTATGAAGGTATTCAACCTGGACGGATTGAAATGACTCCCGCGATAACTCCAGACGCCGAGGAAAATACTTTTAATGGAGGATATTATTACGCGGTTACGAATAATCCTTTTTTACTTGATCGGGATCGATATGTGGATATTGAAGACGATGAAGATTATCAACTTGTATATTCTCCTAAGATCGGAACTAATAATGAGAATGTATTTGTATATTCTCTTACTTCGATGGTGCCAAATTCTGATGTTACAGTTAGAGTTTCTTATTGCAGTGTTGTGGATCCCGGTCTGACAACTTGTACAGGACAGCGCAATGAATTTAAGGCGGGTATTAATCTTGATCAATATAATTTGACAAATGGAGAAGACGCCACTCAGGTGTCGATGGGAGGATGCTCCGTTAAAGAATATAAAGGGAAAGTTGACGCTAGTGGAAATATGGTTTTTCGCCTAAACCATACTCAGAATGGCTCTTGCAAAGCAATGGGAATAAAAAGTATTAACGTATATGGAGAGGTCAAGCCTAAAATAATATCGGCCCAAGGAACCGAGGTATGCGCGGGGGAACAGATCACTATTCAGAGCACTATGGCCTATAACGCGAGTTACAGATGGCAGTATAATAATGGATCCGGTTGGCAGAACATAACGGGCGCGAACAGCGAAGCCTTATTGTTTGAATTACCCACCGTAGGAGCTTATTCTTTTCGATTGCTGTTAAACTTTGATGGGATTGATATCGCTTCTGATGAGATCACGGTTAACGCGATCACTTGCTGTGAAGTGGATGGTTTACCCGCGTCCCGGCAAACTATTTATTTCGATGATTTTGGTAGGATTGACCTTACCGATAAAACTGGTCGAACCTATTACGTCTGGGATTATAGCGATGTATTAAACCCCGTGGAGGTCCGAAAAACTACGACAACGCCCTTCCGTTGGGCAATTAACCCGGCTCCGCTGGGAGCTCAATTTAAAGCTACCGGGCCACTTATAGATGGTGAATACGCGGTAGCGGGGTACTTGACAGGGTATAACGCGGATAATGGTTATGAGGGAGCTAAATTGGAGTGGGCTAACCGTGTTACAGGGCCTGTTACGGAGCCGACTGTCGCTTTGGATCATTCTGGTTTAAAAGAAGGAGCCGCGCTTTTTATTAATTGCCCTCCTAGCACGAAAGGGAAAGCGATTTATGAGAGAACAATTAATGATCTTTGTTTTGGTAAACAATTGTTTTTTGAGACATGGATCGCGGTCTTTACCAATAGCGCGAATGGACCATATCACGGCGTTGATGTAACAATGAAGATCACCGATCTCGCCAATCCGGCGAATTTTGAAGAGGTCAACGCTACAGCGACGAGACAGGCGGATGGAGGAGGAGTTTGGGTAAGGGTTGCCGGAGAAATTACCTTAACAGGTAATAGTTTAAGAATGGAGGTGATTAATAATTCCGATGTTTATGATAATGGCAATGACTTGGTGATCGATGATATAAAAATCATGGCTTGCTCGCCACCTTCTATCGACTTGTTTTTTGATCTTGCCTCCTTGAGTCAGCAGAAAGAGGTATGCGCCGATGATTTTGGAGTTTTTACAAAACCGACAAATCTGCTGAAGTCATACTATGGAGGTAGTCCTTTATATTTATATCAGTGGACAAAAACACCTGCAGACTATACTACATGGCAAAATTTGGGAGCTCCTACTACAGACGAGTTTTTTGATATTACAGATCCGCAGAGTCAAGCGGTTTTTGCCGGCCTTCAGGATGGTGATAAGGTTTATTATAGGATAATCGCGGGAAACGCGTTGATTTTTTCTTCCAACAATAATTTTATAGCGCCTAATTACGCGAATATTAATGATCCTTGTAAAAACTACTCTGTTTCAAAAGAGATAGAGGTTGTTGTAAATTGTCCTGCTTGTACTCGGCCTGTTTCTGTAGATATTGATGAGGTCGAGCTTGATATTTGCGCGGGCGAGGGTCTAGGTCTGGAGTTTTTGGCTGACACCTCTGGCGGCTCGGCTCTAAATGGTTATACGTATACCTGGTTCTTTAAGGATCGTACTAGCCCTG
>JAEWAY010000018.1 GCA_023391415.1 Bacteroidota bacterium | reverse complement strand
CAATACGGAGAGGAGTTTAACGCGTACCGAAAGAAAGTAAGGCGGTATTTGTAACGCCCGATGATTGATCGACCATCCCGGCGCTGATTCGCGGTGTGGAGGGGAAAAACGAAAAAATCAGACTACCCTGCTATTTTATATTTTATGTAACTGGAAAAGTAAACTTTCTTTTTATATCTTTCCATTGAGTTTGAATTGCCACTCAAGCTCTTCCAGCTTTAGATAAAACAGTCCGTTCTATTCTCAGAATGGTTTGTCGGAAGTTCTCTTCTTGCAACAAGAACATTTGAGAACCCATTAACGCCGCGCAAACAAATCAGCGCGATTAAATTACCAGACGTGAGAATAGCCGGCCTTTTGAATTTCAACCAATATTTTTCACCTTTTAAACCAGTACTATGGAAAATCTAGAAACGTCCCCTGAAGAACTGCTTCATACAGAACTTAAATCTGTACTAAGCGCCAAAGCGCGACACAAAACGCTGAAAGAGTTTAATGCGACTTCCTGGACATATCCCAGAAATGAAACATTGGTTTCTCTGTTCAGAAAACAAGCTCAGCTATCCCCTGACGCTATAGCCGTCCGTTATTTAAACAATCAGCTAACGTATCGGGAACTCGATCATAAAAGCAATCAGATAGCGCGTTATCTCGTTGCCAGCGGTATAAAACCGGGAATGCTCATCCCTGTATGGCTTGACCGGTCGGTCGAATGGCTAATCTCCATTATAGGTATAATAAAAACAGGAGCCGCCTATGTTCCTATCGATTCCGCTTATCCTGTTAAGCGCGCCTCTTATATCATCGCGGATACCCAGTCTACGATTATCATCACAGACAAATTACTAGGCGCACAGTTAGATCATCACACACGCTGTCTCTTTATAGAGCAGTTTCCTGATATTTATCAATTAGCTTCTCAGGAAACAGGACATCAGCCCCAACCCCATGATCTTGCTTATGTCATCTATACTTCCGGTTCTACAGGTAAACCTAAGGGAGTAATGGTTACTCACCATTCCATTCAACATCTGGTTATATGGCACAACCAGCAATTTTCCGTAACCAGATCTTCAAAATGCTCTCTCGTGGCGGGACTGGCATTTGATATCTCCGTATGGGAAACCTGGTCTTCATTATTGTCCGGGGCTACTTTATATATCGCAGATAATGAAGAACGAACCGATGTGGTAGCGCTGGCAGACTATTATCTCAAAAATGAAATCACACATGGTTTTAGTCCCTCGGTTCTGACTCCCGCGCTGGTCGATCGCACAAGAAAATTATCAGGATTAAAATTAAGGTATCTGTTTACAGGGGGGGAACAGTTAAAAGCAGTACTTACCAGTGGTTTGCCTTATGATCTTGTCGATTATTATGGTCCTACAGAATGTACGGTATTCGCGACCTATAAGATTGTAAAAGACCAAAACGGACAATTCCTTTCTTCCATTGGCAAGCCTATAGCCAATACCCAGGCATATATACTCAGCCCACAAATGGAAGTATTACCAATAGGAGCTGTAGGAGAGTTATGTATCGGCGGCGCGGCACTTGCCAAAGGTTACTTTAACAATGAGGAATTAACGCTGAAAAAGTTTGTAGCTAATCCATTTCAGCCGGGAGAATACCTGTACCTGACCGGAGACCTTGCCAGATGGCTCCCCGACGGAAACATTCAGTTTCTCGGAAGAATGGATAATCAGGTAAAGATCCGTGGATTCAGAGTCGAGCTAGGAGAAATTGAACGTACCCTCATCAACCTGCCTGAAATAAAAAACGCGGTAGTACTAACAAAGGACAACATCGGGAACAACAAATACCTGATCGCTTTTCTTACTCTTGAAGAAGAGAAAAAAAAACTGGATACCGCCGCGATAAGACAACAGCTCAAACAGGAATTACCTGGATATATGATACCGGCTCAATTCCTCATTCTAGAGGAGATTCCTTTGACAGCCAATGGTAAGACTAACAGAAGTCTTCTTTCTGAACTTGCCCAGAAATATACTCAGGAAACACTTGCCTCCGAACCTCCTACCAACGAAGTGGAGCAACTTATCGCGGATATATGGTCTTCTGTACTGGAACGTCCTGCCATAAATATTTCCGATAACTTCTTTGATATAGGAGGAGATTCTTTACTGGTCGCTGTTGTCATAGCGGAAATAAGAAAAAAACTCAGTCAGAAAGTATATATGCGTGATATTTATCAATATCCGGTTTTACAAAACCTTGCATCAGTATTGATTGACAGAGGCGAAGAAAGCGCTACCGCTCCAATAGAAGATGTAGAGCCTTACGTAGAACTTACCAATGATGTCTATCTTTCTCCAGGAACTGTTTTTGCAGGTAGTTTCCGTCCTGAAACCCTTGAAAACCCTAAAGCGCTGCTTTTAACCGGAGCTACAGGATTTGTGGGAATACATCTGTTATACGAACTGCTTAATACCAGCGCCGCGGATATTTATTGTCTTGTAAGAGCTCAGGACGAATTCCATGCCATGGAAAAAATAAATGACTGCTTTGCAGAATTCAATGTTTCCATCAATGAAATTCATAAACCAAGAATCATTCCTGTAGTCGGTGATTTATCCAAACCAAATCTGGGCTTAACACCTCAACAATTTGACATGTTAAGTCATGCGATTGATATCATCTATCATTCCGGAAGCTCGGTCAACTTTATAGAACCCTATTCCTATATGAAGGCTCCGAATGTAGAAGGGCTGAGAGAAATTATACGACTCGCGGGCGCTGGCAGAACGAAATGCCTGTCTCTTCTTTCCACTATTTCCGTTTACAGTTGGGGGCATGTATTTACCAATAAAACAGTCATGACGGAAAGTGACGATATCGCTCAAAATCTTCTGGCCGTAAGCAAGGATATCGGTTATGTAAGAAGCAAATGGGTAATGGAAGCCATCGCGGACCTTGCCGCGAAAGAAGGTTTGCCTGTGATTACCTATCGGTTGGGTTATGCCATGTGCCATAGCGAATCCGGCGCGAGCGCTCCATATCAATGGTGGACAGGCCTTGTAAAAAACTGTTTCGAATTCAAATCATATCCCGCACTTACCGAGTTAAGAGAAGGATTGATCACTGTGGATTATATGACCAAAGCCATTGCTCATATTTCACGGAATAAAGAGGCGATCGGAAAGAAGTTCAACCTGATCGCGAAACCGGAAACCAATCTCACACTTGAAGGCTTCTTTGGTCTATTGAACAAGTATTATTCCGCGGGATTGAAAGCTCTTCCTTATAAGACATGGAGAAAACAATGGGAGGACGACAACAAAAATCATCTGTTTCCTTTAACAAGCTTGTTTAAAGACAATATGCATGAAGGACTCTCCACAGTAGAACTTTATCAGCATACTTATATCTGGGATCGCGAGAACGTTGCACATTTTCTAAAAGGCTCGGGTATAGAAGAGCCAGTATTTGACAAAGCGTTATTGGATAAATACCTCCATAATCTTGGAATTCCGATAAAATAAAAATCACACTGTTCCTTCTTAAAAACAGATAGACAAAGCATACCCATATCATTACCCAAAATGGCACAAACAGGGTTTGTGTCATTTTTGGTAATCTTTTGACTTAACCAGCACATGAACTTTGCTTCTTCTTATATAGGTCCGCGCCCCCTATATGGCATCTTCACTATTTCAGAATAATTCACAAAAACTACATTAATAAACACTTACAGCACATACACATCACATTGATTCTTAAAAACTTCTTACGAATTAAATACGCTACCTCGCGATCATGATCTTTTCTGTCCGGCTGTAACCCGATTCCGGCTCATCCAGCATCAGATAGTACAGACCGTCCGCGAACTGACTGAGCTGCAACAGAACTTCATCATACGGACCGGAATACGTCGCAGTATAAATTACCGAGCCATCCGCTTGCAAAACGCGAATCCGGAAGCGGTCACCGAAGCGCTCTGCACAAGGTCTGATTCGTAGCGCGCCCTCTGTCGGATTGGGAGCGACACTCAATCCGCACTCCTCATGGGAAATAGTACCGGCAAGGGGAGAAACCGCATAACGGATCCAGACGGAATCTCTTAAACCTCCGGCATCCTCTACGATGCAAAGCACACTATCCGTTCCCTGCCAGTTTTCGTCTCTAAGCACAACAGACAAGTAGGTAGCCTGAAGAGAAATTTCAAGCTGACCGGAAGAGCTTGTGACACTCCGGATAAGCTCGCTGACCGGTGTATGATCATCCGAGATGTATTCACCCAACCATATCCTGTCAAATACTCCCCCGGTGGTGATGATCTGTTCGGGAATAAGCAGAATTTGCGGAGGGCTGTTTTCTTCTCTCACAAACACCACTTCAACGCTGTCTCTTTTATAATTAAAATCTTCCACAACCAGGAGTACCGTATCGGTTCTCAGAACGGATTCTTCTACCAGATCAGGGTAAAGAATACCGTTCTGAATGGTAATATCGACCAGTTCATTGTCCCGGATATACCAAAATAGCTGAGCCGGAGACGTATGATCATCCGATACATAGCTTTTCAGATCAACAGGCGCGAAGAAGCCCTCAGCCGAAAGATATTGTACAGGTATATCCTCTAGCACCGGAGGCTTATTGCTTCTGTCATGCACCATGAGCGGTATTGTATAACCAATTTCACTCACGCCATATCTCATGAAAAACATAATGTCCTGATGCTTTGATCCGGAGTATACAAAATCTCCGTGCGTGACCGTAATCTGATTGTATTCATCAATGGTCGTTGCAAAGCCCGCGTGATTCAGCACTTTAAAAGAAACCTTTTCCTTATTGATTTGCGGAGCAAATATCAAATAATCGAATGGATTAAACCGGATGGTATCACCGGGGTAAAGATCTGTGTATGAGAATTCTTTTAACTCAGGCGCGGAATTTCCCATAGACAAAGTCACTGCGACTGAATCTTTTGCTCCATCAATATCTTTTACATACAAATAAAAAACAAAACTTTCAGCACCAGCTGGCTTATCAATATCAGGGTTTAATAATGGAAAATCTACATTTTCTTTTGGCTTAATAAACAACGAATCATTGATTATTTCCAAGTCCAACTTGGCCGGGATTAAATTCACATAGTATGAGTGAGGCTTTATACTCCATGTCAGTGTCTCCAGCGGAGAATCATCACTCGCATGATTTCTCAGGGCCAGAGGCGGATAGGGATTACTGAGGGAACGAAGCCTGCCATACTCCTGCCTGATCGTATCCACATCCAGTATTTTGGGAGCACTGTTCTCTCTTGGACTATACAGCATCTTGACCAGCATCGAATCCCTGGCATCCGCCTCATCGATGGCTATTACCCAGAACTCGGTGGTATCTGTAGCATCTATATTGGGCATATAGATATCCAATAGCTGTCCACTCAGACTGGTTTGAGCAAGTCCTGTATTACTGACCCGGAAAACCATATTTTCTCTGGCGGTTTCCTGATCGGCGACAAACCATTTCAGGTCCAGCGCGTGTTTGGTTCCCGACTTGATCGGAAAACGCAGAAATGCTCCGGGTTGTACCGACATTCTCGGCGGGGTATTGAAGTCTGTGGCCTCTACCAGCGCGAAAGTATCCAGCCTGTTTCCCCCGCTGTCTCCAACAGAAAAAAACAGCGTATCACGACCCAGCCAATCACGCTCTTTTAAGCGCAGCAGCAGGGTGTCTCCGTTTTCTTCCACCTCAAACGCCCGGGAACGGAACGACCAGTTCAGTATCGCGTCTTTATCATCACTGACCAACGTACTTTTATACTTTCGGAGACGCTTCTGAAAAAGCCATTGCAAGCTACTCTTAACAACAGGCGCTTTGTCGGGAACATATACATGAAGCGTATCACTGGTTACCTGTAGCACACGATCAGATCGGAGTAACCCGGGACCGATATAAAAAGAATAATGCTCTCCGGGCACCGCGTCTACCAGCCGGTGATACAAAAAGGTGTTTGCCCACACCGTGGCGATCATTTCAAAATCTTCCCGCTCTCCTGTCTTCTGGTATAGTCTGAGACCACCCGCGCACTCAGGAGTATACGCGTCGATGGACAGCTTGATCGTTTTATCATCCGCGAACGAATAGCTAAAACCATAGTCGGTAGCGGCCTGAGGAATCCTGAACGATAATTCTGCCGGTGCACTGACTCCGTATTGATTGATTGCCTGTATTTTCAGACGCGCGCTTTGCACACCTGGCTTGTCGAGCTGAAACCGGTAGTCGAAAGCGAAGTGTCCGAGCTCCGCCGCTACCTCTTTCTGCTCGGATCCTATGACGGGACCGGGAAGGCATCCCTGCTCGTTGTAATCATGCTCTATATGAAAAATCAGCCGCTCCGCTCCGGCAATACTGTCCCAGCGCAGGGTCAGTACTCCATCGCTGCCCAGCCGGAATCCGAACCGATCCGGATCAGGAGCTGCCGGGGCGAAACCTTCCCGAGAAATAAAATAGGCGGTCTGGGTAATACAGGCCCCGTCATCATCACATACCTCTATGACCAGAGAATCTCTGCCAATCCATTGCTCATCGCTACGCCGACACAGGATACTGTAAAAGGTACAACCGCTAAAAACATCATTGGTAAGCTCCACAGGAGCAAACAAATCTCTGTTGGCTGCCGAGCTTTGGAGCGTACCGCAGCCAATCCGGATCTGTATATTCTCCGGATATTGCCGGATACGGAATTTCAGCCGGTGTACAGGAAAATCATCGGTGGGGCGCAGCTCCATATTGGAAAACGCCTGTCCCGCTTCTCTGATCTGCGTAGCAGAATGCAGCAACCTGTCCTGCTCCGAAAGGCCGTCCCTCAGCCACTGCACGCCCGGCCTGCCGTTGATCATGCCTTGCACATATATCAGCGAAAACCGTTGCCAACGCTGGGGATGACCCTTGAAATAAGGCTGACAAAACCATTCACCGCTATGCTGGCCCGCGTCAAAATGTTCCAGTGCCAGCACCGGCTCCGAAGTTTCTGCAAAAAGCTGGCCGTTGAGCAGCCAGCGATAGTGGACATCACTGCCGCCCCGGTAAAAAGAAAGATCGATGGTAAACGGCTGGTTTTCCTCCGCCCGAAGATATTGCTCCTGGCCAAACCAGTTCTGTATTCTCAGTCCTGAATAGGCATAGGCATAATACAGGACATCGGCCTGGTACATGGCAAAAGCCGACGCGTTTTCCCGAATATCTTTCAGTGTATAGTCATTGTACAGCAATATTTCCTCTTCGTGCGGGATCATTTCCCCGATCCCTTCGATCCGGTGTATTTCAGGCACACGTCCATAGAGATGGTTATTGCTAAGGTTCAGCTTTTTCAATGAATCCAACTGGGCCAGGGAAGCCGGTAGCTCACCTCTGAGATTGTTGGATTTCAGCTCCAGCGCCTCTACCCTTCCGCTACGGCTCAGTGTTACTCCGTACCAACTGCTCAGGGGCTGATCGCTCAGCCAGTTATTCTGATTGTTCCATTCATTGCCTGAGGTAGCCTGATACAGAGCGACCACAATAAGCGAATCGCCCTGATGCGCCTGCCCTCTGCTCCATATAGATAGCAATAGCAGTAAAGCGGAAAATAAAAATCGGTTCGTCATTTATCTTATTTTTTAGCTGATCATTAAAAGTTCGCTCCGGCGACAAAAACAATATATCTGGCTCAAGAGGCGAAAGTAACCTTTGAGCCAGATAAGAAATACCGCTAAGGGACGATAAACTGAGTACTTTCCGATATGCCATAATCGGTTGTCACCCTGACAATGTAGGTTCCGGACGCCAGCGCCGAAGTACCTATGTACTGATTCTGATATCCGATCAGATAACCATGGTACACCGTTAGTTTCAGCGTACCGATCAGGTCATAGACGGCAATAGTGGTAATACCGTTTCGCGGAAGGTCCATAGCGACATTCGTCCCCCACATCTCAGCCGGGTTGGGAAATACATTTAGCCCGATCACACTGCCTGCCGCTACCCGCCCCTGTATGGCGAACCGGTAAGGCGAAAGCGCTCCGTTGGTGAAAACCCGCGCAATGGCGTCCGCGTCCTCTCCCGCCTGATAGCTTATGGAAAAATCAACCTGATCATCCGGAGCTATCCGGGTTACCGTTGGCAGCACTACAGAAAAATTGTCTTCATCCGATACCACAATATCCCGGATATCCAGGCTGTCACAACCCGTATTGCGCAGACGGAAGGTACGCGATACGGGAGAGCTGACAGCGCCAAAGTCTGTATTGTCTGTCAGAGAAGGTGTCAGGTCTTCATGTTCTATGTCCATATTGCTGTCAGAGCGTACCAGCAATACACCGATATCTGCAAGCGAACGTCCGCTGAGTGTTTTCCCACCGGTAAACACTGCCAGCATTTCAAAGGTCACATCATCGACAGGTAATGTATAGTCCACTCCGTCCCGGATTACCTTGATAACAATGGTTTCTCCTTCTTCAAAACCGTTTTTTACCGGTCCGCCATCATGTCCGGATACCGGTACGGTAAAATTGAGCGGACTGGTACCTACTACGGTACTGCCTCCCAGCTTGCTAAACCCGCACTGATCGGTGTAATAAACCCTGACTTCATCAGTGGCTCTGAGAGAGTCACACCGGAACTGTACATTGACAAAATGCAGAGGCATAATCACCGAAGACGGTACATACGGTACGGCTGTACTGATCAGTATGGGTTCTGATGCCGTGCCCCAATGACCCAGCGCTCCGAAATTGTCCTCGGCAGTGATATATACCTCCAGTCCCTGCTCACTCATATAGGAAGCGGGTACAGTTACAGAATACACATTGGTATTGCTGACGGGTCCTACGGACACTTTATGAAATACGGCAGGAGAACCAGTCGGACGATAATAGACGGCTATATCCGCGACTTCGATCGTCAGATCAGAGACGGTAAATTGCAGCGTGTAATTCGCGCATTGAGGGGAAAGCAGGCTGCTTAACACATCAATTTCAGGCGGCTCATTGGGAAGTACAGCCACTGTCCAGGCAAAAAAGTCTTCTTCCCTGCTCGGAGTCTTCAGCAGATCCCCATTGGCATAATCCGCTACTACATAATATTTAAAACCCGGGTGGAAGACCTGTAGGGCAGGAACTTCGAAGAAATAAACCCGCTCTGTCTCCGGACTAAGCAAATCCGGGGTCATGGTGTATCTGGTAAAGGTGGTACCATTCAGCTCGGCTATGTAAATATCGACATTGCTCGCGAAAGGCGCTGAGGGATCATCGACCACTACTTCCAATCTCAAGCCGGTGGACGCGGGAACCGCCGTATAATCCAGCGAGGCCGTGGCAGGCATACGGGTTATATACGCCTTGTCGGCCTCCGGAGTATAGTGCCCGGTATCTTTTACTTCCGTATCTTCTTTCAAACTAATAATTACTTCCCTTAAGAATCCATCTCTTTTTTTATTTTCCGGACAATACCTCAATGTGTATTTATTGGAAATCGAGCCGCCTATTTCCGTAAGTATATCGTCCATAGACGCGAGGATATTATAGCGTTTTCCATTGGTCCGGGTGCTTACTTCTCCATAGGTCGCGTCGTATGCCGTACTGGACGGAATCATGGAATATACCCTGATTTGTCCGGCATTGAGCTGACTGATTACCTGCTCTCTGGTGGTTGGTCCCAGATTGGAACCGGTGGCGTTTTCATCGGTAATCAGGATAAATACCTTATCGGCATTGGGCCTGAAACTTAAATCTCCGGCCGCCAGTGACAGCGCTTCGTATCCTCTTTCTATCGAACCGCTGGTATTGTTGCGCGAAAGAATCGTTTTGAATACATTGACATCACCGGTAAAATAGCTTACCGGATAAACCAGCGCGTCCACCGCTTCAATTTTCTCAATGGGGCTGCCGCTTTGCCCGAAACGTACCAGAGCAAAACGGCTGTCTCTGCCAGAAGCCGACAGATTGTCTACAAAGTCTTCGATATTGGCAAGCACCGCGGCCTGCTCATCGCCCATGCTCCCGCTATTATCCATCAGGATCACGACATCCACCGCTCTTTCTATATCCTGTGGGCCCCACAAACGAAGACAGCCAAGCTGCTCACTCCCGTTTTCATGAACAATCAGATCATTGACCGACAAACCGGATTCAAACTCTCCGTCTACATTGTAGACAAAATCCACAAACACGGCTTCCGGAAAATTATCATCGTGAACGGCTGTAATCTCAAGGGTTTTGAGACCGGATTGAATACGGCTGTTCGCTCCCGCGGCTGGTTGGTATCCCGGTACAGGAAGCAGCGTGGTAATTACTTTTCCCAGCTCAAGCTCCATACCGGATATGGTCCAGCCGGTGCTTTCAAAGGAAGCGTCGGCACTCAGCTCCAGCGCGAACTGGATGGTTTCCCCCGCATAGCCACTGATGTTCATATACGTTGTCCGGGGATTGGTTTTTCCGGTATTTCTCCGCGCTACCCGCCAGCTTGCTCCACTGTCTGCCGAGATCAGCACCTGTCCGAAATCATAATCGGATTCCAGTGAAAAATATTCATCCATGCTCAACCTGAGCACTTCATCCGAAGCAATTTCCGGAAGGGATATAAACGGACTCGTAGCTCGCAGCACAGCGTTTGGCTGATACTGCCCCGTTGTAATACCCGCGCCGCTGTCCATATGCCAGCCGCTCAGATTCCAGGAGTTGAACGCGGCGGCTCTTACCGAATACAGCGTTCTTGTATCCAGCAAACCCCGGCCCTCTTCCGTTACAGCGCTGTTCAACTGATTTTTTGGAGGCGCCTCATCCGGCACATGCTGAGCATGAGTGACGGATATCCCTGACAGAACCAAGGCTATCAGCCAATGTAAAACGATCTTTCTAAACATGATATAAAAATGAATTATTGTTAAAAAAGTATAAAGACCAAGATGACTACCTGATGATGACCATTTTCTTTTTATCAAATGGTTTCCCGTCCAGATACAGGGTATACACATAGATACCGGGAGGATAGCTGGCAAGGCGAACGCTCACCTGTCCGTTGCCCCGACCAGTTATCCGGTGCCTCTCCAGCAATGCCCCTCTGTGCAGCTCATTGATTTCCAGATACGCCTCTTGTACCGTATGCGGAACAAAGAAGCTGATCATTGACTCGTCGGCCGCCGGATTGGGTATATTCTGCGCGAGAAAAGCGTAAACGGACGCGTCGCTGACTGAGCTTTTTGAAGCGGTCACGGCTGTCGAGACCGCCTGATCCGAACATGAGCAGTTGATATTATACAACTTGAGCATATGACAGGCTTCCCAGGCGATGCTCATGCCCGAATTGGCGAGCCGGTCCAGCGCCAGACTATCCGAAGCGGTAAAGCGGTATGACGCGGGGCTGTTCAGATTATTGATTCTCCCAATCACGTCAAAATACTCTTTTTGCCCAAGCTGATCAGGGTTAAGATCCCGGACGCTCAGCTCATTCAGTATAATTTGAAAAACGGTATAGTCTCCCCGCGCGAACGCTTTACGCGCTTCCCGGAGCAATTCATCGCTTTCCGCTGTGACCAGACCGGGTAAAGTAAACGCGGACTGGTAATCCGGAACGGCCGGAGCCCGTCTTGACGCGGGCGCTGAGCACAGATCTTCTTTTGTAAGGCTGGTAGCGACGGTAGCCACACTACCACCGGCAGTCCCTCCTATAGCCGGCACATTTTCTTCCGCTATCGAATACCGGTAATAGGTAAAGCCTGTAGCTAATCCATTATTCGCTACAGGGGTATGTATGCCATGAAAGGCATTGGCTCCACCCCGCGAGGCTGAGCCCAACGCGGCGACAGGACTGGCCGTACGTATTTCGATGCCTGTGGTATTATCCAGCCACGTATTGACAAAGGTATTACAACTGACATTGTATGTATAATCCACATTGTTAAACAGACTCAGACCGATTTCCGCGTTCCGCGCCCTGTTTCCTTCCACAGCGATGTTGTCATAGTTGACAAACAGACCGTACTTCACCCGTTCGATTTCATTGGCTTGTACATTCGTGGCGTTAATGGCCTGAATTCCGAATTTCTGATGATTCACCGTTATCATATTATTTCCAATTATGTTGTTGGAGGCAACCACACCGCCGGAAACAGCGATCCCGAATATATTGCCTGCCGGCGACCAGTTATAAGACTGCACCGTCAGCCCATTGACATATACTGTATTGTTTCTGACCAGTAATCCCCCGGTATTGGTCAGACCCTGTATACCTGAATAATAAAAGTTTTCAATGGTATTGCCGCTGATTTCCACCAGATAGTTTTCGTCACCGGGACTGTTTTGCACCACAATAGCCAGCCCGCAACGATTGATGTTGTTGTCGCGGATGACATATTGCTGATACTCGTCGCCCACGTATGTCCAGAGATATACGCCCATAGAGGAATATTGGCCTGTCCAGGGCGCGAGCATGGTCGCGGGAGAGCAGTCAAAGCTGCTGGAGCTTATCGTATTGTCCGCGTAGTATGACCGGGCACGGGGCAGATAGATATGCTGGTAATTGTTGTAAAAACGGGTATTGGTGATCCTCAGGCGGTAGCGATCCGATGGCGCTCCACCGATCATCCGGGGCTGATCCAGCGGATTCTGCGGCGTGACGGCCACAATGCCATAGCGCGCGTTGCTGATTTCCGAATAGTAGTGACTGTATATTTCCACTCCTTCTGTTCCGGGATCCCTCACATCCAGCTCGATCCCGTACCACATGGTTTCACAGGCGGCGGTAATGGTCGCTCCGTTGAGCTCCAGCGTAGCGTTTTTGCCTACCGTGATTTTACTTCCTGTAACATTCGTACCGCTGGCAGCGCCCTCTACATAAAATACCGTACCCGGACGCAGGGTATAACGCCCCTCTTTCAACTCAATATCACCCAGCACATGGTAGATCCCGTCAAAAACACCACCTCCAGTATAGGTAGTTTTTGAGCCGTAATTTCCCAGGTTTTCGGAAAAAGCTGTTTGTGAACTATACAGTCGCTGGCAGTCCCGCGGACAATTGGTATCCGTATCCGATATCTCCAGCTCATATTCTCCTACTTTCAGACCATACCCTTCCACCACCAGATAGTAGTCTCCGGGATTCAGATTGACAGTGCTGATAAGCGATCCACTGGCATACAGACAACTCCAGTTATCGTTACTGTATGTAATCCGTGTACCATTGGCCCTCAGCAAATGGATATAGGTATCCAGCGAAGACGACTTGCAGGTAGAAAAACGCAGGGTCTTCGATGCGCTGAGGCTGAATTTGTAAAACACATCATGGCTTGACTGGTCCGTGTAGGTATTTCCAAAACACTGCTCAAAGGTATTGCTCTGTCTGTCTGAATAACTACGACAATGAGTCAGATCTCCTATTACTATAGGATTAGCCATGGAAGATCCCGGCCGGCTACCATCAATAAGGATTACTTCCAGATCTATATTGCCCGAAGCAGTTCCTTCTCCTTCTGCTACAATATAATAGGTACCGGCACTCAAAGCCAGCTCCGCAGAGCTGCGATCTGTCATACACAATCGTCCGTATTCCCAGCCGGATTTCAATACATCGCGCGAAGCATCCAGCACATGCAGCCAGGTACGAAAATCGGACTTGCACAGGGATATGGCCACGGTACCGGACTGCGCGAGGGTAAAGGTATAAAACACATCATCACTCCCCTGATTGGAGCTGCCTGTATAGGTATTTCCGTAACAACGCTCCGGTGTATTACCGGCACGGCCGCTTACCAACTGGCAGGGCTCCAGTGTTCCCAACGCGATCGGGTTGGCAAGGGAAGCGCCGGGCCGCTGGGTATAGTTTCTAACCTGAATATCAACCAGACCCGAAAGATTGGAATATCCTTCGCAGACAATCATATAGGTCCCTTGGGCCAGATTGCTACGCAGGTAGGACGTCCGGTTACGCGGATAGGATGTTCCACAACTACTATGATCGTCGTTGGACATGAGCCGGTTGCCTGCACCATCCAGCAAATGGAGAAAGGTATCAAAGGACGATCCGCACAGAGATATTTCCACATCCGAATCGTATTCCAGCTCAAAGCGTAAAAACACGTCGGGGCTGATTTTTCCGTTGGAATGCCCTTTGGCGGCATCGTAGTCATTGCCAAAGCAGCCGGTAGTGGTATTAAACTGACCACTATAAGCGTTGCAAGCGGTCAACCGGCCGATTTCAACCGGGTTATACATGGTTGCCCCCTCCGGTGTCGGATAAAACACCACCGGCAGTACGTTGGGCTCTCCCTTACAACCAGCCGCGTTGGTCTCCGTCACGGAAATCACCCCTTCCGTATCGCCCATATGCGCGACGATACTGTTGCTTCCCTGGCCACTCGCCAGGACGGCTCCGGCCGGAACAGTCCACTGATAAACTGATCCTCCAGTTAGCGGGACACTGTATGTCACCAACATTTCCTGTCTGCAAATCATATCGGGGCCTGATATGTTGAGAGCTCCGGGAAGCTCGCGGACTACCAGATTTACAGAAGGAACATTATTACTCTGGCAGCCATATACCTCTGTCCGCACATGAACGGTTCCCGCCAGCGCTTCGCTGGCTGCAAAGCTGATGGCATTGGCTTTGGTACGAACCGACCGGTCGGGAAATTCCCAGATATACTCCGCCTCCTCTATAAGCGGAGAAGCTACAATATCGACGGCTTCTCCCTCGCAGACGACCGACTGCTGTATTTGCGGAATCGCGTGAGGCTGCACATCCCGTACGACGGCAAACGTCGAATCGGAAACGATACAGCCATTCGTATCCTCATACGTATAGATTATGGCATGGCTTCCTGTACCGGCATTGTTTACGTCAAAGGAATCCCCGGATATGACATCCATGCCTGACCAGACGCCACCTTCCGGTTTTCCGGACAGAAGCGGCTCTATAAACTGATTACCGCAAAACGCCTGTTCCGGACCCGCGTCTACCAGCGGGCCTACGACCACTTCCTTGACGGAGGAGCCCTTGCATCCATAGCTGTCCGTATAAGTATAGGTAGCAAGGTATTTTCCAATATCCAACCCCTGGTTCTGAAAAACTCCAGTTGGCGTAACATGCTCTCCGCTCCATATACCGCCCACAGGGTTATGGCCAGAAAGTATCAAAGCGGAATCCTCATGGCAAATAGTCTGAGAAACTCCCGCGCTTACCTCTGGCAAATCCCGGATGATCGCGGTTGTCGTCGCCGATTGGCTTTCACAGCCGTTAACCGTCACCGTTCCCTTATAGGCTCCAGACATCGCGGGGCTGATATTGACAAGTGTATTTGAGTTCACATCTGACGTTATGACCAATTCACTATCGGGAGAGTACCATTTATATGTAGCGTTGGCGACCGGCTTAATAAACAACTGCATCGCGCCCCCTTCGCATAAGGGCAAAGAGTTTCCGACAAGAGGGCGACTGGGGACCGCATATACTGTAACTATTCTGGTATCAGACCTGATACACCCATGAGCGTCGGCATAAACATAGGTAAGGACATGCGGCGCGTCGGGTGTCACACTATTCACCATAAAAAATCCTGATGAAGACACCCCATTGCCGCTCCATATCCCGCCTGCCGGTGAAAAACCCGGAAGGACCATATCGGCTTCATTGGCGCAGAAGCGCAGATCCTCTCCGGCATTCACTACCGGAGCGGTGCTAAAAGTCCGGGAGGCGGAAGCCAGCCAGCCGGTTTCGTTGCAGGCTATGGAAAGCGTAACCCGGTATTCGGAGCAGGGCTCAAAGGTATAGTTGAGCAGGGTTTTCAGATCCGCTACCGAGGCTTTCCCCTCCACAATCGCTGTCTCTTTGTTGATATAGGTTCCTCCCGAATATTTTTCCACCTCCCAGCGCGCCCGGTTGGCATAGGTGGTACCCACCGGATCAGCCGTCACTGTAAAAGCTGGTCCGGAATCGTAATCTACCGCTACTGAAAGCTGTACTTCCGGCGCGACGGCGTCATAATAATAACAGGGACTTACACAGGTAGCGTTCTGATATTCCGGCAGCGTGGGTGGATTGGCGCCCAGTACATAGCCATTATCCAACTCCAGTACGCCGCTGATTTCCGGCAAATGATATTCCGAAGACGGAGACGTGCCCGAACTGACGCACAGATAAGCGTTTTCTTTCAGCTCAAAACCGGATTCCGGCCAGAATATAAAATTGGCCAGGGCCGTTGACGCGGAGGTTCTGGAATAAAAAGTACTACCTGACCGAAACGTTATCTTGCCCCCTTCACTTACCACCACTTTATGGTCATCCGAATAAAAAACACCCTGATTATCAACCGTAATGGGCTTGTAGATAAAATCAACCAGACTGCCGTTGATATATGAGCTTTCATTGATCTTAGCCTGACCATCACTGGTTGAAGGCGGAATATAAAATGTTGGCAGCCAGTAAAAATCAATCTTCTTACTAATCACCTCATCGCCTGTACTCTTAAAGACTGTAATAAAAAGCTCCGCCGTATTCCAGCCTCTTTTTACGCGCTGAGCCTGCGGGTCAAGCACCAGCACATTGGGATACGCCAGCAGCTCATTGCCCGGAGCGCCTGGAGTACCCGGCACAATCTGGGTATTCCAGGCCGAAGGATGTACATAGTTCCCATTGAGCTTGATTCCCGAAAAAGTCACCCCGGTCGCGTGTTCGATCGCCTGCCAGGTACCGCTGGTGGTAAACGTAAAATACAAAACAGCCTCGTCGAAATCTTCAAAGACCCGGGCGTCGGTGATGCTCAGGCCGGGAGCGAATATTTTGAAACCGGTATTGTCATCCCACTTGTTGGCCACAATAAAGCGGTACCGGAACGGATTGGACGGATCGGTAATCGTATTGGGGGTGATACCTATGGGCTCGTACAGCTCGTTGTTCCACTCATCGGTACCTTCTTTGCAGCCAAAGCCCATATAGCGTCCATTTTTGGACAGATTGTGCAGCGTACCGTAGTAATCGGTCAGGTACCATTTTTCCTCACTCACCATATAGGCCAGATTGGTAAACAGATAATCGCGCGACAACTGGCTGACAAAGTTTCCGGTAAGAAACGGATTGGTATTGGCCGGATCCAGCTCATACAGCGGCAGGGACACTATTTTGTTATCCGCGGTGATCAGTACCGCGTTTTCGGCGTGTTCGGACGCGTCAAGACGGTTGACCGACATCAGGCTATAGGAGTAATCAAGATCCAGGGGATCCCGGACACTATAAAATATCGTACGCGCGAGCGGCATGACCGGCATACCGCTCAGCTTATCCATACCAAGCACATGAATACCGCCGCGATCCGATATCAGCAGCCTGTTGGAACCCGCGGCGGTAAACCCGCCGATGTCAGTCGGCTCGGTCAGGGCGATTCCGGAGGACTCATCCAAGGTACCTATATGCCGCACCTGAAAATCGCCATCCGGAGTATGACTCAGCTTCAGTACAACGACAGAGGGCTTTATATATCCCTGATCCAGCACATACAGAAAGCCCCCTATTTCCTTTATGGCCCGCGGCCGCTGAAACGCGTATTCGCCCGGAGCTGAGCCATAGTGCCAAGGCAATAAGCCCTCACGCATAAAAACAAGCTGCTTCAGCCCTTTATCGACAATGACCGCGGTCTGAATGTAATCATGCTCCAGATAATCTGTCTGGGAAAAACCCTGCGAAAAGGCGGTCAGATCCGTGATCTGCCGGAAAAAATCTTCATTGCCCGGCGCGTCGGCTTTCGAGATTACCGGACCAAACTCCAGCTCCCGCGTCTTGTTGCCGCAGACCTGTACCCCCAATATTTTTTCACACCAGCGAAGCGTAACATTGAGATTATCAAAATTGATCTGCCGGAATTCGATATTCCTCTCCGGGACCGACGTAGCGCTGTTTTGCAGGTAGTAATCCACATAGGATGAATAATACCTGGGATTATCGTTGCCATGGCTGGCCAGCATAACAAACTCACCGTCGCTGCCGTCTGTCCTCATGGCATGTCGCCCCTTTGCCTGCACCGAATAATCCGTGATGATGATTCTTTCCGCTTTCACCTCAAAGGAAAGGCGAACATTGGTAACCTGCCCGCTTCCCGGCTCTATCAGATCAATGGAGGCGTTATCCACTTTCAATACTTTATATCCTTTTACCAACAAATGGCTGGAGGGATTCCGGTAGGGCAGCTTTTTATTCTTCAACGTAAAATGACTGAGAAACTCCTCGTACCGCTGAGAGTCTTCAAAATATCCGCGAAGCAGATGCCAGTCATTGGCGGCGATAAGCCGCGCTACTTTCCGGGTCGGCTCCGGACCTGCCATGCTCTTACCAGCCGACAGAAGAACGAACAAAACAAGTAAAAAAACTCTCATAACTATATTTATATAAAAATCAATATAAAAAACGACTATTTAGTCATTAAATACACTAAGACTAAAGGTGGTCCGGTAAAGAACCCTTCTATTAAATGTCGGAATATACCTGTAGCGACTTCAGATCATCCACCGTCACGGTAAAGGCTTCCCATGATCTGCCGCAACAATCTGTTTCCACATAGCGGACCTTGGCTCCGAGACGATTGAGCAGATACGCGGAATATTTGACGGGGAGATTTTTAAGGCTCATCAGGAGCAGGTCGCAGCTTTTCAGCGCTTCCTCCTTATCCCGCCGGAACAGCGCGTCGCTGGCCGCGAACTGGTTGATAAAATAATACAGGCTCCACTCATCCGCCTGCTGTAGCAGATCAAAGGTCGATCGCGTAAACCACTCGTTTCTGGTGAAGTATGGAACCATCTGAATCAGGCTTTTGGTGGTCAGGATGCAATCGCCGGCTTCCGCCACATAGCGAAAAAAAGGGTCGATCACTTCCGGATCGTATGCTTTGCGAGAAATCGAGCTTCCGTAAGGCACACAAACCGCGTCGGCATAAAACTGATCGTAACGCTCCGCGAACTCGCTGATCGCGGCTTTAAACCCGGGCTCACTCTTCACTATCTCAAAATCGTAGATGACTTCAAACACATAACCGTTTGTAAAGACCAGATTGGCTGTAAAGCGATACCTGCCCACCGGCAGCAAAAAGGCATACCGCCCCTGACACTCGATATTGTCGTATCCCGGGCAGTCGCTGATCAGCACCGGCAGATTCAGCTCGTAGTCAAACATCAGGGCCTCCCGGCTGAGCTCCTTGCAGATCAGGGGCTGTATCCGGTGTACGCCTTCCCGCCTGTAGGGCGGATAGCAGCGGTTGTTTCTCAGAAACGTTCCGGTTTCCGGATCATGCCAGAGGGAATCTCCTCCTCGGGAGTGTGTTTCTGAAAAGACCGAATAGGTTGACATATTGCACAAGCCCAACAGCTCTCCTGTTGTGCTCATGATTCTCAGGGGGATGATCACCGGCTCTCCCTGGGGTATCTTCTTCTTGTCTACAGGAATATCAATATGTATATCGTAATACCTGTCCCTGGACAAGACGCCGGACGAACACAGCGCGACCAGCAGTATACTGGCTAAAAAAGACGATCGTGTATTCATAGCGTATATTATTTCTTTTTTGAATAGATTTTGAGCTTTTTCAGATCTGCTTCTTCCAGAGGAAGCGGCTCCTGGTCCCAGCGCAGGCTGTTGCCGTCCGCATAGCGCAACCTGGCCTGCAAACGCTCCAGCAGATAGACGGAGTACACACGTCTGTGGCTTTTCAGTTCCCGAAGCAGCCGGTCGTACATCCTCAGCATGCCTGTTTTATCACTGTATGGAAAATATTCTCTGTCCACCATCTCGTTGAGCAGATACCAGAGCGTCTTTTCATCCGCTTTTTTCAGCAAGCTGAAATACCAGAACAGCAGCCACTCATTACGCCCGCAATGATCTGAAAGCTGTATCAGGGCTTTGGATGCCATGAGGCTGTCTCCGCTGTTCAGAACGTAGTCAAACAGCGGGTCGCTGAGGGCCGGATCGTATCTTTTGCTGAGATCCACCGCTTTCCCATCTGACCAATAATAGGCTTCAAACAATCCCCCGAAGTCCCTTAGCTTGTCGCGGAAAGCCGGTGAGGGTCCGGCAATCCCGAAATCATGATAACCGGCATATACCAGCCCATTGGTAAAAACAAACTCCACATCGAACTGATAGTCTCCCCTGGGCAGCAGATGCTTGTATTGGCCCTTGCAAAAATAGTTTTCAGTATCTGTACATTCATTGATCAGCATGGAATAGCGCAGCGTCTTGCCCGGCTCGATCATCAAAGCCGTATGGTCGCCGGCAGGGCACCTTTTTGGTCCCCGCTTGTATACTTCATATTTGGGCGGTATATAATCGCACAAAATGCCTCCTTCCGGAATGATCTCGCCTGTATTCTCATCATGCCGTAACAAATCACCGGGCAGCGAATATGTGAGCGAGTAGACCCTGACATAGGGCCTACGGCACAGCCCGATCACAGAATCGGTATTGTTGTACAGGCTGAAATGAATAAACAGCGGCTCTCCCTGCTCAAATTCCTTTTTGCCGCTAAGCTGTATCCGCACAGGCTCCTGCGCTGCAACCGCCAGCGAAAGAGCCATACAGAAACCACTCCATAACAGATGATTAAAAATTTTCATACTGATGATCAGGCTTACCAATAATTCATCCAACTCTCCCCTATACCGGGGCTATTTCTTCTTTGCCGAATATATTCTCAATCCTTCCAGATCCGCGTCCTGTATAGAAAAGGGCTTCTGACGGTATCGTTCATTTTCAGCATAGTGCAGTCTGGCCCACAGGCGCTCCAGCAGGTATTCTGAAAAAACACGATCCCGCTTTTTGAGGCTCTGGAGCAGCCGGTCGTAGATCCTCAATGCTTCCGCCTTGTCCTTGTAAAGAAAAAAATCTTTGCCCACAAACTCGTTGATCAGGTAGTAGAGCAGCAAATCATCCGCTTTTTCCAATATTCGAAGGTACCAGAAAAGCGTCCATTCATTTTGTCCACAAAAATTTGAAAGCTGTATAAGCGTCTTAGAGACAATCCTGCTATCCGCGTTTTTCAGGAGATATTCATACAAAGGATCGCTGACGGCCGCATCATACCTTTTATCCTTATCAAATATAAAATAATGATGAACCAGAAAGGTATCCAGCAGCGGCGCATACTCTTTCAAATGATTCTGAAAGCCCGGTGAGGTATCTATGATCTCAAACTCATAGCGCCCTCTGAACAGTTGGCCATGGCAAAAAGAAAAATCTCCCTGAAAATGATACCTGCCCCGGGGCAGCAAATGGCGATACCTACCCTTGCAGCCATCATTGTTAATCCCCATGCATTCGCTTATCAGCATAGGATAATACAGCGTCCCGCCCGGCTCAATCATCAGCGCCAGGTTGCTGTTGGCCGGGCAGGTACGGTTGCGCACCTCAAAGACTCCGTCAATCTTAGGGGTGATCGTATGCGAATACACTTCCCGTATAAACTGACCGGTAAGTGGATCATGCCATAAGGAATCTCCCGGCAGCGAATGAGTGACGGAATGAAGTGAAAAAAAGGTCCCTTCCCAACTCAACCCGATCACAGAGTCCGTATTGTTACGAATCTGGGCATACAGGATGATAGGTTCGCCCAGCTCAAACTGCTTCTTGCCCGACAAGTCTATCTGTATGGCTTGCCGCGCGCTACCCGCCAGCGAAAGGAAGATAAGCGCTAAAGTTACTAAGTGGTAATATAGTGTGTTCATAGCATTAAAAAGTGATGGCCATTACTTTAAGCAATCGTTGTACAATTCCTTTGGAAAAAGACATATCATACAAGGACTCCGGAGTATGAGGGCACTGAAACATGCAGCGTCTCGCTCCTTCCCCATATACGTACCCGTTATGCTTATCGCAAGGATGCTCTGCCGGTCCTAGTAGTCCTCTGAAATTCCAGGCATGCGCCAGCTCATGCAGCCCGACCTTGATAGCCGTCTGTGTCGCCGTGCTGCTATATCTGGCATGTACGGGGTCCAGAAAAACGGTGGACATGGGTATATAATGCTTAGGATCTTGATCTCCATTGGTCAGACCAAATATGAAGCTGTTTTCCTCCCCCTGTAGTCCGGAAGTAAAATACTCCAGATTAAGCTGATAGTACGTTTTTGATTCTTTCTCAAATTTAGGATCAAAAGAAATGTCTGTCAGCTTTTCTGTTTCAAAATCTAAACTATATAACTTATTAGTTTTTACTACCGCAAGCAAAGCAGTATTGTCATAAGGGTGCCATCTCTCAAAAAACGTTGCAAAGTATCTAGGTCCCTTTTCAGCCAGTTGGTTGTTTTTACTATAGTAGAAATATTGCAGGCAGCGCCTTCTCCATTGGTGCACCGCGTTATTCCACCTCAGGAAAAACTTAACGGTAGTATCGGTTGTATAATTAAAATCCTGTTCAAGCAGCACCGCGTTTCCGGCCGCGTCAATGAGGTAGTCCGGCAGGTATATGGTCTTAAACTTACCCACTACATGCGCTTCATCGGTATACGCCTTTTGAAAATATTTTTCAAAATTGCCATAATAAGTCGAATAAGTCCTTATATCGGAGGATGCGGCCTGCGAATTACTCGCCACATAAATGTTAAACTCCCTTTTTTTATACTTCGTGCCGTTGTATTCATAGAAATCAGCCACCTCAATATGCCCGACCGCCAGACTGGCGCTTGCTCCCTTTTCTTTCAGGAAGGCCTTGATCGTAGCCGTTTTGCTATCGCCCGGCACGTGCGTGGGGTGGTTGACAAACACCTGTATCGTAAAGACCGCGGTAGTCGGAGCGTCCGGCTTGCTGGCCGGTTCCCTTTTCTTTATATGCGTAAAATTGGAATTATAACCGATCCTGATCGGGCCACCGATATCTGTTTTTTCGCCGGTGTAGATATTTTCATGGGTAAGCTGAAGCGTATATTCCTTGGCCGGATCGTAGCTGCAAATCCTCGCTTTCAGGTATACTTCACGCCCCGGCAAGCCATTGATGACATCGTAACCACTCTCGCAGTCGACAGGATATTTAAACTCTTCTAATCCTGAAGCGCAAAACTCCTGAAACACCTCAGACTCCAGACATACGCTTGTTGTTCTAAGGTTTTCCGTACCGCACCCGTATTTGCTATCCCGGGCTATTTCATACCATTCATTCTTATGCTTGTTATATATCTGCTCCTTTGGGACACAGGGACGAGACAGATCTTCATACCCCAGCAGGGATCTTTTTCTGGCGGCCTCATACCATTGCCGTTGCAATTCGACGTCTCCCGCGTAATCCATCCCATTGCCAAGGATTACCTCCCGGGATTTTACCTTAAAAACCTTATTTTCGAGATAGAACTTGTCCAGATCCAATAGGGCCGTCGACTCCATATACCTGATATCCCCTTTTAAAATGGCGGTTTCATCCAGGTCATCCACTTTTACAAAGCATTTGTCGCCTACCATATTTTCAATTTCACAGGTGGTTAAACCTTCGCATTGTATCCAGTTGGTGTAAAACAAGCCGGTTGGCATCCCATACTGATCATATTGCTGCATCACTATCGGCTTAAAGCATAAATATCGCTCACTCTTGCTTTTCTGATGACACAAGACCTCTGAGGTAATCTTTCGCGCCGTATTGCACGAAAGCAAGCAACCAAGCAGATACCACAAAGAAAACCATTGAAAAAACCGGTTATTCATAAGATTAAACAGAAAAATATAATAGTAAAATATAAAAAAGCCGCGCGAACAGTATCATTGAACCATCCAATCAAAGCGACGCGATCCAATAAAAAAACCAACTGGCAGATTCAAACAATTACCTAAATCGAGTGAGATACGCTCCTAAAACAGTATCAGTTAGGCAGTCGACAAACCTAATGGTTTGAATCCCCATTAACAAGATCCTCACTTATTTAATTTTTTAAAAATAAGCACATTATACAAATATGGCAAATTTGCCTCATAAATATATCATCATTTTGTCCATAATTGAACGTGGACAGAAAAAAAGGCTATATCAGACATGAGACCAAACTCAAAGTCTTCGGAGCGCGTGTCCGGCAACTGCGCCGGCAAAAGGGCCTGTCCATACAAGCGCTGGCCGATTTGTGCAATATCGAATACAGCCAACTAAGCCGAATAGAGCGAGGCATCATCAATACCAGCCTGAGCAATGTATTTGCCATCGCGGAGGCGCTGGACATTCGCAGCAAAGAGCTTTTTGATTTTCCGGATTGATCGGAAAAATGCTGATATTCCTTTTTTCTTTCAGGCTTCATCCTCCTTATAGTTTGCAGGAACAAAAATTGCTCATAAATCGCAAAATCAGTATTACTGAGAGTTATAATATATTACTACAGTCCGATTGCCCCCTTAGCCGACCTGGCTATTTTACAAGGCTGTTTCAGCCATATACCACCACATTTATTACTAAAAATGAACTCACTGCATGATTTAGAAAAGTAAACTCAGGCAACTTTGAGGCATGTTATGACACCTTAAAAAATAAGTTCTTTTTACAAGACTATTTTTTTTAAGGTACCAAACTGTGTGTGAAAAACTTTACCTTTAGCTAAACAACAGGCATACCCGATGGCAATTGGAAGTAAAATAAAGAAAATAAGGGAGCTAAGAAACTTTACCCAGGAGTATATGGCCGACAGACTCAGCATGTCGCAGCCGGGTTATTCGAAAATCGAAAGTAATGAGGTGGACCTGCCCTACAGCCGGCTGGAGCAAATAGCCAGTGTGCTGCAAATGCGGGTAGAAGACGTTGTAGCCTTTGACGAAAAGGTCGTTTTTAACAATTACGCCTCCAACCAAGCAAATCAGGCGTATATTATCAACACAATATCTGAGATGCAGATCGGGTTGTATGAAAAAACGATTAAGCTGCTGGAGGATAGGATTCAGCATTTAGAGGATGCCATTGCTCAGCAAAAAAAGTAATGTTTCGTTACCAATCCTCGTTTTGCAATAAATAGCAATTGGCAGGGCAAAACTTCGGGTATCATCTTAAAATGGTATAAAACGACTTATTAATACCATATATTTCCGCCATACTACTATCCATTTAAGTATCTTAATAACTCAGATGGCTGATTAAGTAGAAAAGCATTCTTTTCAAGGTTCTGGCGTTGTTTGTCGGTCAGGGCAAAAATTAAGGTCTGCTCCACTCCATTTACAACGGTTTTGACCAGTACAATAGAACCTAATTTCAGAGCTACATTGGTTGTGTGTTTTACACTTGCCAATAATTGTGCTGCTGCACCTACTTTAAGACCATCAATTTCAGCCTGTACTTTTTCGATGTGTGCCAATTCCAAGCTGCGTTTTCCTTTCTGGTAGATTTCCCGTACTTCTTCTTTCTTGAAAAAGTCTTGCACCATCTTAATACCCTTCTTTATCCAAGAGCCTTTTTCAAATGTTCCTTCATCTGTGATGGTGAAGCCTAAAGCCTCTGCAAAGGATGCGTAAGCATCAAATACAGATTCTGCCAATTGGATGTTTTCGGTATCAATGTAGATATGACCTTCTGCCTGTTCTGTTATTGGCTTTTGGTTCTGACTTTCCCGTAAGGTTCTTTCAAAATCATCACAAAGCTGTGTAAGGATGTCTTTCGTTTCACGAATGAAGAAATCGCCCAAGTCTTTGTTCTTAATGGTGAACTTGCGGTACAGTTTTGTAAAGTCTGAATAGATTTCATCCTGCGAAAAGGCAGAACCATCATCATTGATTTTGGCAATCAAACGCTGACCTGTTTCATCCTGCTTGATGAATTCAAACAGGGAGGTTATTTTCTTCTCAAAGTCTGCGATTAGTTCGGCAATGGCTTCTTCTTCCTGATTGCGTTTCTCAATGACTTTAAGGATGTTGTATTTGTACTTATTGTTGCCATATAAACTACCTGGGTCTTTAACTACCGACTTAACAGGTTTTGTGCCATATTCTTTTGGTGCAACAATACCTATTCGGTTATCAAAATAGATTTCAACATCATCAATAATCTCATCCTGCTTGTTGATTTGATTATAAAACATGTTGTATTTACGCCAAAAGTCCAGCAATAACTTCTCGCTATACTTATCGTCTAAGTCGATGACAAACTCAATGAGGTTGAGGATTTTGAAATAACCCAATACCTTTTCCTTGAGCTTTTTGGGTTCATCTTTCTGATTGCGGATGTACTCGTCCAGTGCATCTTCAAGGCCTACAATAATCGAAACATCCGGGTTGGTGGTATGGTATTCCTTGAACTTGGGAAAATGGGAATTGAATACGGAATGTGTATTCAATTCCTTGTAGAGGTCAGCCAACTTTTCTTCGTCTTTTAGTGGCTCAAAATCTGATACTACTACATTACTGAAATGCTCAAAGGCTGCTTTGATATTCTTTACATTGACATTCTTGTATGAGAAATCAATAATCTTACAGTCGTTCTTATACTTGGTGGTTCTGTTGACCCTCGAAATGGTTTGAATGGCATTGATACCCCTGATTTCTTTATCCAAAAAGAGGGTATGCAATTTCGGTTCGTCAAAACCCGTTTGCAGTTTATCCACCACGATGATTAAGCCGTTCTTTTTGATAGCGAAATTTTGAAGGACTTTTTCTTCACTCAAACCACCATTCAAGCCGCTTGCGCTTCTGTGTTCCTGACTATCTGAATAAACAATGTAGATTGGTGCATCCTCAAAGCGTTCGTATTTCTTCTCCTTTACAATTTCAGCAAAATATTTTTCAATAAAGCCTTTGTACTTAATAGCTGCCGGAATGGAAGAAACGGCCAACATTGCTTTGGCTGAACCTCTGATATTGTGGTAGACGGAACTTACCAATCGTTCTACAATGAACTTGGATATGGCTTCAATACGCTGTGTATTGAGATAGATTTTCTTTTTACGAATGGCATATTTCTTTCCGTATTCATCAATTCCCGTATCTGTATCATCTGGTATTTCCTCAAAGCCGTAACCCAAATCCCCTTCAAAGCCTTCCAGTTCACTGTCGGGAATCTCGAAATACATTTTTGCCGAAACAGGTACTATGCCTTTGATAGGGTTCAGGATATAGCCGTCTTCAATAGCTTCCCGCATGGTATAGCTATCGAAAGGAATCCAGATTTTTTCTGATTCCGCATATTTATTGAACTCTCCGAATCGGGCTAAGGTGTGGTCGCTTGGAGTTGCCGTAAAACCTACGATGAGATTTTTTTTGGTTTGTTGCTTTTGATAATCCTTGCTTTGGTCGAAGCTGCTTTGCAGCTCGTCAAATACGCTTATCATTTCTTCATGCTGTACACCGCTGTTGCTTCTGTGAATCTCATCAATCAGAAACGCGATTCTCATTTTTGATAGCTTCTTCACTACTGAAGCATCCAGAATATTATCTACCGAAGTGAATTTTTGCAGGTTGACAACCACAATGCGTTTGTCGCTGCTGAGGGCAGTGATAAAACTTTTCTTGTCGGTGGCCTCAATAAACATCCCTTTTTGAATGTTCATGTTGTGCAGTTTGGAATCCAACTGGTCCCGAAGCTGCAACCTGTCCACCACCAACATCACTTTGTCATAGACATACTCACCCTCTTTGCGAAGGTCTTTGAGTTGGAGCGCTGTCCAGCCAATGATGTTACTTTTCCCAAACCCTGCTGCGTACTGCATTAGGAGTGAATACACGGTTTTGTTGTTCTGGTATTTCTGCCTTTTGGCAATCAGTTCTTTTATCTGTCCTTCGCCTATGCCTTTTGCTCTTAATTCTGCTTCCAGTTTTTTAATGAAGTAGTCCGGTTGATATTCATGTTCCAAAAACTCATTGATTTTGGCAAGGATTTTATCTGTACCAAATTTCTGTTTGGGTCTTGGACTTATCAGCCTACCATCATTGTGCTTGTACTCTTTGGTTTTGCTGCCTTCTTTCTTTATCAGCTCCCGTTCAATGAAGTTGTAGTAGAGGATTTCTTTCTCTATCATCTTCTTATCGTACAGGGCTTTGAAAACCTCCTCAAAACGTTCCGTTTTAGAACCTTCACGGTTTTTGAGTGGGTAAGGCTTGAAGTCTTTTAATATCTTCTTTTCGTACTGCTCAAAATCATAGCTGCCATTCAATACCGTGTTTTTGATTTCATCAAAGTGGTTGGAGATATTGCGGATGACATAGGTTTCGGCAATATCTGTAGAAGTAATGTGAATGGCCTTTTCAAAGATTTTGAGAAAGTCTTTACGGATGGTTTGGGACAGGTCGTTTTTGTCGGCAATGGTGAGGTATTCCTGAACGGCATTAAGGTAGTCTTTCACTACTTTCATTCGTCCGTTCTTCATGGAAGTCTGGTTGTTCCAATTGCTTTTGAGTTCGCTATATCCTAAGAAGATACCATTGAGGAAAAAGGACAGATCCGGACGGAAGGAGAAATACTGCTTACCTTCATACTTGAATGAATACGGAAGCTCCTGAACTACCGAAAAGATATTCTGCTCAAACAACTTGTCTTCCTCAAACTCGCTACCGCTTGGATAGAACAAATGCAGCTTAACACCTTCAAAGGTTACTGACTTATTGGTATTGATGAAAACCGCCATGTTCATGGATGATTTTATCTTCTCGTCCAGAAACAGGGTAAAAGCGTTGAGAAGGTCTTTTTCGCTAGGGAACTTCTTGAGCAATTTTTTGTAGTTGCTTTTATTCAAATCAGTTTCCGAAATGAAATGTTTCAAATCCTCAATAATGAAGAATTGAGGCGAAACGGTGTTTGCCTTTGCCTCCTTGTAGCGAAGACCGTCTGGCCTTTCGCAAAGGAAGTTGATGAGGTATTTATCCTGTAAGTCTAATTCTTTCATTGGGCTATTTCTTTTTGCTGTTCAATCCTTTTGGCCCTTTACCCAATTTCTTTTCTTCTGATTTTACCCTGCGTTCCAGTTTTTTGATGTCTTCTTCGGCTGGTAGGTTTTCAGGTACTATTTCCCTTTCCAGCAATATTTTGCGGACGGATTTATTATTGGTGATATGCTCCTGAGAGATTTTACCTTCTGTATTCAGCCCCTTGTCTTTGGTGTTGAAAATGGTAATCTCCGTTGCAAAGTCTTTGGCCTTTATGGTAATGGTGGGAAGGAAATCAGCCAAAGGCCTGTTGTCGGGTACACCCAGGCGGGTTTTCATCTGCTGGGTGGTTTTGCCACCAAACAGGGCTGCATCACCTTTGCTTCTGATGATGGCGAAGTTTTTATCGCTTCCGGTTTGCTCAAAGATGAGGCCGCTGAGTTCCTTTTCAGACAAGGATAGTTTAGTACGGGCTTGCAGTCTTTCCCAATCTTTTATCCGTTGCTCGATGAGTTCCAGTTTACGGGTCTGGACGGCAAAGTAGTTTTGAGCAAAGGCAATGGCTTCTTTTTTAGGGTCGCCATTTTGGGCAATCAGGTAACAGGCATATCTTGTGAGCATAAAATCCTGCACTTCCCTTTGTGAGCCGGAACCCAGGGAGACCATTTTCCCAACCTCGGCAAAATGGTCATCAATGTCATTCCCGCTTGTTTCGCAGGCTGTTTTCGCCTTGTTCAATACTTTTAAGAAGTTATCCCATTTGGAATAGCCTAAAAGGTGTTGCAGGTCTCTTGCCAGCCAAAATTCTACACCTGTTTCCGTAGCATTGGCATAGTCTTCAAAAGTCTTGGTGAGGGAGGATATTATTTCTGTTTTCATTTGTCTGAACTATGATTTTTCATGATTTCCTGATGGACTATGATTTCTTTCCGGGTTTCATCACTCGTTTAAACTGCAGGCTTCTGCTGCCAAAATTGATGAGCAGACCAATATCCAAACCATAGGCCTCCAGATAATTGATAGCCTGCGCCAGATGCACATCTTCCAATTGAATTACCGCCTTTATTTCCACCATTACCAAGCCTTCTACAAAGAAATCTACCCGTCTTGTACCAATATCATCTCCTTTATAAAAGATGCTCATTTCATGCTCCCTTGAATAAGACAAACCCTGCAAACTCATTTCCTTAGCTAAGGCTCGCTGATAAATCACTTCCTGAAAACCATTGCCCAAAATGCTGTGTACTTCCATTGCACACCCGATAATTTTTCCGGTAAGCTCCGACAAAGGATATTCGTTTTTTATCATCATAGTTTTCATTTCATCCTTAAAATCATAGTTCAGACCTTGATTTTGCCCGTTACCACATCATTGATGAGCGTTTTGCGAAGCTCTTTGAGTGTGGTTATCTGGGTTTGAATGTTTGTGATGATTTGTTCAATTTTGGAGGTTTTCTCCGTCAAGTAATCGGCTATTTGGACTTGTTCTAGGAGTGGGGGAACTGTCATTTTCAAAAAACAAAGAATCCCTTGACTAACATTGGGTTGTGTACCTCCGACACTCAAACTGATAATGTTTTCCTTATTGATTAAAAACCAATAGAAAATATATCTTGGGTCAATCTTACTCTTAGGAAAACTCATGCAACAACATGCTTGATTTGATGTTGTCTCAATTTCTAATAGCCCAAGTTTGCCGATAGTAGCCCCGTATAATGCAAAAACCAAAGTTCCCTTTTTGAAAAGTTTCATATTGGGATACGCTTCTAATGCCTCTTCAGTGATTTTGTATTTTGTTTGAGTTATATACCCATCATTTAAATCACCTGTATTTAACCAGTTTACATTTCCATTTTCGTAATAACTTCTAATTGATGATGTAGGGGTTGTTCCACTACCAATCATTGCAGCAATATCCTTCAACCGCTTCACCTCCCAATGCTCCGGTATCTGTCCAATCCAATCAATACCACTGTCTTTGAGCTTTACATTCTTATCCAGCCCCTTAGTAACCGTTTCATTAATCAGGCTTTTACGCAATTCCTGATAGTAGCCTATCTTCTTTTCCAATAGGCTTACTTTCTTATCAATGGCTTGGGTTTTGGTGTCGAGGTATTCAGCGATTGCGGTTTGTTCTTCTAAAGGAGGATTTATAAAGAACAAGTTGCGCACTGCATCCTGATTAATATTGGGGTCTTTTCTCGTACCGTCAGCAAATAGTTTCCAGTCATTTCTGAAATACTTGAGAAAATACAAAACATAATTGGGATTGAAATGGCGAGTAGGGAGAATTGCGCAAACGGATTGGTTAATTGTTGATTCTTTTTTTAGAATTGAATTTTTCCCAATGGTTCCAAAACCTCCATACATGGCAACTAATAAAGTATCAACTGGAAGGAATTTCAGTCTACATTCTTTCAACGCCAAATCAGTTACTTTATACTCTACTTCAAATAGTTCACCGTCATTAAGGTCTGTAGTCCGAATCCAATTATATTCCCCGCCTTCATAATAAAGACGGTTACTACTTGTTGGAGTGGTTCCAGACTGAGTTTCAGCAACATCTTTTATACGGTCTATTGACCAATGATCTGGAATAGCTGGGAGCCAAAAAATTTCTGAATCTTTATATTTATCGTAAGACCTCATATTATAGGCTTAATTCATTTTCAAGGGTTGCCAACTCATTTTCTAATCCTGTCAAATCAGTGCTGATTTTGCTTACTTCTCTTAATTTCTCCGGTATGTAGAACACCTTATTGAAGTTGATTTCCACCCCAATCACATTGTCCACATACTCAAAAGGTTTGGTTACATACTTGGCCATGAAATCGGCAATCCATTGCTGGTTTTCCGCTTCATCCGGTGAGTAAGGGATAATTTCATAATCCTTTTGCAGGTCTTTGGTCAGCTCTACCGTAATGGCTATGCAAGCTCCTTTGGTTTTGGTGGGTTTCTTGTAAGCGGCTTTAATTACGATTTTGCCGCAACCTAATTCGGTTTGTTTGCCTCCTGTTTCTTCTATGATGGTTTCTTTGTCTTCATCATACCAGTAGGTGGCTTTCTTGGTCACTACTTTGAGTTGCCGCTCTTTGTAGTCCAGGGCTGCAATATTGGGTTTTACCTCCTCATTGAATCTTACCTCTAATGACTTGTATTTGGCTTTATCAAAGTCGGTGATTTCAAAATTGTCGATGGTGGTAATACCTGCATCATCCTTTACGGTAATCTTTACAGGATTGAGTTTGATGGATTTTTCTTCTACCATTTCACCAGCTCGGTTTTCCTTCATGGGCATTTCAAGGAATTTACCGTTTACATCTACATTGGTAAGTAGGATGCTTTGGCGGTTGTAATAGAAATACCATTTGTCGAAGACTTTGCAAAAAGCATTGTTCTGAAACTCGGTGAAGGCTTTTACAATCTCAGCCCTGTTGTCGGGATTCATCTGCTTGCGCTTTTTACCCTTGCTTTTTTTTAGTGGCTCGTAAAGCTCACTGGCATTGATAAGGATTACTTTGTCTTTGCGGTCGGTTGGCTTGTTCTTGTTGAATACCCATAGGTAAGTGTAAATGCCCGTGTTGAAAAATTCATCTGTTGGCATTTGAATGATGGCTTCCACCCAATCATTATCAAAGAAGTGCTTGCGGATGGTACTTTCACCGCTACCTGCATCACCACTAAACAAAGTAGAGCCATTGTGAACGACAACAGCAAAACCTTTATCTCCTAGATACGAAACAATATGCTGGGTAAACAAAAACTGACCATCTGAAATCGATGGCAATGCTACAAATCGTTCTGTTTGATCGTTCTGAATGTCTTTTTGAAATCCTTTCCAGTCCACGCCATAAGGGGGATTGGCAACAATTATATCAAATCCTTTATCATCAAATTTTCTTTCTGTAAGTGTATTACCATACTCAATTTTGGAATCGACTCTGAACCGACTTTCAATCTTCGCCAAGGCATAAAGGCTATCGCTCCATTCTTGACCATATGTTGCTGTTGGACGAGAGGTTTTCTCTTTAATCTTATCTTCTACACCAAAGAGCAAGTTGCCTCCTCCGCAGGTGGGGTCATAGATGGTAAGGAACTTGCCATTGTCTTCAATCTTGGAAGCAATGAGTTCGGATATCAGCGAAATGATGTCGTCAGGAGTGTACTGTTCCCCTGCGGTTTCTGCTGAAATATCAGCCCACTTGCGTTTGATGTGTTCTTCAAGGGTGGTGATTTCAGAGTTGTTGAATGGGGTAAGATCAATTTCACTCCACGCCTTTAGCGTTTCAAACAAGATACGCTTCTTTTTAAGCTGACCGCTTACCCCTGAAATGTCGAGGAACTTTTCTTCTTCTGGCCCCTTATTCACACCTAATAGATAGCGGGTTTCAGCGTCAAAAGCCTCTAAGTAAAGTTGAAAATCGCTATCGTAGTTCTTGTCATTTTTGCAAATGTCTTTGAGCGTTTTGCCCTGTCGGATGAGGTAGTCGTTATATCCCAATCCTTCGAGCTGGAACATCTCTACGAAATCATCCATATTGTCTTTGCCTATTTCCTCTTCCAACCTTTTTGCTTCCCTGATTAACCTACTTTCCACCATAAGAAGTGCGAAATAGGGCATCATGTATTTTGGGAAATCACTCTGTTTGATTCCTGCACCAATCAATAAATCGGCTGTGCGCCAAACGTCTGATTCGTATTTGAGGATATTAATGCTCATCTTTCTTTATCTCTTTCAATGCTGTTTTTAATGCTTCACCTGCCTGTGGCTCGTCTTTGACTAAATCAATTACCTGTTCAGGCTTCACCTTCTGTTCACCATGCTCAATCTGCTAAACATAGAGATTTATATTATGAATTGTCAATGCAGAGCTAAAATTAGAAAAAGAAAGGAAAAGAAAGGAGCGATTTTTAGAATCCATAATTTACAAGGAGAATATCAGAGTATTTTTTACCACATTATTAATTTGTTAGTCAATATTCTCCCCAATCGCCCGAGTTCCCCGCGCGATCACTATCCCTGTGGCCTCCGGCCAACCATTCCACTGACAGCAAACAACGGCAGGAGGCCTTAGCAATACTCATCATTCCGCAGGGCGGAACGACAGAAAGCAACTTATGTAAAGGCATTTATAGTTTCGGGTGACTTACAGGATATAAAAGGCAAAAAGTTACAAATACCCACCTGTATTTGTAACTTTTTGCCTCCCCAATCGCCCGGGTTCCCCGCGCGATTACTATCCCTGTAGCCGCCGGCCAACCCTTCCACTAACAGCAAACAACAGCCGGAGGCCTTATTAATAATCATCACTCGCTAAAAGCGAGCGATCGGAGGTTTTTCCGTAGGGATGAAACAATAGGTAAAATTCAATTTGGGATAGTATTTCGACCGGCTTAATGTATTTCGCAGGAAAATAAGTAAGAAGAAAATTTTCAATCTTCTCATTAACAGAATTACCGGTTTTTTCTGCCAATACATCCATCTTAAATAATTCCGATACTTATGGCTTTTTTGAGCAATTCTCCTGAGCGTTTGACATTCATCTTTTGAAGCATGTTTTTTCTATGCTTATAGACGGTATGATCGCTTATGAATAACGCTTCGGCGATTTCCTTGCTTGAATATCCCTGGCTCATCAGGTTGATTATTTCCCGCTCTCTGGGGGATAAGGGATTGGAGATATGTTCGCAATCGAATCTTTTCTTAAAGATATTCTGATATACCCCCCGGTTATCTTTTAAGGAAATGGTCATAATAATGGAATCGTCTTGTTTAAAATCGTGAATTTCGGTTACCTGCTTTAGTATAAGCTGAGGATTGCCCGATCTGCTGCAATTCAAAACAGTGACCTGGTGAAGGTACCATCGTGTAGTTCCGTCCTTATGGTTGAACAGGGTACAATACGATATTTTTATATCTTCGGATTTCTGAAGCCTGCTGTATCGATCTATGGTATCAAACATCAGGGGAAATATATGCTCCAGAACGATATGGAGCTGATGTTCCGGAAACAGGGATACGGTTTTTATGAAACCACTATGATAAAACTCGTTGGGATGATATCCGAGCATCGTTTGGATATTGTCGCTTACGTATACATATTTTTTGCTGGTAATATCGATGATGCATACAATACTGGGAGCCCAGGCCGCGAGCGATCTGAACTGAGGATAGTTTATCAGGCTGTTTATATCCTCCGGCGATAGCTCCCGCGGCGGAATGTATTTTTCAATAATCCGGCACGCGATCTTGTAATACTGAATATTACTTTTTGCCCTTATGACGCTTCTCATGGGAAATGATGTAAAACAATGTATAAATAAAAAACTACACGCTGACGCGACAACTAAAATTATTTTTCTCAGAGAAAAAGCATAGAGGCTGTTTCATATGGCAGCCTCTATTTTTGGTGATGGAAATATACCGCGCTTTTATCAAAAAATTCTGAGCGCCAAGAAAAAAATATTCAAACTGATTCAGCTACGTAACTATCGCGCTATTTTATGATTACCAGCTTATCGGACTTTTTGTATGTATCTGTTTCCATGACATAATAGTACATGCCACTGTTTAAGTCCGACAGGTTTTCACTTATCGCGAATGTTCCGGCGGGGTAGTTCGTTTTCTTCATTAGCTCCCGCACGACTTCACCCTGAATATTAACAATGTATAGTTTCACATTGGTCGATTCATGAATATCGAATGTAAAAGTGCCCAATGAAGATACAGGGTTAGGAGACAGCCTGATACTGATCGCGTCCTCCGGGGCGCTCGTATGGTCGCTATTCGCGATAAAATACTCCACTTCGTCGGTGGTCATGGCATATCGGGCGTTCGTCTGATTCATATAAGCCGCGGAGTTGCAGACGGAATGGATTTCGGCGTCGGTAGCCAGATAGTTTCCAACCGGTGAAAAGTCCTTGGTCGCTAAAGTACCGATTTCCAGTGACACACCCGGAGCAAGAATGTTAACGTCCTTGATTTCGATACTTTTCGCGGCCAATAAGTCTACATGATAGTTGTATATGAGTTGTCCGGTTTCACTATCGTATTCCGGATAAGGAATCTCCGTAGGAAAGACGACATGATCGTCCACAAGGATTGTTCCTTTCGCGTGTATACTCCTGGTGACTACCGTATCTGTTAAATACACATTTTCATTGGTAAATTCCGCGTTGGCGGCCCTGGGAAAGCTCTCAAACTTCGCGGGAAATCTTACCCATGAATATGGATTGTTGGCCGTAAACCTTTGATATATGAGCACATTTCCGGGAACGGGGTTTATTTCCTCCGAATTTCTGATAACGTTATCCTCCATCTTAAATGTCCTGATTACTGTAACCGGTTCCGCTCCCGCGACATCCTTCCTCTGTAGCTTGATATATAGCTTGATATAGACGACCGGACTATATCCCGTGACCGCTGTTCCCGGATTGGGAATATACAGCAGGGCGAAGTTTTGCAGATGAAAATTTGTCAACGGCACATACGCCGTTCTCAATCTTAAATACCCCGACGCGGGATATCCTTCAGAAAGATAGTCTATTTCCAGGCCCGCTTTTTTTACGCGTTCCTCAAACGGCACGTCGCCATAAACCCCCATTTCCACTATATAATTATTCCAGTGGAAATAATTGCTGCTATGGGTAAATTCTCTATTAAATTTCCCGTCAAACTCTAAGACATAAGCCGCGTCTATGCTTACAACCTCAAGATTTGAGGCCGGGTTGACGACGTATTTGAGATTGTCTCTTAATTTGAATTGTCTGAACTGGCGGATCCAGGGAATCCAGTAGCGGTCAGGATCGCTGAAGCCTACAATTTTGGGATCATAGGTATAGTGCTTAAGACCCGGAGTTTCCAACAAATTAAATACGCCCAGCGTGTTGTTGTAATCCGGAATCCACTGGATAGCGCTGGTATTTGAACCCGGCGTATAAAAATAACGATCCCCGACCGGGTTATCCGACGTTATTGTCCCTTTAAAACCAAGCTGGACCTCAAAAGACATAGGAGCCCTGGAGGCCTGGGTTTCCTGCTTTTTGGTACCACCGGCGACAAACATGTCTATGATACCTATCGCTGTTCCTACATAGGGCAACGTGCTGGCTACCCCTTTTAACAATTCGTAGTTCGGATCATTGTCGATTCCCATCAAGCTTTTGGTACCATTATCGAGAGCCTTCAACTCCTCCAGCGTATTGATCGGCTTATTATTGACCACCATATTGGGATGCGAATCAAAATATTCCTTCTCCAGCTTGGCTTTATATATAGCGTTCTGATTGGTCAGGAATTTATTCGCCTCGTTTTTATATCCATCCCATGTTTTATAAGCTTTTAATCCTTGCTTAACAGCGGAAGCCGGGTCGACATCTGTACCAAAGATACCCGTATAGCCATTGGAAGCGGGAGATGTACCGCCAGGAACGTTTTCCATCACTGTTTCATTGATTTTTCCGTCACCGGTAAGCTGTATCGCGGATTCAAACAAAAGGCTGTACTGAAACTGTATTAAGGACGAAAGGCCCGGATTGAAACAGGTGCAGGGGTCATAAGCCATTGAAAAGTCGGCATATATCCAGTAATTGTTTTCATTGATATATCGGTTGGGGCTGCTTTGCATCAGTCCGGGATCAAAGTCCTGAACAGTTCTGGTCGCTGGCTCGGCTTGCGCGAAGAGCGCTCTTTTTACACCAATATCCATAAACTTCATAGATATCATCGCTCCCGTCATTTTCTTGTCACTGGGCCCCTGGGTTATCAGCATAAACGCCCTCACTGTTCCGGTCAAGCGGTTATATAAGGCGAAAAATGGATTATTGGTCGCTGTCGCTTCATAACAATCCGGAGGGTTCGGGCATTCTCCAAAGTTTTTGACCAGTAGTTCCCATCCGTCTTCCGGCCAGAAATCTTTTTGCTCCGGCGACAGTGACTGGAAGTGCGCCAGATTCTGATTACTGCCTGTTGAGTTTTGTGGCGAGTAAAACGGAGACGTTATGGGAACAGGGATTATTTTCTGTGAAACCGCGTCCTTATTGCTCGTGATATAGGCCACGGAAAAATTGGGATAATTCAGGGTCCAGTTCCAGTTATTCTTACTGAGGTTATTTCCACCGTTTCCGGGATAATGCCGCCAATCCGTAGTGACCGTGTTTAGCTGATTCTGGCACTGACTGTATACCGTATGCCTCAGAATGAGCAATAACACTACATATATTATAGGATTTTTCATGCTAAGTTAATTTTAAAAGTTGAAGTTGATCATGTACTGTTATCGACGCGCCCTTTTAACCTTAGCCTCTAGTTCCGTGATTCTTTTGTTTTGTTCGATAATGTACAGTGTCAGTTCCTCAATCTTTTCCAATAGCTTCGCGTCCATTTCGGCTATGTCGACTCCGTTATCCACTACATCCCGCGCGGAAGGGACATTGGGCAAATGAGCGTGTTTTGTAATAAAAGCCTCAACGTCCTTAAGCGGCATCAATTTGTAGTCTTTTTCAAATACATAGTCGCTCCAGTCCGTTGTTGACTTGATCGCTACCTTTACCCTCTCCGTCATTATGCCGCCGGCGACAAAAAGCTTACAAGACGCCGGAAATCCTTTTGTAAACGCGGCATAGCTGCCAATCACCACTTTATCGTTGAAGTTGGAAGCTCCGACGACGGATAATTTAAAATCCGGAGACGGACTAAATGATTTTAAACTGCCAATCACCACTTTATCCGTAAAATTGGAGTTGCCGTTCACAGAAAATTTATAATCAGTATGTGGTACAAAGCCAGTTGGACCAGCGAAATTATAAGCTGAAACAACCAACTTATCGTTTATCCAAACGTTGCCACCGCCAAAGTTGAATGTACCGCCACTCCCGCCACTGCATCTGCTGGGGGCGGTCCCAAAGTCGATCATTGAGGAATTGAATGAAATGGTATTTCCATTGGTTTTATTGCCTTTAATAAAAAAAGTTCCTGTGCCGCACGCGGGATAGTGACTTGCTGAAAGACTCCCCGCGTCTCCGATTTTGATACCATAGCCTCCATAAGGCTGCTGGGGTGTACCGGTTCGCTCTATTCTCAGATATGGGGAAACACCGACAGGATTGATGTGAAAATACTCTGAAGGAGCGGAAGTGCCTATACCTATATTTCCGGTAGATGAAGTTCCGATATTGGGATCTGAGGTGTATATCTGTCCGTAACCGATAGTACATGCCGCGAAAACGATAAATAAAAATGATGCTAATTTTTTCATTACTGTCTGAATTAAGTATGTATTGATTTTAATTTTCGCAAGTTCAGCATGAAACATACCATCGTTCAATTACCAATTCTGGTAATTTTTTGTCGAAAACAGAGCTGATCCGGAGGTTGTTTTTTGGCTTGCCCGGCTCTTCCTCCCGAAAAATTTTCGCGTCGTTGACAAACAAAAAACGGCCTGATCGCTCAGGCCGTTTTTCTATCCTAAAAGGTTATTCTGCTATTTTTTTATAATGACTCTCTCCGTGAAGCCGTCACCCCGCGCGTCTTTAACACACGCGAAATACATGCCTTCCGGAAGGTCTTCCACGGATACTTCCACCTTCCCTTCCGCCAGCCTGGCCCGAATCAATATTCTTCCCCCAAGATCTTTAAGCTCAAACTGACCATCGCGTATGGATTCCGATTGAATCGACATCGTACCTGAGCGTACAGGATTGGGATAAACGTTGATCGCCATAGGGCTGTCGGCGCGTCCCAGGGCGCTGGTGGTGATTTCAGGTTTCCATATCTTGAAGTTTCCGGAAGCGTGAAGCAGCGCCAGCATATGCAGCAACCCGTCGTAGTAGCGGTATTGACCGGTTGGCAGCGCCTGACTATACAATCTGTCCAGAAAGCTCCAGGCCTGATCGCTGTTTGAGGCGAGCGCGCCGGCTCCATTCATGGCGTATAAGCCGCCGGATGTATGGGTACCGCTTGTCGGCGTACCATCCTGATGATACAGAGCGGGATAGTTAGCGCCCTGACTGCTAAAGAACGCTAAAAGCCTGTCGACCTGAGCGGAATGCCAGGAGTCGCCAAACCAGTGCGCGTCCATCGCTATGTTGCCGATGACTCTCCAGGAGTCGTACGCGAAATTTACAGAGTTGTCATTAAAGTTCACAGCCTGGGGAGTACCATCAAACGTCATATAATCGGTAACGAGTCCGGTTAGCGGATGCATGGCCCTCAGAAAATACGCCCTGCTTGTATCGGCCGCGTCGGCCCAAAACTGCTTGTCGGTATCGGCCCAGAACGACCAGAGCTTGTAAAACGCCGGCAAATGGTAGGATGGATCCGAGAAGTCCGCGAGGTCGCCCCGAGGTACAAAAACAACCTGCTTTCTGTTTTTGTCAAACATATTACGAAGCTGATCGACCACTCCTCCGTTTCTGGTTTCAAGATTCAGCATATCATACAACAACTGCCGGGCTTCGGCTTCATAATGAAATATGCCGGTTCCGTTGCCCCATCGATGCGCCGCGAAAAACAGGGACATGGCCATATATTCCTCTCCATCCGGCGCGCTATTGGGATCCATGACCGCGTAGGGGGGAGTAGCCTCTACCTGCCAGGCAAAATAACCCTTTCTCGGTCCGGACTGATGCTGCATATAGGTTTTGGCAAATTTCCAAAGCCTGTCAAATTCTTCTTTTTTATCCAACTGTACGGCGATCATCATGCCGTATGATACGCCTTCCGACCGGACGTCATTGTTGGCGATATCCTTGATAAAGGCCATATCGGGCGCCACTTCAAAGTAAACGGCTTCCGTAGACGCGTTTCCATGAAAAAGCTGCCGGAAAGCGGCGTCTACTTTATTGTTTATCGCGGACTCCGTCTTGCCCATTTCCAGAAACATGTTTCTGTACACATCGGTATAGTACGCGCCCTCCGTAGGGGGAACGGGAGCTCCCAGCTCCGTATCCTGAACCACTTCCAGCGAAAAATCGTCGAAATAGTAGTTGGCGGCCGCGGCGCCTACGAAAATATTGAAACGTAAAGCCCCTTCACCTTCCACATCCGAAATATAGGTCATTTCGACATATTTCCAGTCCTCGCCTAAACTAAAGTCGGAACCGGTACGATACCCGTAGGAAGGAGGACCATCCTGGGCGGCGACGTGTATGGAAACATCCCGGTCCGCTTTGGCATAAAAACCAAGGACGTATTTAGCGCCGTTTTCCGCTGTCCAATCGCTTGGAGCGTTGAGCTGAATCTGATGATTGCCGGCGGCCGCCTGGGCGACATGTATACGCGCGGCGTTGGAACCGGTACGGGCTGCGGAAGATAAATAATCGATATTAGCCAATCCGTCCGGGGTCTGAAAACCCCACCAGTCTTGCCCATTTTCAAAACCGGGATTGGAAAGAATATTCGCCGCCTTCAGGCACTGAAAGGCCAGCAGGAAAACGAGGCCGACTAAGTATTTGTGATTCATAAGAGTTGTACTTTTAATCAGCCAAGGTAAAAAAAAGCCGGAAGAATCAAAATGGAAATCTTACTTATTACAAGAAAACAATCACTTAAAAAGCGGTCATTTCGAGCTTGCTCCTACCTTTAAATAACTTTCATGATTCAAATACCGATAAATTTTCCAACATAGGAATTAGCGACAGGTTATCTGGTAAAGAAATCATGAAAGCGCTAGTGTTCCACAAACTTAGAGATGTAAAAGTTGAAAAAGTAAAGGATCCGGAAATTAAGGATTCAAGAGACGCCATACTCCGTGTGACTTCTACAGCTATTTGCGGCTCTGATCTACATATCTATAATGGCATGATTCCCCAGGCCAAAAACATGATTCTTGGTCATGAGTTTATGGGAATCGTGGAAGAAGTCGGCTCTGATGTTAAAAATCTGAAAAAAGGAGACCGGGTCGTAGTTCCCTTCCCAATCTCATGCGGTCACTGTTGGTTTTGCGATCACGAGTATCCCGCGCATTGCGAAAATTCAAATCCGCGTTATGGTCCCGAAGGCGGTTTGCTGGAACAAAAAGGCGCCGGCCTATTTGGTTATACAGATTTGTACGGGGGATATGATGGAGGGCAGGCCGAGTATGCGCGAGTTCCCTATGCCGATTACGGCCCCAGAAAAATACTTAATGACTTGCCAGATGAAAAAGCCCTGTTTCTAAGCGACATATTTCCTACCGGATGGGCTGGTATAGATTGGGCTAATTTGACAGGCGGAGAAACAGTAGCGGTATTTGGCTGCGGGCCTGTCGGGCTGATGGCTCAAAAAGCGGCCTGGATAAAAGGCGCCGGCAGAGTAATAGCCATAGATATCCTTCCTTACCGGTTAAAGAAAGCCAAAGAAACCGCCAACGCGGAAGTCATAGACGCCTCTACGACGGATCCCGTGGAAGCCATCAGGGAACTGACTCATGAAAGAGGCGCGGACGTATGTGTAGACGCGGTGGGAATGGAAACCGACAGATCGATTATGGATAAAGTAAAAGCCACCCTGAAAGTAGAAAAGGGCGCCATCAATACGTTAAAGAATTGTTTTAGCGCTGTACGAAGAGGGGGAACCGTTTCCGTATTGGGCGTTTATAGCACCTCTTACGACAAGTTTCCTCTGGGGCAGATTTTTGATAAAGGCATTACCATTAAATGTGGCCAGTGCCCTGTCCATAACTACATAGATCCTCTGATGGATCTGGTAAATGAGAACAAAATCATTCTGGACGATATCGTAACCCATATACTTCCCCTGGATCAAGCGGAGCACGCGTATGACCTATTCAATAAAAAAGAGGACGATTGCGTAAAGGTCATCCTGAAGCCATAGAGGCTGTCCGCAATAAACGCTTCGCGCTTGTATAGAGGGGAAAACATTTACACCCGCTCTCCTGTTGAATAAAATATAAATAGATTATGGATATGAGCAAAAAGCTAAAAAACCTGGAAGACCTGTTTGAGTACGAACTAAAAGACTTGTATAGCGCGGAAAAACAGATTATCGCGGCTTTGCCCGAGATGATCAAGAAAGCGCGTGATCCGGAGCTAAAAAAGGCTTTTGAGTCACACCTGGAAGAAACAAAGGAACAAAAGGAAAGACTTGAAACAGCTTTTGAGTTACTGAACATAGAGCCAGGAAATAAAGTCTGCGAAGCGATGGCCGGGTTGATCGCCGAAGGCAAAGAGATGATCGATGAAGACGCGACTCCTGAAACAAAGGACGCCGGTCTGATCGCCACCGCCCAGAAAATAGAACATTATGAGATTTCGGGCTATGGAACAGCCGCGCATTTCGCGAAGATGCTTAATAATGATGAGCTGCACGAGCTATTGTCCGAGACTTTGAAGGAAGAATATTCCGCCGATAAAAAACTAAACAAGCTGGCTGTCGAATCCATTAACGCCAAAGCCAACTAACAAAACATCGTCAGAGTCTAACCAGGCTCTGACATTCTCACTATTTCCCGGATGGGATACGCTTTTCCAGGTTTTACCTCTCCCGCTTATTGACCCTATCCCATCCAACGGACGACCTATCCCGCTATATCCTGGTCTTTATTCTCCTTGCCGACACGAAGTACAATACCATCAATAGCGCCGCCGCGATCACGAAGACTTTCGTTATCACCTCGAGGCCATACGCGCCGGAGAGCAATCCCGCGAAACCCGGCAATAATGACGCTCCCAGCATAGCGACAGAAATCTGCGCGCCTATGGCGGTCGCGGCGTGTTCTTTCCCTACCCTCCCCGGAGTAGCGGAAATAAGACTGGGAAATACGGGAGCGTTTGAAAGTCCAATGATCATAATACCCGCGAGCGTCGAAAAGTTATGAATATCCAAAGCCACCAGCAACGCGCCCGCCACAATACCCGCGAGCGCTGTTTTTAGCGCCTTGTTTACCGAAACTTTTGTTAAAACGAGCCCGGAAAGCATTCTTCCGGCGGTAAGACTTCCCCAATAAGCGCTTGTCCAAAGGCCGGCTTCCTCCTCAACCATACCTCTTGATTTGGTAAGAAGGGTAAAAATCCATTGTCCGAAACCTTGCTCAAGCCCTGTATAAAGGAAGAAGATCGCCATATTGATCCAGACAATGGGAAGTCGCAGTGTTTGCAGATATTCCGCTACCGAATGGCGCTCCTCTTCCGAGGAAGAAGCTTGCCAGTTTTCGCGGGTAAACAGAAACAGGATGGAAAGAGCGATCTGAATCAGAGCGACGGCGATATAGCCATGATACCATTGGAAATCGCGCGTAAGTAAAAAAGTAACCAGAAGAGGTCCCGCGGTGGCGCCGATCCCATAAAAAGCGTGAAGCCAGTTTAACGTACTCGCGCTATAGCGGGACGCGGCGAATGTATTGATGGATGAATCGATCGCGCCGCCTCCGGCTCCCAGGAAAAAAGAAGCCGCGATCGCGAAATACCAATAATCGGTAAAGGCGTAGGTCAGCAAGCTCAATCCCGTCAAAAGACAACTTATCGCCAGCAGCGCGCCCAGGGAAATCAAATGGAGAATCTTGCCGCTCGCGCTACTGGTCGAAAGATACCCCGCGGTAAAGCAGATCAACAGGATCCCAAGAGCGTCAAGAGGCACCTGAAACCGTAAGCTCATAAAAGGCCACGCGATACCCAGCAGTCCATCCGGAAGTCCCAGACTGACAAAAGCGAGATACATGACCAGTATCAGAAAAACCGACTTATTCCCTTTTTTTGACCCGAACATATTTTATCCTTCGATACTACCGCTTAACCTGTAATTTGTTAATGACCGCCCAGCGCTTCACGATACGCGCCTGACGGAAAGATATATGATACAGGAGCATAAATATCGGATATCCGACGCCCAAATCACCGAAATTTTTTTTGAAAAAGAAAAGAGCCGCCCCACCTCCATAAACATTTATAAGTAATAATTCTTTATTCTTAGGTATGACGACGCGGAACACACGATCTTTTCTGCATGGCAAAGGCTGGACAGCCCACCAGGTGGACAATACTTATATAGTGAGCATACAGGATAAGTTCTCCATTCTGGAGGCCCTGACTGATTTCGTAACCGCGCGAAACATACAGTCGGGCGAAATTACCGGCATTGGAGCCGTGAATGAAGCGACGCTTCGTTTCTTCGATCCGGAAGCGAAAAAATATGTAAACAAGACATTCAACGAGCAAATGGAAGTAAGCAATATTTCCGGCAATATTTCAGAAGTGGAAGGCAAGCCAGCGCTGCACATGCATGTCACCTTAGGCAGAAGCGACTATACCTCGCTGGCTGGTCATTTATTTGACGCGAAGATCCGGGGAGCGGGCGAGTTCTTTATTTATCCGCTCAACCGCCATGTGGTAAAAGTGAAAAACGAGGAAATCGGAGTAAACTTTTATCATTTTAAAAATGAATAATATCGGGCGCCGCGGGAAAGCGCTGAAACAGGAATAAACGGCGCCCTCCGAATAAGAATTTCCACCCTAAGCGAACGAGCGATATGAACGGCGACATTCTGAAAAAAGAGCACGAACTTGGATTAGGCGGAGTGGCCATAGGCTCCGCGTTTGAAGATATTACGGATGAGCGAGCGGAAAAAATTTTGGAAGAAGCCTGGAATCTGGGTATCCGCTATTACGATACGTCGCCATGGTACGGCCTTACCAAAAGCGAGCGGCGCTTTGGCCACTTTCTGAAAACGAAACCTCGGGACCAATATGTTTTTTCCACGAAAGTAGGGCGTATATTTTACCCGGTGCCGGCAGGCGACGTCCCTTCCACCATGTGGAAAAACCCTTCAAGCTTCGACTTTGAGTATATGTATACCGCCGACGCGGTAAAAAGGTCGATAGAGGAAAGTCTGGAACGCGGTGGTTTCGGGCATATCGATATCGTATATGTACACGATCTTTCAAAAGACCAGGTAGGCGAGCGCTACGATTACTTTCTGAAACAGGCCAGGGAAGGCGCTTTCAAAGTACTCTCCGACTTGTGTAGCGAAGGCGTGATAAAAGCGTGGGGCATGGGAGTAAATACGATTCAGCCTATCCTGGATTGTATCGCGTCCGCGGACCCGGACATATGCCTGTCGGCTACGCGCTATTCTATCCTGGAACATGAAGACGCGGTAAACAGACTATTGCCGGCGGTCAGGAAAGCGGGTGTAAAGCTGGTATCCGGCGCCGGCTACAATTCCGGTTTTATCGCTGGCAGAAACCGGTACAACTACACGACCGAAATACCTGAAGGCATGGTGGAAAAACGAGACAGAATCGCGGCCATCGCGCAAAAGTACGGTACCAGCATCACACACGCGGCGCTGCGATTCGTACTGGCGGCCGATGAGTTTGTATCCATTATTCCCGGCGCCAGCAAGCCGGAACAGGTAAAAGACAATGTGGACGCCTGGAAGTCCAGCATACCCTCCGCTTTTTGGGAAGAACTGAAAGCCGAAGGATTGATTTATGAAAAAGCGCGAGTGCCACGGGATTAACGACATCATGGAGTTGGACATCCGGAAAGCGAAGACATGCAAAGCACGATGATCTTCATCGACCGCGGGGAAGCGATCTTTCCGGAACGGTTTCGCGGGTCGGCAGGCTATTCCTTCGCCATCAGTTCCCGGAGTATGCTCTCAGTCCGGCCGCCGGCTACATCTTTCAAAGTATAATTATCAAGAAAACGTATAAATTCCTTATACGCGTTGCTGAGCGCGTATTTCAGCAGGCAGTTGCCCTGCAAGGCGCAGTCCCGTTGTCCGCAATCGATTACACAGTCGCTCTGCTCCAGGAGGGCGACTAGCTGACCCACTTTAAAGCTTTCCGGCGGAGCGGAGAGGCTAAGTCCCCCTCCTTTGCCCCGGCGGGCGCGCAAAACCTTGTGATTGGAAAGAAACTGAACCACCTTGACCAGATGGTTGCGGGATATCGCGAATGTATCCGACAATTCGCTGATCGTAGCGGCCGGCTCATCCGGTTTGTGCGCCAGATACATCAGCACGCGCAAGCCATAATCTGTAAACTGATTCAGTTTCATTTTTTTTAAATCTAGCAGGATTTAATTTAAACCAAGCACATGAGGACCAAATTCTTCATAGAAAATAGCCTCAGACGCTATTCCCGCGGCTTTCAAATCCCCATGTTGTTTCTTTATAAACGCGGAAGGACCACAAATATAAAAAGAAGCTTCCGGACTCAGGACATCCTGGGGAAGTTTCGCTATTTCCACTATTCCTTCCTCCACCGCGGTGTTTTCTTCCTTCGCTTCATAAAAAACGAATTTTCGAAGCTTTCCATATTCATAGCGGTATTTTTCCAGCAAGTCGTCAAACGCGTGCACATTACAGTTTCGGCAGCCGTGAACCCATGTCACTTCCCTGTCCGAACCCGCCATCAACAAGGTTTCGAGCATACTGAGCAAAGGCGTCTGACCTATGCCTCCGCTAATAAAGACGACCGGATTCGTCGTGGTGCAATCCAGCACAAAATCGCCCGCGGGACTAGCCAGCTCGAGCATGTCGCCCTCCTTTACATGATCATGCAGATGATTAGAGATCATGCCATTGGGATTGTCTCCATTGCTTTTTTCCTTTTTGACGGAGATACGATACCAGGAATTGTTGGACGCGTTGGACAAACTGTATTGCCTGGCCTGAAACAAGCTGATCTGAGGAAGAAACACATTGACGCTAATGTACTGTCCCGGCAGAAAGGGCGCTACAGGGCCGCCATCGGCCGGATAAAGATAAAAAGACGTCACTTCTTCCGACTCCTTTATTTTTTTTCTGACGATAAAAGGTCTCCAGCCGCTCCAGCCGCCTGGTTTCGTACTTTGCTCCACATACAATCCCGCCTCGTAATCGATAAAAATGGCCGCGAGCTGATTGTACGCGTTGGTCCAGGCCTCTATGACCGCCGGAGTAGCCGCTTCGCCCAATACTTCACGGATCGACGCGACCAGATGTTTCCCAACAATAGGATAATGCTCCGCCCGGATATTCAAACTGGTATGCTTTTGCGCGATTTTATTGACTACCGGCAAAAGCACGGTCGGATCGTCAATATTTTCCGCGTAGGCCAATACGGCCATAGCCAGCGCCGTTTGTTGTTTTCCGCCACTCTGGTTTCCCATATTGAAAATATTTTTCAATTCGGGATTATGCTCAAACATGCGCTTGTAAAAGTGGGTCGTAAGCGCGATCCCTCCTTCTCTCAGCAAAGGCACAGTCGCCTTTATGATTGTTTTTTCATCAGGTGTTAACATGATTGGAATGGTTTAAAAGTTGTATTTAAAATACAACTTTAAGTCATAAACGCGTTGAACGCAACAGAAAAGTAATTTTATTTATTCCGGCTCCTGAAAACGTGGTGGAGAAAGGATTTTTGTCACACGATAGTGGCGGCCAATCATGAATTTTATTATTTTAGTAGATTCCCTGAACGAATGGAGTTTTATGCACAACGATCCTGAGCTGGACGGCAAATATCTTGGTACGATTACAAAAGATTTCGCGTTTATAGCGGAAACGCTCAAAGAAGCGAGTTATCAGATACGGGTACGCGGATTTTCCGATTTTCCGATTTTTCCAATCAGTAAACTGGAGATTCCTATCGGGCGATTGCTGGTAGGAAAACGGGAGCTCGCCATAAACTGGAACGTATACGCTTCGTTTCTGGACGAGTTTGTACAGCGAAAACTGGTAGAAAACGCGGAAGAGTTTAAAGCGGCTTATAAAAATCCGGATGAGTTTTGCTGCCTGTTTGTGGTAGACGGCACGTTTACCAACTTTATCTTTATTCCATATCCCGAAGACTGATCGGAATAAAACCGGCTGCCGGAAAATCGTCAATGAGCGTTTACCGGCAGCGCTGATTCCGGCTTATTTCCCCTCAAAATGCCTCCAGCCCTGGGCGGTGAGAGGCACTATGTTGTTTTGTTTCGTGACCAGGTCAATTCCTTCCGAGGCCGGCGTAACATGACCGATCACCGTGATATCGGGATGGTTTTTGACTTTCTGAAAATCATTCTGGTCAATGGTAAACAATAGCTCGTAATCCTCTCCTCCGTTAAGAACGCAGGTAGTAGGATCAAGATGGAATTCCAGAGCGGTTTCATACGTCAGCTTGTCCATAGGCAACTTATCTTCATAGATACGCGCGCCGACTCCGGAGGCTTTGCATATGTGGAGCAACTCCGACGCGAGGCCGTCCGAGACGTCGATCATAGAGGTCGGCACAAGCCCCAAATCCGAAAACTGATGGGTGACGTCGGTTCTCGCTTCCGGCTTCAACAACCTGTGTACGATATAGTCCTTGTCTTCCAACTGGGGGCTCATTTCCGGATTGACCAGAAATTCCTGTTTTTCCCTTTCCAGCGCCTGCAGCCCCAGATACGCGCCGCCCAGATCGCCGGTCACGCAGATCAGATCGTTTATCTTCGCGTGCTTCCTGTATACGACGCGCTCTTTCGCGACTTTTCCTATCGCGGTTATGGAAATAATCAGGCCCGTAAGGCTGGAGGTAGTATCGCCACCGACAAGATCCACCTTGTAGTTTTCGCAGGCGGCGGCGATCCCCTTGTACAACTCAAGTATCGCTTCCGCTGAAAAGCGATTGCTAATCGCTACGCTGACCGTGATCTGCTCGGGTATGGCGTTCATAGCCGCTATATCCGACAAATTGACTACTACCGCCTTATAACCCAAATGCTTCAAAGGAGTATATGTCATATCGAAATGAATACCTTCGACCAGCATATCCGTTGAAATCACCGTAAGCGTCTCGCCCGTATCGATCACGGCCGCGTCGTCTCCAATTCCCTCTACAGTCGACGGGTTGTACCGGGCGACATCTTTTTTTAGCAAGTCGATCAGGCCAAACTCCCCAATTTCAGACAGCTCTGTTCTTTTTTCCGAATTCATCTCAATTTAAAATTGTTTTTCTGTTTACCTTTTCCTCCACAAAGGTACAAATAGGAGAACATAGTTCCTTAAAAACAGGTCATGGATTACCATTCCCATCAGAAATAATGTTAAATTTGTAACCAATAAATCATAGTAAGCATATACATATGAAAAAGTTTCTAATCAGCGCGTTGCTCATTTCCTTTGTGGGAGGAATGGCGATTTCCTGCACCACCAAAGCCAGACCCGAATGCAAAAAGAATGTCAAGAAAATGAAAAAGATGCGTAAGGAAGGGCGGATCGGATTCTAACTATTCCTAAAAACACTAAAAATTCAAGATGAACAAGGTACGTATTAATTTCTTCACTCTTTTGTTCGGTCTCGCCCTCATTGGCATGACCAGCACGGCGATCACCTGTACGAAGACAAGCGCCAAGTGCAAAAAGGACGCTAAGAAAATGAAGCAGCGTCAGAGCGGCCGGTAGCGGCGCGACAAGCTCCTCCTTATCCCCTGGCGGATAGGCGGATCGCGGCGAAAAGCCAGGCTACAAGGTAGCGGATTTTAGAAAATGACTTTTTTTCGCTAACTTTATTAAACCCGTCGCCCGGGAACGAATGAGGCATGCCGTTTGTTATACGGGATGATGTAGCTTATTTTACATATTTACAAAGTTTGCACACCATGATTACAGTTACAGATAAAGCGAAAGAACATATTCACGCGCTTCGGCTACAGGAAGGCCATAGCGATGATTTCAACATCAGGGTATCTGTAAAAGGCGGCGGATGCAGCGGCCTTATGTACGACCTGAAGTTCGACGATCAGACATCCGAATCCGACCAGGTATTCGAGGACAAGGGCGTCAAGGTCATGATAGACAAAAAGAGCCTGTTGTATCTCGCCGGCACGATGCTGGATTTCTCCGACGGACTCAACGGCAAAGGCTTTCATTTTGTCAACCCCAACGCGTCCCGGACCTGCGGCTGTGGCGAAAGTTTTTCGATCTGATCATCCAATCAGCGGTTGAGCCATAACGAAAAAGGCGGTCCGGAAGGGCCGCCTTTTTCGTTTATCTTTTATCATATATACTTATAGCTACTTTACAGAGGCCAGAATAGAGGACAGAAAAATACAATTTCAGCGATCAGCAGCAAGGTAATGGGAGTACCTACCTTAATAAAGTCCCTGAACTTGTATTTGCCCGGCCCATATACCAATATGCAAGCCGGCTCGAGCGGCGCGACCAGGGAAACGGACGCGCCCAGCATAATGGCGATAGCGAAAGTCATGGGATTTACCCCTACCTGTTTCGCGGTTTCAATCGCGATCGGCAGAACTACCAGGGCCGCCGCCGCGTTGGACATGGGCTGAGTCAGAATCACCACCAGAATAACAAAGGCGGCCAGAATAACATATATCCCCATTGGTTCAAATATCCGCACAATCAGATTCGCCAGATACTCCGACGCTCCGGATTTTTTCATGGCTGTACCAAAAGCGCTCATACCTCCAATCAATATAAGCATACGCCAGTCTATCAACTGATAAGCCCGTTCCGGCCGTATGATACCTATCAGGATAATAATCAAAGTCGCCATCATAAAGGCCACTGACAATGGTATCAGGTCGAAACTTCCCGCGATCACCGCGGCCATAAAGATTCCCAGAGTGATATAGCCTTTGCGCTCTTTAAAGAGATTGGGTTTAAAGTCGTCGAGTACCAGAAAGTCGTTTTCTTCATGCAAAGCCTTGATCCGCTCCTTTTCACCCTGCACCAGCAACAAGTCGCCGGTCTGAACGCAAAAATCCTCCAGTTTGGTAGTAAGCTCCTGGTCCAGACGGTGAACAGCCAGCACCTCGATACCATAGCGCGAACGCAGCCTGGACTCTTTGATAATGGTCTTGACCAGGCTGGAATTGGGAGTCACGAGTACCTCAGCGATCTGCAAACCGCTGATGGCTTTGTCATCTCCACGCGTGATATCGGCCCAAATCGTGACGTTGTCAGATTCCTTGAGCTTTATCAGGCTATCCATGGAACAGCGGATCAGCACCAGATCCTTTTCCCTGAATTCCATATCGGCGTCAATCCGGATTCTTTTATTATCCCGTAGCACACTCAGTACCCTTATATCGTCTCTTTGCAATTTGGAATCCTGTATTTTTTGCCCGATAAGGGCGCTTTTTTCAAGGATCAGGATCTCGCTCATGTAGGTTCGTCCCTCGTCGCTTTCCATCGCTTCGGGCTTTTGCCTGGCGGGAACAAAAAACTTACTGACAAAGATAATATAGGCGGCGCCGGTAACGAACAGGATCAGCCCGATATGCGAAAACGAAAACATGTTCAGCGCCGGCAATCCGTACTGGGGCAACGCGCTGCTCACGGCCACGTTGGTAGACGTTCCGATCAAGGTCACCGTACCTCCGATAATGGACATAAAGGCCAAAGGCATCAGAATTTTGGAAGGACTGATCCCTAACTTCTTGGACAAGCCCAGAAGAGGACCGATAAAGATGGCGGTCACCGTCGTATTGTTCATAAAAGCGGACAATATTCCCGGAAAGCCTGTCACCAGAAACATCAGCGATTTTCGTTTCCTACTTATAATCCTTACCATCCGGGCGCCTATATCGTCCAGCACTCCGGTCTCCATCAATGTGCCGCTAATCACAAATATGGACGAAAGAATAATAATAAAATCACTACTATAGCCGGCAAAAGCCTCCTCCGGTGTAATAATCTTGGTCAGAATCAAAATGACGAGCATAATGACGGTAATGACATCTACCGGCAATTTTTCTGTGGCAAAAAGTATCAAAACCATTACCAACAGCCCCAGCACGAGCGCGATTTCCATGTTCACTGAATTTGTTTAAAAAGTTTACCTTTTAACAGAAAAGCGTATTTTATCACTCAACTCAGTGGGCGTGGAAAAGGTTAAATCTACAAGGTAAAAAATTGACCAAAGAAGTTAAAAAAAGCTCGATAGCTGTTGAAACAGGCGCTAAGCGTATGGTCGTTTTTACAGAAAAACCACGCTCACTCCCGCGCCTCCCCTTTCCACATGCTCATCCGTCACGCGCCTGACCTGAGGAAAACCGCTGAGGTGATTCCGAAGCACGGTACGCAATATGCCATTTCCTTTACCATGCACAATACGCACTTCCGGCACGGAAAACAAGATGGCGTTGTCGATCAGGGCGTCGGCCAGCGGAATGGCTTCTTCCGCGCGCATACCCCGTACATCGATCGAAGGGGAAAATTCAGAAAATTTTTCATTCAGATTCATCGAGCGGGCCGAACTTTCTCCGCTACTCTCCCCCAACTGTTTCTTATACGCCTTCCGGCTTACCTTGCATAATCTCGCCAGCTTAATTTTCGACTTGAGCGAGCCAATCATGATCTCCGCTTCATTGCCTTTGAGAGCGACCACTTCTCCCAAAGTATCCTGCCCGATCACCCTGACCGCGTCGCCCACATTGATTTCGCCTTCCTCCGGTTCAAAATCCGTTTCCGTCTCCTGAACAGGCTCAGGCGTCAACTGTTTCGAAAACTTTTCCAAGTCCCCCCGTAAATCTTTCGTCGAATCTTTTTCCGCTTTATGTTCCCGAATCGCCCGAATTGTTTCCTCGATCTTCCGGTTGGCCTGTCCGATCAGCGCCTTGGCGTCCTGACGCGCCTGGTTCATCAGCTTCTTCCGGTGCGTTTCCAGAAAACGATTCTGCTCTTCCAGCTTTTCCAGCCTGTTTTTCAGGATTCGCTGCTGGTCTTTTAACTCTTCCGTCCTCCTGCGCGCCTTGCTCTTCTCTTTTTCCAGCTCTTTGATCAATAAGTCGTAGGCTACCTTATCTTCTCCGATTTTGCTTACGGCCCGTTCTATCACTTCCGGAGGTATGCCTGTCTTGCGGGCGATTTCGATCGCGAAAGAACTGCCCGGCTTGCCCATTTCCAACTGATACAAAGGCTCCAGCCGCCCCATGTCAAACAACATGGCCGCGTTGACCAGACCTTCAGTGGTATCCGCCAGAGTTTTCAGATTGGCGTAGTGCGTGGTAATTACCCCCTTGGCTTGTTTGCCGTTGAGCTCTTCCAGAACCGCTTCGGCGATAGCTCCGCCATAATGCGGCTCCGTGCCCGTACCAAACTCATCGATCAGAATAAGGGTGTCCTTGTCCGCGAACTGCAAAAAGTATTTCATGTTTTTCAGGTGCGAACTGTAAGTGCTCAGATCATTTTCGAGCGATTGCTCGTCGCCGATGTCGATAAAGACGTCCTTGAAAAAGCCCATAACCGTACCCTCTCCGACAGGCACCGGAAATCCACACTGAAACATATACTGGATAAGGCCAGTCGTTTTGAGAGCTACGGATTTTCCTCCGGCGTTGGGACCGGAGATAAGCGCGAGGCGGCGCTCCTGATCCAGTTGGATGGAAAGTGGCGTCACGGGCCTGTTTTGACGGGTATGAGCCAGATACAACAAAGGATGCCTGGCCTCGACCAGCTTCATGGCCGGCCGCTTGTCAATATCAGGCCTGATGGATCTCAACTGCAGGGATACCAGCGCTTTGGCCCTGATAAAATCCAGCAGACCAAGAAACACATAGGCTTTGCGCAGTTCCGGAATCTGAGGCCGCAACTGATCGCTGAGACGGGTGAGTATCTTCACTATTTCCCGCCGCTCGGCGTATTCCAGTTCCCGAATAGCGTTGTTGATCTCCAGGACCTGAGTAGGCTCTATGAACACGGTTTGCCCGGAAGCGGACTCGTCTTGTATAAAACCCTTTACAGCTCTTTTAAACTCCGCTCTGACCGGTACTACCATACGGCCATCGCGTACAGTCACCGAAAACTCGTCGTCGATATATCCCTGACGTTTCGCGTCGTTCAAGACCCTGTCCAATTCCTTGCGCGCCCGCGTTTGCTCCTCCCTCGTATTTTTCCGGATTTCGGCAAGCTTCGGCGAAGCGCTGGAGCGGACGGTTCCATGCTCGTCGATAACCTGGTCGATCGCGCGTATCAACGCCTGATCGAAGCCGATTCCCTCCCGAAGGGCGGCGAGACGGGGAAACCGCTCTTCATTGTTCTCCAAAAAGCGCGTACAGGCTCCAATAGTCTGCAAAGACAGTTTCAAGTCCTGAAATTCTCCCGGATTTAAGAAAGCGCCCTCCGGACGCGATTTATCCAGGATAGAACGAGCGTCGATGTAATGATTCGTAGGAAAAGCCAAACCCTCGCTCAGAATACGCGTATACTCGCCGGTCTGATCCACCAGTTTGATGACCAGGTCGCTATCTGAAGAAAACTGAATCTTGTCGATATAGCCCTTGCCCAGGCTACTGAGACACTGGGCGCCTACCATCTCCCGGATCTGATCAAAACCGAGCTTGGTCTCAATATTTTTTGGATACAACATGCTGCGCTTAGGCTGTCTTTATAAATAAGATACTATCGCGAAAATAAAACAGTAATATGGATAAAAGAAGCGCTGGTACACCCGGTCTTCATTTTTCAGAATATCCGGTTTTGACTGTTTTCACGGCACAAAAAAAACAGAAGCCTTACGGGGCTTCTGTTTTATGAACACGTTCAGATTGTTCAAATCTACCGGAACACGGTACTTTTTCATCCTCAATCGCCTCATTCATTCCGCTTATGTACCGCTTCCTGTTTTATTAACCCGGCATATTCCTAAAAGGTTTCGGACTGGTATTTTTTCAAGCATAATACACTCATTAACTATAAGTTAAAAGCTCATAAAACGATATGCCTATAAAATTTGCCCACCCGGAATAATTTATAAAATAGCGTTTGTTTAGATGTTCCGATTGAATTATTTAAAGCAGGTTTCTATATTGAGGCTCCATTAGAAAGAACCCATAAGCATGAATTCTCCCAAAATCTATCCGATCGACCGTATAGTCTCTCCACTTCAGCGTTTCATAAAGCAGGAAAAATCCGGTGGCATTGTTTTAGGAATCAGCGTAGTAATCGCCTTATTTCTGGCCAACTCGCCCTGGTCGGAATCGTATTTTCATTTTTTCGAACATCGTCTTGGCTTCCAATACGATGGCCGGCCCTATCTGGAATACTCCCTTCACCACTGGATCAACGACGGTCTGATGGCTATTTTCTTTTTTGTGGTAGGTCTGGAACTTAAGCGGGAAATCGTGGGTGGAGAACTGGCGAATCCTCGTAAGGCCATGCTGCCCATAGCTGCGGCTATTGGCGGAATGATCGCGCCGGCGTCCATCTTCCTTCTCTTCAACCCCACAGGAGAGGCGCACGCTGGCTGGGGTATTCCGATGGCGACGGACATCGCCTTCGCTCTGGGCGTATTGTATCTGCTGGGTAAGCGGATTCCCCTCGCCTTAAAAGTATTTCTAACCGCGCTCGCCATTATCGACGACCTGGGCGCGGTATTAGTCATCGCTTTTTTCTATACTTCCGACATCTCGATCGTCAGTCTGCTCATTGGGCTTGGATGCGCGGCGATCATGTTCGCCGGCAATCTGCTCGGAGTGCGCAATATCCTATTCTATGGAGCGCTGGGCATTGTAGGCGTATGGACCGCCTTTCTCCTGTCGGGAGTACACGCGACGATCGCTTCCGTGCTGGCCGCCTTTACCATACCCGCCGACGTGTCTATCAGGGAGAACACGCTGATTATAAAAATTCAGTATTACCTCAATCAGTTTAAAGGCGTCGATCCCAATGACAAAATACCCACCCTTACCGGAGCTCAGCTTCAAATACTGGAAAAAGTGATCGAAGATACCCGGGGAGCCATCCCCCCCTTGCAGCGACTGGAACATTCCATGCACCCCTTCGTCACTTTTCTGATCATACCCATATTCGCTCTGGCCAACGCGGGAGTATCCCTGTCTCTGGACATGGAACATCTATTCAGTACCAACATAGCCATAGGCGTAGGACTGGGACTCCTGGTGGGCAAAGTAATCGGCATTGTAGGCGCGACGCTCCTGGTCGTCAAGTTGAGACTGGCTCCATTTCCCAGCGGCATGAATATCAAAAACCTGTTTGGACTTGGCCTGCTGGCGGCGATAGGGTTTACCATGTCCTTGTTTATTACTTCACTGGCGTTTACAACGGAAGAATATATCGCTCAGGCTAAGATCGGCATCTTCGCGGCTTCAATTATTGGCGGTATTCTCGGGTATCTGGTACTGAGCAAAACCAACCCACCCAAAGAAAAATTACAATAACAATTAACTTCACAGACGCCTCCGGAATATTTCGTATTAAAAAAACAGCGAGCCGGATTCGTTCACGTTCCGGCTATGCCTATTATAATACTATTCTTTATCTGCTCGTTGATCGGGGGAAATAGCGCCCTGGCTCAAAGACCAGTACTGAAAAACTATACGGTAACTCAGGGCTTACCCGGCAATGTCGTATACGATGTACTACAGGACTCGAAAGGATATTTGTGGCTCGCGACGGAAAACGGTGTAAGTCGCTTTGACGGTAAATTGTTTAGGAACTATACGCTGCGGGAAGGTCTCGCGGACAATGAAATTTTTAAAATCCGGGAAGACTATAAGGGCCGCGTATGGTTTTTAAGTTATAACGGCCGGCTGTCGTATTACCTCAATGGACTGCTATACAACGCGCTCAACAACGATATACTCAAAATGCTGAGCTTTAACTATATGGCAAAAAGTCTTTTTGTCGCTCCCGACAGCTCAATATGGATTTCTTCGGAAGATGAAGGCATTAAAGTGCTATCGTCCAATGACTCGATTGTTGTTTTTCAGGATCGTTCGGGAAGCTTCAACGGTGTATATGAGTTTACGCGCCAAGGCGACGACGTTTTCGCCTTGGCCCCGGGCCGCGGGCTGCTATTTTCCGGCCATCAGTTCGCGGGAAGATCTCCCATCCAAGGCCGCTATCTGGTATCCAGAAGTCAAAAGGGGCGGGAGGTTTTTCACTATGGCTCTGGCCAGTTCGGGAATCGGCGAGAACGTATTTCCTTTGACCTATCCGCGGAAAACGAGGTATTATGCTTTCTGAAAGACTCCCGCTCCACTTTCTGGACCGGAACCCGTTCAGGACTTTATACGCGTTCGGCGTCGGTAGACGCGTGGGAGCAGGTATTAAAAAACATTACCATCACTTCGATACAGGAAGACTCGGAGGGCAATATCTGGATCGGCACTCTCGGGGAAGGTGTATATATGGCTCCGGCGCTCCGGTTTTATGAAGTCACGCGGGCGGACAAACGTCCGCTTCCAGCGTTCTACTCGCTATATTCCTCCAATGACCTCCTGTACGCGGGTACAGATCATGGTTCGGTCTATGTCATCTCTACCCATGATTTCTCCATCAGGGATATGCTGTCTATCGAAGACGGCAAACTGAACAAAGTCCGTAAAATCCATGTAAGTCCGGATGGAACCATATGGTGCGGTACAGACCGTGGAATTTTCGCCTATGAAAACGGACGTTTCCTGCCAATGTCTCCAACAGAGTCGGTAAAGGACATGTACATACAGGGTAATTCCCTGTTTTACGCCACCAATATTGGGATATCCGTCTTAAATCAGAAAGACCGGCAATGGAACCGGCTCGCGGATGGGCGGGCCACCTCGCTTGGCCATATCGGCGACCAGATTCTCTGGGGAGCGCTCAATGGACTGAACGGACAAGATGATCGGTTCGCCGTCATGCGGGAAAAATTGAGCGACAAGCGCGTTACCAAAATACTGGCCAATAGCGGACAACTGATCGCCGGTACATACGGCGAAGGCGTTTTTGGGTGGACGGGTGATTCTATCTGGCACTTGTCTGAAAAACAGGGGCTTCGTGGCAATATTGTACAAGATATCGCCAATACGCCAGACGGGCTCTGGATCTTGTCGAACAAGGCGCTCAACAGGGTTCGATGGCAACCGGAAAAAGCCCGGATTATAAGTTATTCGTCGGGCGACGGTCTGCTATCGGATCAGCTCAACGCGTTCGAGCTTAAAGGGGATACCGTATATATCGCCACAGACAAAGGTCTTACTTTTTTTGTACCATCGGCCGAAATGGCTCCAGGTAGCCAGCCTTCTGTATTTATCACCTCGGTAGAAGTCAACGGACTGCCTTTCCATAAGGAAAAACTAAGCGACCTGGCGTATTTTGAAAACAACCTGCGTTTTGATTTTTCCGGAATCGACCTGGCCAGTCTGGACGACGTTCGTTTTCAATACCGACTGGACAAGCTGGATCCATCCTGGGTAGAAGCGGACAACAATTTCGCGCTCTACCGAGGCCTTAAGCCGGGAAAATATGTATTTCAGGCGCGAGTCGTCAGTAAGCACGGCCGTATCGGAAGTGAAACCGCCTCTATCCATCTTATTATACGGCCTCATTTTACAGACACCTTATTATTCCAGTTTTTACTGGGGCTTATCCTGCTCGCCGGTCTTACAGCGGCAGGCTACCTATTCTTTAAACGTGATCGAGAACGGCAAAGACGAAAGCTTAGCCTCCTGCGATTAGAACATTCAGCCCTCCGGAGCCAGATGAATCCGCACTTTCTCTTCAATACGTTGAATTCTATACAACAATTTGTACTGAGGGAAGATAAACGATCGGCTAACCGGTATCTGGTCAAGTTCGCGACACTGATCCGCAGGTACCTGGACAATTCCCGGGATCTCTATATTTCCGTAGCGGAGGAACTGGAAAATCTGGAAATGTATATTGATCTGGAAAACCTCCGAATGGGCGACAAAGTATTGATCCATATCGAACGACCATCCGCCGGGGTCGCGAATCAGTATATACCTTCCATGCTCATACAGCCGCTTGTGGAAAACGCGTTTCAGCACGCGCTTCCCCTCATTGTCCGGGAAGGCGGCGAGGCCCGGCTGGACATATGCTTCCGCCATGTCGGTTCCATGCTCCAGGTTCGGGTAGTCGACAACGGACCTGGCTTTACGCCCGGGAAAAAAAGTACCGTCAAACCATCGATATCCGGTCTGACAAAATCAACGGCTATCCAAAGTATCCATGAACGCGTGGCGGTGCTAAATCAGCTCCATGGCTTTAAGGCCGGATTATCCTTTCGCGAACCGGAGCAAGGCGCGGGTACTGAAGCGGTTCTTGTTTTACCCCTATTAAATGAACTTACAGGATGATCAAAGCGATTCTGATTGACGATGAAATATCCGCCCTTGAGGTACTGGAACGGATTATACACACCTATATACCTGACATTCTTATTCTGGCAAAAACCAATACGGTGGCGAAAGCGATCGACGCGATCCGAGCCCATAAACCCGATCTGATTTTTCTGGATATAAAACTTGGAGGAGAAAACGGCTTTGACGTCCTGGAACATACCCGGCAAACACCTTATGAGGTCATTTTTACTACGGCGTATGGAGAGTTCCGGGAAAAGGCTTTTGATTTTTTCGCGCTCAATTATCTGACTAAGCCCATTGATGTGGACAAGCTCGAAGCCAGCGTCGAGCGCTATAAACAACGTCAACAAAACACCTACACACGGGACAAACTGGATGACCTGAAAAGACAAACGGTAAAACGGGGTGGCCGGATCGCCCTCTCGATCCGGGATGGTTATAGTATCGTAGCCATAGAAGACATTGTACGTTGCGAGGCCGACTCCAATTATACCAAAGTTTTTTTAAAGAATAATCAGCATGTCCTGGTCCCGAAAACACTGAGCTACTTTGAAGAGCAGCTTCAGGGCTTTCATTTTTTCCGGGTACATAAAAGTCATTTGATCAATACCGATTATGTCAAGGAAATCAAAACCGATGGCTCAGTCACACTAAGCGACAATCATCAGGTCGTCGTAGCTCAGAGAACGCGAAAAGCGTTTATGGAATATCTGCTGCATACTTATTAGACCAACGCCTAACCAATTGACTACTTCAACATCAGGCGCTCCCGGCGACCATTATTATCGTTTAATCAGCTAAACCCCTCGTTTACTCAGAATATCCCCCGATATACTCACTCGATCTTTACCCAACCTTCATCCGACAATATCTTTATCATAAAAACACGTGAAAAAGATCATTTTCAACACGACATCATTCCACCGCCCTATCCTATTCATACTCGCGTTTGGCGTGATGGCCGCTAAGGGGCAAACGGAAACCGCCACAGCGGATAAAGGTTCCAAACACACCAAAAATGAAGTCTGGCTTTCCGCTCCGCTCACGGCTATCGGCCCGATGGAAAAGTTTCCATCACCCGCTCTAAGCTATAAAAGGGGACTGAGTAAAAAATCCTACCTGAAAATCAGAGTAAATTACGCTTATACCAACCAACAAATTGTAGAGGAGAGCTATTTAACGGAGCAGAACTATGTTAACCAAATAAGGCGATATGGATTTACCGCTGGTTATGAACGAAGATTTTTCCTTAGTCCGTCCATCCATTTTCTTGCAGGAGGAGAAGCAGGGGTTGATTTCTACAACATCGAAAATACGACGCGCGCTACCGCGCGGGACTCCAATATCGAGGCTATGAACAAATCCAAAAGTCGCTCATTTAATTACGCGATATACACCGGCGTAATATATCATTTCAATCAAAGATTCGCTACCAGCCTGTCGTATGGGATTCAATATACAGACTACCATTACAACTACAAGCGATCAACGGGCGATGACCTGATATACAATACCCAACATAACAAAATCATCCATTTCACCCACCTGGAAGCCAGCGCCATTATTAAATTCTGACAAGTCGCTTCTTTTTTGGTAAAACGCGACGGACCTGTTTCATACGGGTCCGTCCGCGTTGTCTACTTCTTAAATCCCTTCACCTCTACCGGCACCACATTTTTCTCTCCATCCCTGTGGGTAAAGATCACCAGGCAGGATTCGTCGCTTTTCCAGTCAAACCGCACATTCGACGCGTCCAGTTTGTCCGCGTATACCTCCGTAGTCACTTCCATCTCTTCGCCATCATGCTTCAGGGTGATGTACGCGGTATAAGGATCCAGGCTGGTCATACGCTCACCCCGTACGGTGATCGTCATAGAACCGTCGGCGGACGAGGAGCTAAGCGGCTTGGTTTCCTCTTTCTGACAAGCGGAGACAAACAGAGCCAGCGTCAATATCAGGCAGTAAAATAGCTTTTTTCTCACGATATGTATGTTTAAAGTATCCTCTAAAATAAGAATATAAAGAGAAAAAATATGATTGGGGAGCATTTTAATAGTAGCATTGGTGTTTTTCCATCAATCGGGTCTACATCCGCCTTTTCAGAAATTTTTAGACTCCGCTCCCCTCAATTCTTTTTTTAATCTTCCGGTTTACTTTTTCACGTTCTGTTCGTCCACTGTGTCAGATCACGTTAAAAAATCCCGCGTCTTCACGCGAGGTTTTTCAACATGATGACCGCGCGTAACAACAAAACGAAGTTTTACGCTAAATTTTCACATAAGGTATTTCTAAGTAAAAAACAAAAACCCATTTTCCCATGTCGTACAAAAAACTAGTTTCCTTATTTTTTTTCACGCTATGCCATATCTGGGCGTACAGCCAGATTCCATCGTCGTATCAGGTAGGTACCTGGAAAGATTTTAAACCGGCGGCGGTCTCCTATACCTTCGACGACAATACAAGCAAGCAAATTCCAGTCGCGATTCCTTTGTTCGATAATTACGGTTTCAAGACGACGCTGTTTACAGTCACTCAATCGATGAATCCCAACTGGAACAATATCAAAAACGCGGCTTCCAATGGACATGAAATCGCGAGCCATACGGTAACACACGCGGATCTGAGCAACTCGAACGCGCAAACACAGGACAATGAGCTAAAAAACTCACAATCGACCATCAATACGCAGATACCTTCTCAAAAATGTGTAACGGTGGCCTATCCCAATTGCAATATTGGTGATCTGTCAACCATACAGAAGTATTACATAGCCGGCAGAACCTGCAGCGGCCAGATCATACCGAGCAGCCCGACTGATTTTTACAGGCTCAGCTCGATTATCTGCGGCAATCAGGGGGTAAATACCGCCAATGATATGAACTCGAGGCTCAATTCGGCCAAATCTTCAGGAGGCTGGGCCGTATTTCTGCTACACGGTATCGACGATGATGGCGGCTACTCCCCGATGGCTTCCAGTACGCTGGCTTCGCATCTAAGCCATGTCAATACCAACAAGGCGGACTTCTGGGTAGGCACATTCGGAGAAGTCGTCAAATATATTAAGGAGCGAAACGCGCTGTCGATCAGCGAAATGATAGTCAACGCGGATTCGATCCGGATTACACCAACTGACAATCTGGACAACTCTATTTACAATGTGTCTGTTACGGTACGCAGACAATTGCCTGCCGGCTGGCAAAACGGCCGCGTACGCTCCGGCTCCGCGATTGTACCTTCTACTATCGTCACCGACAACGGTACTTCCTATATTCAGTTTGACGTGATACCAGACAACGGTGTCTATACACTGGCCAATGCGAATAAATCATCTGAAACTCCGGGAGTCATCGCTTCCGAGTGCGCGGAGCCTGGCGAAGGCGCTTATCACACCGGTGTTTACCGAAATATGTTTAAGGAAGTCCTTGGTAAAACCGATTCCGAAGTCAATGCCAAAGTCAACGCGGCGTTCCAGCATATTTTTTATGGCTCTTCCAATCAGAAACTGTATTACGAAGTAGGAAACGACATGGCTTATATGCTGGATGTGCATAATAACGACGTACGCAGCGAAGGCATGTCCTACGGTATGATGATCTGCGTGCAGCTTGATAAAAAAGAGGAATTTGACAAACTATGGCGGTGGACCAAACAGTACATGCTGCACAGTTCAGGAAACCTTAGTGGCTACTTCGCCTGGCAGATCAGAACCAACGGTACGATCATCGACAACAATCCCGCTCCGGATGGCGAAGCTTATTTTGTAACCGCGCTATTCTTCGCCGCTCATCGTTGGGGCAATGGTACGGGCATATTTAACTACGAAGCCGAGGCTCAGGATATCTTAAATAAAGTTATGAGCAAAAACGGCTCAGGCGGCATAAACAACCTGTTCAACAGCAGCTCGAGGCTTATCACCTTCGGACCAAACGGGGGGTCTTACGATTTTACCGACCCTTCTTACAACCTACCCGGCTTCTGGGAACTATGGGCGCGCTGGTCGACAACGAATCAGTCATTCTGGGCGCAGACTCCCGCCGCGTCCCGCAAACTATTGAGGGACGCCTCACATCCGACATCAGGACTTAGCGCGGACTATTCCGAATTTGACGGTACTCCCAAACCTACTTCTTTTAATCAGGACGCGGGTAAATTCATGTACGACGCGTGGCGTACCATTATGAACATTGGCATGGATTATCACTGGTTTAAAGCTGATCCTCAGCAGCCGGTCATCGCGGAGCGTTACCTCAACTTTTTCAAAAATCAGGGTTCCGGGTACAAAAACCATTACAACTGGGATGGCTCCAACGCGCACGGCGATCATTCTACCGGACTGGTAGCCTGCAACGCGGTAGCGAGCCTTGCGGTAAACAATACGACTCTGACAAGACCATTCCTTGACGAATTCTGGAACATAGGGATTCCTTCCGGCCAGTATCGTTATTATGACGGTATGCTGTATATGCTGGCGCTGCTAAACTGTACAGGTCATTTCAAAATATGGAAACCCGAATGCGAAGACGCCTGCCAGACTCCGGCCCCCGCGGTAACGGCTGTAGTCAGCTACGAGCTAGGTGAAACCGCCGCTCCTCTCAGCGCGACCGGCACATCTCTGAAGTGGTATACCAACTCTACCGGCGGAACGCCGCTGGCAAACGCCCCTACACCCAATACCTTGACAGCCGGCACCACAACGTATTATGTATCCCAGACGCTAAATGACTGCGAAGGACCAAGAGCGGAGATAACGGTACACGTTTCCTATATCCACAAAATACACAAAACAGCCACCGCTCCGGTGATCGATGGTACCGCCGACGCGCTCTGGCTGAATCCCGATGTGAAGGAAATACGGGCTGAAAATGAGGCGCAGCCGACAGTTTCCGGTCCGGCGGACCTGGATGGAAGCCTGAAGCTGCTGTGGGACAATGACTATGTGTACTTCTACGCGGAAGTCGTCGATGATGTAAAACAAAATGACAGTCAGAACTTCTACGACGACGACGGCATCGAGATTTACTTCGATATCAATAATGATAAGGCCGCTTCCTACGGAGCCAATGATGTTCAATATTCATTCCGCTGGAACGACGGTACGGTAGTAGGCTCTCTCCCTTCCGGGCGTTCCGTAGCCGGTATCGAATATATCGCTGTCTCCACCGCCGAAGGCTATGTGGTCGAAGGACGTATCCCCTGGACCACTTTGCAGGGAACTCCTCAAGTCGGTCAACTAATCGGTATCGAGTTTATGATCAACGATGACGACAATGGAGGAAGCCGTGATGGCAAACTTGCATGGAATTCCACAACGGATGACGCCTGGCAAAATCCCTCCCTCTTCGGTACAGGCATACTGGCAGATCTGCCGCCCAATGTGGTCACCGCTTTCTCTCATGAAAAACGTGACGGAATCAACGTGTATCCGACCACTCCTGAAAATTACATTCAGGTGGAAGGCATGGACGGCGCGTTTGAATATCGTGTGCTGGATGCCAGAGGCGTCGAGGTCCTCAAGGGCGCCGCTACCGGTACAATCAATGTTTCGACGTTAAGTTCCGGCATGTATCTTCTTCATCTGCGCGGCGATCAGCAAGAGAAAATAGTCAGAATACTGAAATAATTTTTTATAAGCTCCCGGAAATATGATACCGGGAGCTTTTCTTTCATCCCTATACATCTTCCACTTATATGAAAAGACTACAAAAAACAGCGACGCTGATGGCTCTGCTGTGCCTTCTGAGCACCGCGCGGGCGCAGGACCCGGACTTTCATATCTATCTGTGCTTCGGTCAGTCCAATATGGAAGGACAGGGTACTATTGAAGCGCTGGACCGTACTGTAGACAGCCGGTTCAGGATATTGCAGGCGGTCAATTGCAGCGGGCAAACCGCGGCAAACTGGCGCACGGCCACTCCACCACTCAGTCGCTGCAATACAGGCATCGGCCCCGCGGATAATTTTGGCCGTACCATGGTCGCCGAGCTTCCTTCCCATATACGGGTGGGTATTGTCCACGTAGCGGTAGCCGGCTGTAAAATCGAGCTGTTTGACAAACAAAACTACGCCTCCTACACCAATGGCGCTGAACAGTGGATGAAAAACATCATCAACGAATACGGCGGAAATCCATACGCCCGACTTGTCGAACTGGCAAAGATCGCGCAAAGGGACGGAGTCATCAAAGGTATACTGATGCACCAGGGCGAATCGAATAGCGGCGACAATCAATGGCCCGGCAAAGTAAGAGGAGTATACAACAACCTGCTGACGGATCTGGGACTCAGCGCCAGCGAGGTGCCTCTGCTTGCCGGTCAGGTGGTCGACGCGGGACAAGGCGGCCTGACAGCCGGCATGAATACGACGATCAACGCGCTGCCAAACACTATCCCGACCGCTCATGTCATTTCTTCCAGCGGATGTACAGCGGTGTCCGACAGGCTGCATTTTACTACTGCCGGCTACCGGTTGCTGGGCGAGCGCTACGCGCGAAAGATGCTCAGCCTGCTTACAATCGACCATGAGGTTCCTCCCCGTATTACCACCGATCTCAGCGATACCGTAGTGGCGGAGCATGAGGCTCTGAAACTTTCCATCGCCGCTTCCGGTCCGGAACTGAGCTATCAGTGGTACAGAAATAATCAGGAAATCCCGGGAGCGACCGACAACGCGCTGAATATATCCGCTATTGACCCGTCCTATAATGGCAACACGTTCAAGGTCGTCATTATCAACCCGCACGGAAGGGTGGAAAGCAAGACCATTACCGTTACGGTCACAGACTTCGCGGGCGTAAAAATCATGAGGACTCCATCGCCTGTCGCCATCGACGGGCAAATCGAATCAATCTGGGATCTGGCCACGGAATACGAGCTTCAGAACAGGATCATGACAGTCGATAATGACCATGATCTGAGCGCCCGGGCGCGGGTTCTTTATGACGATACTCAACTGTATTTTCTGTATGATGTCACCGACGATGTACAACTGGCTTCTTCTTCCAACTTCTGGGAAAATGATGGTATCGAGATTTATATCGATGGTAACAACGACAAGGCTTCCGCCTACGACGCCAACGATTTTCAGTTTGTAATCCACTACGACGCCTCCCGGATACTCGAAGGTCACAATAAGCCAGTCGCCGGTATACGCGCCGCTTCCGCGCTGACCGGCAGAGGTTATATAGTCGAGGTGGCCGCGCCATGGTCCTCCATCGGAGTATCGCCCGCGGAGGGCAAGCTGCTGGGCATGGATTTTCATGTCAATGACAGTGACACCCGGCTCAGGGACGGCAAAATCACCTGGTTTGCCAGAGAAGACGTCTCCTACGGCAATCCCTCCGCGTTCGGCCTGGCTATACTGGAAAGCGACGCGATAACGGGCGTCGGGACGCGACCTGCCGCTTCCTGGCGCCTGTATCCCAATCCGGCCAATGATCATATCGTATTGGAAGCAGCTCCGGGAACCGGTCCTTCACGCGCGCGGCTATACGGATGTCGCGGGCAGCTTATCAGAGAGTTTCTGACGGAAAATGACCGCGCACTACTGAATCTGCCCCAAGACTCGGGCGTCTATTATCTGATCATCAGCGATACGCGCGGACAGATCATGACCGAGAAAATTGTAAAAACACCATAGCCGGAGCCGGCCTGTTCAATCTCGCGATATTTTTCAATCCATAAACCAACCTATTATGAATAAGCAATTTTTACTCTTCTATGTCTTTCTTGTGTGCTGGCCGGCACGTCTGCTGGCCGTCGACACGCCCAAAATCACTTCTCTGACTTTTGAAGCGGACAAAAATCAAGGACTTATCGCTCAGGATATTGACTGCGATATTTACGGAGACAGCCTTATTATCAGCATAATCCCACAGGAAGCATCTGCTCTGCCTCTCAAAGCTACTTTTACCACAAGCAATACGGCTTCGGTATGGGTCCGGGACATCAGGCAGGAAAGCGGAGTCAGCGTCAATGATTTTTCCTCTCCGGTCTACTATACGATCCTGTCACCCGATAATATGGAAAAACGCTACCGGGTAGAGCTGGTCTATACCGGTCTGCCTGTAATCTATATTGATACGGAGCAGCAAAAACCGATTGATACCAAGGAAACCTATGTACAGGCCAATATACGCGTCCGGGACGCCAGCGGCACACTGTTTGACGCTCCCATGGAAATCAAGGGACGGGGCAACTCTACCTGGAATATGCCCAAGAAACCTTATAAGGTAAAGCTGAAAACCAAGGCTTCGGTGCTGGGCATGCCGGCGGACAGAGAGTGGGTGCTGCTGGCCAACTACGCGGACAAAACGCTTCTGCGCAACTATCTGGCACTGGCTATGGGGCGACAGTCGGCGCTGACCTATACTCCCCGCACGCGCAACGTGGATGTGGTGCTCAACGGGAAATACCAGGGTACGTATCTCTGGGGAGAGCAAATAAAGGTATCTGAAGGCCGGGTGAATATTCCCGAGCTTTCCAATACAGACACGGACAGCTACAGCATTACCGGCGGCTATCTGCTGGAGGTGGATATGCGCCTGGACGAAGATTTCTGGTTCAGAACTACCAATAATGCCGCCATTACCATTAAATCTCCGGAAGACATTCCCGACACGCAACTCAACTATATCAGGGACTATGTGCAGCAGGCTGAAAACGCGATCATGTCATCCGGTGACCCCAACGCCTATGAGCAGTATCTGGATACGGAAACGCTGATCGACTGGTACTGGATCAATGAACTGTTTAAGAACCATGACGCGCAGTTTGTAAGCAGCGTTTTTATGCATAAAGACAGGGGAGGCAAGCTTCGTTTCGGTCCGCTGTGGGACTTTGATATCGCCGCGGGCAATATCAACTACAGCGGCGGAGACGACCCGACCGGCTGGTGGGTCAGAAACAACTCGTTTTTCGTGAGTCCTTGGCTGCCAGGACTATTTGCCAATCCGGCATTCAGGCAAAAAGCCGAAGCCCGCTGGCAGGAGCTGAGGGAAACGCTTGTGCCTTCTGTAATGAGTCTTCTGGAAACCAAAGCGGCTGAACTGGAATACTCCCAGCGGCTGAATTTCTACAAATGGGATATTCTGGACTCTCTTGTATGGCCCAACGCGGTCGCGACCGGCTCGTATGAAAAGGAAATCGACTATCTGCGCACCTGGCTGACCAGCAGAATTGCCTGGATAGACGATGAAGTTGGCATTGTTACCGCCACTTCCGCCCCGCATACTGAGTACCCGCGGATATTTCCCAATCCGGCAAAGGATGTTGTTTTTATACCACTGCCGAAACGTTCGGGTATAAAAAAGGTAGAGCTGTACGAACTCTCCGGAAGCGAACGGGAAGATATACAATATACCCTGACCGGTGACCGGATCAGGCTTCAACTGGCCGGATATGTCAAAGGAGTATATCTGTTCAGTGTGACTACTGATACGGATGAAAAAATAATACAGCGATTTGTGGTAGAATAAGAGCAGGAAAACCTTTGTAACAATAAAAGCCAACTTGTTCAGAGTTGGCTTTTATTGTTCCGTTAACCCGTTTCGAGCCGCTATATATACATCGCCGCTCACAAACATCACTCGGGGCGTCGAGCAACAACGGACGCTCAGCTCAGGGCGAAGTTCCATAGGAAGCGGAGCGGCAACATCCGGTCTGAGGGGAAGGCTTAAAAATCTTTCGCGATATATATTGCGTCTATCGCGTTACTCCGATAGCTTCGCGGAGGAAACAATCGCCAGCTCCAGGCTCTCAAGCGGCGCCTGATCGGGACTGGCGATCGTATGACATGAAAGCATTCTTTACCAGCAAAATCACGAGTGGAGTTCTGCTGATCCTGCATGGACTCGGGCTACTGGTCTTGACCGCGGAGTATGGATTTTCCTTTCCGAAATGGCTTGAGCCCGGTATTTTACTCTTTTACATCATCCTTTTATCAATAAGTATCGCTTTTACGACAGGCGCTTACTTTTTCTCAAAAAAAGACCTGAATGTCAATATTCTGATATTCGACCTGCTAAGCCTGATTTTTATAGGGTATTGCGTGCACAGACAATTTGACATCCATGACACTACTATTTCAAACTGGATCCGATACGCGGTACTTCTGGTGCTGATACGCGTGTTCGCTACCCCGCGGATCAGTTACAAACGTTCTTTTCTCACCCCGGCCCGGTTGTTTATTTTCAGCTTCCTGGCGTTAATCCTATTGGGAACCTTCCTGTTAATGCTTCCCAGGGCCACGCTCCATGGCATTTCGCTTGTCGACGCGCTTTTTACCTCGACAAGCGCGGTATGCGTCAACGGACTGGTGGTGGTGAATACAAGCAGCTTCACACGGTTTGGCCAGACAATCATCATGCTCCTGATTCAGGCCGGAGGCCTGGGTATATTGACTTTCGCCAGCTATTTCAGTTACTTCTTCAAAGGCGGCGCGACATATGAAAATCAGATCGCCCTCAACGACATATCCAATACCGGCAAACTGGGCGACGTCTTTACCACACTGGGAAGGATACTGGTCATTACTTTCTGGGTCGAGTTTTTCGGAGCGATACTCATCTTCATCAATCTGGACCCGGCCATGTTCCCTTCCTATTGGAACCGGGTGTATTTTTCCATCTTTCACTCCATATCCTCTTTCTGCAACGCCGGATTTTCTACCATGCCGGAAGGATTGATGAATGAAGGACTGGTCGACAATTATCCGCTGCAACTCGTCATTATCGCGCTTTTTGTTTTTGGAGGCCTGGGCTTCCCTATCGTCATCAACGTGGTACGCTATGTCAACTATGTCGTCACCCGCTATTTCCTATGGTTCGTATCCGGCAAAACGCGTTACAAGCCCTGGATACTGACGTTAAGCAGCAAGATAAACCTGATCACGACCTTTTCGCTCACCTTGACCGGAACCCTGTTCATATACATTATGGAATCCGACAATGTATTGTCAGTCCATGAAGGATTGGGCAAGTTTACGACCGCTCTGTTTACCGCCACGACTCCGAGAACCGCCGGCTACAATACGATTGATTTCCGCCAGCTTCACTTTTCATCCCTCATGCTCATTATCATGTTTATGTGGATCGGCGCCTCTCCCGCTTCCACGGGAGGCGGTATCAAGACCAGCACATTCGCGATCGCGATCCTCAACGCCATAAGTCTGGCGAAAGGGAAAACGAAAATCGAGATTTTCCGACGTGAAATCGCCGATATATCTGTACGGAGGGCTTTCGCTACCATGACACTGTCGCTGGTCGTCATTGGTTTCGCCATCCTGTTCATCGCCCGTATGGAGCGGCGTATCCCCCTCCCGGATATCATTTTTGAATGTTTTTCCGCGTACAGCACCACCGGACTAAGCCTCGGCGTCACGGCCGATTTAAGCGACTGGAGCAAGCTGGCGCTCATGACCACCATGTTTACCGGCAGGGTTACGATGCTGTCCGTGCTGATCGCGTTGTTCAGAAAAGTCCGGACACCAAACTACCGTTACCCGACAGATGAAATCATGATTAATTAAACTATTCAGGCTATGAAATTTATTATTGTAGGATTGGGAAACTTCGGCGCTTCTCTGGCCGAAAAACTGACGCGACAAGGCAATGAAGTGATCGGAGTGGACGCGAGGATGGAAAAGGTCACGGCCCTGAAGGATAAAATATCCCATACGATCTGCCTGGACGCGACCGACGAAGAGGTGGTGTCCAGCCTTCCTCTAAAAAATACCGATATTGTGATGGTATGCATTGGCGAAGATCAGGGGATGAATATCATGGCTACCGCCATGTTTAAAAACCTTGGAGTAAAGAGGCTGATCAGCCGGTCGATCAATTCGCTGCATGAAAATGTGCTTCGGGCGATCGGAGTGTCTGAAATCGTTCGCCCCGAAGAAGAAACCGCGGAGCGATGGGCTAAAAAACTCTGCATCAAAGGAGTGATCGACTCGTTTGAGCTAAACAAGAACTTTAGCGTAGTCGAAGTCGCCACTCCGGAAAACTGCGTCGGTAAAACCATAGAGGAAATCAATTTTCGAAAAAACTACAACTTACTAATATTGACCACTATAAAAACCAACGAAAAAAGTCTTTTTCCCGGAAAGGACCGGGAAGTATCTACCGTCCAAGGTATCCCTAGACCGGACACTGTTCTGGAAAAAGGCGATGTACTGGTAATCTATGGAGCGAATAAGGATTTGCAGAAATTCATCAAGCAGCAAAATGAATGAGGGCGCGTATTACTTCTTTTCGTCCCGGCCGAGATTAGCGCACGAGTCTCCTACCACGTTATTTTTGCACTACAAAACCACTACCTTTTCAACTTAAAAACAAACAGGCCAACTCCTTATGTAATCTTCCCTAAAAACAGCTACGGATATAAAAGTAGTTTTAATAACTTAGGAAGCATGAAAAAGAGCAAATTCAGCGAATCACAGATCATCAAGATTTTATCCCAACAGTCATCCGGCCAATCGGTTTCGGACATTTGTCGGGAACATGGCATTAGCAAAGGGACCTTCTATAGTTGGAAGAGTAAATACTCCGGAATGGAAAGCTCCCATCTTAAACAGATGAAAGATATGGAACGGGAGTTGGCGCAGTACAAGAAAATAGTTGCGGAACTCACTCTTCAGAACACTGTCTTAAAGGATGTGATTGAAAAAAAGCTTTAGGGCCTGCCGAGAAGCGTGAGCTTGTAGGCTATGCCCGTGAAGACTTTGGCATGAGCCTTCGGCAGGCCTGTGCATTGTTTTGTATGAGTACCTCCGCATTCTATTATCAGGCAAAACGTAAAGATGACAGCGAAGTGATCGAACAACTTTCCAGACTTGCGGATCTGCACCGCGCCTGGGGCTTCTGGATGATGTACCATCGCCTGAGAAAGTTGCAGTATATGTGGAATCACAAACGTGTATACCGTATTTACACAAGCATGCGCCTGAATCTGAGAAACAAGCGCAAGAAACGTCTTCCAGTTCGTGTAAAAGCGCCTTTGCTCTGTCCTATTGGCCCGAATATAACCTGGAGCCTTGATTTTATGCATGATACTCTGGCTAGCGGCAAAACGATACGGACACTGAATGTGATCGATGATTTTAGTCGG
>JAEWAY010000016.1 GCA_023391415.1 Bacteroidota bacterium | reverse complement strand
GGGTCATGAAGCGCGTCAAGTGACTAGAGGGGATCGCCAAGTATACAATGAGCGTTTATTTCGGGTTTTGGCCTTCGCCATCACGCGCCTGTTAAGCCTTCCTTCATCGTCGTTCAGCCTTTATCCACCGCGTCCGTTATCCAAACCCTGGCCGTCATTCCGGACGTAGCGAAGCGGAGATCCGGAATCCCCGTCTATGCTGAGATTTGCGTAACACTATAAACAGTGTTCTTTTATTTTTTATAAAAAAATCGATTAATGTTTTTTTACTATCGATTGTCGCTTATATTTGCATCGGTTATGTGATTATTGTTTATTATATTTTTACCATGTAGCTATTTTTTATGTATAAGATAAATTTTACATTATAAACCAATTTAATTTTTATGACAATCAAATCCATGTTCTCGCGACAGGCCGGTAAGGCTTTATTTTTATCAATGACTATAGTGTCATTCAACGCGTTGGCGCAATCGACTGTACCCTGGGTGGAAGAGTCCGATAATATTACTCCCGACGCGGCGTACAGTGGAAAAACACTTTATTTAAAAGCTGATAATGGTGGTCGACCCAGGATTCAAATCGAATCTGAGTGGGGGGCCCCTTATGGTGGATATGGTGTAGCTCAGCTTGGGTCTTTCAAGCAATATGTCAATTCGGCAAAAACGCAATATAGGGAATTGAGGTTTCTAGAAGTCAATCCCTCATCAAGCTTTATGTTAAGAGGAACGTCATATATAAGTAGTACTAGTGCTCATAAGGTGGTTTTTGAAGTTGGATCATTGGGACAGTTGACATTGGGATATGATATTAATTCAACTGTATCTATGTTGAGTGTCCGTGGACGCGCCAGTATAACGAATACTCTAGCCATAGGTGGCGGCGGCGTTGTTGTTCCTGCCGGCTACCGCCTCGCCGTCAAAGATGGGATCATTACCGAGAAGCTAAAAGTCGCTGTGGCGGGGACTGCCGACTGGGCCGACTATGTATTCGCGGATGAGTATAAACTGATGCCGCTGGAGCAGGTAGAAAAGTTTGTCAAGGAAAACAATCACCTGCCCAATGTGCCATCCGCCGTGGAAGTCGTGGAGAGTGGTATCGACGTGGCGAAGATGGACGCCAAGTTGCTGGAAAAGATAGAGGAACTGACGTTGTATCTGATTCAACTGAAGAAAGAGAATGATGAATTGAAGAAAGAGGTAAAAGCTATTCAGAATAATAAGTAATGATGGGAAAAATGAGAATATATCGCCTGTTGTTTACTTTTATTTGCCTGTCAAATATCTACGCGTACGCGCAAAGTAGCATTACAGGCGACGCGCATGTCTGCGCGAATAAGGAATATACGTATGTTTTTACCGGAAAGTCCGCTGATATGTATAAGACTGTAAGTGTTAATGTTAGCAATGGGGTGCTAACTGAATATGGCAATTCGACAACTCAAAGTATCTATTATGATGGGCCAATTTCTATAAAAGTTAAATGGTCCGGGAGTGGTGGATTTATTCAGGTGACGTCGGACGCTGCATATATCAAGTATGTAACTTGTTATAATCCTCTGAGCGACATAATTCCGGTTAATGCCAATGTTGTGCTAGGCAATACCATTAGATTATCGGCATCTTCTACAGATGTAAGTACTTATAAATGGAAACAAGGAAGTTCCGTATTGGGTACTTCTTATTTTATTGATGTAAGTCCTGTCGTGAGTACTACCTATGTGCTTGAAACGACCCATAATTATTCTACTTTTCCGGGGACGCTCACTTGTTCCCTGTCCGTTTCAAGGGTAGTTAATGTCGTTACAAACCCTATACTTGACAATCTGATTGGTGTTGATCAGGTTTTATGCCCTGGTCAATCGGCCACATCGCTGACGCAGCGGAGTGGCACCTCCTTAAGTGGAGGTACTGGATCGTTTACATTTCAATGGCAACAAAGTGTGAATAACGGATCGACATGGTCAACTATTTCAGGCGCTACAAATTCTTCGTATTCGCCGGGAATTATTACTGTTAAAACTTTATTTAGACGGATCGTATATTCTGGAACAACCCAGAATACCAGTAATGTCGTAACGATTGATCAAGCGCCATCTACTTTAAATTTGACTTCACAAACGTTTTCCTCAAATCAGCTTCTGAAAGCTATCAATTATGTTGCTGTTTCGGGAGATCTGAATACCACTTCCGGGACCGTTGTCGAAGTAAAGGCTGGTAAGGCGATTTCTATAGCCAGTACTTCCGAAATTAACAAGACCTTCCTTTTTACTATTGAGTCCTGTTCAAGCGGTTTAAGACAGACAAGTGAAGAAGTGTTTGAGTCTGTTTGGAGAGAAGGTACTAATCACGCGTTTAATCTTCAGCCTTTTCCCAATCCGGTGAATGGCGGGGTGTTGAATATTGGAGAGAAGGTGGACCATTTTATTTTGTACGATAGCAGGGGTAGCGTTGTCCGTGAAGGAATGAATACGGAGAGTATTCTGGTAGATGGTATCGCTAAAGGTATATATTTCTTAAAAGTAGGTGATCAAGTAGTCAAAATCTTTGTACAATAGCATCAGCTATTCTCCTTGTTATATTTCTAAACCCGCGGGGTTTTATATCCCGTGGATTTTTTTGTTTTTAGTCCACCCAAAAATCAAGACTGTGAGAAGGACTATTCGGACCTATGTCTTATTTTAGGATGATGAAGAATACTATGCCGGTATATGGTATCGGCGCCTTTGGAGAGGAACAAAAAAACGCGTATTTCTACGCCAGCGATCTGGCAACGCACCTCAAAAGTCACGCGTTTGTCAACGCGCCCCACAAGCATAGTACCTACCTATGCGTATTTTTTACACAGGGCGGGGGAACACATCAGGTCGACTTTGACAGCTACGAGGTAGCGCCGGGTACTGTCTTTGTACTCAATCCCGGGCAGGCGCATTGTTGGGATTTGTCCGCCGATACGGATGGTTATGTTTTTTTTCATACCCGGGAGTTTTACGACAATATCTTTCTGCACCGTAAAATCGACGATTTTCCCTTTTTTTATCTCCGGCAAAACGATCCTCTGATACGACCTATGGGAGAGGAACTTGGGCGGCTCACCAGCCTGTTCGACTTGTTGTGTCAGGAGTATCGGACAGAGCGCCTGTATCAGACGGCTAGTCTGGAAAGCCTGACGGATCTGATTTATATCGAATTGGCCCGTCTCTATGACAGGAATTATCAGGATCGGTCGCGGGGTGGCGTACATTATGAAAAAGCGCTGAAGCTGCAAAAGCTGATTGACCAGCATTTTCGGGAAATAAAATCACCCGGGCGGTACGCGGAGATGCTGCATATGACTACCAGACACCTGAGCCGTATCTGCAATGAGGTGCTGGGCTGTTCGACGTCGGACCTGATCGCGGACAGGATCACGCTGGAAGCCAAACGGCTGCTGACGAGCGCGGAGGTTACCGTAGGAGAAGTGGCGGGGTGGCTGGGCTATGAAGATTATTCGTACTTTATCCGTTTGTTTAAAAAGCGTACGGGCATGTCGCCGCGGGCTTTTCAGCAATCGGTTACCGGTATGCTCAGACGTTGAGCTTTTATATAAAGCCGCGGCCGCTACAATCGGAAATAAAAGGTGAGGCTGCTTTTCAGGCAGCCTCACGACTTGATTATAAGCTATCGGACTATGAGCTTTTCGGTATACACGGATTCGTCCATGGTGACTTTGACCAGATAGATTCCCGGAGACTGACCCGCCAGCGACCAGGTAAGCGTCACTAGTTCCCGCTCCGACAGGAATCCGTCATAGACCTGGGCTTTCAACGTACCAGCCACATCGTATATCTCTACCAGACTACGCGAAGCCGCGTCGGTTCTTATCTCGATATCGACCTGCGTCGAAGCCGGATTGGGATAGCAGTGGAGCGTCGCGTTAGCGGCCCCGTTTACGGCCTCGTCCATCAGGGCCAGGCGCGACGCGCTATAGGACCCTGTCACACTGAGATAAACTGTCAGAGCGTAGCCTTCCTGGCCACCGCCATTGTTGGAGGAGTAGGGAGTCGCTGTCAATGGGTTGTACCCCGGAAGAAGGGAACCCGCGTTCAGGTCGCCGCTATTGTCTCCGAAGAGGCTATATGGGGCCTGGTTTTCCATCCTGTTCAGACTTTCGCCATAGCTCAACCGTACGCTGCCTACCGTGGGAGGATAGGTGTTGGCCACTATAGCCAGTTGGTCGGTTGGTAGCTGGTCCAGGTTGATCGCCATGGAGCTGGTGATGAATCGGAGTGGTTGATTCGTCGTCGCGTCGTATAATGTAAAATGAGAAATATACTGGCCACTGGCGGTAATGACCGAATCGATGATAAAGTAAAGAATCCGGCTGTGTAATAACTGTCCTGAACCATTGTTGCCGGAGTATTCTTCCGCTATCAACTCCCTGAAACCTTCTAAAAGGTTTGTTACCGGGTGGTAGTCTCCGTTATTGTCTCCGCCAAGGGCGAAAGGAGCCGTATTTTCGATTCTACGCTGTACGCCGTCTACTTTGAAGACGACACTGGCCGGATTTCCGACCGGATTGTAACGTATGTTGATCTTTCGTGTCGGAAACATCCTGACCACCGCGCTGTTTTCCATATCGTAAATATCCTGGTCGGTCGTCGCGTCTACAAGAGTAAACCGGTCGGGAGCCATGGCGAAGTACTCGAAGCGCTCGTTGGAGATGACCACTTCTCCGGAGTTGTCAATGGCTCTGGCTCTGATTCTTTGGTTTCCCTGGAGCTTCGGGAGGGTGTAGGTATAGGGAGCGGACAGGTCCTCGCCGACTTTCCGATCATTGGCATAAAACTCCACTTTTACGATTACTCCGTCGGGATCACTGGCTTCCGCTTCAATGAGGACATTGTCCGTGTCTGTAAATGGTCCCTCCGGTACAGTCAGTTGTATGATGGGCGCCTGATTGGCGTAGGGAGAGAGCCGCCCGCCGGGAATAGGCCTTTCGTAGGTATTGTCCGGTAGTTGCCAGCCTACCGCCATGTGGTCTGTTCCCGCGTTTTGCTTATGCAGGGCTTCTATGTAATATTTCTTTCCGGCTTGCAAGGCTATCGGAGCGGATTGCTGGGTGGGAAACTTGTTCCATTGCAAGGGATCGGTAAACGAAGCGACGGAAGCGATTTTTATTTTGTTTTCCGGAGATTCATCCGTGCTCAGCCACAATTCGCCGGCGTCGTTGCTGGCGATCCAGAACCGGTAGTTTCCGGTAGAGGGCGCGCAGACATATCCCCGATAACGCGCGCCGTAAAAGGTGCCTGTATTGGAGGGAGCCTGGAAGGAAGTAAGTAGAAAAGCCGTATCCGGAATGGTAGTTTCAAAAGGTACGGAAGCGATGGTCGTTCCGGTTTCATTGTCCCAGAACTCTCTCAGAATGGCTCCTGAAGACGCGCATTGAGTTGAATCGGGATTATACAGCCACAGGCGCTTCTGTTGTGGCTGGGGAGCCAGATAATGGTCGTTGTAGGTGGTGAAAAGCAGATTGCCGTTGATCTCGAACAGGTTGTCGCTTCCGGCCAATGAGACGCCAGACTGGGTTTGTAATAAAGTCGTGCTTTCCAGGTCGGAATATTGAAGTTGCCAGTAATGGTCCGGATGGTTTACTCCGCCAAGATCGTAATATCCGACATCCATGGAAAAGAACAACTTATTGTCCAGTATCACCTGGCTTCGGGGTTTGCTGATGGCGCCCGAGGTGAAAAACTTGCTGCCGGCTTCTGTGCCGTCACTTTTATAATATCCCCAAAAAGCGCTCGACTGGCCTGTAAAGCCAAATATGACATGGTCATTCAAAATAGTCATGTCCCAGACTTCCACGTCTCCGTAACCTCCGACTTCTTTCAGAAATGTAGCTTCTTCGGTGCCATCGGTGACCAGAAGGCTTACCCAGTCTCCACCGTCGGAAATGATCTGATACAGCTTGCCGTCATGGAAAAGACTTTGTTCGACATCGAAATAGGTATTATAAAAAGTCTTGTAGGAGCTGGTACCGGCTTCCGAGCCATCGGTCTTCCAGAGCCACGCGTCCGCCCAGCTTTCCCAGTATACGGAATAATAAACAAGGCCGCCATAGGTATAGAGCAGGTCGACTTTATAATAATCGTCCTCTACTTCCAGTTCCTTTATCAGGTTGGTGCCAAGGCTTGTACCATCCGTTTTCCATACATTGAGCTTGTGAACACCGTCATTGGCGACAAAAAACGCTTCATTGTTGGCGAAAAGGAGCGTGTCTCCGGTAAAGCCGCCCGGAGCGCCTGGATTGACGTCTTTTATCATGAGCGTCCCCCCGGCAGTCCCGTCCGACTTCCACAGCTCGGTCCCGCGCGTACCGTCATTCCCTCCGAAATAGATGGTTCCATTGTTTTCCCATAATCCTTTGACATAGCCATCGCCCGTACCCGGCCAGGCGTCTTTGACCAATACGGTACCGGCCGGTGTGCCGTCGGTTTTCCAGAGTTCCTTGCCATGTGTAGCGTCGGTGGCCTGAAAATACAGCGTATTGCCGACCGGAAGGTAATCGACATCGCCGATTCCGCTACCGGAGCCGGAATAAATGTCTTTCAGCAGGATTGTTCCCCCTACGGTTCCGTCACTGCGGTAAAGCTCCCTCCCCGTCGCGGCGGTTACCGCGCTAAAATACAGGGCGGAGCCAAGGGTAAACTGATTTCCTATTTCTCTGGAAGAAAAGGTGTAAAGCCAATACGTACCGTACGCGGTGCCATCGCTTCGCCATAGCTCTCCATCGCCGCTGACGAAGTACAAGAGATCACCGATGGCGTTGATCGGATAGGGATTGACAAAGCCACTTTTTACCAATACGGTGCCGCTTGTGGTACCGTCCGTGACCATCAGGGAGTCGCTGGTGGTAAAAAAGACCAGGTTTTCACCCTTTTTGAAATATGAACTGGAATTGGGGATCTCGCTCACCAGCATCGGCTGAGCGGAGACCACGCCTCCCCATAGCATGGACAGGCAAAGTAAAATTTTCTTCATAGCTTTAGTTGTTTAAAAACCTAAAGCCAATGTAATAAATTTTACATTTATTGTAATAAAAAAAATAAGTTATTCGCTCACAGGGTGATCATGATCCTGTTTTTGCCCGAAACAGGGAGTGAGGCTATCCGTTCGGACGTTCCCGCTCCATATGGGACGACGCTATGGGCGAGTCTATATTTTTTCTTTCCTTATGGACGTTTCTCCTGAAAAGAATTGAAAAACGCTCGACAATACCATGACGCTCAGGCATCCGATGGCGTTGAACCATAGAAAGCCGATATCGGATGTGAAATACAGGATGATGACGATGGCTTCCGAAATGATGGCCGCGAGCAATACGGAGTTGCCTCTTACAAACTTAAGATAAAACGCGGTCAGAAACATGCCGAGGATAGTCCCGTAAAACAGGGAGCCAATAATATTGACCGCCTCGATCAGGTTTTCGACCAGGGAGGCGAATAAGGCGAACGCGATCGCCAGCAGTCCCCAGAAAGCGGTAAAAAACTTGGACATGAGTACATAGTGTCGCTCGTCGGCGTCTGTTTTGTACACTCTTTTATAGAAGTCCACCAATGTAGAGGAGGCCAGCGCGTTGAGCTCGCTGGAAGTGGACGACATGGCGGCGCAAAATATGACCGCGATCAGCAAGCCGACCAGTCCAGCCGGCAGATAGGTCATGACGTAGGTAATAAAAACATAGTCCGAGTCGCCGGTTTCCGCGTCGGGATCACTCTCCCGGATCAGCGCTTTCGCCTCGTCGCGGATACGCTGGTTTTCATTGTTCAATTCGAGTATGGACGCTTTTAGCGATTCCTGTTCAACGTTATGGTCTGTTCGTACGGCTTCTACATATCTGGAGACGACCTCTTTTTTCCGGTCAAAGTTGAGGGAATGCTCGTTTTCCAGCGCTTCGTATTTTTTCTGAAATTCCGGGTTATGGCTTAAATTGCCGATCTCCGCCTGGTTGAAAAACACGGGTGGTTTCTCAAACTGAAAAAATACAAATACCATCACTCCGGTCAGCAGGATCAAAAACTGCATGGGAATTTTCAAGAGACCGTTGAACAGCAATCCCAGGCGACCTTCTTTCAGGGATTTTCCTGTCAGGTAGCGTTGGACCTGAGACTGGTCCGTTCCAAAATAGGAGAGGGCCAGAAACAAACCTCCCGTGATGCCGGACCAGAAGGTATACCGCGAATTGAAATCGAGCGAGAAGTCGACCGCGTCGAGCTTTTGCATAACACCCGCCACATGCATGGCCTCTACGAAACCAACTTCTGGAGGCAGCAGGTAAAAGATATAGCCGAACGCGACGACCATGCCGATCAGGATGACCAGCATTTGCTGTTTCTGGGTTTGGCTTACCGCCTTGGTGCCTCCGGATACGGTATAGATGATGACAAAGAGTCCGATGAAAATATTGGTCATATTGAGCGACCAGCCTAAAATCGAGGATAAGATAATCGCCGGCGCGTAAATCGTTATTCCCGCCGATAAACCCCGGTTTAATAAAAACAGGAAAGCCGCCAGCATACGGGTGTTGAGATTAAAGCGCTTCTCCAGAAATTCGTACGCGGTATAGACGTTGAGCTTGTAAAAGATGGGCAGGAAGGTGACGCAGAGGATCACCATGGCGATGGGCAATCCAAAATAAAACTGGACGAAACCCAGTCCGTCGTCGAAAGCCTTGCCCGGTGTGGACAGGAAGGTCACCGCGCTGGCCTGGGTCGCCATTACGGAGAGGCCTATGGTATACCATCGCATGTCCTGGTCACCTTTGAGATAACCTTCAATATTGCTGATGCCGCGATTTTTTACGATCCCGTATATGGCGATAAAAGCAAGTGTGCCTAATAAAACAATCCAATCAAGTAAGCTCATCGGAACAAATTACTCAGATAATAAAAAAAGACAATTTCGAGCGCGAGAAAACCTAGTACGGCGCCATATATCCAGCGCCATTTTTTTCGTTCGGCCCCGGAGGTTTCCTTATCTGTTTCCATTGTACGAAATCAGGTTAATGAATAGCTTGTACGCGCCCGGTACTCCGGCTGGCAGTTGTCTGAAAAAGGAGAGCCCGGTATAGATAAAGGAACCCTCGCCGTATTTCGCGACAAGCAGGCCGCCATGGAGAAAATCTTCCCCCGGGTCCTGAAAACCCAGTATGGTTTCATACTCTTCAGACCAGGAATCCGCGAAATAAAGTCCTCTTTCCTGAATCCATCCTGAAAAATCCTTGTCCGTAATGGTATTCGGAACCGTTAAAACGGGATGTTCAGGTTTAAGGATCGAAAAGGGTGAGTCTTCCACGGTCACCCTTTCCCGCGACAAGGAGAAAGGATAAGGACCGATTTCTTCCGTCTTAAGCCCTCTGTTGACATTGTACTGTACAATCAGGTTGCCGCCTTTTTTTACAAAGTCCAGAAGTCTGGCGTTCAGAAAGCTTAATTCTTCCCATACATTATACGCCCGTACGCCGGTAATCACTACGTCGTATCGTGAAAGGTCGGCCAGGGCCAGTTCTTCGATGGTCAATACATCGACTTTATAGCCTATGGAGGCGAGCGCGGCGGCGACTTTATCTCCGGCTCCCTGTATATAGGCGATACGTTCGTTGTTTCGGGCGATGTCTATTTTGGTCACCGCGGCCGCGCTGGCGGGAAAAACCGTTCGTGTCGGAATATGAGGGTACGATACGATGGAAACGCCTTTGTCCGACTCGCGGCCGTCTTCATTGACATATACGGCGCTTATCTCTCCCGACGCGGTTTCTGAAGGCGGTACCACTGTAAAGGAAACCATCTTTTCCTCTCCGGCTTTGGACAGGACGACATCGGTCCGCGCGGGCTGCGCGCGCCAGTTTTCCGGCGCGATGATCCGGACCTGTCCTTTCAGATCGTTTTTCAGCGCTTTTACATGGATGTTGATGGTCTTCGCCAGTGAAGAGGTAAATATATAGGATGATTCCGTAAAGCTGACAGTAGCTTCCGGAGTGATCTCAAAAGGACGAAACTGCTCGCCGGCTACGGGATCGGTCCATTGGTAAACCACCGGAACTTCGCTGATGATATCCCTGCCCTCTACCGTGAGTACGCAGGTTACGCTCATGGCCGGATCGCCCTCGGCTCTTCCCAATAGCTGGTAGTCGTCGGTAAAGAACAGATCGTCGACTATAGGTCGCTCCAGCCAGTAGGGCTGTGAATAGGAGGCGTCTTTAGGTATTTCTTTCCATAGAACCCGGGTGTGCGGTTTGTTTTTACGAAGGACTACGGAAGTATCGATTTTGTCCGTCCCGACGATTATCGTTTTCAATGTGGGGGAAAGTCCGCCGCGGTTGATCGCGGATATGGTCAATTGTACTTTGTCTCCCGGGCTCGCGTAATATTTGTCGGCGTAGGCCTGAAGGCGCAAACCCATGGCGGACAGGATGAGGCCGTTCAGTTCTTCCTTTTTGTAAATCAGCAGAGGATCATTCTGTGCCGGAAGTTTTTGAATAGCGTCATGGAGGCGCAGCATGGCCGGAACGGATTTTTCAGGCCGCTGATCGTCAAACTCGCTGATGATTTGGCGAATCGCCGCGTCTATTTTTTTCCCTCCCTCAAATCGGGTCCAATTGGATGTGATATTGTCCAGAATGCCTTTTTCGGGGACCGATCCAAGCCGGTGCTCCAGATATTCCATATGTTCACCATGCCTTGGCGACGTGCCGAAGCCCTGGCTTTTGTGCATGCTTCTGCTGAGCGCTGCGAGCTCCGAGTAGGTTTTGCCCAGGAGAGGGTTGTATACGCCAATATCTTCTTTGATGTATTTTCTGCCCGTCTCCGCGTAAAAATTTTCCAGATCCGGCTTAAACCAGGTGCTTGAGTTATACAAAAGCCTCTCTGTCCGCCAGGGAGCGACGTATCGGAGCTGCTCCGGAAAACGGGTGGGATCGGCGGCCGCTTCAAACGCTTCCATCGCGAGTATGGCGGAAGCTGAATGATGGCCATGCCCGTAATATTCATAATCCGGGAAACGGGTAATAATAACGTCGGGCCGGAATTTGCGGATCACCCAGACTACATCGCGCGATACGCTGTCCTTATTCCATTTGGAAAAAGTCTCTTCGGGCGATTTGGAAAAGCCGAAGTCGTAAGCTCTGGTAAAATACTGCTCGCCTTTGTCGATTTTTCGGGCTTCGAGGAGCTCTTGTGTCCGGATCAGTCCGAGGAGCTCTCCCTGTTCCGTACCGATCAGGTTTTGCCCGCCATCGCCTCTGGTAAGGGAGAGGTACGCGGTCCGGGCGAGCAGTTCATTGTCGATATAGGCGATGAGGCCGGTGTTTTCATCGTCGGGATGGGCCGCCAGATATAGTACCGATGCGGTATTGGCCAGTTTTCTCAACCCAAGCCGGATTTCGGAAGAGTTTTGAGGTGTTGTCACCTGAGCGCCCGCGTTTTGAACTATAAGTAAAAAAACGATCAGCGCGAAACGAAAAAATACGTGCATGTCTTTGGTATAACGATCAAACCTTAAACTTATAAATTATCTTTTTTTGAGCCAAATTACGTAGCGATGATTCATCCGGTAAACGAGGCGTAAACTATTTGATTAAACCGCCGTTTGGAACGATATTTAGCGCCTCATCCGTTTATAAAACCGGTTTATAACAAAAAAGCTTATGACATTCAGGCAAAAACTATTCCAGCTTCTTTATCCTCTTGTAATGAAGTTCAACAAAGCCGGGAATAAAGGCAGGATACTTCATAATACGGATACGCGAACACCGCCGCGGCCTGTTTATCCGCTCGCGCTAAGGACCACTTCGGGCGAGGAAATTACTCTGGAGCGGTACCGGGGCAAGAAACTTTTGCTTGTCAATACCGCTTCCAACTGCGGCTTTACCAGTCAATACGAGGAGCTGCAGCGTCTTTATGAAAAGCGCCCGGACAAGCTGGCGATCATTGGATTTCCCTCTAATGAGTTTAAGGAGCAGGAAAAGGCCGGCGATGAGGAAATCGCGCGTTTTTGTAAATTGAACTTTGGCGTCACGTTTCCCCTCGCTTCCAAAACGCGGGTACTGAAGGGGGAAGATCAGAACGATATTTACCGCTGGCTGACCCGGCCGGATCAGAATGGATGGAATAGCCAGGAACCTGACTGGAATTTTAGCAAATATCTGATCGATGAAGAAGGAGTGCTGACGCGTTACTTTGGTCCGTCGATATCTCCATTGGGTCCCGAAATCAGTGAAGCGCTCGATAGCTGACCGGCAACATAACCCTTACTTCAGGGTTTGGGTCATATGGAAGAGCACAAAACAATATTCAGGCTTATTTCTCTGAGTCTGGAACTTGCCGGGAGCGTGGCCATCGTGTCCGGAGCTTTGTGGGCCGCTTTGGGCGCTTTGCGGATACTTCTTAAGCGGAGGGGACGCGCCCGGGTATATAAATACTTTCGTAAGACATTGGGGGAGGGTATTTTGCTTGGATTGGAGCTTCTGGTAGCGGCCGATATCATTAACTCCGTCGCGGTAGAGCCTACGTTTAGATCGATTGGGGTACTCGGTCTGATTATTATCGTGCGTACGTTTTTGAGCTTTACGCTGGAAGTCGAGATGAATGGTCGCTGGCCCTGGAAGAATGTCCATAATAGCTCTGTTTCAAACGACGCGACGGGATAAAGCTTCGGTTTCCTTTCCCCGCCCTATCGGGTTCCGCCAGGGGGCGAAGCGTGGAGCATACTAATAACAAAAAAAGCCATTATTCATCAGAATAATGGCTTTTTGATGGATCACTCTCCCGGATCAGCGCTCCAGAATGGTAAACTCCACTCTTCTGTTTTTTTGCCTTCCCTCCGCGTCGCTATTGTCCGCTATCGGGTTTTCCATCCCATAGCCCATCGCGGTAATACGGCTCTTACGGATGTTTTTGGAAACGAGATAAGAAGCTACTTCATCGGCTCTGTCCTGAGAAAGCTTCTTATTGCTTTCTACGCTGCCTACGTTGTCCGTATAGCCCGCGATTTCAATCTTGATGGAAGGATAGTCGATCATCAATTGCGCGACTCTGTCCAACTCCACATAAGACTCTTTCTTTAAGGTGGCTTTCGCCGTCTCGAAGAAAATATTTTCCAGTTTGACAGAGGAACCTACTTCCAGCGGCGCTATATATAAATCCTTGAATATTTTTACCTGGTCCTTCTCATTGGACAGGTCGATTGTTTCCAAGGTAGGGTAGAAGTAATCGGCGGAAGCTTTGAGTTCATACGCGCTTCCCAAAGGAAGGGTCAGGGTATATATGGAGTCTTTGACGCTGACGTTCAGCGAGGGGAAATCATTGATAAGAATATTCGCCTTGATGGTAGAGTCGATCCCTTTCAGAGTCTTGCTGTTGATGATTTTTCCTGTTACCAGCGCTTCCGGTTTTTTAGGTTCCGCCTTTAGGTGAAGGTATATGTCGGTATGTATTACGGCGTACTCATGGATTGTACGCAGATTGACTTTTTCTTCCCCGGGGGTGTAGTTTTCCGCGAGCGCGGTAATCACGTAGTTCTTGCCGTGATTTAGATATAGTTCGAAGTTTCCGGCGCTGTCAATTTTGGCGGAATCCGCTTTTTGCCCGTTCACGAGAAGTTGGGGATATTGAAAAACGACATTGTCGCTTCGCGTGTCTTTGACCCTGATTCGTCCATATACTTTGACATAGGGCAGCGGCTCGATCAGAAGGTCCTTTTCCAACGCTATGAATTCTCTTTCCTGACGCAGGTCGAAGGTATCCGGAGAGGATATATGGTATTCTTTTTCCGCTTGCAGGATATACATATCTCCCAGAGGAAGGCTTATCTTGTATGAACCGTCTCTGGGATTGACGCGCGCGGAATCGACCTTGTTTCCGTTTACCGTGATACGGACCAGGGTATCTCCGGAAAATGGCTGTCCGGTTATCGTATGCCGAACAACGCCTTTGAGCTCCAGATAAGGATTTTCTTCAAACAGTTTCACTTTGTAAATATCCGCTTTGCCTTCACCGCCTTCGCGGTTTGAAACAAAGTACGCGAGACTCCCTCCCGGGTTGAGATAGAAAAAGCCGTCGAATAAAGGTCCATTGATCGGATTTTGCAAACGTACCGGCATAGTCCATTTTCTATATGTATCGTCCAGCCGCTCGCTTTCCCAGATACTATATTCTTTGGAATTATTATCCCTGGTGGTATAATAGACGCGTTTGGAAGCCGAATCCCGGGATAGTTGCGGGCAGAGCTCTATACGGCCGGAGCTTAGTGTTTTTATTTTTTTGGGCTTATCCCAACTCTTCTTTTTCTTCAGGGATACGTAAAGGTCATTTTTGTCGCTATCCCATTTGGATGAGTAAGAAAGGATCATGACGTCTTCCTGGTTGTTTAGGGCGATCTGTGTATAAAGACCTTTATTTTTTTTCGTTAATCGCTTTATTTTTAAAGCTTTTGGATCTCCATAGCTATCGGGACCCAATACAGGAACTACGGAGATACCCCGATTTTTCCAGCGCAGGCTTTTGGAATACGTTCCGCTGATATAAAGATTGTCGCTCCCCGTCGGCGCGGCGAGTACCGCGTTGTACCTGCCGGTATTGAACGGCGCTCCGGCCCGTACCGCTTCCGACCAGGTACCATCGTCGTTTAATCTGGAAATCCAGATGTCCTGGCTGTTCCTGGAGCCATAATTGTTTTCCGGATGATTGACTCTTACAAAGTAGAGGGTCTTGCCATCCGGCGATAGTACGGGATAAAGTTCATTGTATTCGGTATTGACGGATTTGCCAAGGTTGACGGGAGTAAAGGTACTCTGCGCTTTTAAACCAAAAGTAAAAAAGCATAATGTCGAACATAAAGCTAAAAGATAACGCATGTTGAATTATAGGTCTTCGGGTGTCGGTTGTTGTAGTGGACTTCTTTTTTTGCCTAATACGATATTGATACCAAAGCGCGCGTTGACGGATCGCGCTCCCAGAGGATCGGCGAGCCCCAGAAGGTTGTCGGTGGCGAGGTAGAACTGGATTGGTCCGGGTTTGACGACAAGGCCGAGGCCGATGTTTTTGAAGCTGCCGTATTGATACGAATAACTGATCACGCCCTGAAAAAACTTGCCTACTTTCTGACTTAAGGCTATGGAAAACGCGGGACGGACTCGGTTGAACTTCTCGAGATAAATGGTGCCGAACATATCTGTACCCCGCGCGAGCGAGTAACCGGCTGTCAGGTATAGTTGTGGTATAAGCCAGGTAGTATATTTGTCGGACGATTCGGTATACGCGAAGCTTTCGCCCAGCGAGTCCAGGTAGTTTTCGAAATCGATCGACGACTCGTCTTCCGTGATTTCGTCGGATATGTCGATGCCGCTGAAGGACGCGGAGCCATTGATCTTGTAGTTTCGGGGATTGTCTTTCCAGGTAATGAAACCGATGTTGTTCAACGCGCCCGAAACGATTAGTCGTTCGCTAAGCTTGTAGCTCGCTCCGACGTCTAGGCCAACGCCTTTGTTGCGGAAGTTGGTCAGGTAATCCGCGACTTTAAAGTCCTCGTCATCGGAGTCCTCGTCCAGGTTGACTGGCAGTGAGGTGTTCAATACGCCATCTGAACTGCCTGAGAGCGCGTACATGTCGGATTCGGTAGTTAGAGCGAGGTCTTTGGCGCGGGTGCTCACATTGGCGAGACCCTGTAGAAGTTTCAAGCGTACGCCATAGCTGAGCGGACTTTTATCAGCTTCTTTAGCGAAGCCCAGGGCGAACTCCCGATAGTGCTGAGCCTGTAAGGAAAGTCCGGACAAATCTATTTTTTCACCCAGATAGGCTCCGTTGCCATAAACGGCGAGCTGGACAAGGTCTCCGGGATAGGCGAACCGGGTTTCGATCCGGTCGCGGATATGGGCCGAGACATAGTATTTACCCTTTACATTGACACGCAGATGCAAGAAGTCGATATTGACTCCTCCGTATACGAAGTTATGACGACGAACTTTGTCCGCTATCCTGGTCAGGCTGATGGTATCGCGGGTACGTTCCGCGTCGTAATAGCTAAAGCCTGTGTGGGTGACGCCCGCGTAATAGGAATGCAGGAGACCGGGAAAGGAAAAACTGACTTTGTGATCCGGAGTCGCGGCGGGATTGATATGGGAAGCCTGATATACGCTGTGTAAATGACCAAGAGTGAGCTCACTTTGCCCATTTGCCAGCGCGTAGCTAAAAATCAATGCGATACTGTATGATAATTTACGTAACATCTATTCAAATTCGACTTTAGCGTTGACAAGTATTGATAGTTGCAGGTTTAACGCGTTGTGAGAGAAAAACTTCACTGGCCTGTTACCCTGATCGGTAGTAAGGAGATACCCTTCCAGCAATAGCCGCCTGGCGCGTTTTACCTTATTATAGCGATCTTTGTCGTAGAGAATTTCCGTATATTCTGTCGACTGCTGAGTTACTTCGCCATGGTGGTCCACCACACCCGACCGCGCTATCCGCTTGTCCGGAATAATCAGCGAATCGATCATGTTTCCCAGCGAGTCGAGCCAGTATCCCTGCAATTGAATGTCAAGAGGCATGGAATTTACTGTCTTGATTTTTAGCAGGACGGACTGTATATAGTCTTCGTCCGGCAGGTCTATGTCGTATATGGTATCTTGTAATGAATACCATTTTAATATGCCGTCCATAGGAAACTCCGCTTCCAGATAGGCCTTGAAGCGACTTTGGTCTTCCACGAAGTTCGTGTATTGATCCGAGGCCAGCGAGGGGCTTATGATATAGTTCAGTTCGTTTGGCGTATAGGTGAACGCGTCTACGATATTGCTGTTGTTCTTGTCTAGCAGATAGTTTGTTTCCGCGGTTTGGCCGGGAGAGGAGGGATAGGCGATACTGTTGGGGCCGGGTATGAGCAAGTCGCCGGAACTCGTAAGAGCGATGCTTTGGCCTGTATTATGATTGATCGTACTGAGCCGGTTTATCCGAAACTCTACAGGCAAGCCAAATGAATTTTCGACATTCAGGCGTATTTTGGGATCGTTAAACACCACATTTCCATCGCCCGGATTGTCGAAGATATCAATTCCGACAGCTCCGTTAAACGTTGTCAAATTTTTGCTACCCAGCTTTCCGAAAAGCCTGGAATATTTCAGGTTCGTTAAGGAAACTTCCAGTTGCAATACTTGTGTATCGATGGATGTGCTTCCGTTGGAAGTAGCGGTTATTTCAACTTCCCAGTCAAAGGTATTGAAACTGTCGCCATCACTCCCGGTTAAGTCCAACGTATATCCCGCCAGGTTTTCCGTCAGGTTCGCGTTTTTTGGCGATGCGCCGGTCATTTGTACTTCTCCGCTGTAAGGAACTCCGTCGCGGGTGAGTTTGGGAACTCTGAACTTGATCAGCAGGTCGTGTGGGAATCCGGAATTCGATGTCCAGCTAAGGAGGCCTTCTTTCAGTTCGACGCGGGTGATTTCCTCATTGTCTTCCGAAACGAAGGTTTCGCTTTCCGAGTGCTCCTTCGTAACGGTTTCGCCATTGTTGACCTTTGTGTTTTCATTCAGGGTAAAGTTATAGGTATGGCTGTGGTACTGGTTGGGGATCCGGATGATATTTTCCGCGGAAACGCTTTGCAAAGTATCCCTGTATATCAGCACGTACATTCCATCGGCGTTTTCAATCACATTGAGATTTTCCACATCTATTTTGGTGGCCGCGTCCTTTATGGATAATGTAGCCTGCATCAAAGGCACCGCCAGGGAGGGCTCCCAGGGGTCGAGGGTTACTTTATCAAAATCCCTTCTGATACAGGAAAAAATTCCCGTAGCGATGAGCAACATGCAGCTCAGATTGGTGATGTTCGCGTATTTCAATTTTATCTCCGGATTAAATTTGAATATTATTGGCGACAATAGCCTGTTGGTAATCAATGGTAGACGCGAAGTAAACTTGTTTTCGCTAAAATCAAAAACATAGTGGATGAATTAATTGTAATATTCTTATACTCCGTATCGCCGGAGAGCTTCCCTGACGACCTTCGTCTCGCGCCGCGAAAAAGCCGAGGCTCGACGTATCTCCGGGAGAGGCGCGCGGAGACGGGTTATGAAAAACGGGATTAAAAAGACCTTTGACGATGGAAAGACACGCGTGGCGATTAGTATGGTGGCTGATTCTTCTATTGACGCTTTTTTCGGGTTTTACCATATGCTTTTTGCCATTGCCGCTGATTGTTTATCCGATATGACAGGTTTAATAAAAAAAGGCCGCGTAACGCAGCCTTTTTTACAGATGTCTCTATTTAAAAATATGGATTAAGCTTTCGCTTCCATTTTATCAAGGACGTTCATAACTTCCTTCACATGCTTTTCGGAGGTTTTCAACAGCTCCATTTCCTCGTCGTTGAGTTTCAATTCGAGCACTTTTTCAATTCCGTTTTTGCCTAATACGACGGGAACGCCAAGATAGCAGTCTTTGATTCCGTATTCGCCTTCCAGTTTGATGCATACGGGAACTACTTTTTTCTGGTCTTTCGCGATCGCTTCGACCATCTGAGCGGCGGCGGCTCCCGGAGCGTACCACGCTGAAGTACCCATAAGCTTTACCAGTTCGCCACCACCAAACTTGGTTCTTTCAATGATCGCGTCCAGCTTATCTTTTTCCACCAGTTCGGTCACAGGTATGCCCGCTACGGTCGTATATCTTGGAAGCGGAACCATCGTGTCGCCGTGCCCGCCAAGAAGCATCGCCTGAATTTCTTTCGGAGAAACGTTTAGCTCTTCGGCGAGGAAAGCCCTGTACCGCGCGGTATCAAGAATACCTGCCATGCCTATTACCTTGTTTCTGGAAAACTTGGAAGTAAGATGAGCCGCGTACGTCATCACATCCAGAGGATTGGAAACGATAATGAGAATACAGTTGGGTGAATATTTAACAATATTTTCAGTAACGGTCTGAACGATACCAGCGTTTGTGCTGATAAGATCGTCTCGGGTCATGCCGGGTTTGCGCGGAAGGCCGGAAGTGATGACGACGATATCGGAATTCGCGGTTTTGGAATAATCGCTGGTAACGCCAATGGTTTTTGAGTCGTACTGGGTGATTGGAGCTTTCTGCCAGATATCCAAAGCCTTGCCTTCAGCGAGACCTTCCTTTATATCGACCAGTACAATTTCATTGACAATTTCCCTATATGCCAGGACATCGGCGCATGTCGCTCCGACATTACCAGCGCCTACAACTGTTACTTTCATAATAAATATACTGTTTTAATTTAGAAATGAAATACCTTTAAAGAAGCACAAAAATATATAAGTCGCGACTATTATAGAAATTATTTGAATATTTTTCAACTAATTATAATAAATATGATAAATCGTTGAAATTAAGCGTGATAATAAATGATTGGATTCGGCGGAAGACAGCGAGCGGGAGGGGTGGAGACGAGCGGATTTCTTCCACGCCGGCTCCGCTATTTTCAGATATTTCGTCTACAGGAAGATTGTTGAAGTCATGATCAGAAAGGGTGATTTTTCCGTGATCGATCAGGGTGATATTCTCATCATGAGGCGATAGGCAAAAATATAAGAAGCATAATGATGAACCAACTTAAAGGAAATGATGAGCCTAAAGGAATACGAGCGATAAATGCTCCAGCGTAACGCCAACCGTCTTTAATCATCCATTGTCTGAATCCTTCGTTAGGGTGATGACGGTATTTATATCCGCTCGTTGTTCATTATAGTCGCTTCACCCGAAATGGTCACTTTGCCACTTTCCTTATCCAGCACTTTGGTTTCCAGTATGGCGGTATGTCTGGCTTTGTTGATTTCGGTGATGGTTACGACAGCCTCATAAAGGACGCCGGCATACATGGGTCTTTTAAATTCAAGGATTTGTTTGAGGTACACGGTTCCCGGCCCCGGAAACCGTGTGCCTAATATTTTGGAAAAAACGCTTCCTCCCAGAAAACCATGCATAATCGGCTTTTTAAAGCTGGTACCGGCGGCGAAGCTTTCGTCCAGATGCAATGGATTGTCGTCGCCGGATACTTCCGCGAACTTTTCCACATCGGCCTGAGTATAGGAAAAAACTTCAGAATACGAACTCCCTGTTTCCAGTATCATGACTTATCCGAATAATTCCTTTAGTTTGGATACCAGCCTGGTCATTTGCTCTACGGAATGGGCTGGAAAGTTGGCGATACGAATCTGGGTATCCTTGTACTTGCCATATCCGCTTCCGACCTGCATGTCAAAAGGCGCCAGCGCTTTGTTTACTTCAGCGCTGGATACCGAAGTGTTCGCCACAATGGTCGTAAAAGAACGATGGTCGGCCCGCGCTACAGCGGGGTTAAACACCTCGCTCGCGATCAGATAATCGTATACCAGGTCGGCTTTTTTTACCGTTTCTTCCCGTATGGCGCCGATTCCTTTGGAGAGCATGTCTTCGATCACCTTACCCAGAAGATAGATATTCATTACGTTAGGCGTTTCAGGTGTCTGATTGGCTACGGCTTTTTCAAGCAATGAAGACACGGTGTGGTAAGTTCCGGTATGGACGCCCTTAGCGGCGAGCCGCGCCGCTTTTTCGACGCAACGGTCGTTGAGAATCCATACTCCGAGACCGGCGGGCAGGCCAAAGCATTTTTGCACGCTGAAAAACATGGAATCTATTTTTGAGTAATCCAGATCGGGAAATGGCAATGAAGAGACAGCGTCGACAAAGATCAGCGCGTCCGGCGCTTTTTCTCTGAAACCAGCTATGTCGCCGACCGGCATGCTTACGCCGCTGCTCGTCTCGTTTTGAGTGAGACACACTACTTCGGCGTCGGCTGGTATCGCGCCTATGGAAGCCAGGTCGAATCCTTCGCCAAACAGGACTTCCTCTTTGTAAGCCTTTTTGCCAAGCTCTACGGAGAACTCGTAGAAACGCTTGGAAAAGGATCCGTTGACGCAGTGGAAAGAGGTTTTTTCTACACAGTTTTGAATAATTCTTTCCCAGATTTCCGTAGCGGAGCCAAGGAATAAAATCTGGAAATTGTCGGGCAGGCTAAGAAGTTTTCTCAGCCCGGTAGTCGTATGCGCGTACAGCTCCTGAAACTGTTTGCTTCTGTGTGAAATAGACCCGATTTTGTCTTCCAGAGCGGTTCGCGTATGGTTCGCCACTGTTGGGTAAAGCTCGGAAGGACCGGGAGTGAAGTATATTTTTGTTGTCGCCACTAGTAGAGGATTCTGAATTTGATGGTATTGGGTATCGCTTTGAGGTCTTTAATTACCTCTTTGTCATAATGCTTGTCAATATCTGTAATCACATAGCCAACCTGCTCGTTGGTCTTAAGGTACTGTCCGAGTATATTGATATTGTGGCTCGCCAGTACATTATTGATCTTGGCGAGTATCCCCGGTACGTTTTCATGCAGGTGTATGAGGCGATGAGCCCGTGTAAGCTGGGGAAGTTGCAGATTGGGAAAATTGACGCTCTGGAACGTGTTTCCCGAATTGACGTAGTCGATGACGCGGTTGGGTACGAACTCCGCGATATTGAACTGGGCTTCTTCGGTGCTTCCTCCGATATGGGGAGAAAGTATCACATTGGGAATGCCCCGCAGGTCGCTCGCGAATTCATCGTTGTTGGATTTCGGCTCTTCCGGAAACACGTCGATGGCGGCTCCCCGGACTTTGCCTGATTTGAGCGCTTCTACCAGTGCCGGTATCTCTACTACATGACCCCGGCTGAGGTTAAGGAAAATAACACCGTCTTTCATTTCCTGAAACTGCTCCTTGCCGATAAGGTTTTTGTTGGAAACTCTTCCATCGATGTGGAGGGTAACTACATCCGATATGTGTAGCAGCTCGTTAAGGGTATTGCATTTTTTCGCGTTTCCGAGTGAAAGCTTTTCGACAATATCGTAATAGTATACGTCCATCCCCATGGATTCGGCCAGTACGGAAAGCTGGCTGCCTATATTTCCATAGCCAATGATACCGAGTTTTTTGCCCCGGATTTCGTGGCTGTTTTTGGCGGATTTGTTCCATACGCCGTTGTGCATGCCGAGGCTTTTGTCCACGATACCGCGAGCGAGCAATATAATCTGGCCTATAGCGAGCTCCACTACGCTTCTTGTATTGCTATAAGGAGCGTTGAATACGGCGACTCCGCGTTTGGTACACGCTTTCAGGTCGATCTGGTTGGTACCGATACAGAAAGCGCCTATGGCGATGAGTTTGTTGGCGTGTTCAAGAACCTTGGCGGTAACATGGGTTTTGGAACGGATACACAGAATAGAGACGTTCTGGATCTTTTCGCAGAGTTCGTTTTCATCCAGCGCGCTGGAAATGACTTCTACTTTATAGCCTTCTGTTTTGTACTTGCGAAACGCTTCGGGATGTATGTTTTCCAGAATCAGTACATTGATTCTGTTTTTGGGGTAGGAGATGGCCATGGGCAATTTGTTCTGATAAAGGAACTCGTCAAAACTCGGCGCTACGTGCTCCGCCTTTTTGATTACGGCGTCGCGCTCCACGTTTTCAGTAAAAGCGTAAAACTTGTTGGCAAGTCCCGCTTCCTTGATTTCATAGTCGGTATATCCGTCGCCTATTACATATACATCGCCTTTCAGGTTGAGATTTCTCAACTGCTGGATTTTTCCTTTATCAAGACATAGGACATTGGCTTTGTCAAAACCTACGATGTTGTCGTTTTCGTCATATACAAAGGTGTTGGCGTATATATTTTCTTCCTTCACTCCGTATTCTGTGACTATCGGCGTGATAAACTCGCGGAAACCACTGGAAACGATAAGGATGTTGTCTGAATACTGATTGAAAAACTCCTTGTTGCGTTTGAAAGACTCCGATACTTTTGTTTTCAGTCTTTCAATCAGCAAAGGCAGATGCTTTTTATTAGCCTTGAGCAGTTCGATTCGTTTGGAAAGATTTTGGGTAAAGGAACTCTTCCCTTCCATGCCGCTATTGGTAAGGTTAACGATTTCCCGCAGTACGCCGTCTTTGTCGGGATCGCCCTGTAGGCTGATTTCTCCCAGCACGTCCAAGGCCTCTACCTTTGTAAAGGTGCTGTCAAAGTCAATAACAAAATACTTACTATTATTCTCCATGTGTCTTTCCAAAGTCAAAGTTATAAAGGTGCTAATTTCTCTAAATTTTTATTTAAAAAAGAATTTCATTTTAAGAATTTTTATCCGTTAAAACAGTTTCTAAAGAATAAAAATCCATATAAACAAAAAACAGCCCGTTTCGGGGCTGTTTTCGAACGTTATTGTCGGAAGTAGGCGGGTCAGCCCCTTAGGCCAGTACTTCTTTTACTTTTTGCGCGGCTTCTTTTAGCTTGATGGCGGAAAAAACCTGTAGTCCGGATTCATTGATGATCTTCGCGCCTTCTTCGGCGTTGGTTCCCTGCAGACGCACAATGATCGGAATGTTGATGTTGCCGATCTGCTTGTACGCTTCGACTACTCCGTTGGCTACTCTGTCGCAACGTACGATGCCGCCGAAGATGTTGATCAGGATGGCTTTTACGTTCGGATCTTTCAGGATAATCCGGAAACCGGCCTCTACGGTTTTCGCGTTCGCTCCGCCTCCTACATCCAGAAAGTTGGCGGGCTCTCCACCCGAAAGCTTGATGATGTCCATGGTAGCCATCGCGAGACCGGCGCCGTTGACCATACAACCTACGTTGCCGTCAAGTTTTACATAGTTTAGTCCGGACTCGGAAGCTTCCACCTCCAAAGGATCTTCTTCTGTCAGGTCTCTCCATCCTTCAAACTCTTTGTGTTTGAACAGGGCGTTGTCGTCCAGCGTTACCTTGGCGTCTACCGCGAGTATTTTATTGTCGGAAGTCTTTAGGGCCGGATTGATTTCAAACATGGCCGCGTCGGTTTCGCTGTAAGCCTTGTATAGTCGCGTCACAAATTTGACCATTTCCTTAAACGCGTCGCCGGACAAACCCAGGTTGAACGCGATGTTTCTCGCCTGAAACGCCTGGAATCCCACAGCGGGATCGACAAATTCCTTAAATATTTTTTCGGGAGTGTTTTCGGCTACGTCTTCTATATCCATACCTCCTTCGGTACTATAGATGATCACGTTCTGAGCCGACCCGCGGTCAAGCAGGATAGAAATATAAAACTCCTTGGTTTCCGATTCGCCGGGATAGTATACATCCTGGGCCACCAAGACCTTGTTGACCAGCTTGCCTTCGGCTCCGGTTTGCTTCGTGACCAGATTCATGCCGATGATCTGGGACGCGATTTCCTTTACCTGATCCAGATTTTTAGCCAGCTTTACGCCTCCGCCTTTTCCTCTTCCTCCCGCGTGAATTTGCGCTTTGATCACATGCCAGGAAGTTCCCGTCTGCTCGGTGAGCTTTTTGGCGGCTTCTACAGCCTCGTCAGCAGTCTCGGCCACAACGCCTTCCTGGATGCTTACCCCATATTTTTTTAGGATTTCTTTTCCCTGATATTCGTGTAAATTCATGTTTTTTAAAAGTTTTTGTTTACTACACACAGGCAGTGCTAAAAATATATGCCACGAATCTAAAAGTTTTGTGTTGAATTTTCAAGGAACAAATAGTAATGTCGCTGTAAAAAACTTTTTCGACCTGTAATTCTTTTATTAGTTTTGAAACAAAAACGATGCTTCGAGCCGCCGAAATCTATAAGTCATACGGAGGACTAAAGGTCCTGAAAGGGGTAAACCTATATGTCGAGAAAGGAGAGATCGTTTCCATAGTCGGCGCCTCCGGAGCCGGGAAGACCACCCTGCTTCACATCCTGGGCACGCTGGATCACGCGGATTCGGGCTCGCTTCGCGTCAACGATACGGAGATCAACGTAAAAACCATGTCCGACAAGGCCCTGTCCGCCTTTCGCAATCAGAATATCGGCTTTATCTTTCAGTTTCACAATCTGCTTCCGGAATTTACCGCGCTGGAAAATGTATGCCTGCCCGCGTACATTACGGGTAGACCGGAGCAAGCTACGCGGAAAAAGGCCGGTGAAATTCTCGATATTCTGGGTATGGGGCGTCGTACCGATCACAAACCCGCCCAACTATCGGGAGGAGAACAACAACGGGTAGCGATCGCGAGGGCGCTGATCAACGATCCCGCCATTATTTTCGCGGACGAACCGTCGGGCAACCTTGATTCGCGTAACGCCGAAGAACTGCACAAACTTTTTTTTAAACTTCGGGACGAACTTGACCAGACTTTTGTCATCGTCACTCACAACGCTTCGCTGGCCTCCATCTCCGATCGCAAGATCGAAATAAAAGATGGCCTTATCGTCTCGGCGTAACGCTCAAAGGATATTATTGGGCGGGATCTCAGGGTTTTGTACGGGCTATAGGGGCGATATCAAAACAATTGAACAAACAGGCTGGTTAATCTGATAAATCAATTTTAGTGCAAAGGAAGCATAATAAACTTCTGAGCTGATGAAATATTTCAAGTTAATATTGGAAATTTAAATCAGAAGAAACCATGAACACAGCCGAATTCAACAACCTCGTATATACCGCCTCCAAATCGTTAAAGTATCCGGCGCTTAAGTTTACTCACAACCAGTCGGACGCCAACGACCTGATTCAGGATACCATTGTCAAGGCGCTGAGAAACAAGAATAAATTTAAAAAAGGGACCAATATCAAGGCCTGGTTGTATATCATCATGAAAAATACCTTTATAAGCAATTATCATAAGGTAGAGAAGCGCAACAACCTGATAGATCCCATTGATGACGAATACAACTTCAATGTGGAAACCACGGTGGCCCAGAATGAAGGTACCACCAACATCACCATGGAAGAAATCCACAAGGCGATCAACAAGCTGGATAAAGTATTTAAAGAACCCTTTATGATGCATTTTTCGGGTTATAAGTATGAAGAGATCGCGCAAAAGCTGAAAATACCGATGGGGACCGTGAAAAACCGTATCCACGTGGCTCGCAAAACACTGATGCTCGATCTTAAGGACTATAAGCTCTGATCGGCGTCCGAAGCGATGACGCCCGGCTTGTCCGGACTTATCCGCGCTTCTGAAAAAAATACTATGGAGCCGCTAAATGATCGCTTAGGGGAGAGGACATTGAAAAGGACATTATGTGTCCTTTTTTTTACGTTTATTACATTATAAATGTACGTTTTAGTGTGTGATAATTACATTGAATTATTGGAGTTTTATTTTGCACTTATTCAATAATAATAAAACATAATTTTACTTGTCTGGTTTATATAAACTCTTTATTTACGCTTGTTTTGTTATAAAAAAATCAAAAATAATGAAATATATTTTTACCAATATTTTGTTTTAAATAAATAAAAAACATACATTTGTTATGCCTGAATAAAAGGCGATTTTATTTTATTTTTAGTCTTAAGATTTAATCGGTTTATTGATTTAGTTAAACAAAAGTACAGGAGCTATGGAACATTGGAGTAAATTGGAATAATCCAGTTGTTTTTTTGTTTTTTAGTAGTTAAGGGAGCTGGTCGGAACTCCTTCAAACTGTAAAGAAATCGCGACTTTTATCTATTTAAGAACTTTTTAAAATGTAAAACTATGACACCAGTAGAGTTTAATGAACTTGTTTATTCAGCATCCAAATCCTTAAAGATTCCCGCGTTAAAATTTACCCACAATCCCAACGACGCCGACGATCTTATTCAGGATACGATTCTGAAGGCGCTCAAAAACAGAAGCAAATTCAAAACCGGTACGAATATCAAGGCCTGGTTGTATATTATCATGAAAAATACGTTCATCAGCAACTATCATAAAATCGAAAAGCGCAATACATTGGTAGATCCGATCGACGAAAGTTATAACTTTAACGTGTCAAGCACGATATCTTTCAATGAGGGGGCCGCCAATATCGCTTCCAAGGAAATCGCCAAAGCCATCGCCAAGCTCGACCGCACCTTCCGGATTCCGTTTTTGATGCACTATGAAGGATTCAAGTACAACGAAATCGCCGACTATCTAAACATCCCTATGGGTACCGTCAAGAACCGGATTCACGTAGCCCGGAAACAATTGATGTGTACACTCAAAGAATACAAATATTAGTATCGGTTATCGTTCAACCAGTAAATGAAAAGGCCGGCGCGAGGCCTTTTTTTATTTTATTACCGGTGATTTTTATGTAGTTTTAAGTCTTTGAAAAACCAATACAAGCTGTACTTATCTAAACACCGCGGCCCAATTTGACAGACGCGTTAACGATTTTGAAGCGGGTATGGGGGTATGAGTCTTTTCGACCTTTGCAGGAGACGATCATACAATCCGTACTTGACAATAAGGACACCCTGGCTATTCTGCCGACAGGCGGGGGCAAATCGATTTGCTTTCAGGTTCCCGCGCTGCTCAGGGAGGGAGTATGCCTCGTCGTGTCTCCCCTGATCGCGCTGATGAAAGATCAGGTGGATCAACTGAAGCGGAGAGGAGTGCTGGCGGCTGTAGTGCATTCGGGCATGTCGCGGGGAGAAATCGACATCGCGCTCGACAACGCGGTATACGGAAGCCTGAAGTTTTTATACCTTTCGCCGGAACGTCTGCAAACGGATTTGTTTCTCGAGCGCGTGAAGAAAATGAAGGTAAGTCTGCTGGCCGTCGACGAAGCCCATTGTATTTCGCAGTGGGGATATGATTTCCGGCCGCCATATCTGGCTATTGGCGATTTTCGGCGGTTTTGCCCGGAGATTCCGGTGCTTGCTCTGACCGCTTCCGCTACACCGGAGGCGCGGCTGGATATCGCGGATAAGCTCCTTCTGAAGAGTCCCAATGTTTTTTTACAATCCTTCGCCAGAGAAAACCTGTCTTATTCGGTTTTTTATCAGGAAAATAAGGAAAAAAAAATACTGGAAATCCTACACCGGGTGCCAGGTTCGGCGATCGTCTATGTCCGAAACAGGCGAAAAACCAAGGAACTGTCCGATTTTTTGAACCGAAATCGCGTTTCTTCCGAATTCTACCACGCGGGCCTTGGACATGCCGAACGATCCGAAAAACAAGAGCGCTGGATGAAGAGTCAGGCGAGGGTCATGGTAGCTACCAACGCTTTTGGCATGGGTATCGATAAGCCGGACGTACGGGTGGTGATTAATCTGGACCTGCCGGAAAACCTGGAAGCCTATTATCAGGAAGCGGGCAGGGGGGGAAGGGACGGGCGCAAAGCCTACGCGGTGCTTCTCTACCACCAACGGGACGTAGACCAGCTATATGAAAAGATTGAAGACTCTTATCCGGATATCGACTTTATCCGAAAAGTCTACCAGTGTCTCGCCAACTTTCTCAAAATCGCGGCGGGGAGCAGTCATTTGGCTAGTTATGATTTTGATTTCGATCTGTTTGTCGAAAACTTTAAATTGCCCAAACGACCGGCTTACCATGCCCTGAAACGTATCGAAAGTCAGGGACTGATCGAGTTTAACGAAGCTTTTTTCGCGCCCTCAAGGCTTTATATTCCCATCAGTCATGAAGAACTGTACCGGTTTCAGGTCAAAAACGAACACCTTGACCGGATGATCAAGCTCATATTGCGTCTGTATGGTGGAGGAATCTTTTCCATTTACACCACCATTAGCGAAAAGCTTATCGCCAGGCATCTTGGAACAAGCGAGAAGGAGGTCAAAAACATGCTGGAGCTGCTGACGCGGAACAATATCGTACTATATCAGGAACAAAAAAGCCTGCCTCAGATCGTTTTTCTTACTCCAAGACTGGACGCGGCCCATATGCCTGTCGACCAGGTGTTTTTGAACGAACGCAAGGAGCTGGAGCTGATCAAAGCCAGAGCGGTGGAAAAATACGCGACCAGTGGTTCCGGATGCAGGGCCCGGTTTATCCGGACATACTTCGGAGAGGCGGTGACGGCCGGTTGCGGCAAATGCGATCTTTGTCTGGAACGGCAGAAAATGTCCCGGGTGGGAGAGGATCATTATAAAGCCAGTATTCTTGACTATTTGAGTAAAGACGAATATGGTATACAGGAGCTGGTCAATAAAGTTGATTTTGACAATCCGGACCTGGTCGTCGCGGAGATCAGAAAGTTGCTGGATACCGGTCAGATTATGTATACTTCATCGGGAAACCTTAAAATTAACATGCCATGAATATTGTTTTTTTAGACGCGGCTACCATGGGACCTATGGAGCTCCGCGAAGTTTTCGGCGCTTTGGGCGATTACAGGCAATATGATCATACAGACGCGGATCAGGTGGCTGACCGCGCGCGGGGAGCGGAGATCATCATTACCAACAAGGTGAAGATCGGCGCCGAAATTTTTGAGCGATATCCGGAAATACGGCTTGTCTGCGTCGCCGCGACCGGTACCGACCATATTGATATGGAAAGCGCCGAACGACACGGTGTAAAAGTGAAAAATGTAAAGGGATATTCGACGGATAGCGTCGCTCAGCAAACTTTCGCTCTTATGCTCAACTTGCTCAATCATGTCGGATATTACGACAGGTATGTCAAAAGCCCGACCGGATACGCCCGAAGCGAAATGTTTTCCTGTTTTGACAGGCAGGTTTACGAATTGAAAGGAAAAACCGTAGGTATTATCGGACTGGGCGAAATCGGCAAAAAGGTAGCGGACATATGTCAGTTTATGGGCGCTGGCGTCCTTTATTATTCGACATCGGGACAGAATACGCGCGCGGGTTACCATCGGGTCGCTCTGGACGAGTTATTGCGCGATTCCGATATCGTCAGCATACACGCGCCATTGAACGACCAGACGCGTAGGCTGATTACTTATGAGCGGCTGGAAGCGATGCGTCCTCACGCTCTGCTGATCAACACGGGTCGGGGAGGAATTGTCGACGAACAGGATCTCGCCAGGGCTCTGGACAACGATCTGATCGCCGGAGCCGCTCTGGACGTATTCGAGCGTGAACCCATCAGGGCCGACAATCCCTTGCTATCTGTAAAACGTCCGGACAAGCTTCTTCTGTCGCCGCATATAGCCTGGGCTTCCGTAGAGGCGCGGCGGACGCTTCTCGAAGGCGTTGTCCGCAATATTGAGGAATTTTTTGGGAATAAGTAGATGAAAAGCAAGGAGATCAGGAACGATCCCGGTCTCCTTGCTTTTCGCCCGCCTGCCTGAACAGGAGCGTTCCCGCTTCGTTTTAGTTGCAGGCCCTTAGCTGCCACAGGTGCATGTCCACGACGCGTTTTACCTTGATCAGGATATCCTGTGTGGTAATGTCCGTTTCTCCGGTCTGCTCCAGTCTCTGGGCGAGATTGTCCGAAAATTCAAGATAGCGTGCCGTCAACACGTCCAGCGACTCCTTGTCGGAAATAGTTCCTGTCGGAAACTTTGTCAGCTTTACGTGCTCCGCTACCGCTTCCGGTCTTCCGTCGGCGGGTTCGCCAATAATGACTTTTCTTTCCGCTACCTCGTCGATCAGTTTTTCAAGATCCTTGTACATTGTCTCGAACAATTCGTGCAGGGAAGCGAACAGAGGACCCTGCACATTCCAGTGCGCCTGATGAACCGCGAATTTTTGCGATATCAATTCATACAGAGTATTCTGCAGGTCCTGTACAGTTGGTTTTTTCTTGATCTGGGCCGAAGGAACGCGTCGCGCCGCTTCTTTGCTACCGTATTTTCCGATATCCTGAGTTTTCATATCAATTCAGCTAATCTGTTTAATAGTACCTTATAAAGGCAACCGGCCAGGGGGGCCATTGTTTTGATCAGGAGCCGGCTTTGTAGAGCCTGCCGGCAATTTTTTGAGGGAGGACGAGTTTTCGCGTTAGGAATAAAGATAGGATCATTCAGCATTTATTCGTTTCTTTGCAAACGCGTATAGCCGATCAATTATAGTACCTGCCACTAAAAGCATCCCGGTATTTATTTGTTAAATTATCCGTATGGAACGCGTGTCCCGGAGATACCGGATTTAGTTTCAGATTTTCTTTTTCCAAAACGGTTTAAGGAAACCTAAACATCCCTGTGTTGATTTTGTCTATATACTGATGTCCTGGTATTCCACACGCGGAGTATCCAAATTATTTATTAACTCAAGCTCTAAACTTTTTACTAAAAAATGGCGAAATCAAGAGAAACATTCAATAAAAAAGAAAAGGAAAAACAGAAACTGAGAAAGAAAAAGGAAAAGGATGAGAAGAAAAAAGCCCGGAAAGAGTCTTCCGGCAAAGGGCTTAGCTTCGAAGACATGCTGGCTTACGTCGATGAGAACGGCAATATCACCTCAAGGCCGCCTGATCCGACCCCGAGAAAGGAAATAGCGCTGGAGGACATACAAATCAGCGTGAGCCGAAGTGAAGACCTGCCTGAAACGGAAACCATACGACAGGGAGTCGTACTGTCTTTTAACGACTCCAAAGGATTTGGATTTATAAAGGATCTTGAAAGCCAGGAAACGGTTTTCGTCCATGTCAATGGCCTGATTGACCGCGTAAAGCTCAGAGACAAGGTTTCGTTTACCGTCCGGGATACTCCCAAAGGCCCCAACGCGATCGAGGTCAGGGTCATTAAGTAAAGTTCCCGGAGCGATTGACGGTGGGTTCGGCGCCGGGCCGGATACGCGTATCTATACTGTATCCTTATCATAGGATATGGGTTGCAGGTTATTTTTTTCGTTTCAGGAACATTTGGTCTGGCTTATCGTAATTGTTTGTAAAAATAATATAGCCCCGGGGCGATAGCGTTTCAAATACTTTTACAAACAATTGTGATGGAGTTACTGGATTTTCTCGATGGCCAGACTGAAATCGACGAGTACACGATCAGCGCCCGCCTTCTGCTCAGCATGATTCTGGGAGGCTTGATCGGGTGGGAGCGTGAAAACAGAAAGCAGTTGGCAGGTCTTCGTACGCATGTGATCATTTGCATGGGGTCGACGCTGCTTATGCTGATCTCCATTTTCATACCACAGACTTTTACTGAATTTCAAAACGGAGATCCCGGCCGGATCGCCGCTCAGGTAGTTTCCGGCATAGGCTTTCTTGGGGCGGGAGCTATCTTTAGCCTGGGAGGAAGTATTCGGGGGCTCACCACCGCCGCTACCATATGGACAGTCGCCGCCATCGGTCTCGCTATCGGGACGGGCATGTACAAGGGCGCCATGCTAGCCACCCTGTTGATACTCTTTGTCCTGATTTTTCTCAGAAAAATCGAGCGTCGCTTTTTTCATGAAGAAGTAATGAAAGTATTGCAGATCAGCTTTTCATCGACCAAGATAGAAAACGACAAAGTGTTTGCCATATTAAAAAAACATAAGATAGTCACTCAGTCGGTCAATGTGTTGCAGTCGCGGGACAAGAAAAAAAGCAAAATGGAAATGTATGTGCAGATTTCCGTCAAGGTGAGTATCGAAGACCTGTACAAAGACCTCAATGGTATCAATAACGTATCGCAGATTTCATTGGGGCGGGCTTTTTAGGCGGGTAAATAGAGGATCGGGAGATCCGTTTTTTCATTCATGTAAGTGAAAGTCGGCTCACGTTCCTGTTTCCGGACGCCCTCAAAATCTCAAAAGGTTATGAACATTTCTGAAAATGAATTTAACGCGTTGCCTCTGAAAAGCAGGATACGGTATCTCTACATGGGAGGGACGTTTCTCATGGATATCCGCTACTATCAGTATAAAGTCAATTTGTATATGCTGAACAATTTTTATGTAGAAGTGTTTTACCACCACTGCCGGGACCGGATCGAAAAAGTGGAGATTATGGATAAGCGCCATAGCCGGTTAAAGTTTTACGCGGATCGTATCCGGTTGTCCGGATATTGATTATCAAATGGTTGTTTATTACCGTTTTTCGAGTTTCTTTTTTCAAAAATCGTTTATCGGAACTCCCTGTTCCAGATTTAAACGGAGTAAGATTTTTTCTTTCTTTGAATTTTACTTTACTTAGCGTCTTTAGGAATATTAAATAGTTAAAACTCATTTTAAACTTACTTATGAAATCTAAATTAGTTGGTGTCCTGGCCGTACTAACACCTCTTATAGGTACGGTATATGGACAAAACGTATTGAAAAATCCCGGTTTTGAAGAAGAAGGCGGATGGAATCACTGGGGCGGCGCGCGGACGGAACAGGCGCAAGATGGCAAATACGCTCTTATAGTCACCAATATAGCTCCCAAATGGAGTGGAAGCGATCAGATTGTTATCTTACCGGAAGGCGCGAAAAAACTAAAGGTCAGCGGTTGGATGAAAGTCGATTCCGTGACCCGCGGACAACGTCCCTATGAAAAGGCGCGTATCGGAGTAGAGTTTTACGACGCCAACAATAAGCAGACTGGCGGCTTTCCACCAGTAACCGCCGAGTCGTTTGGCACCAGGGACTGGAGGAAGTATGAGCGTACATACAATATCCCTTCCAGCGCGTTCAGCGTCAAAATACAGGTGGCTCTGGGCAATGTGGCGGGAACGGCCCAATACGACGCCATGGAAGCCTATATACTTGACGCCAATGGCGGAGAAATGGCCGCGGGTACCGTAAAAGCTACTCCTTTGACGCCGGAAGACAATATTCGTCTCAATCAGGTGGGTTATTATCCTCAGGGACCTAAAACCGCTGTCGTAATCGACGCGTCCGCGTCTGATTTTTCCCTGGTCGACGCGAAAACCGGAGCCGAAGTGTTCAAGGGTAAACTAAATAAAAAGGGTGTATGGAAACATTCTGAAGAATCGACGTCGCTCGCGGACTTTACTTCATTCACGACACCAGGTACCTATCGTATCAAAGTACAGGGGCTAGCGGATTCCTATCCGTTTACCATAGCGCCCCAAATCGCGCATGAAATTGGAAAAGCGAGTCTGAAAACCTATTACTACCAGAGAAGCCATATTGATCTGGAGGAGAAATACGCGGGCAAGTGGGCCAGGAAAGCAGGCCTTCCCGATACCGCGGTCCTTGTTCACGCTTCGGCCGCGACAGCAAAGAGACCGGAGGGTACTAAAATCGTATCGAAATATGGCTGGTTTGACGCGGGCGACTACAACAAATACATCGTCAACTCCGGTATCTCGACATATACTATGCTGGCTCTATATGAGCATTTTCCCAAATTTATGGACACCGTCACCGTCAATATACCGGAAAGCGGCAATAAGCTGCCGGATCTGCTGGACGAAATCCTTTTCAATGTACGCTGGATGCTTAGTATGCAGGATCCCAACGATGGGGGGGTATACCATAAGCTGACCAATCCGGGCTTTGACGGCTCGATCATGCCGAGTCAGAGCAAAGAGCCTCGCTACGTAGTTAAAAAATCTACCGCGGCCGCGCTTGACTTCGCCGCTGTCATGGCGCAGGCTTCCAGAGTTTTTAAGAAATACGGGAAAGAACTGCCTGGCCTGGCTGACTCCACATTGAAAGCTTCTATCAAAGCGTATGACTGGGCGAAGAAAAACCCGGCGGTCTATTACGATCAGAATGAAATGAACCAGACGTTCAAGCCAGCGATCGTAACCGGAGAATACGGTGATAAAAACGTAAAGGATGAATTTCAGTGGGCCGCGGCCGAGCTTTATGTGACCACCAAAAAGAAAAACTATTACGCGGACGCGGGATACGCCAGCGAGCCGGAGCAGACGGGCGTACCGGCCTGGCCTGAAGTCTATACGCTTGGGCTTATGACGCTGGCCAATCAAGGCAAGGAGGTAAAGGATTTGAAAGTCATTCAGGATCGTCTGCTCGCTTTGGCGGATAAATTGAAAGAGCATGCCAAAAAATCCGAATTTGGTATTCCGATGGGGCATGAAACCAGTGATTTCGTATGGGGCAGCAACTCTGTAGCGGCCAACCAGGGTATCATATTGCTGCAGGCATACAGGCTTACCAAAAACAAGGAATACCTTGACGCGGCGATCGCCAACCTTGATTATATCCTGGGAAGAAATGGAACAGGCTACAGCTATGTGACGGCGTTTGGAACCAAATACACCAAGAACCCTCATCACCGCCCATGCGAAGCGGACGGAATCGATGAAGTAATACCTGGCTTCCTTGCCGGTGGTCCCAATCCGGATCAGCAGGACAGAGAAGGTTGTATGAAACCATACCGTTCCAATCTGCCCGCGGTATCATATATCGATGAAGAGTGCAGCTACGCGTCCAACGAGGTCGCTATCAACTGGAACTCTCCATTGACTTATCTGACTTTCGCGATTGAGGCGCTTATGGCTGAACAGGCCAAAAAATAAAATCGCCCTCAGAAAAACAAAAAAAAGGAGATCGCTTAGCGATCTCTTTTTTTTGTAATCTTTAAAAGCGACATTCACCTAATAATCTTTGTTTAGTACCAATTGCACCATAATATTATGTTAAATCCACTGATTTATTAGCGAACCAGAACGACCCGTCCAGTTGTGTTTTATTTAGACGAGACAGACGAACTAAAAGCTTTCTAGTAGCCCATTTGTCAGTTTTAGAAGGGATTACAAGTATTAATCATCCTTCCTGTTTTGTAAAGACATAATATAAGCTGTTTTATAATTTATATTATGTTAAATAGGAAAGTAATTACTAATATATAAGTTTTTCATTATTACCTATCGTGTTTAGGCCTCTCACCCGGGTCTAGTGGAATAAACATACGCGAAAACAATATTGAAATATACTCGTGTAGCTGGCGGCCCGACGATACGACAGACATCGTATACAGCCGCTTTGGAAAATACCTGTCTGGAAATCAAAAAACCGGTCCGCGTAATGGCGAAGCCGGGTTTTTGATTATTAACACTTAAAAACACATGGTATGACGAAAGGAAAGTCCATAGTTAATCGGCCAGATCATACACCATAGGCTTGGAAGCGCTGCTGGTCGCAAAGTCGGCAGGCAGCGTAAACTTGCCACTAAACACCTTGGTTTCGTTATAGGGCGGCTTACTTACTTCAAAGGTTACATTGTCAAAGGAAAAGACAATGGAACCATCCGCCTCTACCTTGGCGTGCAACTGACCGCCAAGCTTTGAAGCTGTATACCAGGTGTTTTCACTGCCTGAGCCGTTTTGGACGCTGATATACGCTTTTTCATTTTGCGCGGTAAAAAGAATGCCCTGCAAATCATAGGATCGGTCGGTTTTTGGCAGCTCGCCGGGACCTAGTGTTATACTCGCGCTGAGGCTGTGCTGATTATACTTGCCACTGAGAAATATGACAATCGTATTGCCAAAGAAGTCAGCAGCGTGCGCGGTTGTCAATTGGCCTTCCGTATTGTCGTCACTATGCGCGAGGATGGTATTGTTTTTGGCACTTCCCGCGTTGTCGCTTCCGCCATTATTGTTTCCATTATTATTCCCGCCGTTATTATTTCCACCATTATTTCCGTTGTTTCCGTTATTTTCCACCTCATCTTTTTTCTTTACATTGTCGTCTTTTTTGCAGGAAACAAAAATGACCGAAAAAGCGAGGAAAAGTGAAAGTAAGTAAATACGTTTTTTCATAATAAAGTTTGCTTATAAGGTTTTAAAAAAAGACTCAGGCAAAGTTGACGCGTAGCCAGCTCCCGGACAATACGTTGATCAGTGTATTTTGCTTCGCGCGGAGCGCTTTCAGGATTGTCTCCGAGAAAAATCAGACGGGCGACACGTTTATTTTGCAGATTTGCCGTATTCGGCCGATAGCGGAGCTTTGACTTCCATCGCGTCAACCTACCCTGTTTGTCAAAGCTCCCGGAACAGCCGGATCACAGAAATAATAGAACGAGTAGCCGGTATTCCTCAGACGGGCTATACCAATTGTTTTGATCCGTAGTTGAATAACTCCGGACAACGATTGCACCCATGTATAATCCCTGATCAGAACACTACTCTTTTACAAAAATGTCAGCTTGCCGGGCTTAAAAAAAATACAGTGATCGCTGTATTTTTTTAAGTGTGCTTTTCAATCACGTAATACGCGGAAAAACTGATTGATCCGCGCTGTGGAGGTTTTTATCCCCGGGACTGGTCTTTTTATTTTGTTTTGTAAACCTCTGCTCTACCCTTCCGTTTAATACGCTTTTAGATTTGATTACCGCGTTATTTTATGTTCGATTCCCGCGCCGATTTTCGGGTATTTATAAATGCCTTTGCTCATTGTGTTCAAAATCTGGCTTCCGCTTCTACCAGCTATCGCGCCATAAAACCGGCCGGTTTCATAATACATCAGGACGGCCCGCGATTTGAGCCTGGTGATACTTCGACCGATTTTCTGTGTATGGCGCCGGAAGAAACCGGACTTTTGCAGGATATTCCCGACAAACGGGCTGGCTTTTACCGGCTCGGAATCGTGCTATACCGGCTTGTTACCAGCTTTTATCCTTTCGAGTCGTTCAACCCGTCCGAGCTCTTATACGCGCATATAGCCCGGAAGCACCTGCCTGCTCACCGGCATAATCCTCACGTGCCAGACAATCTTTCACTCGTGATTGATAAGTTGCTCGAAAAGAGACCTGCCGACCGCTATCAGAGCTATGCCGGCCTGCTGACCGACCTGCGCCTGCTGGCCGACAATCCGGACGAAGCCGGATTTGCGCCGGGGCGGAAAGACGTAGCCGAAGAAATTTTGTTTTCCGGAGCTCTGTATGGCCGGACCGGCGCTCTGCAATCGCTGCTGGCGTCACTTGCCGGCTCCGCGACCGGTACCCGGGTCATTGGAGTGACCGGAGAGCCGGGCATAGGCAAAACCACAATCATACAGCAGGCGCTTGCTTATGCCACGGGCATAGTGGCGACCGGCAAGTTTGAGAAGCTTAAGCAAGCTATCCCCTACTCCGCTTTCAGCGTCGCGCTGTACTTGCTTGGCCGGAAAATCATGGCCCGGGGCAAAGACGAAGCCCGGGAGTTTTCCGCTCAGTTGCTTACGCGTTGTCCGCATGAAGCCCCTTACCTCAGCTTGCTGAGCGGAGAGCTTGAGAGTCTGACCGGCAGGCCGGACAAAGAACTGCCTGCTTCCATGATGAAGCCGGTACTGGAAACGGCTCTTAAAGCTTTTTTGCAGGTGCTTTCGGCCCAAAGCCGCCTGATTTTGTTTTTTGATGATCTGCAATGGGCTGATACGGCTTCTGTAGATCTGCTTACCTTTATTGCCGGAGATAAGGACAGCAATTGCACCCTTATACTCTCCTACCGGGAGCATGAGCTGCCGGAGCTGTTTCACAGACAGTTGGAAATTGTTACCGGCTCGAGCCTGTCCGTCAGTCTGCAGAAGCTTGGCGCGGGCGAATTGACGGACTGGATCAGGGACCTGACCGGCATGGCTGAAGCTGATTGCCGGAAGCTGGCCGCTTTTATGGAAAAGCGGACCTTTGGCAATCCTTTTTACTTTCGTCAGCTTATCAAGTTGCTTGAGCGGCAGGGATTTTTGTATTACGACAAGGGCCGCTGGCATATTGATTTTTCGTCCGGAGAGTTTGTTGGAATTCCGGCCGACGCGGCACAATGGCTTCTGCATCAGGTCAAAAATCTGCCGGCAGAAGAGCAGGCGGTGCTTTCGGCCGCTTCGGTTTTCGGTCAGCGCTTTACCGCGGAGCAGCTAAGGCGCCTGTTGCCGGAGGCCTCGGTCGAACAGGCTTTGCAGGTGGGGGAATCGCGCGGGTTTTTGCTTCCGGTATCCGAAGATGAGGATATACAGCCCGGTTACCGTTTCGCGCATGATACGCTCAAAAGCCTCTTTTATGAACTGTTGCCGGAGGTCCGGAGAGAAAGCCTGCACCGGAGCGCCGGAGCGCTTCTTCAGGAAAGCGGCGCCTCTGTTTTTGACGTAGCGGGACAGTACAACCGGGCGCTCTCGTTTTTTTGCTCTCCGGAGCAAAAAGCCCTGCTGGCCGCTCTCAATCTGGAAGCTGGTATACTGGCAGGTCGGAGCGCGGCGGCTGAAGCTGCCCTGCACTACCTGAATCTGGCGGAAAGCCTGCTGGCTGACCGGCCAATTAGAGCCGCCGACGAGCTACGGATACAGGTTGCCATTGAAAAAGCGGAAGCGGCGTATCTCAATAGTCTTTATATTGAAGCGGAAGAACGCTGCCGGCAGCTTATCGACTGTCAGCCATCGGCTGTGACAGAGCTCCGCGCCCGCGAACTGATGCTGTTGTCCTTTATCGCGCAGGGGAAAATGGAAGAAGCTGTCAGCTATACCATCGAAACGCTGGCTACTCTGGGTGTCGATCTGCCCCGCAAGGCGGACCATGCCGAGGTTGGAAGGCGGTTTGAAGCGATAGGCCGCATTACAGCCGGAAGAAGTACGGAGGAGCTGCTGGAGCTTCCTGTCATGCGGGATCCTGAAAAAAAGGCGGCTATGCGCTTTCTCATGCATGGCGGGTCCGCGGCTTATTTTGTAGCGCAGGATATCTATCCGCTTATCGCCCTCAAGCAGATGGAGCTGTCGTTGACGTATGGCAACTGTCCTGACTCGGCGGATGCCTATACGACGTATGGCTTGCTTTTGTCGGCTTTTGCCGGCGATATACCGGGGGGCTACGCGTTCGGGAAACTAGGCGTCGCGATCCGCGAAAAGTTCAACGCTTTTGAGCTGGAAGCCAAGACAGCCAATATATTCAACGGCTTTGTACAGCATGTAAAAGAGCCGCTGCGGGCTACCATTCCGCCGCTCAGAAGAGGCTATATAGCCGGTCTGGAAACCGGTGATATTGAATATGCCTGCTATGTTATGACGTTTCTTTTTTTGCATCAGGTATTTGCTTCCGACAATTTTTATGAAGCCGCCGCCGAACAGGTGACCTGGCTGCAGACCATGGAAAAGCTCAAGAACGATCAGACTCTGGAAATGGCTCTGCCCTGGCATCATCTCCTGCTGCAGCTTTCCAGTCATGACTTTGATGTCAGCGAGGCCGATGCCTATGCTATCCGACTGGACAGCGGCGACAACCCGATCGCGCGGGCCTATGCCTGTATAGCTAGACTGACAGCCGCGGTATATTTTGGCGACACCGGGCAGGCGCTGCTGTACGGGCAAAAATCGGCTGCCATGCTTGAGCATGTGGCGGGTATTCATGTGGTGCCTGTACGGAGTTTTTACTATGGACTGGCGCTGGCCGAAACCAGTCCGGAAGATCCGGCGCTGGATGAGCTGATGGCGGATTTGGAGCACCGGGCGATCTTTGCTCCCGAAAACTACCGGCATAAGTTCCTCCTGCTGCAGGCTGTCCGGCAAGCAGTACGAGGGGATGAAGAAGTCCGCCGGCTTTTTTCCGGAGCGCTGGAAGCGGCGGCCGGATCTGGTATCCTGATTGAGGCGGGTCTGGCTTTTGAAAAATACGCGGATTATCTCCACACTCGTGGAGATATTACGGAAGCGATGGGCGCGTTGCTGCAAAGTATACGCTGTTACGGAAGCTGTCATGCCGACAAGAAACAGTATCTGCTGGCGCGGCGTCTCAAGTCCCTGTCGGGGCTCGGGGATACGGATTTGGGCTTAGGTGCCGGCGATTTTGTATACAAAGAGATCCACAAGACACTGCTGGGACAGCTGTCGCTGCCTGAGCTGGTCCGCAAGCTGCTTGCTGTCGCGCTCAAAAGTACGGGAGCAGACCGTGCCGTGTTGATCATTAACCGGGAGGAGCCCTATATAGCCGGAGAAGTCGGGGATCAGTCCTATATGGAGGTGACTATGCCGCTCAGTCGCTATGAGGCGGTGCCGCGGCTTTTTGTGCAGGAAGCGCTGCTGGGCGCCGGTGTGCAGCGCTGGCAGGAAAACGAGTCCGCCGCTCCCGCGTATGAAAGCTACTTTGTCGCGCGGGATATCGTGGCGGCTATTGCTCAGCCGCTCCTGACCGATTCGGGAGTGATCGGCGCATTGTATCTGGAAAGCGGTCTGAGCAATATCTTTTCGGGTACCGCGGTTAGCCTGATCAGTGTGCTGGGCAAGCAGATAGCCATCAGCATGCACAATGCCCTGCTCTATGAGGAGCTCCGTGAAAAGGAAAAGAAACTGATCCGCTCTCTGGACGAAAAGGAAGGCCTGCTGCTGGAGCTGGATATCCGTAAAAAGCAGCATGTGCTCCGGATTATTGAAGCGGAAGAGCGGGAAAAAGAGTATCTTGCCCGGGAGTTGCATGATCAGACCGGACAGCAGATCGCGGCGCTCAAAATGCTGCTGCAAAACCTGTCTACTACGGAAAGCGGAAAGCTTTACCGGCTGCAAAAGCTGGCCGATGATATCAGCGGCGATCTGCGCGACATAGCCCATCGCGTGATGCCCAGAGCGCTGGGGCATCTGGGACTGGTAGCCGCTGTTGAGGATCTGGTCCGGACTTCGTTTGACTACAGCCGGACGCGCGCCGGCTTTGAGTTTGAAGGCGACCGGCAGGTACGGCTGCCTCAGGCCCTGGAGCGTGCACTGTACCGGATAGCTCAGGAGCTGATCACCAATGTGGTACGCCACTCCGGAGCTGACGCCGTTACCGTGCTGCTGGCCATCGATGACCGGCAACTGCAGCTCACCGTAGAAGACAATGGACGGGGCATACTCAGCACTGATGGCGGTATCGGACTAAGCAATATCCGGACCCGTCTGGAACTTTTCAAAGGTACGTTTACCCTGCAGGCGGCTGAACCTGCCGGAACATGTGCCACTATACTAATACCCTTAGCATGAAAATAATACGTGTAGCGCTCGCGGACGATCACCAGCTGGTCCTGGAGGGACTGGCAGCTATTCTCGAACATACCGAAGGCATTGAAGTAGCCGGTACGGCGGCCAACGGCTCTGATTTTCTGACACTCCTGGAGTCGACTCCGATCGATGTGGCGGTGGTGGATATCGAAATGCCGGTGCTGAACGGGATCGAAGCAACCCGTACGATCCGCGAAAAAGGAATTCCGACCCGTGTACTGGGGCTTTCTATGTACAATGAGTCCTCACTTATCAAGGAGATGATCGCGGCCGGCGCCAAAGGCTATGTGCTCAAAAATACTTCCCGGGCTGAGATGATCGCGGCCATTACGACCCTGTCCGAAGGCAATTACTACTACGGTACGGGCATCTTTGATCCGCAGGCTCCTATCAAAGGCTATATGACGGTTGGGGAAAAACCGGATATTGACTGTCTTACCAGGCGTGAAAAGGAAATACTAGTCTTTCTGGCTGAAGGTCTCAGTCTGAACGATATCAGTGACCGGCTCTGCATCAGTCCCCGTACGGTAGACACCCACCGCAGCAATATTATGAAAAAGCTCAATGTCAACAGCACTGCCAGGCTCATCCGGGCTGCTTATAAGTCGGGTTTGTGTAGTTGAGGGGATGTTGTAAGTAAGCGGGGGTAATTGTGGTTCTCTTTCCATTTTTTGTGAATAAGATAGGATTATTGTACTCCGTATAAATACTGAATTTATTCACAGCGCGCTATCCTGAATTCTTTTACCCCACTTCAATTTTTAGGATATTCGTCCCGGATTTCTATTTTTTGATCTCATATATAATAATTTTAATCGAGGTATTATTTCCCGAAAATTTTTAAATTGCCTCGGTGACGAGGTGGTTTCCTGCTAACGAGGAAGTCAGCTTCGTCTCAAGCTCTGATTAATTATTGATAAAGTAAGTTTTCTACAATGAACTATCTGCTAAAAGGCGATATATCCGGTATACAGGAGTTTATATTTAATGTGCAAAGCAAAGGTGCGGCTAAGACGCTGAAAGCCCGATCATATTATGTGCAAATACTTGGGTATGCAGCCTGTAAATTGACTTTGCAAAAGCTTGATGTTGAAAAAGAGTTCTATGAAGGTGGAGGATCCTTTTTTATCGAATTTGAAGCAAAAAACGATGATGAAGCATCGAAAAAAGTCAAGTCTATTCAAGATACCATCAATCAGTTTCAAAAAGAGGAAGATTTACTTATTCGTTTAGCATTTGTTCCTATTGGCAGCGATGGGTTCGAGAAGGCCTGGTTAAAGCTTAGAAAAGAATCCAACAAGCAAAAGCAAAAGTTTTTTGGCAATCACCATCCCTATTTTAGACCATTTGAAAAAACGGATACAGAAAAAGAAGCAGAAAAATTTCCACAAGCAAAAAAATGGATAAAAAAAATATCGGAGTTACCGGAAAATAATCTATACGAGGCTTTGACCAATATTATGGTCAAAAAGCAGACAATCCTAACCAATTTACTAGGGATTACTTTTACAGAAGAAAACGCCCGTTTTGATGGAGCTTTGATTAATAAGCTGCCATTCTGGGAGAATTATGAAGAAATAACGGCATATAAAAAATACAGAGAAACCAATAAAAGCCTTTATGCTGGAGACGATGAACTAGATGGTGAGAATATTATTGATTTTGATGCGCTGGGAGATTTTGCACAGTACCGTACTGGTACAAATAAATTGGGTATTTTGAAACTGGATGTTGATAATCTGGGACAATTGTTTGGTGCTTCGAATGAGCAAAATGCAAAAGAATATTCAAAATCGTTTTCAGAATTTTTCACAAGAACCATTTACGAAGGCCTTTTTGCATCTCAATCATTTGGGTTGAATGATATTCAGGAAGAAGCCTACCGAGCCAATATCTATCCCATTTTTACAGGAGGCGATGACTGCTTTATTATCGGGGGCTGGGATGCTATATTATGCTTTACCAAAGATTTGCATGAATTGTTTGTTCATGACAGCATGCTAAGTAAGATCAGACTAGATAATAAACCAATTTCATTTTCAGCAGGAATTGTCTTAGTAAATCCAACTCATCCGGTACGACACTTCGTAGAATTAGCGGAAAGTGCACTGACCAAAGCCAAAGCAGACGGAAAGAACAAGATATGCGTGTTTGACTTGACATTCTCATGGGCGGACTACAAACATATTTTGGCAACGAGTAAACTACTTGCAGTTGAAATGATAACGGAGAATATTAGCCGTGCCTATCTGGATAAAATAAGGAAAAGTGCCAGAGGTTTCAACGCCCTTCAAAACAGAGACGGAGCAGACTTTGATAAAATATACAAACTCAGATATTATCTCAGCAAGAAAGACAATAAGCTTGATAAAGTTGTAGAAGCTTTATTTGATCCTTATTATGAAAACCTTAAATCCAGATTACTGGACAAAAACTATAGGGCAACGTATGATGTCGCTATTTATCCCGCCATTGCAAGAGTTACTGAATTTCTAACTAAATCAAAATTGAAATATGAAACCCACTCAGAATAATTCTTATAAAGATCATAGTAAAAGAAAGGTTTATTATAAAAATTTAACTGTAAGTATTTTATGTGATTCATCCTTGAAAGATAACCCGGAGGATAAATATCTGAATTTTCTTCTTTCAGAAACAGAGCAATTTGTAAAAGATGTTTTAAAACAAGGAGTTACCAAAACTCAACTAAGAAATATATTTGAGACTTTTAAAAAGTGCGACTCCAATAGCTCTATGCAAATGCTGAAGCCAAAACTGATTTATACTGCGGGTAGACTGACAAATAGTTTGATTCAAGAGTTTATATTTGAATTAGTTAAAGTTACTCAGAGCCTTAATGGGGAAAATGATTTTCAGAAATTGAAAAAGTATATAGAAGCAGTTCTCGCCTATCATAAATATTACGCAAAAAGTTAAATATTGGAAATCATGTCAGAAAATATATTGAAGGGTAAGCTACTTATTACCGGTACAATTAAAGTAAAAACAGGGCTGGCTATTGGCGGAAATAAATCAGGTATTGATATTGGTGCACTAGACAATCCAGTAATCAAGTATAAAAAGGGAAATAAATCTTTGCCATATATACCGGGAAGTTCTCTAAAAGGAAAATTGAGAGCCTTACTGGCTAAAGTGGCCGGAACAAAGGATGAAAAAGATGACTATGAAAAGATGAAAGATGCCAATAGTGAATTCAAGCACCTTGCAGTCGTTTTTGGTTATGCTCCGGATAAAGAAGACCAATCCAGAGGAGAAGCATTGCTGAAAGTCAGGGATTGTTTTTTAGGAAAAAATGCGATTGAAGACTTGACTGAGGAAAAAATGGAAAACTCTATCAACCGAATAACAGGCAAGGCAAATCCAAGACCTTTAGAGCGTGTTCTGCCTGATACTGTTTTTGATTTGGATCTATGTTTAGATGTATATAATGAGAAGGATGCAAAAGAGCATTTGAAGCTTCTGGATTTGGCTTTTCAATTGTTAAACCAGGATTATTTGGGTGGTGGTGGAAGCCGAGGTAACGGTAGAGTTGAAATAAAATCAAAGATTGAACAATATTTAGAAATTGATGCCTCAAGTAAAAAATTAGTTTCCAATCAATCTTTTAAATTTCAATTTACCTGTCCTTATGAAGAAGAAAATACTACAGCTAAAACCCAATAGCAGATTCCATTTCGGAAAGCCTTTGGTCGATAGCGATACCTCGTTGACGGATACAGATACATATTTGCATTCGGACGTTTTGTTTTCAGCATTGGTCAACAATCTGGCTTCAGTTAGGAGCAAGGAAGGTGTAGACGAATTTATAAATGCTTTTGAATCAGGGAAAATTAAAATATCCTCTGCGTTTTATTGTATAAAGCATAATAATGACTTCATCTATTTGGTGCCGAGGCCAGTAAATGTCGTCAACCAGGTTGATCTGAATAAGTACGACCAGATCAAAATAATAAAGAAAATACAGTTTGTGGAAGTTGATCTATTGGGAAAACCACTCGATGAGTGGTTTTGTGGTGGCAATTTGGCTCTAAGTAAAGCTACTGTGGAGAGATTGGGCCTAATACAGAAAAAGAATACTTTGCTTAAAATTGTTGAAGATACTCAGGAACTACGCTTTTCTCTCTTCCAAAAGAAACTGAACACTCAGGTTGGCCTGAGAAGTATGAAAGAAGAAAAAATAAAAGAAAACGGTGAGGAATTATCATATATAATGCCTAAAGGTCCCTATAATATAAGCTATATACAAATAGCCGATTTGAGTGAATTAGATGAACTGAGTATTCATTTTTATTTTATGTATACCATTGAAGAAGAAAAGTATGTTACAGATTTTGATCTGGCGGTTGATTTGTTGAAATACAATGGTATCGGTGGTGAAAGAAGTAGTGGTTATGGCCAGATTGACGCGGTCATCAATGCAGATGATGAAGAGCTTTCTAAGAGAAATAATTCTGCAAAGATGTTTCTAAGTTTAAGCAAAATAATCCCGGCAGATACGGAAGAATTGGAAAAAATAGAAGCATACACCCATACACTGAGAGGAGGAAGACATACCGGAAATCAGAAATTGAAATGTGTAAGAATGATAAACGAAGGAGCTCTTCTAACCTCTGAAATAAAAGGACATATTGAAGATATTTCATCAGACAACAATAGATTTTATTTGCGATACGGAAAGGCTTTTTTACTTCCATTACCAGATACTTTTAAAATTGATTGAGCATGGGAGCCAATACAACTAATCATTTATTTAACATTCATCTCACCACACTAAGCCCATTAGCGATAAATAATGGTGAAGAACTTTCTCCTCTGTCCGATTATTATATTATAGAGGGACAATTGTATCATGTCGATCCCGAGAAGTTCAACAATTTGCTATTAAGTAATAAAGATATTTTGGATAACTATGAGAAAGGCATCATCGCGACAGAAATGGCGAAGAAAGGTGAAGGCGTTGATCAGTTTCTAAACAGGATTATCGGGTTCGATGATGATAAATTAAAAAGTATAGCCACTCCGGTAACCTATGTATATAAAGGCGCAAAAACTTTGCCCCTAAAATCCATTATTAAATCGCGTGGGCTTCCTTATATTCCAGGCTCTGCCATAAAAGGAGCAATTAAAAACGCCGTACTGTATTATTGGTTAACTAGTGAAGATGAAGGAAAAAAGTGGGTGACTGATTTTATAGAGGAAAACAATAAACAGTTTAAAAGATCAATTCAGGAGATAATTAAGTATCGCAAAGAAATTTCCAGAATTAACAGCGAATTAAAGAGGCTTAAGAAAGGAAATAAGAAGCTTTCAGAAATAGAAACAAAATTAATTAAGGAAAAAGAACGTCTTAAAGACCGAATAAATAAAATAGATAGAAACAATCGGACCCTTCTCAATGACTTTGTCGATTTTTGCCAGAAAAAAGCTTTCGGAATAAATCAGGATTATTCATCAATACTTCGTCAGCCTGCGAGCAATCTGAAAATTGCTGATTCTGACCCTTGTATTGAAAATTGTATAGAAGTTGATAATATCAGCCGACTTTCCTTAAAAGGACAAGATTGGGAACTCCATTCACAGGAATATGTGAAATCAGGAATCAGCTTTGGCGCCGAATTACAAATAAGTAGTCAACCAAACGACTGGGAGCTTTTTAGCGAAAAATATCTTTTGGTCAAACTACTCAAGTCATGTAAAAATGATCTGATGCCTCTTTTCAATGTTTTAAACTATTTTTATAAGGAAGTAAAAGATTGTCAAAAGAGCTTTGATATAAAAATACCTTCAAAGGATCAGCTTAGTTCCGGAGAGGCAATAATCTATCTGGGAAGTGGAAAAGGTATATATAGAAATACTGCCCTTTTGGCTATCCGAAAATATTATGATTCTAAAGGCTATGACTTTATGAATGATTTTGTTCCATTATTTGCTAAAGTCAAATCAGATTATGAGGATTTTCCAAACTCTGTTTCCCATATTAAACAACAACCTTTGGGTTGGGTAAAACTTACTTTAAATAACAAGTAAATTCGAATGAGAAAAATACTATCTCTATTTGTCTTAATGTCTTTTTTAATTATTGGGCCATGGGCATATGCTCAAACACAAGCTCCTGTAGCGCAAACTGAAGCAGAGTTTAGGCTTCTAAAGGAACAGTATCAGCTGCTCCAGGAAAAGGAAGAGAAACTGGTATCAGAGTATGGAAAAATAATTGAGACACTAAGGGAAGAACGAAAAGAGCATCAGGATTTTGTACAGAGAATTTATACATGGATTAGTATTGCTGTAGTTGTAATTATCGGAATATTCGGAAGTATGCTTGCTTTCTTTGGGTGGAATAGGTATAAACAGATTAAGGCCGATATAGATAATTTGGTAAATAAAGAATGTGCTAAGTTAATTGATGATGTAGTTAGTGGAGAGAGGAACATTATTGAAAATCAATTGAAAAAATACAATTTGCAGGCAAAAATAAGACGGAAAAATAGGATAATTATATTGTCAATGCTCCCCGATGGAGGAAATAAAATTAGTAAATACTTAACGGATGTCGGATTTGCTGTTACTGAGGATGAAATAGCTAGTTTTTTTTATTATGAAGGAAGTGTTAGAAATACAGTAAGCGATTGGGATGTAGTTATTTTAAATGAACTAACTAATGAATGGGACAATGATACAATTCAAAGTCGCATTGTAGATTCGTTAAAGGATAAAGCAATATTATTTTATCAATGCGGAACGGTGTATGATAAAAATAAGAAAATCAATGTAAGTGCTGTCGCTATGCCTAGTCAGCTTTATGGTAATTTAATGAATCTATTGGAATACAGGGAAGCAGTTAAGTAGCTAGCATTAACCCCTCACTCCTCACAACCTCTCAATCTTTTCCCTGCAAATCCTTTCGGTCACTTCCAGTAGTTTAAGAATTGGCTGGCTGCACCGGTGTGGCAATGTCGTCAAAAGCTCTGGTCAGCTCCAGACTGATCGCCCGGCGGCTGTCGCTGTCCGTGGTAATAACTAAGAGATCATAGTCGCTTTTCTTACCCGCTCCTGCCCTCTTTCAAGCTTATAGTTGCCACGGGCATACGAACCAAAAAGAATCACTACATGCGCTTTGGCAGTCTTTTGTATGCGATTGGTAACAATGGACAGTTCCTGGATTTTGTCATCCGGCAGGTGAGACAGAAGCGTTTGTAGCTGATTCATACCGCAAAATAGGATTTCTTTTGGCTTCGCACAAGTCCATTTTGTAAACAAGATGCAGCATAGTGTATCATCCAAAAACAGAATAGAAGTATAGACTCAAAAAGTCCCAAAGTCGTCGATCGTCTTTGTACAGATGCAAAACTACCCTGAAAATAGCCTTGAATACATGAAAAACCAGATAAGTTTTTGATTTTCAGAAGTCGTCGATCCCCGGGCAAAATCATATCATTGCCGATCGACGACTTTTTAGTAAAAAAAACGTTCCCCTCCTTTTGCTATCATGTTGATTTTGGGCATATTTGTATTCGTAGCCCAACGGGCTTTAATCGTACCATGTTGGAATTGAAATGCGGAAGTTCCTTGGCAATATATATCCGGGTATGTCAGCTTTAATCGTACCATGTTGGAATTGAAATTGGGTGGAACACTGGAACGGTTTGGCCGGATAAAATTGCTTTAATCGTACCATGTTGGAATTGAAATGTGACTCGGTGAAAGGAGTTTAACCGTCCCGGCACGCTGCTTTAATCGTACCATGTTGGAATTGAAATAAAATTCAAAGTTTTCATGAAAGAGAAGGGTTTGAACCGCTTTAATCGTACCATGTTGGAATTGAAATCAATGAAATCAAACAATTAATTGAAAGGGTGGAGAAGCTTTAATCGTACCATGTTGGAATTGAAATTAATTTCCTCCCAGCTATCAGGGGCTGAGAATGATTTGCTTTAATCGTACCATGTTGGAATTGAAATTTGATGAGCTTTAAAAAGTTCGTTTGGCGTATGGTGAGCTTTAATCGTACCATGTTGGAATTGAAATGGTCTAATGGGGAGCTTGTTGAGGGTAAGCATTATTTGCTTTAATCGTACCATGTTGGAATTGAAATTTTTCAAGAACTCGACACTCCGGATCCTTGCCCAGATGGCTTTAATCGTACCATGTTGGAATTGAAATTCTTTCCGGGCTGTCAGCGGGCCTCTATTCCCGCGCTTGCTTTAATCGTACCATGTTGGAATTGAAATGAACTGGAAGAACGCCTCAAAATTACTCGTGAAGACTGCTTTAATCGTACCATGTTGGAATTGAAATCGGTTACTGGGGAAGAAAATGAAAAAGAAAGAATTGCTTTAATCGTACCATGTTGGAATTGAAATTAACGATTGAGGATGTTGAGGAGTTAGGCGATGAATGCTTTAATCGTACCATGTTGGAATTGAAATGGTGATGAAACAACGGTTCAAGATCAGGTGTTTTAGCTTTAATCGTACCATGTTGGAATTGAAATTTCGTTCCTTACGTTTTCCGGCCCAAAACTATTGTTGCTTTAATCGTACCATGTTGGAATTGAAATACTTCAGACGTCAAAGAGGATTCTGAAGAAGACAAGCTTTAATCGTACCATGTTGGAATTGAAATACCTTCATCCGGATCACCTCCAACCCTGGCCGGATTGCTTTAATCGTACCATGTTGGAATTGAAATAAGACCCAACAATCAAATTATCAGTGTGTTATTATGCTTTAATCGTACCATGTTGGAATTGAAATGCGGTACGGAGGCCGATAAACTACCGGGAAGCTCCGCTTTAATCGTACCATGTTGGAATTGAAATATGTTAGCACCAGTTTTTATGAGAAAGTTTATTTTAGCTTTAATCGTACCATGTTGGAATTGAAATAACTATCGGAGTAGCTGACGTGGATGAATTTTGCGGCTTTAATCGTACCATGTTGGAATTGAAATACTTTCCGGTACGACGAGGAAGCGGCGTGGAAGTGGCTTTAATCGTACCATGTTGGAATTGAAATATTGTTCACGCGAAATCGTTGAATAATGGAGATTTGGCTTTAATCGTACCATGTTGGAATTGAAATAATTTAAAGTGAATTATTTTTCACTTTTTCTTTAGCTTTAATCGTACCATGTTGGAATTGAAATATGGGATATTGTCAAATGATATTTTTTCCGCCATTAGCTTTAATCGTACCATGTTGGAATTGAAATTAGCAAAAGCTTTTTGCTTTTGATTACTTTTTAATTCGCTTTAATCGTACCATGTTGGAATTGAAATAAATTTCCCCTCCGGAAGGGTTGTATGCTATAGTTTGCTTTAATCGTACCATGTTGGAATTGAAATGTATCTTGACGAGACTCTACTGGTGTAGTAATACAGCTTTAATCGTACCATGTTGGAATTGAAATTCTGAATAACCAGTCAAAAAAAGATGGCTTCGGGGCTTTAATCGTACCATGTTGGAATTGAAATTAAATTCACCTACCCTAACCGGGAGCCATGCAAACTGCTTTAATCGTACCATGTTGGAATTGAAATTGGTTAAGTCGGAGAGAGGGCGGAGGAGGAGTTTTCGCTTTAATCGTACCATGTTGGAATTGAAATTTAAAATGGTAAATTGTTTTCTTCTTCGTTGCTAGCGCTTTAATCGTACCATGTTGGAATTGAAATTCAAAAGATCGTACTGGATTGTTCAAGGGGCAGCAGCTTTAATCGTACCATGTTGGAATTGAAATTGCAAACTTTCGCTTAACTCTTGTCTGCGCTGAATGTGCTTTAATCGTACCATGTTGGAATTGAAATATTCCGATTGGAAATCGGGTTTCCTTAAAAAAGGAGCTTTAATCGTACCATGTTGGAATTGAAATAAAGATTTACGCTATTTCCTCACACTCGGGGAAAAGGGCTTTAATCGTACCATGTTGGAATTGAAATAAAACAGCCGCTCTTTTCTTGTCGAATACGAGATTGCTTTAATCGTACCATGTTGGAATTGAAATCAGAGTATGTGTTTACATTTAAGTTCATATTATTAGCTTTAATCGTACCATGTTGGAATTGAAATATAACTGGGAATCCAATATATTACTAATCGCACCAGCGCTTTAATCGTACCATGTTGGAATTGAAATCAGGCATTATTAGAGTTGAAAGCGTATAGCCTAGTTGCTTTAATCGTACCATGTTGGAATTGAAATACGTATCGCCTGCTAAAGTATTAAGGTCAACGCCAAGCTTTTAATCGTACCATGTTGGAATTGAAATCAATCAGGAATTGAACACAATGGATTACCTGATAATGCTTTTAATCGTACCATGTTGGAATTGAAATCCAGTATGGATTAGTAGCGACAAGCGTATCGCTCCTTTTAATCGTACCATGTTGGAATTGAAATAGCATCCTTACAAAGTCCTGCGGATCGAACTTTACATAACTTTTAATCGTACCATGTTGGAATTGAAATAGGGAGAGTTTCTTATCGCCCTTAAAAACTGGATTGCTTTTAATCGTACCATGTTGGAATTGAAATAGGCTGACAATGGAAGGGAGGTTCATAGGATAGCCGCCTTTTAATCGTACCATGTTGGAATTGAAATAAGACGCCGGGCAGGGCGATGTTAACATTACTCCGCTTTTAATCGTACCATGTTGGAATTGAAATGATGATACAATCGTGTACTGTCTGTGCTCTGCCGATCTTTTAATCGTACCATGTTGGAATTGAAATCAACCTGACCGCCTCGTTTAAGATACATATTGCGCCTTTTAATCGTACCATGTTGGAATTGAAATTACTTCACCACTCCAGACACATAGTTCAATCTTGCTCTTTTAATCGTACCATGTTGGAATTGAAATTAGCGAAAGTTAAAAAACCCCCGTTTTTTTGTGTTCTTTTAATCGTACCATGTTGGAATTGAAATTATCGTAAGTATCAGAACTGTATTCTACGGTAGAAAACTTTTAATCGTACCATGTTGGAATTGAAATAAAGATACGGCTGAAAATCAAGGGCTTAAATCCGAACTTTTAATCGTACCATGTTGGAATTGAAATGAAGTAATACTTCATATCAGATACATCCTTTACCCTTTTAATCGTACCATGTTGGAATTGAAATCAATCAACCAAATCTGAACGTACAGCACACAACAAACACTTTTAATCGTACCATGTTGGAATTGAAATTACTCTATCTCGTATTCGACGAGGAAAGAGCGGCTGTCTTTTAATCGTACCATGTTGGAATTGAAATGATGAAACCATCGGGCTAATCGTCTGTATTTTGGATCTTTTAATCGTACCATGTTGGAATTGAAATCGGAAAGAGTCTTGATATTATTTAACCCCACCCCGGACTTTTAATCGTACCATGTTGGAATTGAAATTAACATCATGAAGGAAACTTATTACAAATCGTCAGGCTTTTAATCGTACCATGTTGGAATTGAAATCAACCAGCTTGCATGGAAGAAAAGGACATAAACAGCGTACTTTTAATCGTACCATGTTGGAATTGAAATGCGGTATATGTGTTCTTTCCTGTAGTTTTTACACTTTTAATCGTACCATGTTGGAATTGAAATGTGGAATGTAAGCGACGCCACGACTGGGGCTTCGCTCTTTTAATCGTACCATGTTGGAATTGAAATAGCTAGCTCCGGGCTTGCCAAAATCGCAAGCGGCGCTTTTAATCGTACCATGTTGGAATTGAAATATAGTATTGTCCGCACTTCCGGTCCTGATACGGCTCTTTTAATCGTACCATGTTGGAATTGAAATCATGAAATCATTTTCCTGATAAGGATTTACTTTTCTTTTAATCGTACCATGTTGGAATTGAAATTTTAATCTATATATAAACTTACCAGAAAAAGGAAACTTTTAATCGTACCATGTTGGAATTGAAATCCAGAATCACCATTATAATTATTGCTTATCTTATTCTTTTAATCGTACCATGTTGGAATTGAAATTTCACTTACTGCCTCAATCAATTCCTCTTTCTTTAGACTTTTAATCGTACCATGTTGGAATTGAAATGTAATTGCACTTGTTAACGTTACTACATTAATAACTTTTAATCGTACCATGTTGGAATTGAAATTTGTCATACCCAATCGTCTGGTTACATCCTCCAGATCTTTTAATCGTACCATGTTGGAATTGAAATACGCTTGTGTATTTACGCAAGATTGAAATCGGTTCCTTTTAATCGTACCATGTTGGAATTGAAATCAAGCAATTAACTACTTCACAAAAGAAACACACTACTTTTAATCGTACCATGTTGGAATTGAAATACAGATAAAGCAGTTGGTATTTGGTCAACATTAACTTTTAATCGTACCATGTTGGAATTGAAATCGGCATATTCGTAAGAATCTGCTTCATAGAACTTTTTCTTTTAATCGTACCATGTTGGAATTGAAATTAGGGATTCAGGGTATAGTGTTGATACATACTTTGATACTTTTAATCGTACCATGTTGGAATTGAAATTCCTCTTTAAGCTTATCAAACGCCTCTTTTGCGTCTTTTAATCGTACCATGTTGGAATTGAAATTCAGGCCAAGACCTGGGTTCCGGTATGCTCCGTGAGCTTTTAATCGTACCATGTTGGAATTGAAATAAATATGTAGCTACGCTATACAGTATTGATTATGAACTTTTAATCGTACCATGTTGGAATTGAAATTTTACTTTCAAAATTGCCTGAAATCTGGGAAAAATTGCTTTTAATCGTACCATGTTGGAATTGAAATGAATTTCCGTTGTCGACGAGGTGGTCGGATCTCTTCTTTTAATCGTACCATGTTGGAATTGAAATCGGCATAGATATTATTATTAATCATAACATCTATCACTTTTAATCGTACCATGTTGGAATTGAAATTAAACTGTTATATCTGCATCCTCATCCTTTAGTACTTTTAATCGTACCATGTTGGAATTGAAATAAGATTTATGCAATTTATATTTAAACTTGACTGAATTCTTTTAATCGTACCATGTTGGAATTGAAATTTGTTTAGATGTATTAAAATCTCCATCAAATAGACTTTTAATCGTACCATGTTGGAATTGAAATTTCTTCATTATACTCGTTTTTCTTAGCCTTTAAAGGCTTTTAATCGCACCATGTTGGAATTGAAATAACGTCTTTCATTTTATTTTTATCGACAAAACTGTCAGCTTTAATCGCACCATGTTGGAATTGAAATTGAAAAAGGTGGTACGTCTTATTCCGTCCGTTTCGGCTTTTAATCGTACCATGTTGGAATTGAAATGATACAATCATTGGGGGACGTAAGAAGCAAGGCGCTCTTTTAATCGTACCATGTTGGAATTGAAATTTTCATTCCACGCCCTAGTTTGCTTTTCTGCCGGCTTTTAATCGTACCATGTTGGAATTGAAATTGCTCCTCGAGCATGGCCTCAATTCTTTTAATCGTACCATGTTGGAATGGCTTCGAGAGCCTCAGCCAGCAAGCTTCGGGAATTTTAGTCATAAGTTTGCATGAGGGCGACTTAAAAACGTGTCACCTAACACGTTAAGCTTTCAATGCCCATCTTATTATTTCAGAATCGAATCGTTTTAGTTTCGCATTGCTAAACATTTTTCTTAACTTGCTCTTATCGTACCATGTTGGAATTGAAACGGCGGGAATGCTCCGATTCGCTACCTCGAAACTGATTTTTATGAAAGCGGCTGTCGAAAAACTCCTTAAGCAGTATTACAGCAAGAATCTTGATGAGATTATTGATTATGAAAAGTTTAATCAATACGCGATCGTTCATCATTCGGCAACAATCGAAGGTTCTACGCTGACGGATGTAGAAACCAGGCTTTTGCTGGAAGAAAATCTGACGCCTAAAGGCAAACCCCTTGAGCATAGCCTGATGACAAGAGATCACTTTCAGGCTTTACAGTTTGTATTGGATACTGCCAGTAGAAAAGAACCTGTTTCCTCAGCTTTTATAAGGGCTGTCAACGCGCGGGTTATGAAAGGAACAGGCGCGATATATCAGACAGTGTTCGGTATCATTGATGCTTCACAAGGTATGTATCGCAAAGGTAATGTCAGCGCGGGTGATTCTTATTTTGTCAATTATGACAAAGTAGAATATCTGGTTGAAGAACTGGTATTGGCAATAAAGAAACAACTTGCCGAGTGTAGCACTTCTACTGATATACTGGAAGTGTCTTTTATGGCACATTTTCACCTTGTATCGATCCATCCGTTTTATGATGGCAACGGGCGAACCAGTCGTTTGCTGATGAACTATATACAACGGGTGGCAGATCTGCCGATGGCGATAGTATATAAAGAGGATAAAGCGGATTATTTTACAGCTTTGAAAGAAAGCAGGCAACAGGAAGACGCTTCCATTTTTAAGTACTTTATGTATACCCAGTACGAACGTTATCTGAAGGAGGAAATAGAAAAGTATGACAAGTTAACCGGGAAAAAACGTAATAGCGGAGGAAATGACTTGACATTCTTTTTTTAGCTCTTTGGGAAAAAAATGAAGTTTGCAGTGACATGGACGTATGGCTTTAAGAAGTATGAAAGTCGTCGATCGTCTTTATACAGGTCCAAAACTAGCCTGAAAACAGCCTTGAATACATGAAAAAGTAGATAAGTTTTTGATTTTCAGAAGTCTTCGATGCCCGGGCAAAATCATATCATTGGTGATCGACGACTTTTTAGTCAAAAAAACGCTCCTCTCCTTTTGCTATCATCCTGATTTTAGGCATATTTGTATTCGCAGCCAGACGGCTTTTAATCGTACCATGTTGGAATTGAAAGTTTGTTTACCTGATCGGTTCTAACATCATCCCTCTGCTTTTAATCGTACCATGTTGGAATTGAAAGTTGGCTGAATCTCGTGAAAAATTAAACAAAATTCTTCTTTTAATCGTACCATGTTGGAATTGAAAGACGACAATAGAGAGTATAGAGATAGATATCTCGCTATTCTTTTAATCGTACCATGTTGGAATTGAAAGACAATCTATAATAAACGATGAGTCACTGAGGTATATCTTTTAATCGTACCATGTTGGAATTGAAAGCTGGCTGGTACGACAATAATTTAATCCGCATCTCCGACTTTTAATCGTACCATGTTGGAATTGAAAGTACATATCCGCGGCGGATTCAGCGGACGCCAACCGGCTTTTAATCGTACCATGTTGGAATTGAAAGCCTGCACAGTCGGAGCAAAAGAAAGCCAGCACCGGTCTTTTAATCGTACCATGTTGGAATTGAAAGGTTTAGAAATGATTTAATTATCTTTATGTCTTTTCCCTTTTAATCGTACCATGTTGGAATTGAAAGCTGTCCAAAGAGCGGTTTCCTATATGCCCCTTGAACTTTTAATCGTACCATGTTGGAATTGAAAGAAGGATAGAAATTATAAGTCACTCCGGAAGACACATCTTTTAATCGTACCATGTTGGAATTGAAAGAGTTGGCGAGTTCTTCAATGTCGTTTGGAAGGTCCCTTTTAATCGTACCATGTTGGAATTGAAAGTATGCTAGTGCAAAATCTAACGATTTTAGCGGCGGGCTTTTAATCGTACCATGTTGGAATTGAAAGAACGATTATACTGAGTTACTTAATTATGCTCAGTTTCCTTTTAATCGTACCATGTTGGAATTGAAATAGGCTTTATATATCGCGCTCATGCCGCCTCTCCTTTCTTTTAATCGTACCATGTTGGAATTGAAATACCGTATAGACACGGCGATCAGCGGCTTCGATTTCAACTTTTAATCGTACCATGTTGGAATTGAAATTACAATTTGTGCTGGATGGCGCCTATATCCTCAGAAGCTTTTAATCGTACCATGTTGGAATTGAAATAGCTCGAGGACAATATTAAAAAAATTGCCGCTGGTCCTTTTAATCGTACCATGTGGGAATTGAAATGAAGTAGCCTGAATGTTCCGCCGCTTCCGGATTAATGCTTTTAATCGTACCATGTTGGAATTGAAATTCGTTCTCGGTCTGTCTTTTTATTTTCACCCTCTTTCTTTTAATCGTACCATGTTGGAATTGAAATTACTCCCCTACAAACCGGTTAAATACGCCCTGGCCTTTTAATCGTACCATGTTGGAATTGAAATGAGACACCGACGGATTTTATCTTAATGCCATCTAATCTTTTAATCGTACCATGTTGGAATTGAAATTGTATCATAACGAATACGGAAATCCAGCTTATTTCCTTTTAATCGTACCATGTTGGAATTGAAATAAATTGATACAGAAGCTGTACAAATACGAAGACAAGTCTTTTAATCGTACCATGTTGGAATTGAAATTTGATAAGGATGCTCGCCTGTTGGCAAGTCGGCAGGACTTTTAATCGTACCATGTTGGAATTGAAATACGTCTGTTTTCAAAGAATTTACGCCGAAACAGACTTTTAATCGTACCATGTTGGAATTGAAATTCATATCAACGCGCGGTGATTGAGCAAACGCCTGCTGCTTTTAATCGTACCATGTTGGAATTGAAATTTTGCGGATGTTGCAGGAAGCTGATAAAGCCAGCACCTTTTAATCGTACCATGTTGGAATTGAAATAATTTCATCCTCTATTGTTCCGGGAGTGAATCTCTCTTTTAATCGTACCATGTTGGAATTGAAATAGAACCAATGTACGACAATTTGTCGTTTTTAGCTTTCTTTTAATCGTACCATGTTGGAATTGAAATCGGCTTTCTTGGGCATAGGTCAAGCTTCTTTAGGAAGCGATGTTAAAAATGAAGCCCTAGTTCATAACGCGTGTAACCTCAATTTAAGAATAGCCGGATATACATGATTTTACAGTGCTAAAGTCATCATTATGTTTTATCTTGCGTCAGCCAATCGTCCCAAAATCTTTCAGATATGCGTAAAAATATATTTGATTACTTATACCAGCGTCTTATAGCCTTATACAATAAATCGCGGATCCGGTTCAGTAAAAGTCTTTGGTCCGGCAGATTTAGAGAGTTAGGCCACCGCCGGCAGTACAGGATCTTGAGAAGGCTTGAAAGAATGAAAGCCAGATTAACGCGTTTTGAAAATAAATTTCAACATGGTGGTGTTGCTCTGGCGATTACAGGATTAAGTTTTAGCTCTTCGGTAGCTCAGGAAGTGAAGCCAGTGGGAGAAGAATTCAGGGTCAATACACATACTATAGGCGCGCAGCGATATCAAAAGATCGCCATAGCCAGGAATGGTGGTTTTGTCGTTACCTGGGCTAGCAGGGGCCAGGACGACCCGACGGAATATGGTATTTACGCCCAACGATACAACGCGGCGGGACAGCCTGCCGCCGCTGAGTTTAGGGTAAATACTCATATGCAGGGGCGGCAGACTCAGCCAGCCATCGCTATGGATGGCCATGGCAATTTTGTCATAGTCTGGACCAGTCATGGCCAGGATGGTCATCAAGGAGGTGTCTTCGGGCAGCGTTTCGACGCGTCCGGTATGGCTCTGGGGAATGAATTTCAGGTAAATATATATACAGACGGAAATCAATACTCTCCTTCCGTCGCCATGGACAGCGACGGCGATTTTGTCGTTGCCTGGAGTTGTCCGCAGGATACGCGCTACGGAATTTTCGCGCGGCGGTACAATGCCTCCGGGGAGGCCCTGGGCGGAGAACAGCATGTCAATACACGCGTTGATGGTATCCAGCGTTTTTCCGCCGTAGCTATGGACGACGATGGTGATTTTGTCGTTACCTGGCAGAGCGATAATCAGGATGGGAGCAGCTACGGTATTTACGGCCAACGCTATAACGCAAGCGGCGTGAAACAGGGAGCGGAGTTTCAGGTAAACACCTACACGCGAGGACAGCAAAAGGCTACCGATGTCGCTATGGATAGCGACGGCGATTTTGTGGTAGTCTGGCAAAGTCTTCAGGATGGCGACGGCGATGGCATATACGCCCAACGATACAACGCTTTGGGCGAACCTATTGGTTCGGAGTTTCTTGTAAATACGCGGATCGAGGGAAGCCAAGACGCTCCGTCCGTCCATATGAATAGCGCCGGTGACTTTCTTATTGCCTGGAACAGCGCCGCGCTCGATAATAATAGTGGCGGCGTCTCCGCCCGGCGCTACAATTCAACTGGCGAACCGGAAGGCGCGGAGTTTCTTGTAAATACCTATACCACTGGTAGTCAGTCCTCTCCTTCTGTCGCCATAGCCGATAATAAGAACTTTGTCATTGCCTGGACAAGTGAAGGACAGGATGGCGGCGGCCATGGTATTTACGCCCAACGATATACGATCAACCATCCACCAGAGGACATAGATCCGTCAGACCTTGAGGTAGACGAAAATGTATCCGCGGGAACAGTCATCGCGATATTAAGCGCGATCGACCCTGATGAAAATGAAGAATTTACTTATTTATTGACGGAAGGCGCCGGAGATGACGATAATGAGGCTTTCTTCATTGAAGACGATCGTTTACTGATCAGGGAAGCCCCTGATTTTGAAATAAAAGACAGGTATAGTATCCGGCTCCGGGTCGTTGATGAGGGTGGACTGAGTCTTGAAAAAGTATTCATAATTACCGTTGTTGATCTGGTGGAGACAGGCTTGAATTATACCCTCAAGGCGTTTGGAGAGTCGACGCGCCTATATCCTAATCCGGCCAGGGAGTCGGCGCGAATCGATCTGGAAGGCGATGTTCAGATCCGGATCATGGATCTCGCGGGGAATGTCCTGAAGCGGCAGCGGATCAGTAACCGGATCATTTCGGTTGAAGGCCTGCCTTCCGGAACATACCTGCTTGAGTTTACACAAAATGAACGGACCGGAATCAAAAAACTCATCCTTGAGTAAGGCGATCCGCGTCTGTAAAATCTGACTGGTATTATGAAAAAGCGTATAGAATACCTATATCTTTTTCGGTTAAACATATTCCTACGACTATGCAAAATCTGCCACCCTTCGCCTGTTTGGTTTCTCCGGGTATGCGGGAGCTTCTGTGGAAGCTGGGGGGAACTCTGGCGATAACGACTTATCAGGCCGGTAAGCTTATCTTTATCAGCGCGGTCGGCGAAAAAGAAATTGTTCAATTGCCCCGTCAATATGACAAGGCTATGGGATTGGCCGTAAAAGGCGATAAGCTCGCGGTAGCCACGCGGTATGAAGTACAGGTTCTGGCCAATTCCCGTTCTCTGGCGGGCAATTATGGCTCCGGCGTTTATGATAGTCTTTATCTGCCCAGAGCTACTTACTATAGCGGAGAAATTGATCTGCACGACATGGCCTGGGGTGACGGAGGGTTGTGGGCGGTCAACACCCGGTTTTCCTGCCTGAGCGTCATTGATGAGGAGTTTAGCTTTAAATTCCGATGGAAACCTCCTTTTATCTCGGACCTCACGCCCGATGATCGCTGTCACCTCAACGGCATGGCGATGGAAAACGGCAAACCGCGCTATGTGACCGTGCTGGGTATCACCGACACTCCCAAGGGCTGGAGAACTCAAGTCCGCGATGGCGGCGCGGTGATTGAGGTAGAGTCCGGAGAGATTGTTTGTCATGGTCTCGCCATGCCTCATTCCCCGCGGATGTACGAGGGACGCTTATTGGTCTTATGTTCCGCTACAGGCGAATTGATTATGATAGATCCCGCTACCGGGCAATATGATACAATCGCCAGGCTTAAGGGTTTCCTGAGAGGTATGTGCCGTGTGGGCGACATTCTGTTTATCGGCTTGTCGGAGATTCGTAAAAACTCGAGCGTGTTTAGAGAATTGCCTGTGGCCGGAGACGCCCTTTTCTGTGGCGTCGTCGCGATTCATCTCCCTAGTGGCGAACAGGTTGGTTTTATTAGATACGAAAATAGTGTGGAAGAAATATACGATGTCCAGTTTCTGTCCGGGACGCGTAGGCCAGGTATACTGAATACGCTGAGAGAAGAGCATCGAAAGGCCCTGGTAACTACAAATGGCGCTTTCTGGGGAGAATAGGCGCGGGCCGGGAGTAAAATTTTTGCCAAAACCTATGGAAACTAAAGCCGCGTATTCTATTTTTAAACCATGAACTGGATTATTCTGATTATCGCGGGCTTATTCGAAGTGGCTTTTACTTTTTGCCTGGGCAAGACAAAGGAAACTCATGGCATGGAAGCTTTGTACTGGTATACCGGTTTCGCGGTCGCTCTCGCCTGTAGTATGGTCTTGTTGGTAAAAGCGGCTCAGAGCCTGCCCCTCGGGACAGCCTACGCGGTATGGACGGGTATCGGGGCTGTCGGCACCGTATTGATCGGGGTCGTTTTCTTCAAAGATCCCGCCAATTTCTGGCGCCTGTTTTTTATCGCTACATTGATAGGCTCCATTATTGGTATCAAAACGGTATCCTGATCTTGACCAGAAAGATCCGTTCGTATAAGCCGCCTCTCCTCTCTATAAGTGGATTGATAAAATTAATTTGATTATAAAAAAATCTTTCCGGATATCTTATTGGAGCACGATCTGTACATGACAGTCTGGCAGCAATTCTTTCAATCGCGCGTGGTGACGGGCGTCTTGTTCCGTAGAGCTATAAATTACCAGTTCTTTAAGTTGTCTGAATTCCGAAAGCGCCGAGATCAGCTCGTCATTTATTTCTTCCGGCTCAACTTCCAGCTCTCGGAGCGATTTTAAGTCTTTTAATTTCAGCAACTCTTTGTCGAACCGAAATCCGGCGTGTCCCCGGATTTCAATGCGCTCTATGGATTCAAAACCGGAAATCCAATCGGGAATGTCTTTAAATTTCGACTCTCCGAAATATTGCTTTCCTTTTACAATGCGCTTGGTGGGTGCTGAAAGATACAATACCCTGCAATTGCTGTACTTCAGAATGTCTTTAGGCAATGATTTTTTTTCGGTCAGGTACTTGACCATGCTTAGCTTATATACATCGTATGGATTGCTCGACGCCGCCGTCTCGTAAGTGTAGACCTTCGCGGAGTCCACCTGAGCTTCTACGTTCTGAAGGGACAAAGTGGCGCAGAAGGCCAAAACGAGCAATAATGGGATTTTCATCAGGAAAACTTTAATGCGACTTTCGCTAAGATAGTAAAATAGTTATTTAGTAGAAATTTTTTCAGAGCCGGAGTATTGGAAAATAGCTGGATACAGGAATAAGGGTATTCCCACTATACGCCTGCTTAATAAATAACTATTGTTTTGGAAGCGGTGGATTTTTTGCCTCCGCTCACCACTTCAAGCGTCACCGTATACGTACCGGTCTCCTTATAGACATGCCTGACCTGCGCGTTCGCGTTTTTATATGTATTGCTATCTCCGAAATCCCAGTTGTACTTCTTGGCGTCGACGGAGCAGCTTATGAAGTGTACCGTGCTGTTGACGCGCGCGCGTTCCGCGTTGTCCGCTATTTTGATACAAGCGTTGGGTTTGGGAGAGCAGGAAAAAAAAGCTGACATGATCAGCGTCGCTAAAACTAGAGTTCTCATGTTAAAATAAAAAAACAAAACATTGCATACCTACGGAGTAAAAGTAGGATGTGTTTTCTTTTTATCAAAGAAATTTTCCATAGAAAAAAAAAGCCTGCCTGAGGAATCATCTACCTGTAAGACTAGCAGAGAGTTGTCCATGCCGGGATATCGTTGTCGATGAGGCCGGCTTATAAGCGATATTTGAAACGGCATGATTTTTTCTTTTTAGGAATATATCTTATAATTGACTTTCATAAAAGCTATTCCGCCAGAGATAGCCCGCTATGGAACGATTTTAAAATATGTAACGACTGTGAAGAAAACGCTGATTATTATACCTACCTATAATGAAAAAGAAAATATAGAGGCCATCATAAGGGCTATTTTTTCCCTCGCGAGGCCTTTCGATGTTCTGATCGTCGACGATGGTTCACCGGATGGTACCGCTTCCATTGTACAGTCCTTGCAAGCCGAATTTCCGGATCGTCTTTTTCTTGAACGGCGAAAAGGCAAACTGGGCCTGGGTACCGCCTATATTCACGGATTCAAATACGCTTTGAGGCGCGATTATGTGTATGTGGGGGAAATGGACGCCGATTTTTCTCATAATCCCGTTGATTTGCTACGGCTGTACGAAGTATGCGAAGAAGGCTATGATATGGCGATAGGTTCGAGGTATATTAACGGGATTACAGTGGTAAACTGGCCGATGGACCGGCTGTTGATGTCGTATTTTGGAAGCCGTTATGTGCGAACGATCACCGGAATGCCGATCAACGATACCACAGCCGGCTTTATCCTATATCATCGGGAGGCGCTCGAAGCGATCAATTTTGATGAGATAAAGTTTACTGGTTACGGGTTTCAGATACAAATGAAGTTTTACGCGTGGAAGTTGGGATTTCGCTTGAAAGAAGTGCCTATTATCTTTACGGACCGTACAAAAGGAACCTCCAAAATGACCAGTGGAATATTTAAAGAGGCTGTATTTGGCGTAGTCAAGATGAAAGTCCAAAGCTGGTTTAAGCGTTTTATTCCCTCCCACCGGGCCGTTCCTTCCTCAGAGCTTAACTGAATTTGATCGATCTCACCGGACGCATGCGGCTTATGATATAGGCCGGTACAAGCAGTACAAGCGTAACGACGGAAAATGTAAGGATATTGATGCCTATTATAACCGGCCAGTTAAACTCGATTGGGACGTAGGTCATATAGTAGTTTTCCGGATCCAGCGGTATCAGCCTGAAATAATATTGAATGGCGCATACTCCGAGACCGAAGAGATTGCCGTAAAACAGGCCTGTCAGGATAATACGGGCTCCGGAATATATAAAGACGCGCCGTACCTGGCTGTTGGTAGCTCCCAGGGCCTTCAGCACACCGATCATGTTGGTACGTTCCATGATCATGATCAGCAGGGTCGCCACCATATTGAAGCTGGCTACCGCCAGTATCAGCGCGAGAAATATGACGACATTGCGATCAAGTAGCTTTAGCCAGTCAAATATCTGAATGTATTTGTCGGTAATTTTTTCTATTTGCATATCGTAGTCCATGTAATCAAATACGGCCTCTGAGACTACATTCAGGTGGTTGAAGTTGGATACGAATATTTCATACCCTCCTACCAGTGTATCCGCCCAGTTGTTTATCCTTCGGTTGAGCCGTATGTCCCCCAGTACAAAGTGCTCGTCAAACTCTTCAAGGCCTGTTTCATATATCCCTTTTACGAATAGCTTCCGATAAGCCGGGGCGGCGTAGTTGGTACGCGAAAAAATCATAATCACGGGATCCCCGATCTGGAGGTTCATCCGGTTCGCGATCTTCGCGCTCACGATGATTTCCGGCGCGTAGCCTGAATCGGGCAATGCCAGGAATTCGCCTTTAAGCATATTTTGCTCAAAATCCGCGAGACGAAAGTCTTGGCCCACCCCCTTGAGAATTACGCCCATGATATCGTCGTCCGTACGTAGCAAAGCGGGTTTATTGCTGTATATCTGAATGTGCTCCAGACCTTTTATGCTATCGGGATAAAGGTATAAATTGGTATTCTGGCTTAATGGAGATTCTTCAAACGACTTTTTGAGATCGTATTTTGTTACCTGAATATGGGCGCCAAAGCTGAAGATCTTTTCTCTGATTCTGGTCTTGAAGCCTTCCAGCACTCCGTTGGAGATCAACATGACCATAAGTCCAAACGCGGTGACGGCGATGGCGATCCGGGTGACTATATAGGAAAAGGAATTCTTATCCGAGCGGGTTATTCTTTGAGATATAAAATAGTTTAGATTCAATTTCTTTAATTTTATCCGTTAGTTTTGAGGAACGGATTTTGATAATGAAAAAATAAATATATGAATAAATTGTTTTCTTTTGGTTTGGTTCTGCTAAATATACTTTTAGCGACCGGGTGCGCGCCCCGCGCTCATGGCCAGAAGCCATTGCCCGCGGCGAACCGGATGGATGAATATCTCCCCCTGCTCAAAAACAAGAGGGTAGCCCTGGTCGTAAACCATACTTCTCTGGTGGATAAAACGCATCTGGCGGATACCCTCCTGTCCAGAGGCGTCACGATTGTCAAAATATTCGCTCCGGAACATGGGTTTCGGGGTACCGCCGACGCGGGAGAAACCATCAGAAACGATGTGGACGTCATTACCGGGCTTCCGATCGTGAGCTTATATGGTAAAAATAAAAAGCCACTTCCCGAGCAGTTGAAAGACGTCGATCTGATCATCTTTGATATTCAGGATATTGGCGTGCGTTTCTTTACCTATATCAGTACCATGCACTATGTGATGGAAGCGGCCGCGGAAAACGATAAGGAGGTACTGATTCTGGACAGACCCAATCCTAATGGAAACTATGTGGATGGCCCTGTTCTGGAGGAAAAACAGAAGTCTTTTGTTGGCATGCATTCCATTCCTATTGTTCATGGGCTCACGGTAGGAGAACTCGCGCGGATGATTAATGGAGAAAAATGGCTGGCTGGTGGACGACAAGCGAAACTGCAGGTTATCAAGGCGCCTGATTATACTCATAAAGACTCTTACAGTCTGCCGGTAAAACCCTCTCCTAATATGCCCAACGATCTCGCTATCGCGCTTTATCCCAGTATATGCCTTTTTGAGGGAACTATGATCAGTCTGGGACGAGGTACGATGTTCCCGTTTCAGGTGATCGGCTATCCGGATAAAGTATACGGTGATTTTAGCTTCACGCCGGTGAGCATCGACGGAATGGCTAAAAATCCACCGCTTGAGAATAAGGTATGTTATGGAATGGATTTACGCGGGCTACCCATAACAAGAGCTTTTACGCTCAGTTATCTGATTGATTTTTATCAAAAGACAAGCGATAAGTCCGCGTATTTTAACTCGTTTTTCAGCAAACTTGCCGGCAACGAAAAGCTGAGGGAACAAATTCAGAAGGGATTGAGCGAAGAAGAAATCAAAAAAAGCTGGCAAGCGGATTTGAATAAATACAAAGAAATAAGGAAAAAGTATTTACTTTACCCTGATTTTGAATAGACGGAAATTTTAGTGAAAGATCTTAGAATTATATATATGGGTACCCCCGAATTCGCGGTACCTTCCCTTGAGATACTGATAGAAAACAAATTCAATGTGGTAGCGGTCGTAACTGCTCCGGACAAGCCCAGTGGCCGGGGATTGAAACTGACACCTTCGCCGGTAAAGCTGGTAGCTCTTGAACACGAGATACCGGTATTGCAGCCCGAAAAGTTGAAGAGTCCCGGTTTTTTGGAAGAACTGGCCTCTTATAAGGCTGACTTGCAGATAGTCGTGGCTTTTCGCATGTTGCCGGAAGCGGTATGGAATATGCCCTCCTTAGGGACGTTCAACCTGCACGCGTCGCTGCTTCCCGATTATCGGGGCGCTGCTCCTATCAACTGGGCTATCATGAATGACGAGAAGGAAACAGGAGTAACGACTTTCTTTCTGAATCATGAGATTGATACCGGCGATATTATCTTGCAGGAAAAGACTCCTATTGATCCCGATGAAAATGTGGAATCGCTTTATCGCCGGCTTATGAGTATCGGAGCCGGGCTTGTACTTAAAACTACCCGGAATATTCAGGAGGGGACGGTTGTCGCGTTTAAGCAACATATTGATCAGCGATGTAAGCCCGCGCCCAAAATATTCAAGGAGGACTGCGAAATCGACTATTCCAGAACTTCCCGGGAAGTCAAAAACTTTGTGAGAGGTCTGTCGCCTTATCCCGCCGCCTGGACTATGCTGGGAGATAAACAATTTAAAATTTTATCTGTTGAAATCGATGTCGGGGCTGATCGGGAGAAAGTACAGGCTAACGAATTCTTTTCTACCAACAATAAGGATTATCTTCTCCTTCACACAGGCGATGGCGCCGTATCGGTGAAAGAATTGCAAATGGAAGGTAAAAAGCGTATGAAAATCGAAGATTTTTTTAGAGGAAATAAACTATAAAAGAGCGCTACAATGCCGGCTATAAGTATTATCGTCGCGGCCGATCAGAACAAGGCGATCGGTAAAGACAACCGTCTGCCCTGGCACCTGCCCAATGATCTGAAGTTTTTTAAAAACAAGACGATGGGTCGTCATATGATTATGGGGCGTAAAACCATCGAGTCGATAGGCAAAGCGCTTCCAGGAAGAGTTTCCGTTGTTGTAACCCGTCAGAAAGACTACAAATTTGAAGGCGCTGTCATAGCGCGTTCCGTAAAGGAAGCTCTCGAGTTCGTAAACAAGCATGAAACTGACGAGGCTTTTGTGATCGGAGGAGCGGAAATCATCAATCAGACGATTGATTACGCGGATACGATCTATTTTACGGATGTCAAAACAAAAATAGACGACGCGGATGTGTTTTTGGAAAACTTCCATCCGGATGATTGGGAGGAGGTGGACAGAGTCAGTCATGAAGCGGATGACAAACATGCTTTCTCGTATGATTTTGTGATTTATAAGAGAAAAAAGTCTTAAAATCCGTTTACCGGATCAAATACATTTTTCCGTATCCTTTTTTGAAAGCTTTGTCCGCGCTTGTTTTTCGGTGATTAAACAGATCGCCGTTTTTGATGTCTACTTTATAGAGATATACGCCATTCGCCAGTTGGTCTCCAAAGTCGTCCTTGCCATCCCAGGCGTAGTCGGAGATATTGTTGCCGATACGAATCGGTCCCAGTTCCGCTTTGGATATTTGTCGTACTACTTTGCCCGTCACCGTCATGATCTTGATGAGGATGTCGTCAGGTATCTTGTCGCCCGTGAGCGTAAAGACGAAGCGTGTACTGGAGGAGAAAGGATTGGGATAGGGATAAAAGTTGGTGATGGCGGACTCGTTTACTACCTCAAAGGAGACCTCGTAAGGGCTTAGTCCGGATTTGTTTCCCGAAGCGTCTCTGCCCTGTACCCGCAGTGTATAGACGCCGTCTTCCAGATTTTTTGGATTATACTCCACTTTAAATGTATTGGAGCGCGCGCTGGCCTGTCCCCAGGATATGACCGCCGGATCCGCGTAAGTGATTTTTTCATAATTACATCCGCTACAGGGCCTTTTTAGAAATAGGTCTACGCCGGTCGAATCATTCATGATCTTAAACTGATTTTCATCCCGGACCGTGATCACGATCAGCGGACTGGGCGACACAATTTCTCCGTTCATCAGACGTATACCGTCAAATGTTACATCCAGTAAAGGATTGGTACGGTCGGCCGTTACGGAAAACGAGACGTTGATGACATTGTTCGGATAATATGTTTCCGGCTGTAATTCGGGATTTACATAAGTCATCAGACTGTTGTCCCCTACCCATCCGGTTGTATGGAGCGCGTAGGTAAATTCAAGGGAAGCCCCCGGAGCCAGTGGCGCTAATGTAAGGGTATCTGTTTTGAAAATACCGGACGTCATATTCCGGGAGACAAAGACCACTTTAAGTGGTTCATTAAAATGTTTTTCAGAGATATTCGTGTATACGTATGACCATTTCACAGAATCCCCCTCCTGCTTTATTTTGCTCTTGTAGTGTTCCCGTCCGATTTTGAGCGGTTCCATAGTTCCTTCGGGTACGCCTTCGTACACGATATTCCAATAGCGGAGCAGAGGCGAAGTCAGGTTGATACTATCGTACAGATAGGCTTTTAGCTGGAGGTACGGATATCGCGTGGCGTCGATGTCCGACAAGTCCAGAGGGGATGACGCGACATTTCTTCGCAGCGTGTCCTTGTCGCCATTCATGTCGACTCCGATCAGATCTATCCTGTAGTGATCGTTCGCTCTGGCCTCTACCTGATAGTTGAGTTCTTTCCATTCCAAGGCGGGGCCGATCAGAGTGCTTTCAACCGATCCGGAGTGATTCCTGCCTTTTAATGTTCCACTATAGTTAATGATACCCGCTTTTTCGCCATATTGCTCAAAAATGGGCTCCTGCTCGCCTTTTCTGCCGAGTATCATATAAGGAGCTTCCGGATTCAGGCTTGCCAGAAGCCTGGCGCCAAGCGTCTCTTCGATTTTGGACTTTAACGCCGGACTCCAACTGGCGTAAGGCACGTTGCCTGAACTCGCCAGAAGAATATAGTCGCCGGGCTTTACAGCGTCCAGGTAGCGTATGAGGTCGTTTTGTCCATCGGCGCTGTTTAAGTTCCTGAACGAGTTGATCCGTTTACCGGAGTTGCTTTGTCCGCATACGTTGTTCAGCGCGATCGGAAAGTAAGGGACAAGGTCGCTTTTGGACATGGTGATCGCCAGAAGACCTTCTCCGCATCCTCCTCTGTTTTCATATACGATGCCGTCGCCATTGACGCCCAGCTCCGTATAGTATATGGACGGTTGTGTATGATCGGGGCCGACATATCCTTTTCCGGGGGAAGCCGCGGTCAGGATAACTTCAAGCGGGGAGAACATATAGGATCGAGACGCCAGGTCGATTTCCAGTCCCCGGGTCTCTCCATCGTCTATCTGCGCGAGCGATGATTGCGACCATCCCTGAGGACCGTTTTTGATGTATACAAATGAGCTATAAGTCCAGGAGGTATCCAACGCGTCGCTTACTTCGCGGAAACGTACTCTCCAATAGTAAACCATGGAGTCATTGGCCGCCAGGTCCGGAAGAAGGTCGACTGATTCCACCCGCGCCAGGGCCGGCGCTTTTTGATGGATGGTTTTTTTGAAAGGACTATTGAACGCGTGGCTGGTATCCAGTTCAAACACATACTCCTTTTCATCCATGAAAAGATCGGCCGCCTGAGCGACAAGACGCGTCACAGGTTTGTTGACAATGGCGTATTTTTCAGGAAACAAGGTGGCGACGCTGCTCGCGGGAATAAAATATTGGAAAGAATAATGATTGTTTTGCCTGTCGCTGTCGGGTACTTTTCCATGCGGATCGAGTGTTATCGTGAATACGTTTACACCGTGTACCTCCCATCCTTCCCGGTTTTTCAGGGTCAATCGGATGGTTCCGCTATAGTCGGGTAGTTTTATGGAGACCGTATCCGTATAGGTTGTGGTACCGATTGTCCTGCGTATCGAGATCAGGACGGGTTCGGAATAGGTAAGACCGAAATTATGAACGTCAATATGCACCTGAAAGGAGTCGGTGACGGCGGAGACCGGGTTGCTGTCAAAAGAGGATACGACCACATTTTTTATGGTGAAGTCGGGTTTTTCCGGAGCGAACATTTTTATGGAAGGATCTCCCATCAGAAATACCTGCTGAAACATGGTGTTGATATAGAAATCCGCGTTGGCGCTCATTTCCAGATGAACAAGTCTTTGCACATCGCCGACGGACAACTGATTTTCGAAGGTCGAGCGTCTGGAAAACATTTGTTGATAGAAAACCCGGGTATAGTTTTCCAGTAAAGCGATATAGCCATAGTCGGTATGGCCCATCGACAATAATCCTCCCAGATTCTCGGTATGGAGCCAGTTTTCCGAGAGGGAATAAGGAACCGACGCGTTTGTCGTATTGCAGCCATTGAGTATCAGCATAGGGTACTTTCCGTAATTGCTGTATCCATACAATTGGTTGGTTACATATCCGATATCGATGTCCTTTACGTTGGGCGAGTCGTGACCCAGAAATGTGATAAAGGAGACGCCTTTATTGACTTCATCCGCTACGGTTTCTATCAAACGATCTTCTACATAGGAATTGACCGTTTTGACGATATGCTTTGTCACCTTTCCGCCAAAAACAGTATCTTCTATTATGGGCGCCAGACTTTGCAGTTGGTTTCTGAAGTTTTGAATTTCATCTTTTGTTTTGCCCCCGCTTAGATGCAGGACGTGTTTCCGCCATTCCTGATTCGCCGGCATACGCTCATGCGTCTTTACTTTGTTGAGATAGGCGCGCGTTTCTCCCGGATATTTGACGCACAAGCGGCCGACAGGAAAAGCCGCGATATGCTCAGGATTGCCTTTCAATCCATTTACATATGCCAGATCGCTTGTAGGGTTGCCCGCGTGCGGTACAAAGTTTTCTACATAGTCCCACGTATTTTCGGTCAGGTAGGCCGAAGGGTGAAATCGATGCGGCTTGCCTACCCGATAATGGTTGTAGTCAACATCCAGACCTCTGCCGATAATGAAAAGATAACGAACATTGGAATATTCGGCCATAAACCGGCAATAATCGCGTATGGCCGAAGGAGTAAACTCTCCATAGGCGAATTCGTCACAGAGCTCTTCAAACAGCGACAAGGATATGTTGTAGGCTCCTCCGTCGGCGGATTTTCGGTAAGCGGCGTATTCATTCGCTTCCGCCAAAAAACGGGGATGCGTAATGATCAGAAAGTCCGCGTTTTTAACCTGTGGGCTCGCGGTCTCGTGGATTTTTAGCAGGGCTTGGGAAATCCTGCTCGGTTTCAGGTAGGTTGAAGCGGAATGTACCAGTAATCGCTGTTTGCCGGCCGGCACATATACTTTACCCTCGGATGAGCGCTCCAGCTCGATCATTTCATCATGATCAGTATGGTTAAAGATGGAGACGGAAGATTCCGGCACCAGGAAAAAACCGGGGCTTGTAGTGGAGAAATTCAGCGAGCCGGTTGTTGGTGAAGTTAATTTTTGAGGATAATCCAGTTTCAGATAGCTGACGGCGATCCGATCAGGATAGCCGCTAAAGCCTTTTAGTCGTATAGTTACTTTTAATGATTCCCCGGTTATCAGGTTTGAAGGAATCAAGGTGGAGAACTTCCGGTTTTCATAACCCTCGAACAATTCGACGGGGAGTGAGCCAATCGTCGAAGTATTCGTTCCGATCATGATCTCCACATTGTGTCGTTCTTTATTGTAGCCGGACAACATAACTTCAAGACGGGAGTCAGGTCCTGTCAAAAGCACTTCGGAAGTGGGAAGAAAATAAATCCGGTCTACGGCCGCTCCGGTAGCTCCTTTGGCGAATGGACTGCCGGTCCAGCCCTCCCCTGTTGTAAAATACGAAGACCGGTTTTCTCCTATGAGTTCCCCCCGGTTGTACGCCTCCGCCAGTACCAGCGACTCTTCTCTCCAGTGCCAGGTATGCTGGGTTTCGACATGCCGGTACGCTTCTTTTTTTACGCGTTTTCCAGGGTGCTGACCTGCAGTGAGAAAAAAAGCGCAGGTATCCGAGTGTAAATTGATATAGGGATTTAGTTGGGCGTCGGCTGGCTGATATAGGCGCGCGTCCAGCGCGCCGTCGTTTCTTTTTCCATAAAAGATCAGTGAGTCCTGAGGGTCAAATTTTCCATCTCCAACCCCCTTCAGAAGTATGGCTTGTTCTTCGCCCCGATGCCATAGCTGAAGATTGACAGGATTGAGCGAGTGGATCGACAGGCCCTGGTCTATAAGGTCCTGACCGCTGATCGCGTATAAGCCATTTTGATAGGTTTGTATCTTGTAATAAGGCTGTCCCGGGACAATCCACTCATTGCCATATGAAAGCTGAGAATACGCGTTGAATCCCAATACGCGTATAAAAAACAGCATAACGAATGTCCAACAAGAGCGCTTCACCGGCAGATTAGTTTAGGTTTATCGTTAGTGAAAATACGTTGGAATACAGGATTTCGGATGTATTTCCAGGATTTGTCAGCGCGTAGTCGATCGAAAATCTGTAAATCTTTACCCCTATCCCAAAATTGGGCTGGATGCTATAATAGCTTTTGTCAAAATCCTGAATTTTTTGAAAGTTTCCGACGCCACCACGCAGATAGATCATTTTTTTATAATCGATTTCAAGGCCCAGTGCCGGTTCAATGGACGCGAAATTGGTTTTGACAAGCGTATTCCTTTTGCCGTCAAAAGTTGTAATCAAATCCAATGCCGCCATCACCCCGATTTTTTTATCTTCCTTTATAAAGTTTTTCGCCATTCCCAGTACGAGTCTGGGTAGAGTAAGCTCTATAGAGTTTTGGGGAATTTCATTGCCTGTTTGGATGAAGATGTCCCGAAACATTTCCGTATTATACGACCAGGCGTTGAATGTGTTGGTAATATCTCTGGCCATCAATCCAAAACGCCAGGACTTATGCTGATATTTGGCTCCCGCGTCAAGTCCGAATCCCCATGCCGTGGCGAAGTTGCCGACGATACGATGGACAACCTTAAAGTTAGCCCCTGTCTGTATACCTCTGAGGCGGGGAATTTTTCGGGCGTATGAAAGTATGAAGGCGTAATCCGACGCGGAAAAGTACCGGACGTTGTCGTAATTGATCGTTCCGTTGGCGTCATAGAGAAAACGGGTGTCCGGTATGTCGTCGATACCAAATCGAATGATACTGATGCCAATAGCGGAATTCGAATCCAGACGGGTTGCTACGCTTCCGTAATCATACTTGGCGATTCCCGCGAAGTATTCCGAATGCATAAGTCCTATTTGATATTTGGATGGCAAATCGAGAAGTCCGGCAGGGTTCCAATGCCCCGAAGTCACATCGCTGGTCGTGGCGGTAACGGCGTTGCTCATTCCATGCGCGCGCGCGCCTACGCCTATGCTCAAAAACTCATTGCTGTATTTGGGCGCCGATGTCTGGGCGAGTACGCTAACGAGTTGAACAAAAAATAGTATACCCGCGAAAAAGATTCTATACATTATGGAGTATTTTTTCTCAAAACGAGAAATACGCGTTATAATTTTACATTGGATAAAACCATTCTCCGGTTACAAAAAGACGGAACATTGTCTTGAGCGACATGGTTTATGCTTATAGGGAACCATATAGCCACGAACCCTGTAATTTTTGTAAAAGGAGTGGAACTTGGACTGTATGCCCCTGAAGGTACCGCCACGGACCTTAGATTCACATACAGCCAAGCCCACATAGCTTTAAGCTTGTATTTCCTGTGAATCTTAATATCTTGGCG
>JAEWAY010000026.1 GCA_023391415.1 Bacteroidota bacterium | reverse complement strand
TTCGTGCGGACCGTCTGGCAGACATTTCTCAACGGGATCGCGCGCCCCTCCCCCAGTTAATCCCCATTTTCGCCCTTCGTCTTTTTCGCTGACCGCTCCTCAATCAACTGCTTGAGCCTGATCCCAGCTCGATGCCTGTCCCATGTATGGGGACCGACCCCGCCATCCCGAAGCTCCCGCTTTTTCAGCTTGTTCGTCGGCGTGCGGGGCAACAATGGCATGATTTCGATATAGCGCGGCACCATGAAGTGCGGCAGCCGGGCAGCCAGGAACATCAGGATGTCAGCCGGTTCAACGGGGCGGTCCAGAGCGACACAGAGCTTGATATCGTCATCGCCTTCCATCCCCGAGGGGACGCCGACGGCCGCGGCTTCACGGATCGCGGTGAGTTGCAGCGCAGCAGCTTCAATCTCGTACGATGAGATGTTCTCTGCTCGCCGCCGAATGCGATCCTTGATGCGATCGAGGATGAAAAAGTACCCGTCGTTGTCGCGCCATCCTGCGTCACCGGTATGGAACCAGAGATTGCGCCAAGCCTCGACCGTCGCTTCTGGCGCCCCGAGATAGCCCGCGAAAGTAGTCCACGGGGACCGCGGCCTCACGACTATCTCTCCGGTCTCGCCCGGTTGGAGCTCTCTGTCCGTCTCCGGGTTGACGATTCGTACGTCGAACCATTCGTCCATGGGCTTTCCGCAGGATCCGAGGGGATGCTCGCTGTCCAAGGACGTCCAGCATGGGCACGTAACTTCCGTCATCCCCCACATTTCGATGCCTCGCAGGCCAAACCGCTGCTCGAATGCGCGACCGATGGACTTCGGCAGAGGACAACACATCAACCGCCGGAGTTGGTGATTTCGATCGTCTGAAGTCGGCGCGGTTGCATGGATCATTTCGATCATGGGGCCGTGAGCAATACCGACTGTTGCTCCAACACGTCTTATCGTGGCCAACCAAGCTTCAGCATCGAATTTTCGATCTAGCATCAGGTGTCCACCAGCGGTGAATACGGCGAGTACCCCCATGAATTTGCCGGCGATGTGATGGAGCGGGTGCGCATTGTAGTACACATCGTCCGCAGAGAGCCTCATGTTGACAATCACCTGATGCGCGAGCAGGCAAACTTGCGCATTCGGCAGAAGCACCGCCTTCGACGGCCCCGTCGTTCCTGACGTAAACATCACTGCTGCGGGGTCTTGGGGCTCAATCTCGCGAGCCGGCATGGGCACTCGCGTTTCCACTACCTCTTCATATCGAGATATTTGGAAGCCGTAGTCGTCCGCGGGGACCTCACCGGCCCCAATGATGACGACATGCGTCAGAAAAGGAAGCTGATCGCGAACCTCGAGGAGGCCGTCGACGAGCCTGGCATCGACGAGCGCCACTTTCGGCTGCGTGGTCCGGAGGACATGGGCGAGCAGCTCCCCGCGGTAAGCGGAGTTGACCGTGACGTCGACCGCGCCAATGAGGCTGGCGGCCATCCAGCCATGGAGCGCCGGGATGCCGTTGTGACAAAGCACCGCGACCATGTGTCCGACCGCGACTCCACACTCCGCGTAGAAGTGAGCAAGCGCCGATGCGCGCTCGGCGAACTGGCCATAACTTTCAGTACGTCCATCGACCTCAGTGACAAATGGCTCATTCGGCGACGAGGCAAGCCGCCGGAGGGCTAATTCGCGGATCGTCCACCGATCCGGCGTCAGCGCATCCAAGAGCGATCCAGTCATAGCTTCCTCCAAACATTCTTCTTTTTGGCCGATCAACCCACCGGCCACAAACCGGTTGCAAACTCAAAAAATCTAACATACCATCCGGATAGTATCTTTAAGACAGGCACCCTGATGATGCAAGCCGGCCAGCCATCGCAAACGCCCTGCGGTGCCCTCTCGGGAGTTCGCGTAATCGAGCTCGGCATGGTGATGCAGGTCCCCCTCGCGGGACAGATGCTCGGCGACTTCGGAGCCGACGTTATCAAAGTGGAACGCCTGTCGCCAGGCGAGATTCTTCGGACGCTCGATCCGGTTGCCAACGAGAAGGGCGGGACCAGTTGCTATTATGCAGCGCTCTGCCGGAACAAACGAAGCCTGGCTCTGGATATCAAATCCGAAGAAGGCCGTGATCTGCTTCTTCGGTTGATCGACAGTGCAGACGTTCTCCTTCACAACTTCCGCCCCGGAGTGATGGAGCGTCTCGGACTCTCGTTCGAGGCCCTCGAAAAGCGCAACCCGCGCCTGATCTATGCCGTTGGCTACGCCTTCGGAGCCACGGGGCCGATGGCAAAAATGCCCGGCCAGGACATGCTGGCGCAGTCTTATAGCGGCTTCGCAATGAGCGGGATTGAAGAAGGCGCAGTTCCCCAAATCACGAACACGCCCATCATCGACTACATGACCGCATTGTCCCTGACCCAAGGCATTTTGGCCGCGCTGGTCGAACGATCCTCGTCGGGACGGGGACAGAAGATCGAAACGTCGCTTCTCGATGTGGCGTTCGCCGCGCAAGTGCTGGAGCAGTCGAGCATCGCGATGCACAGCCAGCGCACGAGTTGGGTCAAGCAGTCGATGCGCTTCAAGACCACCGACGGGTGGCTCATTGTTCTGACGCTCTTCCGCGACAACCCCCTGAAGGGTCTGTGCGCTGCGTTCGATATCCCTGATTTCAGCGGGCAGCCAAAGTTCGCGACACGAGACCTGCAGGTCAAACACATCGGAGAAATCGAGGAGTTCTTCCGGCCAATCGTGGCCGAGCTGTCGACCTCTGACTGCGTTCAGCGGCTGTCGGGGCAGGATATCTTGTGCTCGCCGATCAACACACTGGAACAAGCGGCTGAGTCTCCGCAGATTCGCAACAACGGAACGGTCTGGTTGGTCCCAGTTCCGGGTTACGGCGAGGTGGCGCTTGCGGGCAACCCGGTCAAGCTTTCGCGCACCCCTCCCGAGCTCAGGATTCCGCCCGCGGAGCTGGGCGCGCACGCCCGTGAAATTCTCGGCGAGATCGGGGTCGATGACGAGACGTTCAGCTCGCTGAATCGGCAAGGCGTCGTCGAAGGCATTTGAGCGGCCAGAATAAATACTGGTTGGATAGTCTTTTTGGAGGAAACCATGGCGACTCTTGAAGCCGATCGCACGTTTTGGCGCCAAGCCCAGACCAACATCCTGCAGCGCGTCTCCTCGACGATCGACCAAAACCTCAACGGATTCCCCCATATTGGCGACCCGAAAACAGGCGAATGGGTGACGACGCCCGATGGCTTCTGGACAGGCGGCTTTTGGATCGGCGAACTGTGGCTAGCGGCGAGCGTGACCGGAGATGATCGGTACCTTGAAGCGGCGAAACATTGGCTTGAGAAACTCGAGTCGCGTGTAGAGAGCAAGACTGTTTTTCGCGGCTTTCTCTTCTACTACGGCGCCGTCGTAGGCGCTCTTTTGCATGGAAACCAAAGGGCTGCGGTACTGGCACAGCGCGCTGCTCAATCCCTCGGGCAGCAGTTCGATCCTGTCGTCAATATGATACCGCTCGGCAAGGAGGCAGAAGAAGCCCATTCGGTCGGCGACGGAGAGGCCAATATCGACGGCTTGCCTGCAGCTCCGGTCATGTTGTGGGCGGCCCAACGTCTCGGGGATGCTGAACTGAGGCAGCGCGCCCTCAAGCATGCCGGGCGAAGTGCGGAGCTCTTCCTTCGCGACGACGGCGGCGTGATCCAGTCGGCGAGCTTCGACACTACGACCGGCAAGATCATCCGCCGGTACACCCACAAGGGCTACGCTGACGACTCCATTTGGACGCGGGCCCAAGCTTGGGCGATGCTAGGTTTCGTTCTCAGCGCCCAGCTGGAACGGTCGGAGACTTCGCTTATCCAACTCGCCGAAAAAGTCTGCGACTGGTGGCTCGCTAATATCCCCCAAGACCGTGTCGCCTACTGGGATTTCAGTGCGCCGGTAACCGCCGACACGAAGCGCGATACCTCCGGCACGGCAATCGCTGCAGCCGCGCTTCTCAAGCTGTCGCAGATTCATCCCGACGCGAACAAGGCCGCAGTCTATCGCGATGCGGCACAAGCAACCGCACGCGCGCTCGTCGAAAGGCACCTGAATTCAAGAGGCATTCTCGCCGACGGCTGTTTTGACCCGAAAAACGGGACAGCCGTTTCGAATGAGCTGATTTGGGGCGACTATTTTCTATTTGAAACCGTCGCGACGCTCGCTGGCGATCTTCCCTCCTCTGTTTGACCCAAGCGAGCAACTCCGCCGCCCTTTCTTCCATGGGCGGCGGGCTTCCAGCGGCTAACGGGTACGAGCGATGACCACGAGCTCCATTCTTTCGACATCAGGTCTTACCAAGGAATTTGCCGGCTTTACCGCTGTAAACGGGGTGGACCTGAATGTCCGCCGCGGAAGCATTCATGCTTTGATTGGCCCGAACGGGGCAGGCAAGACGACCTGCTTCAACCTGCTGACCAAGTTCCTCAGCCCGACGCGCGGCACGATCACCTATAACGGGCGCGACATCACCCGCGAGAAGCCAGCGGAGATCGCACGGCTCGGGCTGGTGCGCTCTTTCCAGATCTCGGCGGTGTTCCCGCAGCTTTCGGTGCTGACCAATGTCCGCATCGCCCTGCAACGGCGCAAGCGCGGCGATTCCTTCGATTTCTGGCGCTCCGAGCGGGTGCTGAAGACGCTCGACGACGAGGCCCGGGCCCTGGTCGAGGCCGTCGGCCTGACGCCCTTCCTCGGCCTCACCGCCGGCGAGCTTTCCTATGGCCGCAAGCGGGCGCTGGAGATCGCGACGACGCTGGCGCTCGATCCCGAGATGCTGCTGCTCGACGAGCCGATGGCCGGGATGGGCCACGAGGACGTCGATCGCATCGTGGCGCTGATCCGCAAGATCTCGGCCAACCGCACCATTCTGATGGTCGAGCATAATCTCTCGGTCGTCGCCTCGCTGTCCGACCGCATCACGGTGCTGGCGCGCGGGCAGGTACTGGCGGAGGGCGACTACGCCACCGTCTCAAAGAATCCGCGCGTGGTCGAAGCCTATATCGGCTCGGGAGGCGGCCATGGCCATCACTGAGGCTGTGAAGACGGGCGCGACCGCCGCCGGTGCCGCCCCGCTGCTGAAGGTGCGCGGGCTCGAAGCCTGGTACGGCGAGAGCCATGTGCTGCACGGCATCGATTTCGACGTCGCCCCCGGCGAGGTGGTGACGCTGTTGGGCAGGAACGGCGCCGGCAAGACCACGACGCTGAAGTCGATCATGGGCGTGATCGGCAAGCGCAAGGGCTCGGTCGTGATGGAGGGCAAGGAGACGATCTCGCTGCCCTCGCGCGCCATCGCCCGGCTCGGCATCGGCTTCGTGCCGGAGGAACGCGGCATCTATTCCTCGCTCTCGGTCGAGGAGAATTTGATGCTGCCGCCGCAGGTCCGGCCCGGCGGGCTCTCGCTGGAGGCGATCTTCACGCTCTTCCCCAACATCAAGGAGCGGCTCAGGAGCCAGGGCACCAAGCTCTCCGGCGGCGAGCAGCAGATGCTGGCGATGGGGCGCATCCTGCGTACCGGCGCGCATCTGCTCCTGCTCGACGAGCCGACCGAGGGCCTCGCCCCCGTGATCATCGAGCAGATCGGCCGTACCATCGCCAAGCTGAAGCAGGACGGCTTCACCGTCATCCTGGTCGAGCAGAACTTCCGTTTCGCCCAGACGGTCGCCGACCGGCACTACGTCGTCGAGCAGGGCAAGGTGATCGACATGATCCCCAACCCCGAGCTCGACGCAAACATCGACAAGCTGCAGCGATATCTCGGAGTTTGAAGCAGCGGTCGGGACAAATCTCAAAGAAAGCTCCGGATATCCGGCGCTCATAGAGGGAGAAGATTATGAATCTGAAAACTATTCTAGCCACGACCGCGCTAGCGGCCCTGATGGCGAGCCCAGCGCTGGCCCAGCAGATCTCGGTCAAGGCCGGCGTGCTCAACGACCGTTCGGGCGTCTATGCCGACCTTTCCGGTGAAGGCTCGGTCATCGCCGCGCGCATGGCGGTGGAGGACTTCAAGGCTGCCGAGAAGGGGCTCAAGGTCGAGATCGTCTCGGCCGACCACCAGAACAAGCCCGATGTCGGCTCGACCATCGCCCGGCAGTGGTATGACCAGGACGGCGTCGACCTGATCCTCGACGTGCCGACCTCGTCAGCTGCTCTCGCGGTCAGCCAGATCACCAAGGAAAAGAACAAGATCTTTATCAATTCTGGCGCAGGCACCTCCGATCTCACGGGCAAGGCCTGCAGCCCCAACACCATCCACTGGACCTACGACACCTACGCCGTTGCGCAGGGTACCGGTGGCGCGATGGTGAAGGCCGGCGGCGACACCTGG
>JAEWAY010000013.1 GCA_023391415.1 Bacteroidota bacterium | reverse complement strand
TGAATATTTTTACAGATTTAACCGAAGGAATCATATGAATTCTATTTTTCACAAGCTCCTAAAACGTTTTGTTAAGCAAAAACCAAGCTATTTATCAAGAAGTTGTCAAATAGGCGCCTGATCCTATAAATTAATCAATCCGAAGAAAAACACCAAATGATGAAACAGCGACGGGCGTTCAAAAGCGATACTAAAACAACTATATACCTGATCACTTTCTGACAGATACACGACAGGTAAACATTTAAACCGCGCCTTTTCTTTCAATTACAAATTGACTATATAGTCATCAATATTTCTTTAATCATGTCTAGTCTCCAATAATGCAAAAATCTTCCTATATATCCAGCCAATATTACATTGAAAATAGAAAAGGCGTCAGCGAATCGACAATCGTTCTACCAGAGCTTAAAACAAATAAGCAATTACTACAATGATCCTTATAAAAAAAAATAATTATTTAAACAATCAGGAACCTTTCCGGTTATTCAGCTAGGATTGTTGAATAAATAATAAGAATTTTGAAAACTATTTTTTTGATAAGGTATAATGTAAACTTTACAATTAATTATTTAGAACCACGTTTATTCGAATTAATCGAATATCTATTCAAAAAGTCCGTTTTTTCATATATTCACGGCAATCACCTGGACTTTAATCAAAATTAAACAATTACAAATTCGATGGAAGAAACATTAAAAATCACATTTGAAATCGGCGGCGAAAAAATAATTATCGAGACTGACGCGACTTCAATTGACAGCTCAATTGAAAAAGTAAAGAAGATTGGTAAATTCATCCTTAAGGACGCGAAATCCAGTCCAAAAGCGACTGAACAGGCGGTGGAAACTCCTGTCAGAAGAGGCAGAAAACCAGGACCCAAAAAGCTATCAGCCGAGACATCCGCGGGAGCCGTCACAGAGCGTAAAAAGCCAGGACCGAAACCAGGCAGCAAGAGAAAAACAAGCGCTACCGCGAAAGCGAAGAAAACCAGCCGTTCATCATTGAAAGAAAACGCCGAAACAGCGCTAGTTGAAAGCCTGTAATTACACGATCAACAAAAAAACCGCTTAATTAGAGCGGTTGGGGCAACTATAAAAAAGAGGTATTTCCAATACACGAATTACCTCTTTTTATCATTCTTTTTTCAATTTTTCGAGAGCCGATTTAAGCACTAACGCGTGTGTATGTTTCGTATCTTTCGCGGCGTACAACAAAGTGATTTTCTTATGCTCTTTTTCCCAATCCAGAATTTTATCCAATAAGGCGTTTTTTGAATCCAATTCATTGGTATATTTATTCTTAAACTCCTCCCATTTATCAGGATCATGACCAAACCATTTTCGAAGATCCGGACTAGGCGCCACATCTTTCATCCATTCATCAGCATTCAGTTTCTTCTTAAGAACTCCTCTTGGCCAGAGGCGATCTATCAGAACCGAAAAACCATCCTTTTCCCGATCATAGTCATATACTCTTTGCAACTTAATCATTGGGTTTTTATAAATAAACCAGGCTATTATCAGTTTGTTACAAACACCTAAAGATGGATTAATCAGCAACGAAGTCAAGATCGATTCACCAATTAATAACTTAGTCGAGCAAATTCAGATTCACATAAATCCTGACGCTACAATGTCGACAAAAAACGGCCTTTTTCATCGCGCTGCCGCTTCTTTTTCATACCAATTTCATTGTTCCATGAAAAATTGAGATCGTTTAGCAAGCGAGCTTTATTTTTACTCAATGGTTTTTTAGGGCGTCGCTGGGATGTAACCCACACCGCCAGTTTCTTGTCTTCTTCCCAAAACTCCGGCACATCGGAGTGTCCAAACGTTTTGTAAAACACCTCCAACTTCCGGTACATTTTATACCAGCTCTCTTCCTTTTCAGAACGGATCGTATCCGACCACTTAAAGCCGATTTCATTCAATTTTTTTACTTTCCATTCTTCCAGTTTATCTTTTCTCAAACGAAGCACTTCCACCCAGCGCCCCAATTTCCTATCTGATTCGTTTCTGGAAGAAACATTGCAATGTCCACGCGTCTCCTTAAATTTTTCCAGGCGCTTAAACATCAAAAGCCAGTTTTTATTTTTCTCCTTACGGATATCATTTTGCCAGACAAACTCCACCTTCTCTAATAGCTTTTTCTGCTGACCGCTTAGTTTTTCTTCGTTAAGGCGCTGTTTTTGCACCCAACGACCAAGCGCGCGATTGGCTTCATATCGATAAGGCACCCTGCTATTCCCATTTTCCAGATAATACGCTTTTAACTGCTTATAATTGATTAGCCAGCTACTTTTCATTTACTTTGTTACTACCAGTTTTACATAATCATTGGAATCAAAAGCTATTCTACCTTCTTTACGGATTAGAGCGGCCAGATACATACGTTCCGAAAAAACACCATAATTACAAAGTTTCCTTCACCAGTTCCGCGTAAGCGACCGGAATCGCGACTCTCCACAAACCAGAGCGACCGGATCAATAAATACTTTGTTAATCATCTGGCTACTTATCGCCACCATCTTCCGTGAACATCCATAGCCCGATGCCGCTGTTTTAAAAATCAATAATTAATTCGCTATGATTCCACAACCAAATTTTAAGGCTCATGACAATGTCATCAATCCTTTTTCATTGTCGGGCATATAAAAAATGCCTTCTTTGAATTCATTAAATCCATCTCAAAAATTCACTTGCCGGTTGAAGGCGAAATTAAGAGTAAAAAAAGAAAAAAGCGACTTTTTATTTTCTTTTAAAGTAAAAAAACAACCGCTTATCTTCTATTTAACAAGGTCCAAAACCCGATTCCATTCGACATATGGAATACAAGCCCGGGCCGGCTATTTGAACAATATCGCCTGGTACTTTCCGGGATTCTCAATAACCCGCTGAATTCCTTTAGTTACCGATACCAAGGCGTCAGGATCTGAATGAACCGGGATACTGGTCCTGGCCATTAACCTCTCCCGCAACCCTCTGAGCAATGATCCGCCTCCAGTCAGATAAATGCCATTTTCATAAATATCCCCCGATAGTTCCGGTGGGCACTCTTCCAGAGTTTGCAGTATTACCTGTTCGATCTTCTGAACCGAACCATTCAACACCTCCAGCAATTCCTTGTAACCAATATAAACTCCTTTGGGAATTCCCAATACCGAATCCTTGCCCACCGCGTAATATGGCTCAGGCTCGTTTTCAGTAAGCGGAGCGGCCGCTCCAACGCTAATCTTGATCTTTTCAGCGATTGGCAGACTTATGTCAATCTTATATTTCTTGCGAACATACTCCTGAATATCATAATCAAACGCGTCGCCGGCTGTACGGATGGAGCCAAAATTAACGATTCCGGACAATGAAATAACGGCCGTTTCGGTAATTCCTCCCCCAATATCAGCGATAAACACACCATCGGGCCGCCGAATATCCAACCCCATGCCAATAGCGGCCGCGACTGGCTCAAACAAAAGAAAGGTCTTAGAGGCGCTAAACTGCTCCACTGTATCCCTGAGCGCCCTTCGTTCTACTTCCGTGCTGGAATATGGAATACCGGACACGACATAGTCAAATTTGCTAAAAAGAGCCCTTCCCGGATAAGAATGGTTCACCATCGCCTTTAGCATTTTACTAGCCGAATCGAAATCTTTAATAACTCCACCTTTCAATGGTTTTACCACCTTCAGGCTATGCCCTGTTCTTCCGGCCATTTCATAGGCTTCCTTACCCACAGCTCTCACGGACTTATCCGGACTATTAAATACAATATAGGATGGTTGTGATAAAAACGTACTGGTTTTATTTCCAAGAATGGTGTTACTGTTACCCAGATCAATAGCGATACTTACCGCTTTTGTAAAACTAAATATATCCATACAATATTAGCGCGCCAAATGATGTACGGCCAAAAATCCTTGATGTTGTCGCCGTGAAAATAAATATGCAAAAACCCTCGACTACGAAACGTTTAAGCGGGTATGAACGACATATCATATCGGCAATCGGCGTACTTCATAATACGAATAGCCTGATTTCCACCGATTAATTATTCCGGCCGGAATCAGGCTATGATTCATGGTCTTTCACTACAAGAAGTGTATAACTGACGATTCGCCCATTTAATTTATCAATCACAACGGTTACGCGTCCACTTCATTCGTCACCTCGAGTATTTTAAAAACCTTCGTTCCACCAGGAACTTCCCAGTCAATGGTATCCCCCTGCCTGTATCCGATCAGCGCGGAACCCAGGGGCGCGAAGACGGAGATTTTATTTTGTTTTATATCCGCTTCGGAAGGTAAAACCAGTTGCAACTTCATTTCTTTGTTGTCTCCCTCTATCTGTATTTTTACTTTTGAACGCATACGTACCGTATTGTCAGGGAGTTTTTCCTGATCGACGATTTTGGCGGACTGCAATTCCGTAGCTAGCTTTCTCAAGCCACTGTTCGATATGCCTCCCGAATTGCTCTTTACAAAACGCGAAAGTATCTCATAATCTTCCTTTGAGAGTATAATTCCTTGTTGTGCCATGTTTTTATTAGTTAAAGTGATATATAAAATCTTTTAATATATTTCTATAATTTGTTCCGATAGGAACGCCAGCCATGTCAGATCTGGAAGCGGATTTTCCCGGCACTACTTCCATCGAAACGATATCCGGATCTCGTGATTCCACCTCCCGAAAGTCATTGACTCTCCGTCTGTGAGCATATACCAGTTCGCTAAACGATGAACGATCCGGATCATCATGCATTCCAGACTTTACTATATGTATCCTCTCCATAAACGCGTCGGCCCCATATTGAAGCATCTTAATCAATCGCCTCCCGGCAAGCCCCCGATGAGAAACCAACAGAGATACCCGATCCCTTAAACCCGTTTGTTCAAGCGCCCGACTCATCCGCGACAACTGACTGCAAAGCCGGCTCAACCCAAATCCTTTCTCCGAATTCAGAACAAAGGTTATAAAGTCAGGCGTCTTGTCTTCTCCCCTGAAGCGCCCGATAAATTCCTTAATATCAACCTCCCGCTCCAGACGCAAACCAACTGGTTTTCCACCCGCCACCGACCTGACTCTATCCATGGATTCCAGGAGATCATCCTGCCATCCCGCGCTGATCTCACCATCCCGATCCAGATAAAGCTCAATCGCTCCGACACGAGACAGGGTCAGCGTCCGTACCAATAAAGCTTCATTATCGGCCATATAACCGGAAGCACTCATCCTCACAGGCCATCTCAGCCAATGGTTTCCATACCGGGAACCTGTCAGATGACCTTCCGACACGGAACAAACGAATCCATTAGTCCAGGAAGCCATACCGAGACCTCTCAAAAAACCATCATCCGGATCCGATCCTTCTATTTCCATATTGCTGATACTGATCCAGCAGGGAAATACGCGATGTTTATCCCCGATCCGCAAGCCTTTTTCAGATCGTTTATCGTTCAGGAATATTTCCGGAAACGAACAGGCTATACCACCTTCAGACTCATCCCATCGCGGATTCATGAGTGTCCGCCTTTTTATCACGCGCCTATGACGCGCGATAGCTTCCAGGCGAGAATAACATATCATCATTCCCAACGACAAAACGATCGAAAAAACGACCATAAGATCCGATCTCGTCCAGACCGCGAAAACCAATACCAGCAAATTGACAACAAAAGCCGACCATAAACCAGCGCTTATCTTGACGCCAGGATACCTTCTCAGCATACGAACTTTCCTAACAAATAATTGAAATGTAGCTAGCTTCAAGCTCAGTTGTCCCCAAGCCTCAGGATGTTAAAATGGCTCGGGGCTTAATAAATGAAGTCTTTGCAGGGTGCAAAAACCAACGTTTGCGCGGTATTAGCATGGCTAACGTACATGCAAAGCATACCCATTGCCGGAAGGAAAAAAATCTCCCGACTATATGTTAATGGATATTTATTTACTTGTACTATGTCCACCTTGCAAGTATAACAAATTAATCAGGATTTTGTTCCTGAAAACACAAAATTGTCCTTCGCTATACAAGGTAATTAAAATTAAATACTTAAACAAATCCGGCGCGAGGTATCCAACTAGTCCCGCGCCTTGCTGTAACGTCTGAACCAGGGACGATACCAGTCTCGGTTGACCGGATAGCGACGGTGTCTGGTCGCGTTGTTGAATACAAGAGCGATCACGAAAAGTATGACGACGCCCGAGAGTACCGGACTAAAAACATATAGATAACCGAGATCGCTTATTTCTTCGGAACCAATCACAGCGATAAGAGAAGTAGCTCCACCAGGCGGATGCAGTGTCTTGGTTATCTGCATAATAACAATAGAAAGCGAAACCGCGAGCGCCGCCATCAACCATATGTCGACTGGCAGGAACATCCGTATAGACACTCCGATCAACGCGCTGATAATGTGACCTCCTAGCAGGTTCCGCGGCTGGGCGAGAGGACTATGGATAACACCAAAAACAAGCACGGCGGTCGCTCCAAAAGACCCTATTAAAAATATATTGTCCAATGGAGAAAACAGCCCGCTATGTAATAAGCCGATAAGACTGATACCCGCGAAGGCTCCCGCGAAAGTCCAGCAATGCTCCCGGAAATCCAGCAATGTTTCCTTGTAAAACACATATTTTACGACGCGAAGTTTCCGATGAGGACTAAACCTTGTCCGGGATTTGCTTTGCTTTCTTTCCAACCGTCTCTTCTCGTAACGCAACTGACTCGTATCCATTATTAATCTTCTCTCTCTCTATTCTAATCAGGAAATTACCTCAAGCTGAATCTCTTCCTGCAAAAACCTTAAAAAACGCTCGAAATACAGCGGATATTCCCTATCCGCCATTCTGGCGACATATTGTTGTCTGAAAAAACCATTTCCGCCTATCTTTACAGTCTTTACCGGATGGTTTTTATAGGGTTCGAACGCCCATCGGGCCATCACCAGCACTCCCATATCCGCTTTTACCATTTCTATCGCCGCCTCTGTCAGAGGAAGCACAATAAGCTCCCTGGGCCGCACACCTTTTGGATCCAGCAAATGCCGATGCACAGATACCGTATCCATCGGCAATGAATGAATAATCAAGGATACATCCTTAAAATCATCCGCTTCTACATGATCCTTGCCGGCCCATGAATGCCCCGGAGCCACTATGGCGCGCATCTCGTCGGTAAAAAGCTGCACATACTCCACCCCTTCTTTTAGTTCGGGATTACTCGTTATCGCCAGGTCCAACTCACCGGCAATCAGTTTTTCGACGGGACGATGTGTCGCTTCAAACACAATTCTGACTTCCACATTCGGAAAAAGCGTCTTAAATCTTTTAAGAACAGGGGGAAGCCAGTGATAACTGGTATAACACTCAGTGCTGATCCGGATATACCCTTTTTCACCACCGGCAAGTCGCCTGATCTCCGTTTCCGTCTGATCGATTTCCTTCAACACGCTGACGGCCATATCATACACCCGTTGGCCGGCAGGGGTGAGAATCAGTTTTTTATTTCTTCTGAAAAACAAGGGGGTTCCGAGGTAGAGCTCAGCCTCCTTCAACTGATAGCTCAACGCGCTTTGGGAAAGATGCAAACGATCGATCGCCCGAGTTATGCTTCCTACTTCCACTATCGCTTTTATCAATCGGAGATATCGTAATTCCATAGTAAACCAAGCCGCTAAGTTAGCTCCGGCGCGACGACCAAAGCCATTTTTTTACATGAAAATATTTCATTAATCATTATCAATACTTTTAATAGATAAAGAACCTATCCTATAACGACAAATTCACGCGTTGCTCCCCCGACAGACTGTACTGGTAAGAGCTCCGAATAATTTCGCGTATATACTGTAAGCATATTCTCTTCATCTTTGGCGAACACAGTTCAAACCGATCTCCCCTGACATCTTCCCCGAATTATCGTAAATTAATCCGAAATAATATAAACTCGCCTGAAATCATGCTATTGTCACAACTACCATTTATACCCGAACTTTATAGCCAGTATATCCGCGAACTCCCAAACTGTCCGTTACCCGAAGCGCTCCATTACTCCCGCGACCTCTGCCGCTTTATCCCAAAGGATAGTCTCGAAAAACTAAAGGGCCACCGATACGAGCCGGGCAAATGGACAGTCGGCGACATTCTCCAACATCTTATCGATACGGAGCGGATATTGGCGTATCGGTCGCTGCGCGTCGCCCGCGGGGATACCGCGCCACTTCCAGGCTTTGACGAAAACAAATACGCCCTGAATACGCTGGCGCGTGAACGAAGCCTATCGGATCTGCTGGAAGAGTATCAGTTGGTACGTCAATCTACGATTATGTTGTTTCAAAGTTTTTCGAACGAAGCGCTTCTCCGTACCGGAATATGCGCCGGCCAACAAGTATCCGTAGCCTCCCTCGGCTTTATGATCGCGGGGCACGCGGCGCATCACACCCGGATCATACAAGAGCGCTACGTATCCCAAGCCCAGATAGAATAACGTTTCGTTTCCTCTATTACAGTAGAAAGCCTTATCTGAACAAACGAGATCGATACGGGTATTCATACAGCCTGAATCGTACATTTTTTGCCTGATATATGGATGATTTTCTCGCGGCCCGCTCACAGATGGCCGTATCCCTTGGATTTCACATCATTTTCGCCTGTGTAGGCATGGTGATGCCATTTTTTATGGCTACGGCTCATTTTATATATATCAAAACCGGAAAACCGATATATAAGGGACTCACCCGCGCCTGGAGCCGGGGTGTCGCCCTATTGTTCGCTACAGGCGCCGTATCGGGCACCATGCTGTCGTTCGAATTGGGTTTGCTCTGGCCTGAATTCATGCGACACGCGGGTAGCATATTCGGAATGCCTTTTTCTCTCGAAGGGACGGCGTTTTTTATCGAAGCCATCGCGTTGGGCTTTTTTCTGTATGGCTGGGATCGTTTCAACGCCTGGTTTCACTGGGGCGCCGGCCTCGTCGTAGGACTGAGCGGACTCGCTTCCGGCATATTCGTCGTAGCGGCCAACGCGTGGATGAACAGTCCTGCCGGTTTTGATTATGTCGATGGGCGATATCTCAATATAGACCCGGTCAAAGCCATGTTCAACGACGCCTGGTTCTCACAAGCGTTACATATGACTCTGGCCGCTTTCGTAGCGACGGGTTTCGCCGTAACAGGACTTCACGGGTTTATGATTCTGAGAAACAAAAACGTCGAATTTCACAGGAAAGCTTTCAGGATATCGGCTTTATACGCCTGCATCGCCGCGTTGCTACAGCCCTTGAGTGGCGATATCGCCGCCAAAAGCGTCGCCAAACGACAACCCGCGAAGCTGGCGGCGATGGAAGCTCATTTTGAGACCCAAAGCCGAGCGGCCTTCATCATTGGCGGAATTCCGGATGAAAACCAAGAAAAAGTTCATTACGCTGTTAAAATTCCGGGCTTACTAAGTTTGCTGGCGTATGGAGATATCGACAAGCCCGTAACGGGGCTCAAGGATATTCCAAAAAATGAGCGCCCGCCGGTAGCCGTAACACATTTCGCCTTTCAAATCATGGTCGGGCTAGGGATACTCCTAGCTCTGCTTGCTGTAACGTACCTGTTGGCCCTTACCGTCAGAAAGCGATGGCTGGGGCGACACTGGCTTCTCAAGCTTTTTGTCGCGGCCACGCCACTTGGCTATATCGCGCTGGAATCCGGATGGATAGTCACAGAGGTCGGACGTCAGCCCTGGATTATTTATGGCGTCATGCGTACCGCGGACGCGGTAACTCCCATGCCAGGCATTCAATATTCATTTTACCTATTCACCGCGGTGTTTATTTCCCTGTTTCTCATTGTCGCCTACCTGATGTACCGGCAAATACGCGCGACCGGGCGATTATACGATCCGGAAGACCCTGAATACAACCCGTGAAAATAGAACGTTATGCTATACGTAGTAATCGCTTACTTATGGGCCTCCATAAGTCTTTACCTGCTGCTGGGAGGAGCCGATTTCGGAGCGGGAATCGTTGAACTTGTCAGCCGGATGAATGATCGTGACCGAGTCCGCCATGTCATGCACAGGGCTATAGGTCCCGTATGGGAAGCCAATCACATGTGGCTGATCATCGCTATCGTCATACTCTTTGTCGGCTTTCCCGCGATTTATAGCGCTATTTCTATTTACCTGCATATACCATTGGTCTGTATGCTACTAGGAATCATGGCCCGGGGCACCGCTTTCGCTTTTCGCAATTACGACGCGGTCAGGGACGATCTTCACACCCTCTATAGCCGGATTTTTACTCTTTCCAGCCTGATCACCCCTTTCTTTCTGGGTATAGTGGCCGCCGCTACTATTTCCGGTTCTGTCAATCCTCAGGCTGAAGATTTCATCGAAGCGTATATTTTTAGCTGGCTCAACTGGTTCGGAATAGCGACCGGATTTTTTACCATCGCCATATGCGGCTACCTCGCCTCCATCTATATTGTAGGCACACTATCCAACCCTGTCGATACTCACCTGATGACAATCAACATCTCCCGGTTTGTCTATATCTCGCTCATCCTCGCAGGAATCGTGTTTTTAACAGCGTACCTCGACGAAATCCCATTAGTTACGCGTGTATTCGGTAGCCTTGTTGGTCAGATCGCCATCGCGCTGGCCGCTCTTTCTCTATTTGTACAATTCATATTGCTCAAGAAAAAGCATTATATCTATATCCGACTAACCGCTGGTTTTCAAATCATCATGGTTTTATTCGCCGTCATTTTTCAATATTTCCCCATCTTTGTATATTTTAAAGATGGTTCGGCGCTGACCCTCATCCAAGATGAAAGCGGTCATACAACCATCACCTTGCTTGGGATCGCCCTATTGATTGGAAGTGTATTTATACTGCCGGCACTATTTTACCTGATGTATTCATTTGACAGAAAGCGTATGGAAACGCCATCCACTCAATCGAATTGAGCGACTTCCGGCTCTTCCCCCTCATGGACAGGGAGGATCTCTAAAAAGAAGCGTTATCTTATCTTTCATACCTTCAATTCAAGCATTTTCAGGTTTTACCATGTCAATCCGTTCGAAAAAGGGATTAAAATTCCTTTTGACCTTTTTTATTGTATTTTTGTTTCAGTAATAAAAGAATAGCATGGTTTCTTCGAAGCATCCGCGCCCTGAGGAGATTCTCCGGCAACATGAACTAAAAGCTACCTCTCAGCGCGTCGCTGTCCTGAACGCGTTCCTGAAAAAAGACAAGGTATTGTCGCTGGCTGAATTAAACAAAACGCTCGGCGCTGATTTTGACCGTATTACTCTATACCGGACACTCAACGCTTTTGAAGAAAACGGACTGATTCATAAAATTCCGGACAAGTCGGGCTACGCGAGTTACGCTCTTTGCAAACACGACCCGGTAGAGCATTCTCACAACGACAATCATGTTCATTTCAAATGCACCTCCTGCGAACTCACCGTATGCCTTGAAGAAGTAGCCATTCCCAAGATTCAGGTGCCTAAGACCTATCATGCTTCCCGGTTTAACTTTCTTGTGGAAGGTCTTTGTGAAAAATGCCATAGGAAGAATTAGGTCTTCTATAGAACCCTGTATGATTCAAACTCATCATCAATCCGATTCTCTCCCTCTTTAGGTTCTCGTTTTTCCATATCCTATATCACCCGTTCAGGCTTTCTTCCTAAACGATCTCCATTCGCGTTCGTCTTCAAAAAAGCGTTGGTTTGACAAACTCATCGCTTACGTCCAGTATCAAATATCCGGTTCAAAAACTTATCTATAAATTGACGCGCATCTATCAGCATATTCACGGTACGATCAAAAACCGGATCCTAAAGGGAAGTCAAATCTCCCGTTTAAACGGGAGATTTGGTACGCGTTTGCTCAAATCATCTTCATATAACGGAGATACGCCTCCATAACCGGTTTATTGAAAACAGGGGGACGAATGTCCGAATCTGCAAGTAACCTTAGGGTATTGTCACTTTTGAAAAAGTAGGTATTTTCATAAGCTTCCACAAGAGATTTACCTTCATAGACATCTTCGTTAAACAAATACAACAAAGCGAATACCGGCACATTCTGATCGCGTCTCCATTGTTCAAACCAGATATTAAAGTCGAGCCCTTTCATTTCCAGTCCTGAATACTCTGTGATACGGACACAAAAGTCCGTAAGGGACAGGTCATGTTCAGGCAAAGGAGCCAAATGAAAGTTAAGGCCAATCGCTTCCGGCTTCTTACCGATATGAGCGATGGACTTACAAACATAATCTACGGTAACAACTTCGTCTTTTAGTCCCATGACTAATGGAAACGCTTTTAATTCAATACAGCTACGCATCAACGCGCTCCACCACTGATTCAGTGGAGTCGCGCCCGTTTTACTGTGACACACGACAAAACCCAGTCTGAAGTTTATCACGGGCAAACCTTTGTCTCTGGCTTTGGCCGCCATACTATCCATCACCCATTTGCTGCGGATATAGCCCATATCCCGGCATACAGCGGGCAGATTCTGCTCTATCGGGTCGTCTTCACGCGTCCAGGTCTTACCGGTAAAGGTTCTCCCCCAACTATACACACCCATCGAAGATGATATAATCAGAAATTTTACCTTACGATGGACGGCAAGATGTAACACGTGACTCATACCATCAACGTTGGGCTTCTTAATATACTCATAGGGTTGCACATAGCTAACATCACTTCCCATATGATAAATCACTTCAATGGTTTCCAGCAGGTTTTCATACATCTTTTCCGCTATACCCAACCGTTTTTTTGTTAAATCGCCGGGCAATATCACTATCCGGGACTCATACGCGGAATCCCACACCAGTTTAAATTTATTGAATGTACTCTTGATACGCTCCATTCCCCTGACTTCATTTTCAGCGCGTACGAGACAGTATATAGTCGCTCCGGGATTTTTCGCCATTAATTCTTCCAGTAGATGCGAACCCACAAAACCAGTAACTCCTGTAAGAAAAATATGGGAAGGATTCATGAGTATCCGAGGATCGGGCTGGATGGTAATCTCAAAATCAAAGGGAAGTTCCGCGTCTTTTAATAACTGAGCTTCCACTCGCTTTACTTTTTGCCGCTGAGACACCTCATTTTCCTTCAGCCGGTTTTCGGTTTCCCTTACGAAACTGGCGATAGTCGGATAGCTATACAATTCAGGCAACGAGATACGCTTCTGGACATTCTGAGGCAAACATTGATGGAACTGAGCCAACATCAACGAATGACCTCCCAATTCAAAAAAATCATCCTCATCATGAATATCATCGAGGTTAAGCAAACCGCGCCATATCTCCTTTATTTCCTGTTTTAGATTTCCCGCGCCTACAAATTCCTTAGCCTTTCGGCGGGTCTGTCGCTCCGGCAAAATCAACTGACTCTTGTCTATTTTTCCGGTATGCGAAAGCGGCAGTTTATCGAGAATAATAATTTTGTCCGGCAGCATATAAGTCGGAAGACTTTGTTTCAAACGAGCCCGGATATCTTCCGAGCTTATAAAATTACGCTCCGAATCAAATAGTTGAACAAAAGCCACCAGAATCGGCAAACCTTCCTCCGGTCGGTGAACTTTGACTGCGGCGTGAGCTACTTGAGCCAACTGCCCCATATGATGTTCGATTTCCTTCAACTCGACCCGAAAACCTCTTATTTTCACCTGGTCGTCCATACGGCCAACAAACTCAATGGCGCCATCCTCTCTCCAAAAAGCCCGGTCTCCCGACCTATACAATCGATATCCTTCTCCCCGTCCGTTCTTAATCCATTCCGGCGCTTCAATAAAGACCTTCATAGTTTCTTCCGGCCTATTGACATAACCAAGGGCAAGCTGTATTCCTCCGATATAAATCTCACCAGCCGAACCCGTTTCCACCGCGTTCATCTCATTGTCCAGTATAAAAATATCAACGCCAGACAATGGTTTGCCTATGATGTGAGGATTGGTATCGTCTCCAAACAGATGACTTACGACACTCACCGTAGTTTCCGTAGGACCATATACATTGATCAGCCGAACCCGTTCGCGCCAGTTGCGGATAGCCTGTTCGGAAGGGACTTCTCCCGCTATTGAAAGCGTATGCAACTTGCCAATAGGCAGATCGACGGGCAATGTACTGAGAACTGCCGGGGGGAGATAAGGGACCACATCGATATCATGCTCGACTATAAAATCCAAAAGTGGTTTACCCACAATTTTATTATCCGGATACAAAAAGACCGTGGCCCCTTTAAACAATGGGATCCAGATATCGATAATAGAGCCATCAAACCCAGGAGAACCAAACTGCAATGTCCGGTCATTGGATGAAAAACCCCATTGCTCGCTAAACGTCTTTACAAAATGATAAAATCCCGCGTGATGTATCGCTACTCCTTTAGGCACACCGGTACTTCCGGAAGTATAAATGACGTATGCCATTTGCAACGGTTTGATCTGAGCCGCTAATGAAACATCCGGATGGTTTTCATCAGACCCTGCTTGTTCCTTGTCCAGGTTAATAATAGCGAGGCTTGATTCTTTAAACCGTGTCAGATAATAATCTTCCGTAATAATCAGCGAAGCGCCGCTGTCTTCCAGTATGGTTTTGATTCTTTTTTCCGGAAGTTGCCCATCTATAGGCAAATACGCGGCCCCCGTTTTCAGGACAGCCAGAAACGCGACGACCCGTTCAGTGGACTGGCGCGCGCATACCGCTACTATGCCCCCATGCTGTATTCCGGACTTTAGCAATCGGACCGCCAGAATATTAGCCCGGCTGTTTAACTGCCGGTAAGTAAGCGCGCCTTCCGCCCCGATCAGGGCTGCCTTATCAGGTTGTAACTGACATATGGTCTCGATGACCGATATGACATTGCGATCGAATTTTTCCGGTTGAAGCACGGATAATTGTTCCGCGTGTTTTGATTGTACATTCATATAGCTTGGTTGTTTTGATGAAAAAATATAATTCAGGCTGTATCTCTGAAAACACAGGACTGCTCATGATTACAAAATATAAAACTAAGACAAAAAGCCAACAACATCTTTACCAATGTCTCGTATGCTAAAATACAATTTTTAATCGATAAAAAAACAATCTTTATCGATTTTTTGAAAAATAAAATTCGCGATAAAAGCTCTAATGATTACAAACTGGTCATATGTTCTCCCCCTAAATGGATATGAGTTACTTTCTCGCGTAAACGTGGATTTTTATATTTCACTGAGATATCGGGATTATATCCAATAGCTTCCAGCGTCAATCCTATAGAAAACCAGATAAGCAATTTTGCTTTTCCAACTTAGAATTCTTAACCCAATCAAAAACTAAGGGATAACGAATCAGCCATGCTATTGGAGAATCATGCCGAAAATCAATAAAATCACAAAAAACAAGTATAATTTAAAATAATGATCTTACTTTCAATATGGAATAAAATCCGGTATACGCATGAAGAAACAAACGAATCTGATTATTCATAAAGAAACGCTTCCATTCCTCAACATATCCTTATACCTCAATGATCATAAACCGGTTAAATCCTTATCCATTGAAAATACATCCGCGGAGGATAGCGCTCCGGTAGAGATAACCATACAATCAGATCATCCCAGCCTGCAACCGTTCAGCTATTCCATCGCGCGGATTCCCGCGGGCAAGCATGTTCAGGTTCCTCTGGACGGTCTGCAAATAAACCGGAAAGCGCTCAGCGATATCTCCGAAACGGAAAAAGCAGTCCTTACAATCTCTGTCGCCGAGACGGATGTAGTCGCCGCGACAGAGACCATACCACTTAATATCCATACGTTTGATTATTTTAACGGCTTTCAGATACTGCCGGAACTGATCGCGACCTATGTCATTCCCAATCATTCTTATATCTATCATATTAAAAGAAAGGCCATTGAAATCCTCAAAAAACAGGATCTTCCAACGGCTTTCGAAGGATATCGGAGTGATCATCCGGAACGGACGTTGCAAATCATGTCCGCTATCTATTTGGCTATACAAAACGAAGAAATCGCGTATAGCGCTATGGCGCCAGGCTATGAGGAAACCGGACAACGTCTGCGTCTGCCTGGCACAATCCAGCGGGAAAAATTTGGAAACTGTCTTGATCTGAGCCTGCTATTCGCTGCCTGCCTGGAAGCGGCCGCGCTCCATCCCCTCATAATCATTACCCGCGGGCACGCCTTTGTCGGTTGCTGGCTGGTCGACGACAAGTTTCCGGAAATCGTCAACGATGATAAAGCCGCCATTACCAAACGACTCTCCAGAGGCATACGCGAAATAGCGGTCGTAGAAGCGACTACCGTATGCCAAAGCGCCAATCCCACCCGCTTCAGCGACGCGTTCAATCTGGGTGAAGCTCAACTGGTGGAAAAAGAAGATTTTATCCTGTCCATCGATATCGCGAGCGCCCGTACTTCCCGCATTCGACCCTTGCCATTCGCCCCCGACGAGCCCGAAGTCCTTTCGGAGAACAAAGTATTATGGGAGTCCGCGGCTTCCGGTATGGAAAACGCGTTTGACATAGGCCCCATATATGAGGACGAGCTTCTCAGCGACAAGCGTCCTCAAACCCGGCAAAAAATCTGGGAGCGAAAACTACTAGACCTGTCTCTGCGCAACAATCTGCTCAATCTGCGTATGACGCGCAATATGCTGCAACTGGTAGATATCGACATCAGGCATCTGGAAGACACCCTGTCGGAGGGCAAAAGTTTTTCCATCATGGCTGATCCCAAAGCCGAAATACTACGCCGGTACAATCTGCTGGAGCGGCCATTGCATCATTCATCGCCCCTGTACCAAACAGCCAACGACGAACTGCGATATAACCGACTGCTCACTTATTATCATCAACAGGACCTCGACCATATCCTTACTTACATCCACAAAAACGCCAGACAATCCATCGAGGAAAACGGTTCGAGCACTCTGTATCTGGCGGTAGGCCTACTAAAGTGGTACGACCGAAAAACACCGGAACAGGCCCGCTACGCTCCTATCCTGTTGCTGCCCGTAGAGATCGGGCGCCGATCAGTCAACAGCCGGTTTACGCTCAAAAGCCGTGAAGAGGAAGCCATGATCAATATTACGCTTATAGAATTCCTTCGCCAGGAATATGAACTGAATCTGAGCGCGCTCGAACAGTTACCCTCTGACGACAATGGAGTAGATGTGGCCAAAGTAATGTCGACCCTGCGGAGGGGCGTCATGGAGCTCAAAGGCTGGGATGTAGAAGAACGCCTGGTACTGGGCAACTTTTCATTCAACAAGTTGATTTTATGGAAAGACATCGTCGCTTATCAGGATGAATTGCTTCAAAGCGATATAGTACGAGGCCTGGTCGAAGGCAAGTCCTTATTCACTGATCGTAAACCGCTTACGGATACGAATTTCGATATCCTCCGGTCCCATTCGCTGGCGCTTCCGATCGCGGCCGACGCCTCGCAAACGGAAGCCGTGCTCACCGCGCGGCAGGGACATAGCTTTATCCTGCACGGGCCTCCCGGTACAGGCAAATCGCAAACCATTACCAACATCATCGCCGACGCGCTCTATCAAGGGAAAAAAGTATTGTTCGTTTCCGCGAAAAAAGCGGCGCTGGATGTGGTATACCGACGACTGGAACAAATCGGTCTCGCTCCTTTTTCCCTGGAGCTGCATTCCAACAAGTCCAAAAAAACAGACGTACTGGAACAACTAAACCGATCCCTGGAAACTACCAGGGTAGCCCGTTCGGCGGATTTCGAACGGGAAGCCCACCGGCTTGATGAAGCCAGGAAAGCCATCAGCGACTATGTCAACCTATTGCACGAAAAGCAAAAAGCCGGCTGGAGCCTGTACGACAGCATCGCCGCCATGGAAAGCTACGCCAGACCCGAGTTGCCCAAAAAACAAATTCCTGAAACATCGCTCAATCAACTCGATCCGGAACTTTGGCGGCAGTGGACGAGCTGGCTGGCGCGCTTCCAGGCCATCACCAGCCTGATCATCCATCCAAAGCGTCACCCGCTCGCGAGTTTCAAACCGGCGCGTTATACTCTGGCGATACATGAAACTATCGCCGAACGGATCAAAGACCTGCTGGCGCGCCTTCCCACTATGGAAAAGCGCTCCCGATCGCTGATGGAAAGTATCCATTGGCCTTTTTCCATACAATCGCGGGAAGAATGGAATCGCTTCGTCGAGGTGGCGCGTACGCTACGCGACATACCTGATATGGATCTGGATTTATGCCATTACTTATCGGACAGAGAAAACTATGAGACCTACCAGAAATGGCGCCAAACTTATGGACAATATCAATCTTTACTACAATCCATACTCGGAGAATACAACCGCTCGGTACTGGATCTGGACCTTCAAACCATCGAACTGCGATGGAAACAGGCCAGGCAAAGCTGGCTTATACCCCGATGGCTGGGCAAAAGGGCGATCAGGAAACGCCTGAACCTGTATCGCGATACGACGTTGAACGATGATTCCGATGTAGAACAGTTGTTCGCCAGCTACAACCAGCTCCGGGAACTGTCACGACAGGCTACCCAAACCCGCTATGACGTTGTTCGCGATACGCTGAAAAACCTATACAGAGACGAGCAAACCGACCTGGACGATATCGAACGGAAAACATCCATAATCAAACGGCTTGGCGATAGCATGAATCGCTGGGGACACCATGCCGCGGAAAAATGGATCCGGCTTCTCCAAGCCAAAAATATTCGATATACGGGCGAAGTCAGAAGCGGCGCTTCCGCTTTACTTGAGGATTTTATAAAGGAAACCGAACTATTTTTCGAACAAGCGGAAGACTTCGAAACACTTACCGGGGCTCATCTGGACAAGAGCGACAACTGGCTATCCGAAACCACCGCCTGGTTAAACCACGTACTGAGCAACCTGCCCCTGCTCAAAGACTGGATGAACTATATCCAGTCGCGCGACCAAGGCGAATCCCTATATCTACACTGGATGATAGAAGCCTACGAAAGCGAAGCGATTCAAACGGAGGATTTTCAGGACTATTTTCACTATGCCACGCACGCTTCTATCGCGCGGAAAGTCATATCGGAGCGTGAATCACTGAGCTTATTCAACGCCGGCTTGTTTGAAAGCAAAATCGAGCAATACAAGAAGATCGCCAAAGATTTTCAGAATCTTACTATCCAGGAACTGCGCGTCAGGCTGGCCTCTCAACTACCTAATACCGCGATGGAGGCCATGCAAAGCTCGGAAATCGGCATCTTGCGGCGGGCGATTAAAAGCCGTGGCCGAGGCCTGAGCATACGGAGATTGTTTGAACAGACATCCAACCTTTTGCCTCGCGTGGCGCCCTGTATGCTGATGAGTCCGATCTCCGTAGCGCAATATTTCGACGTAGACTCCAGTCATTTCGACCTGGTTATCTTTGACGAAGCTTCGCAATTGCCAACTTGCGAAGCTGTAAGCGCTCTGGCGAGAGCGAAGCAGGCGATCATCGTAGGCGACCCGAAACAGATGCCTCCAACGTCCTTTTTCAGCACGACTAAACTGGACGAAGAAAACATGGATATAGAAGATCTCGAAAGCATCCTGGACGACTGTCTCGCTCTCTCTATTCCTTCCAGATATCTGTCGCGTCACTACCGCAGCAGACACGAAAGCCTGATCGCGTTCAGCAATATCAATTATTACGACAACAAACTACTCACCTTTCCTTCAGCGGACGACCTAAACCGCAAAACGCGGTATCATCACGTAAACGGGTTTTATGACAAAGGCGGAACACGCTCCAACGCGTTTGAAGCCGACGCTATCATAGATTATATCAGAACACATTATAGCCAGGAACGCGGAAGAGAACGAAGTCTCGGCGTGGTTACTTTTAGCCAGGCGCAACAAAACCTGATTGAAGACAAATTACAGGACATGCTCTCGCGAAATCCTTCGATCGAAGAAACTATCGTCAATAGTGAAGAACCCTTATTTATCAAAAACCTGGAAAACGTACAAGGCGACGAACGGGATATCATTCTATTCTCCATTGGCTATGGACCCGACGAATCGGGGAAGATAAGCATGAACTTCGGACCGCTCAACCGCGAGGGAGGCTGGCGCAGACTCAACGTGGCGATCACCCGAGCCCGCTACGAGATGCGTGTATTCGCGACCCTGAAAGCGGACCAGATCGATTTGAGCCGTACCACTTCCGAAGGGGTAGCTGGACTGAAAGCCTTTCTACAATTCGCCGAAAATGGCTTACTTCCCATTCATCCGGAAGACGCGCGCGACATGGTCCAGCGACGAGAACTCTCGGAAGTTATCGGTGAGCGGCTACGTGAGAAGGGACTGGAGCTTCGTCGCAACATCGGTACTTCGAATTTCAGGATCGACATCGGAATCGCGCATCCGGACAAGCCACAGGAATACATTCTGGGTATTATAGTCGATGGATATTACTACTTCCAGGCGCGCTCCGCCAATGACCGGGAAGTGGTCACCCCCTCAGTACTCCAGGGACTGGGTTGGAATATCCACCGCGTCTGGTCACTGGACTGGTACGAAAACTCCAAGGCCATCGTCGACGCGATCGTCGACAAGGTAAAGTCACTACGAACAGGGTCTAAAACACAGCCGGAGCCGCCTGTTATCAGCACCCGGTTTACTCTCGAAGCGCTGGAAACCCCGCGAATTGAGCCCGCTCTAGCCAACACCCGCCAGAAAGCTTACGAAAATCATACGCTCAAACCCATATCCAGACCCTACGGAAGCGGCGATCTGATATACGACTCTAAAAATCGCGGACTTCTGACGCGGCAAATACAGGCGATCGTAAAGACGGAGGCGCCTATCAGCAAAAATCTGCTATACAAAAAACTTTTGCAGGAATGGAATATGAGCCGGACTACTCCCAAACTAGACAGCTATCTGGAATACCTGATCGGGGAATTAAATCTGCCAAATACCATACACCATCAGCCTTTTTACTGGAACCCAGGCCAAAAAACAGAGCCGGACTTTTACCGCGACAACACGATTGAAAAGCGGGCGATCGAGGATATAGCACCCGAAGAGATCATGGTAGCGCTAGACGAGATAGTCAGTCAGAGTCTGAGCATTGACGAGGAAGAACTGATCCGCCATACAGCCAGAATATTCGGATTCGCCAAAACGGGTCGGCAAATCGATACTTTGCTACGCTACGCGATAGATCTGATGGTCAAAACCGGTAAGTATAAAAGAGAGGGAGAGAGAATAAAAGTATCAGGCTAAAGAATGATAATAATTCTGTTTTTTATCCGATCCGTTTTCCTCTTGGAAGGGTGCTTCATAGCGTTGGCGATCAACCACAATCTGCACCCTTCCTGTTCTCCGACTCATTCGGCAACCCGGGATATCGCGGCGCCAAGCCCCTCGGCCAGGCTGATTTAGCGTCTTCTTTAGCCGCTTAAAATAAGTTATAAACTTTTATAAAATGAAATGGTTTTAACAATCTAACCGAGCGTTTCATTATGAAAAAGACATTGATTACCGGAGCTTCAGGTGGATTAGGCGGAGCGGTGGCGACTTTCCTGAAAGAAAAAAGTGGCGCGGACAATATCAGTGTCCTGGTCAGAAATGGAGAATGCGACAAAGCGAAGGAATACCGCGAGCGGGGTTTTGAGGTACGTGTAGGCGATTATGGCAAATATACCTCGCTGGCCAAGGCTTTTGAGGGTATTGAGGTTCTGTATTTCGTATCAGGCAATGACATTGAAGGCAGAACCAGGCAACATGAAAACGTAGTGAAAGCGGCCAAGGCTCGCGAGGTAAAGCACGTACTTTATACCAGCATGGTACGCGGCGACGAATCGCCCAAGGCGCCTCTGTACCCGGTCATAAGTGGTCATATCAAAACGGAAGAATGGATCAGGGACGCGGGGTTCACTTATACTTTTTTGCGACACAACCTATATGGAGAGGTGATACCGTTATTCTCAGGTGAAAAAGAGCGATTATCCCGATCCAGAACCATCTATCTGCCGGCAAGAGGTGGAAGAGCCGCTTTCGTACCAAGAGAGGAACTGGCCAGGGCGGGAGCCGCTATTCTGACTGAAACGGAAGCGCATGAGAACAAAACATATGAACTAAACGGAAGCGAAACACTGACCTTCAACCAGATTGCCGAACTGATCTCCGCTATCATCAAGGAAAAGGTGGTATACGTATCGCCGGAACCAAAGGAATTTGAAAAAGCCCTGATCGCTCAAAGAGTGCCGGAGTCACTCATTGAGGTAGCTTCCATGTTTGGCCAGGCCATCGCCAAAGGCGAATTTGACCGGCAAAACGATGACCTGGAATTGATTCTGGGTCGAAAACCACAATCCATTACCGACTTCCTTCAGAAGATTTATTCGTAACCGCGTCCAGGAATTTTATTGTTTTCCAGAGGCGATTCCATGAATATCACAGCCACCCCGGAACTTCATGTTCCGATCGCTCTCCTACAAGTTCAAGTAGCAGATAATCGTGATTTCCACCTCATCGCTTACCATAAATGTTCCGGTATCTTCCCCCACTTTGTAATCAAGGCGTTTTAGATTCAATGAGCCTTGAAACGTTCCGCCCGCGTAGCTAAACGGAATTTCCACCTTTCGCGTCACACCATGCATAACCAGGTCCCCCACGGCTTTGTATCCGTCATTTATTTTGACAATTTCAGCCGATTGAAAACAAATATGGGGATACCGATCTACCTCAAAAAAATCCTCATTCCTCAAATGTTCATCTCGTTTTTTAATACCCGTACAAACCGTAGACGCGTCCAAGCACACGTCAAATCGGGCGGCGGCAAGATTTTTCGGATCAAAGACAACCACACCTCTCATTCCATCAAACGTTCCTTTTACAGTCTTGAACCCCATACTGCCGATCTTAAAATGAACTACCGACTTTTCAATATTAATAGTTTGCGCGGAGGCCAGACTGACAAATCCAAGGATTATGGCAAACAGAGAGAAAGCTTTTTTCATAATCAAACTTTTACAAATGAAAACGACTTCCCAAAATACTATTTTTCTACAATACCATCCAATGATATTCAAACCATTCTCAACCCGACGACCATATTTATACAATCTTAAATTCCTTTTAAGAATGATCCGCGCCAGCGTTTAAAAGCCTGTTCAATAATAGCGTTTTACCCCAGCAAGTCCCGCACCTGACTTTTTAATAAAGGTAGAATGTCTTTTTCAAACCAACCATTTTTCATCATCCAGATATTGTTTCGGGGCGAGGGATGTGGCAAAGGAAAGAATCGCGGCAGGAAGTGCCGGGCGTTTTTGACGATTTCTGTCAAGCGAGCGTTCTTATAGTGGTTGAGATAGCCATTCTGGGCGTACTTGCCAATAAGCAAGGTAAGCTGTATATCAGGCAGATTCTTCATAACCTGGCTATGCCAGAGCGGAGCGCATTCATGTCTGGGAGGCAAATCGCCACTACGGCCTTTGCCGGGATAGCAAAAACCCATAGGCATAATGGAAATTTTGCCGGTATCGTAAAATATGGATTTGTCAATATCCATCCATCGCCTAAGATTATCACCACTTTTATCATTCCAGGGGGTGGAAGTTTGATGCGCGGCCAAACCCGGAGCCTGACCGATAATAAGAATTTTACTTTTCGCTCCAATGGAGACGATCGGACGCGGATCCAAAGGCAAACTCCCGCGACATACCTCGCATCGTCGTATCTCTCGCGTCAAATCCTCTAATACTTTCGCCATATGATTAGTCAACTCCGGATGTTTTACTAGTCTAACGTTACCGTTCTCGAAAACGATTTATTGCCCCCACTATTGAACATTGAGCACACTTCATAAACCAGAACGTAACTTTATCATTTTATAATAAAGAGGAATCAATCCTAATGATAAAAGTATAAATATACCAATCCGAACATAGTTTAGCGCGCGCCAACGGTTGACCTTATCCGCCAATCCAGCCACTGATTCTCCGGTAAATGAATCATTCGCTTGAAAGGCCATGATCGCTGGCGCGAAATATAAAAGAGTCCATACCCTGACAGCTACGTGTATAGCGAACAGCAACGCCAGACCGTTTCGGACCGGAACGATCTTCCAGCAAAAAACAATCGCCAGTATAAACGTAATTTCATGAAGCGAATGAGTCGTAATCCAAAAAGTTTTCAGATCAATCTGTCTAAGCAATTGAAGCGATTCGGGCGGCGTATGACTCCATCTTGGTACAAGTACCGCCGTCTCAAAAATCTGCGCTCCATTCATCAGAAAGTAAGCGAGCGTCGTGACAAATAGCCACATTTCCGCTCTTGCTATATAGCCAGGAGTCCACTGTTCCATGAGTTATGAGTTATTAAGATTATTCGTTACTTCATCCATAATTGCAATGGCGGAGCGGAAATATCTCCATAATACCGCCAACTCCTCTTCGGTAAAGGACCTGATCAGCGCTTCAGATCGCTCCTGCAGTCCGGCGAAAAGCGGCTCCAGCAGCTCCATAGCGTGGTCCGTATCCGGCACAATAATTACTTTCCGCCTGTCCGATTTGTCAAACCGCCTTTTGACCAGCTTTTTCTTTTCCAGCCGGTCAACCAATCCCGTCACAGCTCCCGTGGTCAGCCCTGTCAGCTTTGCCAGTTCTCCCGCCGTCATTGAACCCTGTTGGATCAACAATCCCAGATACTTATGATCCGTACCTGAAAGACCCGCTTTTCTGGCAATAGCCTCATGCATCATGATGGACGCGTCCGAATACTGACGACTTAAAGACCGCGACTTTTGTATCAGCTTATTATTCATTTATCTTATAAGGTAAATATCTTATATGCTAAGATAATAAAAAATATAAATGAATAAGGCGTTATTAAATACTTATCGCGAAAAACAAAAGGATTGACTTCTAAATTCTATACAGGCAAAGGCCCATTACCAACCACCACAAGTAAAGGTTTGTGGTGGTTAAGACGCGAACTTCCCCTATTCCTTCTAAACCATATACAGATAAAACCAACAGGCTTTTTAATAAACTTAACATCCACCTATCTGAAAGGCATATGGTAGCGAATAGACTCTTCGTATCCGGCAGAAGCTCAGAAAAAAACCATGAATCATCCTAAAGCTCCGGGTCAAGTCTGGCGACATATCGCTCTACAGTATTCTATATAAATATTATAAATCTCCCGATCTCCAATTTGACCAATGATTATTGGGCTTCAGAGTTGGCTGCCACGCGCGGGTATTTTTCGAAGTCAGCACTCCGGCTATTAGCCTATATGTTTCCTGCGTACTTGGCGGTATATTTTTCTCATGCGCGCTGACGAAGTAAAACTCCCGAATAGTCATCAACTTGGGCATATCACTGGGAATATATCGCCGAATATCCTCTTCAGTCGCGGAAACCAGATCCGGATTAACCTCGCTGAGATATCGCACCAGATCGCCAAACCCTATCAATCTGCCAGGATTATCACATTCCCGTATATGAATACGGTATTTCTCATAATTCCCGCGGTTTTTATCAAAAGGGACAACCGTATCCCGAACTTTTATCTCCCCGACATCTTCGCTGATCAATTCAAAGTTATCCATTCCATCTTCACTCTTAACTCCGATCCTCGCGAATTCTTCCGTATCAATCAATAATACGCTATCCAGATTTGTAATATAATTCCGCTCCAAGTATCTGCTTACCGGGTAGCGGACACAATTGCCAAAATAAATCAGTTCGATATCCGCGAGCATTCTTCGATTCTGATAGCCGGTCTTTTCAAAGACAATCGCCCATCTCTCCGCGTCCGCGTACAGGTGAATCCGATTCGCCGCGGTCGCGCAATATCCATGTTCCAAGTCAGGAAAAAAATTATACCTGATATCATTCAAGGCCCCATCAGGATAATACTGATCCGGTATACCATCAAAAGCGCAATCTAATTGCTCCAATATTTCCGTCTCGGTATAAGTCATTGTTACGTTTATTAAATTTTCTGTCTGTTGTTTCGGAGCAAGACAAAACAGGATGGAAATCAAAAAAACGATGATTAAAAAATTACGGTCCAACGCTCCAGACATTCAGGATTTCGCGCGACCTGACGGTTAAATTTCCAATTACATATTTGTCTCGAATACCTTACCAGCTTTGACAACTTTTGTTTAAGCCGCGGCTGGATTTTAATAAGACACTCCACGCGTTTATTCCAAACCTTATCCTCCAAAATAGGTATACAGCGGGAATATCACAAAGCGAACAATCGGCGGATATCACAAAATATAGGGAAATTTGAGCGCCTTCCTCCGCCTTATATTCACCCCGCTTCGCCAGTCATATTATTTTCAAAAAATCCAAATAAATTAAAATAAGAAAGCCCCGATTTCTCGAGGCTTTAATCATAGTTGGTGATCCCGGAGGGAGTCGAACCCCCAACCTTCTGATCCGTAGTCAGATACTCTATCCAATTAAGCTACGGGACCCAACCTTTACAGAGGTTGACTCTATAAATTTGTGCAAATGTACACATTTTATAACCAACACAAAATATACTGACAAAAATTAATACAAACATTCTCTTGAAAGCGGGGGTTCTTTACTAAATTTGGCTTCATGAAACGACATCTCTCTCTTTTCACGGTCCTATTATGTGGCTTTCAGGTAGCTTTTGGTCAAAAAGACAGCGCGTTAATAAAAGCGGATTACAACCAGCACACCATCCTAAAAGGTCTGATCATTGATTTGGGTACGGCTTATATTCCAGAACATAGTTATATGAATACGCCCGGTTTCTTTGATGTAAGGACCGGACGTCCCTCAACCGTCAATATCTATATGCACAAAAACATATCCATATTCGGCCATTATCTTTCTGTCTCCCCTGGTCTGGGTCTGGGTCTGGACAATTATTATTTCAAAAACGACCTTATTATCGCTCCGGCGGGAGATTCTCTGTTTTCCATTAGCGAAGAGGGGCTGCGCAAAAGCAAGTTATCCGCCAACTACGTCGATATTCCTCTCGAACTACGTTTCGCGTCCGGACCCAATTATAAAAAAGCGTTTAAAATAGCTGTAGGCGGCAAGTTTGGCGTATTATTTAGCGGAAACAGCAAAATTAAATACGATCAGGATGGCTCCGCCGTGATCCGAAAATTCTCAGACCAGAGCCTCAACCGTATCCGCTATGGACTCACCGGCCGCGTCGCTTACGGACACTTTGGAGTGTTCGCTTATTATAGTCTTTCTTCCGTTTTTAAGGCAAAATATGGCCCGGAACTAAATCCATTCATATTCGGCGTCACTATTAGCTCATTCTGATAGCCTTTCGGTCATATACCTACACAATATCAGTTTTACAAGCCTAAAAATCTGGGTAACCGCTTTTCTTTAAAAGCCCGTACTCCCTCCTCAAAATCCAGCGATCTGGCCGCGATCGTCTGCATGGCCGCTTCCACGCGTATTACTTCATCCAGACTAGCCTGTCCTCCCTGATTGATGAGTTCTTTCAACATGGCAATAACCTTTCCTGGCCCAGCCGCGATTTTATCACTAAAAGAATCGACAACTTCGTCAAGCGTATCGTCGGAAACCACTTGGTTGATACACCTAAGCTCCTTCGCCCTTGTAGCGTCCAGATGCTCCCCCGCGACCAGCAACTCAAAAGTAAGCTTAGGACCCAGCGATTTAAGCAAAAAATAGGTTATACCAGAATCGGGCATCAGTCCGATCTGACAAAAACCAGGAACCAAAACCGCGCTTTGAGCCGCGATGATGGTATCACAAGCCAGCAACAGCGCCATACCCGCTCCCGCCGCTTTCCCATGCAGCTTTCCGATCACGGCTTTCTTATTTTGTACAATAGCCTTGACAACCGGTTCGTAATACTTGACAATGATTTCACCGGCGTCTATAGAGCGGGTATCTCCTACCGCCGACAGATCCTGGCCAGCGCAAAAGCCTTTTCCCGATCCGGCAAGGATAATGACCTTGACTTCGGGATCATTCTCCGCGCGCTGAAACGCGTCGGCCAGCTCTTGCAGCATGGAAATATTGATAGCGTTATAAACTTCCGGGCGATGAAGGAAGATACGCGCCTTATCGCCCGTTTTGTTCCAGCGAATAGTTGAATAATTCATCCTGAGAAACCTGATTTAAATTGAAAAGTTTAAAAGCATGACGCCACAGCTTATCGCCAATCCAAGTGAATAGCCAGCATATATCTGCGCCGGCTTATGCGCGCCCAGATACAACCGCGCGCATAGCACCAGTCCGGATACAAGCACGCAAAGCAATACGGGCGTCAGATAGTTAATAGCGGGAAAAAGCCGAACAATCGATAAGAGGATTCCAAACCCGGCCCCCATACCCACAGCGTGCGCGCTGATTTTAGCGTACCTGCTTATTAATCCGGTCAGCGCCACCAAAAAGCTCACGATAAACGCTATCTGAAACAAGGTAACGCTAAGCTGGCGAAATACGACATAATCCAAAGCCATATAGTACGCCGCTATAAAGAGAAAAGGATAAACTCTCTCTTCTTTGTTTTCCATAAAAAAACGTCCCGGCCGGAACGTCCGGTACAAAAACACGCCTATCCCCAACACGACCAACACCGGAATAATCGCCGTACTGATCAATACCACGATGATCAGGCTTAAAAAATCCTTTTCCATCACCGGATGCAATATGGCCGGAGAGTAGACCATAAAAGTCAATGTAAGCCAGAAAAAAAGAAATATGGGATGAAACACGGTAGAAATCAGCCATGCCATCCCTCTGTTAAACTGAACAGTTTTCCGTAGTTGCCGGTAACTCATAATTCTTTTCTGAGACGGGCTACCGGTATATTCAATTGTTCCCTGTACTTGGCCACCGTACGGCGGGCTATGGTATAGCCTTTATCATTCAGCAACTTTTCCAGTTTTTCATCAGAGTAAGGCTTGCGTTTATCCTCATCGTCAATCAGTGTTTTGAGTATATGCTTGACCTCGCGGCTACTCACATCCTCGCCGGAGTCCGTAGCGATTCCTTCGGAAAAGAAATACTTGAGCGGATAAATCCCAAATTCGGTCTGTACCGCTTTACTGTTGGCCACCCTCGAGACAGTAGATATGTCCATATCGATCTCTCCCGCTATATCCTTCAATATCATAGGCTTCAAACGACTTTCATCACCTTCCAGAAAAAAATCGTACTGAAAGCGCACAATAGCTTCCATCGTCTTTAACAGTGTAAGTTGCCGTTGCCTGATAGCGTCGATAAACCATCTGGCCGAATCCAGCTTTTGCTTGACAAACGTAACGGCTTCCTTCAGCTTTTTATCTGTTTTGGAACTTTTATCATAAGTCTCGAACATCTCCTGGTAAGACGGGCTTACCCGAAGCTCGGGCGCGTTGCGGCTGTTGAGACTTACCTCCAGCTTGCCATTGTTATTGACCAGGATAAAGTCTGGAATCACATACTGCGTTTTAAGATCGCCGCCAGACACTCCCCCAGGTTTGGGATTGAGCCGCGTGATAATGGTTACCGCGTCTTTTAAATCTTCATCGCTCAGATTCATCCTTTTCTGAATCTTGTCATAATGCTTTTTCGTAAATTCTTCAAAGTGATCCTGTAATATGACAATAGCCCTTTGCACCTCGGGCAAAGCCTGATCTCTACGTTCAAGTTGCAGCAAAAGGCATTCGCGAAGATTCCGGGCCGCTATGCCCGCGGGATCAAAATCCTGAATCTTAAAAAGAATTTCCTCCACTTCTTCCTCGCTGGTCATAATATTGGCGGAAAAAGCCAGATCGTTGACGATATTTTCCAGCTCCCGGCGTAGATAGCCATCATGATCGATACTTCCAATAATCTGCCTCCCTATCACATTCTGACGCTCGTCAAGCCGCAGATAACCCAACTGGGCGATCAGTGAATCATTGAGGGTCGAGTAGCTCGCGATGGGTATCTCGCGTTCTTCTTCATCCGAAGGACCGTCTCCCTGCATTTTATAGCCACTTATATCGTCGTCGCGGATATAATCCTCCACATTAATATCATCGTCGTAATCGTCCTTTTCCGAATCTTCGTCCCCGTATTCCCTTTCCTCATCATATTCTTCACGTCCTTCTTCCAGCGCCGGATTGATTTCCAGCTCTTCCTCAATTCTGGAATCCAGCTCCGCTGTCGGAATCTGCAATAGTTTTATAAACTGAATCTGCTGAGGAGACAGTTTCTGCTGTAGTGTTTGTGTTAATCCTAACTTCTGCATATCAATTTAAAAACCAATTTTTATACCATTTCGTCACGCGGCCAGGCAAAATTATCCTCAATCGCCTCCTATCCCCGCGGGACTTTCACTTCTTAAAGCTACTAAATTATTCTTAAAGGAATTTTATGTTTATCCCTCAGGTTATGAAATAATAGTTTCCGGGGATTTTTCTAACTTTGCCGGTAAAAGTTTTTAGAAAAAATTAAATCTTCTGATAAATGAAAAGAATAAAGGTAAAAGATTTGCTCGCGTCCCGGGAACACGGGAAGGAGATTGTGGCAAAAGGCTGGGTCCGTACCAAGAGGGGGAACAAGAATGTAGCTTTTATAGCGCTCAATGACGGTTCTACGATTCACAATATCCAGGTGGTAGCGGATCTTGCCAATTTTGACGAAGAATTGATGAAGAAAATAAGCACCGGAGCCTGTATCGGGATCAAGGGCGTGATTGTAGAATCTCCGGGTAAGGAACAGGCGGTGGAAATACACGCGCGCGGTATCGAGGTATACGGGGAAGCGGATCCCGACACCTATCCATTACAAAAGAAGGGACATTCGCTGGAGTTCCTCCGTGAAATCGCCCACTTACGTCCCCGTACCAATACATTTGGAGCGATCCTGCGTCTGAGACACGCTATGGCTTACGCCGTACACAACTACTTTAACGACAAAGGGTTTGTATACCTGCATACGCCGATCATTACCGGCTCGGATTGTGAAGGCGCCGGTGAAATGTTTCGCGTAACAACACTGGATCTGCAAAATGTACCTAAAACAGAAACCGGAGCCATCAATTTTGAAGAGGACTTCTTCGGAAAAGAAACCAACCTGACTGTATCCGGACAATTGGAAGGAGAACTGGGAGCCATGGCTATGGGCGAAATTTACACTTTCGGACCTACTTTCCGGGCGGAAAACTCCAATACAGCGAGACATCTGGCCGAGTTCTGGATGATCGAACCGGAAATGGCTTTTTACGAGATCGAAGACAATATGGACCTGGCTGAGGATTTTCTGAAATACCTGATCCGATACGCGTTGGAACATAACATGGATGATCTGGAATTTCTGAACAATATGTATGATAAGGAACTGCTAAGTCGCCTTCGTTTTGTAACCGAATCTACTTTTGAGCGTCTGACGTATACCGAAGCGATCGATATTCTGCTCAACTCCGGCCACAAATTTGAGTTTAAAGTAGAATGGGGCATAGACTTACAATCAGAGCATGAGCGTTATCTGGTCGAAAAACATTTTAAAAAACCGGTTATCCTAACTAATTACCCGAAGGATATCAAGGCGTTTTATATGAAACAAAATGATGATGAGAAAACCGTACGAGCCATGGATATTCTCTTTCCGGGTATTGGCGAGATCGTGGGTGGCAGCCAGCGTGAAGAGAACTATGAAAAGCTTTGCGCGCGTGTCAACGAGCTGGGTATGCATCAGCAAGATGTATGGTGGTACCTGGATACCAGACGCTTCGGCACCGCTCCGCATTCCGGTTTCGGACTTGGCTTTGAGCGTCTGATGTTGTTCGTGACCGGCATGAGCAATATCCGTGATGTGATTCCTTTCCCCCGTACACCGCAAAACGCGGAATTCTAAGATTCAAAAGCAAGAAAGAATTCTTTCATTCCCTCAATAATATCTGTCGCCAGCAAAGGAGCCAGCCCGGTTCTTTTGCTGGCGCTATCTCCCGCGTAGCCATGCAAAAACACACCCACAGCGGCCGCGATCCGCGGGGCGTAGCCCTGCGCTATCAATCCGGTTATGATCCCGGTCAGCGCGTCGCCGCTTCCTCCCGTCGCCATTCCCGGATTACCTGTAGAATTAATAAGTAATTCCTCCGATGTCGCCACTACCGTACGGGCGCCTTTGAGCACTACTGTTCCCCGGATTCTCGTACTTAGCTCTTTCAGCTTTTCCAGTCGCTCATAATCATTTCTGGATTCCCCAACCAGTCGTTCAAATTCCTTAGGATGCGGTGTCAAGACCGCGCCTTCCGGTATTTTATCCAGCAGACGCCTGTTTTGAGCGATTAAATTAAGCGCGCTAGCGTCAATTACCAAACCACCTTTATACTTCTGAAACAACTCTTCAAGGAGTTTTACACTCGTATCATTTTCACGGATACCGGGTCCAACTCCTATTGCCGCGAAAGGCCCGGTGTCCGGCAACACGGAATGACTATCATCGGCGGGATCTTCCAGCACAATAGCCTCCGGCAGGGCGATTTGCATTATTTGTGTACCGCAGGCCGGCAAAGCGGCATATACCAGACCAGTTCCCGCGCGATAACAGGCGGTCGATGTAAGTACCGCCGCGCCTATCGAGCCCTTGCTTCCAGCTATAATCAGCGCCTTCCCATACGTTCCTTTATGGCTATACCTCGACCTTTTCTTCAATCGCGCCCGAATCCAGTCTTCTGTCAGGTAGTGGACATCTGAAAACTCAGCCTGTTGAAAATCAACTGACAGGCCAATATCCAGTATATATAGCTGACCGACAAACGCGTCATTGGCCGGCAAAAGATGCGAAAGTTTGGGCGACTGAAGAGCAAGCGTATAGTCTGCGCGGACTTTTGTGGAATTACTGTCGCACTTCTCGCCAAAAAGCCCGGAAGGAATATCAATTGCCACCACAATGGCGCGGGCGGCGTTGATCTGATCCGTCGCTTTCCCAAACAAGCCATCCAGCGGCCGGTTGAGTCCGGAACCAAACAAAGCGTCGATTACAATCTCATTCGGACGGAACAGAACACGGGTTTCTTCTGTAAACTTTTCAGGAGTGTCAACACCTCGTAAACGTTTTTCATTTATCAGAAAGTCCGCCGAATACGACGCCGCCTCGATAATATAGGTACGTACTGAAAATCCATACCGCGACAACAGACGCGCTACCGCCAACCCGTCGCCCCCATTATTGCCCGGACCGCAAAAAACCGTCACAGGATGAGACAGGTTAAACCGCTCATGTATCCAGGCCGCGATATTCCGCGAGGCTCGCTCCATCAAATCCAGCGGGGTTATAGGTTCATACCGGATCGTATAGGCGTCCCATTGTCGAATTTGTTCGGTTGTAAAGATTTTCATACTCAGATATTGCTCTAAAGACGATATACCAGTATAGCTCCCGGTCTGCCATTGATCAGGGAAGGTACCAGGCAGCTTCCCGGCCTGCCCCAGCGCCATTGATGGGTCATATACACCAGATTGGCCGACAGAATGCCTATACCCGCGCCCGCTACTACATCCGACAGCCAGTGCTTGTTGTTGAGCATACGGAACAGGGCTACAGTACCCGCGGCTCCATAAGCGGCGATTCCCACCCAAGGTGTCTTATAGCGATATTCACGGCTGGCGATCGTAGCGGCCAAAAAAGCTTGGGAAGTATGCCCCGAGGGCCAGGAGTAACTATTTTCCCCGTTGGGGCGCTCCACTTTCGTCAGGTATTTGAGACCAAAAGTAAAAGCCGCGTTTACTACTTCCGCTTTGGCTATAATTATGGCAGTATTGATAAAATCATTTTCGCAGGGAATTTTAACCAGATTGAGCGCTGCCAAACCGGCATAGGGCGCGTAAATCAGGTAGTCGTCAATCTTGGTACCCTGAAAACCATGAAAGGTTTGTCCCAGTCGCGTTTTGACTTCATCATTGTAAGAAGGATTCGTCAAAATACCCGCGCCCAGACCAATCAGAATAGCGGGAGCAACAAGACCCCGATAAGGATTACGCGAGATCCATGGACGTCCTCCGCGATCTCGTTCGGTAAGCTGGCCAGAAGGCAATGAAGCGATATCGACTCGATGAAAACCGGGCGCTGACCAGGCTGTATCCCACTGAGCGGTAGCTGGTAAAAAAAACAGGTTAAAAATTATAATGAGTGTAAAAAATGGCTTCAAGAAATTCGCTTTTTCATGTCTGACAACACACATTTCTCCGGCTTGTTCAGGGATATATTATCAAACCAGGTCATGATTAGAGGAAAAATGATAAAAAAGCGCGGGAATTACAAAAGAAACCAGTTTGATTCCTACTTAAAATGTTTTTGTAATTCTTTCCCAAAGCCACGCGACAAATGGTTTTATACAATATATTTGTTTGGAATGATCAACCCTAAACAGTATCCGTATGATTGCCATAATAGGTGGTGGAATATCCGGTCTCGCCGCGGCCATTGAACTGCAAAAATGGTGTGAGCCCTGTGTGGTGCTTGACGCGAACGCGACACCCGGTGGAGTCATGCAAACCGAGAGAGTCGACGGCTATCAACTGGAATACGGGGCCAACTCTATACTGGTGGATCAGGAAATCTCGGAGTTTCTGATCAAAACAGGGCTTGAAAATGAATTTTATCCCGCGACCGCGAGCGGCAAAAAGCGCTATGTCTTCCGCGATGGCCGCTATCATCGTCTACCTGGAAATCCCATGGGGTTGCTGACTTCATCTTTCTTATCCTGGCCGGCCAAACTGGCGATTGTAAAGGAATGGTACAAGAAAGCGGAAACCTCCCGGCCAGACGAAACACTGGGCGAATTTATCGAAAGACGCTTTAACCGGGAAATCGCGGATTATATTCTGGCTCCTTTTATCACAGGCGTCTACGCGGGAGACCCTTATCAGTTGCTACTAAAGGAGACATTTCCGATACTGGCGCGTTATGAAGAAGAATATGGATCGGTCTTAAAAGGTTTTATAAAAAATAAAGGTGGAGAACGAAAACAAAGTCTGTACTTCAAATCGGGTATGCAAGCCTTGCCTGACGCTATGGCGACGGCGGTAAAGCGAATCGAGCACGGAGCCGTGGTACAAAAAATCACCAAGCATACGAACAACTACGAAATTCACTATACGCGAAACGGACGGCGGCAAACACTGGAATGCGATATGGTGGTGCTAAGCGCTCCGGCCTATGTGAGCGCCGATATCATCAGCGAAGTATCTCATAAGGCTACGACAGCTTTCAAAGGTATTAACTATGCTCCCATCGTCAAAGTATTTCTGGGCTATGACCGCAAAAAAGTCCGCTACCCGTTCAACGGTTTCGGGGCGCTGAACCCGCCCTGTGAAAATCAGTATATGTTGGGCTCCATCTGGAATACGGCTACCTTCCCTCTGGCGGCGCCAATAGGAAAGATATTGCTTACCTGTATAGTGGGCGGCATGATACAGGGCAATCGTACCCAGATGAAAGACGATTATATCCAAAACCGGGTAAAAAACGATATCGCGTCATATTTCAAAATCAAGTCGGAGCCTGAGTTTACGCGTGTATACCGGTTGGACCAAGCGATCCCTCAAAACGATCGAGCAGTCGACGCTGTACGGGACATTTTGCCTGAGCTGGAAAAAGCGGGAATTTATATCAGCGCCAACTGGCTGGGCGGCCCCGCTTTGTCGGACTGCATACGAAAAGGACGTCAGCTCGCGCTCAAAATTACAGAAGCCCGCTCCGGATCGGACAATAACTACAAAGGTTGCTGTTAAGGATTTGAATCAGTTACGCATACCTTCTCCATAGGCCCAATAAAGCTCTACATCTACACCATAGGTCGCGTATTCATATTCGGCGAGTGGCAAAGGAATCTCGTCAAAATGCAGAGGCAGAAACACCTCTTCCTCCCTTCCGTCGGCATAGCCTTTGACCATGTTGATCCCGATCACAAAGTCCCGGATCAGATAATTGCCAATAGTACCGATACAATAGTACATGGACTTGTCATCGGACCGGTCGATGGCCGCGTGTACCACTCCCCGATATCCCTTTTGAGTAAATACCGTATCCTGGCTAAAAATAATGTATTCCAGATCGTCAGCCTGGTCGGCGTTGTATAATTCCGGACCTATTACAAGATCAAGATTCATAAAAAGATTAAGCAGATGCCCTATATGGTCATCATTCATATCAGTCGGAGTATCGGCGCACTGAGCGAACAACACGGACGGGAAAAAGAACAGGAGAAATAGAGATGCTTTCATAGCCGCGTGGTTTTAGAGTGATCCTGTCCCCACAATAAATCTACCTACACCCTTTTTACGAAAAAACAGGAATAAAGGATTTGGAAAGATAATGTCAAAACGCTCCGCTGATTCAGAGACTTCTTTAATATGAACACGCTTGCCGCGATGCCACATGAGAGAGAAAAAAACAAAAGCTCTAGACAGAAGAGCTTTATATAAGTACCAGGAGCGGGAATCGAACCCGCACGGACTAATGTCCACAAGATTTTAAGTCTTGCGTGTCTACCAGTTCCACCATCCCGGCGTTAAGACGATGCCCTCTTAACTTTATATTGAACCGCTAAAAAAACAAAGACGTCACTATCGCAACGTCTCCTACCTTTATGCCTGGAGCGAAAGACGGGATTCGAACCCGCGACCCCGACCTTGGCAAGGTCGTGCTCTACCAACTGAGCTACTTTCGCTTGATTTTGTGCTGTAATTGGACTGCAAAACTAACACATAAAGTTTATTTGTCAATATTTCCGGAGAAATATTTTTACAAAAAAACAAAACAAATTACTGATCAAAATATTATGACAAAATATTTTTCCGGTCATCATACGTGAACAAACATTACCGCGTTGAAAAACTTATTACAGCTAGAAAAACGCATATTAAAACTCCATTTTTATGAGCACGAAAATTATAAAAATTCTGGACGCCTATCGCCCGGATTCCCGCTACAGTACGCGCGTCGCGTATTTTTCCATGGAATTCGCTATCGACCAGTCTTTAAAAATATATTCGGGCGGACTCGGCTTTCTGGCCGGATCCCACATGCGCAGCGCCTACGCGTTGAAACAAAACATGATCGGCATCGGTATCCTCTGGAAAAACGGTTATTATGACCAGACCAGATACTCCGATGGTTCGCTAAAGCCGGCTTTTGTCGCGAAAGAATATTCTTTTCTGGAAGATACGGAAATCACTTTCACCATTCGCATTCACGATGCTCCGGTCCATGTCCGGGCATATATGCTTAAACCGGATACTTTCCAGACAGCTCCGATTTTTCTGCTATCCACCGATATCGAAGAAAACGATTATGTAAGCCGGACTATTTCGCATAATCTATACGACAGTATCGAGTCTACCAGAATCGCGCAGTCCATGTTGCTCGGCATCGGGGGCGCCAAACTATTGGACCTGCTGGGACTTCATATCAATATTTACCATATGAATGAAGGACACGCCCTGCCGCTCACCTTTTACCTGTACAATAAATACGGTAGTGTGGAGGAAGTAAAACGTCGTGTCGTATTTACCACCCACACGCCTGAAATGGCCGGCAATGAGGTGCATTCCGTATTTACGCTCAACAACATGACCTTCTTCGACGAACTCTCCAAAGAGGACGGGGTCAAGCTTCTCCGGAGCGACGGCGAAACGATCAATTATACCTTGTCCGCGCTGCGAATGTCTAAACGCTCCAACGCGGTTTCCGATATACACCGAAAGGTCGCCCAGGAGATGTGGGGAAGCCATGGCGACATCTCGGAAATTATCGGTATCACCAACGCGCAAAACAAAAAGTACTGGACTGACCCGGTAATGAAAGAAGCGTTGGAGAGCGACAATGACGACCTGCTGATTAAAAGAAAGAAAGAATTAAAGAAAACCCTGTTCAAAATTGTGGCTGACCAATGTGGAAAATTATTCGATCCGGATGTGCTGACAATTGTCTGGGCCCGAAGATTTGCCGGTTACAAAAGGGCCTGGCTGATTATGGAGGACTTCGAAATGTTCAGGGAACTGGTCACACAGAACAAGACGCCTATTCAGATTATCTGGGCTGGCAAACCTTATCCAAAATCTCAGCCCGACCTGGATCTGTTCAATCATATATACAACAAAACGAAAAGCCTGGCGCGGTGCGCCGTCCTCTGGGGTTATGAAATGGAACTTTCCGCGCAGCTTAAAAAAGGATCGGACATATGGCTCAATACGCCAAGGTTCGCGCATGAAGCCTCCGGCACCAGCGGAATGACCGCGGCTATGAATGGTTCTATCAATCTTTCTATTCCGGACGGATGGATTCCTGAATTCGCCAAGGACGGTGAAAACTCGTTTCTGATCAAGCTGGCTGATTTAACGCTTTCTCAAGAGGAAAGAGACCGTCAGGAAGCGCTCAACCTAATGAGCAAACTAAAGGACGATGTGATCCCCATGTATTACAATGATCAAAAAAGATGGATCAGGATACAGAGACAGGCCGCGAGAGATATCGATCCTTTTTTTGATTCCGACCGGATGGCCATCGACTACTACACCAAAATGTATAACTATGGAAAGTAGTAAAACATTTCGGGCTCATCAGGAAGCCATTTGTCCAGGTGACAATGGCTTCTCTTCCACTCTTTCCCGATCCAGCATTTTTCCCATAAAGATCATGGCAAGTCCCATCCCAAATACAACCATGGTAGGGAACTGACCAATCACCTGATTGCCATAACTCGCTACCAATACTCCAAAAACTCCCGCGTAGATCCCACAAAGCTTCTGTTTCAGATATATATCGTTCAGATTAAGTATCTGCATAAAGCCCCCTACCAGGATCGCGAGCAGCACCGCTATATATATCACCAGTCCTACCATACCCGTCTCCGCCCAGATACGGACAAACCAGCTATCCGTAGGGGTTTCGGCCAGAAAACTTCCCGGCTTAAAGCGTTGTCCCCAATAGCCGCTACTTCCTATGCCGCCCCCAAAAGGCCGGGTAGACAAATATTCACCAAATTTCTTCTGATTCTCCAAACGCACCTGAAACGACGCGTCGTCTTGTGGCCGGACCGCCGACCGCATACGCTGTATATTGTAATTGCTGGCTCCGATATAAGTAAAGCGAAGCAAAAAGAAAATGGAACCCAATACAAAGAGCCCAATCGAGAATGTTTTAAAATTCTTGTCCAGAAGAAAATAGACCATGGCGCCTACATAAACAAACAAGGCTCCCCTGGTTCCCGATATCAACATACCATAGCCTGTGATGACTCCTGTAAAAAGATACAACATTCGAAGAGTAAAGTTTTCCACCCGAATAGACGCGATAAGCATGGTAAGCGATGTAAAGGACATAAAAGCGCCAAACTGTCCCGCGTCCGAATAAAAAGAAAAGATCCTCAACTTTCCGAACAATACATGCTGCTGGGCCGCTCCGGCCGCGAGCCATGCCAGCTCCGCCGAATCAAGACCAATAACGGATTGCTTGATACCATACGCCGCGCTGGCGATCCCCCCGATACACCAGATGATCATGAAAACATGTAAACTTTGGCGTGTCTTAAAAATCAATGAAGTTAGCATGACCATTATAAAAAGATAGATCGATACCGAACGGGAAGCATAAAACCACGGAAGCATTCCGATTGATTCGGGATTAAAGATTTCCATAATCGTATAAAACATCCAGACGCTGACCGCGAGAACCAGTATGTTGCCCAAACGCTTGTAATCCTCGTTTGTCGAGTGAAAAAGCGCGGCGACCACCGCTGAAAGCAAGACACCATCTATGAATAAACTAAAGGGCATGGTGATATACCGGCCGAGTCCATTGATGATAAATGAAAGAATCAAAACCAATATAAGTCCGGTCTGAGGTTTGTCAAACAACAGATAAACAATATAAACCACAAAAGGCAAGACAACAATGGCTCCGATAACGGCAAATTCGCCCATATAAATCGCCCAGGAAAGCGCGAGCGCCAGAATCGCGAGCAATGGAATAGCAATCGTTTTGTTTTTGGATAAGGTCGTCAATGTGTCGCTGGTTTTATTTTATTCAAAATTTTTGAGGAATAAAGCTTTAGTTCGCGCCCACCTTTGTAAAGAATATTCTTGTACGAAAACTCAATGTATTTGCGTAGAAAGAACATCCCTAAAAGTACGCCGGTAGTAAATGTAAGAATAGAGACAATCGCTACCGGGAAGACTGAACCCGTCATTTTAATTACCAAAACATCACCCGCTATGTTTACGATAAGCATCAGTATTACTTTTAGAAAATTGAGTGAAGGCTTGTTCAGGATATCCAGCGCGACGCCTGAATATCGATCCAGCGGCATAAACAGGGCAAAAATGGCGAAAACACGAAATATGTTCGCCGCCGATTCATAACCTTCACCACCCAAGGCGCGAACCAAAGGTTCCGCGAACAATATACCCAAGACTAAAAAAGGAATCAGAATAATGGTAAAAGCTCCGGAAGTTCTCTCAAAAAAATCGGAGATTTTACTCTTTTCTCCGCTGTTGAGGTAGGAAGACATCAGAGGCAAAGCTGTCGCTACAAAGCTTCTCAGAGGAATTTCTACAATTTCAAAAAGCTTTAGAGGAACACTGTACAGGGCGACAGCTTCCGGATTAATCATGGCGCCAATAATAAGCGTATCCGAATTTCTCAAAAGGTTAGCGCCAATCATTGTTCCCATGCTATACTTCCCAAAGTTAAAAAGACTCGCGAGACAAGACCGTCTGGCATGAAATATAAGGCTGATACCCGTCCATCGGCAAAGCAGGCAAATGACGCTGCATACTATCTGGGACCCGATATAGCTAAACACGACCAGGTCGAGCGATAAGCGATTTAAAAAAAACAGAATACTGGAAACAAAGCAAAAGAGTATAATGGAGCGAATAAAGAGCAGATGCTGGAAGCGCATCTTGGCCTGCAAATACCAGGAAGCGAAGTTGAAAGGAAGACTCACCAGTGTAAGGACCGGATACCATTTAAAAAACAACAGAACTCCCTTTGTCTGGATCATATAAGAAGCTACCCAGTATAATCCGAACGAAATAAGCGCCGCCGCTCCTGTGGTCAATAACGCGAATACCCAGCCCGTTCCCACAATGACTTTCTGCTCATCCGCGTCTCTTCCTGACAGAAACTTGATCAGACCGGTTTGCAAGAGACCGGTGCGCATCATTTCGACCAACGTTACCAGCGTAAGAAAAAGAATCCAGTTGCCAAACATATCCTTGTCAAGATAGCGGACTAAAATGGCGAAACTGATAAATCCTAATCCGGAAGCCGCGATATTACCACCAAGACTTAGAAAATTATTGTTCCTAATAACTTTCGTTAAAAGTCGCTTCATTGTACGATATACTTTTTAACCCTGATCGCGTCGATCGCCTCAGACAACTCCTCCGCCTTGTTTTCCCATGAGTTTCTGGAAGCGACTTTTATTCTGCGCCTGACTTCCTGTTCCGAGGAATGAAGATTCGACCGTACCAGTTTCAGAAAATGCTCTTTGTTTTCAGCGATATTAACCACACAATCCAGATCGCTTATATGGGCGAAATCCGTCATGACCACCGGCTTACCAGCCGCCAGATATTCATTGATCTTCAAGGGATATACACCTCTGGTCATGGCGTTTTTTATATAGGGTATAATACAAACGTCTACATCGACCAGAAAACCAGGCACCTCTTCCGGCTTTCTGCTTCCGACAAAGGTTACGTTGGGATAACACTCCAACTGTTCTTTCGCCTCCTCGTTGGGAGTACGACCAACCAGCAGAAAATCCGCGTCCGGCATATGCTGAATCAGATAACGCGTACATTCTATGTCAAAGCGCTCGTCAATACTCCCTGTATATCCTATCAGAGGCCGATCCTTTTGTCGTCTGGGCTGGTTCACTACCTGGTTAAAGAGACTCAGATCCACTCCATTTTTGACTACGAAGGTATTAGGATGCAAATGATATTTTGATTCATACAGCGCGTCGGAAGTAGTAATGACCCCGTCGGCCTTCTTGATATAATCCTGTTCGATGGCCGGTCCGTGAAGTGCATAAAAAGCGTCGCCTTTGATCTCGTCGTAGCAATAATAGATGTTAAGCGACTCATCGAACGCGCCGGCCAGATGCAATCCGAAAAACGGGTTGTAGCCATTGATCAGAATCGGGCTATCCATTTCAAGTCTCTGAAGCGCCTCGTGGATCGACTTCCGGATCAGGAAGCAATTCAATTGAAGCAGCATCCTGTAGGGATTATCCCACCTTATCCAATTGATCGGCAATACTGGTGGAGGCGTAAGCACATAAATATCCGCGTCGTATTTGCTCTTTACCTTTCTGAGTCTTGGTTTTATCCCCAATATCCTCTTAACGGGCACTTTGTCTCCGCCATTGGAGCCATTAACGAGATCTTTTATTGTATATTCATAATCTACAAAGAGGATCTTGTTATTGAATCTGCTAAATTCATGCATTAGCTGAACCAATGTATTGGGGAACTCACTATCCCAGGTCGTCAACGGCATACATAAAACAGATTCATTCTTTATCATTTTTCGGGCTCTTTAAGTAATTTAATTCTGCTTAACGTCGGCTTTACAGGTTTCTTCAATACCGGCAGTTTACCCCAGATTTCTTCCAGATCCTCAGCGGCGACCTTATTCAGAATCAAAATAGGCTTACGTCCACACGCTTTCTCATATAACTTGAGCAAATGCCGGTCAGAATCACCCCAAGGCCTGCCAGCGTTGGCTACCAACAATGGAATATTGACTATCGACATCAGCTTAACCGGAAGAATTCCTTCACTCAATGAGGGTATTACCATGATGACGTATTTGAAGTTCGCCATTTCAGTACCGGAGAGCGCGGCAAAATCGCCAACCTCCAGAATCTCATGCGAGATCGGATAGTCCTTAATCTCCATCGTATCTGGCCCCGGAGGGGAGCTTTTTAGTATTTTTTCCACTTCCGCCTTATCTCCCGCGGGATGCAGAAGCAATACCTTTCCGTTGATGGAAGCTAAACGACAGGCTAGTTTCACAGCCGACCGGATCTTTCCTTCGCCCGGACGAGTGCCCGTCACTGAGATTTTTACCGGGGCTCCTGTATCCTTAGCGGCGAGAATTACAGTACCGGCGCATTGATCCGCCAAGGTATTTTCCATCAACTGATAATCCAGCTTCGATTTTTTGTAAGGCATTAGCGGCATCACGCCCGCCAGTTCGAGACCTGTAATCTTTTCCGCTCCGGAGGGGGAACGCAACTTGGTATTCAGAAAATACATCGCGAGTATACCCGTAATAGTTAAGACAAACCCCGCGAACATGGCTCCGGCGATCATCATCATCCGCTTGTCCGGATCCGCGAAAACGGGATATTTGGGATTGTCTACTAGCCTGAGATTATTGGTCAACATCAGGTTTTTCTGCTTTTGAAGATTGGTATTGTAGGCTTTTAGCGACTCCAGATATTCGCTTTCCGCCACCCTGGCTTCCCGTTCAAGAGCGGTAAGAATAGCTCCCAAAGGAGCCAGTTCGGCGATACGAGCCTTGTAGACATCATCGAGCTGCTCCATAACGCTCAAACGAGCCGCCGACTCATCCGCTTTCAGCATATTGGTCAGATACTGATTGAGTAAGTCTCCACCAGCGATACCTTCAGCCGTATTATTCAATTTGTATAGTTCATGAACATGACTTTCTATTTCAGCCTTCAAGGTTTTGGCGCGTTCTTTCAGATATATGGCCCTGCCCGCGTTTTGCTTCCCCACCTGTCCATTGGCTATTTCATGGTTGACCTGAGCCAGTTCCCGTCGCTTACGCATAATCATCTGATTATTCTCCATCAGATCAATTTTTCCTCCCAGCTTGGCGTTGAGTACCTGTAGAGCGGCGGTAGCGGCGGCGAGCGTCATCTGCTCCTCTTCCATCGCTTCCCTAAGATTGTTGTGGCCCATGGACAGGTTACTGCTTTGTTCGTTATAATTGATAATATTGTGCTCCATGCCGAAGTCCTTCAACGCTTCTTCAGCGTTTTTCAACCTCGCCCGATCTTTTTTTACCTTTTCTTCAAAATAGGCTACCACATTATTTATTTCCCCTTCTTTCAAGACCTTATACTTTCGCAGGAACACATCCGAAAGAATCTGCAAAGTCATCTGACTGACTGATGGATCATTTGCCCGAAAGGCGATTTCCATCATATCGCTATCGTCCTTGCGGCTTGCCATCAACCGGGATTTAATACTAGGAATCCCATAATTTCCCCCATTGGACAATAGCAATCTTGAAACGACATTGTTGTCTGAGCTCCGCTTGATCTCGTAAAGTCTTTTTACCGTCGCTTCCATCGAGTCCCGTACAACAATCTTTTTCCGAATATGATCGGGAAACATTTCCTGAAGTCGTATGTAGTTTTCTTCCGAAATTTTTTCGGGATCATGCTCTTCAAGCATCAAGTGCCTGGCCAGCAATCGGATGGCTACCTCTTCGATAGTTTCCCGCGACAGCATGGCCGTGAGCAGGTTGTCAAACGCGTTGTTCACCTGAAAAAAGTCAATCCTTGGATTTTCTTCTGAGGTAAGCTTATACGCGCTGGCCAATCCAGTATACACCATAAAGTCGGATGTATATGTCTTTTCGGTTTTTGACGTAAAAAAATACACCAGAAACCCCATCAACAACGGGAACAGAAGTATCAGCAACCAGTTGTTTTTCAGTATCCGAAATATATCCTTAAGTTTCATTTTCTTTCTACCGCTTTAAATCCTCCAGTGATACTCCCAGCAATTGCTCAAACTGCCGGTATTTTGCCAGATACTCGCTTTGGGCCATCTCAAAGTCCACTTCCACATTCGCGCCGATCTGATCCACATTGCTATAATCTTCCAGGGAAATCGATCCTTCGGAAAAATACGTCTCAGCCAGTGTCCGCTGAAGAACCGCGCTTTCTCTAGCTCCGCTTTTTATTTTCATTACCCTGTAAGCCGTAATAAGCTGATAATACTCGAGAATAACCTGATTCTTTACCTGACGTTCCACCTCATCCTTTTGGTTTCTGGCGGCGTCCACCTGCAATTCTGAAATTTGAACTCTAAGTCTGCGGGTAGTCACCGTACTTATGGGTATAATCACATTCGCTCCCAGTCTCCAGCCATTGAGCGCGTTTCCACCAAACCCTCCGGACTGGCTTCCGATCAGCAAAGCCTGGTCTCCCTGGGAGTAATTGCCTATGATCGAAATCCTATCCTGCCAGCTTCTTTTTTCAAGCTTTATTTCCCTCTCTCCCTGTTCTATTACATTGTCATTGTATTTCAGTAAAGGAGAATTCTGCAAAGCGATATCGATCAGGTTTCCCAGAGGAGGCAGTTCATTGGCGAGATCTTCTCCCGCCCCCAGATCCTGACTATTGTTGACCTGTCCAAGACCTCGCTGACTCATTGATAATAAAAGCCCTAAAATGATTCCCAAAAATTTCAGATTATTCATTTGCTTTCGCTGTTTAAACATTCTCTTTCTGCATCAGCGCTGGAATAGTTCGCAACATTATTTTGATGTCGCCGGCTATTGAATAGTTGACCGCGTAATAATTATCCAGTTGCATACGCTCCAGTTCCGACATCTCAGCGGTTCCCCGCTTCGTTACCTGCCATAGTCCCGTAATACCGGCGGGAGCCATAAACCGCAGGTTAAATTCATCCACTGTTATTTTTTCCGCTTCATATAACGGCAAAGGACGATTTCCAACAATGGACATATCTCCCTTCAATACATTGAATAATTGTGGTAATTCATCAATACTCGTATTCCTGATAAATTTGCCGATTCTGGTTACCCTGGGATCATTGCTGATCTTGATAAACTTACCTTCGTCATTCTCTTTTTTCTGTTTCAGATAAAGCTTTTCACAAACCTTATGTTCATTTAGATAAAGAAAAGACTGGCAAGTAATTCCTTCGGGAGAACATGCCGGACACATGGTATTGTCGGAAGATTCTCCGGAGGGAACGGCGCTTTCCTGAGGATTCTTTTTATACTGGTTGAGATGCGCCAGATTCTTTATCTGGCTATCCGCTCCTACCCGCATAGAGCGGAACTTATAGAAATCAAAGATGGTATAGCCTCTGCCAACCCGCTTAGCCACATAAAATACCGGCCCTCTCGATTCCAGCTTGATCAAAAGTATAATCAAGAGAAACAGCGGACTGAGCATAATCAGAGCGGTCAAAGCCACAACGATATCGAATACGCGCTTGGCAACCGGTATTTTATAACGTATATGTTTATCAGACACTTGCTTCTCCTTATCCGAAACAGGGTTCTCAATCAACCAGTTTACCCGGAAAAAGAACGTATCCGGATTAAACTCTCTGGGAAACACGTCCGACACCCGCTCTTTAACCATCTTTATCCTCAAACCCCTATCTATCTTGTCATTTAGAAATATGAAAGGAATATACTTGCTGTTCTTTTCCGAGCGGATTTGCCGCGCCAAGGGCAAACCACTAGACGAATTGGGGGAGCCGGCGGTCACGATCGCGTCGATTCGCCCTCCTTTTTGCAGCCAATGGTAAAACCTGATTCCATTTTCAAAAAGGTATACATTGTAGGTCTGTCCGACCTTATTGACGAAGTAGTCAATAAGGTCGGAGTCCGCCTGAATAAGAGCAACACTTTTCTTATGTGATTCCATATCAATCCCAGTTGATTAAGTTTATGCTACTTCCAATCTGCTAATCATATTTTTAACCCTCGCCTCCAGCTCCTGAGGATTGAATGGCTTAATCATGTAATCATCCGCGCCGGCATTCAGGCACTCTATTTTGGTATTGCTGGTTTCATGACATGAAAGCATAATAATGGGAATATGTTTATATAAACCGCTTGCCCTTATATGCTTTACAAACTCAAGCCCATCCATAACCGGCATGGAGATATCCGTAATAATGGCGTCGGGCATATTTCCCTGATGCAGCCATTCAAGCGCTTCTTGACCGTTATTTTTCTTAATTATTGAAAAACTCTTTTTTAACGCGGTCTGAAGAATGGCTAGTGTAGCGCATTCATCGTCCACCGTAAGAATCAACTTTTCCATCTTCACTCACCTTTCTCTTCACATTCTTAAAGTTTCAACTTGAGTCAATTTGGAAATGTTTAGTCGCTCCGATTAAAAAATAGGCATGGAAAAGGAAGATTCTCGCCGGAGTAGTTCATAGCGAAAGCGATGAGAAGCGGACATTAAAGCGCAAAAAAAATACCCGGTGAACGCGCGCTACCGGGTATCATGTCCATAATCTGTTCCTGTTAATTATTTCAATATGGATTTCGCTATGATGATTTTCTGAATTTCGGAAGTACCTTCTCCTATTGTACATAGCTTGGCGTCCCGGTAAAACTTCTCAGCCGGGTAGTCTTTGGTAAATCCATAACCACCAAAGATCTGTACCGCTTCATTCGCGGCTTTAACCGCTATTTCAGAAGCGTAGTATTTCGCCATGGAAGATTCTTTAGTCACCGGCAATCCTTTATTTTTAAGCTCCGCGGCCTTAAAAGTAAGCAATTCAGCAGCTTCTATCTCTGTAGCGAGTTCCGCCAGCTTAAATGAAATTCCCTGAAAACTGGAAATAGGTTTCCCAAATTGTTCCCGTTCCTGTGAGTATCGCAAAGCGGCGTCAAACGCTCCCTGAGCGATACCCAGGCTAAGAGCCGCGATCGAAATCCGTCCTCCATCAAGGACTTTCTTAGCCTGATTAAAACCATCGCCTACCTTTCCCAATATATTTTCCTCCGGAATCATACAATCTTCAAAAATAAGTTCCGTAGTTTCGGAAGCGCGCATCCCGAGCTTATTCTCCTTCCTCCCCGCGGAAAAACCAGGAGTACCTCTTTCAATGACAAACGCCGAGGCCAGACGTCCATCACCCACTCCACTCGTATTGGCGAGCACCACGGCGACGTCTCCGGATTTGCCATGCGTTATAAAGTTTTTCGCGCCATTGATAACCCAATGATCACCTTTTTTTATGGCGGTGGTTCGCATATTTCCCGCGTCGGAACCCGTATTAGGCTCTGTCAGTCCCCAGGCTCCGATCCATTCGGCTGTAGCGAGCCTGGGCAACCATCTTTTCTTTTGTTCTTCGGTGGCGAAATTCATAATATGGGCTGTGCACAATGAATTATGCGCCGCCATCGACAAAGCGACCGAGCCATCTATCCGCCCCAATTCCTGAATCGCCGTGACATACTCAAAATATCCCAGGCCCGCGCCACCGTACTCTTCCGGCACAAGCACCCCCATTAACCCCAGCTTTCCAAGCTCTTTAAAAACAGATACCGGAAATTCCTGTGTTTCATCCCATTCCATCATATGCGGCCGGATATATTTATCTCCAAAATCCCGAATAGTTTCAGCGATCAGCCTTTGATTTTCATTTAGTCCAAAATCCATATATCTAAAAAACTGTTTACCATAAAACAAATACGTAAAACCAGCGGTTTTGATTTGTGTAGGAGGTGAAAAAAATATATTTTCATAAAATAAATTAACCTATTTTCGCTTACTAATATAGACTTAACCAAAAGACATCCATAAATTATGAAAGTTGCTGTAGTAGGAACCGGATATGTAGGCCTCGTCACAGGAACCTGTTTCGCCGAAACGGGTAATTTTGTTACCTGCATTGATATCAATGAGAAAAAAGTAAACATGATGAGACAAGGCCAGATGCCGATATACGAGCCTGGACTTGATCTTTTGTTTAACAGAAATATTCAGGAAGGAAGGCTTAACTTTACATCCAACCTAAAAGAAGGTATTGAAGGAGCCAAAGTGATCTTTTTAGCCCTTCCGACTCCTCCAGGCGAAGACGGCTCAGCCGACCTTAGCTATATATTGCAGGTAGCCAACGATCTTGGTCCTTTACTAAAAGAATATACCGTCATCGTCGATAAAAGTACGGTACCGGTAGGTACCGCGGATAAAGTGAAGGAAGCCTTGGGTCAATACGCCAGCGCCGAATTCGATGTGGTATCCAATCCCGAATTTTTGAGAGAAGGCGTAGCCGTAGACGACTTCATGAAACCTGAACGAGTAGTGATCGGCACCTCATCCGACAAAGCGAAAAAAGTAATGGATATGCTATACGCCCCATTTGTGCGTCAAGGTAATCCAATCATCTATATGGACGAACGCTCCGCTGAGCTGACCAAATACGCGGCCAACGCTTTCCTTGCCATGAAGATCACTTTCATGAACGAAATGGCCAATCTGGCGGAAAAGCTAAACGCCAATATAGATCATGTCCGTATAGGAATCGGTACCGACAGCCGTATCGGCAAAAGGTTTCTGTTTCCCGGTATTGGTTATGGAGGAAGTTGCTTTCCCAAAGACGTACAGGCGCTTTCCATAATGGCTAGGCAAAGTGAATATGACTTTCAGATTCTAAACGCGGTCATGGAAGTCAATGAAAGACAAAAAACCATTCTGATGCCGAAAATAAGGGCTTATTTCAACAATAATCTGAATGGCAAGAAAATCGCTCTGTGGGGGCTCGCTTTCAAGCCGAATACGGACGACATCCGCGAAGCGCCCGCCCTATATATGATCGACTCCTTGTTAAAAGAAGGAGCCAAAGTTTCCGCGTATGACCCGGAAGCGATGGACAATGTGAAAGACCTCCTTGGAAAACAGATAGAATATTCCGACGACGCTTATTCCGTACTTGATGGCGCCGATACGCTGATTATCGTCACTGAGTGGCCTGAATTCAGAAACCCTGACTTTGACAAAATCGCGAAAAAAATGAATACCAAAGCCATATTTGACGGGAGAAATCTCTTTGAGCCGGCCCGCATGATCGAGATGGGATTCCATTATGAGTCTATCGGAAGAACTGGGAGCAAAATATTGGTAAGTATCTGATTTTTATTATAAAATGACATCAAAAAAGAAAAGAGTTTTAATTACGGGTGGAGCCGGTTTTTTAGGTTCTCATTTATGTGACCGGTTTATTAAAGAGGGTTGCCATGTTATCGCCATGGACAACCTTATCACTGGTTCTCTTGACAATATCGAGCATTTGTTCAAATTGCCAAACTTTGAATTCCATCATCATGATGTAAGCAAATTTGTCCATGTTCCGGGTGATCTTGATTACATCCTTCATTTCGCCTCTCCCGCGAGCCCGATCGATTATCTTAAGATTCCAATCCAGACATTGAAGGTAGGTTCTCTTGGAACGCATAATCTTCTTGGACTGGCTAAAGCGAAAAAAGCGAGGATTCTGGTAGCCAGTACTTCTGAAATATACGGTGATCCAACTGTACATCCGCAAAATGAAGACTATTGGGGCAATGTCAATCCCATTGGGCCGAGAGGCGTATATGACGAAGCTAAGAGATTCCAGGAGGCTATCACAATGGCTTACAACCGGTTTCATGGTGTAGAGACACGAATCGTACGCATTTTCAATACTTATGGTCCCAGAATGCGATTGAACGATGGCCGGGCGCTTCCAGCATTCATTGGTCAGGCTTTACGAGGCGATGACCTTACTGTTTTTGGCGATGGTTCTCAGACACGCTCATTTTGCTATGTAGACGATCTCATCGACGGGATATACCGCTTGCTAATGAGCGACTATGACCTTCCGGTAAACATAGGAAACCCTGTCGAGATCTCCATCAAGGAATTCGCTGAAGAAATCATCAGACTTACCGATTCGGACCAGAAAATAACATACAAACCCTTGCCTCAGGATGACCCCAAACAAAGGCGTCCGGATATTTCAAAAGCGAAAGAAGTTCTTGGCTGGGAGCCAAAAGTATCCAGAGCGGATGGTTTAAAAATCACGTTGGAATATTTTCAGGGTCTTCCCGTTAAGGAAACAAGGCCAAAAGAGTTTTATTGATTCTATTCTGAAAAATACAAACACATATTTTATACATCCTTCATCATTCGCTGATGAAGGATGTTTTATTGGCGCCGGATCGAAGATCTGGCATTTTTGCCATATCATGCCCGGAGCCCGATTGGGGGCCAATTGCAATATTGGTCAAAACGTATTCATCGCCAATGGAGTCGTAATTGGCGATAATGTCAAAATTCAAAACAACGTATCCTTATATACAGGCGTTGTATGTGAAGACGATGTCTTTATTGGTCCATCCGTGGTTTTTACCAACATAAAAAATCCGAGAAGCGCGATTCCGAGAACAGATCAATATCTCGCTACCAAAATAGACAAGGGTTGCTCTATTGGCGCCAACGCCACCATTGTCTGCGGCGCGCGTCTCGGAGCCTATTCCCTGATCGGAGCAGGGGCCGTAGTGACTAAGGACGTGCCCCCTTTCGCGCTCGTGACAGGAGTCCCGGCCATGCAAACAGGGTGGGTGAGCGAATACGGACATCGTTTGCGTTTCAACGAAGAAGGGATTGCTATTTGTCCGGAAAGCGCTTATCGATATAAACTAACTGGTGATCAGTTAGAAAAAATAATTCCTTAGTATAGTATGGTGCAGGAAATAATTGAAAAGAAAAAACGTATCGCCGTAATCGGTATGGGCTATGTGGGTTTACCCATCGCTCTCGAATTCGCGAAAAAAACGCGGGTAATCGGTTTTGACATCAACGAATCGAAAATTTCCAGTCTTAAACAACAAATTGACCCCTCCGGTGAAATCGCCCAAACTGAATTCGTGGATCGGGATATTATCTTTAGTTCATCCAGCGAAGACCTGCGGCAGGCTCATTTCTTTATTATAGCGGTTCCCACTCCGATCGACGCTTACAACATGCCAGACCTCAACGCGCTAAAGGCCGCGTCTCGAATGATCGGTCGCGTCATTAAGGAAGGTGATACTGTCGTTTACGAAAGCACGGTATATCCCGGTTGTACAGAAGATGAATGTGTCCCGCTGATCGAAAAAGAATCAGGACTTACCGCGGGAGTCCAGTTTAAATATGGTTATTCTCCCGAACGAATAAATCCGGGCGACAAAGAACATACCCTCTCCAGAATAGTTAAAGTAGTATCCGCCTGCGATCAGGATAGTCTTGATATTATCGGAGATATCTACGCCCTCGTAGTCGAAGCGGGCATACACAAGGCGCCTACTATCAAGGTAGCGGAAGCGGCGAAAGTAATTGAAAACACCCAACGGGATCTTAATATCGCGTTGATGAATGAGTTATCGATGATATTTGACCGAATGAACATCAATACATACGATGTACTGGAAGCCGCCGGGACCAAATGGAATTTTTTAAAATTTTCTCCGGGACTGGTCGGAGGACATTGCATAGGCGTAGATCCCTATTATCTTACGTATAAATCCCAGGGGTTGGGTTATCACCCCCGCGTGATCCTTAGCGGCCGCACAATCAATGATGGTATGGGCGCGTATGTCGGAAAAAAAACTGTTCAGCTACTTATTAAAGCGGGTTTCAATATTCCCGAATCTAAAACATTGGTGCTGGGCGCGACTTTTAAGGAAAACGTAAAAGATATACGCAATTCCAAAGTAGCCGATATGATTCAAGAAATCAAATCGTTCGGTGTCGAAGTAGATACGGTGGATCCATTGGCGGATTCCGAAGATTTTCTGAAAGAATATAAACTGGAACTGTTAAAGAAACCGGAAGGACGTTATCAGGCGATTATTCTGGCAGTGCCTCACAATCAGTTTAAGGCGCTTGATCTAAACTACTTTATGAAGCATTCCTTCAGAAATACTATATTTATTGATATAAAGGGTATTTTTAAAGACTTATTCGAAACGAATAATCATTTTCATTACTGGAGTTTATAAAAATATGACTAAAATTCTCGTTACCGGTGGCGCGGGCTATATAGGTTCCCATACAGTCGTTGAATTGATCAACGCGGGTTATACTCCTGTGATAGCGGACAATTTTTCCAATTCCCATCCATCTGTTCTTCAAGCCTTACACAATATCACTCAAAAGGAAATCGTATGTCATAACATAGACTGTACGGATTATCAGGCGCTGAAAAATGTATTCAAACAGGAAAAAAATATCGGCGGTGTTATACATTTCGCCGCGTATAAAGCAGTGGGAGAATCAGTAAAGCTTCCGTTAAAGTACTATCACAACAATATCGGCAGTCTGGTAGCCCTGCTAAGAATTATGGAAGAGTTTAATGTCAATCCATTTGTATTTTCATCTTCCTGTACCGTTTATGGAGAACCGGATACTCTTCCGGTAAACGAGTCCATTCCCAGAGCCACTGTGGAATCACCCTATGGCAATACCAAAAAGATCAGTGAAGAAATCATCGAAGACTTTGCCAGACAAGCCGACATACAAGCGGTGATTCTTAGATACTTTAATCCAATCGGGGCGCATCCGAGCGCCATTATCGGAGAACTTCCTCTCGGAGTCCCGAACAATCTCGTCCCTTTTATTACTCAAACGGCCGCGGGTATAAGGGAAAAACTCACTATCTTCGGAAACGACTATCATACCTCGGACGGCACCTGTATAAGAGATTACATCCATGTAGTCGATCTCGCGAGGGCGCATGTCAAGGCTCTGGAGTTTATAAAAAAATCAACGAATAAAGGATATAGCGAAGTTTTTAATATAGGCACCGGCAAAGGTAATTCCGTGATGGAGCTGGTAAAAACCTTTCTGGAGGTGACTAATCAGCCTCTAAATTATGAAATAGGTCCCCGCAGGCCCGGCGATGTGGAAAAAATATGGTCGGAAGTTGAAAAATCAAGGAATGTACTAGGATGGGTGGCCGAATATTCACTTAAAGACGCGCTTCTTCATGCCTGGAACTGGCAAAAAACATTAAACTGAGCACCTATGAAAAAGAATATATTAATAACAGGAGGAGCCGGATTTATCGGTTCTCACGTAGTCCGATTGTTTGTCAACAAGTATCCCGAGTATCATATTTTTAACCTGGACAAACTAACATACGCGGGTAATCTTGAGAATCTGCAGGATGTAGAAGACAAAGAAAATTATACATTTTTACGGGGCGATATCGCGGAAGCGGATTATATTTTCTCCATTTTTAACGAACACAAGTTTGACAGCGTCATTCATCTTGCCGCCGAATCGCATGTGGACCGTTCGATAAAAAATCCAATGGAATTTCTCAGAACAAATGTCATAGGAACCGTCACACTGATGAACGCGGCCAAAGAATTATGGAAAGATCGTTTTGAAGGGCGTCTTTTCTATCATGTTTCTACGGACGAGGTATATGGCTCACTTGGCGACGAAGGCTACTTTACAGAAACCACTTCCTATGATCCTCAATCACCTTATTCCGCGTCAAAAGCCTCGTCGGATCAATTTGTCCGGGCATATCACAATACGTATGGCCTTCCGGTAGTCATAACCAATTGCTCTAACAACTATGGTCAGAACCAGTTCCCGGAAAAACTAATCCCCCTGTTTATCAACAATATTAAACACAAGAAGCCACTTCCCGTATATGGCAAAGGAGAAAACGTCAGGGACTGGTTGTATGTTGTCGATCACGCGAGAGCGATTGACGTTGTTTTTCATAAAGGCAGAATAGGGGAGACATACAATATTGGCGGCCATAATGAATGGAAAAACCTTGACCTCATCAAGTTATTATGCTCCATTATGGACAAGAAGCTCGGCCGCGAAGAAGGTGAATCCGCCAAGCTGATTACCTATGTTACCGATCGGGCGGGTCATGACTTTCGTTATGCCATTGACGCGGGTAAAATCAAAGAGGAATTGGGCTGGGAGCCATCTCTCCAATTTAATGAGGGACTTGAAATTACGGTAGACTGGTATCTGAATAACGAAAAGTGGCTCGACAATGTCACCTCCGGCAATTACCAGAATTACTATCGTGAACAATACGAAGTGTCCAAACAATAAGCAAATAATTAAATGATTACATCATATCATTATGGTGATCTTTCAAGCTACTCGTTCTTAATAACAGGAGGAGCCGGATTTATAGGTTCAAATCTGGTAGAATATCTTTTAACGCGTAAAGCCAAAAGAGTATTGGTACTGGACAACCTTGAGACCGGCTCCCTGGAAAATATACAACCGTTTTTTTCCAATCCCGCGTTCGGTTTCATAGAGGGTAGCGTTACCGATCTTCCTACCTGCGATACTGCTTGCCGGAATATCGATATCATATTGCATCAAGCCGCTCTGGGATCCGTACCAAGAAGCGTTAAGGATCCCATCGCGACCAACAATACCAATATTAACGGCTTTCTGAATATGCTTTTAGCCGCCCGGGACAATAATGTCCATCGTTTTGTCTACGCGGCGTCGTCTTCTACCTATGGAGATAGCCTTAGCCTACCTAAAAAAGAAGAAATTATCGGAAAACCCTTATCGCCCTACGCGGTCACAAAGTATGTCAATGAATTATACGCGGAGGTTTTCAATCGAATTTACGGGCTTGATACAATCGGTCTCCGTTATTTTAACGTTTTTGGGCCAAGGCAAAATCCGGAAGGCGCTTACGCGGCGGTGATTCCCAAGTTTATCATGGCCTTCTTACAAGGAGAATCTCCCATAATAGAAGGCGATGGCAACCAGACCCGGGATTTTACATACATCGAAAATGTAGTTCAAGCCAATATCAGGGCCGCTACTACTCCTAAAAAAGAAGCTCTAAACCAAATCTATAATGTGGCCGTTGGAGAAAGGACTTCCATCATGTCGCTTTTCAATATATTAAAAGAACTTAGTCACTCTCCTCTCGCTCCTTGCTTCGTCGAGAGCAGGACCGGCGATGTCAGAGACAGTCTCGCGGATATATCAAAAGCCGTCCGGCTTCTTGGCTACACTCCTGAAGTACGCTTTTCGGATGGAATCGACAAGACCTACAAGTGGTTTAAGTCAATCTATAATCTAACTAAATCGAGCTCATGAAAGGAATTATTCTTGCCGGCGGATCCGGCACACGATTGCATCCATTAACTCTCGCTGTCAGTAAACAACTTATGCCGGTTTACGACAAGCCCATGATCTATTATCCGCTTTCATGTCTGATGCTCGCCGGTATTCGGGAAGTACTTATCATTTCCACTCCTCACGATCTACCCAATTTCCGAAAGCTTCTTGGAGATGGTAAAAAACTAGGCATGACCTTTGAATACGCGGAACAACCTGAGCCTAACGGACTCGCTCAGGCATTTGTGATAGGAGAAAAATTTATCGGCGACGAAAAGGTCGCGCTGATCCTGGGAGACAATATTTTTTATGGCTCCGGTCTCAGCGATACTTTATGTAATAACAATGATCCGGATGGCGGAGTCATTTTCGCGTATCATGTACAGGATCCGGAACGTTATGGCGTGGTTGAGTTTGACAATAACCGGAAAGTAATTTCCATTGAGGAAAAACCGTCGCGACCCAAATCCAATTACGCGGTTCCCGGGTTTTATTTTTATGACAATCAGGTAATTGACATCGCTAAAAATCTAAAACCAAGCGCCCGAGGAGAATACGAAATAACAGACGTCAATAAAGCCTACCTTGAAATGGGCAAGCTTCGAACCAGCATATTAAGCAGAGGAACGGCGTGGCTTGATACCGGCACATTCGATTCCCTTATGCAAGCTGGACAGTTTGTCCAGGTAATTGAAGAAAGACAGGGGTTGAAAGTAGGATGCATAGAAGAAGTCGCCTACGCCATGAAGTTTATCAACGACGCGCAACTGGAAGAGCTTGCCGCTCCTCTTATGAAAAGTGGCTACGGACAATATCTAACGCGACTGATAAAAAAATAAGTCCGAATCGTATTATGATCCTGATATAACTCATAATCAATCTTTATCAGATCATAATACGATTCCAGCCAATAAACCCGCGAGAATAAGATAGGGAGCCGGAATTTTTGTATAAACCAGCAGCAAGAACGTAACCAGGCATATTGAAAAATTGAGAAGCGCCAACTCTATATTTTCTTTCATAAAGGGTTGCGTTAGCTGCATGGCTGTAGCCAGAATAATCCCTCCACTCGCCGCGTTGACTCCTTCCAGAGAAGCTTTGACCGGACGGTATTTTTTTAGCCTATCCCAAAAACGTATAATAAAGAAGATCATTAAGGTGCCAGGAAGAAAAATACCAATAATCGCGACAAAGCCACCCAAGACTTGTCCCGGAATACCAAACTCTCTCAAGGAAAGGCTTCCGACAAACGCGCTAAACGCGAATGAAGGTCCTGGAAGCGCCTGCTGCAACGCGTAACCAGCCGTAAACTCGTCTTTTGTAAGGTATCCTTTAAAATCGACAAATTCCTTGTACAACATCCCACTCAAAGGCTGTCCTCCGCCAAAAATATAGCTTCCATTCCTAAAAAAATTTTCAAACAAGCGGATAGGCTTATAATCCAGAATATGTCCCAATAGCGCCGCCAGAATAAAAATGGTAGCGTACAGGATAAAGTTGCCCCATTTAATCTTCCATGGTTCCTTATGTTCCTTTGGATGTCTTCTGAATTTCAACGCGGTTAGTATGCCTGACACTATGAGTACAAGTGGAAATATCCCTGGATAATTAATAGAATAGCAAAGAAGTGTGGATACGGTAAATAAAACAACCGCCGTTTTGGTCGTAACCGCCGTCCGAACAATTTTTACTACCGCGTAGGCGACAAAGCTCACGGCCATAGGTTGTATGAACCGGGCTACCTCCAGCGACCCACTCAGGTATTCTATTAAAAGGGCGGCGCCAGTCATAATTAATGTCGCGGGCAACATCCATACAAGAAGTGTCAGGAAAGCCAATAAAGCTCCCCCTATTTTGTACCCGACCGCGATCAACGTCTGAGTACTGGCCGGGCCAGGCAAAATATTACAAAAAGAATTGAGCTCTATCAGATCAACTTCGGAAACATAGGCTCTCTTCTCAACCAGCACTTTATGAAAAAGCCCCATATGCGCTTGGGGTCCTCCAAAAGAAGTAAGTGACAACTGCCATACATCTTTCAGAAATATGATATAGCGTATTTTTTTCAAAATAACTAAAAGACCTGTTGGCCTATTCCAAATTGAGTAAATTTAGAAAATTTTCAAACACTATTATATTACTCGTGTTTAAATAAGTCTCACAACATAAGCATTTGAAAATGAAACGCGCATTATTTTTATCCATTATCGCCGCCGGAATATTATACTCCTGCGACTCTGAACAGAAAAAGGAAACAACGACTTCCGACAATCAGGACGAAAAAGCCGGTATACTTATTACGGACTCGTCAAATTCCGTTGAAAAAAATGGTATCAGACTTTCTCTGCTATCCGCGTTGCCTGACTTTCCGGACGCTAAACTTACCATGAGCTCTCCGGAACCTAACAAAAAGCTAAAAGCGGGAAAAACCTATTTCGTATATGATGTAGTAAACTTTGAGCTGGGCAAACAGACGGATACCGGCTCCTGTGGCAACTGCTCCAATTCGGAAGAAGGTCAGCATATCCACTTTATTCTCAACAATGAGCCCTATGTACCACTTTATAAACCTGAACATACTCAAGATCTCACCGAAGGCTCCTATATCGTATTGTCGTTTCTTTCCCGTTCGTATCATATCGGTATCAAGCAGCCCGACGCGTATGTCTTGCGCAAAATAAACATCGGAAAATCCAACGATCTGGACAAAACCGATCTCGACGCCCCACATATGTTCTATAGTCGCCCCAAAGGTGAATATACTGGCGACGGCGCCGAAAAAATTGTTTTGGATTTTTATCTGGTCAACGGAGACTTGTCATCCGATGGCAATAAAGTAATAGCGACAATAGATGGAACGGAGTTTACCCTAGAGCAATGGGCACCTTATCTGATCGAAGGTCTGGACGACGGGGAACACAGCATCAAGCTCGAATTGGTCGATAAAGACAACAAGCCGATAGAAAGTCCCTTTAATCCGGTTACAAGAACCATTACGGTATCCCATAAAGCTTCAGCTTCCTGACCTAACTCATTTTCGGGGTAATCTACGTGTACAGGTTACCCCGAAAAAAGCTCGTCAAGCACCTTTAGAGATTTCAACTCCCCAAAGCTACCCATATGTTTTCCATAAAAACCAAGGATATATTCAAGAGCTCTTTTTCGCCGGGTATTGGAAGCGAATACAACCATATCGGGTTCCGATTTTATCAGAAGATCAAGAGGACCGTGGCAATCATTTGATTCATGCACCAGATCGGAAGCGCTTTCCGGCCCGAAGCCCAGATGGTATGAGAGATGAAGAAGAAACCAGATATGAAAGTCAGGCCTGTATTCTTCCTGATCCATATATATGATACAGCTTGAAATAAAAGTAAACATGGACTTGTCAGAAGCTTCCTCTTTCAACACTTTGGTAAGGACTTCGCTTATAAAAAGAGCCATGCAGGATTTTCTTACATCAAAAGGAACGGATTGAAAAGGCACGGAGCACTTCACTTCCTTGATACGACGTATCGACTTATCCTCCTTGAAGAAAAAAACAATATCAAGAAATGACATCGGCTGAAATAAGGCCACTGATGTCGTATTTTTTTTACTCCTTATTCCGCTGATCAGCATGGCCTGGATTCCATAGTCCTCCGTATAGATCCGGACGATTATGGAGGTTTCCTTGAATTTTATGTAATTTAAGACGATACCTCTGGATTTTACCAGCATGGCCTGTTCATTCAGTCAAAACTATTTTCGCGACATTACCTTTGTCTCCGTATATCGTCGCCGAAAAGACGAGATACACTCCACTTCGGGCTCTTGTTCCATTATAGTTATTCCCATCCCAGACAGCGGTACCGCCAGTCGCGATTGTCTCGTATACCATATTGCCATAGATGTCCGTAATTTTTACAGAAGCGTTCCTGGCAAGACCTGATATCCCAATCGGGCCACTATAACCAGACCTTACAGGATTTGGAAAAACCCGAGCCTTATTCTCTCCTTGCTCCGTCGCTTCCGTGGCGGTACTCCGATAGGAGTATAATCCATAATTTGTCAGAAAAAACACATCTCCTGTGTTTCCGCCAACTTCGACGTCCTTTATATCGCTATCCGCCAACGGGCTATTGCCCGCTGAAAAATATTCAAGCGCTTCCGAGGCGTCCTCATTAAACAACCACGCGCCATCGTTGGTGGCGACCCATTTCCTGTTGGCTCCATCCACATCAATATCATTGATCGATTTATCCATCAACAAGGGTAATCCATCAAAGTAGGGAATCATCGCGTCGTCCTGAAAAGGATCTCCACTCGCCTTAAAGATCCCTATTCCCATATTGGTTCCAAACCATACGTCTCCGTTCAAATCAACTTCTATAGACAATACATTCGCGTTGGGAAGATTGCCTGAGCCTGGATTCGCGCTTAAGTTCCTCCATTTTCTTCCCGACTTCTCCGGATTATAGACATATACCCCTGAACGTCCTCTAATGGTAAACCAAAGATTGTTCTTATGATCAATCCGAAGATCATATAAATCTACAGTGCTATTCAGTCCCAATTCCGGCTTAAAAGAAGTCCAGTTCCCATCAGGGCTCAATTTGTGCAGAATACTCACAGATTCATTGAACGTGGCGTTGGCGATCCAGATATTCCCGGCCGGATCAGCTTCAATTTCCATCGCTCGAATATAATTTTGCCCCGGAATCATATTAAATAACGGACTATTCTGATCATCATATCGCTGAATCACTTTTTGATCTTTAAAGACAAGGACGCCACTTCCATATGAAGCTATATAAAAAGCGTCTGACACATGTGAATACGCGACATCCACAAGATCAAATATTTCTTTGGGAAAATTACCGGCAAAAGACGAATAGTTGACCCAGGAGCCGTTATGCCATATATCCATACCATGCTGTCTGAATTTATTAGTAGTATTGGCGTTGTATCCTCCATAAAGATTGAAAATAGTCCCATTGGCATTGATAACGCGGAAGGCGTTGGAAGAGCTCATGGAGCTTAAACCAATAAAATAATAATGGTGCTGATGTTCAAAACGCAACAGCCCTCCACCAGACGCTAAGAAAAGAATACCCCGCGATTCCACAACCTCGTTAATTGTACCCGGCACAAAAACACTATCAACCATCAGGCCATCATACTCATAGAATATACCCTCTCCGCCAATCAGCATCCGATCTCCCACATCATACATTCTGGTCACCTTTCTGGTTAACGACATTTCTTCCGTCCAACGCCCATCAGATAACTTATAAAGACTTCCCAGTTCTCTAGTTGAACCATAAGTACGATTGCACAACGCGAATAAATTCCCTTTATAATTCAAAACACTATTATATCCGACCCCAGCCGGAAGACCAGAAGCGACTGTGTACAAACGCCACGAATTATAATCCAGCAAATTTACATCAAGACTGGCGACAAAAACGCCATTGGCCGTAGCGATATATATCGAGTCGTTATAGATACAAGAAGAGTTGACCTGCAATTGCCCCGCGGTTTGGCTTATATTAATCGCGGCGTCCCTGATTTCATTTTTAAGCAGATCGACCAAAACAAGGCCAAAATCCGTGGAAATATACGCTATACCATCCCTTACGGCGACATGGTTGAGACGCTTGGATCCCAATACGGCGTTTGAGCGTTTGATATCGCCAATATTCATCAGATGGTTATTTTTTATCAGGTCGATATTGCCATTGGAGTACCCGATAACCATTATGTCAAGCTCTCGACTATATCCAAGGCAACTAATCCCGACATCGCTTAATCCCTCATTTTTAGACAGAGTTCTTACTTCATTGTCCTCCAGGGAATATCTCACAAGCGTCTCAGCGGAACCAGCGTAAATATAATTACCCGCGTTACATACGGCTTCAAATCCATCCGGCGAGGGATGCTGTCGCCAAGAGCCGATAAACGTTCCAGACTGACCATACAGACTTTGTACTACAATCAGCGAAAAAAAATAAATAAAAAAACGCATAGGTTTGGCAAATATAATCAGAAATATGGCAGTTATGAGTTGATTTTATATATTTAGCTCCTGCATAAAACGTTTATGGTTTATGAATTCTTTCGTTGATACTAGAAAAATATCGTCTTATAGCCTGGCGCTGTCGGAAAAGCTTATTAATGAGCTTTTTTCTACCACATCGGCTATTAGCGGAGCGGAGATAAAACAACTCACTCCAATCACCCAAATCAATCTTTTCATTTTCAAAAATCTATTTGAAAAATGGCAGGAAGAAACCTCCCGGCTAAAAAGCCCCTATTTCAATTATGACAATGAAGAGGTAAGAAACGCGCTGCAATCCTTTCTCAATACTCTATCAAACCATATTCTTATATCAAAGGAGTTTTTCAGACCACTTCTGACAAAAGCGATCGAAGACACTCTTTATCTGTCTATGGCTCCCAAAGAATACTTCAATCGGGAAGTCTCCTTTCGAAAGGATTTATTTTTCGCCCATTTTGATAAAAACAAGAAATTCATTCGCGTCAACACCCCGTATTACGACGCGATTGGTTCATATATCAAAAGTACACCCGGCCTTTCCTGGCAAGACTTATCAGATTATGTCCAGACATTAGACCTGATCCCTGAACAGACGGATATTTTACCGAGTCTCAATGAATTACTAAAAATTGAACTTGACGACATTCTACTCCAACCCAGAATCGAAGTGGAAAATACTCCAACCGAGATCAAAGCTATCCAGGAAGAGCAAAAGCGTTCTCCATCGCTAAACAACACGTCTCCTACTGAACAACGACAAGATAATAGGGTGTCCGACGAAAGAATAACGCCTCCCTTCCCCTCATCCCTCAATGATCGGTTTTGCAAAGAAGAGTTAACACTCAACGATCATCTGAAAACATCCGATAATACAGCTTATACTCCATTGGTGAAAATAGACGATTTGCGGACCGCTATTGGCTTGGGTGAAAAATTTGTCTACATCAAGGAATTGTTTCAGGATGATGTCGCCGCGTATGCTATAGCTCTGGCTGAGATCGAAAAGGCGGGTACTCTGGAAAAGGCGATGGAGTTTTTGCGGAATGAATGCTGGAGTAAATACAACTGGAATATCAGCAATATCCATCTTCAGGAGTTCATATCTCTTATTGAAAGACGCTTTGGTAGTTTTAATCACCAAAGAAACAACGCTGAGTTATAAAAACACCGCGTCCTCTGAGGGAAGAGCGCTCTACTAATCCAGGATTCCTCAAGATATTTCTTTACTTATTTATGGAAATAGAAAAGGAGCCGGGTCTAATGCCATAACTGCTGTTTGCGATGCGCGTCGAGCTTCAGAAAAACGAACAACAGAATCGTAAAGCCCAAAAGAGACGAACCTCCATAGCTAATAAAGGGCAAGGGAATGCCTATAATAGGGAATACACCTATAGTCATCCCGATATTGACCATAAAATGAAAGAAAAATATAGAGGCCACCGAATATCCATAGATTCTTGAGAAACGATCCTTTTGCCTTTCGGCAAGATGTAAAAGACGGCAAATAAAGAAAACATAACAAGCGATAAAAACGGAGCTCCCTATCCACCCATATTCTTCTCCGATAGTACAGAATATAAAGTCGGTACTTTGCTCCGGTACAAAATCAAACTTTGTCTGCGTACCTCTCAAAAAGCCTTTTCCTGTCAATTCACCCGAACCGATAGCCACTTTAGATTGATACAGGTTCCAACCGATACCCTTAATATCACTCTCCGGATCAATCAGCGCTTTGATCCTGTTTTGCTGATGAGGCTGCAACACGTCGTTGATGAAAAAGTTGACACTAAATATGATTCCTACGGAAAGCGCGTAAATCCCGGCTACTACAAACGCTTTTTGATATATGGAGCGCCTGCGGGCGTTCTTTTTCCTCAATTCAAGCAATATACCGACAAGCAGCAATAAAGCGATGATACCAAGCCCCGTCATCAGATAGTATTTGTCAATCATCAGCGTCATCACAAACAACGCGATGGCCAACAAGCCAAACACCAATATATATGGGGACAAGCCCTCCCGGTACAATACAATGATAAATGAAGCGAGAACCAACATCGTCCCGGTTTCATTTTGAGCCAGGATAATAACCGCGGGGAGGCCAATCAACCCTCCTATGATCATCCTTGTCTTCGGTTGGCTAAACCTTACATTGATATCTCCCAGATATCTCGCCAATACCAACGCGGTAGCGAATTTGGCAAACTCAGCGGGTTGAAGGCGTACAGGTCCCAATACAAGCCAGGAACGGGAACCTTTGATATCCGGAGCCAGTACAAAAGTGGCTAATAACAGAAAAATAACCAGACCATAAATGACAAACGCGAACGAATGGTAGAATTTATAGTCCACCACCATAATCATCACAATGATTATGGAAGAAAGTCCGATCCACATAAGTTGCTGACCAGCTCTGGAAGCGCCGGAAAAAGGACTGATGTACCCTTCAGGATCAAACACGGCGGCATAAATATTCAACCAGCCAAAAAACACGAACAACAGGTAGAACCCGACTGTCAGCCAGTCTATATTTTTGATTAAATTTCCTTCATTTCTCACAACAAATCCTCCTTTCTACCCGCGTACGCGTTGATAGCCTGCCCCTGTTTCATCTCCTTCGCGGCCCGCGGGGAAGATAACTGATTAACAACCGCTGATCTTAAAGGAGGTTTTTCCAGATTTTCCTCCTGTCCATAGAAGCGCTTATCAAGTATATATTTTTCGAGATGAGGCCTGGTGATGGTATCCGTAAGATATTTTTCAATCATAAGACTGGCGATGGGCGCCGCCCATGTACCGCCAAAGCCCGCGTTCTCTACAAAAACCGCGATCGCGATCTTTGGATTGTCTTTTGGAGCGAAAGCGATAAAGACGGAATGGTCCTCTCCATGAGGATTCTGGGCGGTACCGGTCTTCCCGCATATCTGGATATGTTTAATCCTCGCCCTGGCGGCTGTACCAGCGTTTACCACGTCTTCCATCCCATCCACAATTGGCTGATAATGTCGTGAATCAATACCCACTTCACGTTTCACCTTGTATTGCGGCAATGGTCCGTCATCTCCTATAGACTTAATCAGGTGCGGAGTATAGAAATGTCCTCTGTTGGCGATGATCGCCGCCAGGTTCGCCATTTGAATAGGGATCGTACCGATTTCCCCCTGCCCTATACTCAAGGAGTAGATCGTCGAAAACTTCCAGCGCAAATCGCCATACACCCTGTCATAATACTTGTTGCTTGGTATAATGCCTGACTTTTCATTTGGCAAGTCAACACCAAGCTTCTCTCCAAATCCAAATTTTCTGATTTTATCATACCAGATGTCGTACCCGATTTCAGTATCCTTAAATTTATTGGGATCCTTCCCTCGTTCTATCATATTCCTGAACACCATATAATAGTATGGATTACAGGAATGCTGAACGGAACCTCTGACATCCAAAGGTGAAGGATGCGGATGACAATTGACAAGAGCGCGATTGCATGGAAACCGGCTGTGCGCGGTAATAATCTCTTGATCCATTCCTATCAAAGCCTGGGCGATCTTAAAAATAGATCCGGGAGGATACATCGCCATCAAAGGACGATTGAATAAAGGTACAAGTGAGTCTCTTTGAAGTTGTAAAAAGTTTTTCCCAAAATCTCTGCCTGTCAGAATATTCGGATCATATGAAGGAGCGGATATAAAGCTCAGAATCTCGCCGGTCGAGGGCTCAATGGCTACCACGGTACCTACTTTATACGCCATCAGCTTCTCTCCATATTCCTGAAGATCTATATCGATGGTGGAAACGAGATTGGTCCCCGGAATAGACAGCGTATCATGCTCTCCTTCATTAAAAGGCCCCTTCTCAACACCTCGGACGTTCACCATCACATACCGGGCTCCCCGCTTTCCCCTGAGATACTGCTCATAAAACGCTTCCAATCCATTGATTCCAATATAATCACCTTGCTGATAATAAGATTCCTTCTGATTTTCCAGTTGCCTTTTACTTATTTCAGCGATGTACCCCAACGCGTTCGCGAGACTCTTGCTTGAATAGGAACGAACTGTCCGCTTCTGAGGATAAAAGCCTTTATAGTCCACTAAAAAATCCTGGACTCTGGCAAAATCTTTCATCGATAACTGCTTGAGAAAGGCGGAAGGCTTGTCCCGGGAGAATTTTTTGGCTTCCAATACTTTAAAATCAAACTCTTCGCGGGTGATACCAAAACGCTGGCAAAACATCAGGGTATCGGCGACCCTCAGTTCTCTAGGCACTACCATAAGGTCAAAAACCGGAGTATTGTAAACCAATAACTTTCCATTCCTGTCCGATATCAACCCTCTGTAGGGATAATCGATCACCCGTCTTTTAACGTTGTCCTGAGAAGCGAACTTATAGGATGTATCCAGAATTTGCAGCGAAAACAACTTGATGACATAAATCAGCCCTACCAGAATGATCGCAAACTGGATAATATTTTTACGGTTACCAAACATTAATTCTTCCTGGGAGACTGAATTAGGTATTGAACAAGAATCACCATCACTAACGTGAATATAGCGCTCGCTAGTATCTTTTCGAGGGTCAAAAGAATCGAATTATATCCAAGCGACCAGATGAAAAACAAGAAGGCGTGATGAATAAGGATAATAATAGCGGCGTAGGAAACAAACCACTGTAATCCAAGCGACCCAATGGATATGGTAACTCCATCGTCATAACCGCCGCGAGGAGTAAGCATATTGACAATGTAAGGACGTAAATAGGCTACCAGCACCGTAGCCGCCGCGTGAATACCTAGCGAATTATAGAATATGTCTACAAAAATGCCGGTAAACAATCCGATCAGAATCAAAAAAACAGGTGGAGTCTGATAAGGAAGCATCAGAATAAACGCGATGTAGATAAAGCACAAAGCCCGCCCGTCGAACAGGGATAGGTGTAGAAAGAGCAATACCTGCAAAGCCGCGAATAACAAAAAGTACAGGCTATAAGTGATTATCTGGTTTGCTCTGGTCATGCGCTTTTATTTTATGGTATTTTCAAGCGAATCCCGCTCAACGCGAAGATGGTTCTGAATAATATAGACATAAGATAGAGCCGAAAAGTCCGTCGAAAAGTTCAATTGTATATCATAGTCCGAACTACCCTCTCCAAGACTATACTCCCCGATAGTGCCGATGAGGACACCTTCTGGAAAAACCGCGTTGTATTCACTCGTAACTACCGAATCCCCTTCCGCGATTTTATGGTGCCGGACTACATGCAACACTTTTCCCTCCCTTGGATCAAGACCGTCCCATACGACTGTCGCGTCTATATTCCCTTTCTTAATCCGCGACGCCACATTCATCCCGCTATGAAGCATGGATACTACCGTACAAAAATGCCGGGATACAGTTTTTACTCTCCCAACCAGGCCATCCGGACCTATCACTCCCATATCCGGTTCGATCCCGTCACTGGTACCTTTGTCAAGTGTAAGAAAGTTTTCAGGCAGACGTGTCGTATTCTTAACTACCCGCGCCGGCAGATAGCTATATTGCCGCCTTATGGTCGTATCCCTGAGCGTATCCGCGAAGGGGACGTCATGCCGAGGGATCTGGTTTAGCTGATTGAGGAGGCGCGCGTTTTGAGCGGCCAGCTCCTCATTGACTTTATTAAGCCTAAAATATGACGAGATATTTTGTTCCAGAGAAAGCGCTCCGGCCACATAATAATTCGAAGTATTGAAAAAGGCCGCTCCCTGATAGGCATTAAATGATACAATCATCCATATACAAAGTACCTCTATCAGAAAGAATGACAGAAACGCCCGATACCTGTATATAAACTCAAATATTCTATACATTTAATCAGGTCATCAGTACAGCCTTGTAATTCTTTATGTTTTTGATGGCCATTCCGGTACCTCTTACAACCGCCTTCAGGGGATCTTCCGCTACATGAATCGGAAGCTTGGTTTTAAGCGCGAGGCGCTTGTCCAAACCTCTTAGCAGAGCTCCTCCGCCTGTCAAGTGAATACCATTGTCATAAATATCGGCGGACAACTCGGGTGGGGCGATTTCAAGCGCTTTCAGAACCGCTTCCTCGATCTTGGAAACGGACTTGTCGAGGGCGAACGCGATTTCCGAGTAAGAAACCTTGATTACTTTTGGGATACCCGTCATCAAGTCTCTTCCGCGGATTTCATAATCTTCCGGCGGATTATCCAGTTCGGTCAGCGCGGAGCCAACTTCCATTTTAACCCTTTCCGCGGAACGCTCACCTATGAGCAGATTGTGCTGCCTCCTCATGTAATCCAGAATATCCTTATTGAAAATGTCGCCCGCTACCCTTACGGATTGCTCACAGACAATTCCCGATAGGGCGATCACGGCGATTTCGGTGGTTCCTCCCCCGATATCGACAATCATCGACCCAATAGGCTGTTCAATATCAATACCAAGACCAATCGCCGCGGCGATTGGCTCATGAATCATATACACTTCCTTAGCGCCCGCGTGCTCGGCGGAGTCGCGCACGGCTCTTTTCTCCACTTCCGTAATCCCTGAAGGAATACATATGACCATACGATGCGAGGTGGTTCCGAACAGCTTCTTCCCATTGTCTATCATCTTGATCATACCTCTGATCATGTGTTCCGCGGCGTGAAAATCCGCGATCACACCATCCTTAAGCGGCCTGATGGTTTTTATGTCTTCATGCGTCTTTTCATGCATTTGCATCGCTTCGCGTCCTATCGCGAGCACCTTACCACTGATCTTATTCAGAGCGATGATGGAGGGTTCGTCTACAACAATTTTATCTTTGTAGATAATCAACGTATTAGCTGTACCCAGGTCAATCGCGATATCACTGGTAAAAAAATCAAACATGCCCATTTTTTAACAGAGGTATTTATTACTGATGATAATAATGATGAAAGTTACAAATAAGTTTCCCAAAACCTAATTTTTTCCTATCACTTTTAATGTTTAAAATGTCTGAAACCGGTAAAGACCATGGACATGCCATGCTGATTACAGAAATCAATGGAATCCTGGTCCTTTACGGAACCTCCCGGCTGGATAACGCTCCTTATACCAGCCTGGTAAGCGATCTCCACGCAATCCGGAAACGGGAAAAACGCGTCCGAAGCCATAACGACGCCATCTGAAAGGTCAAAACCAAAGCTTTTCGCTTTCTCAATAGCCTGTCTCAACGCGTCGACCCTGCTCGTTTGTCCTACTCCGCTGGAAATCATCCGGTCTCCCTTGGCGAACACGATCGTATTGGACTTGGTATGCTTACATACGACAGCCGCGAAAAGCAACGCCTTCTTTTCCTCAAGGCCCGGCTCCGCGTTCGTTACTGTTTTCAAATCCGCGAAGTCTTCGGTCTTACTATCTTTATCCTGCTCTATAACTCCGTTGAGCAAGGTTCTGAACTGCTTTTTCGGAAGCCTGACTTCTTTTCTCTTCAAGAGAATCCTGTTTTTCTTCGACATCAACAGATCAAGCGCTTCTTGCTTGAACGCCGGAGCGATCAATACCTCAAAGAAAAGTTTATTCAATTCTTCCGCCGACTCCAGGTCTACTTCACGATTGGTAATAATCACACCGCCAAAAGCCGATACCGGATCCGCCGCGAGGGCGTTCAGGTACGCGTCTTTCGGTTTGTCCGCGATCGCTACGCCACACGCGTTGTTATGCTTCAATATCGCGTATGCCGGTTCCCTGAACTCATCGATCAGAGCGACCGCGGCGTCGATATCGATAAGGTTGTTATACGAAAGTTCCTTACCATTTAGTTTCAAAAACATGGCGTCAAGATCGCCATAAAAGATCCCTCTCTGATGCGGATTTTCCCCATAACGCAGAGTCTTAGCGTCGCGGATACTGGTTTTTAGCGAATTAATATTTTCAGTAATGTTGAAATAATTAAAGATAGCGGTGTCATAATTGGACGATATGTCAAAAGCGCGAGCCGCGAAATACCGTCTGTCCGAGAGATCCGTCGCTCCTTCTTTCGCCTTCAATATCTCTTCCAGAACCCCATATTGCTCTCTGCCAGAGATGATCACCACATCCTGAAAGTTTTTTGCCGCCGCGCGAATAAGCGATATGCCTCCAATATCGATTTTTTCTATTATATCAACCTCACCCGCGCCTTTCTCGACGGTTTCCTCAAAAGGATATAAATCAACAATTACCAGATCAAGATCGGGAATCTCAAATTGTTCTACCTGACTTTGATCTTCAGCGAGATCCCTTCTATATAATATACCTCCAAAAATCTTGGGATGCAGCGTTTTTACGCGTCCCCCCAAAATAGACGGGTAGGAAGTCAGATCTTCCACCGCCGTCACCGGAATCTCCAGCTCCTCAATAAATTTCTGCGTCCCCCCCGTGCTATACAAACGCACTTCATTGGCATGCAACAATTTTACCAGCGATTCCAGATTATCTTTATAATAAACGGATATTAACGCCGACTTAATCTTCTTCCTGTTCATTTTATCTTTTACTTTCAGTTATGATCTTGTCAATTATTACCGGAAAATGTTCATGTTCCAGCTTATGAATTTTCTCCGCCAGGCTTTGAGCCGTATCTCCCGGCTCCACAACACATGTCGCCTGAAAAATCATTTCTCCCTCGTCATAGCGTTCATTGATATAGTGAATCGATATTCCGGACTCCTTTTCCCCGGCGGCTATTATGGCCTTATGCACTTTCTCTCCATACATGCCTTTGCCACCATACGCGGGCAGCAACGCCGGATGGATATTTATAATCCGATCCGGATAGTTTTTCAGCAGGTTGTCCGGTATCAACCACAAAAAACCGGCAAGGATAATCCAATCGATTGAATTGTCCTTCAAATACGTTAAAACTTTGTCTGAAGAAAAAAACTCTTCCCGGTTAAAAACAAAAGTCGGAACATTCAAGCGTTTAGCTCTTTCCAGCGCGTACGCGTCCGGACGATTCGCAAGAAGCGCTTTTACCTTAACATCCGGTCTTCTTTCAAAATATTCAATAAGGCGTTGCGCGTTTGATCCGGAACCAGACGCGAAAATCGCTATGTTAGCCTGATGGTTACCCATGTATTACTCTCTCCGAGGGGGGAAATAATTTCAAGCCGCAAATATAACCAAGATTAGGTAAAAATCATGCTAAGAATACCGGCGATCATGATTAACTTGGCCAATAAGCTCAAAAACCGGAAATCCTTACGGGTATCGGCCCGTATCAAAAACACGGTAAGAACCACCAAAGGAATAAATATCATGATGGCGTATACCATCAGTAACGAGGTCTTGACTCCGATCATCACCAGAGCGATTATCAACAGGATTTCTATCAGATAAACGATTCTTTTGGTCATCCTGATCCCATACCGGATCGGCAATGTATTACAGCCAAAATTACGGTCTCCTTTCACGTCCTCCATATCCTTCATGATCTCCCGAATCAGGGAAAGCAAAAAAGCCAGCGTGGCGTATGAAAGGATCAGATAATTGAACGCTTGTCCATATATGTAACCAACCATAAAAACAATCAGGCCAGTCAGCAGGGCGACAACCAGGTTGCCGGTCAATGGCAGTCGCTTTAAAAAATTGGAATACCACCAAAGCGCCGCGACCGCCAGAAAATGTACGAGGAATACCTCTGGTCCAAGCGACAATGAAAAAAGCAAGCCTGCCGCGTTAAGTACCAGATGCACAAACATGGCATGCCTTCTGGGCAATGATCTCCCTACGATCAACCGGTGCGGCTTATTGATCATATCGATCTTGACATCATAGTAATCATTAATGACATACCCACCCGCGGCGATCAGGACGGTACTTAAAACAAGTACATGAAGGCGGGTATCCAGGTAAAAACTCAGCCAGTCCTCCCGAGGCCCTATAAGAAAAATAGCGACGCAAAACTGCGTCAGGGCCATAATAAACAAATTGGGCAATCGAACCAGGCGGGACGCGGCCCGCGGGTATAAAATCAGATATCGAATCGCCTGAGTTCGCATAAAAAGTGATCTACCAATTTTCGATTAACCACTTTCCCTGAGCTTTCATGGTTTTTTCGATTACGTCGCGTACAGCGCCTCTCCCCCCGTCATACGGACTTATATAATGACACATGGCCCTGATATCCTCAGCCGCGTCGTTCGGACAGGCGGAAATTCCCGCCAGCCTCAGCATCTTCAGATCCGGAATATCATCGCCCATATAGAGTATCTGGGAAGTATCCAATCGCTTATCTTTCTTGTATTCATTAAAAACCGCTACCTTATCCTTTACTCCAAGAAAAATGTCTTTCACCCCGAGAAACTCCAGACGTTTTTTTACACCTTCCTCGAACCCTCCGGTAATGACAATAACGTGGTAGCCATTCTGCACCGCTTTCTCAACAGCGTAACCATCTTTGATATAAAAATTTCTGGCGTGTTCACCGGTTTTGTACGCGATGATACTCCCATCCGTAAATACCCCATCCACATCAAAGATAAATGTGTTTATTCTACTAAAATCCAACATAAAATACTATGTATAAAACAGTAACCTGACAATTTCATCAAATTAAACAATATTCGCTAAAAAAAGAAAAACCAGCCCGATCGCTTATTTCCCACGCGTAGCCAGGATACTCTCCGTCATGACGCGGTAGACGCGTTCGGCCTGAGACGCGTCGCCAAGCGACTCAAGATGTCGGGAGACAGTTCCGAGGTCGCCTCTGACCGCGGGGCCTGTCTGAGCCGCCAACGGACCCATAGTAAAGGCTTTATCGACTGTCTCTCTGATCAGACTTTTCATCATTGCAAACTTCTGAGAATCATTATCTAGAATTTGATCCATGATCGCCAGCAGATGGTTGATGAAATTGTTGGCGAACACGGCGGCTAAGTGGATTCTCGCACGTTCTTCCGAATTCAATACAAAAACGTTGGTCGATAAACAGGTCCCGATACGGGCGATTTGTTCCGCCGCGTATTCTCCATTCGCTTCGATCAACAAAGGTATTGAGGAAAAGTCAACCACCCTTTGTTTCGAAAATGTCTGCAAAGGATAAAGTACCCCAAAATGACTAAATCCACTAAGCAGATTCATTGGCGCGCTTCCGCTGGTATGTACCAATATCGCTCTTTCCGGTAGCCGCGCCTCCGACACCACCGAAACGATCTTGTCGTCAGGCACGGATAATATAAAAAAACCGGACGCGCTTTGACTAAAATCCAGCGAATTGGTCGCGATACATCCTGGAATACGATCAGCGGAACGGATAGCCGCCTCTTTATCGCGGGAAAACACCTCGCTGACTTTACATCCCGCTTCATGCAAAGCCCAAGCCATATGCCAGCCAACATTGCCGGAGCCGATAACGGAAACTGAATGTAATCCCATTTCGCTGTCGGACAAGAGGCTTAGGTCACAGGTTGATAGGACTTCCTTTCTTTTTTGGCGGAAGACGGTTCACCCTTTTCCTTCATTTTCTTAAAATCACCCGCCCTGCGTATGATGGCGATCGTGATCCCGATCATCAATACCACCGTTCCAATCCACAATATGTTAATCAGTGGCTTCTCCACTACTTTAAGAATGATAAAGTCTTTCTGTGTCGTACTTTGGGTAAAAGTAAATATCCCGGTCTCCGGATCGATACCGACAAAAGCTATTTTGAGGCCAAGTTCCGGCAATACTTCCGGAATATGACCGATCAGAATATCGTCTTCTCCCTGAGCGTTTCTCGTCATTTTGATGACGTATTTAGGATACATTTCATAATTGTCGTCCTTGCCCATCAAGGTAAAATGAGCTTTGACAGCCCCATCGTTCGGACCAAGATCCAAACCGGGGATATCGGTTTCCTTTACAACACTGTTAAAGATTACGATAAAGTCGTTGATAAATAAAGTATCTCCCACTTTGGCCCGGAATTCTTCCGGCTCCGACCATTCTCTTTTATCTTCATCGAGAAAAGAGGTAATATGGGTATAAAAATCACGCCCGGGGAATCGTCTGATATCCGGAGAAACGACCTTACCCATGGATTCGTTGGCCTGTATGCGGGGAAATAACGAGAAGGCCTCGGAACTATCCTTTTTCACATATTCTACTTCAAAATAGGTGTTTTCAGGATGCAGCAAAACAGTATCTCCTTTGGAGAAATAGGTTTTTTCCCGATAAACCAGATCATTCACAACAATGGCCTCTCTGGAATCTGTATAAACGAGAAGATCTTTCGCGTTGACATAGCCCGGAAAGCCCGTCACTTCAAAACGGCTTCCCTTATAAGTCAGGATATAATCCTGCATCCGCGTAGGTTCTTCCCGCCACAGCAGGATATTTTCGGTGTTAAAGGACTCGTCGGCGTCTTTGGCGAAAAGTAAGCCGGAATGATTGAGCGAGATTACTTTGGAATAGCCTGACGAAAACAAAACGCCGATCAGCATCAGAGCCATACCGATATGCGTGACCGCTCCGCCAGAGAGCCGGATATTCTTCGACGACACGAGATTAAGCAATATCCTGCCATTGGCTACAATAGTGAATATGGCGCAAGTCCACAATAATATAAACTTAACCTTGGTGATCAGATAAGCGACATTGTCGCCATCGTTGATGATCGCGGTGTCAAACTCCTTCAAATCGACAAAAAGAATCATCAGCGCTGACAGAAGAGCGCTTATAATAACCGGAATGGCGATCGAGGAAAGAAACTTCTGCTTATCCATCTTTTTCCACCAGAAAAACTGGCCGACACCCGACAGGATAGCGATAAGCATGGCGAACCAGATCTGCCAGTTGGTATAAAAAGAAACCTGATCGGCAGGTGGAGCCATATTGGAGACAACACCCAAATCTTTGAGTATGGAGTTGAAAAAGGGTATGGAAGTTGGCAAAATGACCTGAAAGGCGGCGAGACACAAGATCGTGACTCCGATAAAAATCCAGAATTCTCTTGAATAGGTGGAAAGTTCTTTTCGCGTAGAAGGTATATGTTTCCACGAACGAATGATCAGGTATAGGGAAATGACGGCGAAAGCGCCCAGATACAGGAATAATTGATTTTTCAGCCCGAGGTCCGTAAAAGAATGTACTGAAGCCTCTCCCAATACGCCGCTTCTGGTAAGATAGGTCGAATAAAGGATCAGTAAAAAGGCGGTCACCACCAGTATTATGGAAGTTTTCAGGGCTGAGTCGCTGTTTTTGTAGCTAATCATGGTATGAATACTCGCGATCAGAATGAGCCACGGTACATAGACCGCGTTTTCGACAGGATCCCAGTTCCAGTAACCTCCGAAATTGAGCGTTTCATAAGCCCAGTAAGCGCCCATCAATATCCCTGCTCCCAATACAAGCGCCGCGAACAGCGACCATGGCAAAGCGGGTTTCACCCAATCTTTATATTTTCCAAGCCACAAGCCGGCGATACAATAAGAGAAAGGGACCAGTGTCGCGGCGAAACCAAGAAATAAAGTCGGAGGGTGAATCACCATCCAGTAGTTTTGCAACAATAGATTCAGACCGCTGCCGTTTTCCGGTACAAAGTCCGGATTGGTTTTATAAACCGGTATGTCGCCCATATATTCTTTGAGCAAAATAAAGGGAGAACTTCCAATCTTAATATCGACAAGCGGAATAACAGTACCAAGAATCATGGACGCCAGAAAAGCCTGTACAAGACAAAAGACGACCATGACAGGGGCTTCCCAGAATTTATTGACTTTGATCAGAACAGCGCCCAGCAATACATGCCAGAAAATCCAGAGAAGAAAACTTCCTTCCTGCCCTTCCCAGAAACAGGAAATCATATAGTACCAGGGAAGATCATTGGAAGAGTGGCTCCAGGCGTAGTGATATTCATAATAGTGATTGTATATGATCGTGTACAGACATACGATCACTCCAAGTACAGCCAAGCCATGCACCGAAAAGGCTATACGTGAAAAAACCTTCCAGCTTCTGATTTCGTCCGCTTCGGAAGGTCTCTCCTGTTCAATACGCGTAGCGCGGATATAGCCAAAGGCCGCGATTATAGCGGCTATAAACGACAGGATAACAAATAAATGCCCCCAGTTACCTATTCCTTCATGTACCATTACGATTAGATTTTATTTTCCTGATATTTGGACGGACATTTTAAAAGTATCTCATCGGCGACAAAGGTGTTGTTTCTCACCGAACCAATTACGACTACCTGTTCTGACTTTTCGAAGTCCTGTGGTTTGGGATTGAAGTGAACGACTTCCCTTTCTTCATTATTGTTATCCACCAACGTAAAGACAAAGTAATTGGGATTCATGACCGGATTATACATCATTCCGACGATCTCTCCCGCTTCGTTTTTCTTTAGCGCGCCGACAACATGTATTTTGTTTTTATCGCCTTTTTCCGCCATGGCGAAAGCCTCTTTAAAGTTCACGTACTGGCTGGCGCTTCCAGCCGTCGACACGATTACTCCAATGGATATGCCTATAGCGATAATCGCGATTATATAAGAGAGTTTCATGGTATAGGTTACTGGTTTCCTTTTTCTTTTTCAATCATGGATATTTTCCGATCCAGGCTTATAAGGTATAAGATCAGCCCGGTAAAAATAATCAGTACTACGGCTACGACCACGTATATCTTGCCTTCGGCCCGCATTTGATCGGCCATCTCCACATCGGAATGATCTACAATCTGGGCTATGGAGCTTATCGTCGAAATAACCGTAAATAAAACGAACAGTATTACTCTTTTCATTTATGTTTTTTTATTCTATGCCATACATCCTGTTTCTGACCAGCCTGATCCTTACTCTGAGCGAACTAATCCACACTCCCAGCAATATAAATCCCAGAATAGAGGGATAAAACAACAGACGCATTCTGGAATCAAGGTCATAGGCGTTGAAGCCAGGATTGCCACCATTGCCAGGATGTAACGAATCGGTAAGTCTCGGCAGTATAAACAACAAGGCGATCAGCGCGGGAAAACTGAAAATATTGTATATGGCGCTTATCCTGGCGCGCTGCTGGTCGTCTGTAAACGACCCTCTAAGCACGAAGTAGGCCAGATATATCAGCAACGCGATCGCGGAAGCGTTCTGCTTGGGATCACCACTCCAGTACGAGCCCCAGGTATACTGCGCCCATACCATTCCGGTCAGCAGCCCCAACACGCCAAAAACTATGCCGGTATTCGCGAATTCCGCCGCCTGAATATCCGTTTTTACATTTCCTTTCGCCAGATAGATGATGGAAAAGACCGCCGAGATCAGCAGGCATATGATCATGCCAAACCACATGGGCACGTGAAAGTACAGGTTTCGAATACTTTCATTAAGAATATGGAGCTTGGGAACGTCGAACAAAAAACCGCCAAGGATGACGTATGACAGAATCAGAATGGAGAGTAATTTCCACCAGGAAAGTTTCATAGTGATTTAATTCGTTTGAGGGTTGGAAAATTCAACAAAACTCGAACTTTTAGCTTCTCCAAAGGTAAGGAAATAAAACATAAGAAATGGCCGCGAGCATAACATTTACTGACATCAATGTTACAATCTCGTCATAGCTCGCGGAGCGGGCCAATCCATCGATGGCGTTCCTAGATAACTTTATAATCATAAGCAACATAGGCAATATAACGGGAAAACTGAGAATAGCCATCAGCGACGCTCCGGCGGCGGCTTTGTACGCGATCCCGGAAATCAGGGTGAGCGCGGAGGAAAATCCGACCGCTCCCAGAAATATCGCTAGAAAAAAGAACGCCATATCCTCTACGGGATTTCCCAGCACCATGCTGTAAAACAACAACGCGGTCACCGAAAACACGATCATTAGCAAAGAGTTGTATAACATCTTGGAAAGCATAATCGCTTGAGGAGAAGCGAGCGAATAATAGTAATAATGACGACCGCGTTGTTCATCCGCGAAGCTTTTCGCCATGGCGTTAATAGAAACAAAGAGCATAATAATCCAAAATACGGCGTTCCAGGTAATTGGAGACAATTCGTCGGACCGGACGCCAAAACTGAGGTAACACACGAAGACGGTAGATCCTATGTACAAAAGAATGCTATTAAACGCCAGACGCCGTCGCCATTCCAGCATCGCTTCCTTCAACAAAAGATTCCAGAAGTTTTTCATGAATATAAAGTTATGGTGAAAATCGTGACGATCCATCATTTATTTCTAAAAAATCCCTTAATTTTAGCGACCTTTGACCCGGATTCAAATGAAAAGAATATTTTTTTTGGCCCTGCTTACTCTACCCGGAATAACCGGCATATGCCAGTATAAAGAGTATGAAGTCGCTTCCGCGCCCGCTCCCAAAAGAGGTGAAACGACCAAAACCGTGGTCCGCGTCAACCTATTCGGGGCGATGGCTGGTCTGGCTTTAGACGCCATGAGTAATTCGAACAGCGAGGGACTCCCCAATCTGAGCAAGGCGGGACGCAGCAGTTTTACCGCGGAAGTGGAACGGGTGATCAACAAAAGATTTTCAGTACAAGTCGCCATTGGATACCGCGACCTGGATCTCACCCCCATATCCGTAGATACACTGATCGCCAACCATGTTTTTTTCTACCAGAAAGGCTTTACCATCGTTCCGCAGGTAAAATATTACTGGACGAATTTCTCTAAGAAAATGCACAATCCAATGGGAGGCTATATCGCCCCATTTTTGAGAATAGGCCAATACCAGTTTGAACTGGACGACAATCTGCTCGGGGGTACGTACGACCTGAAGTATGAGCTAACAGCTATGGGCGGAGGATTTGTACTCGGCTTTCAGCTAATCGCCGGAAAGCATTTCGCCATAGACGCGTTTCTAGGACCTCAAATAAAGCATAAAAAGATGACGAATGTACGCTGGAGACATCCATCCTCCGCCGACGATGGCGTCGTGATCATACAAGAATCCATGTTCTCGTTTGAGCCACGAGCCGGCTTAACGGTAGGATTCGCGTTTTAAAATCTAAAGAGGCTGATACGTTTTATTCATATCGAACGATGAAAGAAAAAATAGAAAAAGTGCTGACGGAAGTCAATGAGTTTAGCATAGGAAATAAAGAGCAGCTTGAACAATTTCGTTTGAAGTTTCTGATTAAGAAAAGCGAGCTCAACGAACTCTTTACAATGCTTCGCGATGTTCCCGCGGAAGACAAGCGAATGGTAGGCGCCGAACTAAATCAGCTAAAAAACGCGGCGCAAGAGAAGTTCAGCGAAGCCTCCGAAGCGCTGGAAAACGCCAACGAGTGCGTCTCATCGGATATCCCCGACCTTACATTGCCTGTCATCCCCAACACGCTCGGGACCAGACATCCTCTTACGCTGGTAAGGGAGCGAATCATTGAAATCTTTTCCCGCATGGGCTTCAACTTGTCGGATGGGCCTGAAATAGAGGATGACTGGCACAATTTTACCGCTTTAAACTTTCCGGAAAATCACCCGGCAAGGGAAATGCAGGATACCTTTTTTCTGGAAAAAAATCCGGATATAGCTCTGAGGACGCATACCTCATCCATACAGATACGGGTGATGGAAAAGCGACAGCCTCCTATCCGTACGCTGGCTCCGGGACGGGTTTTCCGAAACGAGGCGATCTCCGCCAGAGCGCATTGCGTATTTCATCAGATCGAAGGTTTTTATATTGATGAAAAAGTGAGCTTCGCCGACCTTAAACAAACATTGTATCACTTCGCCAAAGAAATGTTTGGGAAAGATACTAAAATCCGGTTCCGGCCTTCCTTCTTTCCCTTTACAGAACCCAGCGCGGAAATTGACATAAGCTGTCTGCTTTGCAAAGGCAAAGGATGTACAGTTTGCAAACACAGTGGATGGGTCGAAATTGGCGGTTCGGGTATGATCGATCCGAATGTAATGGAAAACTGCGGAATCGATCCTAAAAAGTACTCCGGATTCGCGTTTGGTATGGGTATCGAGCGAATTACCATGCTCAAATACCAGATCAAGGATCTACGGCTATTTACGGAAAACGACGTACGTTTCCTTAAACAATTCGGGCATGTGCATTAAAAAGTGTAAACCTATAAAACCAACGCTCTAAAAGCTTGGTTTTATAGCTGACAAGCTAACCTGTTCGCGCGATAACCCTTAGGTTAATAACCAGACATTGTATTATCACGGGTTTTGTCCTATATCGGTATCCAGGAGATCCTGCTATTGAAATTTCAATTCTCCGCTATTTTATCCCGGTATGCCGATACCACCTCCGGCAAACGTAAAGGTTGTCCGTTTTAAGTATTCTCTATATTCAGCGACGGGACAATCATTGGCACGCGTTATACCATTACCCCCGGAACATATATATCGGATTAACAAAGCTCATCAAAAACCCTTATAGCAGATTATTAATAATCTGCTCCACCGTGATCCCTTCCGCTTCCGCCCTAAAGTTTCGTACAATCCGGTGACGCAAGATTGCCAACGCTACCGCCTTGACATCTTCCTTGTCCGGCGAATATTTTCCATTAAGCAGAGCATTGCATTTAGCGCCGAGCACTAAATATTGCGAAGCTCTCGGCCCCGCTCCCCATTCAAGGTACTGGGTGGCCATCTCCGAGGCTTTCTCCATCCCCGGCCGGGTTTTGCACGCCAGCTCCACCGCGTACTCGAGCACATTGTCGGCCACAGGTACTTTTCGTACGAGATCCTGAAAATATATAATTTCAGCCGCGTTCAAAACCGGTTTAATATCCTGCTTCATCCCGGAGGTTGTATTTCTTACCACTTCCACCTCGGCCTGAAAAGAAGGATAGTTTAACTGGAGGTTAAACATAAAACGGTCCAACTGCGCCTCCGGAAGGGGATAGGTTCCTTCCTGTTCAATGGGGTTCTGAGTAGCCAGCACAAAAAAGGGTCTGTCGAGCTGATAAATCTGTCCCGCGATAGTGACCGAATACTCCTGCATACTCTCCAGCAGGGCGGCCTGCGTCTTGGGCGGAGTCCTGTTGATCTCATCCGCGAGAATGATATTGGCGAATATAGGACCTTTGACAAATTTAAAGTTTCTGTTCGCGTCCAGAGTTTCCGATCCCAAAATATCCGAGGGCATCAAGTCGGGTGTAAACTGGATACGTTTATAATCAAGATCAAGCACTTTGGATATCGTGTTAATCAGCAATGTTTTAGCAAGTCCCGGAACTCCGACAAGCAGACAATGCCCTTGGCAAAAAATCGCGGTCAGTACGAGCCTGACAGCTTCCTCCTGCCCAATGATCACTTTCGATATTTCTTTAGTAACCCTGGCGTAGGCCTCTTTCAACGCGTCCGCGGCTTCCACTTCATTCTGAAATCTTTCCATTTAAGGTGTCATTAAAATATTACATTCACTATACTCATCGTCAATATGAATATAAACTTCATCTTTCGTTTTATCAAACCACTCGTTCAGGGCTTTGTTCTTTTTATGATCAAGCGCGGCGCTATATATTTCCTGATAGTCGTCCTTGAGATTCGCTACATGGGGAGGCGTCTTCGACTTAAGAAACAGGATACGCGTGGACTCGGCGCCATCTTCCTTTTTGAAGATCATGGGATTTGAAATCTGTCCTACCTTCATCGTATCCATCGAGAAAAATAATCCCGGATCAAGCTCGTCCACAGGGATTCTGTAACCGCCTCCTTCCGAAGTAAAAAAGCCACCGTTGTTTTTGGTCGTCTTATCGTCCGAAAACTTGTTGGCCGCGTTGGAAAAGGTCATACTGTCGTTAAGAATCAACGTTCGTATACTATCCAACAGTTGAGTTGTATAACCAAAGTCTTTTTTCGACGATTTGGGTTTTATCAGAATATGTCTGGAACTATATTCATTGGATCTTCTGTCTATCAATTGTATAAGATGGTAGCCATATTCAGATTCGACTATTTCGGAAATTTCACCTGGTTTTAGCTTCAACGCGGCGGCCTCGTATGGAGGAACCAATTCTCCCCTTTTAAAATATCCAAGCTCACCACAGCTCTTTCGGGAGCCCGGATCCTCGGAATACTCCGCCGCGTACCGGCAAAAATCCGCGCTATCCTTAATTCTGTTCTTTATAGATCTGAGCAGCTCCGCCGCTTCGCGCTTTTCCTGTTTCCCTATCTCGGGATCCTTTACAATTTGTCCGATTTCTACCGATGTCGAAAAATAAGGCAGACTATCTTCCGGTATCGCGTTAAAGAATTTTTTAACCTCTCCCGGAGTAACCTTGATTCCCGATACGATCTTTTCCTGCATTTTCTGGGTAATAAGCTGCTCTTCCAGAGAAGACCTCAAATCATCTTTCAACTCGTCAATCGTTTTTTTATAAATCGCCTGCAGCTTATCGGCCCCTCCGGCCATACGAATAAAATAATCCATTCGCTGCTCCAATTGAGCCTGTAAAACCTCATATTCTACCGTGACCGAGTCTATCTCCGCCTTGGCCAGCATAAACTTATTAATCAACAAGGATTCGACAATCTGACATTTAAGCTGACGATCATCGACTCGCTGGTTGGCGGGCAACTGAGACATATACTGAATATAAGCCATATCGATCTCAGACTTAAGCAATATCTGGTTATCTACTTTTGCTACAATCTTGTCTACCAACTGAGCGTGAAGAAATTTTGTAGAGAAAAGGACTAAAAACAGTATTTTAAAAAATTTCGACGTCCCCCGATTCTTTGGCCTCATCGTACATTTTATTTTCAAGTTCTTTAATTGCTTTAAGCTTTTTTTGACGAATTATGACGTTGCTGATATCGGACTTTATATAATCCAGCGGAATTGTTCCACCTTTTTCTACCTTATCGACGACATGGACAAGATACAGGTATTCACTATCCGATTGCTCAAACAACACATTCTTCTTCATTTTTTTTTCCAGACCTCTGAATACACTTTCCTCATAAAGAACCTGCTCGGAAAACCAGGTATTCAGCAAATATTTTTTAGCGTAGCGGACACAAAACGACTTTATCTCCTGCTCCGCCGCGGAAGCGGCTATATTTTCCCTGACACTTTTAATGCCAGGCGTATTCACCGGAACTTTTATAAAAACACCTTTATAAAGAACCTCCTCGCTTTGATAATTACCGGTTTCGGAAGCGTAAAACGTTCTGAGCTCCTCGTCCGACAACGACTGTTCAGAAAATTGGCTGATATACCGTTCCTGAAATTTTTGAAGAATAAGGAAATTGGCATATTCTTCAATTTTCTCGCTTATTTCCGGATCATCTGGTTTTATCTCCGCCCGCGCTTCCCGCAAAAGCAACTGTTTTCTTATCCAGGATTCTACATAAGAAGTGACAAGCCGGGAGCTATCGCCCCCGGTTACTGACTGGCAATATACTGGCAGATCACTGTAATACAACATGGTCTTACCCACTCTGGCTAAGGGCCTGTCGCTCTCCAATACTTGGTCATTCTCTCTTTTTAAGAAATTACAGGAGATTACCAACGTCAGCGACAACAGGAAAAACCAGTTACTCCATCCGAGACTATTACTTCTTAACAAACTTATCAATCAACTTTGGATCTATTTCTACGGCGTATTTAGCTTTTAACTCTTTAATCCATTCTTTTTCCAGATACTCCTGATAGTCGGAGATTACAATACCTCTGGTTTCATCGAGGAGCTTCGCCCTTGGAGCTTCTATGTCCTTGATAAGAACAAGGTAGTAGCGACCATCTTTTTTCAGCGAATAGGAACCTTTTTCCCATTTCACCATATCCAGCGCCTCATTTTCACCTTTCTGAAAATATCCTTCGGATACCTGTAATGTTAGAGGAGCGTTCTTATTAAAGGATTTTTCCAACGCTTTGGCGGACAGAGACATCAATTCAAAGGAAACTTTCCTATCCGTGTTGTTTTCCTTCGCTTTCGCTACCGGCTTGGTCACATTGCCCAGAACGATTTTGACGGAATCGATATCTTTATCTTTCAGATATTCCCTCACCTTAGCGATTCGCTTGCTTGCCAGATCAAGACTTTCCTTCTGAGAAGCGTGACCTGATAGTTTAACAACAAGATTCTTTTGCGACTTCAGATAAGGTACCAGCTTCGCCAATCTCATAAGATTTTCACCGGAAAGACTATCCGAGTTTTCATCGAACTGAAGCGCTTCCGGCTCTGGTTCATATGCAGGATACAGGTCGTTTTTTACCAATTCCTGAATTCGGGCAAACGAAACGCTATCCGCCACGTTGAATACGACAGCCTGAGCGCGTTCCTTCCATTGATACTTCTCTCTGTTGCGCTCAAAGAAACTTCTGAGTCCGGCGGTATCCTTAATCGCTTTGGACCAGACTTTCTCGTCCATCAACTGAAACAATAAAATACCGTCTCTGTACTCTCTGACAAGCATTTTATAATCTTCGTGCTTATCAGCCAGATGCTCTTCCTCATACGCGATTACCATTTCGTTCTTGTACACGTTGTACAAGTTCCGCATATAGGTCTTGGGCGCCACGCCAGGCTGCGCTTTCTGAGCCGAGCCGGCCGCGTAGTTTACAAAATCAGCCTGAGTATATTTCCGATCGCCGAGGCTAAACAAAACATTTTTCTGATCGGCCAAGGCCGCGTCGCCAACCCAACCGCCACTCACGAAAGATGAATCCGCGAGGGCCAGCATTTTTTCAACAGAACTTGTATTTTCTTTAAACTTATTCTCGACCATAAGACGAGTTACAAGCGTCTTCTTATTGATTTCAGAACGGTCCCGACTGACTTTTGAACGAATTCCCGCCTCAAGCGTGGCGAAGTCTTCCAGACCTTTGCGCTCCAGAAGCTTGATGATATGCCAGCCATAAGGTGTCTGAACCGGCTCCGTATAAGCTCCAGGCTCACTCAGCGAGAACGCCGCTTCCTCAAAGCTTGGGATCATTCTGCCGGTACCAAACCATTGCAGTTCTCCACCTTTGTCGCGTGTATTGACATCGTCGGAAAACTGTTTGACCAACGAATCCCAATCTTCTCCGGATTCGATTTTCTTATATAGTTCTGTAACTTTTTCCTTAGCGGCCGTCAAATCGCTTTCCGACATGCCTTCAGTCGCCCTGATCATCAGATGCGCCGTTCTGACCTGTCCCTGAGAAGGTCTGCGATCATGGACCTGAAGTATATGATATCCAAACCGGGTACGCACCGGCTCGGAAACACTGCCTTTTGGAGTAGAATAAGCGGCGTCCTCAAATGGATAGACCATTTGCAGCGCGGTAAAGTAACCAAGGTTTCCAGCATTCTTGGCCGCGGACGGATCTTCGGACAAATCTCTGGCCAACTGCTCGAAATCCTCGCCTTTCAACACTCTTGAACGAATTTCAGTGATTTTTTTCCAAGCGGCCAAGGTATCTTCCGGAGAAGCGTCCGGTTTTACACCCACTAAAATATGCGACGCGTTTACTTCCTCTTTCAGACGTTCATACGCCTGTTTTGTATACTGATCAATAAGTTCCTTCTCATTAAAATAAGGCTGGGCCAACTGTTTCTTGTAACCAGCCAGTTCCTGTTTGAACGCGGACAGGGTATCGAGCCCAAGCGATTCCGCCTCTTTTACTTTCAGACGGAAATTTGTATACAATCCAAGATACTCGTCAATGCTTTCTTTCGAATAAGCGTTGGCGGAATTCGCGTTGTTCTTATTGTACACATAGTTGAATTCATTGGCGTATATCGGATCATTTCCGATTTTGCCAATCACGTCGGAAGCTGACTTTGTAGACTTACAACTCCATAAACCCATTAGCACCAGAGAACCGGCTAAAATTGAAATCTTTTTCATAATTTCATTAAAAAACAATGTTGATTCGTTACAAACCGCAATTTTAACGAAAAAATCCGAGGCGGATTATAAATCGGGGAAATTAAAACAAAAAAAAGGCTGAGTAAGTGAATTTAAATCTTCTTACGTAGGCGATAGACAGTCCGGTTATTTTCATTGCGGAGTTCGATCGAGTCCATAATCCGCCTTACCAGCATGAGCCCGAGTCCCCCTTTTCTTTTTTCATTGACGATGCTGGCAATATCCGGCTCCGCGATCGAAGCGGGATCAAATGGCTTACCGGTATCATATACCTCGAATAAAAAAGCGTCGTGAAGGACGTGAAACTTTATTTCCAATTCCTTGGACGCGTCCCGCCCATGCGAATGGATAATAAGATTGGCGCAGATTTCATCCACGGCGAGAATCATAAGACCCGCCTGTTCTTCAGAAACGGAGCAAGCCTTCAATTCTCGTTCGAGAAAATCCCTGACATCTTTCAGTTTGTCAATATCACATTCTATTTTAAGGCTTTTGTTCATTAGCGTTCGCTTTTGCCGCTTCTTTGCTATCAACAATTTTAATGAGCTCGTCAAGACCCAGAATCTGAAATACCTTCCTCACCTTCGCGTTCAGATTGAACAACACCAGCACTATCCCCTTCACCTCAAATTCCTGCAAGTAAGACATGAACACCCCCAGACCCGCGGAAGATATATAGTTAAGTTCTTTACAATCCACCAATATTTTTTTTTCATCGTTCGTCACGGCGATGGCGATCGCCTTGTCGAGCTGAATACAGGAACTGGCGTCGAGATCACCGGATAATTCCATAAAATAATATTCAGTCTCATGGTACGTATTAAGCTCCATCGGGTTTGGGTTTAAAATAAATAATAATTAAGAAATTGATAAATATTGAAAAAGTATAAAAATATCAATTTATTTTCACAAAACATTTTTTATCACTGACAATCCGGGATCCTGGTGTTTCGCCTTAAACAAATTTTATAATCAAGAATGTGTAATCATCGTTCAGTTCATTCTTTCCTGTAAAACTATATAAATTGTCCACTACCTTCCCGCTAATCTGCTTGGAGCTCAAATGAAAGCTTTCGGAAACTACCGTTCTGAGCCTATGCGCTCCATACTCCTCCCCATCGTCGTTTTTCGCCTCTATGATACCATCTGTATATAAGACCAGTACATCGCCACTCTGGTAAGTCAACTCCGCTTCTTCAATATGGCGCGTATACTCGCCGCTTCTCAAAAGTCCAAGGCCAAGGCCCCGATTTTCAAAATAACGCGCTTCTCCGGTAACCGCCTCGCAAAACAACGGTGGACAATGGCCGGCGCGCGCGTATTTTATCCTTTTACGCTCTACGTCGATATAAAAAAGTGTAGATGTTATAAAAGTAGCTTTTTCAAGACACCGTCCCAACGCGCTATTAGCCAGAGTCATAAACTCATTACTACTGACATCGAGCTGAACTAGGCTGTGAAAGACTCCCTTCATCAAAGCCATGTTAAAAGCCGCGCTTGTACCGCTGCCTGAAACATCGCCAATAATCAGCGCCAGTTTTTCCTTATTAAACTCGTAATAATCAAAATAATCGCCGCCAATCTGATCCGCGGATCTGGAAAAAGAGCTTATCTCAAGATGGATATTGACCAGCATGCTGGCGGGAAGAAGACTTTGCTGCACTTTCTTGGCGATCGCCAATTCCTCTTTATATCTTTCATTTTCAACCGCCTCCGAGATAAGGCGAAAGTTTTTGAGCGCTATGCTCGCCTGAGTGGCAAAAGTAAAAATGATGTCCATCATTTCCTTATCGAAACCATCGGCCAGATTTTTGAGCAATACTAGATTGCCCATTTTATAGTTGTGTGAAGAAAGCGGAATAATCAATAAGGACTCCACAGGAAGGCTTTTGATGCGACTGCTTCCCGGATAACTTTTCAGGTCTTTTATATAATGTGGCTCATTATCGATCAAGACCTTATTCTTTCGCAATATCTTCTTTATCTCAAACACGTCGATCTCGCTGATTTCCTTAGTCAGAAACGCGGTATAATTGCCATGCTCGTCCATAATCTCCAGCCAGGCGGCGTCGGCCATCACAATATCCATACTGCTTTCAAACAGAGTATTGTATACTTCTTCCTCTTTCGTTCCCATCTGGATAGACTGGCTCAGCCTCTGAAAAATCATCACTTCGCCAAATTTCTGTTCAAAAACCGAAGAAGTCGGAAGATTGAAAAACAGTACCAGCAGGGATATGAAAGAATTGAGGCAAAGAAAGCCAAACATGGCCAGCACGAACGTATTGCTGAGCAGGTCGATGACCAGTATTTGCGTCTGATGCTGCTCATAGATCTGCTGAATAAAGGTAATACTGATCAGGATAATCAGCGTAATCAGTAAAATGCTTTGCCACTTCTGGTTGTAATTGAGAAACGCGACCCATTTGAGATTGAAGGAAAGAATCAGCGCGAAAACCACCAACGGAAACGAAATAATAAGGAAAGGCGTACTGGTAAGTTCCAACGCGAAAAAATTTGTCAGGATAGAAAGAAGCACCAGAATCTCAAATATATACCATGCCTGATGAGTAATTTCCGACTTCTGATACAGATTCATCCGTTTCCAGACATAAAATCCATTGGCTATAAAGACAACAATCAGTCCTATATTGATATGGTAGAGCAGGTTGACGAGATAAATATTGTCCGACAACGAAGTCTCATTGATCAGATAAAGAAAAAACTTGATAAAAAGGGAAAAAAAGATCGTAAACGCCCCGATAATAAATACTTGCCATAGCTGCTCCAGAAAATTTCGATTCTTGCTCTTTTCCGTATTGAGCTTAAAGCTGAGAAATGTAAAAAGAAAAAACAGGGACAAAAGCAGGTAAACGAAGAAGTCATTGAAAAAAAAATGTTTACCATTAATAACCGCGTAAATAGTATACAGGTCGATGCCAAGTAAAAAGACCCAGCATAGTATGCTGAGTCCTATGTAAATATTAAAGAATTTCTTCAAATCCGTCATACTCCTTACCGGCTATAGTTTGGAGCTTCCCTGGTTATATCAACGTCATGGGGGTGACTTTCGCGCACGCCGGCCGAAGTAATCTGCACAAACCTGGCCTTTTGCATTTCCGGTATATCATGAGCTCCGCAGTAACCCATGCCCGCTTTCAAGCCTCCCACTAATTGATAGATTACCTCGGCGACCTTTCCCTTGAACGGAACTCTGCCCACAATACCTTCCGGAACCAGCTTTTTGATATCGTCTTCCGCGTCCTGAAAATAACGGTCTTTCGAACCTCCCTCCATCGCTTCCAGTGATCCCATACCCCTGTAGGACTTAAACTTACGACCTTCATAGATGATCATTTTCCCGGGCGCTTCTTCCGTACCGGCGAGCAAAGAGCCCACCATGATGGTATCGGCTCCGGCGGCGATCGCCTTGGCGATGTCTCCGGAAAAACGTATACCACCATCCGCGATCACCGGCACGCCCAATGGTTTCAGAGCCCTGGCCGCTTCATATACGGCCGTCAGTTGAGGCATACCTACTCCGGCGATGACTCTGGTCGTACAGATACTTCCGGGTCCGATACCTACTTTGACCGCGTCGGCTCCCGCTTCGGCCAAAGCCAGCGCGCCTTCCGCGGTAGCGATATTTCCAGCGATTACCTGCAAGGCCGGGTATTTATCTTTTACTTTTCGCACCGTATCGATCACTCCTTTTGAATGACCATGCGCGGTGTCAATACTGATCACGTCGACTCCCGCCTTGACCAGCGCCTCCACTCTGTCCAGGATATCCGGAGTAACGCCGACAGCCGCGCCTACCCGCAAACGCCCAAATTCGTCTTTGCAAGCTTCCGGACGATCCTTTCTTTTCAATATATCCTTGTACGTGATCAAGCCTTTCAGATTGCCTTCCTCGTCCACGATAGGAAGCTTTTCAATCTTATGCTTCTGAAGGATTTCCTCCGCTTTTCCCAAATCAATGCCCACATCGGCCGTAATGAGATTATTACGGGTCATGATTTCGGTAATCTTGCGGGAAGTTCTCTTTTCAAAACGTATATCGCGGTTGGTGATAATTCCAACAAGTTTTCCGGCCTTATCGACGACCGGAATGCCTCCGATCTTGTGATCCTTCATAATGTTCAGCGCGTCCTGCAACACGGAATCTTCATCCAGTATAATCGGATCGAGGATCATGCCGCTCTCTGAACGCTTCACCCGCTTGACCTGATCCGCCTGCGCGTCTATGCTCATATTCTTGTGAATGATTCCAATCCCGCCAAGATGCGCCATGGAAATCGCCAATTCATACTCCGATACCGTATCCATCGCCGCGGATACAAGTGGAATATTCAAAGTAATATTTTTGGTGAGTCTGGTCCGCGTATCGGTATTTCTTGGCAGAACTTCAGAGTAGGCCGGTAGCAACAATACGTCGTCGTATGTGAGGGCCAAAGCGAAAAACTTGGAGGCGTCCTGAATTAGAGACATTTGCAAATACGTTTAAGTCTGTTATTTGCGGGGCAAAATTATGGAATTCAAATGAGATATAAAACAAATGGGCGAATTAAAGTTTATAAACAGGCATTTTTATCCACTTAAAAAGTAATACTCACAACCTGTTGGCCGCTTTCAACTCAAGGTACTTGTTGACTACGTCCATCGTAAGACTGGCTGGCGAAGTCACGATAGTCGACACGCCATAGCTTCTTAGCTCTCTGGCGATTCGTTCTTTCTCCATCAACAGAGACTCTATGGCTAGTTTGGTATACAGGTCGTCTGATGATCCGGCGGGCTTGTCATGAAACTCTTTCAAGACTGTATCCTCAAAAAAAACAACCACCAGCAAATGTCTGGAAGCCAGTCGCCGAAGGAGAAACAACTGGCGCCTTAGGGAAGACAGGCTTTCAAAGTTGGTAAAGAGGAAGATCAATCCACGTCGCGGAATTCCTCTCCATATGGCGGCGAACAAGGCGGACAGGCTAGATTCATGATAGGCGGTTTTTTCCCGATACAGGGTTTGCAGGATTGTATTTAATTGAGTTTTATGAGAAGAAGCCTTAAGAAAAGCGCCCACCTTTTTGTTGTAGGTAATAAGTCCCGCTTTGTCGTATTCGCGCAGCGCCACGTGAGAAAGCATCAAACTGGCGTTGATGGCGTAATCCAGCAGGGACATGCCTTTAAAAGGCAACTCCATCGACCTTCCCTTATCGATCACGCAATAAATCTGCCTGGCTCGCTCTTCCTGATGCTGATTAACCATCAATTGGCGCCTTCTTGCGGTAGCTTTCCAATTTACCACCCGCAGATCGTCGCCTTCCACATAGTTACGAATCTGATCAAACTCCTGACTATGCCCGATGATTCTGTAACGCCTGATCCCGCTTTCCTGAATCCGGTTAGCCTTGGCCATAAGCTCATAAGACTGTAGAGCGAGAAAGGAAGGAAATACGCTCACTTCCCGTCTCGCGTCAAGCTGATAGCGGCGAACCAATAAACGAAAAGGACCACTCGCGAAGACGTTGAGCACGCCGAAGGAATATACGCCCCGTCTGACAGGGCGCAAGAAATACACTATTTCCTCCTCCTTACCGGGAGCGAGGCGGATGGAAACCGAAAAATCCCGCGCCTGAAACTGAAACGGCAGCTCATCGATCAGGACAAACCGCGCGACGAAAGGATACGACGATTTGACTTTTATACGGACCTCATTCTGGTCACCGTTGGAAAACCGATCAGGACAAATCCGCTCGGCCTCCGCGCCACCTCCTGGCCTGTACAACGCGATCCCGTCCAACGCCAGCAAAAGCAACGTAACCGCGAGCATGACCTTGCCCGCGGGCATCAGTGCCGGAAAGAGGAACGCCAATATAAAAATCAGTACATTGACGGCTAACAGGACGAACAGAAGGTCGCCGATATAAAGGCTCTTGAAAAATTTCATTATTTGGGCACCTCAACGCCTTTTACAATCTGATCCACGACATGCCGGGGCGTCACGCCTTCCATTTCTTTTTCAGCCGACAGGACGATCCGATGATTGAGCACTTCGGGCAATACATAACGAATATCTTCCGGTATGACAAAATCGCGACCATTGATCAGGGCGATCGCTTTGGAAGCTTTGACAACGGCCAATGAGGCTCTTGGCGAAGCGCCCAGATACAAGGCGGGATTGTTTCGCGTAGCGAAAACGATTTCGGCGACGTAGCGGCAAAGAGGCTCCTCGATCAATACCCCACGGGCAAGTTCCTGATACTGGACGAGCTGCTCCGCGGACAACACAGGTCGTACGGCATCAAGATCCACATCGCCTTTTCTGCTTTGAAACCCGGCGATGATCGCCACTTCTTCCTCTAGCGAAGGATAGCCTACATCGATCTTGAACATGAAACGGTCAAGCTGCGCTTCCGGCAAACGATAGGTGCCTTCCTGCTCCAGCGGATTCTGCGTAGCCATAATGATAAAAGGCTTTGCCATGGGATAAGTGACGCCATCCATCGTCACCTGCCTTTCCTCCATCACCTCAAACAAGGCGGATTGTGTTTTGGCCGGAGCCCGATTGATCTCGTCGATCAGCACATAGTTCGCGAAGATCGGTCCCCGCTTAAAATAAAAGGCGTTTTCACCCTGATGATATACACTAGTCCCCAGCACGTCGGAGGGCAACAAGTCGGGTGTAAACTGGATACGATTGTAGGAAATGGAAAGTGTCCGGGAAATCAATTTAGAAATCAATGTTTTGGCGACACCTGGTACACCTTCCAGTAAAACGTGGCCATCGGCCAGCAAAGCGGTAATCAGCATATCTACCATCTTTTCCTGTCCTACGATGGTCTTTCCGATCTGCTCTTTGACAACGGCTATGCTATTGGTAATTTCAGACAAGTTGATTCTGGATTCAAATACGTTATTTTCCATCGTTATTTTTTTAAGATCTCATAGATTCGCTCCAACGAAGCGTTCAGCTTTTCCAGGCTTTCCGCGCCCACCACAGGATCGCTTTTAATTTCCCCGACTACGCGCGTCAGACGGATGAGCGCATCCCGCTCTATACCCGTACGCTGACTCACCAACGCTACAAAGTCCGCGTCCCTGACATGGACGGTAAGATGGTAGCGTTGGCGAAGGTAATATTCCAGGTAGGCTATACGTTTTTTGGCCAGTTCACGCTGATCTCCCTGACTTTGATACAATCCACCCAGAGTCCGGGCGAAAAGCAGCCTTTCGTTTCTCAGCGCGGGAAGCTCCGGAATAATCCGCTGCCGGCGTTTGGCCCCAAAAACCATAAACAAGATCAAAGTCCCCAGCGACATGAATAGCCCCCATTTCAGAGCCGCCTCACTCAGAATAAATCGCAAGGGCGTCTGCGCCCGCGTGCGATTATTGCCTGGTTTATAGTATTCATCCCAACAGACATTCTCTACAGGCAGACAGGACAACGCCTCAGCGATATAAGCGGCCCCTTCCTTCTTTAAAACCTGATAATTGGTAAAAAGCAAAGGTGTAGAACAAAACAAGAACTGCCCTTCCCCATATTTCAACCGTATGAAAGTCGCGTCGCCATGAGCGTTCACGGTAAGTGTATCCACCTCTATGGAGTCGAGACGGGAAAATACACTACCTACAAGACTCTTCGGGAAGTAATAAGCAGAACTGTCTGGGCTAAGCTCCGATACGCGCGCAACCAGTCTGACCGAATCTTCACCCATGATGTCATCCGCTTTGAAGGGAAAGGAGAAAAATGCAGTTTCGATTCTCAACGAGTCCGCCAGAGGGCCCGCGAAGCTCCGCGCAGCCACAAATACATTGCCTCCTTCCCGCGCGAATCGAAGCAGCCGTTCCGTATCCGTATGGGTAGGAGAAAACTCTCGCGTTATAAACAAATAATTGCCTTCGTCCATCCCTCCCTCTTGTAACTGGCGAGTCATATCATACCGCGCAACAACCATTTTCTTGCCTGGAAAAATATCCGAAATCAGGGTGTACAGGGCCTTATTGCCAAAGGGAAGCTCACTCGAAGCGGAGAAATTTGGACTCCAATCAAGCGGTTTGGGCGCGACCATCCGCGCTACCGCTACAAGCAATAGCACGGCCATCAGAGGAGCTACATACTTTAAATCCTTTCTCACCCTCGCCCTCCTATTCGCTGATCAAGCGCCGTGAATACCCGTTCAGCCGACACGTACGCCTGGTCGTCAATCTGAAAATCGCCATACCAGATATATTCATACCACCGGCTCGCGTCGCGAAAGTCCTTTTTTAGATTCTTATCCTTCAATTCCAGATAGTATTCCGCGTTGGTTTTAAACTTCTCCCATTTGACCAAGCCTTTCATATCCAGCGACTGTAACAGGCGCAAGTATAGGAAGCGTACCGCCAGCCGATGGTTCCCCTCTCTGAGAGCTTCATGAAGCAAGCCTTCAAAATCCGTTTCGCTTATATTGTCCGCCAATTCATAACTGCCAGGCATGACGAGCTTTTTCCCTGGTTTCCGCAAAAACCAGGATTTATCCGCTTTTACGATCCGAAAAGCCAGATACATGACAAAGACCACCGCGACCATCATCAACAGTATTTCCCACGCGTCGGATGGAATTCTTCCGGGTCCATTGTCAAACAGTTTTCGCAAAAATTCCGCCAGCCAATCCCACCAACCGGAAGAGGGCGCTTCACCGACCGAATAGTCGTAGCGCCTATCTGAACGAAAACGCTCGATTCTCTCCGGATCAAAATGACGAATATAGACTCCCGCGCTATCCAACAAAGCTTAATTTTTTCCGATATACGTTTTTTACAACAGGCATTAATAGATATCCTCTTCCCTATCCATATCTTCCGCTTCAGGCCGAACTCCGAAATTTTCAATCTTGCCTTGCAAGCTCAGCGACTCCTTCGCTTCCCGGATACTTCCGTACAGAAAGCTGATAGCGACAATATTGATCGTGTACATCATATAAGACAGTAAAGCCATCAGCGCCATATACGCGTAGTACAAAACACTATTGGCTCCATCAAACACATATCGCCCTCCAAGCAAATCCACCGCGCCTGTCAGGAAGAGAGGGACGATCGATACCGCGGTCAAAACAAACTGAACAATAATAACGATAAAAAGAACCAATACTACTTTCCAACGATAGCCTTCCGCCAATTGATAGCAGCGACTGACACTCTGGCCAAAGCGGAGCTTTTCCATCATCCGGACATTGAAAAGAAACGCGATTGGCGAAGCATAATAAAAAATCGCCGCACCCAGACACAGCATCGCGAGAATGGCTACCACACCCACTATGAAAGATGGCAAAAAAGTCGACAACAAAGCTCCCATTCCCGCTCCTATGGCCACCACCAGAATAATTAACAAAGCGACAAGGAAATAAACTAAAATCGCCAGCAGAAAAAGACCTATCAGGGTCTTCACAGTGTTCATATAATTTTTCCGGATAGCCCTCCACAACTCCGGAACAGAAATCGCCTCCTCATGATTTTTCTGAATATAAAGCACAATATACTGATACACTCCGGTCAGAAAAACCGCGGCTAATAAAAGTAGAGGAACGAACATTCCGATCTGAAACATGGCAAAGGAAAACCCGAAGCCAATACCTAAGATACCGGCAATATAAGGCATAAGCCCCGCTACCAAAGCTATAAGCAACAGAAAAGGGCCTGTCGTATAGAGAATACTGAGGAAAAAGGATTTGAAATTGTCCCTTATAAAGTCGGCGGTAGCGCTAATCACTTCCCCTACATTCCGGACCTGATAAAAATTAATTTTTTGGGATCGCATGTTTCTTTTTTAAATAAATAGGATAAACGACAAAATATAAAAGTACTGACAAAGCGGAAAAACCAATAATCAATAGTTTGACAAAAACCGGCCATTCGGTATGCCGCGTCGCGAAGCCTTCCAGAAATCCCGCCATGATAAATACGGGAACGAGTCCCATAATGATCTTTATACTGGTTCTGGCGGCTTTACGAAACGAAACCATACGCGAATAAGTCCCGGGAAAAAGCAGTCCGTTGCCCATAAGCATACCCGCCGCTCCGGCGATAATAATCGCCGAAATCTCTAACGTGCCGTGAATCCAGATAGTCAGGACAGAAGTCGCCAGCAGATCTTTTTCGTAAAAAAAATACTGAAAAGCGCCTAGCATCACCCCATTTTGAAACAGAATAAAACCCGTACCCAACGAGCTAAGTACGCCCGCTACAAACGTCATGAATGAGACCTTGATATTATTGAGCGTAATCACGAGAAACATTTCGGTCTGACTCGAACCCTTATAAACAGCCATGGGATCTCCTCGTTCGATATTGTCCAGCGTCATATTGACGTACCCATCACCCAGGATGAGACGAACGTACTCATCGTCATACCGGGCCGACAAAGCGCCGATCATTACCGAAATGGTAAACACCGCGAACGCGTAGGCTAAAAAACGCAGGTTGGCCGCCAAGGTTTCCGGCAACTCGATTGTCCAGAAGGTTACAAACCGATTTCCGCTCTCCTTGCGGTTCTTATATACCCGCTGATGCATACCCGCCACCAATTGATTAAGGTACGCGACTGTGTCACTTTCCGGATAATAGCTCCTCGCGTAGGCCAGATCGTCCGTCAGTTCCACGTACATGGTCGCGATCACGTCCGGATCAACCTCTCCCGCGCGCATGCGCTGTTCATAATTCTCCCATTTCTTAGCGTTCGCTTTCAAAAAAGCCGCTTCTCTCATGCGTGTCGCTCATTTTTTTCCTAAATTAGAAAAAAATAATTAATGGCCGATCTAAAAATACTTACTTCCTACAATGTTCATATCCAATACCAACTGGCTGGTATCGGCGAACGCGTCATCGCCAATCTGATCGACGCGGGATTTAAATTTTTATATTATCTATCAGTTTTTACCCTATTTATCAGCCTTGATAAACGACCGGATACGACGCTCATCGTTCTGGCCACGGCGCCCATATTGCTCTACAACCCGCTATGCGAGATACTCCTCCAGGGGCAGACTCCGGGCATGCGCTTGCGCGAAATCAAAGTCGTAAGCCTGACCGAAAAGGAAGCGACCATCGGACAATATCTGATCCGCTGGCTATTCCGGCTGATCGACATAACGCTGGCTATGGGCGCTGTAGCCCTGATTTCCGTGGCCGTTAGCGAAAAAAGACAGCGCCTGGGCGACATGGCCGCCGGCACCACCGTGGTCAAACTCAAAGCTCCGGTCGCCCTGCATGATACCTCTGTAAACGAGGACCTACCCGTCCAGTTTCCCGAAGCCTATCAACTCGGCGACAAAGAAATCGCCCTGATCCGTGAAGTACTGACAACCGGCAAGCCCAACCTGATCAAAGCCCTCGCCCAAAAAGTAAAAAGCCACCTCGGAATACAAGCGGAGATGAATTCGAAAAAATTTCTGGAGACAATTCTGAACGATTTTAACCGGTTTTACGCGGGAGGAGAGAGGAAAATGTAATTCCACTAATTAACAACCATTCCTAATATCTTTCCATCTCTGGCTCCACCTCTTCCGCCCAGGCGTCGATGCCGCCCTCCAGATTGTACAAATTGACAAAGCCATGTGAAGACGACAGATAATTGATCACCGAAGCGCTCCGCGTGCCATAGTGACAATAAACGACCAGCTTCTTGTCGCGGGGCAAGACGTCGACACATGCCGGAATCCTGTTCATAGGAATATGCAAGCCATCGAGGCGGCATATTTCACGTTCGAAATCTTCCCGCACATCCAGCAGAACGATATCCTGTCCCTCATCCAGCAAGACTTTGAGTTCTTCGGGCGAAAGACTACCGCCAACTTCCTTTTCCTCTTTTGGGAAATCGCAAAACGCCTCATAATCCATGAAGCCCTTGATGTGAAAATTTTCCTCGTTCGCTTGAAAGCTGATTACATGAAAGTTCGCGCCAAGCAAATCAGCGATAAGCATTTTTCCGCTTAATACTTCCCCTACACCCAGAATGATCTTGAGGGTTTCATTGGCCTGCAAAGTCCCGATCACACCAGGCAGCACGCCCAATACTCCGATCTGGGAACAATTAGGAACCTCGCCGGGAGCGGGAGGCTCAGGAAAAAGACAACGGTAGGTAGGTCCTCGCCTTCCTTCAATCATATAGTTGAATACGCTGACCTGCCCTTCAAAACGGAAGATGGAGCCAAAGACCAACGCCTTGCCCAGCATGACGCAAGCGTCGTTGACCAGATAGCGGGTCGGAAAGTTGTCGGTACCATCGACGACGATATCATAATGGACGAATATGTCCAGTATGTTATCAGGACTTAGTCTTTCCAGATGTACATTAAAACGCGTAAAAGGATTTTGGCGGGTAAGCTTCTCCGCGGCGGTCGCCGCCTTATATTTTCCGACGTCATCGGAGGTATACAGGACTTGCCGTTGCAGGTTGCTTTCGTCAATACGGTCAAAATCGACAATGCCAAGAGTGCCTACTCCAGCGGCCGTCAGATACGATAAGACAGGACAGCCCAGCCCTCCGGCTCCCACGACCAGCACTTTGGCGTTTTTTAGTTTTTCCTGCCCTTCTTTTCCTATCTCCGAAAGGATGATATGGCGGTTGTATCGTTTAAGTTCTTCAGTCGTCAGCATGTTCTTAAAGTATGGTTCCAAAAGAATAGATGGCTCCGGGAACTTCCACCACCAAGATTTCGATGATTCTCTCTGTTCGAACTTCCGGCCATCCGACTTCAAAGCCCTGATTTCGAGCTATCTTCAGCTATATACTTCGTCCCAATCTTTCCATACCGCTTCGTAGCCCTGTCGCCGGATCATCTCCGCTATTTCGGCGGGGCTCCGTTCGTCGCTGATCTCGAACTGCTCCAAAGCCTCCATCCCGGACGCGTATCCCCCCGGATCAGTCTTGGATCCCGCGCTGATAGAGGTAATGCCCAGACGAATAATATTGTCCCGGAAAACCTCGCTTTCGCGGGTAGAAATACTCAGTTCCACTTCTTCGTTGAAGATTCGGTAGGCGCAAATCAACTGAACCAGTTCCCGGTCCGACATGTCGACTTTGGGCTCCAGGTTGCCTGTATAAGGCCTGAGCCGGGGAAAGGATATGGAGTATTTGGTTTTCCAATACGCGCGCTCCAGATAGTGCAGATGCATGGCGCAGTAAAAGGAATCGGTACGCCAATCTTCCAGACCGAGCAATACGCCAAGCCCCATCTTGTAGATACCCGCCTCGCCAAGCCTGTCCGGAGTTTCAATCCGATAGCCATAGTGGCTCTTTTTACCTCTGGGATGATGAAACTTATAGTTCTCCTCATGATAAGTTTCCTGATACACCAATACGGTATTGACACCCAAGGCGATCAATTCCTCGTATTCATCCTGGTCCAGTGGCTGCACTTCCATACTGATATGTGAGAAATGAGGACGGATCAACGGAATGACTTTCCGAAAATAATCCATGCCTACCGTCTTATTGGCCTCTCCTGTGACTAGCAAGATATGATCGTATCCATACGACTTAATCACTTTTATCTCGTCCAGGATCTGCTGTTCCGTCAGAGTGACCCGACGAAGTTTATTGTCGACGCTAAAGCCGCAATAAGTACATATGTTCTGGCATTCATTGCTCAGATACATGGGAATGTACATTTGCAAAGTCTTTCCAAAACGCTTTTGCGTGAGCTGATGACTAAGTACCGCCATCCTCTCCAGAAAGGGCGCCGCCGCCGGCGATATCAGAGCTTTGAAATCCTCCAGGTCCCGCTTGGTGGCGTTGAGCGCCTTGAGCACGTCCGTTTCAGTTTTGGCATATATGGAAGACTGAACCTGATCCCAGTCCATATTCGCTATTTGATCAATAAAGGCCATAGTTCCCGCTGATTTTTTATCGTTACAGATCAAGAAAAGCCGTCAAAGGACTGCTGGCTACCGCGTGTTTGCTTCCTTTGGCCAGCTTGGCCTCAAAAGCCATCCGTCCGGCTTCTACAGCCATTTTAAAGGCCCTGCCCATCATGACCGGATCAGCGGACACCGCGATAGCGGTATTGACCAGCACCGCGTCGGCTCCCAGCTCCATAGCCTCAGCCGCGTGCGAAGGCGCTCCGATACCCGCGTCGACGACCACCGGCACATTGGCCTGATCGATGATAATTTCCAACATGGCTTTCGTCTGTAAACCATTGTTGCTGCCAATGGGGGAACCCAAAGGCATGACCGCGGCCGTACCAATTTCTTCCAGACGCTTACACAATACCGGATCAGCGTTTACATATGGCAACACGATAAAGCCAAGCTTTACCAATTCTTCCGCCGCCCTGACCGTTTCGATCGGGTCCGGCAACAGGTATTTCGGATCGGGATGAATTTCCAGTTTCAGCCAATTTGTCTCCAAAGCCTCGCGCGCGAGCTGAGCCGCGAAAACCGCTTCTCTGGCCGTCCGTACACCGGATGTATTGGGCAACAAGATAAACTGGTCGTGAGACAAATGCTTCAATATATCATCGTCCTTGTCCTCCATATCCACACGTTTCATCGCTACGGTCACCAATTCGCTTCCCGAAGCGAGCAAAGCTTCTTCCATCAGTTCGGAGGAGCTGAATTTTCCGGTTCCGGTAAATAATCTGGACTTAAAAACTTTATCTCCGATTTTTAAAGGTTTCATTTATATCTCCTTTGACAAACTGTCTTGAATCATTTGAAAATGTTCTATAAAATCAGCCATCGCCTTCGCGGGCTCCGCCGCCTTGTTGACCACTGAGGAAATAGCTACGCCATGTATGCCTGTAGCCAGCAAATCCGCCAGATCTTCCGGCAAAATACCGCCAATCGCGACTAAGGGAATCCGAATATCCTTTTCCCGGCAAAAAGCCACCAGCCGGCGATAGCCTTCGAGTCCTACTATGGGGCTCAGATTCTTTTTGGTAGTCGTAAACCGATAAGGGCCATAACCAATATAATCAATCGGTCGGGTCGCCAGGCGTTCCACATCTTCCAGGGTATTGGCCGTGCCGCCAATAAGCATCTTGTCGCCTACGATCTTCCGGGCTTCGGCCGGGTCCATGTCATTTTTTCCCAGATGCAGGCCATAGGCGCCAACCTCGGCCGCCACTTCCGGAAAATCATTAATCACCAGTCGCGCTCCATAGCGATCACATAAGGATTTGGCCTTGATCGCCCCGCTCACTACTTCAGCCGCGGATTTATCCTTGACACGTAACTGAACCCAACGCGCTCCACCCTTACAGGCCGCCTCGATCAGCTCCAAATCCGTCTTGCCGGATATATCCTCCTGACTTATATAATGTATCCCCGCTATTTCAGACATAATGAAATCCCAATAAACTCTCATGACTACGAATATAATCGGTCACATACTCCTTGGCTTCCCTGCACGCGTCGCCCAATTCGTATCCCTTGGCCAGATTGGTCAATATGGCGGCGGAGAAAATACAACCCGTACCATGCTTTTCATAGGGCAATTTTTCACCCTTGAAATAGCTTTCCCGACCGCTGATCTCGATCAGCAGATCCGTCGCTTTTTCCATTCCATGCCCTCCTTTGAGCATTACGTTGCAATAGCGCGACAATTCTCTGGCGGCGGCCAGATCATCTCTGTCAGGCATTAGAACCCGAATCTCGTTCAGATTAGGCGTGATCAGATACACCCGACATAAAATCCGGGCCAGCTGTTCATAATCGGTTTGTTCATGAAAAGTAAAACCGGCGGAGGCTTTCAGAATCGGATCCCAAATAATTTTGCAATCCGGCCGGAGCTCAGTCAGGTGTTTCAAGATAATCTCCAACGCGTCCAGGCTCTGAACAAGGCCGATTTTTACCCATTCAAATGTCCGGACTCTCGACAAAACATCAATCTGCCGGAGAATATCCTGACCATTGACCCAGTCTACAGCGATAAACTCCTTTTCATTTTGATAAGTCAGAGAAGTGGATACCGCCTGTCCATATACTTTATTAATCTCAAATGTCTTTATATCAGCCAGAATACCAGCTCCGGCGCTCGGATCAAAACCGGCCACGGTCAATACACAAGGTCTTTCTTCCATATGAGTGAGTTACCTAATTCCCGGATTTGTTTAAAGACTTGAACTGTTTCTTCACAATTATCATTTTTTTTGAAAGTCTCCCAGATCGCGCCCAGCAAGGCGACACCCGCGAAACCCTTATCTGAAAGCGCGGATATCGTCGCCTTATCAACACCTCCCAGCGCTATGACCGGACAATCTCCTCCGGGCAACCGCGTCAAATCGCGCCCGCTCATGTATCCAGGCTTGCTGATACTTGGAAACACGGGGCTAAGAAAGACATATGCCGGATTATCGATGATCGTCGAAATCATTTCCGGATCGTGCGCCGCGCAGGACCATCGCAATCCTTTTTTTTTCAGGGCGGAGACCATTTCTTCCAATTCCCGCGCCGGCATCCGCCGATACTGGCTTTCCTTCAAATGAATTCCTTTCAGATTATACCGGTTTATGAGCGGATAGTGCTGATGCAACACTATCCGCTTCATAAACGCGGGTTTTATCATTTTCAAAAATTCAAGAACTTGTCGCTCGTCCGCGTCCGGCTTTCGCAAATGAAACGTATCCAATCCAGCCTCAAACAGGGCGTGAACGACTTCGCGCTCACCCGGTATAAACTGGGGATCCGAAACGACAATCAGCTTCACAGATAGAGCTCGCCACCAGATTCCGCGAATTCTCTGGCTTTTTTTTCCATTCCTTCCTTCAAAGCCTCCTCTTCCGTTAAACCTTGTTTTTCCGCGAAGTCACGGACATCCTGCGTAATTTTCATACTACAAAAGTTTGGACCGCACATGGAGCAGAAATGAGCGACTTTGGCGCCCTCGGCGGGCAGAGTCTCGTCATGAAACTCCCTGGCCGTATCCGGATCGAGCGAAAGGTTGAACTGGTCTTCCCAGCGAAACTCGAAACGAGCCTTGCTGAGCGCGTTGTCCCTGATCTGCGCGCCGGGATGCCCCTTAGCCAGATCGGCCGCGTGCGCCGCGATCTTATAAGTAATTACTCCGTCCTTTACATCTTTCTTATTTGGCAAGCCCAAATGCTCTTTCGGCGTGACGTAGCACAGCATGGCGCAACCAAACCACCCGATCATGGCCGCTCCGATGCCGGAGGTAATATGATCGTATCCCGGAGCGATATCCGTAGTGAGAGGCCCAAGCGTGTAGAACGGCGCTTCATCGCATTCCTTCAACTGCTTGTCCATGTTTTCCTTGATCAGGTGCATCGGCACGTGGCCAGGACCTTCGATCATAACCTGCACATCATGTTTCCAGGCGATTTTTGTCAACTCACCCAACGTCTCTAATTCTCCGAACTGCGCCGCGTCGTTGGCGTCAGCCAGTGATCCCGGACGCAAACCATCTCCAAGCGAAAATGATACATCGTACGCTTTCATAATCTCGCAAATCTCTTCGAAATGCGTGTAGAGGAAGTTTTCCTTATGATGCGCCAGACACCATTTGGCCATGATGGACCCGCCACGGCTTACGATTCCGGTGACTCTCTTCGCGGTCAGAGGCACGTAACGGAGCAACACTCCCGCATGAATAGTGAAATAGTCGACACCCTGCTCCGCCTGCTCGATGAGTGTATCCCTGAATAACTCCCAGGTAAGATCCTCCGCTTTGCCATTTACTTTTTCGAGAGCCTGATAAATAGGTACGGTCCCGATCGGTACAGGCGAGTTTCGAATGATCCACTCACGAGTCTCGTGTATGTTTTTGCCAGTAGAAAGATCCATAATGGTATCGGCTCCCCAACGACAAGCCCAGACCGCTTTCTCCACCTCTTCCTCAATGGAAGACGTGACGGCGGAGTTTCCGATATTGGCGTTGATCTTTACCAGAAAGTTACGACCGATGATCATTGGTTCGCTTTCCGGATGGTTGATATTGGCCGGAATAATGGCCCTGCCTCTGGCGATCTCGTCCCGTACAAACTCGGGAGTGATGAGGCCTTTAGGCGTATTCGCCCCAAAGTTTTGTCCCGGGTGTTGATGCCCCAGTTCCTTAAGTTCTTCCAGACGCTGGTTTTCCCGGATCGCGATATATTCCATCTCGGGAGTGATGATTCCCTTGCGCGCGTAGTGCAATTGGGTCACATTTTCACCTTTTTTCGCCTTCAGCGGCTTTTTCAGATGTTCAAAACGCAGCACGTCGAGCGCTGAATCGGAAAGACGCCGCTGACCGTATTCCGACGATACTCCGGATAGCTCTTCCACGTTGCCCCGGTCCAGAATCCACTGCTCCCTGAGTTTTGGCAAACCTTTTCTCACATCGATTTCCACATTGGGATCCGTATAAGGGCCGCTGGTATCGTATACTGTTACGGAAGGATTTTTCTCCACCGGTTTACCGGAAAATTTATATTCGGTATCAGAAACTTCGATTTCCCTCATAGCCACCCTGATATCATGAATCTTACCAGGCACATAGATCTTTTTCGATTTTGGGAAAGGTGTCCTGGTAATACTTTCCTGAGTTGGTGTTTTTTCTTTTCTCATACTTTTTTACGTATTAAAATAGTGAGTAAACCGGCCGCGCGGACAAGCGCGCTTCCGTCGCGTTAATAATTCATTTTAAAATTATTCTTCCTCGAATGTTTCAGACAACATGCTTTTTTATCAGGGTCAGTAGATTATTATTTTTCCAGATATGCGTCTCAAGACTTTATGCTTACTCCCATCGACAGAAAAATAAAGTAATGCCCCGTCGTGTTGAATCCGATTCGTTTTTTAATCTCTTGGCTAAACAAAATGGATAAGAAAAATCATCCTCCCTGAGTCGCCCGGATAATGGTAACCTTGTCGAATTCTTTCAAGTCAAAGGTTTCCCATTCCGTCTTGGAGATTACCCGGTCATTGACCGCGAGCGCCAGACCACGCGTACTTTCCAATCGCAGTTCTTGTACAAGCTGGACGATGGAAGGATCTCCGGCAAATTCTCTCTTTTGATTATTGACAAATAGCACCATAATTAAAATAGTTTAGACAAAAAAACTCTATGGGCGCTATCCCTAAGCAAGCGGTGGTTCCGACTTTTCCCTTCGCCCGCATTACCGGGATTCAGGTTCGGAGGGTATTTCTCAGCTCTATACCTATATAAAGGCAGAACACCCCTAAAGTCTTTTTGTATTGGTAAAGATACGCCTATTTAACGCCAAAGGCAAGCGAATTGTTTCGTTCTTGTTGTAAGTAAATACCACGAGATGACCATGCCGGAAAGTAATCAGAAAAGCTATACGGAAAACTTTATCCATAGCGCGCCATATCGGGGAAAACGGGTTTCGCGCGCGTCTTGATCTCTATGCTGTTTTATTTAAACGGGGCAACTCCTAGCGCGTTTCCACTTTTTAAACTCCAACTATTCCATTACTTTTGATATAGTGAAATATAACCTATAATATAACCCTTAATAAGATGAAATACAGAAAATTTGGCAGATTAAACTGGCAGGTTAGCGAGATCGGCTACGGCATGTGGGGAATGGCGGGATGGAAAGGATCCGACGATAAGGAATCGGAAAATTCACTGCGTCTCGCGATTGACCAGGGTGTAAATTTTTTCGATACGGCCTACGCGTACGGAGATGGGCATAGTGAAAAGATTTTGGGCGGAATATTGAAAAGCCGAATCGACACGAAACTATACGCCGCGTCTAAAATACCTCCTAAAAACCGGAAATGGCCTTCCAAAAGCCACTTCACGCTCGAAGAAGTTTTTCCCGCGGACTATATTGTCGACTATACGGAAAAAAGCCTGAAGAATATCGGGGTGGAAAAAATCGATCTTATGCAATTTCACGTCTGGGAAGACTCATGGGCTGAGCTTGACGAATGGCAAAAAGTCGTAGAAAAACTCAAACAGGAAGGAAAGGTAAGCGCTTTCGGCATCAGCGTCAATCGCTGGGAGCCTGAAAACTGTATAAAGACTCTGAGAACCGGATTAATCGACGCCGTACAAGTGATATACAACATTTTTGACCAGGCTCCGGAAGATACGCTGTTCCCTGTTTGCGATGAGCTTGGCGTCGCCGTAATAGCCCGAGTACCTTTTGACGAAGGTACACTCACCGGAGCGATCACAAAAGATACCGTTTTTCCGGAAGGCGACTGGAGAGCGTCCTATTTTGTTCCTGAAAATCTGATTCCAAGCGCCGAAAGAGCCGACCGGCTGAGACCGCTTGTACCCGCCAACATGACAATGGCTGAAATGGCGCTCCGGTTTATTCTCTCCAACCCTTCAGTCGCTACCACTATTCCGGGTATGAGAAAAGAGCGAAACGTTATGGCGAATACAGCTACAAGCGATGGTAAGGGACTGTCTGACGAGCTGATCAAAACCTTGAGAGACCACCGTTGGGACAGAGTGCCTACCTCCTGGTCGCAATAAAGCGTCTATGGAAAATGAATTGGTCTGAACCCGGACAAAATTGATGGAGAACTGTATGGAGGCGGTTATTGGATCGATCACGGCGACTCCAACAACCACCTCCTATACTGAACCAACGATTGTATAAGTTTGACAACGGATTCGTATCCGATAATATTCTCCCGGGACAACATGGATTTACAGGCGGAAAGATCACTATATATTCAGCTTGAATAAAGGTAGCGTTTACGCGAAATTCACCGATGGGTTCGCGCGGAGATCGGACGCGCGGAAAGCGGCTGGAATGACTCTTCTTGCTACATGCTGTTTATTATCTTGCTTATCCTAAGCAATAGTCAACATGCTCTTTAAGAAATCCTTTTTATCTTCGAGAGACTTCAAACTATTTTCGAAAACAATTAATTCCGCGACTTCCGCTTACCCGCTAAACTGAACTGACGGGATATATTGAAACCGAAATAGATATCCCCGTCCTGCCAGCGACCGGTTGTCTGTCCTATAAAGTACTCTTCGATCATCCCCTGTGAGTTGGTAGCATGCAATTGAAAGACATGTCCTCCCGTTTCAATATCCACACCCAGGGACAAGGAATTGTAGTATCCATTGTCTCTGATAGGATCAATCCGGTAAACATAATCAAGATTGACAGATATTCTTTTTGATACTTTCGCCCTCCCTCCCAAAGCTATGGCATAGAGATTATTCTCACGATTAGTCTCAACATAGTTATAATGCGCCAATACCGGAGCTATCTGTAAAGAAAGTCCTTGGCTAAACTTTCTGGCAATCAACAACTGGTGCGCGTAAGCAAGTCGCGTATATAAATGATCCCGCGCATATTGATTGTTGGTTTTCAAGGTTGTAAGCGACATATTGGAAAACCATACCAGAGAAACAGGTATCGTTCGTATTCCGGTCTGTTGTTTAAGAAACTTCAGTTTGAAATATCCATCGTATACTTTCTGAAAAGAACTTCGTCCAACACCAATATTAACACGATCCCACAGACCATACTCCAACCCCAGACGTATGGTCGCCTGATCGAGTCCCCACAAATTATAAGCCCCGGAGTTAATCTGACCAAACCGGTGCGAAATCCTGAAATCAAGATGATTGCCGGGAATCAGCTCAACGGATTGTGTATTGATGATTCGCGTAGACTTAAAAGTCGCGGTTGTAATATCCAATACAGCTTCTGTAGCCGCGTCATCTTCCAGTTCGGACAATAAATCCCCCTGAGCATATATTGTCAGGGGGAGTAAAACCCATAAACCGACACTGAATAACGTCTTAAAGTAGTTCATTTCTTCGGAATAAAAAGCAGATCCAGTGACACATCCACCTTTTCCGCGATATTTTTATACATAAGTTTTGGAATGGTGATCTGATGATCCACCAACGCGACCACAAAGGTTGAGGCGACCTGAAAAGAACCATCGCCATTGTATTTTATCCGCGCGGGGATAGTTCTCTTCACGGTCACTCCATGAATACTCAGCTCTCCTTCCACCTCCATATGCTGGACAGTCCCCGGCCGCGCTACACAAGAATCCAGTAGTTTCCCTTTAAAAGAAGCGTTGGGATATTTATCCGATTCCATATAATTTTCGTTAAAGTGATCCTGCATCAATCCGTTATCAAACTGAAAGGATTTGATCGGAATCAACACCGCCACCTCACCCGTCTCCGTATTCAGAAGCGCGGTGATTCTGTCAGAGACCGCCTCTATATTTTCCAACGGAGCTTTCGAAAAAAAACCGGCTGTACCCTTATCGGATTTATACATAGTATCCTGAGCTCGAATCAGCGGACAGATCAACAAAATCATCAGAAAAACAAAAAGCGTTTTTTTCATACCAACAATTAATTGTTAGGTGAGCCCGCGTCCACCCAGGCTTTTATTTTCGCGATATCGCAATCGGAAAGCTTTTTACCATTGTAGGGCATAGGAACATAATTTCCTTGATGAGCGACCGCGCCATATAGCGCGCCGCTTTTAGCGGTTGTCGCCACTTTATCGTGCGTACTCAAATCAACACCGCCACTTGCCAGAGTGGCATCATGACAACTAAGGCAGTTATTGGCCAACAAAGGCTTTATAACACCTTCAAAGGTTACAGAATCTGTCGAACATATAGCCTGAGGAGTTATCGGCCCATCCGTATCATCATCTTTTTCATTTTTACAGGCACTTAGACATACCAACATGGTCATGATAAGTAATAATCCATTTTTCATAGCTGTTCGTATTAATTGATTAATCTGTCAATGCAATTAGTTCACAATAATTCATTTATCAGTTAAAAGAAACAGTCCTGTTTTGTAATTGTTTGTATCCGGCTAAAAAAAAATGTTTAAACATGAAACAAGCCTCCTACATACCCTTTTCCTTAAGCTTACAAAACTAGCGCGGAGCAGACATTCCCGCGATGGGAATCCACATATTGCTCAGTATAAAAAACTACCGCGTTTCCTCACGGATACTCAGGGTTATCTGCTTATATAAATTCCCAGGAAAGTAAAAGGAATAGTCAATATCAGACTACCCAATATGTATAATAATGCCATGGATAACTGACCATTTCGAAGCATGTTGGCTGTTTCCAGTGAAAAAGCCGAAAAGGTAGTAAAGCCTCCAAGCGCGCCGGTCATTAGAAAAAATCGCCATTCCTGACTCAGCGAAAATTTGGCGGCCAAGCCAAATATGAAACCAATTAAAAAACTGCCGATCACATTGACCAACAGAGTACCAAAAGGAAATTCGGCCATTGCGCGAGATTGTGTAAACTGCACAAGAAGATAGCGGAGTACGCCCCCCAGAAAACTCCCAATACCAACAATAATAATCAGACGCATATTCAAATAATAAAAAAACTCTACTACCTGAAATCAGGCAAGTCTGGTACATTTATAAATAAATTCCCTCCGGCCATCGCCAAACGCGAGCCGCTTCCGATCCATCATTGAGAACCTATCTCTATAATCTATCTCTTCCACCATGATATCAGCTCTCTGAAGTCTTTCCAAAAAATCTAATCCATGTAAGCGCTCCAAATCCACTTCTCCATATTGCTGCAGACGTTGTCCCGAAGTTTTGACTAAACTATCTTCCCGGGTCTGCTCTGCTGTAATATCTATTAATGTCAGAATAAAAGCCACTCCCTGAATTTTTAATACTCGGTACAGTTCTTCAATCGCTCTTTTCTCATCTTTTATATGTCCCAATACATGCGCGCAAATAATATAATCAAACGTTTGGTCGACATATGGTATGGCGGTAATGTCCACTACATACCGGGCCATCAAAGGATCAATATCTACGTCTATGTAATTAGGGTTTTCAATGAGTAGTCTCTTCAAGCATCTTTCTGGGGAAATATGGAGAATAGAGGGTTTTCCGGCAAAAATATCCGTTTCCTCTCTCAGATAAGAATACAGCAAACGCCCTCTTTCAAGAGAACCGCAGCTAGGGCATTCGGCGTTTCTACGAATCTCAAGTCCATTGCCCTTGGCAAGAAAGCGTCGAAAAGAGCGCCCGCAACACACGCAATATACCTGATGACCATACAACCAATATCCGTATAGTTTTTTGGCAGCTACAATCGCGGCGATACGGTATCGATATGGGACAAGCTTTTTATATAGAGTTTTTATCATCGTCTGGTTTACAATATACACATCACCTTCCAGGTTTTCTTCCTTCCACAAAACGGTCTCTCCCCGACAAATCTTTGATGAGCGTGAGCCCGATATATGAAAATTCTCGCAATAAATCCAACATTTCCCTACCATAACGCTCATTGATTTCAAAATATACGTACCCACCCTCTACCAGATGCCGGTCTGAGAATTCAAGTACCTTACGATAAAAAAACAATGGATCGCCCTCCGGAGCGTAAAGTGCCAGATCCGGTTCGTAATCGAGCACATTTCTTCTCATCAACGATTGTTCGTCAGCTTCCACATATGGCGGATTGCTAACAATTACATCGAAAACACTCGCGAAAAAAGTGTTTTTTGAAATATCGTATTCATAAAAATCAACTTTACAATTATTCAACAGCGCGTTTCGGGAAGCGACCTTCAAAGCTTCCGGAGAAATATCAAAAGCCGATACTCTGGCGTCCGGCAAGACCAGAGCCAGACTAACCGCGATACAGCCGGAACCCGTACCAATATCCAATACGTTAAGAGCCTTCTCACCAGAATGACGCTTAAGAATCATATGTACCAGTTCCTCAGTCTCCGGCCTTGGAATCAGTACCGCCGGGTTGACGAAGAAAGCCCGTCCATAGAAACTGGTTTTTCCTAATATATACTGTACTGGTTCATGACGATTGACTCTTTCCAGAAAACTTTCCAGATCCGCCGGATCATATTCAATCATTTTTCCTGAAAGAATATCCGCTCTACTCAGACGGTAATGGTCTTCCAGATACAGTTCCCCGATCGACCGGCTTTCACGAGGGTCGTATATCCGTATCGCTTTTATGATCTCCGTAAGCAGGAGTCCAGCCTCAATCCGCGTTTTCATTGACTAATTAAATATTCACGCTTTCCGCTCCACCTTGCTCCGAAAGCGATCTTGTTAAATCCATTTTCAATACCATTTAAAATTCCGCAGACCCAACGCGCTAGCCACTACACCTACAAAAACCAACATTAAAGCCGGTTTGAGCGCGACACTGATACCCGCGGCCTCGTTGACCACCGCGCGCAACGAATCTACCAGCATCGTCAGGGGTAAATATTGAATAACCTGTCCCGCCCATTCAGGAAAATTATGATAGCTAAAAAAAATTCCCGACAATATAGTCATAGGCAGGAGCACCGCGTTAACCAGCCCATTGCCGATTTGCGAATTTTCAGTTCTTGACGCGACCAGCAGGGCGATACCGCTAAAACAAATCACCCCCGCCAAAAGCAGGACTAAAAAAGCCCACCACGACCCTTGCATGACTAATCCAAAGGAGAATCGCGCGAAAACCAGCAGAACCAAGGTTTCCAAGAGACAAACCGCTATTCTGAACAACGCGTGCGATAGGAAGAAATCGGTTTTTCGCATAGGGGTAGCCACCATACGCCGCAATAATTTTTTCATACGAAATTCGATCAGGTTATAACCGATACCCCAGAGGCAGGAATTCATAATCCCCAACGCGATGAGGCCCGGGATCAGAAAATCGATATAACGATTACCTGGCGCTGAGACAGTCTCCACATTCATTTCCCGACGGTCGCCTTCCAGCACTCGCTCCAATAGCAAATGCTGACTGAGCGCTTCCGCGTTGGCGGGATCATAATGATAGACATATTTCCCCCGCTCCTGAGAAATATAAAGCGCGATTATTCCCTTCTTCATCGCCACCAACGCTTCCGATTCATCAGAGGCCTTGAAGTCTATTTGTACCGGAGCAGGCAAGCCGTCCAGCTCAAAACGACGCTCAGTAATGGTATCCCTTTCCAGTTTTCCTACTACGTATACCGTAGCCCGAACACCCGCCTGCTCCTGAAAAGCCAGACCCAGAACCCAGGCCATCAGGACAGGAAAAAGAATGGCCCAGAAAATAACACCCGGTTCTCTAAAAAAGGCCCGCGCGTGGGTCTTTACCAACTCAATAACCACATTATTCATTCAAGTTCCTCCCTGTAAGCGCTATAAACAAGTCATCCAACGTCATCTTGCGACATTCCAATTCCAGAAGTTCGAGCTCCTGATCCGTGATCACCTTCATAAAGGCGGGTACGGCCAAAGCCAGATTTTCCACCCAGATTATTCCCTTCCCTTCCTTCTCTTTCCATACCTGCTTGTTGAATCCAGGCAGCCCACTCAGATCCGGAACGCCACCTTTTCCCCCCAATTCAAACTCGATCACATCCCCTTCTCCATAGCGACTTATCAATCCGCTAAGAGACCCTTCAGCGATGAATCGCCCACCATCCATAATCAGTATACGCTCACATAGCACCTGCGCCTCTTCCATATAGTGGGTCGTCAGAATCATGGTAGTCCCCTTTTTCTTCAATTCCAAAAGGATATTCCATATTTCCCGGCGGGAAGTAGGATCCAGTCCGGTGGTAGGCTCGTCAAGCAAGATAATTCGCGGATCATTGAGCAGCGCTATACCCAGGGCCAGTCGTTGACGCTGACCTCCGGAAAGATGGCCGACAAAGGCGTTTTTCTTTTCACTGAGGTTGACGAGAGTCAGGACTTCGTCGACTCTTTTGACAGGAAGTTTATAAAAGGAAGCGAACAAACGGGCCGTTTCTCCTACTTTGAGCTTGTCGATAAATTTGGTTTCCTGCAAGGAAAGTCCAATAAGAGCATGTAAGGCGGAAGCGTCCCGGTGCCAGGTTTTGCCAAGCAAACGTATTTCCCCCCCATCAGGCTTCTGGATTCCCTCAATCATTTCAATCAATGTAGTCTTGCCTGCCCCATTGGGTCCGAGCAACGCCACGTATTCCCCCTGGCGAATTTCCAGATCGATGCCTCTGACGGCGCGCAGGTCGCCAAAAGATTTTGAAACTCCCTTAAGTCGTATCGCGGATTCCAAGGTATTCGTTTTAATGAATAAAAATGAAAGGTAGAAAAAAATCTGGAAACGGTTTAACGATAGGAGGGGTGATTTTCAGAAACTGATTGGGAGAATCTCCATTTTATTTTCTCCTCAATAAAACTATTTCCATAAGGACAGGATGATGACTTAGCGAAAAAGCTAGCTCCGCGGGCGGCTATATTTAAAACAATCAACTCCAGTTAGGCCATGGCGGAACTTTTCCTTGAATATTAAGAAAAAAGTTCCGCCATGATCTTTTTAAAAACTACTCTTTAACAATCCACAAATAGCCTCCCTGAGCATGCGCTTCTTTCAGCAAATAAACTCCAGACTTAAATTCAGCGATAGAGATTTCTTTATTATCAGCAACTTCAAAAGTTTTTATTTCTCTTCCTATCGCGTCAAAAATAGTAAACCGGACATTGCCTTCAGTCGTTATGGTCAGCAAATCTTTTGTCGGATTGGGATAGACCTGAAAAGTTGTTTTTTCTTTTTTAGGAACGGAGAGTACCGAAGCGCCTAGTTTCCATAATTCATAATCGTTAGTATGATTTGTGTAATTCGCTCTAAAGTACAGCTCGTCATTATAGATATAAAATTCCTTGGTTTCGTAGAATGGTCGGTTGCCAATAGCGTTATCAGGTTCTACTACCTTCGTTCCTTCCGCGGTACCATCAGTCACATACAGTTTCTCCCGGGCAAGCGCTGATTGGGCGACAAAATAAAGTTTTCCTTTGTATTCTTTAAAATATTCAGGATTGCTAAAATAACTTGAATTTATATCCTTAACCAATTGGGTTCCCGCCTCTGTTCCATCAGTTACCCAAAGTTCTCTATCATGAATATCGTCATCCGCGCTAAAGTATAACTTGCCGTTAAAGACGGTTAGCCCTTTGGGAGAGCTGTTTTTTGTATAAAGCTGATCTTTCGCGTAGGGATTTAATATGACATTAATATCTTTAACCAATCTGGTTCCCGCCTCTGTTCCATCGGTCACCCAAAGCTCCTCTCCGTGCAAGGCGTCATTCGCGACAAAGTATACCTTATCCTGATATACTGTATAACTATGAGGACTACTGCCAAATCCTACCAAGGTATTTATGTCTTTTAACCTATGTGTTCCCGCGCCCGTACCATCTGTTACCCAAGGTTCCGCGCCAAACAGGGGATCACCCGCGGTAAAATATATTTTATCGCCATGTGTGATATAATCGATCGCCGGGTCGATACCTATTATAGAAGATCCTTCCATATAGGGTCCCCCCACCAATTGGGTTCCGGCTTCAGTACCATCCGTCATCCAAAGCTCGTTACCATTAGTTCCGTTAAAAGCGAAAAAATAGAGCTTGCCATTAAGTTCCGACAAAACTCTGGGATTGCTTGGCCCCAGCGGATTTGTACTAATTTGCTTAACTATTCGCGTACCAGCTTCAGTACCATCCGTTATCCAAAGCTCACCAGTAGCGAAAAGCAATTTCCCATTATATTTTATAAATTTCGTGATGGTGGGAGTTTCTTTTACAAGCTGAGTACCGGCTTCTGTTCCATCAGAAACCCAAAGCCCATCTCCGTTTTCAGCGCCTCTGGCATAGAAATACAAAAGCTCATTGTATTCGACAGGAGTACTGATCCAGCTTCCAAAAATATCTGAGCCTGGTTTTATATCTTTGACCAATCGGGTACCGGCTTCAGTACCATCTGTCATCCAGAGTTCATAGCCATGAGCTCCATCATTGGCTACAAAAAACAACTTCCCATTACATTCCGCGAATGTGTTAGGGAAACTACCGGCTCCATTATTCTGATTAATGTCTTTAATCATCTCAAAAGTCACTTGAGAGACAGAGCTAAACGAAAAAAACACACATATTCCATACAATAAAATAAACTTTTTCATGATTCTAAATTAAGTCAAAGAGTTAATGTTTTTAGACGAAACTAGCCGCCCAAGCCCTCCAAAACAATACCTCATTTGTGGTATTTATATAGCGCGTCAACAATACCTCTTAGCATGTATCAACATAATAATCAGTGATTAATTTCTGTTTCTTTTAGAGTATTCATAAAATCAGTTTAGAAGTACATTATGTCTTATTCGCTCTCCAATGAAATAAAGGAGCGCTCCATTATTGTCAAGAATTGGGAAACCTTATGAAGTTGTCAAGCACAATAATGACTTGATCTTCATACTATTTGTAAAAAAATGGAAGTGTGATATAAAATGAGATCGCGTCGCGAGGCCGAAAAGCGATCTGTTAAACGGCCGAGGAAAAATCGGATCTTTCAATGGCTGACTTTTTTATCTACTATATAAACAGGCCATTTCTAGTGATTATCCGAACATTTACCCTGACGATATTGCAGTACGCCAGCGATCTTCGCCTGACACTCATTGCTATAAGTCTTTCCATTGCAACCGCATACCGGATCGAGTTCCTCGGTACAACGTCCCTGAGGATTAATTTGTGTACTATCGAAGCACTCTCCATCAAATTTTTCCGGATGATTCAATATATATTGAACATCCGCGACACTATCATTCCGGGTTTTGCCCGGTTCCGTATCCCGATTGTCCCAGCCACAGGAATTTAACGTGTATAAAGCGAAAGTGGCAAAAATTATCTTTTTCATAAAGCGGATATAAAAGTCAATAAAAATTACCCGTTAAGCGCGTAAATGTTTAAAGGAAACCTGGCTTCCTCATTTTCCGTTCATCTACTAAAGTCTAAAAGCGCGTGAACAACAACGTATACCAAACCCATAATTTCCCCCTGACACTGGACGCTGTCGAGCATAGGCCCGAGCCCACCAGGGTTATCATGGTCTCACCGGATTATTTCGATATCGTGGACGTCAAAAACGTACACATGCTGGGACATCTGGGGCGATCCGACAAGAAAAAGGCGGAAGCCCAGTGGGCTTCACTGAAAAACGTCTATGAATCGCTGGTAGAAGACAAGCTGCTGGACGAAGTAGTCGTCATCAAAGGCGCTGAAAATCGCGAAGACATGGTCTTCGCGGCCAACCAATCCTTTCCGTGGATCAGCCAGGAAGGAAAAAAACAGGTTGTACTCAGCAAAATGCGCTATCCTTCGAGACAAAAGGAAGTGCCGGTTTTTCGGGCGTTCTACGAAGACCATAACTACCATACCCTGGATCTGAAGAATAGTAAACTGTTTGAAGGCATGGGCGACGCCATTCCTCTTCCTGGCCGCAGACTGATTTTTGGCGGTTTTGGCCACCGATCGGACCTGACCGCGCTGGAAGAGCTCGGAGTGATACTAGATACGCCGGTCATCGCCCTGGAACTCGTCAACGAAAAGTTTTATCATTTGGATACCTGCTTTATTCCTCTTGACGATGAAACGGTACTTTTGTATCCGGAGGCGTTCAAGCCGGAGGATCTTCTTGGATTAAAAAAACTTTTTCGTGAGGTCATTAGAATTCCCCTGGAAGAGGCGGAAAAAGGATTCGCGCTCAACGCCCACTGTATAAACAATAAAAACGGCAAGGCGGCGATTATTCATAAAGGCAACCCGGTTACGAGCGACATACTCGAGAAAAAAGGTTTCCGGGTATACGCTACGGATACTTCGGAGTATATCAAGTCGGGCGGAAGCGTATTTTGCATGAAGATGATGTGGTATTAGCCTTCGCCAACCAGACGATATCGTTTTCGATCATGAATCGAATAAAATAGAAATTTTAAGGAGGGGATCATGAATGAGCCAGTAAAAAATATAACCATTGAACGGGAAACGGCGCGGGTTTCCTCTGAAACAGCGATATTACGCAAAGTTTTGGTACATAAGCCCGATTATGGAATTGAACGGGTAACTCCGGACAGCGCGGTCGAATTGCTGTATGAGGACATCGTACATCTGCCCAAAATGATGGAGGAGCATGATCTGTTTACAGAAGCCCTCTCCTATTTTATAGGCCGCGACAATGTGAAGGAAGCCGGTGAAATCCTTAGCTCCATTCTTCGCGATGAAAACGTCAAGGAAAAACTGATACATGAAGTCGCTCTCTTTGAGAGCCTGTCTCCGGAAATCCGCAAGGAACTGTTTCACATGAACGCTTCGTTGCTCGCGTCTATCCTGATCAGCGGCACGGATCCGGCATTTTCAAAAAAATACTTCAACCCCCTGCCCAACTTTATTTTTACGAGAGATACAGGCGTAGTCATAAACCAGCATATTCTGATTGGAAAAGCCGCCAAAAAGGCTCGCGGACGGGAGAGCATTCTTTGCCGGTATATGTATCGTTATTTTGACGCCGGGGACCACAACGCGCTCATAGAGCTTCCGGATGAAAAAGGCATGTCGATTGAGGGTGGCGATGTCATGCTGCTATCACCGGGCCATCTGCTGGTCGCAAGCAGCGAGCGCACGACAGAAGCCGCGCTGGATTATCTGACCCGATATCTATTGGACAGAAACATCGTAGAGCGTGTTTCCAGGGTCGCCTTGCCCAAACTTCGTTATTGCATGCACCTGGATACGGTTTTCACCCGTTTCGACGCGCGTCATTACGTGGGTTTCTCACCATTGATCAGCTCCCGAAACGTCATGCCCGTCCAAACCAGAACCGCCAATGGGATCACCCAACGCTTCGCTTCCATAAACGATATGCTGTATCATGAGGACTCCCAGTCCATAGTGATCTCCAGCGGCGGCGGCGTTTCGCCTTTCGCGGAGCGCGAACAATGGACGGATAGCTGTAATCTTTTCGCGGCGCGGGACGGAGTCGCCTTCGCCTACGACCGTAATTACCACACCAATATACTATTGCAACAACACGGCTACAGCCTGATCGAAGCGGCTGAGTTGATCGGGCAGTTTAAAACCGGAGAAAAACTACCGGAACAAATCCGAAAGACCATCATTACGATTCCCTCGAGCGAGCTATCAAGGGCGCGGGGTGGTCCCCATTGTATGACTATGCCCTTGGTAAGGGATTGAGCATAGATAAGCCGGAACATAGCTTATAGTTGATGGGGAATGGCTTAATAATTATTATACTTTTATGGAATAATCGGGAACTTTTTTCGTTCATTTTGTATCGTGCGAAAGACTAAATCAAATACGGCAAAGTCAGGTCAATTGATCGGATTTTGTATTCTGGCCGTAGTATGCGTACTTTATAGCTACTCTGTTTGCGCCACGGAAATCGGCAAGAACCCGCGTCTGAACTCTATCCCCGGCCTGACGATATCTAATAAAAGTAAAAAAGAGGTTGTCGTAATCATTCTCGATGTCAAAGGCAATAAGTTTCTTGAAAAGAATCTGGGGCCTGTACAAGGTGTCATTGAGTTTGAAGAATTGCTGGACGAGCCTCTGCCCGGCGGACTTTATATTCTCGAAGTCCGGATCAGTGGCGAACAGCCTATCAAAAGGCTTATTATTTATTAAGTGCCTCCTGAACGGGCATTCTGATTTTCAAAAAGTCCTTCCGCTCATATATTTCAAAAGACTGCCCGGACAATTCAATATTATTTTCCTTCGCGAATTCCATTATTTTGGGATAAATATTGACTGGCATCACCAGATAATGGGCTTCGATCGTCGCCTGAATCACTCTCCCCGGGCGATAATCCCTTCTTTCGATCCCTGTCGCGGCCACTGTGTCGGCCGCCAATACACCTACAAAAGTCTTGACGGTATCTTCCTGCCTGGAAGGCTGGTTGTAAAAGACGCCAGCGACTACGCCCTTCAACACAGCGTTGTCGACCAGCGAATCGGCGACACGGAACAGCTTCCCGAATTCCCGGTTGCCAAGTTGGCCTTCATAGGAATATCCATATACCGAAAATGGCGCCGTCTCCTCAATGGTTATGACGGGTTCACTAAATCCTCCCAGATATGAATACATAATTACTCCCACTATCAGAAGCAAACCTCCCGCGATAAGTCCGATTTTTCTCACTATACTATCTATTTATTCAATTTATATACATCTTTTACTCCAACGTTTCCCTCGCGAATTGCATTTCATACAGGCGCGCGTACGCTCCATTGGCCTTCAGCAATTCCTCGTGTGTTCCGGTTTCCACAATCCGGCCTTTTTCCAGCACTACAATTATATTGGCTTTTTGGATAGTAGACAAGCGATGGGCGATCACAAAGGCGGTCCGCCCCTTCATCAGCCGTTCAATCGCGTTTTTGATCATTTCTTCCGTTTCCGAATCAACGGAAGAGGTCGCCTCGTCGAGTACAATAATGGCCGGATCATATACCAGGGCCCGGATAAAGGAGATCAACTGACGCTGTCCAACCGAGAGAGTAGCCCCGCGTTCCCGTACATTATAATCAAAACCTCCAGGCAGATTTTCAATAAACTTTTTGGCTCCCACCAGTTCCGCGGCCTCTATAATACGGGAATCCAGAATATCCGGATTGTTGAGCGTTATATTGTTCCGTATCGTGTCCGAAAAAAGAAAAACGTCCTGAAGCACCATCGCGATAGAGGCGCGCAAATAGTTGAGGTCATAATCTATAAGATTGACTCCATCGATAGTAATCTCTCCTTTTTGTATGGAATAAAACCGATTGAGCAAATTGATAATCGAGGACTTTCCCGCTCCGGTCGCTCCCACAAAAGCGATGGTCTGCCCTTCTTTTACACTAAAAGTCACGTCTTTCAATATATACTCTTCCGGATTATAAGCGAACCAGACACTTTTGTAACATACTTCCCCTTTCAGTCTCTCCGGAATATATGTACCGGATGCTTCAACCGGCTCATGAGAGTCCATGAGGTTAAATATCCTGTTCGCGCTTACAATGCCCATCTGCAAGGTATTGAAACGGTCCGCGATCATTCGGATCGGCCGGAACAGCATGGCAAGCAACATATTGAAAAGAATAAAATCTCCTATCGTAAACACTTCACCAATAATGCCTCTGGCGCCAAACCAGACGAGAAGCGCGGTTCCCAGCGCGGCGAGCAATTCGGCTACGGGAAAATAGACTGAATAATACAGGACGGACAACAGGTTGGCTTTCTTATGCTCTTCATTGATATGCTTGAATTTCTTAAACTCTTTTTCCTCCGCCGTAAATATCTGCACGACGCTCATGCCGGATATATGCTCCTGTACAAAGGTGTTGAGATTGGCCACAGCGTTACGAACCAGATTAAAGGCGTATTTTACCTTTTCCTTAAACACATAGGTACTGATCAGCATGAGGGGAAGGATGGAAAGACTAATCAGCGTCAGTTTCCAGTCCGTATAAAACATGATGGCGATAATAACTACAATCTGCAAACAATCGGAAACGATATTGGCCACTCCTTCGCTGAATACTTCGCTGAGCTGCCCGACATCGGAAACATTGCGGGTAACCAGACGCCCTACAGGAGTCTTGTCAAAAAAGCCGAGCCTGAACCTCAACAGATGGCGATACAGAGTGACCCGGATGTCCCGGATAACATTTTGCCCAAGCATGCCGGACAAAAAGGTATGAAAATATTGCACGAGCGCGTGCAGCAGCAGCGTAGCCAGCAAGACTATCGTAATAATAAGCAGATGGCTCACGTCGCCCGCCGCTATGTATTTGTCAACCGCTTCCTTGATCAGCCAGGGTTTGACCGGCCCCAGGAGAGCGGACAGAATGGTAAGCGCGACGACCAGATAAAATTGCTTTCTGTAAGGCCTGATAAAGGCGAAAAGACGCTTCAGAATCAGGTAGTCAAATACATTTCCGCTTTTCTGTGAAGTATTCTCTTTCAAAACTGGTTATATATGGTTAGATAATACAATAAACTATAAAGGGAGATTCTGGTCGCGTCAAACATAAACTTCTTTGGGAAAACCAACATCCACGAGATAAAGTCCCTCCGGAGGAGCCGCCGCGCCCGCTTTACCGCGATCCCGGGACATAATAATTTCTTCAAAATCAGCGAGATTCTTTTTACCCAGGCCGATATCGATCATGGTACCGACAATCGCTCGAACCATCCCTCTAAGAAAACGGTTGGCCCTGATCCTGAATACAAGCCTGTGATCTTGCCGCTTTTCCCAAGCCGCGTGGGTAATCGTACAACGAAATGTCTTCACATGAGTACGCGTCTTGCTGAAACATTCAAAATCTTCATATTTCAAAAGCGACGCGGCCGCTTCGTTCATAGCCTCCACATCCAGTTCCTTGGTAAACTGCCAACTTCTTCCATAAGCGAAAGGATTCTTTATAGTACTTACGCGATATTCATATTCACGATACAGCGCGTCGAAACGAGCATGACTATCCGGCCTGACCAGACGAAAACTATTGATGGCGATATCACGCGGCAATACATGGTTGATCCGAAAAAGCAGTTCATCGCTGAATGGCTGAAGGGTATCAAAATGAGCGACCTGTCGACGAGCGTGTACCCCCGTATCTGTACGCCCGCTGGCGATAAGCTCTATTTTTTCCTTCAGAATCATCGAAAGCTTTTCTTCCAGCACTTGCTGTACGCCCAGCGCGTTTTTCTGAATCTGCCAGCCATGAAAGTTGGTCCCAGAATATGAAAGGTCAATGAAATAGCGCAATCTTTCCCAGAGTCTGTATAAAGGGAGTAAAAATAAGCAAATGTTTTAACATGGAAAGCAACAATACAGGCGGAAGTGCCATCTGAATTTTTTCAGCCGATAGTTAATCAGGCCTTTTTATCAGTAAGTCAGAGGAAAATAACATCTCCGGAGCAAATTAAATATTCGACATAGCTATGGCCGGGGACTTGTAGAACTTGAGGAGTTTCACTCCTGAATCCCATATTTATGACTTCTAAGCTTATCGGTGAGAAAGCGGAGAGTTCAAAAGCGCGTATATTTCCCGCGTTGGCTCACCCGAATCCCGCTCGTCATGATAAAGCAGGATTCGATTTGCCAGGTTCATCTCCTGTGGTGAGTATTTTTATCGTTTTGAAGCTCTTCCGGTCATACTTCCCCGGCCATTACCGGAGCGGACGGGGCAATGTCCGCCCGGTAACACCGATAGAAGATATTCCCAAGTCTTTTTAAAACAACAAGTATATTCATAGTATACCTAATCGTCCTGATAAGAGCCCGGAAACAATTTTGATCACTATTCCATTACAAAAACTGTGCATCCACCCTATCCATATTCCTTCAAACGTCGACAAATTTCCCTTGTTTTTAATTTATAATAAATCTAAATAAATATTTTAAAACGAAAACAACAATACTTAAGTCACATTTTTTTTAAAAAAAGAGAAAGTTAAAACTCTACGGAATACGAAGAACGTATCAAAGCGACCACTTTGGCACAATAGGAAAAGCGTCTATTCTCACGCTATAATTAAAAAAAGTTTATCCTAAACTATGGAAAATATTTAGAAAGAAGCTCATCCTCAAAACCCCAAAAATAGAGGCGCTTTTATTAAGCTTGCATAAAAGCGCCCTTATGACATAAAACTGAGGAAATTTATTCAAAAACAACTCCAACCAAAGCCCGAACTTCACGAACGACAGCCGCGGTATCATATCCACACTCTCGGTGCAACTCCATCTGCTCGCCATGCTCTATGATACGATCCGGAATTCCCAGACGGACTATCCTGGCATGAAAATCATTATCCGCCATAAACTCAAGTACCGCGCTGCCAAATCCTCCCTGCAGACAACCGTCTTCCACTGTAATAATCTTGTTGAAACGCCGGAAAATCATCCTCAGCATCTCTTCATCAAGAGGTTTGACGAAACGCATATCAAAATGCGCGGGATGGATATCATCGACCGCGAGCTCTTTCAGCGCCTCCGCGACATAGTTACCTACATGGCCTATACTGAGAACGGCTACTTCCTCCCCATCCGCCAGCATCCGCCCGACGCCTATCGGAATCTCCTCAAACGGAGAGCGCCATTCAGGCGTTACTCCTTGTCCTCTTGGATAGCGAATCGTAAAAGGTCCTTGGTCTTCCAGTTGAGCGGTATACATCATATTACGGAGTTCCCGCTCATTCATCGGAGCCGCCACGATCATATTGGGCACGCAACGCATATACGCGATATCGTACGCGCCATGATGCGTCGGTCCATCGGCTCCGGCTATCCCCGCCCGGTCGAGACAAAATACCACATTGAGCTTTTGCAGACACACGTCATGGATCACCTGATCGTAAGCGCGCTGCATAAAGCTGCTGTATATGTTGCAAAATGGAATTAGTCCTTGGGTGGCGAGTCCCGCTGAAAAAGTAACCGCGTGCTGCTCGGCGATTCCAACGTCAAAAGCGCGTTCCGGCAGTTCTTTCATCATGATATTCAGAGACGATCCTGAAGGCATCGCCGGAGTTATTCCCATTATTTTAGGATTTACTTTGGCGAGCTCCACAATTGAATGCCCGAATACGTCCTGATACCTGGGAGGCTGCGGTTCATCATAGATATTTTTCCGAATCTCTCCTGTCAGCTTATCGAACTTGCCCGGCGCGTGCCACAGTGTCTGGTCTTTTTCCGCCAGAGCGAAACCCTTGCCCTTCTTGGTAATGCAATGGAGTATTTTGGGCCCGGGAATATTTTTAAGATCTTGAAAAATCTTGACGAGGTGGTTGACATCATGACCGTCTACCGGCCCGAAATACCGTATCCCGAGTGATTCAAAAAGATTGCTGTGTTTGAGCAGATATGTTTTGACCGCGCCTTCTATTTTTGAAACGATCGCCTGGGCGTTGGGACCAAAACGGCTGATCCTGCCAAGCACTTTCCATACATCGTCCTTGACCCGGTTGTAGGTACGCGATGTGGTAATATCGACAAGATAATCCTTGAGCGCTCCCACATTAGGATCGATAGCCATACAGTTGTCGTTGAGTACGATCAGAAGATTGGTATTGGTCACGCCCGCGTGATTCATCGCCTCAAAAGCCATACCCGCGGTAAGCGCTCCATCCCCGATAACCGCGATATGCTGCCTGTCCCGATCGTTGAGATAACCGGAAGCGACCGCCATACCCAGCGCGGCCGAAATAGAAGTGGAACTATGCCCTACGCCAAACGCGTCGAATTCGCTTTCCGAACGCTTTGGAAAACCGGACAGTCCTTTATACAACCTGTTGGTATGAAACCGTTCTCTCCTGCCTGTCAGAATTTTGTGCCCATAAGCCTGATGCCCTACATCCCAGACCAGTTGATCTTCCGGTGTATTGAATACATAATGCAGAGCCACTGTAAGTTCGACTACCCCCAGACTAGCCGAAAAATGACCTCCGTAAACGGATACATGATCAATAATATACTGCCGTAACTCTTCGGAGAGCTGGTATAGCTCCGTTTCTTCCAACTTTCTGAGATCCGCGGCGGAGTTTATCGTAGCAAGTTTCTTCCCGGGTTTTATCAATTTCGTAGCGATCAGAGGTTGCTCAACTATTCAATAACACAAAATATCCTCAAATGATTTTGATGGACGAATATACGAATTTTCTATAATCTTTTACTTTTCCACATACGCTTGTGGGTAACTCCGAGCGTTTTGTGGAAACAATTCAACCACAGGCTAGACAAGTCACTCAATATAGCGCTAAATTTACCTGGTGAGCTTCGAAATACAATTACCGTTATTCCAGGGTCCTTTCGACCTGCTCCTTTTCTTTATAGAAAGGGATGAACTGGACATACACGATATTCCGATATCCAAAATCACCAATGATTTTCTGGATTATCTCCAGCATCTGGAGTGTCTGGAAATCGATGTCGCCTCCGAATTCATACTCGTAGCCGCGTCGCTGATGCGTATTAAGGCGAAAATGCTGATACCGCGTCCGCGACTGGACGAACAAGGCAATGAGATAGATCCGAGAGAAGAACTGGTCGCGCACCTGCTCGAATATAAAAAGTATAAGTCGGTGATCGCAGAGCTCTCCCAAATGGAAGAAGAAAGAGCCTCCAAAAATCAGCGGGGAAATATCCTCAGGGAAATAAAAAAGCTCTCCGAAATCAACAATGTGGAGTACGAGCTACAGCATCTGGATCTATATCGTCTGCTCCGGGTGTATGAAAAGGCGCTAAACCGATTCAGTGAAGAGCAGAACAAGCCTAAACACTTTGTCGAGCAATATCCCTATACCATTGAGCAGCAAAAGGAATACATCCTACACAGAATCTCCGGCGGACAACGGGTCTCTTTCACGGATATCATCAACGACAACCAGCGCAAGATCGCTGTGGTCTACAACTTTCTTTCCATTCTGGAGTTATTGCAGCTACAACAGATCCAAATCCATATCGGACAGGGGTATAACAATTTCTGGATTGAAGAGTTTGACAAAACAACCCAACCCGAAATAGTCTCCTGAACGTAAAAAAGAACCCCGGATTCCACCTCCAGGGTCCCTGTCCAATATTTCCCGGAGCGAAAGCGCCGGAAAAAGGTGGATTAATATCTTTCCAGTCCGGAAAAGAAAAATGACGCCTCAATCGCGGCGTTATCGTCGGAATCCGAACCATGTACCGCGTTGGCCTCTATGGAGCGGGCGAACAATCTGCGAATCGTACCCTCATCCGCCTTTGATGGATCCGTAGCGCCAATCAGTTTTCTAAAATCGGCTACCGCGTTTTCCTTTTCCAATACCAACGCGACAATATGTCCGGAAGACATGTATTTCTTCAAATCGTTGTAAAAAGGCCTCTCTTTGTGTACTTCATAAAACTCCCCGGCCCTTTCTTCCGAAAGCTTCGTCATTTTCATAGCGGTGATCCGAAACCCGGCTTCTTCAATCATTTTCAGAATCACGCCTGAGTGGCCATCTTTTACGGCGTCCGGCTTAATCATGCTAAAAGTCTTATTTCCTGACATAATAGTAGTTTGGATTGTAATACGTCTAATTTTAAGTTTATCGCGAAAATAACTACTTTTACGACAAATAACCCACCTATTGAACTTAAATGACAGAATAAAGGTTTAGCCTCTTCGTTTTGTTTTTTAAGCGAAAACTTTTCACTTTTGCCATTTAAAAATCGATTATAATTGACCTCAGGAAGAGCATTCGTACAAGAACTGAATGAGTTAAAAGATCTTCTGAATACCCCGAAAAAGATCGTCATTACGACTCATCATAAGCCTGACGCCGACGCGCTTGGCTCGTCCCTCGCCATGTGGGGCTACCTGTGCAAAAAAGGACATCAGGTTGCCGTCGTCACACCTACCGACTATCCAAGGTTTCTAAAGTGGATGCACGGGGAAAAAGAGGTCATTGTCTTCAATGAAGGCAATGAAAAGGAATCCGCGAGGCTGGTTGACGAAGCTGACCTTATTTTCTGCCTGGATTTTAACGCGCTGGGCAGAATTAATGAACTGGGAGAAATCATTAGGAAGGCCTCCGCCAAAAAAATACTGATCGACCATCATCTGGAACCCGAAGACTTCGCCTGTATTTCCTTTTCAGACACATCCGCCGCGGCCACCTGTGTACTTATCTATAAGATCATCGTCGGTCTGGGCGACAAAAGCTTGCTGGACACCTGCATAGGCGAGTGCATATACGCCGGTATCATGACCGATACCGGTTCTTTCAGACATCCGAGCACCAACAAAGAGGTACATCTGATTATCGCGGAACTGATCAATCTGGCGGTAGACATATCCAGCATTCACCGGCTCATATACGACAACAACTCTGAAAAGAAACTCCGATTTCTCGGCCACGCGCTGCTTAATAAAATGGTCGTGATACCGGAAGATCGTACCGCCTATATCGCCATATCCGCCGAGGAACTGGAGCGCTATGACTCCCAAAACGGTGATACGGAAGGGCTGGTCAACTTCGCGTTGTCGGTAGACAATGTCGTGTTCGCGGCCGTCATCATCGAGCGTGAGGAAAGCGTCAAGATATCCTTCCGGTCCAAAGGCGACTTTAGCGCGAACGAATTCGCGAGAACACACTTTCATGGAGGCGGACATAAAAACGCCGCCGGAGGCCGTTCGGACCTGTCGCTGGAAGAAACGGTCAATAAATTCAAAAAACTCGTACACGAAGATTACTCAGAGGAACTTAATTCCATAAAGTTAACCGATCGGAGCAGTTGCTAAGCCGGCGACGCTACGAACCCAGCAGTTAAACCACCATATATAGACTATGCGGCTATTATTCTGTTTCCTGCTATCGCTTATCTGGACTCATCCTTCCCTCGCCCAAAAAAAAGATACCATATACTCGGATTCCGGACTTAAATACCTGATGACCCGCAAAGGCAAAGGCCCGCTACTCGAAAAAGGACAAACCATAAAAATTTATTATACCGGCAAGCTCGGTAATGGAACAATAGTTGACTCCAACGTTGGACGAAAACCTCTGAAGGTAACCGTGGGAGCCGGAGACCTGATCGACGGATGGGAAGAAGGCTTACTATTGATGAAGCCGCGGGAAAAAGGAATTTTATGGATCCCCGCCTGGCTTGCCTATGGCCAGGAAGGTGTAGTCCATCCCAAAAAAGCTTCCGCGTATATCATCCCGCCCAACGCGGACCTGATCTTTGAAATCGAAATTATCAGCGTAGAAAACAAATAAAAAACCAAAGAACCCGGGTTCCGCGAAGTAACCCTGAAAGGACAAATTCGTATCCGCTATCTGTAACACACTCGTGTGAGCTATATAATCATATACTGAACCATTACCTTTACTAAACATGAAGAAAATTTTTATCCTGCCCATTCTGCTTATTTTCAGCGTCACTTGTCTGAGTCAGAAAATCCTGATTCAGGAAGGCAGTGAAATCGTAGACAACATACAGCGATCAGGTTTGTATACCATCGTGAAGCTGGATAATAAAGCCGTAGAGAAAGCCTGGGAAAAAAAATTAAAGAATTATGGTAAAGTGCAAAGCTCCAAGGGCGTGCTAAGCATCACCGGCGCGGAAATACCCGGTGTCACGTCCAGGCCTGGTCAGGTATATTCCAAGGTTGTCAAAACCAAAGATGGCGCTAAAATATGGTGGGCCATCGACCTCGGCGCGTCGTTTGTGAGCGCTTCGGAAGGTGGAGGATCCTATAGGGCGGCGTCCCAGATTTTGACCGATTTCGCGGCCGAATGTTACCGCGACGATATCAACAAGGAAATCGCGGACGCGGAAAAAGCCCTTTCCAAGACAATCAAAGATCATGAGAAAAACCAAAAAGAAGGTGAAAACCTGGTTAGCTCCATTGAAAGAAATAAGCAAGACAAAATCAATCTTGAGAATAAGCTAAAAGAAAACGCGGAAGATCTGAAACGACTTGAGAGAGCGCAACAACAAAACAAGTCTGACCAGGAAAAAAGCCAAAAAGACGTGGATAAAATGAAAGAAGCGGTTGAAGTGGTTAAAAACAAACTCAATCAAATAGGTAAATAAATATTACATTGCATTTTCTGATCAAAAGCCCTTATCGATAAATCAATAAGGGCTTTTTTTCTTTAAATCAAACAATACATTCGACATATAATCAGAATATTATCAAAAATATAAAAATACTTTCGACAAATATTACAAGCAAAGCATTGACTTTATAAAGACGTTTATTAACTTCGAATCAAGTTTAACAATTACACCTGTTACAATTTATTAAGTTTATTTTTTTTGCTTAACCTAATTTTTTAATCTGTCAGGGATAGTTTGACAAAACTATCCCTGATTTTTTTGTATTTAATCACAAACAGTAAGATCTCCCTCGCGAACACGCGCCTTAACCTTCACCCTCTATCGATCCAACATTCGCTACCGACACCAGCACAACGCGCCTGTATAGTTAATCCGGGGAAATATATAGAATCACCTTTCATTATGACCTGGTTTAAATTCATTCTATCACCGATTTTTCATTACTTTGCAGATTGAATAAAAACAATTACGAATGGAAATAAGCGGAACTATTATCAAAATGCTTCCTCTACAATCAGGAAACGGAAAAAACGGAGAATGGAAAAAACAGGACTTTGTTATCGAAACCGCGTCCCAATATCCCAAAAAAATCTGTGTAACCATGTGGGGGGACAAGATCGACCAGTTCGCCTTGAGTGAAGGCCAGCAAATCACAGCCTCCATAGAAATAGAAAGTCGTGAGTTTAATGGCCGCTGGTATACGGATGTCAAGGCCTGGAGAGTTCAAAAACAGGAAGGACAATCCTCCGCTCCGAGCAATGACGGGTCTCCGGAAGTAAGCACTTTCTTTAACGAGGACGACGACTCCCTGCCTTTTTAGAAAACATACTATAAAGCCGGCAAAGAGCGTATGCTCCTTGTCGGCTTCCTTCTTTTTTTAATCCATAGCTGGGTGATCAGCGACTTGTAACTACATCGCCTTGCTTATTTCCGTCGTTGAATCATACTCGCGATCGGGTAGATTAAACATCGCTTCGACTACATCCATATCCGCGCCGTTTTCTACAGCCTTACATATCAACTGATTTCTTTTAGCCGGATAGCTTACGCCTTTTAAGAACTTTTGCATTTCAATCGGACTCACACCTTTCATAACTCTTTCCTCTTTTTTTTGTTATAACCCCTCTTATCTAAAAAACCAGCCGGCAGCGATTTAAGTTTCCCTTCTCCCTCGATACCTATGACCAAACAAGACGGCCTCTAAACAACTTATTCTTATACGAACTAATGTGAAGTAGACAATGAGGAGGAGATTCAGAAAACATATGGTCAGCCTGGCCTCGCGCAAGAGAAAAAACCAATCCGGCCTATATAGTCATCCGGACGAACGAAGTCGGGAAGCTCAACTGAACGTGGAATTAAAAGAATACATCTCCGAAAAGTCTTGATACCGGAGATAGACGAATTGGCTGGTATCGCGGAAGAAATAAAAGGACAAGTACCGAACCGTTAGGCTACCTTTTGGTATACGAAGCTCTGCCATTTTGGAGATTTTTGGCTCTAAACCACGTTTATAGCCAAAAATTCTTCCCCAGATAAACATTTTACCCCTGTGAGGGTTTATAACCCTGATTAAAGTCTGACGAAACTCCTTATTCGTCGGAAAGAACCACTCCTTGGCGATTATGAAAAGATTATCATTTTAGTATACTGATTTTATGCGAGGATCCTATTCTGTTATTGTCATTGGCGCCGGCTTAGCGGGACTTACCGCCGCGCTGAAATTGCAAAAAGAAGGTCAAAAAGTACTTATCGTTGAACAGGATCACCAGCCAGGCGGGCTTTGCGGCAGCGTCCATATTGGTGGATATGAGTTTGTCAAAGCTTGTAACGACTTTGGCAATGGTCTGCAAAAGATTTTTACAAGCCTGCGAATTCCTGTAAAGTTCATTCCATCAAAACTGATTTTTCACGTAGGCGACAGGTCGCTCACCCTAAACTCTTCACGGCTCGCGCTCACTCTGCTGCCCTACCTTCCCGATCTGACCCGGGCCATATACGCTATCCGAAATAATACTCATGAAAACCTGGCTGAGCTGATCGATACAAAAATACAGTCTTCCTGGTTCAAAGACCTGTTGGCCATCTTGTCCTACGCGTTGACAATGGCTCCCGCGGATGTATCGCTCCGGATATTGCGGGAAAACTTTTCCAATAGGTACGGTTATGGATACGAAAAAACGGTCGTCCCCGTAGGTGGTCCGGGAAAGATGATGAACACAATGGCCGAGGTATTTACGAAACGAGGGGGGACCATCGTATATGATACAAAAGCGCTGGACATCCGACAATATTCTGATTATAAGCGAATAGTCACCAACAAGGGTGTATGGATCGCGGATGAAGTAATCAGCAGTATCCCGCGGTGGGATCTTTACCCAAGCGATTACAAAGAATCGCTGCATATCAACGTACTTCATGTCGCTTTGCGAAAAAATATACGCTTTCCCCGGATTTTTACGACACTCACTATCATGCCGGAAGGAGTCGACTACTGGCTTACCCGGCTCGATCAGGGGGCGCGTCCCCACACGTTTGGGTTTCATGTGGTAAAAAGTCTGCTGAGTGAAAAAGAAGATTACGTTACGGTCAACGTATATTTTCTCGCGCCCCGGGGACTGATGGATTACGACGAGCTGACGGAACAGGAAACCATCCGTTACATATACAACAGGATAGAAGAACACATACCCGGATTTCAAGACGCCGTTTTGTTTCACAAACTGGTTTCTCCATCGACTTTCAAGGCTCTTTATGGGGTTTCCAGTCAACAACTCAGGTATATTCTGCCAGAAAACTATGAAAAACCTCCTATTTACGATCCGGACAAAGACTTGTATCATGTAGGCAACAGCGCATATCCACCGGGAGAGCACGCGGGCGCCGCGGCGCTTTCGGGCTGGCAGGCGGCCACCATGATTCTTGAAAAAAACGGAATGAAGGCGGGAAAAAAATGGGCGAAGGTAGCGGTATAAAAGAAGCGTCCCGAGTACGATCGGGACACTTAAAACTAAAACATCTAAAAACCCGGACTTATCGTTTCTTCTTCCGGTATGCCAGATAAAACATCTGAGGCAATACCGTCAGGGACAATACCATACAAATCAAAAGCCCACCCACAATCATAATCGCCAGCGGCTTCTGGATCTCTGATCCCATACCGGTAGACAAAGCGGCCGGCAACAAACCCATGGAACCCATGAGCGCGATCATGACGATCGGCCTGATTCGGCTGTATACGCCATTGGATATGGCCTCGACGAGCGACATTCTACGCTGCAAATTCTCCCTCATGACCGCGATCAGAATGATACTATTGATGGTATTTACCCCAAACAGGATGATGAAGGCGATTCCCGCCGAGATACCAAAAATGGTCTGTGTGACCCAAAGAGATATAAAGCCTCCTATAAAGGCGAATGGTATAGTACCCGCCGCGATCAGCGTATCCCGCACAGTACCAAAGTTGAAGTAAAGCAAAAACAATATAAGCAGAAGAACCGCCGGTACAATAACCGCCAACTGGCGTCCGGCTCTTTCCTTGCTTTCAAACTCCCCGGCCCATTCCATTCTGGTATTTTCCGGAAACTGAATCTGGGCGTTTACCTTTTCCCTGGCTTCCGTGATGGTACTTCCCAAATCCCGGCCTTCCACGCTGAACCCGATAGCGATATACCGGCTGCTACCCTCTCTGTATATAAATGCCGGGCCGGTATGAAAACCAATGGTCGCGATTTCCTTTAACGGAACCCGTTTTCCGTCTTTAGTCGGAATAAGGATCTCTCCTATTTTGGTATCTGTATCCCGATATTCTTTAGAAAAACGGAGCCGCACATCAAACATCCGCTCATTTTCATAAAATTGGGTAGCGGCCCTCCCGCCAATAGCCATTTCGATGACAGCCTGGGCGTCGGCGATATCTACCGCGTAACGAGACAACTTATGGTCATGTAACTGAATTCTCAATTCCGGTAAACCTATATTGCGATACACATTCAAATCTTCAATACCTTTCACATGCCGTAGTACGCCCGCCACCTGATCAGCGTATTCCTCCAGCTCAAACAGGTCGTCTCCAAAGATTTTGACTACCAGCGAGCTTTTCACCCCGGCCACGTACTCTTCCACATTATCCTGGATAGGCTGACTAAAACCAAAGATGATACCTGGATAGATTTCCAGTTTTTTGCGCATCTCGTCCAGCAACGCGTCCTTTTTGATGGACCGTTTCCATTCCTTCTCCGGATATAACTGTATATGAAATTCAATATTGAAAAAACCGGTTGGATCCGTCCCGTCATTGGGCCTTCCCGTCTGATTCAGCACAAACTTCACTTCGTCAAACTCCCGCAACTGGGCCTTCATCTCCTTGCCAAGCCTGACAGATTCCTCCAGATTGACGCTATTGGGCAATGTCGCTCTCACATAGATAGCGCCCTCATTGAGCTTGGGGATAAACTCGGAGCCATAAAACATAAACCGCGCGACGCAAACCAGCAAAAGTCCAAGAAAACCATAGACCGTCGCTTTTCGGTATTTATTGCTCCAGAGGAAAAGGCGAAACAGGCCGGTACGAAACACGCGGGCTATGAAATTCTCTCTTTCACGCACGTTTTTGGTCAGCATGACCTTGCACATGGCTGGAACATAGGTAATACTCAACAACAGCGACCCCAGCAACGCGTAGCCTAATGTGAAGGCGAGTGGGGAAAACATCTTTCCTTCTACCTTCTGAAAGGAGAATATCGGCAAAAGCGCGACAATAAGGATAATCTGCGCGAAAACGATGTACGAGGCGACACTTCCGGCGCTTTTCTTAATAAGTCCCAGCTTGCTGATCGCGTTAAACTTTCGCATGCCCAGTTGATGAGCCCGTTTTTCCATCGCGACGAAAACCGTTTCTACAATGACCAGCGTCCCTTCCAACAAGAGGCCGAAATCAATAGCGCCCATGGAAATAAGGTTTGCCGGCAAACCCTGTACGCGAAGCATCACGATCGCGAACAGGAAGGATAATGGTATGACTGAAGCGACTATAACAGTAGTACGCCAATTGAACAGAAATATGAAAACGATTACCGAGACCAATATCACTCCCTCCACGATGTTTTTGGTCACAGTGCTTACTGTCGCGTCGACCAGCTCAGTACGGTCTATGAAGGGTTCGATCCTGACATCCTGAGGCAAAATACGGTCATTGAGATCCGCTATCCGCTCCTTAAGCCGATCAATTACCTCTCCGGGATTTTCTCCTCTGAGCATGATCACGATACCCTCTACGAGATCCTCGTCGTCCTGGAGTCCCACATGACCCAGACGCGGTTTGGCGCCCACCTTGACCTCCGCGACATGCTTTACCATAATCGGTGTCGAGCCTCTTACTTCAATCAATATATTTTCAATATCTTCCAGCCGCTCAAGCAGTCCTACTCCTCTCACCACATAAGCCTGGCTTCCCTGATCAATGATGTCGCCCCCTACGTTGATATTGCTTTTTGATACAGCCTCAAACACGGTTAGCGGCGACAAGTCATAATTGGCCAGCTCGGTCGGATTGATCTTGATCTCATATATTTTTTCCTCTCCTCCAAAACTGACCACATCAGCTACTCCCGACACGGAAACTAGCTCGCGCTCGATCACCCAGTCGTGTAGGGCCGTAATTTCTTTGATGGGTCGTTCACTCTTGACGACATACCGGAAGATTTCGCCGGTAGCTCCATAGGGCGGCTCGATAGCCGCCTCCGCGCCGGCGGGAAGATCGACTCCCTGCAAACGATTGGCGGCGTATTGCTGCGCGTAAAAGTCGTCGACATCGTCTTCGAAAATAACCGTGACCACGGAAAGCCCAAACAGGGAAATGGAGCGAACTTGCGACTTGCGAGGAATGGTATTGACTACCTTGGAAATGGGAAGGGTAACGAATTTTTCCACCTCTTCCGCGCTCCGGCCAGGCCATTGTGTAATGATACGCGCCCTGGTATTGGTCACATCGGGGAAAGCCTCAATAGGCGTATGTATATAACTGATCACCCCCACGACCAGCAACACGGCGGTGAGAAAAAACACAATGATCGAATTCTTTAATGAAAACGCGACTATGCACTGAATAAACTTTTGCATATGCTGTTAATTGGTATGGAAACTTTTGATCTGCTCATAGATAAGCAACTGATTTCGTGAAACTATCCGCTCGTTTTCATTAAGCCCTTTAGAGATAAAGGCCGTACCATTGCTTTTAGAGAGAATATCTACAGGCCTGATCTCCAGGTCACAGTCGTCTTTGTGTACTACTACAAAATGATGATTGTCGTCAAAAATCAGGGCGCTGGTCGGGATGGATATAGCCCGCGTATCCTCGCGTCTCAAAGCCGTCACGTCGGTAAGCATCCCCGGCTTGAGCCTGTATCGTTCATTTTTCATGACTACCCTGGCCTTCATGACCCTTTCTTCACTATCGAATACTTGCGAAAGCGCTCCAATCTTCCCGATAAACACCTCATCCGGATACGACAATGTCTTAATCTCCACATCAAGGCCGGGTTCGATCAGCGCCACATTGCCCGCGTATATGTTGAGCAACACCCAGACCTCGCTCAGATCCGAAATCGTAAAAAGCGTTCCTCCTCCGGCGGAAATCTGCATGCCCGGAATCATGTTTTTGGAAGTAATGATACCGGAAGCGGGCGCCTTGATCTGAAAGACTCCCCGGTCCGAGCTCGCGCTGTACAGCGACAGGATCGCGGTTACCTTTTCCAGTTGCGCTTCACTGATGGTCAGCTCACTTTCGGCTTCCAGCAGATCTTTCCGGGAAGCGATGCCGTCTTCAAACATCGATTTTACAGATTGCAGGTTGCGTTCGGTCACCCGTATACGCGCCTCCAGCGTCTTTCGTTCCGATTGCAGATTATTTAGTTCGGTACTCCTCAGATCCGCCAGCAACTGTCCTTTAGACACCATATCGCCCAGCGAGAAATAGGTATTGGCGATAACTCCGTCGACCAGGCTCTGAAAATTGATCACTTTATCCGGATTGCTCTCTACAATACCCGTAAGGGGAATCCCTTCACTCACCGGCTTTATGACGCAAGAGTCAAAGCTCGCCCGTTGTTTGAATATTTTGTCAAGGCAATAATGCTTTCGCGCCGGGACTTCCGCTTTTTCGGGACCAGTCCGCTGTCTGCAAGATGACAAGGCGAGCAGCAGCAGTGATACCGCCAACATAGTATATACTTTCATTTGATACCCAGTTTCATTTTGTACAATCAAGTTTCTTATGCTTATCTCAGAATATATCGTCGCCAATTTCATATCGTAGTTCCTCCAGATGATCGCCGACCTCCCTACCCGATCCGATGATCATTTTCTTATTGTCCAGATACGCGTTCAAAAAATCGATGTATTCCAGCATGCCAATGTTTCGGGAAGCGAAATTGCGGGTATAGCTACCCAACAGCCTCTCAAGGCTGGTTTCATAGCCAGGCTCAATGGTTTCAAAAAAGGCCAGTGACGCGAACAGGTTCTGGTAAGAAAGCGCTACGCTGTTCTGTATTCCGAGCCGCTTCCGCTCACTCAGAATTTTGGACTGCTCGATTCCAATTCGGGCATATTCGATATTACCCTGATTGCGATTAAAAAAAGGGAGATCCATGGCAAAGCCAAATCCGATAAAATTGAGCATGGCGTTTCCTCCCCGATCGTAAGCCGCCCTGAGCGTGAGGTCTGGTATTTTTCTGGCCTTTTCGTATTCCCATACCCGTTTGTGATAATCCTCCTCCAGTAGCGCGATTTTCAGATCCGGCCGGTTTTCCCGCGCCCGATCCAGCATATCGTCGAGGCTCAGCGCTCGTATGGCGTCCAGATCCGGAACAAAGCCTTCTTCATTCAGAACCAACACCATAGTCGGTTCCAGCCGCATCAGCGACCCGAGCTCGCTCCTCGCCCGGTTGATTTTCCGACTTACCTCGTTGATCTCTTTGCTGATCTCCATCAACAGGGCTTTCAGTCGTATATACTCACCTTGACCGATATTGCCTTTTTCCATCTGATTGGAATAGGCTCTGACCAGCGTTTGAAGGGAAGTAACCTGATCGGTGTATATCTCTCTGTACTGTTGCAGGTATTGTAATTCGGTCAGGGACTTGCGAAACTCTATTTTAAGTCCGCGAAGGAGTTCCTCAAAGTACTCTCCCGCCATATCCACCGATACTTGTTCGATCGCTACCAGTTTCTTTCGCTTTCCCGCGGTAAGCACCATCTGCTCCAGTTCGGAGCAAAACTCCTGATTCCGCCCAAATTTTCCCCAAAGCGGGGGAATCCCATCCATTCCTTGCAACTGCCCGGGCGTGGCCCAGAAATTGACCTGATCCAGACTAAACGTAGGATTCGGCCAAAGGCTGGCCTGAAGTCGGAGCGCCCTCGCCCGATCCATATTCAGACGCTCGGCGATAAGGGACAAGTTTTCTTTCAGGAAAATCCCTTCGCATTGCTCACGGCTGAGCCTGAGCGTATCTCCCGCGCTCGATCCGCTATAGCACACCATGCCTGCCAGAAGACAGCACAGCGATAGTATTCCTTTCATGTATCTGGTTTTCGATAATAGAATATACAGTCCAAATACATCGAAAAGGCCTTAAAAAAGCCTTAAAGCGGATAAATTTTAACTTAAAGGAAGTTGAATAGTAAAAATATTAGTGCCGGAATCAGGATTGTCATAACGGATGGAGCCACGATGGAGGCCGACAATCTTACTAATCAAAACAAGTCCCAGACCAAAGCCGCGCTTGCCAGCGCTATTGCCTCCCCTGAAAAAATGTTGGAAAAGAAACCGCTTTTCCGACTCGGTGATTACAGGTCCATGATTGATAAACTCCAGCGCGACGATCCGCTCGTGAAGCGTGATAACAATCCGGGCCCTCTCATCGATACTGTATTGGAGACAATTGGCTGCCAGATTCATCATCGCTGACTTGAGCAGCCTGTAGTTGGCCATAAGGATCAGATCTTTCTCCTCGACAATATCGCCTTTGATCGATACTTCAAATTGAAAATCCTCATTCAGGATTCGAAGTTCATCGACTACGTCATATACCAGATCGTCGATTCTCACCGGCCCGACCTTCGTCATATTTTCCGCGTCCGCCTTGGCGATTTCAAGTAGCGCGTTGATCATATCGCCCAGATTTTTAGTATCCTCCTTCTGATCCTTGATCAGAGTCAGAATTGTACGCGCGTCGGACTCCCTTTCTATTCGTTCCAGATTGGACACCAAAACCGCGATAGGGGTCTTGAGCTCATGCGATATATGATGTATAGCGTGTTTCTGAAAGGAAAACGCGTTGTACATCCGCTCCAGCAACTGGTTAAACCCACTGGCCAGGATAGCGATCTCATCGTTGCTCTTTCCGGCCCATATAGGCTTGTAATCGCCCTCAAAGTCATATTTTCTGATCTGATTGGTGATATCAATGATCGAATAGCTGATTCTATTGGAAAGATAATAGGCGATGGCGATGATCAGCAACGATATCATTATGAAGGAAGTGAGCAGCGTATACTTCAGGAAGTTCATTTTTGAATAGCCGAAGTTATCCAGAGCCTTGCTGATGCCATAGTATTCGTTGCCCCGGTTGTTTACATACACCCCAATGACATCGTACAGGTTTTCTTTGGTCTCAATCCATTGCTTATTGACAGAAAGCTCATTAAGGATTTTCTGGGCGACAGGAATGGGCGTATCGTCGATACTCGAATAAATAAGCTCCTTGCGCTCATTGAAAATGAGTAGTTTCTCATCGTAAAAATCATGTATCGTGAGGCTATCCATCGCCTGGATCAGGTTGTCGTCGATCTGCTTGATTTCAGTAAGGAAGCGCAGCGTACTGGTAATTTTCTTTTTTTGCTGCTTCTGAAATTCTTCTTCCCGATATTCGTAAAACAGGTTGTAGATAACAAGAAAGGTAATCCCAATGGTGGGGATAATACATCCGGAAAAATAAATACTTATTTTCTTGTTGATCTTCATTTTTCACTTTCCAGATAATACCCGTAGCCGATTTTTGTCTTGATCAGCGGCACCGCGAAAGGCTTGTCGACTTTATTACGCAAAAAATTGATATATACTTCAATTGTATTGGTATTGGCGTCGAAAGAACTACCCCAAATTTCCCGGATAAGTTCTTTTTTCAGCACCAATTCTCCACGCGCGCGTACCAAACGCAACAATATCTGGAATTCGCGTGGTGTAAGCTCCAACTCCTGATTATTTCTGTGAACTGATTTCTTACGCTGATTAATGACGATGTCCTCAAAAACCAGTATAGCGCTTTCATCCTGTACAGAAAACTGCCGGCTCCTCTTGATCAATGAATTAATCCGGAGGATCAATTCTTTCATAAAAAACGGCTTGGTAAGGTAGTCATCCGCGCCACTGTCGTAACCTTGCACCTTGTCTTCCAGCTCGTCAAACGCGGTCAGCAGCAATATGGGAGTAGAGGTATTGTATTGGCGAAACATCCTGCAAAGCTCATAGCCATTTCTATGCGGCAGATTAATGTCCATAACAATACAATCGTACCCGCCCCTTTTCAAAAGCTTTTCGGCCATGACGCCATCGTAAGCGGCTTCAAGGTCAAACTGCTCGGAAAGCAACGCCTCCTGAATATTTTTGCTTATAATAAGATCATCCTCTACAATCAGTATTCTATTCATAGCGCGGGCGTGGGTTCATAAATCGAATACCTGTACAACATAGTATCCTTCATGGAAGATTCCAAAATACGGCTAATTGAAGAAGAGTCAGCGTCCAAACCGCGATCACGTCCTGAATGAAGAACCGCGTTTCTCCATTTTTCATTCCTCAGGAATAACGCTCGCCGCGGAGTTTCTTATTGATCACCGCGGGCTCTGAGCTTGCTATGTTTCTTGCCGTAAAGAAAATAAATGACAAAACCAATCGCCAGCCAACCCAACAGGCGGACCCAGTTTTCCCAGCCCAGATACACCATCATCAACAGGTTGAACAATATACCCATCGGAGCGATAAAGGAAATAAAAGGCACTCTGAACGGGCGGGGGCGGGAAGGCTCTTTGAAACGCATCAGCCAAACCGCGGAACAAACCATCACAAAAGCGAGCAAGGTACCGATATTGACCATCTTGGCGATAGAGTCGATGGGGGTAAACGCCGCCACGACCGCTACGATAAAACCAATCAGAATAGTCGTCTTATAGGGAGTTTTGAATGTAGGATGCACAGCGGCGAAAAAGCCGGAAGGCAAAAGCCCGTCCTTGGCGATCGCGTAGAGCACGCGCGACTGACCCAGCAACATGACAATCAACACGGAAGTAAGCCCGGCGATGGCCGCGATCGATATGATAAAGACCGCGTAAGAAAGTCCCTTGTCGCCAAAAGCTCCCGCGATGGGCGCCGCGATGTCCAAATCCTTATAGTTGACCATGCCTGTTACCACCAACGCTACCAGGATATACAGGAGTGTACAAATAATCAATGATGTAATAACACCTGTAGGCACGTCTTTCTGCGGATTGATCGCTTCGCCCGCCTGTGTGCTTACCGCGTCGAAACCAATGTAAGCGAAGAAAATATAAGCCGCGCCCGAAAAAATCCCCACCCAGCCATAAGCCTCCTGATCCTGACCGCTACTGGTTTTGATCCAGATTCTTTCCGGAATAAAAGGGTCCCAGTTTTGCGCGTCGACATACATAAACCCGACGATAATGATAAACAAAACCACACCCAGCTTAATAAAAACCATAATATTGTTGGCTGATGAAGCCTCCTTGATCCCTTTTACCAGGACGTAGGTCACAACCAGTATGATGAGGAAAGCGGGCAGATTGAAGGCGAAAGGAACACCAAACACGGTAGGAAAGGTATAATTCGAATACGCGTTGGTAAGCGGAGACAAGTCTCCCACCAATTCATGCTTATCTACCAAAGCCTTGCCGCTCCAATAATCAGTTACTAGCCAGAGAGGCGTTTTGATGTCGAAAAGATTGAGAAACTTGACTACATAGCCTGACCATCCGACCGCCACCGCGGACGAGGCCATCGCGTATTCCAGAATCAGGTCCCAGCCAATAATCCAGGCGAAAAGCTCTCCAACCGCGGCGTAAGAATAAGCGTACGCCGAACCTTCTACAGGAAGAAAAGAGGCGAACTCGGCATAACAAAGCGCGGCGAAGCCACAACCCAGACCAGCGACGATAAAAGAAAGGACAAGCGCCGGCCCGGCGTGCTCCTTAGCGCCGATTCCCGTCATCACAAAGATGCCGGCCCCAATGATCGCTCCGATTCCCAAAGCGGTCAGTTCCCATTTTCCAAGTGATCGTTTCAGGCCGCTGTGTCTTATATCGTCCTCATATTGCTCCACCGATTTTTTAGCCCAAATCTGATTTTTCATACACGCGTTAATTTATGATTATTCTCTGTCTAAAAATGGCGTCTTCATTATCCGGCGGTCTTTTTCCGACCTGAAGCGACGCCTTTTAAAATCTGATCAATAATCCATGATCTATTATGGATCAATATTATAAAATACCCCACCAGATTACTACGACTCCACGAACGATTATAGGATGTTCGGGTTGGAAAGCGGACCGATGGACTACAATTTGATAAATGAGGGCTGAATATAATGAATTTGACTATAAAATGGCTAGGAAACCGCTTACAATTTAAATCAAATCAAAGTGAAACCCATCATCAAACCTACAGGCTAAGCCGGAAAACTCAGAGAGCGGATACGGGACCTCGCGCTTTATCGACAATTCGCTCCTTTTCATTTTTCTGATAATGAGTCGAATAAAGGCGTACGAAGGCAATTGCTAAAACGAAAGGATAACCCAAAGCTCAGTAATGAACAAAACCAACGAATTTATCTTCGGCGGAAGGGATTTAACATACTTTTTTCTCACCGGATTCGTATACTCTTTCGGTTGAAAAGGCAATCGATTAATCCCGGCATCACGTATGAGTTCTTTTATTAGCATATTCGAGATTCTTAAAATTGGCGTCGGTCCTTCCAGCTCGCATACTCTCGGCCCCTGGAAAGCCGCTTCCGCCTGGATGGACTGGCTGCGGACCAGAATTCCTATGAATGTCGTATCCGTCGACGTATCGCTGTATGGCTCTCTGGCGCTCACGGGCAAAGGTCATTATACGGACAAGGCCATCGTATACGGGCTACTCCAGCTCGATCCGACCTCAGTACCTGTCGGGAGTCTCCAGGAAATCTATGAAGATGTATTGGCCGAAAACCGAATCCGGATCGATCAGGAAGCGGACTTCTACTTTCATCCGGAGCGATCCATCCATTTTCTTAAAAAAGAGAAACATCCTTTTCATCCCAACGCGCTGAAATTCTCCGTTACATTTCTGGATGGCTCAAAAGAAGAAAAAACCTATTTTTCCACCGGAGGCGGATTTATTCGGGGAGAAGAAAATCATCCGGCTGATTCTGGCCACGGCCCGCGAGCATCTTATCTCTACAAAAACGCCGGAGAACTGGCCAGATTATGCGCCGAAACCGGAATGTCGATATCGGCGATAGCGATGGCCAACGAGCGGGGACTTCGTTCGGAACAGGAAGTCCGGGAACATCTGCGAAAACTATGGAATGTGATGCTGGAATCCGCGTACGAAGGCTGCCATACGGAGGGCGTATTGCCGGGAGGTTTGGGTGTCGCGCGGAGAGCGGCGGCTCTCAACCGTCAACTACTCCGCAAGCATGACTATCACGATCCTTCCGGCTGGCTGGAAGCCATGAAGATCGGTGGAGATTTCCGCAAAGTACTTACTCGCGTAAGCTGCCTGGCGATGGCCGTCAACGAAGTCAACGCGTCGATGGGCAGAATCGTCACCGCGCCTACCAATGGATCAGCCGGGGTAATTCCAGCCGTTCTGATATATTATATATGTTTTTCCGGCCGTGTGGCTGGAGATCGGGATATCGCGGCTTTCTTGCTGACGGCGTCTGAAATCGGGAAATTTTTCCGACAGGGAGCGACCATCTCCGCGGCGGCCGGGGGATGCCAGGCCGAGATCGGCGTATCTTCTTCCATGGCGGCGGCTGGTCTTACTGAATGCCTGGGTGGCACTCCGGATCAGGTATTGATGGCCGCGGAAATCGCGGCGGAACATCATCTCGGACTAACCTGCGATCCAATCGGGGGACTCGTACAGATTCCATGTATTGAACGCAACAGTATGGGAGCCGTCAAAGCGATTACGGCCTCTATGATCGCTCTCGCCGGCGATCCGGAAAAGGCCGTAGTCACACTGGACAATGTAATAAAAGCGATGAAAGAAACGGCGGAAAATATGAGTGACAAATACAAGGAAACCTCTTTGGGGGGGTTGGCCGCCAACGTTCCGGTCAATCTGACGGAATGCTGACAATAAAGATGGCTACGGGCAAAATAAACCGTTGTCCGATCTATTCGGGATAAGAGATTTTCACATCGCTATCCTTTATTTTCTCCCTGATAAAATCAATAAGCTGCTCCAATTCATACTCTGAATTGGAGCTGTCAAGTACGACCTGACGCGTACTTTTGGAGGTGGCTACTTCCATAATAAGCCCGTTTTTGAGAGAATGAATAATACAATAAACGCCTATCAGAATAAAAACAATCGGTATGGAAAACTGTTCCATATACAGGCGTTCGCCCGAATTGCCAAATACATGGTCTTTGAGGATACTATATTCATACGCCAGCGAGGTAAGCAGGAAAACTACTCCGGTCGAAAGAAGAAGAATCCAGTTTTTTATTTCTTTTCCCCTGAATATTTTCAACTTCTTGATGTCAGAAAAACTAAACGTTTCATAATTATAACGGCTTTTTAAAAAATGTATTCCTTTTTTGGAAATCGCGAACTGATCGCCTTCAAATATATATTTATCCATAGAATAATCCCTTTTATAGAAGAAATATAAGGAATTCAAAAATATTAAAAAAGTTTTAGAAATGAACACTTAGCGCTTACTATTTCTTGTATAAACATATAATATGGCCGGAGGTACAGTATTACAAATCAGATTATAATAAAATCGCCCTTCCGGCTATCCATGATCGGTGGGCGCTTTTTAGGATTATATAATAAGAAATAAAGGTTCGTTGTAAGAATTATAGCCGGATTAACGCGCTATGACGAAACCAACAGCGATGCATAGCGACGCGTCCCGTTATTTTTAGGTAGCAAACTTAAGTACAGTTTATTATACCAAATAATAACCAAACATGACGCTTCCGATTAGCCTCCATCCCATTTCAAACCATAATTAAAGTTTATAGAAGTAAATGAACAAAAAACCCATATAGGTGTTTAAAACATGTTTGATGTATTGGAGATATGAATCGCAAGGAATTTTTAAGTCTGATAGGAACTGGGGCGTTGAGTCTGACGATGCCATTAAAAAATTTTGCCAGATCGCTGAAACAACTGAAAAACGCGGAGCAAACACTCCCCGCTCTCTTTTTATCGGCCACAGCGATCTGATGAGCGCGCTCGAAGACAATCCCGATACCCGGATCTGGAAAAAACTGGGCGACTCCATAAGTCCCAGGGCGCTCCTCCGCGTCTCGGCGCACTGGCTCACTCGGGGTACTTTTGTAACCGCTATGGAGAAACCCAGGACTATACACGATTTTTATGGCTTCCCCAAAGCCCTCCACGAAATGACTATCCGACCAAAGGAGCGCCAACGCTAGCCAAAGAGCTTACAAACAAGGTCAGGTACGAGAGGATCGCGACTGGGGGCTGGACCATGGTACCTGGAGTGTGCTGGCCCGGATGTATCCGCTGGCCGACATCCCGGTATTTCAGATGAGTATCGACATACAAAGACCTATGGGGTATCACTATGAACTGGCGCGTGATCTCACCTATTTGAGAAGCAAAGGTGTACTGATCATCGGTAGCGGCAATATCGTGCGCAATCTCCGACCGAAGATCACTATATTCCTCTAATCTATATACTTGGTCTTCAGAATAAAAAAGACAACATTTCCTTTCCGGTTGAGAGTATGGCTTTCGGTTCGGGCTCCATGCGCGGCGTACGGTTAAGCGGTTGTTGAAAAGCCATACTGGCAATCAAGGCATCTTGATAGCTTCGAACCTCAGCTATCAAGATGCTTCAGTTATCCGCCATCTCCTTTTTCACCCTGAGATACTCCTTCCAAAGTTCCTCAACAATCTCCGCGGCGGGCCGGATCGAGTCAATCAGCGCGGCGACCTGACCGATTTCAAGCTCTCCCTCTTGCAAATCTCCTTCAAAAATACCTTTCTTGGCTCTTCCTTTTTGGAGGATTGCCCGCAACTCTTCCATGCTGGCGCCCCGTTCCTCTGCGGACTTTATCTGATGATAAAAATCGTTTTTGATCAGCCTTACGGGTGTTAGCGCCTTAAGTGCTAGCGCGGTATCACCTTCTCCGCAACGTAATACCGCTTCCTTATAGCGCGGATGAGCGGACGACTCAGCGGAAACCGCGAAACGAGAGCCAACCTGTACTCCATCGGCGCCAAGCGCCATGGCAGCAAGCATCTGCCGTCCGGTAGCGATACCCCCAGCCGCGATAAGTGGAATATCTATATGTTTCCGGACCAGAGGAATCAGGCAGAATGTAGTTGTTTCATCTCGTCCGTTGTGTCCTCCCGCCTCAAAGCCTTCCGCGACTACCGCGTCGACACCCGCTTCCTGAGCCTTTAAGGCAAACTTGAGACTGGATACCACATGCGCTACTTTCATACCATGGCTCCTGAGCAAACTGGTCCAGGTAGCGGGATTGCCCGCGGAAGTAAATACGATGGACACCTTTTCATCAATCAGGATATCCATAAGCTGTTTGATATCCGGGTATAAAAGGGGAACATTGACACCAAAAGGCCGGCCGGTCGCCGCTTTCACCTTCCGAATATGCGTCCTCAGCGTATCAGGGTACATCGAACCCGCACCGATAAGTCCAAGGCCTCCCGCTTCGCTAACCGCCGAAGCCAGCTTCCAGCCACTGCACCATACCATCCCCGCCTGAATAATTGGTTTTTCAATACAAAACAAACGACATATCCGATTCATGAAGCTATTTTTTAGCTATAAAACCCTACAAAACAATCAATAACAACGTCTTACTGTAGAATATTTCTTGATTCCGCGAAACCTTTGATTTATCACGAAAAATTAAAGGTATTTATTATAAAAAGACAACAGTCTTATTCAGGATGATTTCTTAATCAATCCTGCTTGTATCCAAATTTGCGCAATACTCCTTCCCTCTTTCGCCAATCACCCTCTACTTTTACGAACTGTTCCAGATATACCTGCTTGCCAAAAAACTTTTCCAAATCTTCACGAGCCTGTATACCTACCTTTTTCAACGCTTCTCCGTTTTTCCCGATCAAAATCCCTTTCTGCGACTGCCGTTCCACATAAATTTCGGCCCTCATACGAATGATCGTTTCAGATTCTTTAAAGCTTGTGATTACGACTTCGGTACTATAAGGTACTTCTTTTTTATAGTTTTTGAATATCTTTTCACGGATTACTTCCGCCGCGAAAAAGCGCTCCGGACGATCCGTCAGAACGTCCTTGTCATAAAAAGGCGGGTGTACAGGCAACACCTCCAGAATACTTTCAGAAACCTGATCGACATGAATACCATTGATCGCGGACACCGCCAGAATCTTGTCCGGTTCCAGCAAATCGTTCCAGAACTTTTTCTGTCGCTCCAGTTCCTCATCCGATATCAAATCGATTTTATTAATCACTACCAGCAAGGTAGATTGGGTATGTTTCAGGCGATTGATAGTTTCATCCTCTTCATAAGGGTCTTTGGGGTCCACCACCAGCATGACCACATCCGCGTCTTCCAATGACATGGAGACATAGGACATCATGAATTCCTGCAACTGGTAAAAAGGTCTGATAATGCCCGGAGTATCCGAGTAGATAATCTGGTATTCGTCACTGTTGACAATCCCAAGAATCCGGTGCCGGGTCGTTTGCGCCTTCGAAGTGACAATCGAAAGCTTTTCTCCAACCAGCATATTCATTAGTGTGGATTTGCCCGCGTTGGGCCTACCAACCAGCGTTACAAAACCCGCCTTATGCGTAGATTCGTTTATAGGATTCGTCATAGTACGCGAAGGTACAATTTGTTTCGCGAAAAAATAAAGGCGCTCTCAATACATCCCATCCATCGGATGGAACTAATCCGATCCTGGTCATGTTGTTCATGATGACTACTTATTTTAAAATTAGGGCGTAGTTAATAAGACCTTAGACATTTATTTTAAAAATAACGATAGTATTCTTTGGATTTTAAACCATAAAGACTACCTTTGCATCACCAATTCGGAAGGAATTGAACAAAAAGCAAAAAATAGTAGTTTAACAATAACAGCGCGGGATGGAGCAGATGGAAGCTCGTCGGGCTCATAACCCGAAGGTCGCAGGTTCGAGTCCTGCTCCCGCTACTAAGTCGGACGAATTGGTATTTTCACCAGTTCGTCCTTTTTTTTGTCCTTTCTTTTCCTCTGTAATAGAGCGAATTACCTTCAATGCGGTGTTAATTTCGGAGGTTCGATATTGGTGGTTTTTCTTGTCATAAAAGATTTTGTCCGGAAATATGGTTTTTTGTAGAAGCTGTTTATCCTCATAATCGCTACAATCCCATAAATCACTAAGCATTGAGCTGATTAGAACGGCAAAATCTATGTATTCTGTCAGGTTCGATAGACTTTGCTCACGTTTTTCTATTTCTTCTGAAAGAAGTTTCTTTTCATCTTCCAGCTTGTTCATAAATTTGACAAAGTATTCTTTGGGAATATCTCCTTCTAAAAACTTTTCATAGAGGTTCTCAATCTTTTGTTCCGAAAGAGTAAGTTGTTTCTTTAGTTCCTTCTTTTCTAGGGTATTATTTTCGTTTATCTCTAAGAAGGTAGCCTTCAATTGTTTTTTATATAGCGGTATTAAGTCCTTGGAAAGCTCCCAATGGCTCAGCATATCTCGGAACAAGTCATGAGCACCTCTTTTAACAGATTTTTTGGTTGTTTCCGCATTAACATTTCCTCCTTCACAACCTGCCGTATTACACTTGTAATAATGGGTAGAAGTCTTTTTGGACTTATAGCCAGTGAACTTATTATTACAAACCGGGCAAAGTATAAATCCTTGTAAAGGACGATTCTCTTCGTATTTTACTACAGTGTATCCTGTATTCTTCTCGTGAAGAATTTCGTTTACATACTTAAAATCTTCTTCCGAAATGTAATCTTCCCTTACCTAGCTACATTCAAAACTAAATAATTCCAATTAGAATTATTATTGCTATCCTGTTGTAATGTGGGAAACTCGGAGAGTTTTCCATGTTTCAACAGGAACTCTGTCGGCGTT
>JAEWAY010000004.1 GCA_023391415.1 Bacteroidota bacterium | reverse complement strand
AGAAACCCCCAAGGTTTATATGCGAACGATAAAAAACCTTGGGGGTTTGGCTGTTACCGGAGATTGGTTTCCCAAAAAACTCACCGCTGACTAACCAGCGGTTCCAGTTCTCTTTTCTTGAATATATCACGCGTATGCTGCTTCATAAAATCCTTGAAACCGTTCAGCGTCCGGATCTGATTGAGCAGCAGGCGAGTGTCGGAGTGCGCGGTCAGCAGCCGGAGTATATAGGCGTCGTCTTTCATCAGATCCTTGTGCCGGATGATTTTTTTCTGAATGGCGATTCGCAGCAAGGCGGCCATTTGAACATTGGCGAAAACATGTTCGGGTTTGCGGAAATAATCCTCATTGAGCACCCTGTACTTTTCACTGATCCATCGGGCCGCTTCTTTGCTGCTTACAGCGATTTGTCCTTCGCTGACGACCAGTTGACTGACAAAGTCAGTGATTTCATTACGGCTGGCAATCCCCGCGTAATACATATCCCGTAGCGTATAATCGACGCGGTCGGCACAGAGAGCCGGCAATTCCTGTTCGAGTATGGTGTAGTTTTTCCGGAAAAGTATGGTTTCGTCCAGATCAAATCGCCGCAGGATCGAAGGAATACCAGAATTGTATACTACCTGCTGAAAGAGCGATTCATGGTAGTTTTCCTCGGTATTGTTAAACAAATAGTCCGAAACATGAGAGAAAGCCGTATGGGAAAGATCGTGCAGCAGCGCCATCACCTGTTCTTCCATAGACGCGCCCAGCATCCGGGTCAGCATCCAGACGCCTACCGAATGCTCATACCGGCTGTGACATATCGAAGGACTCACCAGAAAGACCGCTCCACCCTGATGGATATTTTTCAGACGCTGAAAGGCGCCGGAATGAATAAGCGCTTCTATGACCGGAGAAGGTTTGACGATACCATATAGAGGGTCCTGCAGAGTCATGTCCGGATTGGGTTAAGGTTCAGGATAAATTACCCGTGAGGACAGCGCTTTGTTTGGGAAGAAGAGTTTATAACGGCCTGATTTTTTATAAAAGGCCCGAAAAGCGGCGTCTGTATCATAGAATTATCCGGGAACATAAGAAAGCTATGCCCGGATAATTGTCAGAACGCGATACTTGTAATTTAAATCGTTGTATTACCGGGGGTTTGCCTGCCGAGCTTCCACAGCGAAGGAACAAAGAAGGCGATCAGGCCAATCAGAGACAGCAAAAGCCCGGACAGGACGAATGAATACCCCAGCCCAATGGTATCGGCCAGGAAACCGGTGCCAAGCAATCCGATCAGCGAAGGCAGCAGAGATACACTGAAATAGGTAGAGATGACCCTGCCCAGCACCGCCGGATCTATCTTTCGTTGCAGCAGCGTCATGAAGGTCGTCTGGTAGACAGTACCCGCGACGCCTCCTATAATGGTAAAAACCACAAAACCGGTATAGGCCGAAGATGGAAGCACACCCGATAATATGAATGTAAGTCCCAGAAGTATATTGGCGCCATTGAGCAGGCCGACCTGATTGACCTTGTAGTGCCTGAACCCCATCACAGCTCCTCCGATCAGCATGCCGACACCCCATACGATTTCGATCAGACTTATCTGAAAAGGAGTGCCGTTGAAATGCTCGAGCGTCATCAGAGGGAAAAGCACGCTGATAGGCATAATGAAAAGCAATCCTGTCACTGAAAAGAACATCAGCCAGGGCATACCTTTCACCACACGTACCGCGGAAACCGCTTCTTTCATTTCCGTAGCGAAATGAGGGGCGACCCCGGTTTCGCGCTCCGGATTGGGAATGGTTACAAAAACCAGGGAAAGACAGGCTAATATCGCTCCCGCTACATCCAGCAGCAGGATCTGCTCTATGTTCAGTACAGCGATAAGCAAAGCGGCCAGAGCGGGACCGGCGATCACGCTTACAGACTGAATGACCTGATTGATACCGTTGACGCGGGTCAGCTCCGTTTCAGGAGCCAGCAGCGGAACCGACGCCTGCATCGCGGGCATATGAAAAGCCGATCCCAGTGAGCGGAGCGCCAGGAGCGCGTATATGTATATGGCGCTGGATACATGCAGATATAGCAGTATGGCCAGCGCCAACGTGCAAAACGCGACAAACAGGTCCGCCAGCATCATGGTCCTTTTACGATTCCAGCGGTCTATCAGTACACCCGTAAACGGCCCCGCCAATGTCTGGGGCAGGAGCGCGGCGATCGCGGCTATGGCCAGCACCTGAGCCGAACCGGTCTCAAGACTAAGCCAGAGTACGATCGCGAAGTTTACGACCGAGCTGCTGAGCAGGGACACAAACTGTCCGCTCCATATAAGAAGAAATTTTTGTTTCCAGTTAGTTGCCATATAATATAGTAGATCCCTCGCGATTCGTTATAATGGAACAGAACCTCAGGATAGGTTAATGTAAATACAAAAGTGAATAAAGCTGTCCCGGAAGTATTCAGACTTCCGGGAATACCGGTAAAAGGATACTCAACGCGAGGACCCTGTTATCAGGAACGATCTCTGAAAAAGAAAAGTTTGGCAAGAAAAAACAGCTTCATGAATCGCGTGGATTTTTCTGAATTGAAATTCAAACTAACTAAAAAACTTTTTTATTAGCAAAAACAGCGTGGCGAAACGCGAAAAACTGTTTAATTCTCATCCCCGCTATACGGAGTTATAGCCCCGGAGCGCTGCCGGTATTTTCGCAACTCCCGGACCGGAGCGATCGAGGTGCCGCGACGCGACAACCCAGGCAGATCTCCATATTCCAGGCGTATCCGGACGGATTTGGGTTCGGTGACTTCTTCAAACGCTTCGGACGAAACCGGTTCACGCTCCAATGACAGCAATTCGCGGATATGGGTGGTTTCAATGGACAGATCGGTCGTCAGCTTTATTTCACTCAGTGTCTTATCCACCAGGAAGCGTTTCTGTTTTTTGGTGATTGAAAAGTTCCTGTCCAGCTTGAACCATTCTTTTTGTGTCGCGGAAAGGTAGCGGACAAAATATCCCTGCTCACCCTGTTCGAAAAAAATATGACCTTCCTTGTGCCGGAGCGCGTGCCCAAATCCCGCCAGCCTGAACTTTTCGGTTTCGCGTCCGGAAGCGTAGGCGAAACGCGCTTCCAGAATACCGTACGTACGCTGATCTATATACAGATACCCTTCAAAGAGGCCTGACTTCCGGGGAGTAAAGGAGATCCGCCAGACCTCGCTCCCGTTGGAGTATTCGGAGCTTTGCACCGCGTAATGATAGCGGGCGGGTCTGGTTACAAACTCCCAGTCGCCACCGTCTACGCTGGCATAGTCCCGAAGCAGGGCGAGCAACTCCGGCTTCAGCCACTGAGTTTCTACAGTATAGTGCAGGCTGTCGTCTTCCTCGTCGTCGTCCGGCCAGGTATACGACTTTTTATGTCCGAACTTGCGGCCAAGTACACCTGTCCGGATTTTGTAATAAACGTCTTTGTCCGCCATGCCCTTTTCCACGTCTTCCATAAAAGGTTTGAACCGGGCTTCCGCTTCCACGATCAGAGCGAGCGTCTGACGCTGCTCAAGCGCGATACCTTCCAGTGGAATCAACTTGTACAGACCGCTGTCTTGGTACAGCGTAAGCAGCAGGTCCTGGTAGTCGATAAACTGCTCCGGCAGCTTGTCCAGCAGAGCCTGTACACTGTCCGCGGCAAGACCTGCAAACGTAGACCGCCTGAGCTGTACTTTGTTTTCCTTGTCAAAAGGTATATGGGTATAATCATGAAAGTAGAACTGCTGACGGGAAGGAGAAAGCTGGTGATTGCGGTAAAATCGTTTACGTACCTGAAGCAGGATCGCTTCCGCGGTCAAAGACCTGTTCGACAGTTGTACCGGTTCCAGGAGAAATGTCGCCGGACGGAGAAAAACAGTATCCCCGTTTTGTATGGAGGCGATAAGAACGCTGACTGGCTGATACCCCATACAGAAAATAGACAGACTATCCTGGGAGCCATAGGTTGAAAGAGATAGTGTCATACGCCCTGTACTGTCAGAAGAAATAGCGCGCGAGGGAGAGCCGGCGACACCAATACTGGCATAGGGAAGCGTTTCGCCGGTTTCGGCATCCGCGATGACAAAGCTCAGATAATCCGAAGCGGAAACCCGGAAAAAGCAGGCTAGAATAAAAATAATGACCGGAAATCTCATTTACTTAGCTTATACTCGTTATCTGTTCCGCTTGTTATATTGCCTGTAAAACGAATTAAAAGCCCGCTTTGATATAGCTCCAGCCTTCATGCTGACGGACAATCAGGCGCACTACAGCAGCAGGCACAGTCTCAACATGTCCGGGTAGTGACTCCTCCGGTGTGTTTTTCTGCTTCAGTGTGTTTTTGCATACCAGCAACCGGATTCCCCGGCCATGCAGGTCATAAAGCATATTGATATACGGACTATCTGCCAGCAGCGGGCCGACTCCTTCTCCGTGCGTTACGATTTCGGGAATAGCTTTCCAGCAGGTTATGTAGCTGGCGTATGAGCGCCTTGTGTACCGCGTGATCTCCGCTGGAAAGGTGAAACACTGTTTTGTATTGTGTTTTCATTGTCTGCAAATGATCCTATAAATTATAGCAGGTTTTCCCGGTATATGTTTTGAATGGTATTTTTAATAAAGCTACTATTTCTCTATTTATGGATAATGATACTAAAGGTTCGGGTTGGTGGCTTAAACCTTTATTCATGATAGTTCCAGTAGTTCAATCCTGAAATTTTAGATACATTTGCTATACAAAATGTTTGTGATATTGTTGCATTATCTGGGTTTAAATTGATTTTCGCAACAGGGACAATGCCAGTAACAAAAAAACCTAAAGATGAAGCAAGATATTCGGTGGATACAACGATTTTCCAACTTTACGAAAGCCTTAAAAAAGCTTAAGGACGCGGTAGAGTACATTCAAAAAAATGAGAATGAGACAGATGTTGAAGATGTATTGGATGAAATGATGAAGGAAGGCCTTATACAGCGTTTTGAATATACGCATGAGTTAGCTTGGAATGTAATGAAAGATTATGCCGTGTATCAAGGAAACAATACCATAGGAGGTAGCAGAGACGCTACAAGGGAGGCTTTCAGGCTCCAACTCATTTCTAATGCACAAGTTTGGATGGATATGATCGGTAGTCGCAACAAAACTTCACATACTTACAATGAAGATACCGCGAATGAGATTTATTCCAAGGTAAAAGATGAATACTTTCCTGAATTCGTAGCGTTTTACCAACTAATGATCGTTAAGCGTGATAGTGCTTTAGGTGAATTATTTTAATGAGAGATTCAGGATTAATCCCAGAGGACATTGACAGGATAAAAACTGTTTTTTCCCATTATGACCAGGTGGAAAAAGTACTGCTTTATGGGTCGAGAGCCATGGGTAATTATAAGCCAGCTTCAGATATAGATCTTACATTGATTGGGGATAAAATAGATTTGAGTTTACAGACGAGAATTGAATTTGATCTGGATGATTTAATGCTACCCTACAAATTCGATATTTCTATTTATGACAAAATAACGAATCCGGAATTCATAGAGCATATCAACCGTGTCGGAAAAGAGTTTTATTCCAGGAAAACTACCATATAGTCAGGATTCTGACTTTTGCTACCCCTCCCGCCCCGGCAGCGGTATCTGATAGCTGTGCTTGATCTCACCCATGACAAATATGCTGTGCGCGCTTCCGATGTTTTTGACCGAACCCAGCCGGTTGAGTACAAAATCCTGATAATGTTTCATATCGTTGACCAGCACTTTGAGCAGAAAGTCATAATCGCCCGATATGTTGTAACACTCGGTAACCTCATCGAGCATAGCGATATCACGTACGAACTGCTGCCCGATCTCTCGAGTATGCTTGCGCAGCGATACATTGCAGAATACGATCAGGCCTTTGCCCAGCTTTTCGCGGTCAAGCAGAGCGACATATTTTTTGATATAGCCTTCCTGTTCCAGTTTTTTCACCCGTTCATATACCGGAGTAGGCGATAGATTGACTTTATCGGCCAGCTCTTTGGTGGTAATATCGCTGTTCTCCTGTAGCAGCCGGAGTATGCTGATGTCGGTTTCGTCGATGGTATGCATAGATAAATTATCTGATTACCTGGGCTATTTGATACCTATATGGATTTTTATTCTTTCAAATATTTTATAAACAGATTTAATTTCCAAATATATTTTAATATGTATTTTTTTTATCTTCTATATATAGCTTTGTCAGGAAATTAATTTACCAAAAGCAATGAAAACATCCAATTTGGGTTACCCGAGAATCGGTGACAACAGAGAGCTGAAAAAAGCTTGTGAAAGCTACTGGTCCGGAACAATCAGCGAACAGGAACTGATACATACGGGCAAAGAAATCCGTCATAAAAACTGGCAACTGCAGAAAGAGCAGGGAATTGATTTTATTCCTTCCAACGATTTTTCTTTTTACGATCAGGTGCTGGATTTTTCGCTTATGGTGGGCGCTGTACCACCCCGATACGCGGGAATCAGAGAAAATCCGGAGAAGTCGGTTTGGGATCTGTATTTCGCCATGGCCCGTGGTGTACAAAAGGCCGGCGATGATGTGGTCGCCATGGAAATGACCAAATGGTTTGATACCAATTACCATTATATCGTACCGGAGTTTTACAGCGATCAGCAGTTCGAATTGCTTACGGAACTGCCGGTTGATTACTACAAGGAAGCCCGAGCGTTGGGGATAGAGACCCGTCCTGTATTGCTTGGGCCGGTTTCCTATCTCCTGCTCGGCAAGGTGAAGAAAGGAAGTTTTGACGCGCTGGATCTGCTGCCTTCCCTGCTGGAAGTATATGGTGAGCTGCTGCAAAAGCTACAGGATGCCGGAGCGGAATGGATTCAGATTGATGAGCCTTTTCTGGCGCTGGATCTCGCGGACAGGGCAAAAAGGGCTTTCAGCGAAACTTATGAAACATTGCGTGAGCGGTTTCCTGCATTGAAAATAATGCTGGCTACCTATTTTGAAGGATTGCGCGAAAACGCGGCCTGGGTGGCAAAGCTACCTGTTTGCGCGCTGCATGTGGATCTGGTTCGAGCTCCGGAACAACTGGATACCTTGCTGGAACTCATTCCTGAGCAACTGAGCCTGTCGCTCGGCGTGGTGGATGGACGCAACGTCTGGAAAAATGATTATAAGCGTTCGCTGGCGCTGATCAGAAAAGCGGAAGCGGTATTGGGAGCGGAACGGATTTTTGTGGCGCCTTCCTGTTCGCTGCTGCACGCGCCCTGTGACCTGGATCTGGAGACCAATGAAAAGGTACTGTCTCCGGAAATAAAGCAATGGCTGGCTTTCGCGAAGCAGAAACTAAAGGAACTGACGGAGATCAGGCTATTGGCGGAAGATAAAAGCGGAACGTTCGCCGCGCTATTGGACGCCAATCAGAAGGCTCTGGAAAACCGGAAAACTTCCCCGCTGATTCACCACGCGGCGGTCAAGCAGCGGGTTGGCCTGGTTGATCCGACTTATTCAAGGCGTACCAACGCCTATCCGGAACGCCGTCAGATACAGCAACGAAAGCTGCAATTGCCGCTTTTCCCCACAACGACGATCGGCTCTTTTCCCCAAACCAAAGACATCCGTCAACTGAGAGCCAGACTGAAAAACGGATCGATCAGCCGGGAAGACTATGAGCGGCAAATCCGGGACGCGATCGCGGAAACCATACGCGTTCAGGAAGAGATCGGGCTGGATGTGCTGGTACACGGGGAGTTTGAGCGCAATGATATGGTGGAATACTTCGGTGAGCTGCTGCAGGGATATACCTTTACTTCCAATGGCTGGGTACAGAGCTATGGCAGTCGTTGTGTAAAGCCACCGGTGATATTCGGAGATGTATACAGAGACAAGGACTTGTCGGTAGGCTGGACTTCGATCGCCAGCCAGTATACGGACAAACCGATGAAGGGCATGCTGACCGGGCCGGTTACCATGCTGCAATGGTCTTTTGTACGGGACGATCAGCCCAGATCGGTTACCTGCCTGCAAATCGCGTTGGCGATACGGGATGAGGTCGTCGCGCTGGAAGAAGCGGGTGTGGCCATTATTCAGATTGACGAACCGGCGATCCGGGAAGGTCTGCCTTTGCGCCAATCGGATTGGGAAGCGTATCTGAACTGGGCGGTGCAATGCTTTAAGGTGAGCTCTTGTGGTGTGAAAGATGATACGCAGATTCACACGCATATGTGCTATAGCGAGTTTAACGACATTATCGAGCATATAGCGGCTATGGACGCCGATGTGATCACGATAGAGACGTCGAGATCGGAAATGGAGCTGCTGGACGCGTTTGTCAGCTTCCGGTATCCCAACGAGATCGGACCGGGGGTATATGATATCCACTCGCCCCGTGTACCTCAGGTAAAGGAAATGGAATACCTGCTCAAGAAAGCGCTGGAAGTGTTGCCCGCGGAAAACATATGGGTCAATCCGGACTGTGGTCTGAAGACCCGCAACTGGCCGGAGACGGAAGCCGCGTTGAAGAATATGGTGGAAGCGGCCCGTCTGACGCGGGATTATGTAAAAAGGGCCAATTTTGTGATTAACCAGTAAGGAATCTCGTCATATTTTTAGTACGCTGAATCTGAAAAACGCCGGTTGATGCCGGCGTTTTTTAGTTGTAGAGTGTGACTCTATTGGAAGCTTTGCATTTTACTGACCAAAGTTCCGATCCAATTTTTGAATCGCTCACATCGTGTCATTATGGTTCTTAACGTAATGACCTCAGCAATCATGGGACTATGCAGTGTCTTCTGATAGCCGGGAATAAGTCTTTCCAATCTTTTGGAAGGAGCTGTTTGCTCGCCATCGTTTAGTAGTTCGGGATTATCGTGCAGATTGACTACTTTATTCAACTCTTTCTTGTTTCGCTCAGGAATATCTGGCAGAAAATCAAATCCATCCGAAGAAGAAAAGAGTAATCCTTCAAATTCATGTAGCTGAATGTAGGGAATAAATCTTGGCTGGTTAAGGTCTTTGGCGATCGCTTCCTCTAAAAATGTGACTCTTTGTATTTTGTCTTTGATTGTTAATGAATGGCTGTATTGAGGGAAATCGGTGCGAAGCCTGTAAAAATCAATCAGAGAAGTAATAAGAACGTCTTTTTCTCTTTTCAACAGATTTTCAGCATTGTGCTTGTATCGGGCATATGTGACATCGCCACCTTTATGTCCCGGACTGGTTTGCATCAGAATACACCGGATATCATATATTCCCTGTGCAGTTAAATAGGGTCTTATTGTACTATTTACAAATTCTTCCTCAGTAGGCCCTTCTCCCAGAATATATATCCCTCTCATTGTGGACGTCCTCCCAATACATTTTTCTCCCACAATTCACCTAAGCTGTATTCGTCAAGCCAGTCTTTCAGGTTATCTTCATTTTGTCGGGTAAAGATGGTCTGCCTGTCCCTGCGTTCTACCACAATGATATCATTAGCGGTAAACTGATCGACCAGATTAACGGATTGCGTTGAGATAATAATCTGTGATTTTACAGAAGTACTTTTTATTAAAGCACCTAATTTCTGAATTGCAAAAGGATGCAGACCAAGCTCCGGTTCATCTATAATAATGGTTTTGGGAACTTCAGGTTGAAGTAGCAGGGTCGTTAGTGCAATAAAGCGAAGTGTTCCGTCCGAAAGGTTGTGCGCATTGAAATAATCGTCGGATCCTTTTTCCAGCCAGTTTAAAAAGATTATTTCCGGATTCATGGCATCAGGCTTAAGGTCGAATTGTTCAAAAAACGGCGCAATAGACCGAATGGTATGCTCAATAATATTGAAGTGCTGTGGATGTGTATTTTGTATTCTGAAAAGAAAAGCAGCCAGATTACTTCCGTCTTCTTTGAGATAATCATAATCCCTGGTTTTGTTGGCTTGTTTTAGAGGAGAACCAGGACTTGTGTCATGAAAATGAAATACCTTGAAGTCTTCAAAGTGATTACGAAGATAGTCTGCGCGGGGAGAGCCGTGATTTCTTAATTCGCTTTCAGTTTTCCCTTCTCCTCCTAAGCTCAGATAATCCCAATTCTCATTGTATCCATTACAAAATAAATTATATCCACCTGAGTCTTGCTCAAAATAAAAGCCTGAGCCCTGAGTTTGCGGAACAAGCCGAAAATCGTATCGGTTGTTCGTATTGCCCGTTTCTGGTTTGAAAACGATACTTCCTTCCAGAAACCTGGAATATTTCCGTCCGAAATATAAAATACGGTCTTCGTAGCCGTTTTCAGCGACGTAGAATTTTAGCCGCTGTTTATATATACTGTTCAGTAGCTTGAAAAACTGAATAAAGTTTGTTTTCCCTACTCCGTTTGGTCCAATCAATACATTGATTGGCTGTATAGCGATATCACCGGAATCACGTATCGACTTAAAGCTTTTTATATGTATTCTGTCTATTGGCATTGTTTTGTTTCTTCGGGTACGATTCAAGATGCCGTATTATTGTTAGTCAATAAAACAAGGAGATCGTATTTCAATTCCAACATGGTATGATTAAAGCGAAAATAGTGAAAAATAACTCACTATTTATTATTTCAATTCCAACATGGTGCGATTAAAGCAAGTAACACAACAGGGCGATTTGATAAAAGTAAGTGCATTTCAATTCCAGCATGGTACGATTGAGTGCTGTTAAAATGCAAATACAAATAGTTGAATCAATTCGCTATGTATTATAAAGTTAACAATTGACTGTGCAGCTTTATCATTTTCTGATTTCTCAGTCCACAGAAGCCAGACATAGTATCCAGATCAGACCACCGATGCCCAGAAGCACTTTCTGACGTGTGCTGTAACCGGACTGGGAGACGGTGCTGTACTCTGTAGCGTGCCGCATGGCATGAAGAAGCGCTTTGAAGGCCGGAAGTACAAACAGTACACTTATGTTGGAAAGCAGAAAGAAAGGATTGGGCAGAAATCCCAGCAGCTCAAACGCCAGCCCGAATACGAATAACCGGACAGGCGAATAGTGTTCCTGATATCCCTTTTCCCGGGCATAGTGGAGTACGCGTTTGTATAGCGGAATCAGAAAGAAAATTCCGAATATGGCCCGGAGAGCCGGTGAAATATCCAGCCGGTCCTTTTGCTGAAAGAAACGCCATACTTTGTAAGACCACCAGAAGGTATAAAGGCCCATGGTGGCTATGGACAAGACAAAAAATTTGTCGGCACTGATAAGATTTTGCTCTTCAACAGAAGAACAGGGCGGAACAGGACGATGTTCCTGTGATTCAACTACGTTTTCCATTATGCGCGGAAGCTAACTTAAATAACTAAGACTGGCAAAAATAGAAATTTCTTTCCATCTGTTATTCATTAGGCTATCGTGGTTGTGTCGTTTTATAAAAGTAACTGTTTTTAAATAAAAAACTTATGTTAATTTGCTGATTATTATATTTTTATTGTTTGTTATAGGTACTCTGGCAGTCGTTGAGGTTTAATGAAAAACAATCGGTGATGTGTGGAGTTGCTATGCTTACAACAAACGATAAATTCAGAGCTATGAAGAAATTTTTTACTATTTTAATTATCAGCTTTTTATTTAAAGGTTTACTGGTGGCCCAACCTGTTTCACTGGGTACATTACAGGGGAATGAAACCTATTTTACAGGTTTTAACGGGAAAGTATATTTTGCTGCCGAAAGCGAGATTATGGTAGCCGATACTATGATGAAAAGTATCAGTCTGCTGGCTGTGCTACAGGAGCCTGTACTATCTGACGCGAACTATTCGATAACATATAGCCGGTATCATCGTCCCGGCAGTGCTACTTTTATTCCTCATTTTCCTACAGCGGGTGATTATATTTATTTCCTGACCAAACCAGCGAGTGACAGTGTCACCCTGTGGCGTAATCATAAGGATAACAATATCGTAGAGAAAGTAGGGGTTTTTGATACCATTCCGCAAACTGTCGGTTTTAATAGCAGCTTGTATTTCTATGCCGGCAAATCCGGATATGGCTGGCAGTTTTGGAAAGTAAATGATGACGGGAGCCCTCTGGCTCTGACCAATCTGGCAATTTCGAACCCACAGTATAGCTTTTTGTCCCGGGATATAGTGGCCGGGGATCAGTACCTTTATTTTAACATGAGGGATACTGAAAACCAGCAGTATTATCTGTATCAGACGGATGGCAGTGTGGAAGGAACGGTATTGATCAAAAATAGCTCCGGGCCAGCCTCTTATCTTGCGTATTTGAACGGCTCTTTATTTTATAAATACAGTTTTTCTCAGGTCTGGAAATACGCGGATGAGATGCACTCTCTGGCTGTACAATCGAATGAGGAATACAGCATTACCTATCTGACTTCCATAAACAATTATCTGATCTATGAAACATCGCTCAATCAAGGTCCGGAATCCAATGTATACAGCATAGAGGGCGGAACCGGGCAGCCTGTCGATCTCAATACGGATTCGAAGTATAATACCTTCTTTACGGTAGGAGACAAACTGGTTTACTATTCCGAATATGATCGCTATCCTAATGATTTTTTCAGAACGGATGGTACGTTAGCCGGAACTTTGAATTTTATGAATATGGGTGATCAGGAGGTAACCGGGCGTTTTCAGGGTGTAAGCGGGTATATGTTTTACGCCCGCTGGTTCGCCTTTGGCAGTAGCGACTATAGTAATTACGAACTCATACAGTCCGACTTGAATGATCCGGGCGTAAAAGTGAGCGCTATTTTTGGTGGACCACAGCAGTATACTATGGCCAACAATTTTGCCGCGTCTGACGATATCCTGTTTTTTACAACCGCGGATAGTGTATTTGACACCACACCATTTCCCAAAGAACTGTTCTATTATGTACCGGTCAGTCCGGTGATTACCGCGATCAGCAAGTCGCGGCATATGGACTGGTCGGCATATCCCAATCCCGCTTCGGATCATTGCGTGATCAAGGCGGACGCCAGCGGTACCCTTCAGTTGATGAGCGCCGACGGCGCGATCATTCAGGAAGACGCGTTTAACCGGGTAAAAACGCTGGATTTGTCGAAGCTCGAACCGGGTATATATTTCGCTCGACTGATTACCAGCGACATGGTTTTACCAGCGCGAAAAATCGTCAAACATTAAGAAGTTTTTTAAACAGGCGGCATGAAAAAATTCATGCCGCCTGTTTAAAAAACTCAACTCATAGCGCGTACGCGACCATCACTGTTTTCACCTTATCCCAGAGCCACGTCCAACGTCATCATGACTATAAATCCGCCTATAAATCCCAGGGTAGCCATATCCGAACTTTTATTCTGCTGCGCTTCCGGAATCACCTCTTCGACCACCACAAAAATCATCGCTCCCGCGGCGAAAGCCAGGGCGTAAGGCAGTACCGGTGTAAACACAGCGACAGCCACTGCCCCTGCCACACCAGCGACGGGCTCCACAATAGCGGACAACTGCCCGTAAAAGAAACTTCTTTTTCTGCTCATACCCATACGCCTGAGCGGCATAGCGACCGCGATTCCTTCGGGAAAGTTCTGTAAACCTATACCTATGGCAAGCGCTACCGCCCCGCCGATACTGGCTTCAGGAATCCCGGCAGCCACTCCCCCGAACAACACGCCTACCGCCAATCCTTCCGGTATATTATGAAGTGTGATGGCCAGAATCATCAGGGTGGTCTTTTGCCAGGGCGTTTTTACTCCTTCAACCCGTTTGAAATTCACATGAAAATGAGGCAATATCTTGTCCAGGATGAATAAAAACGAGGCCCCTGCCAGGAAGCCGAGTATCGCGGGAGTCACCTTTTCGAAACCTTCTCCCCCACTCATGTTGATAGCGGGAATAAGTAAACTCCAGATACTCGCCGCGACCATGACGCCTCCGGTAAATCCCAGCATGCCATCCAGCAGGTTACGGTTCATATTCCTGAAAAAAAACACAAACGACGCGCCGACGGCCGTTAGCCCCCAGGTAAACGTCGTAGCGTAGAACGCGGCGGCGATAGGACTGATTGTTTCAAAATATTGTATGATCAGATCAAGCATATAGTGTTGTCATTAAACTTTTCCGTTTTTTTTAGTACATTTTTATGGGAAATCAGCGACGGGCTTATTACTTATCGTCTCCATAGCCGTCAGCAGAACTTTCAACCGCTCCGGCCCCAGTATTCCATTATAGCGAAAAAGCGGCTGATAATCCTTATCCAGCAGTACCCAGGCCGGGTAAGCCACCTCCTGACCTCCGCTCAGTTCAACCGCCAATGTATGTATGCCGGTAGATGCTCCGGTTGGCGTGTACGGCCAGGTCTTTCCGCGAAAACAAACCGATTCCTCACTTTCGGCATTGAACTCCACAAAATAGAACCGCGACAAAGCTTCCTGAAATTCCTTGTTCTTCCGAAGCTGGTCCTTCTGCATCCGGCAGTACCTGCACCAGTCTGTCGACAGAAGGATCAGCAATGGTTTGGGTTCTTCCCGCATACTGCTATCCACCTGGGCCATCGTCAACGCGCTGATCCGCTCGGGGCAATATGTACTTATCGTGATACATATCAGTAAAGAAACTAAGTATGTGGCATATGCTGTCATATTTCTATTTCAGATTGTACCTGAACCCGAGAAAACCCCTGATACCCTGATTGGGACCATACACATAGGAAGGATCAAAGGTTAGCCCGTAAGGATTGCCGGCTGTAGCCATCGCCTGTCCGTTGGCGTCAAAGACCACTTCCTTGTCGAAAGGATCATTGGCTCTCGCTATGATAAAAGGATTGCCTTTGTTGGGCGTCCAGTTCAGCAGGTTTTTGACACCGCCATAGATTTCCATACTTTTGCCCACTCTTTTGGTCAGTTGAATATTCTGAATGCTCCACCAGGGAGAATATTCTCTCCGCGGATCAGTATCGCTCAACAGGGGAAGACGCGTAGGACCATACAGATTGCCGGTGTAGTCAATAGTCAGTCCGATACGCTTGATGGTATAGCCCGCGTTCCACACTCCGGTAAAGCGTTCGGTAAACAACTGCTGTATTCTTTCCCCTTCTTCCATACTATGCACATCCATGGCGGTAGCTCCCGCCAGTATTTTGAGACCATTGGGCAGTACTACATCCAGATTGAGCGAAATACCCCGGGAGACCGCGTGGCCTTCCAGATTGTCGTAGATAATCTTGTTAGGGTCGGTGTCGTAATCCGCGATGATCTTATTGGTAAAGTAGGTATAGAAAACGGTCGCGTCCAGCCCGATAAAGGTATTTCCGGCATATATTTCCTTTACATAGTTCAGATTTCCGTTCCAGGAAGTCTCCGGTTTCAGATCATTGATAAACACCACCTGTCTCGCTCCGGTAAGCGCCGCGTGGTCTTCCGTAAAGACGTTTGCTACCCGATAACCATTTCCGATGCTCAGGCGCAGGGTATTTTTCTTGTTAAAAGAGCTCCATTTGTAATTAAGCCTGGGCGTAAGGATACTTCCATGTATCGAATTGTAGTCATAGCGCATACCTAATAATACCTTATTGTTTTCATTCAGACTCAGCTCATCCTGAATGAATACTCCGGGCAGACTGGTATGAGTAGGCCGGTTGATAGCAAGATTATCAGCAGCCGCTGTAGCGGGGGTATCATCATCATAATAGGTATACCGATAGGTCAGGCCCGTCAACAAATCATGTCTTTTTATTTTCTTAAACCAGGTGAGTTGTCCGAAACCGATATACTGGTCGGCCATATACGGCATATCGCCGTACACACTGTTCTGATCATGACCGTTGGCGCTAAATTGAAACAATATCCGCTCCTTTACCGGCATCTGATACGTACCGAACAGTTCCCAGCGGCTGGTATAAATACTTTCTCCATATACTTCATCACCGCCTCTGTATTCGCGGCTCCAATTCATTTCACCGCCCCAGCGGTCCTCGTACACATACCTGCCCGCGAGCGAAAACAGGCGGTTGTCTTTCCGGTCAAAGCTCCATTTATTGAAAACAGAAAGCCTGTTTTGCAAGGTCACATCCGTAAAATTGTCCTTGTTGTTATCGACCGGATTCTGATAGTTAAAATAGTTTAACCCAAGCAGCGATTGCGCTTTCTTACCCGCTCTGAATCTGGCCGCCATATCCGTATTGACTTCACCCCAGGTGGTACCGAAAACATCAACCGCGACCAGCGGCGCGTTGGATGGCTTTTTGGTAATAATATTGATCAGGCCGCCGACCGCTTCGCTTCCGTACAACGTTGACGCGGGCCCTTTGACAATCTCGACACGCTCTACGAGCGATTGGGGAATACCACTTAGCCCGTAAACGGTTGACAGGCCACTTACAATCGGCATCCCGTCGATCAGTACCATGGTATAAGGCCCTTCCAGTCCGTTGATATGGATATCGCCGGTATTGCAGATATTGCAATTAAGCTGAGGCCGCACACCGTTGACTGTCTGCAAAGCGTCAAATATGGAAGGCGTGGGGTTGGCCTTAAAGAATCTGGCGGTATATACTTCGACCGGAACAGGGCTTTCCAGTTTGGACACTTCTTTCATCGTGCCTGTGATCACTACTTCTTCCATCATTGCCGGCTCCAGCACTACATCATATACCACAGCGTCATTCTTTACCGCTATCGTGATCCTCTCCGAGACGTATCCCGCGTGATTTACCTCGAGTATCCAGTTACCATTCGGAATATCGCCCAGCCGGTACAAGCCCGCGCTGTCGGTAGATACAGCCAGCTTCAGTTTTGGAACAGATACCGTCGCCGCCTCAAGAGCGTATCCATATACATCGGCGACCTTGCCGGCAACTTCACCCGTCTGAGCCTCCGCCCCCAGTCCGGCCAACATACAGATTACTACAAACAAGCTCGTTTTCATTCTTGCCATGAAACAATTTAAATCAACCAGGACTAACCTATAACATTCACATGCGAAATTAATTATATTAGCCTTATCTAACAAATTATTTAGACAATAAATATTTCTAGAACAAAGTGAATCTTTAACTAAATTCGCGACATGATTTCCCAGACGGAAGAAAACTACCTGAAAGCCTTATTTGTGATAACCAGCGAAAAAGGAGAAGCCAGTATCAATGAACTGAGCAAACAACTGGAAATAAAGATGCCGACCGTAAACAGCATGATGAAGCGTCTCGCGGAGAAAGGCTTTGTTGTTTACGAAAGTTACAAACCGGTAAAGCTTACACCCGCGGGAAAGAAGGAAGCCGCTCTGATCATTCGCAAACATCGTCTGACGGAAATGTATCTGGTTGAAAAAATGGGATTCGGATGGGAAGAGGTGCATGATATAGCGGAGCAGATCGAACATATAAAGTCTCCTCTCTTCTTTGAAAAAATGGACGCGTTGCTAGGATATCCCAAAGTGGATCCGCATGGATCGCCCATACCCGATACCGAGGGAAAGATAGAGTCTGAAAATTACATAAAACTGAGCGATTGCAAGGAAGGCGACACGGTAACTTTTATGGCGGTCAGCCATTCTTCCGAAGATTTGCTGATATTTCTCAACAATCGCGACCTGACGCTCGGCTCCACGATCGAAGTTAAAATGATCGAGCCCTTTGACGAAAGCATGACGGTGCGCTACGCGGACCGAGAAGCGGAAGTACTCAGCAGCAAAGTATGTGAGAAGCTGCTGGTGAGGGTGGTGGGGTAATGGCTAGGCTAGGCTAGGCTATACTGTATTTTATTCTGTGCATTTTTTCTATAACTTCTGACCTGCGTAGCACTGAGTGTTCTTTGTCTAATTGTTTTTCAAGCTCGTTGTACTGGTTTACGACCGCTGTGAATTTCTCTGACGCGATAAATTGTTCCAGCCATTTTGTAAACTCTGCCAGCTTTTCTTGAGTTGATGAGTAAGCAAAACTTTCTGCCATGTCGGGTTCTTCCCAATTAGACTTATGCTCCCGAGCAATTTTCAAAACTGGTTTACCGAAATACTTATCAAAATAGTATCGGTTGCTGAAATATGTTGTGATTGCTTTCTTTTCCGCTTCCTTCATTTTACGACAATAAAAAAGTGTAATTGTCCACTCAAACAAAAAATCGGGGTAACCACTATCATCGGGAAAGTTTTTGCAAAACCAGTTAAAATAGCGTTTTGCACCTGAGTAATCCTGTAGTTTCAGGTACAACTCAGGCGGTAAATACCGAAGGCCCCGGCTATCATCATATTGCCCCCAGCGTTTTTTATCATCAGCTAAGGCTTTCTTAATTCGCTGTATTTTTGTCTGAATAGATTTTATCTGTCGTTCCGTCAATGTCATTTTTAGTTGTTCTAATATTCAATTTGTTTTTTCGTGCTTTCTGGTCTTATGACCGACAAGGAAAAAGAGATACCAATATAAAACTACTTCCGTAAGTCAAACCCACTTTGGAACAATGCCAAGACTATATTAGCGGCTGCTCTTCTTTCCGGGCTGCAATTTACTTTTTAGTTTATTCATGTCTTTCTCAATCTTCACCCTTCCCGATTTCTAATAATATCTCTGACTTCCATCAACACAAAACCAAGTAAATTGAGTCCTTCCCAACGGTTAGGATTTTCCGCCTTGTCGCTGCCAGCCGTTAAACCAATGCCCCAGATTCTGTCCACCGGACTTGCTTCTACCAGAATCCGGTCTTTTGTATTGAGCAGGAATTCTTTCAGGTCTTTGTTTTGTGTAAATTTTTCCAGATTCCCTTTGACAACTATATCAAACCGCTTCGCATTCCAAACGGTGTCGTCAAAATCGCGTACATGTCTTCCCAATACTTTTGCCTCTGCCGGTGACTTTACCCTGATTATCTTGTCATATATTTCTTTATTGTTAAATAAAAAGGCTTTTTGTGCCATCATCCAATGTTCAGCGGTATTAAACTTTACCTTATCAACAGTAAAAGGAGATTCCCACCATTGACTAAAACAAGATGAAGTCAGTTCTCCGCTTTTACTTTTTTGATGCCCCTGTAATCTTCCCTACAAACAGCTACGAAAATAAGTGTAGTTTTATAAATTAGGGTAAATGAAAAAGAGTAAATTCAGCGAGACACAGATCATCAGGATTTTGAAGCAGCAGGAATGCGGGCAATCGGTTACGGACATATGTCGGGAACATGGCATAAGCCAAGGTACCTTCTATAGTTGGAAGAGTAAATACTCCGGAATGGAAAGCTCCCAGCTTAAACAGATGAAAGATATGGAACGGGAGTTGGCGCAGTACAAGAAAATAGTTGCCGAACTCACCCTTCAGAACACAGTCTTAAAGGATGTGATTGAAAAAAAGCTTTAGGGCCTGCCGAGAAGCGTGAGCTTGTAGGCTATGCCCGTGAAGCTTTTGGCATGAGCCTTCGGCAGGCCTGTACACTGTTTTGTATGAGTACCTCTGTATTCTATTACCGGTTGAAACGTAAAGATGACAGCGAAGTGATCGAACAACTTTCCAAACTAGCGGCTCTGCACCGCGCCTGGGGCTTTTGGATGATGTACCATCGCCTGAGAAAGTTGCAGTATATGTGGAATCACAAGCGTGTATACCGTATTTATACAAGTATGCGCCTGAATCTGAGAAACAAGCGCAAGAAACGTCTTCCTGCTCGTGTAAAAGCGCCTTTGCTCTGTCCTATTGGCCCGAATATAACCTGGAGCCTTGATTTTATGCATGATACTCTGGCTAGCGGCAAAACGATACGGACACTGAATGTGATCGATGATTTTAGTCGG
>JAEWAY010000022.1 GCA_023391415.1 Bacteroidota bacterium | reverse complement strand
TTCACGAAGGATCTGCATCTTCTGTTCTACACTAAAATGTCTTCTTGTTTTTCCCATTTCATTTACTAAATTAACTCTACTAAATTATTTCCCAAATTTAGTCCAGTTCATTAGGGGGCTAGGACACCATTTCCTCAAGACTCAGAAGAGTATTTGCTGATACTTCGTCTTGTTGTTCAATCATTTCATCCTTAAATGTCAAAATTTCTTTTTTTAGCTCATCTAATTGTTCGCAAGCATCTTCCTGAAATTCCTGTCCACGAGATATAAATGCAAATTTTTGACAACTGTGAACTATGCTATCAAAATGGTCTAGGAATTTATTTAGGCGTTCACTCATTACTTTATATTTTTTACGATTTCCGCTAATTCATCAAGACCTTTTCCATCTCCTTCGTAAGTTATTTTCTTATACGTTTTCCCCTTTTCTTTCTCAACAATAATGTCAATTTTCACCTTCTTATCTCCACTCATTCCTTTAAAGAAGTCTGTCAAATAGCTGGCAACTACACTTAATGCAACACTTACCATATTCGGGTTTTGCGACAATACTGAGTATGTTACAAAGAATGTTGGTGCTAACCATTCAAAGTGATTGAGTTGTCTGTAACCGATAGTTTCAGCCGTCTTTTCAATTCTTTCGTCCGGCAATTCTGCGTTTCTCAATAAAGTTCGAATTGTCTTTACCGAATTATCGTAAATAAGGTCTTCTTTTTTGGCAACCGTGTCAAAATTAAAAGGTAGTAGAGTAATAGTTTCAACATTATTCAGATCAAGTTCCTTTAACTTTTCTGTCACATTAATATAATCCGTTATTGTTGTTCCCATATATAGTTATTGCTTGTTGTTGTCGTTTCGCAGTCTTGCAGCTAACGTTTGGCGAAGTGGTGGGTTTCGGAGTACAAAACTTCAAGTTTGCACGTCAACCCGCCTGACGCAAAACCCGTGTTGTGTGCTGCCCTGTTGTCTTTCCGAAGGCGTGTCATTGAATTATTCATTAAGGCCGATTGGTGTTATTACTGTTGCCACGAAATGTTGAATTGAACCATTGTCCTCATGATATTGATAAGGAACTTTGTCAAATTCATCCCAAGCATCTTGTAAAGCTGTTAAGTATTCATTCGTTCTCACTGGAGTTCCATAGTCAACACCTTTTGGATTTAAAAATAATCTCTCCAACCATTGTCTTGCTGTAGTTGCTGCAATGTTGTCGGGAGAATGTGAAAACTTAAAATAGATTGATAGAATTAAGTCAAGTTGCCGTCTCTTAAACCCCACAGAAATTTTTGAATTGTCTGCTTGGTAAATAGAATTTATACACCAGCCCAAACACCTGATAGTATCAATGACACGGTGTTCTGTTTCCTGTTCTTTTGCTAAGTCAAGCCAGTCAGTCATTATTGAAAATTGCTCATAAATCACTTTGTGAGCAAACGATGGATATTCTGAGTCTCCGTCATACTCATTTTGAGCTGGAATAATTTCAATTAAATCGTCTGTAAAATGTCTATAATAAAAAAGCCACATGTGCCATTCACTATCTCGATATATAGTTTCTCTTACCATATAGTTGAGGTAAACTATTGCAATGTAAACTTTTTGATTCCAAAGTTCAGATTCTAAATCATGGTCATATTTTTTTATAAGGAACTCCTTTTGTTTGGTGTCATGTTTCAATGACTTAACTGCTCCCTCTCCAACTGGATACCAAACATAATTGCCTGCTGCTGCTTTGGTATGTGCGAAGAGTGAAAACAAAATTGGAATGTCATAATTCTGGTTCATTTCTAAAACGGATGAGTTTGCCCCACTCATGACTTTTAATTCTTGAACAAGCAATTGGTTTTTGTTCTCAAATAAGCACTCAATAAAAAGTTTAACAAGGTCTTCGTTTGAAGATTCTTTAGTTTCCATTCCACTAAAAGCAATTGCAAAAAGTTCAGGATATTTATTTGCTGATTTGCGAACAAAGTTTTCATTTTGAATGATATGTCCATAAACCCTAGAAGCAAACAAAATTCTCTGAGGTTTTACCAATTTGTCATACGCTTTGTCTTTATCAGTTCTCCTTCTCAGTATTATGTCAATGTTTTCTTTTTGTGGTAGGTGAGAAATGCCTTGAAGATATTTCTTGATGTCAGCAATGTGATACTTGCTTACGTAATTTACCAATAGGTCAATCTCATTTTCTTTCAAATAAGTTTCATAAAGTGAAATGGTATTTCTTAATCGGCTTGGAGAAAAGTAGCCGAAAGTAACTTTGATGATTGGATAGAAAATAATTGTAAGGGCAAGAATGTAAGCCCAGGTTGAACTTGGAAGACCTTTATCAATTGTGAAGAAAGAAAGGCAGGAAAACCAGTTAGCAAGTAGCCAGTCAAATGACATCAAGTAGTGAATGATGAAAAGAGATGCGGTCAAAACACCAAGTTCAAACTTTGAAAAGAAGAGCAGAATGAATCGTCTTTCTTTACTTGGAATGATTGCCCAAACTGCAAGTGCTAATCCTAAAATGGTAAGAAAGTCTGATGACTGCATTAGTTGCTATAATTGTTTTTCTGCTTATTTAAAATCTGTCACTTAAAAGTTTACACCGTCATCATAGGGTTCTTGGCGTAGTGACGGATCACGAACCACAGACCTGTCAATACACCACAAAAGTTGATGCGAGGTAGAATGTTCAATTAACCACGTCACCCGCCATTGAGTCAAACGCATGTTAGCCGTAGTATTTATTTTCCTTTAGGAGCAATAATAGTTATAAGTTTAAATGAATCCGTCTCTTCCGTTAAGTCGTTCTGTAATCCAATAGGATTTCCAATTCTACCTTCTGGGTCATAAACAAAGCATATTAAGCATTTACAATCGGGATGTGATTTATATCTTTTACTATCAATCATTAACTGATCTCCAATTTCTTTTGCATTTAAGCTTTTTCGAGTTTTTTTAATTTCAATAATAATCTGTTCATCCTTTAATAGAAAATCCACTCTTGACGATCCACCAGCGTAACTAGGGGTCCATTCTTCAGCCCTAATGTCATCAAAATATAAATGAAGAAGGGAATGGAATAAGTCTTGAACATCGTATTCATCTTCAATTTCTAAGGTTTCACGATTTAAATGCCTATTTCTTAATTGCCTAGCGACTAAATGAAATTTATTACAGATATTTTCAATAATTGATAAAATATTAGGATTATAGTCCAAACTTTCGTTTTCTATTCCAAATTCATTTATTTCGTCAATCATTGATACTAAAACAGTTTTACCTTCTTCAATTCCTTCTAGATATGCTTCATGGAATCTATATTCTGGAGTTGAACTTGAGAAAAAAGATAAACTATAACTAATTTTCTTAAAATCATTCAAATGTCTTGATGAATCTCCGAAAATTTTTTCAATAATAATTTCTGTATCTCTTTGCCATTTTTTAAAATCTGCTGAAAATCTTTCTTGTTTATTTAACTTATTTACAAATTCAATTTGTCTTGCAATAAGTTCTACAGCTCTTTCTCTGTTCATAATATTACGGCTAACTCTCAAATATACACAATAACCTTCTGGCTTCAAGATAACAAAATTTCAAATCACCCTACACAAATATCTATTTTTAAACCTGTTATCATAAGTATATCCAATTGGGTAATACAAAATGAGCAATAAAAAGGGGGTTTACTTTTTAGTATTTCTTAGAAAAGTGCCACAATCACTGATGTCTTCGTCCTTTAGAAAAACTGCTATAACCTACTCTTTGAAACCTTTCACTTATCCTTTGAAGGTATTGTGTCTGTGTTTTAATAATTGTCTGATGGATGTCAGGTGTCCGAACAGTACCACAGGAACTATAAATGTCGGCAACCAGCTAAAAGGGAAATTTAAAAGTGCTATGTTCGGTTGTTCAAACGCAAGTTTTTGTAACGGGGAAGGTGCTGATAAGAAAGCGAACGCCACTATGCTTAGCAACCTGATGAAATGAGTGTGACCGGGTATATCGCAGGATGCTCCCTCGAAAAATCACCGACCGGCTAAGCCCTATGCTTTTTGTCAAGAATAAGAAAAGAAACAAGGTAAATAGAAACCCTCTGACGAGGGTTTTTTATTTTGTATTCATTGCGCCTATCTATTGTACATTTCCCAGATTACAGTCATAATATGAAACAAATTTTACTTAAACTATACATCTAATTGACAATCAGTAATTTTTACTTTTTTAAAAGATTTTATAGCGGTAATATCCTCCATTAAAAAGTTCGACTTTTGGAGGCTTTGGGCTACTAAGCCGGACGAATTGGTTTTCTTACCAGTTCGTCCTTTTTTTTGCCCTTCTTTTTCCTCTGTAATAGAGCGAATTACCTTCAATGCGGTGCTGATTCCGAGGTTCGATATTGGTGATTTTTCTTGTCATAAAAGATTTTGTCCGGAAATATGGTTTTTTGCAGAAGCTGTTTATCCTCATAATCGCTACAATCCCATAAATCACTAAGCATTGAGCTGATTAGAACGGCAAAATCAATGTATTCTGTCAGGTTCGATAAGTTTTGCTCCCGTTTTTCTATCTCGTTCTGAAAGATCATAAATCCCTTAAAAGAGAACTATACGCGAACAAAAAAAAGGCTTCGCAAAATATTCTTTCGCAAAGCCTTTTTTATGCTCCCCCTCTTGGGCTCGAACCAAGGACCCCATGATTAACAGTCATGTGCTCTAACCGACTGAGCTAAGGAGGAATATCCCGTTTGGGACTGCAATATTAGAAGTAATTTTTATTTTATGCAAATATAGCTCACAACTTTTTTCAAAAAAAGATTAAATAACTATAAATCAATATAAATAAAAAGTAAGGGAATCGAGATATGGTAACGCGCGGGCGATTCTGGCACAAAATTTTCTATATCTTCTCCTCAAAGAACCATTATTACCTAAAACCTTGTTAAACTCATTGTTCAAACATTTAAAACCGAACGAGAAATATGAATAAAAAACAATTTATCTTAATCGTGTTGCTCGTAACCGCTTTGAGTACTTCCATCACGATGCTGGGGCATAAATATTTTCTGGAACCTCAGTCTTATGAGCGTGTCGAAATACAGCAACCAGTCAGACTATCCAGCTATCTTGATCCGGCCAAGACCATAGTCCCTGATGGGTTGAATTTTGTCTACGCGGCCGATCATGTCACACCAGCGGTCGTGCATATAAAAACGTATTATAGTCAGACACACGCGGGAGGCCATTATCAGCAACATCCATTTGAAGACTTGCTGAGAAACTTCTTTGGCGAGCAATATCAGCAGGCCCCGAGACAGCAAAGCCCATCCAGCCGGCAACAGGCCTCCGGTTCCGGAGTAATTATTTCAGGCGACGGATATATTGTCACCAACAACCATGTCATCTCGGGAGCCGACAAAATCGAAGTCACTATGGATGATAAGCGGACATATACGGCAGAGCTGATTGGAACCGATCCAACTACCGACCTGGCTGTATTGAAGATTGACGAACAGGATCTTCCTTTTGTCGCGTTTGGCAATAGCGACAACGCGCGAATCGGCGAATGGGTACTAGCGGTAGGCAATCCTTTCAACCTTACTTCGACCGTAACGGCTGGCATCATAAGCGCCAAAGCCCGTAACATCAACATTCTTCATGACAAAGACAATCTGGCCATAGAATCGTTTATTCAAACCGACGCGGCCGTTAACCCCGGCAATTCGGGAGGAGCCCTTGTCAACCTGAAAGGCGAGCTGGTCGGGATCAATACGGCGATCGCTACGCCAACAGGCACCTATGCCGGGTATTCCTTCGCGGTACCCTCCACGCTTGTACGCAAAGTCGTAGCGGATCTTCGCGAATTTGGCACCGTACAACGCGCCTTGCTGGGAGTAACTATCATGGATATGACCACGGAACTCGCCAAAGAAAAGGAGATTAAACAAATCAAGGGCGTATATATCGCCGCGGTGCGTGAAGGAAGCGCCGCCGACAAAGCCCGGCTAAAAGAAGGCGATATCATTACCAAAATCAATGATGTCTCCGTCGCCTCTTCCTCAGAGCTTCAGGAGCAGGTCGCCCGTTTCCGTCCGGGGCAAAAAATCAATGTAACTTTTGTCCGGAAAGGTGAAACAAAAACGACGGAAGCCGAGCTTCAGAACAAAAACGGGGATACCGGCATCATCAAAAAGGAAATTTCCCTGTCTTCTATCATGGGAGCCCAATTAGCTGTAGCTGATAGATCCACGCTGAAAAAACTCAATCTTTCCAACGGAGTCATTGTAACCGCCCTGGACAACGGGCCGTTAAAAGCGGCGGGCATGCGTGAAGGATTTATTATTACCGCCATCGACAAAAAACCTGTCAAAAGTCCGGAAGAAATCGCCCGTACCTTGGAAAACAGAAAAGGCGCGATCCTGATCGAAGGCGTGTACCCCGATGGCGGCAGGGATTATTTCGCGATTGGTTAGAGCCTTGTATACCAAAAATAAAAAAGCACTTCATATTTTTGAAGTGCTTTTTTATTGCCAAATTCGAATAAAAAACTTACTATGCGCAAAAATCGGGGAAAGTTAAAAAAACGGGAGCGGCGAACATTAAAAATAAAAGGTATGTTTAAAAGCGTAGACTTGTTATTCTTAAACCATTGACAAATCTTCATACACCGTAATTAGCCCTGACCTTAATTATGAAAATTGAAATAACGCGACCTGCCACCAACACGGATCTTCGAAACCTGTTAGATCAACTCGGAATCGTAGACCAAAACCCCTCCTACAGTACCGGACTTCAGAAGAACGCGGCAAGCGGAGCGAATGTCAAAAAGATATACTCGCCTATTAATGGCGAATACCTGGCTTCCGTAGAGCTCGCCACCGAACAGGATCTCGACCACGTAATCCGAACGGCGAGCGAAGCGTTTCAGAGCTGGCGGGAAATTCCGGCGCCCAAACGCGGGGAAATCATACGCCAGATAGGCGAAAAACTACGCGAACACAAAGTCTCTCTGGGACAACTGGTCACTATAGAATGCGGAAAAATTCTTCAGGAAGGCCTTGGTGAAGTGCAGGAAATGATTGATATCTGCGATTTCGCGGTAGGACTTTCCAGACAACTCTACGGCCTGACGATGCATTCGGAACGACCGGATCATCGCATGTATGAGCAATACCATCCTTTAGGCGTTATCGGCATTATTTCAGCCTTTAACTTTCCGGTGGCCGTATGGTCCTGGAACGCGATGATCGCCGCCATCTGCGGCAACGTATCCATATGGAAGCCCTCTGAAAAAACACCCCTGACCGCTATAGCCTGTCAGCATATCATCGCTTCCGTACTCAGAGACAATCATCTGCCTGAAGGCGTATTCAGCTACATCCTTGGCGATGCCGGCATAGGCCAGGCGATCGCCGCCGACAAGCGAATCAGCCTGGTTTCGGCCACCGGCTCTACTGGTATGGGTAAAAAGGTAGCGAAGACCGTCTCCGAAAGACTAGGCAAGTCCTTGCTGGAGCTTGGAGGCAACAACGCGGTCATCATCACCTCGAAAGCCAATCTGGAACTGGCTATACGAGCGGTGATATTCGGCGCGGTCGGCACATGCGGACAACGGTGTACGTCTACCCGGAGAGTCATCGTACATGAAGACGCCTACGAAGAGGTAAAAAACCGCCTGATCAAAATATATTCATCACTTACTATCGGCAACCCTCTTGAAGACAAGGTCCTGGTTGGTCCTCTGATCGACAAGCAAGCGCGGGAGGCCTTCCAGACCGCGCTAAAAGAGGCGACAAAGCATGGCGGCAAGCTGATCGCGGGAGGCGATATCCTCTCCGATCCCCCGTTTGACAAAGGCTCTTATGTAACTCCGGCGATTGTGGAGGCGGAAAACGACAACCCCATGGTACAGGAAGAAACCTTCGCCCCCATCCTGTACCTGATCAAATATTCAGGGCATGTATCGGAAGCCGTGCGAATCCAGAATGATGTAAAACAGGGCTTATCTTCGTCCATATTTACCAACGACCTGGAAGAGTCCGAGTACTTTCTGTCGCGTCAGGGCTCCGACTGCGGAATCGCCAATGTCAACATCGGTACTTCCGGCGCGGAAATAGGCGGAGCCTTTGGAGGAGAAAAGGAGACCGGAGGAGGACGAGAAAGCGGATCGGACGCTTGGAAAATTTATATGCGACGGCAAACCAATACCATTAATTACAGCGGACAGCTTCCGCTCGCGCAAGGCATTCGTTTCGACCTGTAATTCAGAGAATACAATGAGACTTTGTACTTTATAAACAAAATCATATATTTAGAACCCAAATAGCAACAAGGAGATTTTTATATAATGGCTAATTCAACTAAGAAATATCATGCGGTGATGCTTATTGACGATAATGAGATTGACAATCTCATTAATCAGAAAATGATCGAAGCGTCTAGCATTTCTGAGCATATTTTTGTTCATTCAGGAGCCAGAAGCGCGATCGAGTTTCTGAAAAACGTCGAAAAATTAGCCAAAGGCCCTATCGGTCTGTATCTTCCGGAACTTATCTTTCTGGACATAGACATGCCTCTAATGGATGGCTTCCAGTTTCTGGATGAGTTTGAAAAACTATCCGACCCCATTAAAGAACATTGCAAAATCATTATGCTGACTTCGTCGCTGAACCCTCAAGACATGAACAAAGCGAAGAAAAACAAGTTCGTAATGAAATACCTGAACAAGCCATTAACACAAGACAATCTGAAAAAACTATAAAATTAATTCATCGCGTAGCTTGTTCTTATACGCGGACATATTATTCCGAACAGGGACCGGGCGTATTCACAGATCTGATCGCCGGTCGGCTCATAGTTTTCCTTAAATAAATTTTATGTCTGAAATTCTGAATCTAAATTCCACTCTGGAGAAAGGCGTCTTTACCATTACGATTAATCGTCCGGATAAATTAAACGCGCTCAATAACCGAACCATGCAGGAGCTCGGAATCCTGATCAGAAAGGTATACGACAATAACCATATCAAAGCCGCTATCATAACCGGAGCCGGAGAAAAAGCCTTTGTAGCGGGGGCGGATATACAGGAACTGTCGGAGCTTTCCAGCCTGAACGCCAGAAAGTTTTCAGAACAGGGACAGGAGTTGTTCGCTCTGATTGAAAACTCTTCCAAACCAATAATCGCCGCGGTCAACGGATACGCGCTTGGTGGCGGATGCGAACTGGCCATGGCCTGCCATCTCCGGATCGCTTCGTCAAAAGCCCGCTTTGGCTTACCGGAAGTCAACCTGGGGGTCATACCAGGCTATGGGGGAACTCAAAGACTCACGCAACTGGTCGGTAAAGGCCGGGCCTTGGAAATGATGATGACCGGGGAAATGATCGACGCGGAGAAAGCGTTGGCCTATGGGCTCGTCAACCATGTCGTAACACCGGAAGATCTGGCCTCCAAAACAGAAGAAATCCTGAATACTATTCTGAAAAAAGCCCCGCTGGCTATCGCGCAGGTTGTCGAATGCGTCAACGCGGCATACAATGAAGAGGAAAACGGTTATCAAACGGAAGCCAACTCCTTCGGCATATGTTGCAAGTCAGGTGATTTCATTGAAGGTGTCACCGCGTTTCTTGAAAAACGCGCGCCCAATTTTACCGGAAAATAAGCGCCGTGTTCATTACGCCTTTATTGACGGAGTTATCGTCCGACTTAGCATATATCCATGTCTGTATTTAAAAAGCTGACCGGTCAAGTCGCGACTTACGGAGTCAGTAGTATATTGGGCAGGGTTATCAATTTCCTGCTCGTACCCATCTATACCGATTCCCGCCTTACCGGAATCAACCTTCAGGACTTTGGTATCTATACCGAGCTATACGCCAGCATGGCCTTTCTTAATATTATTTACCTTTTCGGTCTGGAAACAACCTTTTTTCGATTTTCGACCAAAGAAACCCTTGACCGGGAAAAGGTATACAATACCATCCAAAGCTCCCTGCTCGTTACAAGCTTTATACTTTCTTTTTTCCTGATCAGCGTCTCCGGCTACCTTTCCTCGGTTTTGGGCTATCCGGACAAACAATCCTATATTGTCATGCTGGCGGCCATTCTCTTTGTCGACGCGATCGTGGCTATCCCGTTCGCCCGGTTGAGACTGGAAAACAACGCGGTGAAGTTCGCTTCGCTCAAACTTGCCAATATATTCCTAAACGTATTCTTCAACCTGTTTTTCCTGTTGTTCTGCCGTAAAGTCTATCTCGGCGAAACCGCCCCCTTTCTCAAGCCCGCGATCGACCTGATTTATATTCCCGGTTTTGAAGTTGGCTACATCATATTGTCCAATCTGCTCGCCAACACTCTGCAAATTCCTTTTCTGAGCCGGCAATTCAAGAAACTCCGGTTTCAGCTTTCGCCGCGCTACCTCAAACCCATCTACCAATACGCCTACCCGCTGATGTTTATGGGACTCGCGGGGATGGTCAACGAGGTCCTGGACAGAATACTGTTGCGCGTAGCGTTGCCGGAAAACTTCTATCCTCATCTCAGCACCATCGAAGCCATAGGCGTATATGGAGCGTGTTACAAACTTTCCATGTTCATGTCATTAACCATTCAGGCCTTCCGCTACGCGGCCGAGCCATTTTTCTTCAATCAGGCCAAAGAAAAAAACGCCCCGGAGCAATTTGCCGCCATCATGAAATATTTCATCATATTCTGTTCCCTGATCTACGTCCTGGTCAGTTGCAACTTATCCATCTTCGGCTTGATCCTGCGGAACCCTGTCTTCCGCCAGGGACTCGACATTGTTCCCTTACTGTTACTGGCTAATCTTTTTCTGGGTATTTATATCAATCTTTCCGTCTGGTACAAACTGACGGACAAAACCTACGCGGGCACGGTCATTACTTTCGCGGGGGCCGCTATCACCATCGCTTCCAACTGGCTACTGATCCCATTCATGGGTTATATGGGGGCCGCGGCGACCACGCTCCTTTGCTATAGCGGCATGGCTATAATCGCTTATTTCTGGGGACAAAAACACTTTCCGGTGCCTTACCATGTCAAATCGGCCCTTTTTTATCTGACTCTGGCTTCGGGATTGATATGGATCAACAATTCCTACCTGCTCAAAAACGGTCTAAACGCGTACATCAGCGGGATCGGAATAAGCGCGGGCTACCTCATACTCGTCGTATCGCTGGAATATCGATCCATACGGAAGAGTATTCCACAAGGCTAAATTATTTTTTATACCTTTGCATACGCGGTACTCCATAGAGGAAACAGTCTCCGCGCGAGCAATTACTTTTATTCCAATGCCCAAAATAGTCAATACATCCAAACATCCTTTGCCCGCTTATCAGACCGAAGGTTCCGCGGGAATGGACCTGAGAGCCAACATAGACGAGCCCGTGGAAATAAAACCTCTTAAAAGAGCGCTTATCCCAACAGGCTTATACATAGAGCTGGAACCAGGTACAGAAGCGCAGATCAGGCCAAGAAGCGGTCTGGCTTTCAAACATGGTATCACAGTACTAAATAGTCCAGGCACCATAGACTCCGATTATCGCGGGGAAATAAAAATCCTGCTTGTCAATCTTTCAGAAGAAAGCTTTATGATTGAAGATGGAGAAAGGATATGCCAGATGGTCATCGCCAGGCATGAGCGGATAAGCTGGCAGGAAGTAAGCGTACTGGAAACCAGTGTCCGGGCGGAAGGCGGCTTTGGCAGTACCGGCGTAAAGTAGAAAAACCACGTGGGTCAAATAACACTGAAAAGACAAAAAAATATATAGATAATACGAGAGTTACGTTGTGTTAACGTAACTCTATACTCGGATTTTTCAATGAAGATAATAATACCTATGGCCGGCATGGGAAAACGCATGCGGCCACATACATTGACGGTGCCCAAGCCTCTGATACCCATAGCGGGTAAGCCTATTGTACACAGACTGGTGGAAGACATCGCCAAAGTATGCGGACAAGGTGTGGAAGAAATCGCGTACGTGGTAGGACATTTTGGCGAAGAAGTAGAAAACAGGCTGATCGAAATCGCCGAAAGCGTTGGCGCCAGAGGATCCATTCACTATCAGGAAGAGCCCCTGGGAACGGCGCACGCCGTATTTTGCGCTGAGGAAGTCTTACATGGCAATGTCGTCGTCGCCTTCGCCGACACGCTTTTCAAAGCGGACTTTACCCTCGACCCTGAGCAGGAAGGGATCATCTGGGTACAAAAGGTACCTGATCCCCGCCAATATGGGGTAATTAAACTCAACGCGAACGGATATATCACCGATTTTGTAGAAAAGCCCCAGCAATTTGTTTCCGACCTGGCCATCATCGGCATCTATTACTTCAAGGATGGCCTCGCCCTGAAAAAAGAGATTGAATATCTGATCAAGCACGATATTCAGGTCAAAGGCGAGTTTCAGCTAACCGACGCTCTCGAAAACCTAAAGAAAAACGGAACGCGGTTTGTACCCGGTCAAGTAAGCGAATGGCTCGATTGCGGCAATAAAAACGAAACCGTGAAAACAAACAGTCGCTATCTCGATTACCTGGAAGGCACAAACCTCATATCCGAAAAAGCGTCTATCGAAAACACGATCATCATACCACCAGTCTATATTGGAGACGATGTAACCATCAAAGAGAGCGTTATAGGACCGCACGTTTCCGTTGGGGCCGGGAGCATGATCAGGGAATCGGTCATAAAAGAATCTATTATTCAGGAGAATTCTTATATTGCGAACATTGTTTTTTCCAATAGCATGATTGGCAATCACGTACATATTGAGAAACCAATGTCGAGCCTGAGCGTTGGCGACTATAACGTCATAAGTTAATGATTCGAAAATCCATATATATCGCCGCTTTCAGCGCCCTTTTGGGAGCCTGTTCGCCACATATGCCCGCTTTCGAAACCCGGGCCGACAAGAAGGAGCGCTCAAAGGTTTCTGAGCATTATTTTACAGAAGGCATGAAGTTTTACATTCTTGATGATCCTTCGCAGGCGGAAACCTGGTTTAAGAAAGCGCTGGAACTCACCCCGGACAACGCGGCTCTGAACTACATGATGGGAAGCATATATCTGGGGAGAAAGGAACTTGATCAGGCTTTATATTATACAGACAAAGCCTTAAAGGCGGATGACAAAAACGCTTACTATTACGAGCAGTTGATCCGGGTATATAAGGAACAGGCCAATCTTCCCGAAGTCGCCAGGCTATACCGGAAAATGATTACCGTGTTTCCCAAAAAAATAGAAAACTATCAAAACCTGGCGGCCATTCTGCTTTATCAGCGAAAAAATGAAGAGGCTCTGGCGATTTATGAGGAAATAGGAAAAAAATTTGGAGACTCTCCCGAACTCAGCAAGCGAAAAAGGGAATTATACCTGCGCCTTAATAAAGAAGACGACGCGGTCAATGAAGCGAAAACCCTGACGGAACTATATCCGGACGACGCGTCGATCCATCTTTCTTATATCGAGCTCCTGATCGACCTGAACAGAAAAGAAGAAGCCGGAGCGGAACTGATCCGTTTGCGGGAAAAAGACCCTGATAATCCATACGCCACGTTTATCATGGCCAATCTGCATAAGGAGAAAGGAGAGGAAAAAAAATACTTTGAGCTACTCTCCCAGGTATTTCGCAATCCTGAAATGAGTCTTGACACCAAGGTCAACCTGCTAAACGACTTGCGCGCGAGATCCTCGGGCGACAAGGAAACGAGAAAGCAAATCGGCCGCCTGGCCGCCGATCTTCAGGAAGCGCATCCAGAGGACCCCAATCCCTATATGATCGCTGGAGATCTCATGCTGGAAAACAATGAGAAAAAGGAGGCCTGGCATCAATATCTGAAAGCGAAAGAGATCGACAGGAGCAACTATCGCCTCTGGTATCAATTGATCATACTTGATTCGGAGCTTGGAAAAACAGACAGCATGATCATACATTCGGAACAGGCCCTGGAGGTATATCCCAATCAGGCGGCGCTCTGGTATCTGCATGGAACCGCCTGGCTGTTGTCGAAAAAGCCTGAAGACGCCGTGCCCGCGCTGGAACAGGGGAAACGTCTGGCGGGCAATAATGACCAATTGAAACTACAATTCAATATCATGCTTGGCGACTCTTACAATGAGCTGAAGGAATACGATAAATCAGACTCGTTTTATGAGGAAGCTCTGGCCATCGACGCCAACAATCCCCATGTACTGAACAATTACAGCTATTTCCTTTCCTTACGAAACAGTAAAATGGACCGGGCTCTCGAAATGTCTGAAAAACTCATGACGCTGGCTCCCGACAATATGGCTTATGTAGATACCTACGCGTGGGTCTTGTACAAACTTAATCGCTACGACGAAGCTCTGAAGCTTCTTGAAAAGATCGTCGCGAACACAAATGACGGTACTATTGTTGAGCATTATGGCGACGTGCTTTATAAACTTGGTCAGGAAAGCAAAGCGGTCAGTGAATGGATCAGGGCCAATAAGCTAGGCGGAACGTCCGATTTGATTCAACGGAAAATAGCAGACAAAAAGCTTTATGAATAGACTAGTTGTTTTTTTAGCGGTTATAGCCATTTTTTCACTCGCCGGCTGCAAGTCGAAACGGAACATGGCGCTTAGCGGAAAAACGGAAACGGAAACCAGACACAAGGTCGCGGTGGAAGAAATCGATTTTCATTATTTCAATTCCAAAGCCAAAGTCGACTATAGCGATGGAAGTTCCAGTCTTAGCTTCAATGTAAATATCCGGATGAAAAAAGACAGCGTCGTCTGGATGTCCGTACTGGCGCCGCTCGGCATCGAAGCCGCCAGGGCGCTCATAACACCAGACTCCGTACACGTACTCGACCGGCTCAATAGTCGCTATGAAGCCTACAGCATCGACTGGCTCAGGCAAAACCTGAGCGCCGACCTGTCTTTCAGCAATATTCAGAACATGCTGCTGGGCAATCTGATCGTCTCTCCCTATAAGGAGAACAAACTCAACGAAGTGGAAAACTCGGACTGCGTAACCCTCCAACAGACTTCCCAAAACCTGACTATCGCGAACTCCATCAGCCGGGAAAAAAAGAAAGTAACTTCCCTGTCGATCAATGAGAGCTCCGGAAACGCGCTGCAAGTCGACTATGACGAATTTGGAGCGCTCGGACAATATGTCTTCCCCTATCTCAACTCCATCAACGCGGTGATTAAGGAATCCGGAAAAACGAAATCGGTAACGATACGAATCAGGCACAATAAGCCGGAGCTGTCCGACGAGCCTCTTAACTTTAGTTTTAATGTACCTTCAAAATTTAAGAAAGGATAGCGTATATCCGCTACTCTTATTTTTTCTTTTATTGGGCTTCCACACTCAGGCTCAAAAGACTAAAGCGCAGCTTGAACGGGAAAAACAGGAAAATCTGCGCAAAATCCGGGAAGCCGCCAATATCCTGAAGGAAACACAGGCTCAGAAAACGACCAGTCTGGCTCAGCTTTCCGTTCTTCAGAAAGAGATTATCGCCCGCAATGAGCTTATTACCGCCATCTCTCAGGAAATTGATCTTCTTAACAGGGAAGTAAGTGAGAAAAGCGACATCATTACCGCCCTGGAGCACGATGTGGAAAAACTGAAAGAAGACTACGCCCGAATGATTTACGACGCCGCCAAGACGCAAAGTCATTATGATAGGCTAACTTTTATTTTTTCCGCCAGAACATTTAATCAGCTAGCCATGCGACTGAAATACCTGAGGCAGTTTTCGGACGCGCGTAAGTATCAGGTTGAGCAAATCGAAAAAGTGAAGATAACCATAGCGGGCGAGAAGCAAAAAGTCGCGGCGATCGTCCAGGAAAAAAACGAGCTCCTGAAAACGAAACGAATTGAACAGGAAAACCTGAACCTGCTAAAGAGCAAACAGGATGAGCTTGTAGCGGCCCTCAACAATAAGGAGCAACAACTGAAAAAAGAGGTAGCCGAACGAGAAAAAGACAATAAGCGGCTGGAGAAGCTGGTGGAAGACATTGTCAAGAAAGAAATAGCGAGGGCTCGCAAAGAAGCGGAAGCCCGGGCCAAAGCGGAAAAAGCGGCAGGCAAGGCGCCTTCGGGGACATCCGCGACACCGGACGCCGCGAAGCTCGCCAGTAAGTTTGAAATGAATCTGCGTAAGCTGCCATGGCCGGTTGCCCGTGGGGAAATAGTCGGTCATTTTGGTATTCAGCCGCACCCCGTACTCAAGGGTGTAACCATCGAAAACCTGGGCGTAGACATTCTCACCATGAAAGAAGAAACTGTACGAGCCGTATTTCAGGGGGAAGTATTGACGATCGCCTCAGTGCCCGGTATGCACAATGTAGTAATGATCCGTCATGAAAACTATATCACGGTATACGCCCGGCTAAAGTCGGTCAGCGTCAAGCGGGGACAGACGGTACAGGCGAAAGATCCGATCGGAATCGTGCAAACGGACAAGGATGGACAATCTCAACTTCAGTTTCAAATATGGAAAGACGACAAAAAGCTGGATCCTGAACTATGGCTGATCAAAAAATAACCCCGAGGGAATTAAACTGGCATATAAACTGTATAAATTTAACAAACGCTATCCACTGTCATTATGCAAACCACCAATACGGAAAAGAAAGAAAACCCACTATACAACCTGGCTTTTAACATCATAGCGCCAGCCATTATTCTGTCCAAATTTTGTGGAGACGAATACCTCGGACCGTTCTACGGACTATTGATAGCCTTGTTGTTTCCGGTATCCTACGGTCTTTTTGAGCTCCTGGCCAAGGGCAGAAAAAACTTTATCTCCCTCTTGGGCTTCTTTAGTACGCTACTCACTGGAGTGATCGGGCTGATGGAGTTTCCCGCCGAATGGATCGCCATTAAAGAGGCCTTCATTCCTTTTGTCATTGGAGTAGTCGTTTTGATATCGACCTGGTCGCCGTTTCCTCTGGTAAGAAAACTACTGTATAATAAAGAAGTATTTCAGGTGGAACGCATCGACTCTATATTGGACTCGCTCGATCGAAGACCCGCTTTTGACAGGCTGATGACAAACGCGTCTATTTTTCTGTCTTTGTCCTTTTTCGTCTCCGCGATTCTGAATTTCGTACTCGCCAAGATTATCGTCAAAAGTCAACCCGGTACAACCGCGTTTACAGAAGAACTTGGCCAAATGACCTGGATGAGCTATCCCGTAATCGTATTGCCATCCATGATCATCATGCTGGCGATACTGTGGCATCTGATCACTACCATCCAGAAACTGACCAATCTGGAACGCAAAGAAATCTTCGCGATACAGACGGAGTAAGAAGATAAAATCATCCGAGTTTAATGGCGACGCCGAATCAGATTGTCAGAATTATCAATCAATACGATCCATGAAAACAATGAAGCGGACAGTACTGACGATCTTGATTCTGACGACCATTGGATTTATATTTCGCAAACGGATTTACAGACACTTGGTAACCTATCGATCGCCTGGACCACGAAATATCTACTCCGCCACGAACGATAAACTTATTGATTATATTGACAAAAAATCTGAGGAACAAACTGATCTTGACATTGAGCAAATCATCAAACTCAGACTGTCAATAACTTCAAGTGTAATAGCCACTACTTGATCTGACAGTTGTTAATTTATTGCAACTGTCATATTAAATCTTGCCTAATTCACTTCAAGACAACTCCACTTTGGTAGATATTGAGCAACGAACAAAACACTCTTCAACGGAAACTTATTTCAGTAAGTCAATAAAACCAGACGGGTAAAATCAATACATACCGTGTTTGTCCTATTACTTTTTGCCTCTTCCGTCGCTGAGGACACGCCTAATGGCGACACCAGGGTTTATTTCAGGTTAGGAAACGATCAACCTTCCTCTTTCCCCGCCACAATCAGTGTGGAAGGTATCGAAGACAACCAGAGACTTTTTGACTCGACCAATCGTTTCCAGCTTTCCACACTGATTAGCATCAGAGATTGAGATTTCAGAAACTCTTTGTCCACCGTTCGCCCATTCAGCAGATGAATATGATTGGGAGCCGTCTGCTCAATAGTACGTATCGCTTCCTTGACTTCCGGACGTTTCTTAATTTCCCCAACCGCGTCCAAAACCGTAATCCGCGCTCCCGAATTCCTGATCAGCTTCTGCGCGTATTTGATCAGGAAAGCGTCCTTTTCAGAAAATATCGGCATAAACACATCGTTGGCGTTGACAAATTCCTTATCAATGAGGATACCAACCGGTACAGCGCTTCTCGTCAAAATCATTCTGGTGCGCTCATCAAAAGGCGAGTTTTCAAAAAGCTTTTCCTTGCCGGTAACCTGATTGATGAGCCTGTCCGGATTGATAAAGCGCGTTGTGAAGCCCAATACTTTACCCAACAGGCTACCTTCAAAAATCGACTGTCCAATACCAACCAGCAATAAATCATAATCGCCTTTGTTCGCGACCTCGGCGATATCCCCGTCGATATTGCTTGAAACCTTGAAAAAGGTAGTTACTCTTTGATTCAGGTCGCCCGCTTCCTTAATAACCGGCTCGAAACTTTCTTTTTCGTATTCGTCAATATTGTAATGATGCAACTCGCTACTCGGAGAAAGATGCATCGCCGTCACGGAAGCGTTGTCATTTAAATTTTTAGAGAGGCCATGGGCCAACCTCAGCAAAGACCTGCCTCCTTGCGGACTCGCGAAAGACATCAGAATCTTGTATTTGCTGGCAGAGCTTATTTCTTCCGGAATTTCCGGGAGCGAAGAGCGGAACAATTTCATAATAAGATCCAACGCCGGACCCGTCATCATGGTAGTCACCAAAGCCATAATCACCATCATCGCGAATATTTCCGGATTCAGGACTCCAAGGTCGTATCCGATATTGAGCACTACCAGTTCCATAAGCCCTCTGGTATTCATCAAGGCTCCGATAACAAGGCTATCCTTCCAGCCCTGACCCACGAATCGAGCGGCGAGCGCGCTGCCAACCACCTTCCCTACTACCGCTACTACTATGATCAGACCGGTAACTTTCCACAGATACGGATCGTTCAGCAAACCTATTTGCGTACGTAAGCCGGTAAAAACAAAGAACAAGGGCAATAACAACACAAGCGCCACATCCTCCACCTTTTCGATAAACAAGCTTCGGAACTTCACGTTTTCAGGCATGATCGCGCCCGCCATAAACGCCCCAAAAAGAGCGTGTATGCCAATCACTTCCGTAGCGTAGGAAGATAGCAGAAGTGTAAGGAAAAAAATAGCGACAATGGGCTTGCTCAGATTCTCCTTTGATGTATGCAATTCGCCTACTCGTTTCAGAAAAGGTCTGACCACTTTGACCATAAGCGCCACATAAGCTACAGCTAAAATAATAATATAAATAGCGCTTACAAATGAGCCCGCTTTGACAATAGCGATCACCGCGGCCAGAAGACACCAGGCTGTTATATCATCAGCGGCGGCGCAGGTAATCACCATAGTTCCTAGTCGTGTCTTATGAATTCCCCGCTCCTGCACAATCCTCGCTAATACGGGAAACGCCGTGATGCTCATGGCGATCCCCATAAAAAGCCCAAAGGACATAAATTGCACGCTGCCGGGAGCGAAAGTCTCATATATAAAGTAGGCCAGTCCCACGCCAAGCGCGAATGGAAAAATGATGCTGGCATGACTGATCACCACGGCGTCGTGCGCTTTGTTTCTAAGCACATTGAGATCCAACTCCATTCCGATTACAAACATGAAGAGAATAAGCCCAATCTGACTTAAAAACTGAAGATTCCCCAAAGAATCCACTGGAAAAAGCGCGGCGGAAAATTCAGGAAAATACATCCCGACCAGCGAAGGACCAAGAAAAATACCCGCCATAATTTCGCCGACCACGCTAGGCTGTCCTATTTTTTTGCATATCCAGCCAAAGATTCGGGCTACAAGTATAATCGCTACTATCTGCGCGAGTAGTATCGCTAGCGGATGCCCCAGGTTGTGAGTCAGCGCGTCTATAAATTCCATCCATTGACTCCGCTCCGAAGACGGAGTTATAACATCTCTACCTTCTTCCAGACGGGTTCCGGACCGGAATATCCAGTACATAATCGTTGAGAATCCCCCGATGATAGCTACATAGAAAAACGTATTCTTATATTTACCCATAACAAGCTCCTTCCTTAATCATTGATTACGCGTTTCGGATCACGCGAGACGACCGCGGCTCCTAGCCCGCACGCGGTCCCGTTCTGGCAATGTCGCCTTATCCGGTACTTCTAAAGATAATTAGTGATCAAAAAGAATGACGCGTCACAGAAATCAACAACAAGAAAAATGTAACCAAGTGGCGAAAAAATGTAATGAAGTCAGAGCCTAACCATTTTGATAAACTCATTTCGATACGCGTCGCTCAATGTTACCCTGACCGTTTTACCTTGATAACCAGTCAGGGAGGTAGTAATTTCGTCGAAAGAAAAAACCTTAACGATCCTGAACGCGATCATTTCCTGTTTGTTGACTCTCACAAACTTCTCTTTGGGCAATTGTTCTTTCAACCTGTCGAAGGAAATATTTTTGAGTACCAGGCGGGTTTCGTCCTGCAGATAAGCGACCTTGTCCCTACTATCGGAATCGGAAGTTTTTATATAGCATAGCTGATCAAAAAAAATCAACGCTTTCCCTTTGTCGGTATTTAACTGAATAAAATCCCTTGCATGGACTCTAGCGGTATCCGCGTCACCCCTTCGCTTCAGGGCTTTTTGCACGGCCTGCTGAAGCCGTTCTTTTTTTACCGGCTTACGGATATAATCGACAGCGTCCAGATCAAAAGCCTCCGCGGCGTATTCTTTATAAGCCGTAGTAAAGATGATCAGCTTGTCATTCAGCAGATTCGCTATCTGCAAACCATTGACTCCCGGCATATTGATATCCAGAATACACAGATCGAAATCCCATTGGTTTATTTCTTCCAGAAAAAGGTCCGAATCATTATATACTTTCACAACTTCCAGTTCCGGGAGCTGTTCGCATAACATTTTCAGGTAGGTAAGACCAGGGAGCTCATCATCGAGCAGCAAGCATTTTAGCTTTGTGTTCAAACAGATCAATTTTTAAGCGCGCGATATATACATCTCCTTCTACAAACCGGTCAAGCCGAAAATGATCCTTATAGATTATTTTCAGACGTTGTTCCAGTGTTTCCATACCTAGTCCACTTTTCTCTTTACGGATCCCGGTTTGCCTTGAAGAAATTTTATTGGCGACGGTCAGGGAAAAGACGTTGTCCCTGAATTCGAAAACAATCGAAATAAACGCGTCCGGACTTTGAAGATCAGCGTGTTTGAAAGCGTTTTCAATCAGATCGATTGAAATGAGCGGAGCTAGTAAACGCTGATCGAGCAGTGGCTCCGACTCTCCCAGGCGCGTTTTGACCTTAAGCTCAAACAGCGGACTAACCTTGATCTTATTGATCTCGACCAGATTAAGCGCGAAATCTACTTCTTCTCTGGCTGTTACAAACTTATTCCGGCTTTCATAAAGGATATAATCCAGCACATTGGCGAGTTTGTCCAGCGCGAAGTAAGTCTGATACGCGTGCGATTGAACAGAGTTTAATATGTTTTTAAACAAATGAGGATTTAGCTTCGATTCCAGCGTTTCCAATTTCAGATTATTGACTTTACCTTCCAGCGTCCGCAACTTGATTTCACTTTCCCTCTTCTTTTTCTCCGATCGCGTCAGCCTGATATAGAGGACCACAACAAGTACTGTCATTAAAAGTACAGAAGCGAGAACCACATAAAGCAGTAGCTGAATATTGATAGTTGAATCCGGCATACCGGTCTTTTTTCGGTAAATGTATCATTTTAAAACGCTCTTCAAAACTTCTCCGAAAGGATTCACCATTTCATTTTTTGTCAAAAGAGTAGAATTAGGGATTCGAAGTCCCTTTGGCTAACGAAAATAAAGTTTTATTATTTTTTTCTAATTTCCCCATCTATATCGTATTTGGCATCTTTTAAAATATGTAAAACCAATGAAAGGACTCGCCTGTATTTTACTATTGATTCTGTCCAACGCCTTCATGACGGTAGCCTGGTATGGTCATTTGCGGTTCGCGGACATAAAATGGTTCAATAAGCTGGGACTTGCTTCCATTATCCTGATTAGCTGGGGTATCGCCCTGTTTGAATATTGTTTTCAGGTTCCCGCCAACCGTATCGGATTCAAGGAATACGGAGGACCATTTTCACTGGTGGAACTCAAAGTTATTCAGGAGGTCATCACGCTGAGTGTATTCATGGTCTTTTCCCTGCTGGTATTCAAAAACGAAACCTTTCGCCTGAATCACCTGATCGGCTTTGGCTTCCTGATTCTCGCGGTGTTCTTTATCTTTAAAAAATAACAGGACAGGCGGAGGAGGATTTACTCCTGCCGGAGCAAAAACATTTTCCGATTTTCGTTGCTTATCAGGCGAAGCTCCGGAGTCCAATAAGTGATACCTTCCGCCTGACCGGAACGGGAGAAGCGAACGCAACGCGAGGGTTTCGAAAAACTTACCTTTCCAGAGTCAAGGCCAAAATCAAAGATCTTTCCGTACGTAAGCAGGCTAAAGCTTTTTTCATCCGGACTTATAGCCGCGTCCGTCACCATGGAGGATATGTACATACTGTCGGCTAAGCTCGCCTGGTACTCGCCTGGCTGATCCGGCAAACGATACATCCTTACCATTTTGTTTCCCCTGTTCTTAGAAAAGACATACAAGCTGTCCCTATACCAAAAAAAAGCTTCCGCGTCAAAGTTCATCTCAGCCGCCGGAGGCGGAAACTCCTGCTGGTCCGGATAAGAAAAACGAATAGTATCCAGGCGCCCGCTCTCCAGATGATATTTATATACTCGTAGATTTCGCCGGCGGTTCCGGTTGTTGCCAAAATCGCCAATATACAAATTGCCCGCGGCGTCTTTGGTCAAGGCCTCCCAATCCCTGTTGATCGCGGCCGGTATGCTCCTTGTTTCAAGGAGGGCGCCATCCAGCGACACCCGGTATAATTCAGCTTCTCCACCACTATCATTGAGTCCCCAGAAAGAGGCGCTGTCTCCCATAATCATGCCCGAGCATTCATCAAGCGCCACCGGCAGTTTCCCTACCCGCTGAATTCGCGTATCCTTCCTGCCCCGGGATATGTCATAGTCATTGGCCTTCTTGTCCGACGCGCAAGGGCAAAAAAAACCTTTTACAAAAATATAAATCGTAAACAGTTTCAGCTTAATCATTCAAAAAGCGTTTGCTTATCTTTTCCTTAAGCCGATCTGATCCGTTCCAGTACTCACGACTGTATATCCGCAACTGATTCCACCGCTTTTCTTGCATATTCAAAGGAAGGTAGGCATGCGCTTCCTTGGCCGATATGCTTTGTAAATACAGATTGTCATCCGTCATAATCAAACCTTTGTACTCTCCCTTGTTTTTGATCGTAAGATCCGCGAATGGAAATTCCTCTTTCAGTTCGACACCTGTCTGATCAAAGTTTAGCGCGTTGAGCCTGGATTTTAGCAACCAGTTGGCTCCATATCTTGATGTATCGCGCGGCAGGATCTGAGATTGCCCTTGAGAGACCAGCCAGGCGTATTCCAGGTATTTTTTGAGAAAGCCTGGACCGGCGTGTTTCGCGTTTTCCACATCGAGTTGTTGAGGCGTGATGCTGCTGACAAGCCAGATCGCCTTACGAGCCCGTGTAATCGCTACATTCAGGCGATTTTCTCCCCCCGAGGCGTTGAGCGACCCAAAGTGCATGGACATCTTTCCATACTTGTCAGGAGCGTATCCGACCGAGAAAACAATAACGTCCCGCTCGTCTCCCTGCACGTTTTCAATATTTTTGACAAACAGAGTTTCCGGGATCAATAATTCCTGACGAACGAATCGTTCTTCCAGCAATTCCGAGATCAACTGCTGCTGTTTATAATTGAACGTGACTACACCAATACTTTCATCCGGCGCGTTTTTCACAAGATCAGACACCAGCGCGACCACCTGTTCCGCTTCCTTCATATTGCACTGATTCTCCCATATCCCTTGGGTCTTGATGTATTTTATGGGTGGCTCCTTCCTTAGAGCGTCATCATAACTCGGAAGCAGTTGTAAACGATTGTTATAAAAATGTTTATTGGAAAAATGAATCAACTCGGGCGACCTGCTTCGATAATGGCCTCTTAATTGAACTTCCATCAGGTATTTAGAGGCCAAGTTTAACAATGAATCCAGTTCAAGATCGGGCGTATCTTCGTTTTCCTCCTCCCAACGGCTCTGATAAAGATCACTAGGGCTCAATTGTTTATCATCACCGGTAATAACTACCTGATGCCCGCGGTACATGGCCGGAATTCCTTTTTCAGCGTAGCACTGGCTAGCCTCGTCAAATATGACCAGGTCAAACAGCGTCTGCATCGGAAAAATAGCGGAAACGGATTCGGGGCTCGCCATCCAGCAAGGTATAAGGTCGAACAACTCTGAATGAAAAGCGGCGATCAACTTTCGTATCGGCCAGACTTTCTTTTTCTTCGTTACCTGATGTTTGAGATCTCGGTAGGTAACCATATTGTTGAGACGGTTATAATCAACATGCCTATACGTCCGTTCTCTGGTCCGCAGCAGCACGATATCACGGCTGACATGGAGTTTGTCGCGGATCGCCTGTTTCAGCTCTTCCTCTATCCCTTCCATCCGCATAGTAGTCACCGAACGCAAGACCGGATATTTGGTCTCAATATGATTGATCCATTCGAGCCGGATACTATTGGCGAAAAGCGCCACCAGCGCGTCGTCCGGCAAATCGCGGCCATACTCATAGAGTTTTTTCATCACCGCGCTTTCCTGCCGGTTCAGGCCATCCCTCAGCTTGTCAAATTCGGCGAGGCTGTCAAAGTCCTTTTTCAGTACCGATTTTAGTTCAAGAGCATATTCATAATCATATAGAATACGACTGATCTGTCTGGCTGTCAGAAATTGCTGCCAGCCTTTTTTATCTTCCGGAATTTTCCGAACAACCTCCAGGACTTTCATAAAGCGCCGCCGCAACTCAGGGAAGGTCATTTTGGACATATCCATAAATTCCTTAAGATTCCGGAGTTCCCGGATCATCGCCTTCGTCGCCAGCGCCGTATGCGTGGTGTAGAACCAATTTTCGAGTCTCTCCGGGTCTTTGTCTTCCGGAATCGCGTATACCCAACCCATCTCTTTCAGCCGGGTCAGGTTATGCTCGTAGTTCATCCGGTTATCGACCCGTTCAATCAGCCTTTTGAAACCCTCCTTGTCCCAGGCGAGCTTATTGGCTACAAAAATCCGTCTGACCGCGAACTTATCTTTGGAAAACAACCGCCATTTCAGCCACTGATATGGCCGCTTTCTCGCGTCCGCCGCTCTTTGCAGAGCTATCCGCGCCGTTCCTAGCTGATCACTGGACAAAGAAGCTTCCAGACCTTCTCCACGAAAACAGCTCAGCATCTTCTTTTCCCGGATAAGCAACTCGTCTTCATCCGTATCTCTTTTAAAATAATATCTGAAATGCTCAAAAACACCGGGATTATCCAACAAGCTTATAATCTGATGAAAGAGCTCTTCCCGATCGGCGAGCCATTCACAGTCTTCCAGATCCAGAGAAGCGCCCCCCAGTATTTCCCGAAGCTCCTCCGATACAGTAGCCTGATAGTATGGTATTTCATCCAAAAGATCCTGAATTTTCCTGTATTCGGCCAGTGTAAAATCCCTGAAATCTTTCCGATCTTCCCACAAATAGTCTTTTTTCATAAACTGCCGGGCATACCCGAACCATGACCGGATTTTGTAAGGAAAAGCCTCTATCTCGGAAGCCTGAAAAAAGTTAAACTCCTGATGGAGATCAATCGAAGACTGGTCCGGCGAACAAGTAAGATAAAGCTCTTTGACGGAAACACCACACTCCTTCTCGTCATAAAGGGCTTGCTTAAACTCTTCAAGCTCTTCGGTAAGCTGATCAATCTTGCGGCTCGCGCCCAGAAAAGTTCGTTCCAACTGAATCGAATCCAAGGAATTGTTTTTGTATTTATACTCGTCAAGCCGCTCGATCTGAGAGGCTATCTGGGTATAAATCTGCCGCCGATCGTTTTTAAAATCATGAACAAGACCTATAAAATCAGCTATTTCCTTCTCCTTTAACCGTTCGTAGACCACATCAAGAGCCGCCTTCTTCTGACAAACAAGCAATACTTTCTTGCCTCTGGCTATATAATCCGCTATAAGATTGCAAATAAGTTGCGATTTGCCCGTACCGGGCGGTCCGATCACCACCATCGAGTTGCCTTTTTTGATGGCTTTCAAGGCGTTTTCCTGCGAAGCGTCTACCTTGAAGGGAGTAAAAGTCTGCTCTTCCCGTATTCGAGCCAGATACTGAAAAGAATTGGCCACCTCCCGGTCTTCCTGTATGGTCCTTTTCCAGAAAAACTCTTCAAGATCCGCAACAGCCGAATGTTCAAGCAGCGCTTCATAATCAGGTACAAGAAAGGATCCGGCCTGAGGAAAAAGCCCCAGCAAGGCCTCAGGAAAAAGCTTCAACTCTCCATTTTCATACTTTTCTTCAAAGTCCGTTTTCTTGAACTGCCCGAAATAAGCGAGCTGATTGGAAAACAAGTCCTGGTTAAAATTCAATTCGAGCGGACTTTCCTTGATCAACTGATACAATTGGGTTATAAAAATCTGCAAATCCCCATCAAACTCCTCAAAAGTCATTTCCATGAAATCGTCGTCCAGCCTGACCTGATTGAAGTAGGAATATGCCAAAAGAAAACTTTTGTTGAAACTGAGGTTTTCCTCTTCCCTCCTGCGCAAATACCATTTATGGTCTTCCTGACTGAGGGTAACCGGAAAGAATAACAAGGGACAGCGAACCATGTTTCCATCACTCAATCTGCCATGTACAAATGGCCAACCAACATACAAGTCCTTCGCTCCCCGCTCTTCATAGATAAAATGCTCCCTCCGCTCAATCTTTCTAAGCTTTTTACTCAGTTCGTTGGACTTGCCGTCACGGCTGTCCAACACCCGGCCTAGAAAAATTTTCTTCTTTCCCGCCACCAATTGCCTGATCAACTCAATAGAAGGAGCGTCATTGTTAAAATTGACCTCATGCAAGTCAAGATCCTGCTCTTTGCCCGGCTTCAACAGCAATATGGAACGGTTGCTTCCTGTAAGGTTCGTCAGTTTTTTCAGATAGGATCTGAGGAATTGATGCATACAAGTAATAATTGCTTAGCGCCGGCTCCGCCGGCCGGCAAAATAGTCGATTTATAATAATCGACGATTTAAAATGATATCCAGTCTGTCGGAACGAACCTGGATCGACTCGTCCGGCGCGTCACTACATCGGGGGGCGGCTATACCCGACCCAAAATATACTTCTTCCGACCTGAATCGCCGAATCTCATCCCAGAGACCCAGATTCAGAAAAGTGTTTAGCAGGGTCGCTCCTCCTTCTACAAGCACGGATTGTATATTTTTTCGGTAAAGATCTTCTATAAGGTCTTCGAGTCCCCCGCTCTTATCCAATTTAATAAAAATTATATTTCCGTCCTCTTCCGAACGGATTTCATTGTAGCAAAGCGTTTTTTGGGTCTGATCAAAAAGCGCGAGCGCCGGGCTCAGCCGAAGGCCGCGATCAATGACGATACGTACCGGATTCCTTCCAGTCCAGTCACGCGCATTCAACGCGGGATTGTCATAATGAGCGGTACGACCGCCTACCATAACCGCGTCTTCCTCGGTACGCCATTTATGGACCAATATTCTGGACAGGCGACCACTAATCCACTTTGAACTAAAATCCTCTCTGGCGATAAAACCATCCGCGGTTTCCGCCCATTTCAGTATTATATATGGCCGTCGCCTTTTCATATAAGTAAAAAAGCGGGCGTTTACGCGATATCCAAAATCTTCCAGCACACCTGTCTGAACCCCGACGCCCGCGTCTTTCAACAATTCAATCCCTTGCCCATCGACCAGCGGATTGGGATCAGTATTGGCGATATAGACTTTTTTGAAAGGATATTGCCGGATAAGCCGGGCGCAGGATGGCGTTTTTCCTGTATGAGCGCAAGGCTCCAGAGTTACATACATGGTAGCGTCCTTCAACCGCTCCTTGTCCTTTACCGCGTTGATCGCGTTCACTTCCGCGTGGGCTTCGCCGTACTTTCTGTGCCAGCCTTCTCCAATGACCTGTCCATCGGCGCCAACAATGACACAACCAACCAGAGGATTGGGACTAACACGCCCTCTGCCCGCCAGCGCGAGCTCAAAAGCCCGACGCATATAAAGTTTATCCGCTTGAGTTACCATCGTCCCTCAAAAATGGATTCCTGAAAGCAGAATTCAAAATGGTTTTACCACTTAATCGTCGGCATCGAACGAATATCCTGTTTTCAGAAGACTGTCGTTCATTATTATTTTCTTGACAAACTCCGCGATTTCCCGGTTTCCTTCAGCGTTGAGATGTGTTCCATCCAGATAATACGCGGTAGCGGAAGGCTTGTCCGTAGAAAACACATATCCATCGGGCAGGTTAGCGCCTTTAATCCCTATAGTCGACAATGAGGTGACATCAATAATTCCATATGAAAAGTCATAATGGTTTTTATTTAAATATCGATTGACAAAGTTCCTGTCATCCTCCAGCTTGTGCAAAGCCGCGGCGGACGAGTCACCGCAATAGACACTGGACCAGGTTGGCAAAAGCGTTACCGCGTAAACCTCATAGCCCAACTCAGTCGCCCGGCGGCAGTAAGTCATATAGGCGTTTAGGGCGGCGAGCCTGTCCGTACAGTGTCGTACCAGATGATTACGAATCTCCCAGGCCACGACTATATTGCGGTCAGCCCCCGGATCAAACGCCTCTTGTAAGCGCTTATTCATAGAAAAAAGCATCTCGGGGGTAGTCTGGCCATTGACTCCCATATTATGTACGGCGGCTGTCACTCCGGAAGCGCTGTCCTTATTAAACAATTTCTGAAGCAGCGCGGGATATGACATTTCCACAGGTACTCCCTGCCCATATGTAAGACTATTTCCATCGCAGACGATATTGAGCTTTTCTTTCTTCTGAGCCAACAAGTCGATAGAAGCGAACATCAACAGGGCCAGGCTGGTAAACAAGGTTACTTTCAGCATGCGAAAAGTTTGGATGATTTAGCTTATATAACTCCATGAACGGGAATCTGTTTTAAGCCTTGAAAATAAAAACACGTTATTTTTGGCGTGGCTTTTATTTGTTTATTAAAACGAATAAGCTATTTTTAACGACAAACGAATCAACCATATCGTTTAAAACAACCGCTATATTCTTTAATCGTATCATTGCCCGCCCGGAGCAAGTATCCATTTTTATCGTCCGAATATAGATTTCCGACAATAAGCGAATAAGCCTATTTTGTAATTTTTAATTTAATCTATATGAAACACTTCAACTTTATCCAACGCCTTGTTTTGCTTGGAATGATCCTGTTCGCCTACGCCGGACCGGATATTCTGGCGCAATCATCCAAACCGGAATTCTCGGACAGAAACCTAAAAGGCCAGAGCTATGTCATAGACGGCATTGAAAAGTATCGTCTTATTGTAAAGTTTTCACCTGAAGTGGTCGTCGATATTGAACAGGGGAAACTTCTTTTCTCAGAAAAAAACTTATCCTCGCTTCCTGAAAGAAAAGCGGATCAACTACTGGATGCCTATTCTTACCGTCAGGTGTTTTCCTACTCCGGAGAAGAAAAAGCCTTATTGAGAGCCGGAAAAACCCTTCAGGCTCCCCAAGGCAAATTTAACCGTTACCCTTTCCGGGGCATGGTATATGTACAAGAGGCGGAAAAAATGGACAAACACGCGCTCTTAAAGCTCGCGAATGAGTTTGAAAAATACGAGTTTGTCGAATACGCTACCCTGGAACCTGTCGATCCCATTATTCCACCGTCTACTCCGGATCTTAGTTCCTATCAATTGTATAAGCACGACATATATACCGGCGCGAGCGATGTATACGGAATCGACGCGGAGTACGCCTGGTCGATCGGGATTACAGGACAAGGTGTGAAGATCGCGGATATAGAATGGGGATACGATTTTGATCATGAAGACCTGGTTTCTCCCAACTTTATCGAGATAATACATTATGGGGCGGAAGATCATGGAACAGCGGTAGCCGGTATCATGTACGCTAAAGACAATGGATTTGGCATGACCGGCATGGTTCACGGAGCGGATAAGTTTTATGGAGTATCCGAAATTCCCTATGGACGTGTATATGGAATCGGCCAGGGTCTTCTGGAACTTGATAGTGGCGACGTTTTTCTATACGAGATGCAGACCGGCGGACAAAGTAGCAATTATGTACCCGCTGATTACAATATAGGAGTATGGGATATCACCAAATCCGCCGCCGAGGCCGGTATCATCGTAGTCGCCGCGGCGGGCAACGGCGACGAAAATCTAGATGATTCTTTCTACAACTCCTATCGGGCGCGAGGCGACAATGGATCGATCCGTGTCGGAGCGGGAACTAAAGTGGGACGAAACAAAGCTTATTTTTCTACCTACGGCAGTCCGATACACGTGCAAGGTTGGGGAGACTGGACTGTAGCGACTACCGGCTATGGAGGCTTATACAACGGAGGCGCGCACGCGACCTATGTCGGCAACTTTTCCGGAACTTCGGCGGCAACTCCTATTGTAGCGTCCGCGGTGGTAGCGATACAGTCATACGCGAAAAATACACTAGGCATGATCCTGACTCCCCTACAAATGAGAGATCTTCTTATCGCGACAGGAACAGCTCAGGGTAGCGGCGGCCACATCGGTCCGCTTCCCAATATCAAGCGGGCGATCGAGTTTTTGACGGATAGCAATTACTATCCACTTGTGTCCATCGCCGCGCCGGTCAACAACGCCGCCTATACAGCCCCTGCGACCGTGAATATTACTGTAAACGCTTCTGATTCCGACGGTTCTATTTCAAAAGTCGAATTCTTTCTGGATACCACCAAGGTAGGAGAGAAAACTTCCGGTCCTTATACATATTCCTTGTTTGGAGTACCTCAGGGTTCGTATGCCTTAACCGCCAAGGCTACTGACAACAAAGGCGCGGTGAGCGTCTCGCTTCCGGTAATGATCTCGGTAGCTCCGGCAATTCCGCTTTGCTCCGGCTATCCCGCGTGGAATAGTTCCACTGTGTATATCAATGATACGGTTTCCCATCTCAATGTACTCTACCGCGCCAAATGGTATACCATCGGATTGAATCCGACAACAAATTCCAATACATATGACGTATGGGAAAATCTAGGAGCGTGCAGCTCCTCGGGTAGCAGAACAACGGAACATTTCACGTCGGCCGTGTTCACTTCCGAAGGGCGGGTTCTTTATCCCAATCCGACTTCCGGAATGATCTATTGGGGAGACGATGTCGATCACGCGGTCATTTACAACATGGCTGGCGGTATCGTTGAAGAGGTAAACGCCGACGTCGTAAGACGAACAAATCTCTCCGGGCAGCCTAAAGGCATGTATATGGCCCGGGTTACACGTTCCGGCTCTACGGAGTATGTCAAGATTATACTAAAATAAACATTCCTGAGTTTATTGATAGCAAGGCTCTAACGTAAAATGGGAGTCGCATACGGACTCCCATTTACTTCCCTTTAAACAATAAAACAAACTATTGACTAAAAAAACATATAAAAGAAAACCCGGTTGAGCCGGGTTTTCTTTTATTATAACTGTTCAAATATACGCTTAAAGGAGATCTCCCGGCGTATTTTCACTCTTAGCTCGCTGATGGCGACACGTTCTTGTTCCTGTGTATCCCTGTGACGGATCGTTACGGTATTGTCTTCCAGTGTCTGGTGATCCACGGCGATACAAAACGGAGTCCCGATAAGGTCCTGACGGGTATAACGCTTTCCTATCGAATCCCTTTCCTCGTAGACAGTCGGAAATTCGATACGAAGCTCTTTATATATTTCTCTGGCTTTTTCAGGCAGACCATCTTTCTTCGTCAGAGGAAAAATGGCGGCTTTGACAGGCGCCAGAGCTGGATGCAACTTCAAGTATACGCGCTCTTTCTTATTCTCCCCTTCACCAACCGTCTCCTCGGTATAGGCGTTGCACAATACGGCGAGAAATACCCTGTCGGCTCCCGCGGATGTTTCCACTACATATGGGATATAGGACTGATTGATCTCATTGTCGAAATAGTGCATTTTCTTCTTCGACAGCAATTCATGGTTTTTCAGATCGAAATCCGTTCTGGAATGAATACCTTCAATTTCCTTAAAGCCAAACGGAAACTGAAACTCGACATCTACCGCGGCGTTGGCGTAATGCGCCAATTTCTCATGGTCGTGGAAACGCAGCTTCTCCGCCGGCAATCCCAGAGCCTTGTGCCATCTCATCCGGGTTTCCTTCCATTCATTGTACCATTCCATCTCTGTACCAGGTCTTACAAAAAACTGCATTTCCATCTGCTCAAACTCTCTCATCCGGAAAGTAAACTGACGGGCCACAATTTCATTTCTGAAAGCTTTTCCGATCTGGGCTATACCAAACGGCACTTTCATCCGTCCGGTTTTTTGCACATTGAGAAAGTTGACAAAAATGCCCTGCGCGGTTTCAGGACGGAGATAAATCGTATTGGAATCTTCCGCCACCGAACCAATCCGCGTGTCAAACATCAGGTTAAACTGGCGCACATCGGTCCAGTTGGAAGTTCCGGATATGGGACAGGTAATATTTTCTTCGATAATCAGGTCGCGGACACCATCCAGATCCTCACTTCCCAGCAATTTGCCCATTTTTTGCAGCAAGGCGTCCGAACGGGCTTTGTCTCCGGCATTTTCATAAGACGCGGCTTTCTCCTCAATCAGGACATCCGCCCGGTAGCGTTTTTTAGAATCCTTGTTGTCGATCATCGGATCGTTGAAGCTATCGATATGGCCCGAAGCTTTCCAGGTAAAAGGATGCATGAATATCGCGGAGTCAAGACCTACCACATTGTCCGCTATCTGTGTCATGGTTTTGTACCACAGAGTCTTGATATTGTTTTTAAGCTCAACTCCGTTCTGTCCATAGTCATATACCGCCTGAAGGCCGTCGTATACTTCACTCGACTGAAAAACAAAACCGTACTCTCTGGCGTGCGAGACGATTTTTTTAAACAAATTTGAATCTAAAGTATTATTCGCGCTCATAGCTGGCAAAGATATAAATTGATTCTATGCAAATCCCCGAGTAGTCAAAAATTATTTGCCTGATCCGAAACACACAAGGTACAAAGAACGGACGCGGACCGGCCGGACAGGTCACAGGTAATATAGAAAGAGAGTTTTTTTTCTTTATTCAAGATAAAGCCTCTATATTTAAAGTCATAATTCAGCGAACAGCGACCAATACGGGCATCATTTTCCCGACTGAAACCTTATAAATACGATCACGATGAGCAAGAAGGCCAGCACAGGCGTTTTATTGATCAATCTGGGTACTCCGGACAGCCCTTCGGTGCCCGATGTCCGACGTTACCTAAGGGAGTTTCTGATGGACCGACGAGTCATCGACATTCCTCCGGTCAATCGTTTTTTTCTGATCAATGGTGTCATAGCCCCGCTGCGCGCGCCCAAATCAGCGCGAGTATATAAGGAACTATGGGACGAAAACGGCTCTCCACTGCTCTATTATGGGCTGGAAGTAAAACAACTTCTGCAAAAACAACTGGGCGACGAATACTTGGTATCTTTTGGCATGCGCTACCAGAATCCCTCCCTTAAAAGCGCGATCCGTGAACTCGAGGGACTAGGTCTGGAACGAATTATCATCGTGCCGCTCTTCCCCCAGTACGCGTCCGCCTCTACAGGCTCCGCCATCGAGGAAGCGATGGACATTATCAAAAACTGGGAAGTAATCCCAGACATACGGGTGATTAGCAAGTTTTTTGACCATCCATTATTTATAAAAGCCTTCGCCGAAATCGGAAAAAAATACCTGGAGCAAACAGATTACGATCACATCGTTTTTACGTATCACGGACTTCCCGAACGACAAATCAAAAAGAGTTCCGTTGGCAATTATTGCCAGCTTACGCTCAAATGCTGTTCGACTTACCATACAAAAAACAAATTCTGCTATCGGGCGCAAAGCTATGAAACGACCCGTCTGCTGGTAAAGGAACTAAACATACCAGAAGGCGCGTATACTGTTTGCTTCCAGTCGAGGCTTGGCAAAACGCCCTGGATACAGCCTTATACGGACGACATAATCAAAGAGCTAGGTCAAAAAGGCGTAAAAAAGGTACTGGCGTTTTCTCCTTCATTCATCGCCGACTGCCTGGAAACAACGATTGAGGGTGGAGTAGAATACAAAGAGCTTTTTGAACAACATGGCGGGGAACACTGGCAACTGGTCGAGAGTCTCAACAACCATTCCCTCTGGATTGACTGCCTGGAAGACATTATTCGGCAAAACTAAGCGAAGGGAGGCATAGCGTAGCAGCCTCTCCATCGGGTACCCTTCCTCTACGGCCACAAACGCGTCGTCCAAGACGCGTTTTTCCCATGCCGGTTAACAAAACCCATCCGCCCGCGGTTCTCTTTAATATAGACACGAAGGTCCGCTCGCTTACAGGGGCTCCGTGATTAACGAAAGAACCACATTCTTAATAATGCGTTTTTTTAGTTCAGGCAAGACACGGATACTCAATATCTTTTTTACGGGCTTTCTCCTATTCTACATCCTATCCTGCCTTTCCCTGTATATTTCTCCGGCGCGGTTCTGGCCGGCCGGCCCGCTAAGCTTCGCGCTTCCGCTGACCTGCATACTGATGGTCCTGATAACGCCTTTTTACTTTATCTTGAGGCTCCGCCCGCGATGGATAGCGTTGGCGGGACTTATACCCGCGTTTTGGCTCCTGTATTTGTTCTACAAACCTTTTGGCTCCACCGATCTTCCATCCGACCGCGCGAGTTTCAAGATACTTAGTTATAATACCGGTGGCTATATCGTCGAAGGCGAAGGTCAGAAAACCGTTGAAGCGGAGGCCTGGATCGCGAAACAGCGATTTGACGTAGTCTGTCTACAGGAATATTTTCCCGAATTTCAGGCGGTATATGTTACCACCAAGGACGGAGAGCGCCAAAAGCGCCATATCAATATGTCCTCCATGGGAAAATTGTTTCCATACAATCATTTTTACAAAAAGGGAAACCTGATCGGTGTAGCTACCTTCAGCAAACATCCCATCACAGATCGGGGATTAATATTTGCCGGAGAAAAGGAGCACAACAAGGCCATTTATACCGATATCTTGATTCATGACCAGCCTGTACGAATCATCAACGCGCACCTGGAATCCAACCTTCTCCGCTGGGATCAGATCCTGAGCAGGGATATCGTCATCGCGATCAAGGTATTTATCCGCAATCAGCAGACCCGGGGACGCCAAATCGATTTTTTAACAGAATTTATAAGACATACAAGTAAACCGGTGATCCTTACAGGCGACTTCAACGAGACGCAATTCAGCTATGTTTATTTCAAACTGCGGAACTGCCTGAGAAATACCTTTGAGGCCAAAGGTCAAGGATTTGGCTCTACCTTTCGTCCGGGACAAACGCCCTTGCGTATCGATCATCAGTTTTATTCGGACAATCTCCGGCTAGAATCGTTTCAGACGCTACCCAATCCGCGTTTTTCGGAACATACCCCCCTGGTGAGCAGGTATTCGCTCCCATGACCGTGTTGTGTTTTTACTACTGCCTGAACATAATTTAGGACATCGACACCTTTCATTCGTAGCGCTATTCCAGAAAAAAACTTTGTCGCGTTATTTGAATCGTTTTCAGACCATTGTAGAATATATACAATTTCTAATTCGAATAGTAATATAAAAGGCGAACAACTTTGTTATCCAATCTCCACTAGCTATTTAGTTCCAGGGAATCAATATTTTTCCTTCCTTTTAGTCACCCTGTTTCCCATACATGGATTACATACGGCGACTTGTGTGGACGTTCTCCTGATTGATCAAATATTTTTTTCCAATAAAACTTATTTTCATATACTTCGCTAAATTTTTCTTAATGAATAAAAGGTTACTCAAACAGTACAGCCGGCTTATTCTGATCTTATTTTGTTCAATCGCCTCCTTCGCGCGGGATTATACCCATCAATCGTACCGCTATTGGATAGATACCACTCAAAGCAAAGTTATCGACGACGCGCTCGCCACGCCTCCAGCCGATTATATGATTCATGAGGGAGAAGCGCTTAATATTTCGTATACCAAAGGAGCCGTCTGGATTCAGGTGGATAAAAAAACATTCGGAGACGCGACAGACCTTGTCATTGAAAACGCTCACCTGGATACCATCCGTGTTTTTCAATTTTCGACTGCCGATAGCCTGCTTAAAGTAAATACGCTTGGAGACGCTTTCCCATTTCAGGTACGCGATTTACATTTTAAGTATCCCAATACATCCATTCACCCGCTAACGGATAAAATTTACTTTCAGATATACAGCCAGGGGCCCCTGCTGATTCCTATTGTCTATTTCCAGGAAGGCGATCTGATTAATTACAGCGTCCGGAATCAATCGCTTTACTATTTTTACGCGGGAGTGCTGTTTCTGGCCTTTATTATCTATCTTTTCTTGTACAGAAGCCTCAGAGAAGAAAATTATCTGTTTTACGCCTTGTCGGTTCTCGCCTGCGGATTGGTATCCGGCCTGGACCATGGCTACTTGTTTCAGGTATTCTGGCCCGACAATCCGCGAATAAACCAATGGGTTCCCTCACTATACGCTCTCATTGTCTTTAGTCTGATTTTTACGGAACGTTTTTTTAACATTCGTGAAAACGCCCGCGGGCTTTATTACTTATACTGGTTGTTGTATAGTCTGCACGCGCTGATTATCGTATTCAACCTATTCGGAAAATTTAGTCTGGCTTTATATCTGATGACGAGTTTATGGGTGTTTATCCCCCCCTTTCTCATGCTGACTTCCATTTACTTTTATATAAAGAAAAAACTGCGGGAAGCCAAGTATCTGATCTGGGCTTGGAGCTTTCTTTTGCTTTCCATACTGCTCTATACATTGGGAGTAAGCAATATAATTTCTTTCCAAAGAAACTCGTCCGTCGTGTTAATCATCGGCTCAGGTCTGGAGGTAATATTCCTGTTTCTGGCGGTAGTAAAACGCTATGAGCTTCTGAAGCGGGAAAAAAGCGAATTGCTGGAAAGACAAAACAAGACGTTGGAACACGAACTCCGGATAAGAACTTCCGAGATCATGCAAAAAAATCATTATCTGGAAAAGCAGAACATGGAGCTCGAAATCCTTAAAAACCAGGCGGACCTGCATCGGAAACTTATTGAGGGACAAAACAAAGTACTCAAAGACAAAAAGAATAGTCTTGAAGAACTGGTCAATCTGAAAACCAGGCATCTCCGGGAAGCGAACTCCGCTCTGGAGGAAAAAAACAAACGATTTGAGCAATTTACTTTTATAGCGGCGCATAATCTCAGAGGCCCTGTCGCTACGCTCAAAGGTATCTGCTCTATACAACAGCGCGCCCTGGAACTCAATAAACCGATTGAGCTGGTACGGGAAGCGGTAATAACCGTCGATAAACTCGATTCCATTATCAAGGAACTGATTTTTATTCTGGACCTGCCAACGCGAACGGAATTATTAAGAGAAAAAACCGACGTGGGCAAGATCGTGCGGGAAGTCGCCGCGTCTCGTATCGATGAAATTAAAAGTAATGAAGGAAATCTGGCGGTCAACATCCAGGAAGACCTGCCTCCGGTCAATACCATGCCGGTATATATTGAGAATATCGTCTCCAATCTGATCTCCAACGCGATTCGTTTTGGCAAATCATCCGAGAGCCTACGGGTAACGATCGAGTGCGCCAGGGAATCCGCCAACATCCTGATCCGGGTAAAAGACAATGGCAGAGGCATCAATCTACGAAAACACAAAAACCGGTTATTCAGGCCTTTCCAGCGCTTTCATCAAGATTCAGGCAAAGGCCTGGGTTTGTTTATCATCAAATCGCAGGCGGACGCGATCGGCGCGGGCGTGTCCGTTGTTGAGAATCCGGATACGGGATTATGCTTTTCCATATCCATTCCCATAGAAGATTAAATCAGAAGCGCTGTTTATAAGTTTTGTATATTTTCAGGTGTAAACGAGTTCAGATCATACGTTTCTCCGTTGGGTCCACACCCCTTGAAGCGTAGCGTATCCCTGAAAATTTCCGGTTTCAGGATCGGCTTTCCTTTCAACATACGCACACATTCCTGTATACCCTCAATAATGGAAGGATGCGGATGAATAAGCTCCGCCAGTTCGTCAATACCCTTGTTCATGGAAATGAGCAAGGCTACCGCCTGAATAGCGCTGCTGGCGTGTTCGCCAACCGCCCGCATTCCTAAAACGCGCATGTGCTCGTCATGCGATACCAATATCTTAAAAAATCCCCGGGGGCTGTTCATGGCGATCGCCCGGGGAATAAGGCTATAGTCCAGACTTACCATCTTGTAACAGATTCCCCTTCGTTGAGCCTCCTGTTCGTTCATGCCCACCGCCGCCGTTTCCGGGTTTAAAAACATGATAGTGGATATATTATTATAAGAAAGAGGCTGACTCTTGATTCCAAACATTTTTTCGATGGCGTGCCTTCCTTCCAACTCTCCTACACTCACAAGGGAATAGTCTCCAATCAAGTCTCCTACGGCATATATATTAGGCACGGAGGTTTGGGTATCATTGGCGGCGATGGCTCCCTGATCCGTTTTTTGTATTCCGAGGTTTTCGAGGCCGAGATTTTCCACATTAGGCACGCGCCCCACGGATACCAGCGCCTTTTCCACGGTAAACACCTCGTTTCCCCCATCTTTATAACTCAACTCGTATTCAACCCGGCCATCCTTAATTTCCATACGTACCAGGCTCGAATTGCGATGAATAGTCACGCCCCTCTCTTCCAGGTTCGCCTCTATATTCAACGAGATATCCTCGTCCTCAAATGGCAATATTCGATCCGCTTTGTCAATCAGAAAAACCTTCGTATTGCCAAAGTTGGAAAATATCGTGGCCCACTCGCAGCCAATCACTCCCGCGCCCAGAATTACCATACTTCGGGGGAAATTTTTAAAAGTCTCAATTCCATCGCTGCTCACTATCGTTTTTTCATCGATCGGGATATGAGGCAGCTTCCTCGGCCGGCTTCCTGTAGCCAATATTATATAGTCCGTTTCAACAAGCTCAGTCCTGTCGGCGTAGCGCAACTCCACCAATCGAGGTTCTCTGATAAAAGCCTGAGCCCGGGCATAGGTGATAAGCGCCCCATAGCGGCGTTGCAAAAGCAGAAGATGCGTTTCCAACTGGATCTTCCTAAAAAAAATGGCGTCCCGTACATCATTAAGTATTTCCCGAAAACCAATATGGAGTTTTCTATCATTGTATCGTTCCAGCCGTCTTCTGGCGTTGGCGATATCTTTGGAAACTTCCCAAAAGGTCTTGGACGACAAGGCCCCATTGTAAAGACCTGTACCTCCTACCCGGTCTTTCTCTACCAGCAATACTCTTCTGTTGAGATCAATGGCCCGCATGGCGGCCGCGTACCCCGCGGGCCCGCCTCCGATAATGCACACGTCAAATTTTTCCATTTCAGGGTTAAAAACAGCTTATAAGTTACCGGTACTACTTAAAATAGGTATCAGGTCTTTTTGTTAGAACAGGTTATACAATAACCATCCGTCCGTTTTTAGCCATTTTTATAAACAATTTGATTATCTGTCTCTTTAGTTTCCTGAAGAACCGGCTAATTTTCTATAAAACAATCCCTGTTCTTCTTTTCCGGATTGGCGAATGCTCAGCAGGGCGTATGAACAACATTTTCTAAAAAATCACAGATCTTTTTGAAATCCGAATGGAAAAACGCTTGTGAGGGATACCTCCTTCATGGGTTTTATTATATTTGGGCCGATTAAAACCCAGCATCAAAAAATGAAACCTCCATTCTTCGTGTCCGATCCGGTCCGATATAAACCTAATTCATGGCATCCGGGGGATTTTCCAAAACAATTAAAAAAAACTCCGGAAGCGCGAATGGACAAATGCCTTAAATTCAATAAATATTGCTCATGAAATGGATTCTTGGTCATACAAACCGGAAGCTGCTCCGAGCAGTCCTTCTTTCCCTTTATGGCGTCATCGGATTGGCCGCTTCCTGCAAAACCCTCCATTCGGGCGATACCCTGCAAGCAGAGGCGATCGTATTGGTCGGAATACCCGCCGAGGCGGACGGCTGCGGCAATATGCTGTACATCGATTCGGTTTTTTACCGGGTTGAGAATCTTCCGGTTGATTTCCTGCATGACGAACTCAGGGTTCAGGTTTCATATATTCCCACTGATACTTTTTACTGTGGACGCGGACGTAGTCCAATACCCGCGGTACGTGTAATCACCATACAAAAAACAGAGCCTGAATCTTCTTCCGGTACAAATACAAATGATAAATAGCGTTCCCCAAAAAGTCTACTGCCGCTTTTAGGAAAATACTCCTGATATAAAAAAGATGAAACAGTTATGGCTGGAATACAGAGATGTCATATTTCCTGTGATTTTCTTCTCATTCGGGCTATTGTGGCTGAGCCTGAATCTGTATATATGGGAATGCTATAAAATGTCCGTATATAAGAGGCAAATTGACCAGAATGGAAAGGTGAGGGTATCCAGGGTCGAGTATCCTTTCTTCCATCCTTTTGTCGTTTTTTACTTGTTCGCGTCCATTCCATCCGCGGAGAGGTTTCCCCAATACTACAAGTCCAAGTTGTTTAGGGAGCAAGTGGAGAGCGTACGATTATGGCGCAAAATCTATCGTATCGCTTTTCCGATCTATCTTTTGATTATTTTCCCATTGATCATTTTACTTGAAGAAATTTATAGGTGAGATTTTAATTGCCTTCGCTAAAAGTTTTTTACTGTTTTTTTATTTTCTCTTCGACGCGTTCTGAAAGAGCAACGAACGCATATTGCGCTTACTCATCCCATGGCCGGTATCGCTTACAAACCGGACACTCTCGATCGTATAAAAAGCGTTGGGATTATAGTATCGGATTTTTTCGATTATCCTGTCCACCTGTTTTCGATTGAGTATGGTATAGATGACATGGACCGGCCCGAAGTGTCCTTCGGCTTTTACAGAAGTAACCCCCATATTCTGGAGCTTCAGATAATTGATAAGCTCAGTGGCGGGATTCTTGGTAATAACCCGAATCATGGACTTACCATAAGCCAGCTTGCTCTCAATGCACATGCCGGTAAAAGTACCCGCCGCGAATCCTCCCGCGTAGGCCAGATAAGAACTTATGTTGGTAATATCCTGCATGATCTGTCCGATCGCCAGTATCCAGATCAGCGATTCGAAAAACCCGAGCAACGTCGCGAAATATTTATTGCCCGCCCAGACAAACATAATTCGTATGGTAGACATACTGACATCGACGACTCTGGCCAGGAATATAAAGAAGGGTATCAGAGCATAATGATATACCTCATAAAGCCCGTAAAGCTCCTGTAGAAGTTTCATAATGCTTGTTCAACGCGGTTTTCAGGAAGAAAGTTTCCTAAAAACTTCGTCCAGACGACTAACCGCTGTAACTTTTATTTTGAATCCGTCAAGATTTAATCCTTTACTATTATATTGAGATATAAATATCTGTTTGAAGCCTAATTTTTCGGCCTCCGAAATACGGCTCTCGATCCGGTTGACCGCTCTGATCTCCCCGCCCAGTCCGACTTCGGCCGCGAAGCATACGGTATGCGGCAAAGGCCGGTCTTCGTAGCTGGAGACGACAGAGACGCAAACAGCCAGGTCAATGGCCGGATCTTCAATCTTCAGTCCCCCGGCGATGTTGAGAAATACGTCCTGGATACTCAGCTTAAGACCTACTCTTTTTTCCAGAACGGCAAGTAACATATTGAGTCGCTTTGAATCAAAACCGGTACTGCTCCGCTGCGGAGTGCCATAAGTGGCTGTACTTACCAGCGACTGTATCTCGATGAGCAGGGGCCGGTTGCCTTCCAGACTGGCGCCAATGGCGATTCCGCTTAGTTGCTCGTCCCGCTGCGAAATCAGAATTTCGGAAGGATTGCTGACCTGTCTCAATCCCGATCCCCGCATCTCGTATATACCCAATTCGGAAGTAGAACCAAAACGGTTTTTAGTAGTCCGCAGTATACGGTAAGTCATATGCCGATCACCTTCAAACTGCAGTACGGTGTCTACCATGTGTTCCAATACCTTGGGCCCGGCCAGGGCGCCTTCTTTGGTAATATGCCCGATAATGAAAACGGGAGTTCCGCTTTCCTTGGCGAATTTGAGAAGTTCCGCCGTACATTCTCTGACCTGGGAAACACTGCCGGCGCCAGACTCTATAAAGGCGCTTTGCAGGGTTTGTATCGAATCGATGATAAGAATATCCGGCTCCAGCAGTTCTACCTGCTTAAATATATTCTGGGTACCTGTTTCAGTCAGTATAAAGCATGTATCGCTTTTGATACCGATACGTTCCGCGCGCATCTTGATCTGCTGGTCGCTTTCCTCTCCCGATACGTAGAGTACCTTTTGCTGATGAAGATCGAGCGCGATCTGTAGCATCAGCGTAGATTTTCCTATACCTGGCTCCCCGCCAATGAGGATAAGCGATCCGGGCACTATGCCCCCCCCAAGTACCCTGTTCAGCTCCCGATCCCGCGTTACGACACGCTCTTCGCCCGTATAGTTTATTTTACTGAGCGCCAATGGCTTTGTAGCGACCTGCCTACTGGAGCTACCCGTACGCCAACCGCCTTTCTCTTCCGACTTGGCGACAATCTCTTCCACATAAGTATTCCACTCGTTACAGGACGGACACTTACCCAGCCATTTAGGAGACTGAGCGCCACAATTCTGACAGAAAAAACTGCTTTTGACTTTGGCCATACTACTATTTTTTTAGGAGTTTCCCGGATCGGATATTAAATAGGAATCCAAATTAGAAATAATCTCTCAGTAAATCGCGTAATCTTTGTAAACTCGCGGCATGGAACCTTATATTTTGCTGATAGCCTGCAAAGACCGTAAAGGTCTTATTCACGCCGTAACCGGGGTATTGCTAAAATACGACCTGAATATCATCGGCAACGGGGAGTTTGTAGAAAAGGAAATGGGGAGCTTCTATATGCGAACGGAGTTTTCCGGTGAAATTGATGTGGATATGGTACGGGAAGAAATAGCCCGGCTACTTCCCGAAGGAGCCTTTATACAGCTCACCAAGAGACGAAAGAAGGACATTGTGATTCTGGCTACTAAAGAGAGCCACTGCCTGGGCGACTTGTTGCTACGCCACTACTCCAATGACCTGGACGCCAATATCGCGGCGGTGATCAGCAACTATGACTCCCTGAGAGATCTTTGCGAGCGTTTTTCGGTAAAATACGAATACATAAGCCATGAAGGCAAAGACCGCCATGAACATGAGGAAGAATTGATACAAGCGATAGATCGTTACAATCCCGAGTATCTGGTACTAGCGAAGTATATGCGGATTCTAAATCCATCATTTACCGAACGGTACCCAAACCGCGTTATCAATATACACCATTCGTTCCTACCAGCCTTTATCGGAGCGCGGCCTTATGAACAAGCGTACCGGAGAGGAGTTAAGATTATTGGCGCTACCGCTCATTTTGTAAATGAGAATCTTGACGAAGGGCCGATTATCGCCCAGAGCGTGATTCCTGTAGCTCATTCAAACAGCGCTTCCGATATGGCCCAGCAGGGACGAGACGTAGAAAAGATCGTGCTGGCCAAAGCGCTTAAACTTGTTTTGGAAGAGCGGGTTTTTGTGAGTGGCAATAAAACGATAATTTTTGACTAGAACTTGAATCATATACTCAAAAGCGTAAAAAAACCGTTGCTCTTCGTAGCGCTCATGTGGGCGGTATACATAGCGCGGATTTATTATTTGCCCAATTGGGCTTTTCTAGGAATTTTTCCCCGGACGGAAATCGGTCTGCTGGGAATACTATGCGCGCCTCTGCTGCATGGCAGCCCCTTGCATCTGGTAAGCAATACCTTTCCTATTCTGATTCTCGGCACGACGATGTACTTCTTTTATCCAAGAGCGGCCGATCGCATATTTTTCCTTAGTTATATAGGTACCAATATTCTCGTATGGATCTTCGCCCGACCATCGATTCATATCGGAGCCAGTGGCGTGGTATATGGAATAGCCTTTTTTCTGTTTTTTATCGGTTTTTTCCGCAAAGACTTTATGTCCATAGTCATTTCCCTTACCATGGCGGCCTTATATGGCGGGATTATCTATGGGATCTTTCCGGGGGAAGCGTACGTAAGTTGGGAAAGCCATTTTTTCGGAGCGCTCGTAGGATTAGGCTGCTCCTTTTATTTTCGGAGAAACAAGAAATAAAAAAGACTTCGTATGGGCCGAACTATATAATTCCCGTGATCCGATAAAATACCAGCCCCCGCTTTTTAAAAAAATCTACTTAATAATACGCGTACTTCCACCTATGGCCACGCCCGTTTTCAATTCCCATTAAATAAAAGTAATTTCGCGGTACACGGGGCGCTTGTACATTTTCTACTGAATTGAATGCCAACAACAATATCAAAATTTACCCTCGCGGGACTCATCTGCCTCATCGCGGGCATATTTACTTTTGAAATTTTCAGAGCTTTACCAGGAATAGGCCTGGGCCTGTTATTATTCGCGGGACTCACCCAAATAAAACATTACAAGGAGCTCTACACAAAAAAGTATTTCCTGATTCCTTCACTCATCTATCCGATGTACCTCGCGAACCTGCTCCTGATCCGGACAGATACTCCCCATACGCTCGAGGCTCAACTGATTTTTTACCTTCCCTACTTCATCCTCCCCTTCGCCATGGCCCTGCTACCAGCTATCACACGGCGCCAATTACATAGCCTCTATGGCTTTTTTGTACTCTTATGCGCGCTTTGCGCTTTTGGCACACTGATCAACCTCGCCTTGCATTTCGACGCGATTGTAGCTTCTTATGTACATTCCAAAGTAATGCCCACCCCTATAAACCATGTCCGGTTCAGTCTTCTTATAGCCTTCGCTTTCTTTATATGCCTGTATCTGTACAAAGAAAAATTCATATTCCGATACGCCTGGGAGAAGCCTTTGTTGATCGGGTGCGCCATTTTTCTGTTTATTTACGCCCATGTCCTATCGGTTCGCAGCGGCTTACTCACCTTATACGCGGGAATTTTTCTAAGCGCTCTATGGCTTTCTATTCGCTACAAACGCTATAAACTACTAATCGTCATCAGTGCCGTTTTAATCCTGATACCCACGTTGTCCTATTTCTTCATACCTACTTTCGGCAACAAAGTCAGAAATACACTGGAAGATCTGAAGCGGATCAACGTAAAGGGAAGCGGAGCGCATTATTCGATGGCTGGCAGAGTCGTCTCTTACCAGGTAGCCTGGGAGATTATCAAAGAATACCCCTGGACAGGAAGCGGAGCGGCCAACCTGCGCGATGAAGTAGACAAGACCTATGAACGTCATTTTCCGGAAATTATCGACAATGGAGTCGGAACCCTGACACCGCACAACCAGTTCATCTATTTATTAAGCGCTACCGGTATCATAGGCCTTATTGTTTTCCTGATCTGCTTTTACTATCCGCTGTTCGCGAAAGCGTCGGGACAATTTCCCCTGCTACGCGTACATTACCTCATTCTTACTGTTTCTTTCCTCTTTGAAGCCACGATGGAAACACAAACGGGAAATATTTTCGCGTTAACCTTTATCTTTCTTCCATTACTTTATTTAAAAGACCATGATTAAACTTTCTGTCGTCATCATCACATACAATGAGGAAAGAAATATTAGCCGGTGCCTGGAATCGGCCCGTTCCGTCGCGGACGAGATCATTGTCGTCGATTCTTTTTCGACAGACAAAACGGAAACTCTATGCCGCGAAGCGGGTGCCCGTTTTTTTCAGCGTTCCTTTGATGACTACAGTGGACAAAAAAACTACGCGATTGATCAGGCGTCCTATGACTATATCTTGTCTCTGGACGCAGACGAAGCGCTCTCGGAAGAATTATCCGGTAAAATCAGGGAAATAAAGTCATCATGGACACGTGACGGTTATTATGTAAACCGACTCACCAACTATTGCGGCGCGTGGATAAGACACTGCGGCTGGTATCCGGATAGTAAACTAAGACTCTGGGACCGGAGAAAAGGCCGCTGGGGGGGACCCAATCCTCATGAAAAACTCATCATGGCTCCGGAAGCGGACATTGGATCCATAAAAGCGGACATATTACACTATTCCTTCTACAGCGTCGAACAGCATATACGGAAAATCAACTATTACTCGAGCCTTGGAGCGGAAGACCTATTCCAAAAAAACAAAAAAGTAAGTTCCGCTTATGTTCTCTTTAGTCCGATGATTCGCTTTACGCGAGACTATATCATTAAAAGAGGCTTTCTTGACGGATATTACGGCATCGTCGTCTCCATGATAAACAGCTACGCCAGTTTTCTGAAATACGCCAAACTACGTGACCTGTATATACAAAAAGAGCGGGAAAAGGGATCTTAATGCACCTCTTCCTTTTCCGGCTTGGTAGCGGTAATCGCCATCACCTTTTTATTGATCATGACAAGTATAACGCCGGACAAAATGGTATATATCCCCATAATCAGGTAGGCGTACGTGATATTGGAACCTTCGTTGAAAAAGCTAAAGCTGAACGCGATCAGAAATACAAAACGGATAATGGTTGTATAGACGTTAAACATGCTGTTGACCCTACCCATAATCTCGTTTGGAATCAGACCGAAAAGATAGGATACCCGGAAGATTCGGGAACCGGAATTTGTAAAACCAATAATGAGAGCGAACGCGTAATAAATCAGTACGCTCTGAGTAAAAAACGCCAGAATAAACGCCGCGCCGGTAATAAAGGTCAATACGATAATGGACATCGATATGGACATGCGCCGGAGTATGCTCCCGATAACAAAGCCCGAAAACAACGATCCGGTGGCGTACATAAACTCGGTAATGGCCAATACGTCTCCACTCTCTTTAAGATGATTCGTCACATAGATCGGCAGCATGGCGAAAATATGCACCAACACCACGACCAATATGGCGAAGGAACATACACCAAATACCGATACCAGCTTATTCTGGGCAAGATAATCATAACCGGTTCTTAGCCGCTCCATCAGGGGCGCTTCATCGTAATCAAAAACCATTTTGATGGCTTTATAACGAATCAGAATGATTACCAGAAAGGACAGCATATAAGCGAAGCCATCCATCAGAAAGATCTCATAAATGCTCCATTTGCCGATATAAAAACGCACTTCCCCTACAACAGGCAGCACAGTCGAATAATCAAGCCCTTGCAAAAGGACAACAGCCACGGCCGCGGCCACAATCGAAGTAGTCTGACCTACAATCTCAATGTTGGTAGTAACCCGCGTGTAGTACTTCGGCTCCGTTATCTCCTGAGCGAAAGCGTACAAATTGGGGTAATGCATATAATAACCGAAAAAGGTAATGGTAAATACCATGACGATTAGTCCATCGGGCAAGGCTCCTTCCTTAAAGCCCAGCGACGCGATACATAGTACGATCAGTCCGGCGATAAAATTGGTGCCCAGAAACACGTCTTTCCGATTGAACCCGTCAATAATCGCTCCCGCGTACAACCCCCAAAACAAAGACGCTACGGTTATTCCCGCGTAACAAATCGTAAAGAAACTCGAATTGCCGGTTTGCGCGAAAAACCACGGAATACTCAACATGGTTATGCCTTGGGCAAACCCTGTTATTCCATTGGAAAGGAAAAGTAATATAAGCGCCTGTTTATTTTTCAAGTATTTTTGGTTATCCTTTGTAAAATTAGCAAAATGCCTGTCTCAAAAAAACAAATTCCTCTTTCCGATGAGGAAGTTTATATAAAGATTTCTTCCTGGTGCGCTTATCAGGAACGATGTCACTCTGAGGTTCGAAAGAAGTTATACGAGTTCATCCTAAAAAATGACGTGATCGAAGATATTATTTTTCGATTAATCCAGGAAAACTTTCTGAATGAAGAACGTTTCGCCAAAGCGTACGCGGGAGGAAAGTTCAGAATAAAAAAGTGGGGACGTATAAAAATAAAACAGGCTTTGAAGCAAAAAGCCCTGACAGAGAACTGCATTCGTCTCGCGTTGGCTGAAATCGACGAAGACAGCTATGACCAGACCATCATCGCGCTTGTCGAGAAAAAAGCGACCGAACTGCGAAATGAAAAAGATCAGTTCACGCTACGCAAGAAAATAGCGGACTATCTCACACGCAAAGGATTTGAATCCGACCTGGTATGGAGCGCGATCCACACCAAAATTCCTTAAAACCACCCTGACGCGTTCTTTTAAAGCTTCGAAAGTTACAGTCAAAGCATAAAAAAAGGCCCTAACGGGCCCTTCTTCAATGATCTCATCACGTAATTACCTCAATCCGAACAACTCTTCATTCAATACATTCAACGCGGTGTTTTTATGCTCTGTACTGATCAGCACCGATACATTATATTGACTTCCACCATAGGATATCATACGAATCGGCACATTTTCCAACGCTTCGAATATCTTTCTGGCGACTCCGCCTTTTTGAGCCGGGAAATCTCCGACGATACAAATAATCGTCTGATTCATATCGACGCTGACAAGTCCAAACTCGTTAAGCTCATCGACAATCTTGTCCAGATTTTTAGCGTCGTCGATCGTCACGGATACCGCTACCTCGGAAGTGGTGATCATGTCGATAGGCGTCTTGTATTTTTCGAATACCTCGAATACCCTTCTCAGAAAGCCGTAAGCGAGCAACATCCGCGTCGATTTGATCTTGATGGCGTAGATTTCATCCTTGGCGGCGATCGCTTTAAACTCTTTTGGAGTCGTATTGGTAGCGATCACGGTACCTTTCGCGTCCGGCTCCAGCGTATTGAGCAACTTTACCGGAACATTGTATTTTTTCGCGGGTAAAATCGTGGAAGGATGCAGAATTTTCGCTCCAAAATACGCGAGTTCGGCCGCCTCGTCAAAAGATAGCTCAGCGATAGGATATGTCTTCTTCACGATTCTGGGGTCATTGTTGTGCATGCCGTCTATATCCGTCCAGATTTGCACTTCTTCCGCCCTTGTAGCCGCTCCGAGCAATGAGGCTGTATAATCGCTGCCTCCTCTCTTAAGGTTGTCCATTTCGCCTTCCGCGTTCAGGCAAATATAACCTTGTGTAATATAATACTGCTTGTCCTCGTATTTTTTCAGAAAAGCGCCCAGACGCTCTTCCGTATATGAAAGTACAGGCTCATTATTCTCATCGATCTTCATAAACTCAAGAGCGGGCAACAATACGCTGTTCAAACCAATCTCTTCGAGATAATACTGAAAAAGACGCGTGGAGATCAGTTCTCCCTGAGCGAGCGTAATCCTGGTTTCCTTTTCTCCAAACTCCTTATTCGCGAGATCTAAAATAAGCTTCTTATGATCTTCTATTACCTTTTTACCTTTGTTCTTTCCTTCTTCCGAATCATAAAGCGCCTCAACAAAATCATTATATGGGGCGAACAGATTATCGATAGCCTCTCTTCCTGCCTCCACCTGCTTTTTTCGGAGCTTATCAGAGATATCGACCAGCGCGTTCGTTGTTCCGGATATAGCTGAAAGAACAATCAGTTTCTTTCCCGGATTTCTGCTAATAAGTTGAGCTACGGAACGCATTCTTTCCGGCTTGCCAACAGAAGTACCTCCAAATTTCAGAACTTTCATTATTGTTACTTGCTTATTTTATTTTTGAATCCAATCATTTTTATAGCTGTAATAGCGGCTTCATCGCCTTTATTTCCATGCTTTCCTCCCGAACGATCCAACGCCTGTCTGAGATTGTCGGTAGTAAGTACTCCAAAGATCACAGGTTTATCGTATTTCAAACCAACTTCGGTAACGCCATGCGCCACGGCGTCGCATATGAAGTCAAAATGCTTCGTTTCTCCCTGAATAACGCAACCGATAGCGATTACCGCGTCGAAACGGTCGTCCCGGGCCATCCATTGGCAGCCAAGACTCAGCTCAAAACTACCTGGCACATAGGCTTTGACTATGTTCTCTTTTTTGGCGCCATATTTTACAAGCGTATCGTACGCTCCAGCGTATAGCGCTTCCGTTACTTCATCATTCCATTCGGATACGACGATGCCAAAACGTTTGTCCGAAATATCCGGCAGGTTACCGGTAGAGTATGTACTTAGATTTTTTTGTGAAGAAGCCATTTTCCAATTAAAAAAAGGGATAAGCGTATGCCTATCCCCTGAAAGATAAGATCGTAATTGAAGCTTAAATTATTTCCCATTTAAAAGTCCTTCAGCGCGGGATTTATATTTCTTCGCGTCGCTGACCTGCTGAGACAAGGGATACTGATTGACAATCAGGTTATACTTGTCTATAGCGCTTTTATAGTCATTGGAAAGCTCGGAGGCGAGAGCCGCTTTCATAAGATACACAGGCGAAAACTCCTCGTTGCTATGAAAAGAAGACGCTTTTGAATAAAAGCTCAGAGCGTTGGCGTAATCCTGAAGCTCCATGTACGCGTCGCCGATCAGGCTATACGCTCTGGCTTGAATAAGCAGGTCGTCAGCGCTGAACTTCTTAAGATGATCAATGGCTTCTTCGAATTTACCCTGTTTCAGGTATATCGCTCCCACATAAAAGTTAGCGAGCTTTCCCGCCTTGGTATGTCCAAACTCATCCGCTACCGATACGAGACCAGGTACTTTCAGATTGCCGTCAAGAGCGGTTTCAAGCGAGTCCATCTCAAAATACAGGACGGCTCCATACATCTGGCGCTGCGCTTCCTCATTATCCTCCTTTAGCTTGTGTTGGTAATAAATCAAACCGGCTACACCCAATACAACCGCTCCAAGAGCGGCGAATACCGCTGTCCTGTACTTTACAAAAAACTCACCGGACTGAAGCAACTTATTACTCAACTCAGCGGGATTTTCCAATATTTTCTCAACCTCTGAAGGTTGACCTTTCGATTTCGCCATTTATCTTCTAAAAATTACGGGGAGCAAAATTAATTAATTCCCATTAAATACAACAAATTTATTCTATTATATATGGATAATCTTCCTGAGCGTAAACGTCTTTATACGCTTCCGATGCATCCGGATAGGGAGAGTCCTCCGCGAACTTGACGCTATCAGCCACCTCTTTCTTTATTCTCGCGTCAATTTCTTCCAGCTCCGCCTCTGTCGCGTATTTATTTTTCAAAATGGTCTCTTTGACCTGTTCAATTGGATCCAGAGCCTTGTAGGACTCAAGTTCTTCCTTGGTCCTGTATTTGGCGGGATCGGACATGGAATGTCCTTTGTAACGGTAAGTTCTGAATTCAAGCAATGTCGGTCCTTCTCCACCCCTCGCTCTCTTGGCCGCGCGCTCGACCGCTTCGTGTACCGCCTCCACGCTCATGCCGTCAACCGGCTCGGATGGCATGTCGTAAGCTTCACCCAATGTATATAGCTCGACTACGTTAGAAGTCCTTTTGACGGAAGTTCCCATGGCGTAGCCATTATTTTCAATAACAAAGATTACCGGTAGTTTCCAGGTCATCGCCATGTTTAGCGTCTCGTGAAACGCTCCTTGACGAACGGCGCCGTCACCCATATAGCAGATGCATAGCTTTCCAGTCTTATTATATTTTTCCGCGAACGCGAGTCCCGCCCCTAAAGGGATTTGGCCTCCTACTATACCATGACCACCGGCGAAACCCACCTCCTTGTCAAAAATATGCATAGATCCTCCTTTACCTTTGGAGCATCCGGTCACCTTGGCGAATAGCTCGGCCATCACCGCGTTGGCGGAAGTACCTAGCGCGAGCGGAGTTCCATGGTCTCTGTACGCGGTAATATATTTGTCGCCTTTTTCAAGGGCGGATACCGCGCCCAGGGCGCATGCTTCCTGCCCTATGTACAAATGACAAAATCCTTTTATCTTCTGCTGGCCGTACAGTTGTCCGGATTTTTCTTCAAACCTTCTGATCAGCAACATCTTCTCATACCAGAAAAGATAAGTTTCCTTCGAAAATTTTGACTGGGAAGCGTCCTTCCCTTGTGATTTCTCCTTGTCTTCTTTTACACTAGCCATAATATCTGTTAAATTCGTCTTTCCGGATTTATTATAAGTATGCTAAATTAAATAAATTCGTTCAAATAACAATAAATAATAAATTTCCTTAGCCCGGAGTAAGCTGCCATGTATTTAAGCGCCATTCAGGTTTTAAACTTCAAAAACTATGACGAATGTTCCCTGAATTTCTCGCCAACCCTGAATATTTTCGCGGGACCCAACGGCAGCGGCAAAACCAATCTCCTCGACGCCATTTATTTTTTATGCCTGACCAAAAGCGCCTTTCATTCCAACGACAGCCTTATGATTCGCCACCATGAGAACTTCGCCGTGGTCACCGGTCAATTTGTAAAAAACACGAAGACGATTTCCATACAGGCTGGCTTGAAAAAGGGACAAAAGAAAGTCTTTCAGCGAGACCGGAAGCCTTACGCGAAAATCAGCGAACATATCGGCTATCTTCCGGTCGTTATCATCACTCCTTATGACACGGACCTGGTCCGGGAAGGTAGCGAAGAACGCAGAAAATTCTTCGACTCCATTATAAGTCAGACTGATCCGGAATACCTGACGGATCTCCTCGCCTATAATAAAACCCTAAAACAGCGTAACGCGTTACTAAAGCAGTTCGCGGACGGGGGCGACCTGGACGAGGACTTACTCAGTAGCTACGATTCGCCACTGCTGACTTACGGCAAGCGTTTGTACCTGAAACGCCAGATGGCGATGGAGGCTTTTTTACCTGTATTTCAACTACACTATACCAATCTTTCGGACAATCAGGAACAGGTAGGCCTTGTGTTTGAATCGGATTTTCATAACGCTAACATGGAAGCGGAATTTATCCGAAGCAGGAAAAAGGATATCATCCTCCAGCGGACGACCAAGGGCAGCCATAAGGACGATTTTGTTTTCTCGATCGGAGGACATCCACTAAAAACGACCGGTTCGCAGGGACAGCAAAAATCTTTTGTCATAGCGTTAAAGCTGGCGCAATTTGAATACATCAATCAACGCCTCGGCCAGAAACCGATTTTACTGCTCGACGATATTTTTGACAAACTGGACCAGGGTCGTATACAAAAACTTCTTACGATGATTTCAGACGAAGTATTTGGCCAGGTTTTTATAACGGAAGCGGGGCAGGACAGAGTGGAAAAGTTCCTGAGTGATATTGACGGAGAAATTCGTACTTTTGCAATCAATGATGGTTTTGTCAAATAGTCCATCATAAAAATCCAGGCGGTACCCAATGAATTTTAAGAAACGACTGACCGATACCAAAAGACGCTCCGAAGCCGCTCCCCTTTCGGAGTGTATTGAAGAGCTGTTAAATGTATACCGCTTAAAATCCCGCTATAATCAAGTAAACCTGATCGCGTCATGGCAAAAGATCATGGGCAAGACCATCGCTGTCCGAACGGACAAGATCTATTTTAAAAACGACAAACTCTTCGTCAAGCTCAATTCCGCTCCGCTCAAACATCAGCTCACCACATCCAGCGCCAGGGTAGTCGAACTGATCAACAAGGAGTATGGCGAAAACTTTATCTCCGAGGTCATTTTCTTGTAGTCCATAAATCTCTTACGATCACCCGATCGACAATAACCTGTCGCTCTCATGGCGATCATAGTCTTCGTGCCAAGACCATATCCACAGACCACGCGCCTTTAAACACAATGATTCCCACGTCATATTAACAAAAAAAGGAAGGCGTCCCGAAGATGGAGTCTTCCGCCAGTTACATTGGTTCTCCCGGAGACCTTCTTCACAATCCATGGAATATTGAAAAATTACCGATCACAGCCACATAAGGTTTTCCCACACGATAAATAAAAAAAGGAGGCAAGCCTCCTTTTCACGCATGTTCAATATTACTTAAATGGACTTCAATTCCAGAATCGAATTGTCCTTCGCCTCTAGTTTAGACTCGCCCATCAGATAAATGTCCACATTACGGGCAGCCTCACGGCCTTCCGAAATAGCCCAGACGACAAGCGACTGACCTCTGCGCATATCCCCAGCGGAAAATACTTTGGAGACAGAAGTCTGATACTGGTCATTGCACTTGACATTGCCGCGCTCGTCATACTCGACTCCTAGCTCGTTCAGCATCCCCGCGTGCTGAGGATGCAGGAAGCCTATGGCAAGGAAAGCGAGATCACAGGGGAGAACTCTTTCGGTCCCCGGCAGTTCCTGATATTTAGGCATTTTGCCAGGCTCCGGAGTCGTCCATCCCATTTCCGCTACTTTTACACCAGCCAGATTGCCATCGGAGTCACCAACGAACTCCTTTGTAAACAAAGCCCATTGACGGTTGCATCCTTCCTCGTGCGAAGTAGAAGTTCTCAATATCATAGGCCAGTTTGGCCAGGGCATATCGATGGTTCTTTCCGTTGGGGGCATAGGCAATAACTCGATCTGCGTGACCGATTTCGCGCCGTGCCTGTTGGAAGTACCAACACAGTCCGCCCCGGTATCGCCACCTCCGATTACCAGAACATGCTTGTCCGTAGCGAGAATCTCTTCCGCGAGGATGGGCTTTCCGGAAACTCGTCTGTTTTGCTGAGTGAGGAAATCCATAGCGAAATGCACTCCTTTCAGGTTTCTGCCAGGAATAGGCACATCTCTCGGAATAGTGGAACCTCCACAAAGGACAATCGCGTCAAAATCGTTGAGCAATTCCTTGACTTTTATATTCTCGCCAACATTGGCGTTGGTTCTGAACGTAACACCTTCCTCCTCCATCAATTTCACCCTACGCTCTATCACCCATTTTTCCAATTTGAAATCCGGTATACCGTATCTCAACAAGCCGCCGATTTCGTCGGCGCGTTCAAACACAGTGACCGCGTGTCCGGCCTGGTTCAATTGAGCCGCCGCCGCCAGACCGGAAGGTCCCGATCCTACTACCGCCACTTTCTTTCCTGTTCTTTTCGCGGGAATCCTCGGCTTAACGATTCCTTTCTGAAAAGCGACTTCGATAATTGTTTTCTCAATTTCCTCGATCGTTACCGGCGGCTTGTTGATACCAAGCACGCAAGCGGCCTCGCAAGGCGCGGGACATATACGTCCGGTAAACTCGGGGAAGTTGTTTGTAGACAACAATATGCGAGCGGCCTCTTCCCATTGTTTCTCATATACCGCGTCGTTAAACTCAGGAATAATATTGCCCAGCGGACAGCCATTATGGCAAAACGGCACCCCACAGTCCATGCATCTGGCCGCTTGCGTATTTATACTTTCCTCGGTAGAGAGCTCAATGAACTCATTATAATGTTTTACTCTTTCCTTGGCATCCTGTTTAGATGGCAGGGATCTTCCAAATTCGAGAAAGCCTGTTGGTTTACCCATGAATCAATACCTCCTTATTGTCCGTTGAACCTTGCGTCTGTTGTTTTCTTTTTTCCAATACAGCTTTATAGTCTGTCGGCATTACCTTGACAAATTTTCCACTGTAGCTATCCCAATCTTTCAGGATCTTTTCCGCCACGTCGCTACCGGTATACTTAAAATGATTTTTTATCAATGTCTTCAGGGTTTCAAAATCCTCGTTCTCCATCGTGTCGAACAAGATCATTCCCATATTTACTCTGGACTTGAACGTGTCCTTTTCATCAAGGACATACGCGATACCACCACTCATGCCCGCGGCGAAGTTTCTTCCGGTTTCACCCAGGATCACCGCCACCCCGCCGGTCATATATTCGCAGCCATGATCTCCGATTCCCTCCACGACGGCTTTCGCTCCGGAGTTTCGAACACAGAAACGCTCACCCGCCTGGCCTCTGATATAAGCTTCACCGGATGTCGCTCCGTAAAACGCTACGTTTCCGCAGATAATATTTTGACTGGGAGCGAATTTCGCCTTAGCGTCCGGATATACGATCAACTTGCCTCCCGAAAGACCTTTGCCGAAGTAGTCGTTGGCCTCGCCTTCCAGTTCAAATTTGATTCCCGGCGCGGCGAAAGCCCCGAAGCTTTGTCCAGCGGAACCAAGAAACTTAAAGTGAATGGTTCCTTCCGGCAATCCCTGTCCTTTATATCTGGTAGATACTTCATAGGAAAGCATGGTTCCCGTAGAACGGTCTTCATTGTTGATGCTAAACGTACCATTCACCTCCTTGCCTTCCTCAAGAGCGTCCTTCGCGTGATCGATCAGCGTAAGATCCAGAATAGCGTCGATACCGTGATCCTGCTCTTCGGTCTGATAGATACCAACACCTTCCGCCGCGTACTCCTTGTGCAGAATAGCCGACAAATCTACACTCTGGTGCTTCCAGTGTTTCAAATTGTCTCTCAACTCAAGGCGATCCACCTGTCCCACCATCTCATTGACGGTCCTGTAACCCAGCTCAGCCATAATCTCTCTAAGCTCAGTAGCCAGAAAGGTAAACAGATTAACCACATGCTCCGGCTTGCCGGAGAACAACGCTCTTAGATCCTTGTTCTGCGTAGCGACTCCTACCGGACAGGTATTGAGATGACATTTACGCATCATGATACAACCCGTCGTAACCAGAGCGGCGGTAGCTACTCCCCACTCTTCCGCTCCAAGCAGCGCGGCGATCGCGAGATCGCGGCCGGTCTTCATCTGTCCGTCCGCCTGCACGACGATACGGCTTCTCAGATTGTTGCGTACAAGGGTCTGATGAGTCTCGGCCAGGCCTAGCTCCCATGGCAAACCAGCGTGACGGATAGAGCTAATCGGAGAAGCCCCCGTACCTCCGTCATAACCGGCGATGAGCACTACATCCGCGTGCGCTTTGGACACGCCGGCGGCGATGGTGCCGACTCCAGCCTCGGAAACCAGTTTCACGTTGATTCTGGCGGCCGGGTTGGAGTTTTTAAGATCATAAATCAATTGGGCTAAATCCTCAATTGAATAAATATCGTGATGCGGAGGCGGAGATATCAATCCTACACCCGGAGTAGAGTGACGTACCCGACCGATCCAGTCATCCACTTTATCGCCAGGCAACTGCCCGCCTTCACCGGGCTTCGCTCCCTGAGCAAGTTTAATCTGCAGTTCATCCGCGTTGGCCAGATAGTAGCTCGTGACGCCAAAACGGCCGGAAGCTACCTGCTTGATCGCCGACCTTTCCCAGTCGCCATTTGGCTTTTTCTCATAGCGGGCCTCGTCTTCGCCGCCTTCGCCGGAGTTACTCTTTCCACCGATGCGGTTCATAGCGATCGCGAGCGTCGTATGCGCCTCGAAGGAGATGGATCCAAAAGACATGGCTCCAGTGGCGAAACGCTTAAAGATACTTTCAATCGGCTCTACTTCTTCCAATGGCACAGGATCTACATTGGTCCTGAACTTAAGCAGGCTTCTCAGCGTAACGGCGCGCTCGCTCTGATCATTGATCAGCTTCGCGTATTTCTTATATACCTGATAATCGCCGGTTCTTGTAGAGTGCTGTAGCAGGTGAATGGTCTGAGGATTGAATAAATGGAATTCACCGCGGCGCTTCCATTGATAAACTCCTCCAACTTCCAGTTTCTGATTCGGAACCAGTTTGGGAGGAAACGCGTTTCTGTGCTTGAGCAACGCTTCTTTCGCTATGCCGTCAAGCGACAAGCCACCCACTCTGGATACTGTTCTGGTAAAATATTTGTCAATAACGTCTTTACGGATACCAAGCGCCTCGAATATCTGGGCTCCCTGATAGGACTGAAGTGTTGAGATTCCCATTTTTGAGAAAACTTTCAACAAGCCGTCATTAACCGCTTTTATAAAGTTTTTGAATAATTTCTCATCCGGTACATCCGCTTTGATAAACCCTTTGCGCTTCTGATCGACAATAGTCTCAAACGCGAGATATGGATTGACGGCGGATGCCCCAAAACTGATCAGCGTGGCGAAATGGTGCACTTCCCACACGTCACCGGCTTCCACAACGATACCCACTTTGCCTCTCAGGCCTTTTCTCATCAGGTGATGATGTACGGCGGAAGTCGCGAGCAATGAAGGAATCGGAGCGTGGCTGCTGTCGATGCTTCTGTCGGAAAGAAGAATAATGGAGAATCCGTCCTCTACGGCGTCCGCCGCGTAGTTGCAGATCCTGTTAAGCGCCTTCTCCAGCGTGCCGGGCGTATCGTCCGACTTAAAGAAAATATTAATGGTCTTGGTCTGGAAATAATCCTGATCAAGATGTCTGAGTTTTTCGAGATCCTTGTTGGTAAGCACGGGCTGACTAAGCTCGACCTGTCTGCAATGCATCGGAGACTCTTCCAGCAGGTTGAGGGAACCACCCACATACGAGACAAGCGACATGACCAGACGCTCTCTGATGGGGTCGATCGGCGGGTTGGTCACCTGAGCGAACAACTGTTTGAAATAGCTGGAAAGGTGCTGAGCCTGATCGGACAAAATAGCCAGAGGCGCGTCGGTACCCATAGAGCCAAGAGGCTCTTTGCCATGCTCCGCCATTTCATTAAGGATTTTCCGGACATCTTCCACGCTATAACCAAAAGCCAGTTGCTTTTTGAGAAGTGTCTTTTCATCCGGTTGCGTATAGGCTATCTGAGGTTCGGAAACTTCTGACAGCTTAATCTTATTTTTCAGCCACTCGCCATAAGGCTGAGCTGTACATATGGCTTCTTTTAGCTCTTCGTCGCTGATAATCCTTCCCTCTTCCATGTTGACGACAAACATTCTGCCTGGTTGCAACCGGCCCTTGCTGACGACTTTGGACTGATCGATCTCCAGTACACCGGCCTCGGAAGCCATGATGACTTTATGATCTTCGGTGACGCAATAGCGGGAAGGTCTTAATCCATTCCTGTCAAGGGTAGCGCCCACAATCTTTCCATCGGTAAAACAGATGGAAGCCGGACCATCCCATGGCTCCATGAGCGTAGCGTGGTATTCATAAAACTCTCTCTTATATACCGGCATATGTTCATTGCCATCCCACGCTTCCGGCACAAGCATCATCATTACGTGAGGCAAGGATCTTCCGGAAAGGGTAAGCAACTCCACGACGTTGTCGAGATTGGCGGAGTCAGAGTTGGCGAGATCGCAAATCGGCGTGATCATGTCAAGCTCTTCCCTTGTAAAGTACTTTGAAGAGAATCCCGCTTCCTGAGCTTTCATCCAGTTTACGTTGCCTTTTACAGTATTGATCTCGCCATTGTGAGCGATGTATCTGAACGGCTGGGCGAGTCTGAATGACGGGAACGTATTGGTTGAAAAACGCGAATGCACAAGGGCGAGGGCCGAAACGACTTCTTTCTTCTGCAAATCGGGAAAATAAGGTCTTACCTGACGGGTGGTCAACTGACCTTTGTATATAACGGTCTTATAGGAAAGTGAAGCTATGTGGAACGCGTCCTTGATCTGAGGGACCTGCAAACGAAGGGATTCGTGTACAAGTCTGGTAGTATAGTTTCTTAGAATGAACAGTTTTCTTTCGAACTCGTCCGGATTTTCAATGGAATCGGGTTTACGGATAAAAACCTGCTCCATATGAGGCTCCACCGCCAGAGCGCTTGGACCGATCATGCTATTGTCTACAGGCAGCTTCCTGTATCCAAGCAAGGACATGCCCAATTTCTCGATATTTCTGTTAAAGATTTCCTTACAATCTTCCCTTAATTTCTCATCCTGCGGAAAAAATACTACTCCTACGCCATAATCTCCAAAAGCGGGCAGTTTTATACCGATCTTCACGCATTCATCCACAAAAAACTCGTGGGGAACCTGTATCAGAATTCCAGCGCCATCTCCTGTATTACTTTCACAGCCACATGCTCCGCGATGCTCCATTCGGGCAAGCATAGACAGGGCGTCGGCAACAATATCGTGTGACTTTCTACCTTTAATATTGGCCACAAAACCAATACCGCATGAGTCATGCTCAAAGCTCGGATCATATAGTCCGGTAGTGTTTCTATCCGCCATTCAGTTATGTTTAAATATGTGAGAATCTTTTACCGATTAAAACCCAACGTGAACCATTTTTCAATAGTTCAGGACTGCTTTATCTTTAGTCGCCCGAAGGCTAATAAAGAGATCAAATCACAAATGAAATTTGATTTTTTAAAGACACGCGTCTACAAATTTACAGTTTAAAATTTTAAAAAAGAATTTTTTAAAGGTCGTATTTATTACATCTATTTAATATTTCTTAAAATAATACAAAATAAAGTTCGAATTAAACTATTTAATAAAGCTGAATTAATGAAATTTAGCAAAAAAATGGTGGAAAAGCGAACAGAGCAAGACAAATATCACTCAGAAGGGAAAAATGAAGGCGCTCGCGATTCAGGGTCCCGGGCTAAACCAACAAAATTGCAATATTTTGATAATGAATAAAAATTATCTTAACCCGGGCCTGGACAGGCTTAGGGCGGTATCCTGTAAACTACCGTTTCAGCCTATATATACCTCCAGCAGAGAAGCCTGAGGCGAAGGCCTCAACGTCGTATTTTTGATCGCCGCCGGCAGCAGTATGGATTCACCCTTTGATACTTCCAGCTCCCCGACTCCATAGTCGAGTGAAAAGCGCCCCTCGAAGCAGATATAAAGCGCGAAAGAGTCGATCGCGTGGTAATCTCTCTCCAATACCCTGTCCAAAACAATCTTATTCGTTGTAAAATAATCGCAATCTACTAACCTCACCGGCTTTCCGGCCTCATCCTCATAGGGTGACTTATATTCTGGATAAGACTTAAAATCCAGTACATCCAACGCTTCTTCCACATGCAGCTCTCTTTTTCGCCCCTGATCGTCGACTCGGTCAAAATCATAAATCCGATAGGTAATATCGGAAGTCTGCTGGATCTCGGCGATGCAGATGCCCTTACCGATCGTGTGCACGCGGCCCGCGGGAATGAAAAATACATCGCCAGCCCGCACAGCTTCTTTATTCAGTATATCCTCCAGTTTTCCTTCATGAAAATACTTCAGGTATTCCTCTTTCGTAAGATCTCTGTTGAAGCCCGCTATCAAGCGGGCGTTTTCATCCGCCTGAAAGATATACCACATCTCCGTCTTGCCGAGAGAGCCATGCCGCGCCCTGGCCTGCTCATCGTCGGGATGCACCTGAATCGACAAATCCTCGTTGGCGTCCAGAAACTTTACCAGCAAAGGAAACTCTTCGCCAGAAGCCTGATATACCTTTTCGCCGGTCAGTTGGCCTTTATATTCCCGGATAAGCTCCGGCAGACTTTTTCCTTTCAACGGACCGTTCGCCACTACGGATTCATTGCCTTTAACTCCCGATATCTCCCAGCTTTCTCCACAGTTGGGCAAGGGTTCAAAATTCTTATTCAAAAGAGACTTCAACTTTTTGCCGCCCCATATCTTGTCTTTGTATATGGGATCAAACTTAAGCGGATATAAAGAGATACTCATATGTCTATTATAGTAATTGAATCTATTTTAGTTTATTCATTCAGAAAGCGTCTTCAAAATGTTCGATTTCCGCTCCGGTAATCGCCACTACGTCAAAGCGGATGTCCGCCCGCCAGTTTACCCGTTCCATGTAAGCCTCCGCCGTTTCCAGCACTTTCTTTTTCTTGGCGGGATTGACAAATGTTTCGGGAAAGCCAAAATATGAACTTGAACGATACTTTACTTCTACAAAGATGAGGATATTATCCTTTTTTACAATAAGATCAATCTCCCCATGTCCGAAACGGTAGTTTTTTTCCACTAATTCATAGTTTTTCTCCAACAGGAACCGAACCGCGGCGGTTTCTCCTTCCTTGCCAAGTGAAAGCGTATTCCTCATAAAAAGAAAAATCGTTGTATATGGAAAAAGTGTTTAATTCGCGTGAATATCTCAGAATATTCCGTAACGATGCAAAGTAAAGATAAAAACGTAGTATTCTCAAATACAGGCCTGATCGATTATAAAGAATGCTGGGATCTTCAGACACGGCTGTTTAACGGCGTCATTGAAAAAAAAATCGCCAATCGTTCCCTAGACCCGGAACAGGCCGAGCCTACGGGCAGCTATCTCCTGTTTTGCCAGCATCCACACGTATATACACTTGGCAAAAGCGGGAAAGCGGATCATCTGCTTTTACCCAGAGAATACTTGCTGGCGAAGGGAGCTTCTTATTACGAAATCAACCGGGGCGGCGATATTACGTATCATGGACCTGGACAGATCACCGCGTATCCGATTCTGGACCTGGACAATTTCTTTACCGATATTCATAAATACCTGCGCTTTCTTGAGGAAGCGGTCATCCGGACTATCGGAGAGTATGGCCTCAAGGGGGGCCGTATAGAAGGACTGACCGGCGTATGGATCGACTATGAAAAACCGGGGGCCCGAAAAATATGCGCTCTGGGCGTAAAAACCAGCCGATGGGTCACTATGCATGGACTGGGCTTCAACGTGAATACGGACCTGAGCTATTTCGAACATATTGTTCCCTGCGGCATACAGGACAAGGCTGTCACTTCACTCTCGCGGGAGCTTGATAGGCCTGTAGACATGAAGGAGGTAGAAGGCAAGCTATTAAGGCATCTGGCGGATCTGTTTGAAATGACGATCGCAGAAAAAGACATACAAGAACTTCAACGATGAAAAAAGATATTGAATTTCCACAGGTAGAAGGCGTGCTCATCGTAGTCGCCCAGGAAACCAGTGAAACAACCGAACCAGGCTGGTATGTACATCTGATCAACCGCAATCCGTTTCCTCTGGAAAATGTATTCGTCACTTCGAAAGGTTATGGCACTCTTAACGATGAAAAACAGGAGACCTCAACCCTACGTCATCATTTCCCATTGATCGACGCGAAGGCGCGTGTACTCATCGAGCCTATAGACAGCTCGGTTTTCCATCTCAACAACCAATACTGGGTCAGCTACTACAGCAAGGGACAGTTGTTTGACAAGAAATACATATTTCTGCCGGATTCCATCATTGAGGAGAACCTGACTTCGATTCCGGAGTTTGAGGGGCTCGTAATACTGCATAGCTAAATAATAAATTATTAGCTTATCAAACAGCATCGTGAGACTGACTTTGGCGGACAAATAAGGTAAAATTGCGTTCCTTTTTCTACCTTCGCGAATCTGGCTTCGTTATATTGATGATATCGCCAGTGATTATTTCCTTTAAAAAAAATAACGTGGCAAATATTGTAGCGATAGTAGGGCGCCCAAACGTGGGCAAGTCGACCCTTTTCAACAGGCTGGTAGGTCATCGGTCCGCCATTATGGACAATGTAAGCGGAGTAACGAGGGACCGTCATTACGGCCATTCGGACTGGAGCGGCAAGTTTTTTACCGTCATCGATACGGGCGGATACGTAACCGGATCGGACGACATCTTTGAAGAGGCGATCCGGGATCAGGTAAAACTGGCCGTCGAGGAGGCCAGCGTGATACTTTTTGTGGTAGATATCGACGCGGGCCTGACAGGTCTTGACGAGGAATTCGCCAACGTATTGCGCAGATCGCCAAAGCCTGTCGTCATCGTGGCGAACAAAGCCGACAACACCAACAGGATTCATCTTACAGGCGAGTTTTACAAGCTTGGCTTCGATACGATTTTCCCGATCAGCGCCAGCAGCGGTTCGGGTACCGGCGACTTGCTGGACAAAGTTATCGAATACTTCCCGGACAGCGGAGTGGAAGATCCCGACGCGGACATTCCCAAAATAGCCATTCTGGGTCGTCCCAATGTAGGCAAGTCTTCCTTTATCAATGTCCTGCTGGGTGAAGAACGCAGTATCGTAACCGATATGGCCGGCACTACCCGCGACGCGATCAACGCCCGCTACAAAGCCTATGGCAAGGAATTCATACTGGTAGATACGGCCGGAATCCGTAAAAAGGCCCGGGTAAACGAGAAAATCGAATTTTATTCGGTCATGAGAAGTATCAAAGCGCTGGAAGAAGCCGACGTATGCGTAATCATGCTGGACGCTTCTCAGGGCCTCGAAGCGCAGGACCTCAACATCATCGCGCTCGCCCATCGCAGACGTAAAGGCATAGTACTACTCATCAACAAATGGGACCTGATCGAAAAGGACAACAAGACGCACAAAAAGTTTGTGGAGGACATACACGCGAAACTGGGCGCGCTGGACTATATACCGCTTATCTTTATATCCGTCCTGAAAAAACAACGGATCTTCCAAGCCATAGAAAAGGCCATCGAAGTACACGAAGATCGCTGCAAAAAAGTATCCACCTCGGCGCTCAACGACGTACTGCTACCCATTATTGAAAAAACTCCTCCTCCCGCGCTAAAGGGAAAATATATAAAGATCAAATATATTACACAGCTCCCGACACACACACCGACCTTCGCGTTCTTCTGCAATCTGCCTCAATATATTAAAGAACCTTATGAGCGTTTTTTGGAAAATAGAATACGGGAAAATTTTGGATTTGAGGGAGTTCCGTTAAACCTTGTTTTCAGACAAAAATAAGAACGGCGACAACGCGAATAAATATCCAACTTTATCTTTGAATAATATCAAAATAAAACCTACACATGAAGTACCTGAGCATACTTGTCCTCATTGTAATTTCCATACTTACTTTTAGCTGTAAAGAGAAGAGCGCCTGGGAAAAAGCGGGCGAAGCGAGCCGGGAAGCGACTGAAAAAGTGAGAGAAGCGGCGAAAGAAACCTCTAAAGAGGCTGAGAAAGAATCAAAAAAGGCCGAAAAGAAACTAAAGAAGCTTTTATAAGCAAATAAAATACTTGAAGAAATCCAGAATCGCCATCCAGTAAAATCCTATAAAGTAACTTGAAGTAATTACATTTTAAAACGCGTTAAAAAATAGGGGAGCATATTGGATTGTTGGAATATAGTTATATTCGCGATCAGTTAACATCTAAAACACCCATAACTTATGAAAAAGGTACTAGCCCTTTTATTCGCCACAAGCATGTTCGTACTTACTTCATGCGAGCAACCATCATCTGAAAAAGCTGAAACAACAGAAACAGAAATTGTTGAAGAGCCTACCGCTCCTGTTGAGGAAGCTGAGGAGGTGGAGGTTGAAGCCGCTAACGACTCCATCGAAGTTGCCGATGACAGTTCCGCGAACTAAACTACCAGGTTGAAAAAACTTTAAAAAGGGCTTTGCTTCACGCGAAGCTCTTTTTATTTTTGGACAGGATGAGCAGTCAGAAACTTCGGTTCTTTCTTAGCAGGTATCTGCCTCCAAAGGCGATCGATTATTGCGTCCAACTCTGGGAGCAAAAAAACTTCGACTTGACGATCACTCCCAAACGAGCCTCCAAACTAGGGGACTACTCCTATAACCCTAAAACCAGACGGCACAAGATCACCGTAAACGGCGACTTAAACCCGAGTTCTTTCCTGATCACCTATATTCACGAGGTAGCGCATTACCATACATACCTCCAGCACGGATTTTCCGTAAAGCCCCATGGTCCGGAATGGAAACGACACTTTATTCATTTAATATCTCCCCTGCTTAAACCGGAAATATTCCCGGCGGAATTGCTTCCGGCGATCAACAATTATTTCCTGAATCCCAAAGCCTCATCCTGTTCAGACGTCGACTTATTGAAAGCGCTCCGCAGGCAAAATACGGAAGGCGAGCTCCGTTTTCTGGGAGAGCTTCCCGAAGGAATCACTTTTCAGTTCAACAACCGGATATTCGTCCGCGAGCATAAGAAAAGAACAAGAATATTGTGCCTGGAACCCGCCAGCGGCAAAAAGTTCCTGATCTCGGAAGCCGCTACCGTAAAACCCGTCTCTTAAAGGCGAAAAACGTCTCAGGCGCGCTCACATGCCAATTCGTCTGGTAACCCTATCATGTACATACTTGCAAAACACCATGGGTTTCATGGTTCTCCAGTTGGGAATGTCAAGCTCGCCGCCCCAATTGACATAGCTGTCAATATTGTATTTTTTCCATTCTTCACATACAAAGTCCCGAAAATTGACCGCGGCGATCCAGCCATCCTCGATGTCTTCATACCATTCTTCGTAATAACAATCGTCTGAGCCATGAAAATTAAATACTTGCTCTCCGATAAGTATAAACTTGTTAATCCCCGTGGCGACTATATAATCCAGAATATTCCGCTTCAGATGCATAATGTCGTTATGCAGCGTATCATTCCATTCTCCCAGCATTTCTATCACTACATATCCATCAATATAGTTGGCGTACAATATTTTGACATACAGAGTTTCAGAGCCGATATAGTCCCACATCGGATGAATGTAATAACCATAAATAGTATTGGTATATTCCGACAGGTTGTACTGAGCGTTGTATAGGGGAGACCGGGCGTCTTCCGACGCCACGTAAAACTTTTCCCAATTGAAGTATGGTTCTATTTCATGCATATTTTTTATACCAGTCGATCGCTTCACGGACATTCCGGTGCTTCATCAGCAGTTTTTCCGCGTCCGCTTCCGTAACCCCAAGCTGATCCACCAGAATCCTGACCCCTCTTCGAAAAAGCTTGTTATTTGTTAATTGCATATCGACCATATTGTTTCCCTGCACTCTGCCCAATCGGATCATAAGCGCTGTGGAAATCATATTAAGCGTCAGTTTCTGCGCGGTTCCGGCTTTCATTCTGGTACTTCCGGTCACAAATTCGGCCCCGACGATCACCTCGATCGGAAAATCCACCAAAGCCGCCAGCCTTGTTTCCCTATTACAGGTAAGACAGCCCGTCATGATTCCGGCCTGCCGGCATTTTTCCACCGCGCCGACTACATAAGGCGTCGACCCCGAGGCCGCGATACCCAATACGAAATCCTTGTCCGAAACCTGATGTTTTCGCAAATCCTTCCAACCCTCCGAATAATCGTCTTCCACCGATTCCACGGCGATTCGCAAAGCGGAGTCTCCACCCGCGATAAGGCCAATGATACGGTTTTCGTCGATACCATAGGTTGGCGGACATTCCGACGCGTCGAGTACGCCCAGACGACCGCTGGTTCCCGCGCCGACATAAAAAAGCCTGCCTCCCGCTTCCATTTTCTTCACCAAAGCTCCCACCATAGACTGAATCTGGGGAATAGCCTTTTCTACCGCCAAAGGAACGGTTTTATCTTCCTTATTAATATTTCTCAGAATTTCATCAAGCGACATTCGCTCCAGATTGTCGTAACCAGAAGATGATTCAGTATCCATCCATATTATTTTATAGCATGAAAGTCCGTCAACGCGTCGATAGGATCCTTAATCACCGCGCCAAGCTCAAAATTCATTTCCAAAGCCAGTCGTCTCAAAAAAGGCAGACACAGATAGGCGACCGATCCTACAAATCCTATGGGTCGCTCTTTCCAGAAAGAATACCGGGCGACATTTTCCACAATAAAATCGCTAAAACTACGATGAATCAGCTCACTTATATACTCGTCCCCCTGATGTTCCAGAATAAAAGGCATAAAAGAAGCCAGGTACCTGTTCGGCATCGGCTTTTTATAGATTTTATCAAGGATGTCCGCTGTACGGTCCTTATAGGTGTCTTCAAACCTGCTCCGAATTTCGGCGGGCATTTTTCCGCGCAGATAATCAGTAATCAGCAACTTGCCTTTATAACCACCGCTTCCTTCATCACCAAGATATAAGCCCAGGGACGTAACATTCTCCACAATCTGGTTTCCGTCATAGTAACAGGAATTGGACCCCGTACCCGCGATGCAGGCGATACCGGCTTCGCGCCCCAGCAGCGCTCTGGCCGCCGCCATCAGGTCATGATCCACTTCGACCATCGCCTGTCGGAAAATAAAATGCAAGGGAATGTATACATCCCGCTTTCTGGCCTCATTGCCCAAACCGGCTCCGTAAAAAAACACGGACGATACTGAAGCCGAGTCCCTGAGACGCGGCAACAACTCTTTTCGGATGATCTCTTCAATTTCAGCCTGAGACAGGTAATACGGATTGATTCCGCTAGTCTTTACCGTACGGATTTTTGAAGACTCCAAAAATCGCCAGGTAGTTTTGGTCGATCCGCTGTCGGCGAGTAATATCATACAATCAATCTTTATTACGGATAACAAAAAAATCAACGAAGAACGCCGACTATGGTAAACTTATCGAAGACATTTTCAGTATGCGGGGCATCCCGCATCTCCGCGGTCAGATCTTGTCCCGCCCAATGCTCATAATGCCTGCCTCCGCGCCACAAACGGCTTTTGTTCAATTCATATATCATTCCCTTGTAGGCGCACCAGATTTCTTCTCTGTCTACGCCATTGCGCAACGCGAGTTGCGAACGGGTAAATACCGGCAGGTTCTGATCATTATTTTTCATATCGAGTTACGATCGTATTGGCCAAGCGGTCTCCCAAACGCTGATGATCATCGCTGGTAAACAAAAAATACAGTTCGATCAGAACCAAAAGCAGGGTAAGGCCACCGGCTCCGTATCCAAGCCAGAGTCCAAGCAGATTTGGCAGAAATATAAAGTTGCGTTTAAGGCCATCCAGATATGAAACCGGCCTTGCTTCCCGATACAAAACTTTCAGGCCAATCACTTTTTTCCCAAATGACTGATAATCCATCCCATGCAGGCTATCCCTCAAGAAAAGGTATAGCAAAGCGATTGTTTCTCCCAGGCCTCCAAGGCCGAAAAGCCTGAATACGACGCCCAGCACGACCGCGACGACGCCGTACACCACCAAGTCGATGATCCCGGCGACAATTCGTTGCCCGGGTGTAGCGATGACATGATTGTCAATAACCGTTATGTTTTCGAATTTCATCACGCGTTTACTTATCTACTTTTTTATCTGTTAACTTAATTTGGCCTGAGTCAGAATCCAGCGGTTGGGAATATCTCCCTTGACCGCGTCCGAGTAATCTTTATAGCTGCAAGGTATGAGCGCGCTCGCTTCCTTTCCACCGACGGCTTCCCCATAAGTTACTTCCATCCACCATTTGTCGGTCATGGTATCTTTATAAAAACAAAGTTTGTGTGGATGTTCCTTCAGATCGACAATGTATTTCATAAAGCGTAAATCACTGATATCGACTTCCGCCTTGCGGTGATAAAAACCTTCTACAAAATACCAGATCATGGTCGATACGACAAAAGCCGTACGCCCCCGATCGTCCAACCGCGGATTAAACTCATAAATGCCCAAAGAGGCCATCTTTGAGCTGACACCCGCGTACCAGCAAAGCTGACAAGCTTCTTCCGCCGTAAGACCAAAAGGAATAGCGTGGACGTTGCCAGGCGCGTCGGACATCTTTATCGCGCACAGATCAAAAGAAAGCATATCCGCGTTTCGAATAACGGGCTCACATTCGGCCAGATCATCCTTGACCTGACCAAGCCGGTATACTTCAAAATACAGCTTTTCCAGCGCGTCGACCTTTTCCTGTTCGACGAGAAAACTCTGAAATCCCAAATGACTGTAATGAAAAAGAAAATTGGGCTTATGAGTGAGGATACGTTCAAGACGGGAGGCGGAAATTCCTCCTTCATGTTCCATATCAACACGCGCGTCGACCGCTACGAGCGATATGGCCCGGTCCAGAGACTCAAAAGCCATATATTGACCCACATCCAGATCATGAGAGCCTCCTACAATGACCGGCACGATATTCAGCTCCATCAATCCCTGACAAACTTCTTTCAGACGCGATAGCGTATCTTCATACGTTTCGCCGGAACGCAAATTCCCCAGATCGGCGATCCGGTACAAACCATTCCCCTTTTTGAGTGTGTACAATACTTCACGCGCGGCGTCGGGCCCCTCCGCTACCGCGACATTCATATCCGTTCCCCGGTTTTCCGGAACCCCGACAATCGCGATATCGACATGCTCAAGAGAAGGAAAGGATTCGTGAAAAATCCGTATATTGGATTGCCATGTTCCCGCGGGAGGATTGGCGGTCATGACACTTTCAGAAACCGGATCAAAGAATATGGCGAGATTCATAGTTAAAACTACTAGCTTTTATTTTAAGTAACAAACCAGCCCGAGCTCAAACAAGAGGATCACGCGCGAGCATAGTTTTCTTTACCGCGAAGATCGCTTATAGAGCAACACGAATCTAAATATTCCGTACTTCAATTTCACGCATAGCCTAACATGGACAAGCCTTCGCCTTTTAAGACCTATATCGCCCTTGGCGACTCGTTGACCGCGGGATACGCCGATGGAGCCCTTTCTCTCGAAGGACAGTTACACGCTTATCCCAATCTTATCCACAAACAATGGGGACTCGAGTCCAAGTTTCAACAACCCCTGGTACTGGATCAGGCCGGTATCGGCTTCGACGGCATGAGCCCGCGCTCCAGACTCATGGCCGTTTCGAAGAAGATGGATGATGGCTCGATCCAAATCAAAATCCAGCCAGGTCCCTCTCCGGATATGGCCAACCTGCGACCTATAGGACACCTAGGCCCCTATCAAAATATGGGAATACCTGGCGCGAAATCCTTTCATTTGCTACTCAAAGGCTACGGCGGAGCGGGGGGAAATCCATTTTTCGCGCGCTTCGCGAGCAGCCCCGAAACCTCTGTATTAAAAGACGCGCTTTCGCCTCTCCCTGATTTTTTTTCACTTTGGATAGGCAGCAACGATGTGCTGGCTTATGGCATTTCGGGTGGCGAAGGCGATCCGATCACTCCGGCCGACAAATTTGAGGCGTATCTATATAAAATCCTGAGCGTATTGACCTCCAACGGCGCCAGAGGCGTCATCGCGACCATACCGGATGTAACCCTCATCCCTTTTTTCAATACCATTCCCATCCGGGGACTGTCACTGGACGACGACGCGCTCATTCGTCAACTCAACCAGCGGTACGCGCCCTCTCAGAACCTATTCAAGCGAGGCTATAATCCATATCTCATCCGGGACAAGGGCGCGGTACGCGTTATTTCGGAAGAAGAAAAAATACTGCTGGACACTCCTTCCCGCCTGATAGGAAAAAATCCGGACGCGGAAGCGATTCCCGAACGCTTTGTATTGAGTACCGATCAACTAGACGCGCTAAACGCCGCGATCATCGCCTACAATGACATTATCGTCACTATGACCCACCGGTTTGACCTGGCGCTGGTCGACGTCAACCAGCACCTGTGTCGCTGGCCTTCGGGTTTAGGCTTCAACCGATCGAAAAATCATGTCACCTACTCTCCGGACGGCATCTTTTCGCTCGACGGTATCCATCTCAGTCCTAAGGGAAGCGCGGTTGTCGCCAATATTTTCATAGAAGCTATCAATGAACGATACAGGACCGCCATTCGTCCGACCAATCCGGAAAACTTCCGGGGTACCATTGACAAAAGCCTATTTCAGCAGACTTAAATAGAAAAGGGGGTTCCTGAACTTTTTCCGCAAGTCGATATCGTCAAACATCGAAGATATAAGACTACTCAGGGCTTCGTTGCTGTTGGCCTTGCTGACCACAAAATCAAACAGCCAGGGATAAGCGATCAGTTTTTGAAGTTTTGTACTCATACTCAATTCCTTTCCAAGCCTCCGGTATACTTCCTGATCATAGGCCAGCATCGTCTTGGCCGAGAAGTCGGACTGCCGGACGCAAATCTCCGCTTGTCCCGCCGCGAACATGCCGCTAATCATCGCGTTGCTGATCCCCTCTCCGGTAAAAGGATCGATCAGGGAGGCCGCGTCTCCGCAAAGCATATAACGACTACCGGAAATACGCCGCCGCTTTGATCCGAGGGGCAGCCCATAACCCTGTATATTTCCCAGGGCTTCCGCGGCTTTAAAACGCTCTTTCAGATACGGATCATTGGCCAGCAGATCCGTCAGTATTTTTTTCAGGTTGAGGCGCTTCTTCGAAACCACATCACTGCGAATCCCCAGACCGACATTAGCGCCATTGTCCGAAAGCGGAAATATCCACAAATATCCCGGAAGCACGCCTTTTAGAAAATGTAGTTCTATAAAATTGTCCTTATCAAGTCCCGCCACACCTCGGAAATACTGTCTGACTCCCGCGCTGTAATGAGCTGGTTCCATCGTCAGTCCGCGATCCCTGGCGAAAGCGGAATGCGCCCCATTGCACATAATGACCAAATCGGAACGAAAGAGTTCCTGATTTTTCCTATCATACAAGCTCGCGTGTTCCTCACTCACATCCACGCGCCCTATTTCCAATCCTTCCCGAAAATCGATCAAAGGTTCCTTTTTCACCAAACCCGCCAAAAAATTGTCGAAATGCGCGCGCCGAACCGTAAACCCGGGGGCGTCGGATACGACGACGTTACTTTTAAACGGAAGACGAAGACATTGACGATTAGGCGCGTAAAAATTGATCCCGCGCGATCCGATAGCGAAAGGCCGCGTAGCCAACAACGAGGGTAGTTCAGGATCGAGTCGCTTCAATACGGAAAGCACTTTGCCGCTCAACGCGTCGCCACAGACCTTATCCCGGGGAAAGACAGCCTTGTCCAGCAATAGGGTAGCTATACCCCGCCGGGCCAGAAACAGGGCCGCGGTCATACCTCCTGGTCCCGCGCCGACAATAGCTACCTTAGTCTTTTCGATCATGGATGATAATTTTTCCGGATGGAAATTAATGATCCATACCTACATAAACAAGGGGAAGCGGAGTAAAGAGAAAAATAGCGAGACGAACGACTCTAACAAGATAATCAGAAACTCAAAAGGCGTTCCGGGCGGAAACGGATGAAGGATTCACGTCTTCAGACAAAGGCGATTCGGAAGGCACTACTGTAATATAAGTATAAAAAGTAATTGCCGCCTGAAAATTCCCTTCCTTATACAAGGTCGCGGAAACCATGCCAGACATGGAACCGGCTTCCATGATCACTTTATTATCATTATGATAATCCTTATACACCGCGGCCTCGCCATTGACATGCCAGTCAGCGGGCGCGTTCCACAACACCTCATAATCTTCAAACCCATCGGGAATAATAAGTTTTACGACAAACTCGCTTCCTTCTTCCACTACTTCGACACCTTGCTCAAAAGATATCACGGAAGGCGTCCGGGCGCTTACCGGATCCGCCAGGATCAATAGCGAAAAAACTATAAAAAGTTCAAATATCTTAGCGAAATTCCAATTTACAAAAATCATCCGCGCCATTCGTAACATTGATCAACACTCAAACTATAAAACAGTAGCTTATGGGTCAGCAAACATACGACACTAAAAAATTACAATGAAAAAACGGGGCCATATTTTATAAAATTTATTATTAAATAAATAGCAAAAATAAAAATAATCCAATTTTTATAAAAACATGAAAAGAACTATTGTGAAAACCGCCATTTTTTTAATATAATTGTTCGTCATAAAAAGTCGCTGTATGCGTGTTGTTGGAGAGTTTACCCAGCCCGATTTGAAAATCACCATCTTCTCATGGAATGGCAAATACCTGCTCAAGTTTGAGCGGGGCATGTATGAGCAAACCTATAAGGTAAGCGAAATGGATATCTATGGAGACGATGAGATCAAAAAACTGGTATCGGATCCTGACTTTCTTTCGGATATACGCTCCCGTTTTCAGGAAATGAACAAGTCGCTTAATGAAACACTGAACCGGATTTGATACTTGCCGACTCGCGCGCTTAGGTCGACAACGATTTCATATCCACTTTCTCAAAACTCCAATCATTATCGCGAACAACAACCGACTTCATGCCGCCAGACAAAAACGCGGACAAATCGGAAAAAGTCAGCTCATTCCATTTTAGAAGATACCGGAACCGAAGCTTATCCCCATGCTGGCAGCCGGAGAGTCCACCAGACACGCCATCGCCGCGATCATATTGGGTATCCGGAAATCCGAAATCGCGATAGAGGCCTTAGCCGGACACTCGGAAAGAATAAAGCGCTCTACACCAAAATAGTGATTCGCGAAGCTTTGGAGAAAATCGCGATAACCAGGAAACCAGCCCTCGGGGCAAATATTTTGGAAAGAAAAGCCATCCTCTCTCCAGAGACATCGCCACAGGACGTTGATCAGCATCGGCTGGACGGCGATAGACCAGTCATCGCCTTAGTTACCAGAGCGGACGTTTATCGCTTTCACAGGTAGTCGACAAGTTGTGAGGTCTTTAAAGCAAAACAGGCAGCGCGCGTATCCCGAAAATATTGCAAGAGATTCTCGTTCAAAAGAAAGACGATGAACTCTCGCTCTGGAAAACCATCAGGACGCTCAGGGACGAAAACGACCAGGCCCGACAGGCGGCGACGGACGCGCTACAAAGGATTGATGAAAGAAACCGATCAAGCTTCTCAAGCAGTTATATAAACCAAGTTTGAGGAATTATATTAAGCAAAATGATCCATGAAGCGATTGGAGCGGACCAAGCTATTCATCAAAAAAACAAGCGCTTGTTTCCTTCCGTTCTACACCAGAGGAACAAGCGCTTATCATCGTTACTCGCGATTATTCCTCAATAATGACTATTTTTTGAATCTTATCGCCTTGCCTTACCTGGTCGACTACTTCCAGACCTTCCACCACCTTGCCAAAGCAGGTATGGTTTCTGTCAAGATGCTTGGTATTTTCCCTGTTGTGACAGATAAAAAACTGAGAACCTCCTGTATCGCGTCCCGCGTGCGCCATAGAAAGCACTCCTTTATCATGATACTGGTTTTCACCACTCAATTCGCATTTGATAGTATAACCCGGTCCACCCGCGCCAGTTCCTTTGGGACATCCACCCTGGATTACAAAGTTTGGAATCACTCTGTGAAAAGTAAGTCCGTCGTAGAATCCTTTTTTTGAAAGCTTTACAAAGTTCTTCACCGTTTCCGGGGCGTCTTTTTCATAAAACTCGATTTTCATCACACCCTTGTCGGTGTGCATCTCAGCTTTTATCATAATTTTGAATCGTAAATTGAAAATAGTTGTTTAGCATAAGCGCCAAACGCGCCTGATGTTATCGCGAAGAAACATAATCCCGCCGAGAATTCGTAGCCAATTCCGATTTCAACGCGACCAAAGCTTGTATAAGATACTATCCGCTCATGGAAAACCTACTGGACACCGCTATCATCGGGGCCGGGCCTATCGGCCTCGCCTGTGGCATTGAAGCTACCCGAAATCGACTTTCGTACCGGATCTTCGACAAGGGTTGTCTGGTCAACTCACTGTACAACTACCCTTTAAACATGACTTTCTTTTCCACTTCGGAAAAACTTGAGATCGGAGACATTCCCTTTATATCTCATCATTATAAACCCAATCGGGACGAAGCGCTGGAATATTACCGGAGAGTCGCTCAAAAATGGAACCTCAGGCTTTCGCTCTATACAGGTATCCGGTCTCTGCATAAAGAAGATGGAGTTTTTGTATTAACAACACACAAGAATGAACTATGGCGAAGTAAAAATGTAATATTCGCCACTGGCTTTTTTGATATTCCCAATCGTATGTGTATACCTGGGGAAGATTTACCCCACGTGCTTCATTATTTTAAAGAAGCGCATCCATTTGCCCATAGTCGGGTGGCCGTGATCGGCCGCGCCAATTCGGCGGTCGACGCCGCGCTGGAATGCTACCGCAAAGGCGCGGAGGTCACACTGATCGCCCGTGCCGACGCGATTAGCGAACGGGTAAAATATTGGGTAAAGCCCGATATCGAAAATCGTATCGAAGAAGGGAGTATCCGCGCGTTTTTCAACAGTCGGGTAGTGGAGATCACTCCGACCTATATACATATAGACACGCCCGCCGGAACTCTGCGACTGGACTGCGATCATGTACTGGCCATGACTGGCTATCGTCCAGACTTTCATTTTCTCGAATCCGCGGGAGTTGAGCTCAGAGGTCCGCGGCGAATTCCTGTCTGGAATCCGGAAACCATGGAAAGCAATATCCCCGGTATTTATCTCGCGGGTGTCGTCTGCGGCGGTATGGAAACCCACAAATGGTTTATCGAAAACTCCCGGATACACGCGGAAATGATTCTCCGTCACATCGCCACCAAGAATCCCTAAGACAGTCAATACACTTCCTTTATCTCCAATATCCGGCCATTGACCGTCACTTTGTCGCCCACCTTACGCGACAACATGGCTACAGCGACCGGAGTCACCGGACTCACCAGGAAGACTTCAAGCCCTCCAACCATGGATTTTCCGGCACTAATCGACAGATAAAACGCGCCCTTGTCCGTAATCACCAAGCTGCCTGGACCGATAAGGCCGGATGTCTTATCCGGATCAATAGCCGCCAGCGCTTTTTTCAATTTATAGGCTTCATCGAGCCGCGAGGCGTATTTTTCCTGTTCCAATCGCGCCATGGCTCTAGCAGTCTCATATTTGTCACCCATACTGCTCTTCGATTCCGAATCTCCCGCTTCCTTGGCCTCCCTGATCGCGGCTAGCGCGAAGGATACGCGTTCCTCCACATACGCGTGGCAATATTCCAGCAACGCCGTTTTAATATCCAGCCAATTCATCATACTTGTTTTATCCATCAAAAAAATAAGCCGATACCATGATCGGCTTATTCTCTCCTTTTTCAGAAAGTATTGACAAATTACATCTTTTCTTCAATATCCAAAAGGCTGCCATCCTCACTATAGGTAGCCTCCTTTTTGGTTCTTCCATCCTTAAAGCGCGCCTGATACAGGCCATCATCTTCTTTCCAGCGAACATCGGACGCGTCCGGATATCGCTGATTGAAAGAAACAATCACCTCCTCAGGCACCTGCGCGTATCGCGTACTTTTGTTGCACGCGCCTATCGCGAAAAGAGCAAACATACCGATCAGCACTATATTCTTCATAGCCTTTTACTGTTTTATGTTTTTTAAGTAACGAGCGAAGCTTCCGGATTGTTAAATATCCGAACGGGAGCTCTTGGAAGGAAATGAATAAGACCTATGGTAAAGATTATATGAAATAAATACCGCGTTTGTTCGTATCTTTAAACGAATAACCATCCAAAAATATGAATACGATTGAACCAGACCTGGTCAGGCAACTCCGGTACATCGGCAACGCCGAGGGTTTTTCCTATCTTTTTCTCTTATTTATCGCTATGCCTGTAAAGTACGCTATGGGCATACCGGAGCTGGTAAAATATACAGGCTGGGCGCACGGAGTATTGTTTGTTCTTTTTGGACTGGCTGTTTTAAGAGTCAAGCTTACACTTGATTTCTCCTTCAAATGGTCCGTCTGGGCGATGTTTTTGTCACTTATTCCCTTTGGAACGTTCCTGCTGGATCGCCAGCTCAAAAGAATGTATACGCCAGAGTAGCCTTAGAGCTTAGTGATGATGGTGATGACTTTCGCCTTTATAGTATTTCCTCAATAGCCACCCTATAATAAAAACCGCTATCCAGGTAGGATATAGCAACCATATGTCATCAATATGTTTATCGATCGCCCAAAGGATCAATTGGGAGACCGCGCTAAATATCAGGCCAAACGCGCTGATTGTTTGTAAAGCTCCGAAGTTTTTCATCCACACGAATTAAGAAGAATTGGAAAAGTGCATAAAAAATCATGCTTTTCCTAATTCCGTACCATTGCTTTTATATACCAAAAGCGTAATTTATTCAAAGAGTTCAGGGCAAATCCATTTCAGATCCAAAAAAGTAGATTTTTTTTGGATAAAAAAGATAATTTTGCAGCCTTAATATATTCCAATGCCGCGTATACTATCCATCGATCATATAAAAGAAGCTTCCGAACGTCTGAAAGGAGTGGTTTCCCATACCCAGCTTCAGCGAAGCCTCAATCTGTCTGAACAGTACCATTCCTCGGTATGGCTAAAACGGGAGGATCTGCAACTCGTCCGCTCTTATAAAATCCGGGGCGCCTACAACCTGATAAAAAGTCTTCCGGGGGATCAGTTAAAAAAAGGCGTGGTATGCGCGAGCGCGGGCAACCACGCGCAGGGAGTGGCTTTTTCCTGCTATCAGCTCCAAATATCCGGAGCTATCTTTATGCCCAATACCACCCCCAAGCAAAAGATCAATCAGGTTAAAATGTTTGGCAAGAACATGGTCGAGGTCATACTGACAGGCGATACCTTTGACGACGCGTACGCGGAAGCCGTAAGGTATACCAAAGCGAACGACCGGATCTTCGTCCATCCCTTCGACGACGAAAAAATCGTGGAAGGACAGGCTACGGTAGGTGTCGAAATACTGGACGACTTCCAGGGCTTTATCGATTATATCTTTGTCCCCGTAGGTGGTGGCGGGCTCATTTCAGGGCTGGGATCCTATATACATCAGATGTCTCCCGATACCAAGATCATCGCCGTGGAGCCGGCGGGAGCGCCTTCGCTCAAAACCGCGCTGGACAATAAGGAAGTGGTGACCCTGGAAAGTATCGACAAATTTGTGGATGGGGCGGCGGTCAAACGGGTTGGAGAGTTGACTTTTTCCATTATCAGAGATATTGTGAACGATGTGGTGCTGGTACCGGAAGGCAAAGTATGCACCGCGATTCTCAAATTGTACAACGAAGAAGCTATTGTCGTGGAGCCCGCGGGAGCGCTTAGTATCGCCGCGCTGGATTATTACCGCGAGGAAATCAAAGGCAAAAATGTGGTCTGCATTGTCAGCGGCAGCAATAATGACATAGGACGTATGGAGGAAATCAAGGAGCGCTCGCTGATCTATGAAGGACTGAAGCATTACTTTATCGTCAACTTTCCCCAAAGAGCGGGAGCGCTAAGGGAATTTCTGGATGAAGTACTGGGACCTACCGACGATATTACCCGCTTTGAGTACACTAAAAAAAACATCAAGGAAGAAGGTCCCGCGCTGGTTGGAATCGAACTAAAGCACAAGGAAGACTATGAGCCATTGCTGGACAAAATGCACAAGAAGAAGTTTCAATTTATCGAACTGAATAAAAATCCAACTTTGTTTAGCTATATTCTCTGATTCTGAAACAAATTGCCTCATGAGCGGTAATTTGTGAATGATTTTCATTATAATTTTACCACGATTCTGTTGAAGGAATTCATGAAAAAGATATACAGCCTGCTCATCATCGCTATTATTCTCTTTTTCCCGACATATGGTTTCTCTTCCGGAAATACGAAAAAATTTACCGGTAAATGTCATCGTTTTCTCGGCAAGCGAGTTTCCAATGGCCAAATCGATTATAGACAATTGCAACGCGACAGGCGAAAACTAGACCAGCTTACCAGCCTCATCGCCAAAGCCAGTCTATCCAAAAGCGATTATAACGAGCGAATGGCTTTCTACATCAACGCCTACAATATCCTGGTTATCGACCAGATCGCTCGTTCATTCCCCTTACGCTCACCATACGAGATAGAGGGTTTTTTTGACCAAAATCCTTTTACTATCGCCGGAGAGTCGCTTACACTCAACCAGATCGAAGAGCGGAAGCTGCTGCAGCCCGACGCGGAAATCGAAGTAGTTTTCGCCATATGCCATGGCACGATAGGCTCCTTTCCCCTACCGGAGGCGGCTTTTAAACCAAAAAAACTGGAAAAACAACTAAGTGAACGCGCCAGAACGCTGGCCAAAAACGAAGACTACATCCGGATCAAGAAAAACTCTTCCCTTGTCCTGCTCTGCGAAGCTTTTATCCATATCCGCAAATTCGCCAGTAAACAAGATTTATTTTCGCAATTATCCACGGTGATGGAGCGGCAACTACCGGACAATTACGCCATGGACTACTATCCCGCCAACCGTCTCCTGAACCAAAAAACGCGGGATTGACAGACAGACAAACATACATTCACTCCTAGTCCAACTCATACACCGCCCCTTTTTCAGGCGTTTCCACCCGGGTATATCCTTTTTCAGATAGCTCTCCCGCGAAATCCATCATGCTTTGTTCCTCGCCATGCACGAGAAAGATCGCTTTGATCATGTTCGGATCCTGGCTCTCCACAAAGCGGGTCAGATCGTTCCGATCACCATGACCGCTGTAGACATCGGTATGCACAATGTTCGCGTTGACGGGAATATTCCGTCCTTTAATAGAAATCGTTTTTTCGCCTGTAAACAAGGAGTGTCCTATAGTACCCTCCGCGCAATGGCCTACCAGCAAGATACTGCAATACTGATTGGCCAGGTTTTTACGAATATGCTCTTGTATTCTCCCTCCTTTGATCATGCCGGAAGAAGAAAGTATGATGCAGGGTTCCATATGGCTTGAAATCGCCTTGCTATCCCTGCTTCCCGTCACAATATGAAGATTTTCAAAATCAAAAAGCGATTCGTGACGACGATAAAACTCCCGGGCCTCGTCGTTGAGCAAGGAAAGATAGCTTTGATAAATCTCCGTGCAAGCGCTGGCCATGGGACTATCCGCGAATACCTTTACGGAAGGTAGCCGGCCTTCGCTAGCCAGCTTGTTGAGGGTAAATAGCAGGGCTTGCGTCCGCCCTACGCTAAACGAGGGAATAATCAGCCGGCCTGGTACCACAACGCAGGTCTCGTGGATCAGTTGAGACAATATTTCCTCCGGATGACCATCGTCCTGATGTATACGATTGCCATAGGTCGTCTCGCATACCAGATAATCGACCGGAGGCATAGGGCCAGGATCACGCAGGAGCGGATAGTTTTCCCGGCCAATATCACCGGAAAATCCGACTCTGACCCACCTTCCATCCATCAAGACCTCGACGACAATATGCGCGGCGCCAAGCAAATGTCCCGCCGGAATAAAAACAACCGCGATATCGGGCCGTACCTCAAAGCGTCTGTTGAAATCGAGGGTTACAAAGCGACCTTCCGCTTCTTCCAGGTATTTGTCGAGCGAGTCCTCATCGGACACCTTGCGGGTTCCATGACGTTTACGGCGTAGTTTGCGCCGAATATTCTTGCTTTGTATCGCGACGGAGTCGCTCAAAATCAATCGGGTCAGGTCAAAAGTAGCGGGGGTGCACAAGATCTGCCCATCGTAACCAGCCTGATAAAGATTAGGGATTTTTCCGGAGTGATCCAAATGAGCGTGGGTTAGCAATACCAGATCTATTCCGGCCGGATCAAAAGGGAAAGCCGATTCTGTTGGAATTCCTTCAAAATCGGTTCCGCAATCAATCAATATTTTATAATTGTCCCGAAGCTCCAGCAGGAACATACTCCCGGTAATCTGCCGGGCGGCGCCATAAAAAGTCAATCTCATTATCTCAATGCGCAAACCATCTCTTTCCCGAATGGTTTTTTTTAATATATAAAGAAAAGCTATAATAAAAACGCGGAACCCTAATAAAATACGCGATAAAGATGTAACTGGATTCCTCCGCTTCTCAAACAAGCCGGGAAAAAGACACGATCATTTCCCGGCTTGTATTTTAAGTTCATTAGTTAAAAACATCTCCACTCCTTTTACTTGCCCGCCCGCGCTTTCCTTTCCTTACGTTTTTTTCGCTGATCACGGGAGGCGGGTCTCAGAAGACCTCTTATCGTATCCAGCTTCCGGGTCACCGCCTTGAGCTCCCGGATTGTATGATCATTGGATGAAAACAGCATTCCCGTATACTGAGCGGATTCGTCCGAAGCCAGAAACAGATAATCTTCCGCCAATTGTTCAGGCGCGCGCTTCCAGTTCATATTCATTGTTTCCGAAAAGCGCTTATCCCTGTTGCGGACATTACTCAACCAGGAAATATCGAGGGGGCCATGAAAAACACAATTAACCCGTACCCCGAACTTGGCTTGTTCCTTCGCCAGTCCTTTGGCGAAAGCGTGCACAAATCCTTTTGTCGCGCCATAGGGGACATTGCCCGGCATACCATCCACACCTGTTTCAGAACCGGTAAAAACAACCGCGCCATTGGTTTTTTGCAATTCAGGAAGTACAAAGCGCGTCATCATGAAAACAGCCTGGATATTGTGGCGCGACATAAAATAAAAAGCGTCGGTAGGATAGATATCCATTTCTTCGATTCCGGGAAACACCCCGGAAACATTGATAAAAAGATCGATCTTGCCCCAGATATTCACCGCTCTGGTCACACATTCCCTGGCTTTGATCTCAGAGGACAAGTCCGCTTTGAAAGCGACCGCCTCTCCTCCCGCTTCCGCGATTCGTCCTACCACATCATCCACCGGATCGTCGGGGCATCCCGCCACCATGACTTTGGCTCCCTCCGCCGCGAACCTTTCGCTTATGGCCTCCCCGATACCAATGCTTCCACCAGCGACAATAGCCACTTTATTTTCCAATTTACCCATACCACACATATCAACTTCTCTATCTGTTAAATTCAATCGGAAAGCTTTTTGTTTTCCTGGCTCAATCCTCCGTCCTCTTCCACCACGGGTCTTTTTCCTGATAATTGTTCAGGCTGAAAATCTCTCCGGGACGAGGCGCGATAATTTCAATATCCTTGTTTTCCGCGGCGCGCGTCAGGCGTTCTATAGGTTCATCCCAAGGATGAAAGGCCAAAACGAACTTGGCCCAGTGAACCGGCATAAGTATCCGGCTATTAAGGTCCAAAGCCGCCTGTAACGTTTGTTCCGGAAGCATATGGATATATGGCCAGAACTCTCCGTATTGCCCACATTCCAGAATAGCCAGATCAAAGGCTCCCATACGTTCGCCGATTTCCTCAAAATGTCGGCCATAACCGGAGTCTCCTCCAAGAAACAGGCTCGAACCCTGTACCCTGAGCGCGAAAGAACCCCAAAGAGTCTGATTCCGGCGAACCCCGCGACCGGAAAAATGTCTCGCAGGCATGCAAGTGATACACAGATCCGATGCAAGCTCTAGTTCCTCCCACCAGTCGAGCTCTATGATAGACTCCGGAGAGTATCCCCAATAACGCAAATGCGCTCCGACTCCAAGAGGCGTCACAACCCGCTTGACTTTGTCCCGCAACTCGCGTATGGTAGCATAATCCAAATGATCATAATGATCGTGGGTAATTATAAGCAAGTCGATATCCGGAAGTTCCTCTACCCGGACGACCTCTCTGGTCAGAAAAGACTTGCCGATAAAAGCGACAGGAGACGCGTAACCGCTAAATACAGGATCAACCAGGATAGTATACTTGTTTGTACGGATAAAATAGGATGAATGTCCAAACCAGGTGATCAGTAAGGACTCCGATCTGGTATCGCGCAGGTCGACCGGAGCGACTCCGAGAGGTCCCGCGGGCTTTACCGAATCTGGTTTCGAAAAGAAGCCTTTGATCAGTCTAAGGGAAGACACCTCCTTCAAGGTGACTTCGGTCGGTTCCAGATTATGAAACGCCCCATTGTAATAGTTGGACGACTCCCTGATCTTTTTGAGATGACTTCCGGAAGGGTTCTTTCCAATCGCTTTGAACATATTTTCCTAAATATAGTAGTTTAAAGCCCGTGATTCGAGCGCCGGGCTATTTATTTCAACTCGTTTCACTCATCACCCATATTCATTTCAAATCGGACCAGACGGGCCTCATTCCTTACCCCTTACGCGAGCCATCTTCGATATCTCGTCCGACTCTATGATCCGCCTCTCTCCGACCTCCGCTACCGCCTCAATCATGGCGCCGGCGACATCGTTCGCGTACACGCCTTTGTACTTTTTCAACGCCCCCACAAACAACCACCCCAATAACTTCATAAAGAAAATAGCCACCTGTTCTCCAAGCCTGAACTCCTCACGGGCTCCCATCAACAATGAAGGACGAAGGATTACAAGTTTGCCGGAATAGATCTCCCCAACTTTCTTTTCCATTTCGCCTTTGGTGGTCAGATAGAATGAAGACGATCGCTCATCCGCTCCAATGGATGAAACCACCGCGAGCGCGGATACCCCTAATTCTTCCGCAAGGGAAGCGATATTTACCGGTATATCCAGATCAATGTAGCGGAACGCGGATTTGGTTCCCGCTTTCTTAATAGTGGTACCGATACAACAAAAATATTTCGTGGCCTTTAACCGGTCCCTGATTTCATCCAGTTTCTCGAAGTCCGCGAGCAGAATCTGTTCCAGCTCGGGATGTTCCAACGCGAGAGGATGACGAACTACCACTTTTATCTTCCCATATTCAGCATTGTTCAACAACAGTTTCACCAGAGAGCTCCCAACCAGGCCTGTAGCTCCGAAAACCACCGCGGTTTCTCGTTTATGATGATTCATACTATATATGATATTATAATTATTCGAATAGCAAATCTATAGATTTTGAACCATAAACAGACAAAGGTCTTGTTCTGTTAGATCCCAATCCTATCCTTAACTACATAAACGCGGAGTAGTCTAACGAACCTTGATCATAATACCTCGGGCAAAATGAATACCATTACGCGTTTGCAAATAAACCACAGCGCAAAATCAAGGTTGAGTTGGATAATTATCCCGGAAATTTGGTTTAAAATCGGCAACTAAGCTTTATGGAGTCATCCTACCGGACGATAATAGCCCGAGTATAATCTTGATTGTATTAGAACATTCTCATAAAAACACACTTTAGAACATGATAAAGCCCTGGACAGACGAATTGTTGTCCGCTACGCCGTTTCACACGCGTCAATCGGGCAATCACGTCCGATAATTATTTCGGATATTTTGAAAATAAAATCGAAATTTATCATTATTACATGGCAAGCTTTTTGCTACAATGCTTTATTTTTGCCGTATACGGTTCGTTTCTTTTCATGAAAATTTCGAAAATTCACGAATATAAACTTTCATGGTTCAAGTGAATTATTTATAATTTCGGGAATTGTCGTCATTTTTTAACCCTAAATATAAATGTAGATTGATGAATGAGGTAAAGATTACACCGGTGGATAAATGGATCGTGAATCCGGTCAACCGATTTATAAGCAACTCAGCTACCGGAGGTATTTTATTGATCGTCTCCGCGGTGGTAGCTATTTTCATGGCCAACTCGCCCTGGTCGGACTGGTTTCACAGCATATGGCAATACAAAATATCTTTTGGTCTTGATACCAACCTTTCTCTGGACAAAACACTTCATCACTGGATCAACGATGGCCTTATGGCCGTCTTCTTCTTTGTAATTGGCCTGGAACTGAAACGGGAGATCGTAGGAGGAGAGCTTTCCAAACCCAGAAACGCCATACTTCCGATTATAGTCGGCCTGGGCGGCATGATTTTCCCCGCGCTGATTTATACCTGGTTTAACAGTGGACAGGAAACCATGAATGGCTGGGGAATCCCGATGGCGACGGACCTGGCCTTCGCGCTGGGACTGCTCTATCTTCTGGGAGATCGCATCCCCGCCTCCCTCAAAATATTCCTGACCGCCTTCTCCATCGTAGACGACGTAGGTTCCGTTTTGGTCATCGCCATATTCTACACCTCGGAGATTTCACTCGGCAATCTTGGTATTGGCTTCGCGTTTCTCCTGCTTTTAATCGCTTCCAACCTCCTGGGTGTCCGCAATACATTCTATTATGGTCTGATAGGCATCGGAGGCGTATGGTTGTTTTTCCTCCTCTCAGGCGTACACGCCACCATCGCGGCCATCCTCGCGGCCTTCACCATCCCGGCCAGTACCCAGATCAATGAAACGCGTTTTATGAACCTCATGCATCACTATCTGGAAAAATTCCGAAAGGCGGACCCTAACCTGAAGGCTCCAACACTCACGCCCACCCAGCTACGCATACTGGATGATATGGAAGCGCTGACTAAAAAAGCGATGCCTCCACTGCAAAAACTGGAACATGATATGCATCCGCTGGTGGCGTACATCATTATGCCTATCTTCGCGTTGGCGAACGCGGGAGTTACCTTCGACTCGAATATTCTGAGCAACGCGACAAGTACGGTAGCGCTGGGCGTAGCGATAGGGCTGCTACTAGGAAAGATGATCGGCATATTTGGTGTTTCCAGTCTTCTGATACGAACAGGTATCGCCCCGATGCCCCGCAACGCGAGCTATAAGCAGCTTTTCGGTTTGGCACTCATTGCCGCGATTGGATTTACCATGTCCTTATTTATCAATGAGCTGGCGTTTACTCCAATCGAAGGTAATGGTCCGTTATATATCGCTCAGGCGAAAATCGGAATTATTATCGCCTCGCTTATCGGGGGGATATCCGGGTTTCTTCTGCTAAGCTCTCTTAGCAAGAAGCGAATGACTCCTGACATAATAAACATGCAGAACAACAAACAGTCAACATTAAACTCGTAAATTACCGGTACTTACGAAAGATTCAAAACAAAGCCCGCGCTACTTCGCGGGAAATAAAACAACAAGGCGAGCATACAACGCTCGCCTTTTCGCTATCCTGAAAAACAATCGGATCCCCGACAATCTTTTCCTTTTAACCTTTACGAGACTTAAAGGAAAACATCCTTGAAGCGACATTTCACTCGCGTATATCACACCTTCCGATACCTCCTCATTTAAAGAGGACCAATCATCGCGATTTAAAGAATTTTCATAAAAGAACGACAAAAATTAAATACAGACTCTCTGATTTAGGAAGTTTACAAAAAGCAAAACTATTTGATCGCCTATAAGTAGTTTATTATGAAAGAACAGATCGCGAATAAAAATGCCGGACAGCCATACCATTTATACGATAGGTCACTCTACCCGCGATCTGGCTGACTTTATTGAAATACTGCGATCATTCGGTATCAAAGTTTTGGCGGATATACGGAGTTTTCCAGGATCACGCAAATTTCCTCAATTCAATAAAGACAATTTGAAAACATCCTTGGCGGAAAACGGAATAAGTTATACGCATCTGGATGATCTGGGAGGAAGAAGAAAAGTACAAAAAGATTCGAAAAACAACCGCTGGCGCAATGATTCTTTCCGGGGATACGCGGATTATATGGAGACCGAAGATTTTGAAAACGCGATCACTAAATTAGAAACCATCGCTCTGGAACAGCCAACGGCTTATATGTGTTCCGAAGCGGTTTGGTGGCGGTGTCATCGTTCCATGGTATCCGATCATTTGAAAGCGAAAGGCTGGAAGGTTTTGCATATAATGGCGGCGGAAAAAGCCCAGGAACATTCTTATACATCTCCCGCGAGGGTAGTGGACGGCCACATCTTTTACTCTGATAATAATTAATTTAATCATAAATAATCTGTTTTTATGGCGACAAAATTTAAAATAGGCGATGAAGTAAGTTGGAATTCTGAAGCGGGAAGAGTTTCAGGTACGATCATCAAAATACATACGAAAAATTTTGACTACAAGGGCTATACACACCACGCCACGGAAGAAGATCCGCAATATGAAATCAAAAGTAGCAAGACGGATCATATTGCCGCTCATAAAGAAACAGCTCTTACCAAGCTTTGAAAAATACTATCCCATAGTCCGCATCCGGTAGGGGTCGATCGGCAACTACGCGGAATAACCTTATTTCAAATAAAAATCCCCATCCTTTCGGATGGGGATTTCAGTGTAGAAGGCTAGCGCCTCCCCTTTAACATTATTATTTCCTATTCTCTTGCACCCACTTGTACGCGTTTACAAAGGCTTCCAACCAAGGTGTGCAATCGTCCGCTTTCCGGTCTTCCGGATAATACGCGCACTGCCACGGAAACACGCTCCGTTCCAAATGTGGCATGATAGCCAGATGCCTTCCATCATCCGATACGATACCGGCCGTAGCAAAATCGCTTCCATTCGGATTGCCCGGATACTCGTTATACCCATATTTCATGACGATGGAGTAATTTGACTCCTCTTTGGGAAATACAAACTTGCCTTCTCCATGCGCGATCCAGATCCCCAGACTACTTCCGGCAAGCGACTTGAGCAATACCGAATTGTTTTCCGGCACCCGTACCTGCAAAAAGGAAGATTCAAATTTGCCGGAATCATTATGCTCCATTTTGGGCTTACGGGTTTCTTCCCGATAAATCAATCCCAGCTCTACCATTAGCTGACACCCATTGCATACGCCCAAACTCAAGGTATCGGGACGAGCGTAGAAGTTTTCAAGGGCTTTTTTCGCCTTTTCATTGAATAGGAAAGCGCCTGCCCAGCCTTTGGCCGAACCCAATACGTCGGAGTTGGAAAACCCTCCTACAAAAACGATAAAATTGACATCTTCCAGCGTCTCATTACCAGAAATCAGGTCCGTCATGTGCACATCTTTCACGTCAAATCCAGCCAGATGCATACAATACGCCATTTCACGGTCTCCATTCACACCCTTCTCACGGATAATGGCCGCTTTTACACCGGACTTCCCTTTTCTCGCCGTTGAGAGACCATAATCCGAAAAGCGGCCGGAAAAACCGGCGGGAAACACAGGTCGGATCGGCTGCTTTTTATAATTATTGTACCGCTCTTCGGCCAAACGGGCCGTAGACTGATTTCTGTCGAGTAAGTAGGAAGTTTTGTACCATACATCCCGCAGGATATCCACATTCAGATGAATGGTTTCTTCACCATGGTTGAACGCGAAAGAGCGATCTTCCAAGACATTTCCGAGGATAAACGAAGCTACTCCCCACTTTTCGAGGAAAGTCTGCACTTCCGCCGCGTCTCTGACCTGAAGAACCAGAGCCGGATTTTCCGCGAACAAAATTTTAATAAGATCTTTTTCCCCAAATGGTTGCAAGTCTACAAAGACACCCGCCTTTTCTGAAGCGAAACACATCTCCAGCAGACAAGTTACCAGACCACCTGAAGATACATCGTGCCCCGCGAGTACCTCTCCCTGCTCAATAAGCTTTTGCACCGTATCGAAAGTTTTCGCGAAACGCTTCGCGTCGGCTACGTCCGGAGTTTCACCTCCAAGACTGTTCACCGCCTGCCCAAAGGAAGAACCACCCAGAGCGAGCGAGGTGAAAGAGAAATCAATCCATAGAAGTTCCGTGCCAGCCACCGGTTTCAGATCCGTCGAAACGACTTTTCGCGCGTCGGATACTTCACCGCCAGCGGTAATGATCACGGTACCGGGAGCGTATACTTTGTCGCCATCCTTATATTTCTGTACCATGGACAAGGAATCTTTGCCGGTAGGGATATTGATACCAAGATCTATGGCGAAGTCGGAAACAGCCTTGACCGCGTTGTAGATACGGGCGTCTTCACCTTCATTCTTACAAGGCCACATCCAGTTGGCGCTCAGAGAAATACTTTTCAATCCATCTTTGAGCGGCGCGAATACGATATTGGTCAAGGCTTCCGCGATCGCCAGCCTGGCTCCCGCCTCCTCATCAATCAGAGAAGGGACCGGCGCGTGCCCGATGGCGGTAGCGACACCCGCCTTGCCCAGATAGTCCAGGGCCATCACTCCGACATTGTTGAGCGGAAGTTGAATCTCTCCGCAGGTTTGCTGCCTGGCGACTTTTCCGGTTACGGAACGGTCCACCTTGTTGGTCAGCCAGTCCTTACAGGCGACGGCTTCCAGTTGCAGCACGCGTTGTATATATTCACTCAGACGTGTCGGATCATACGCGAGTTGTCCAAAAGACCGCTTTACCGTCTTGTCCTCCATAACAGTCTTTGGAGGACTGCCAAACATATCGTTCAACGACCAGTCAATGGGTTTCTCGCCAGTTCTGGAATCTTCGAATGTAAAACGCATATCGCCTGTAGTTTCTCCCACCACATACATAGGCGCTCGCTCGCGCTCGGCTACCGCTTTGAGCAGGTCTAAATCCTTTTCCTTAATCACCAAACCCATGCGCTCCTGCGACTCATTGCCTACGATTTCTCTGGCTGAAAGCGTCGGATCACCTACGGGGAGCTTATCCAGAGCGATCTTGCCGCCGGTTTCCTCCACCAGCTCCGAAAGGCAGTTTAAATGTCCTCCCGCTCCATGATCGTGGATAGATACGATTGGATTGTTTCCCATCTCCGACAACGCGCGAATGGCGTTGTACACACGCTTCTGCATCTCCGGATTGGATCGCTGGATAGCGTTCAGTTCGATGGCGTTGCTGTATTTTCCTGTTTCCACCGAAGAGACGGCACCGCCACCCATACCGATACGGTAATTGTCCCCTCCCATCACAACCACTTTGTCTCCTTTTTCAGGATGACCTTTTATCGCGTCTTTTTCTATACCATATCCGACTCCGCCCGCCATCATAATGACCTTGTCGAAGCCGTATTTCCTATCATTTTCAAAATGCTCGAACGTAAGTACAGAACCTGTGATCAATGGTTGTCCAAACTTGTTTCCGAAATCGGAAGCCCCGTTGGACGCTTTAATCAGCAAATCCATAGGTGTCTGATACAGCCACGGTCTCGGAGTCGTCGCCTCTTCCCAGGCGCGTCCATCTTCAAGACGGGAGTATGGCGTCATGTAAACCGCGGTTCCGGCCAGCGGCATAGATCCCTTACCACCCGCGATCCTGTCCCTGATTTCTCCTCCTGATCCGGTAGCCGCTCCGTTAAAAGGTTCTACAGTAGTAGGGAAATTATGCGTTTCAGCTTTGATGGACAGTACCGATTGAACAGCTTTGATCTCAAACTCATCGGCTATGTCTTGTCTCGCCGGCGCGAATTGCTCAATAACCGGACCTTTCAGAAAAGCCACATTGTCTTTATAGGCGGATACAACCGTATTAGGATGGGTCTCGGTGGTTTTTCGAATCAGTTTAAACAGGGATGACTCCCTTTCTTCCCCATCAATAATAAAACGCCCGTTGAATATCTTATGCCGGCAATGCTCCGAATTGACCTGAGAAAAACCGAATACTTCGCTATCGGTAAGCTTTCTTCCAATCCTTTCGGCGACACTGTTCAGGTAGCTCACTTCATCTTCGCTAAGCGCCAACCCTTCTTTTTCGTTATAAAGCCGGATATCTTCAATATAGCGAACAGGCTCAGGACTATGCTTAATAGTAAATATATCCTGATCCAAACCATTATAAATAACCTCCAGCATCTTATCACGCGACGCCTCTTTGCCGGCAACGCGCCTGAATTCTTCCAGACGCTGTATACCCATCACCCCCATATTCCGCGTAATCTCTACCGCGTTGGTACTCCATGGGGTCAGCATCTCTTTTCTCGGACCAACAAAGAAACCATCGAGTTGCTCATCATTCAGAATGGTAGCGTTCAGCAACCATTCCATTTTTTTCATATCTGCGTCTGAAAAACGGGCTTGTGCCTGAATCGCGTAATAGCGTTCGGCGTCGCGGGCGAATAAGATCATTGCTTAATGATAATCGTTGAAGATTTTGTAAAATTAGAAAATAAGTCCGAAAGCGGCTTGAATATATAAGAGAAAAAAAGCGGGAATAATTCTTATCCGCGCTTGTCGGGCATAAGTATCGTCTTTATGGGCGGTCGTCCCGGAACAAGGCGCCTTACTTACGGCCTTTTTTCTTAAAATAATTTTTGACAGGATCGGATTCCACCTTCTTGCCAACTTCCACCTTAGAGCCATTGACGATGATCTGATTGTTTTTTTCATCCCATTCATTCAACACAAAAGCTTCTTTCTCCTCATAGGAATCCGCCGGATACTGCGTCTCCCTTTGCCTTCGTTCCGTACCGGGGAAATAGTCGACCCAAAGTCCGACTTTTTTACCTCTTTCATAGGTACCCTTTACAAAGAGCTTCCCGTCTTCCTGAAACATATAATAAGTTCCATTGAGCACACCGCGCTCAAAAGGCCACACTTCTTTTACCTTTGTTCGGGCCGCGTCGTAGTACACTACTCTGGTTTCCCTCAACCAGCCCTTGTAGTATTTTTGCTTATCAAGCAACACATTATAAGAGACTTCCTCTCCATTTACCTCTTCCTTCCTTTCCGGGGCGTAAGTAGCCCAACGCCCATGCTTGGTACCGATATAAAATATGCCCTCTTCCATGATATTGCCTCCTATCGTACGTATATAGGGACCATGCAATATCTTATGAAACCGGGGATCAAACTTTTCTTTCTTCGCGATCTCAACAACTTTTCCTTCCTTTATATCCCATACATATACGTTTGGAACATAAAAATCAGGATCTTCCGGTCGTTTCAGATAGTAAAACTGTTCCAGTTGCTGCTTCTTGCCCACCCCTTTTTTGGTAAACGACTTCCGGCATTTCTTGCCATAAAAAACCTTTTTGGGGACCTTCTTCTTCTTTTTGGGCTCTTCCTCTTCCAGTTCCGCGTGTATATCAATATCGGGCAGCGTATCGGACCAGAAGATCGGCTCACCAGGCGGGGGAGCGTCGTCCGTCTGGGCCAGACTCGTACCGGTCATCAACGCGACAGATAGCGTAAAAAATATAAATACCTTTATCATAGCCATTTTATCACGCGCTTATTCATCTAATCCTCATTTTAAGACAATGTAAACCGCAATTGTAAGCCAAACGCGGTAGTTGTCCGCTTAAACGAATTGGATACTTTCGGATCATTGATCGTCCGCTCAAAATAGAAGGTCAGATTGACACGCTGATTTACAAGATAACTTATCGTTGGTTTGAAATTCAAGCTCATACCTCCCTCTGTGGTAAGGCTGCCTTCTTCCAGACGACGCTGTACGGTCTTACGATCCCTGATAGCGAAATCAACCCTGAAACGCACTTCGTTTCTCAATATTGTATAAGGATTGCCGCCTGTCGCGATCGGAAGCTTTATTCCCGCCTTGGCGTAGCCAAGCCCGATTACGATACCGCTACTGTTGATCTCCTGTATCTGAGAATTTGACATGCTCAGCGTCAATGTCCTGTCCCGTACATACTCCAGACGGCCTTCCAACTTGGTCTTGGTACGGAAGTTCACCCCTATTAACGGTGAAAACTTCTCCGATATTACCACATTGTCGATCACATAGGGAGAGACATAGCGTCCTTCGCGCTCTATGAGCTCTGAAGGATCAATACCTTTAGTATAATTGCTTCCCGAACCGATCACATTGGGGTTGTCGCTATATTCCAGCGAGGAAGTAAGCGATCCTACAACATAGGAGCTTTGATACGCGTGGCTGAAAGAAAGAAGGCTAAACCACTTGGACACCTTTTTCATACGGGTAAGTCCATTATAGTCGACGCGCCAATTGGGTAAGGGAATTGAAGGGAATGAGGATAAACCGACCTTGTTGACATCCTTGCCACTATAGGCGGCGATAAAGGCTGGCACCATGACTTCATGGGAGTTTTGCGCGTATTTGTCGCCATTGGGCCTTCGTCTCTGTATCGCGGAAAGATTATCAATAAAACGGTCAAACGTTTCCGAACCATTGGGATCATCCTTGCTTCCACCTCCATCAAACGCGGTCCTGATCGCGATAAAGGACACCGTATAGCTACCCCGCATACCCGCCGCGTCGGAAAACCAATCCCATCCCATGCCCGAAGAATCGGGGCGATAGCGGTATATCTCGTCATAAATACTGGTCTTGTTCCGCATCATGTCGACCTGTATCCTCAAATCCCGAATGGGTTCCAGCGATGTCCGGACATTGATATTCTCACTTACCGACTGATTGAAAGGCGTATTGAGAGACGCGCTTCTCGAATAGCTGCTATCGTCCCGCAACATCCGGAGAATATCCGGATCCTGAGCGCCAAATACAAAAGGAAGCATATTGAATTGTCCGTTTTGAATACCCATGTAGTCTATATCGGGAAGATACCCTCCAAAACTGGTCCCTCTCGACAAAGTATAAGTTCCGTTGATCACCTTGAGGCTCATCAGCCCCTTGGCTACTTGTTTGGCGCCCTTAAACTCCCTTTTTACCTTCTCCTTTTCGGTACTGTCCTTTGGCGTCTTCTGCTGCGGAGCTTTGGCCTGGGGACCAAAACCGGGTCTGGATGGGGCCGGACGTTCATTGAGAATTTTTTTCAGCGCGGGAACTTTGCTATATAATTTATCCAGGTTAACTCTTCCATTGACACTAATATCCTGCTTGTTTGAAACCATATTTCCCAGAGAATCCTGCAAATCCAGCGCTCCGGCCGTCCAGGTATAACCAGACGCGTAGCGGGTATCGGCCCCAAGCCAATCCGTAACCGGAAACTTGTCAAATGGCACCTTATAGTTCAGCGACGCGGACTGATTGTAATTTTTCTTACGTCCCAGTCCTTTTATCTCATCCCACAACGCTCTGTTATACTCTTTTGAGCCAGGATTAAGCGAATCTTCCGGCTCATCGATCACCGTATAAGTATTGGCGCTGAAATCCGCTGTCAGGTTTTTGGTAAAATTCCAGTTCAATCCATAGTTTCGGTTGTGCGTAAAGGCTTTGGAATAGATAGGATCCTGCAAAATATCATAAATAGGATTGCCCGCGTAATAAACCGTTTTGGTAAGACGCCGGTCAAAGTCGGCGCGAAAAGAGACCGTACTCGGCAAGGGCGTAAAGTTAAAATCCTTGATCGCCTTAAAGTATTTCGACTTGACCTTGATATTCTTAAATGGCTCAAGCGACTTCGCGTTGGTGTTATAAGTATATCCCAGCGCGGCCTTCCAGGTCTTGAGGTCATACTCATGAAGATTGGCGTTGGTCCGCGTCTGATGCGTCATGCCAAAACTGAGACTCAGATTTTCCACATCGTAGAAATGCTTTTTGGCGTCCGGTCGGGTCTTTATCTTTCGAATATTGGTAAAGTTCCAGCTATTGGTCGTCGTTTCGTCAATGACCTTGGAGCGATAGGAGTCCCTTAAATCTTCCGGTTTAGCCTGGATGGATTCTTGAAGACGGACGTCCGGATCCAGAGGATCATATACTGGCATAATCAGCTTCTTGTCGTGCGCCACGTAAAAAGGAAGCTTAATTCCCAGTTTGCCAGGCACAAACTTGTCAACAGCTATATTGGAGGCTATTCCATACTGAAGCGTATTTTCTGTCGATCGTTCGGAAACTTTCTGCTCCAGGGAGCCAAAACCCGCGCCCATATACCGGATCGATGAACTTACTGTCGCCACGTCCGCCAATTGTATGTTCATATTGGCGGTAGCCGCGTATCCCGCGCTTTCCACAAAGTCGGTCACCTGAAGCTCGTTGGCCCAGATACAGGTTTCCACTCCTCTGCTTACTGTTCCGCCATTCGGATTTCTGAGTCCGATCATCAGCGTCTGCACTGAACTAAGATCGGGATTTCCCACCACATTAATCCTTCGTCCATTCTTTTCGACGGTAAAGGTTTGCCGATAGTTTATCTGGGCGCCTCCTTCATGGTTCCGCTGAACTTTGGCCTGCACAAGATCGTCCAGCAATACGTCGATCCTGTCCTGACTCGGCCATACCTGATCTCCACTCATCATACCACCTGTAGGGTATACATAGTGCAATGGCACTTCAATCTCATAATAGTTTTCATCGAAGTCCGTTCCGATACGAAGGAAAGCCGATACCGCCGAATCAGGCAATTGCTCGTTGCTTTGGGCGGAGATAAACATTTTCAAACGCTTATAGTGCAGCAGGTTCAGACTATTGACATATTTAAACACCGCGCGCGCCTGTCCTTCTCCAAGATCCTTGACACAAACCTGCAAGGCTTGCTCGTTTAGCTCGCGATATACCTGTGAAGTAATATCCTGATCACGATCATACCCCGGCGGAATGGTATAAGGTACCGTCTGGGCGTCACCATAACCGTTTTCCTCTATATTGACGGTAGAGACTACGATATCCGGCTTTCTCGGTTCTACGCCGGGCCTTCCAAAACCTCCCTCATTCAGAGGCTGATCAAATACCCTCCATTGATTGGCGACAAGTTGCATCTGCGCGAAACGCAAAACCACAGGGCTGGAAAATCCGGTCATATACATCCTGAGAAACTTCAGCGACTTGAATCCTTCGATATTTCCTATCTTGCTGTCAAACTCGCGTATGGGGATACGAAACTGATACCATACGACCGAGTCGCCATTGGTATAATCCGCGTTCGTCACCACATTGCGGTCAACGATATAGTTACGGCCAACTATAAACTGACTCGGATCGATGTCGATCTCGTATTCATAATATTCATCCAGTATATCGACATTGTTGTCGTTGTTGATATCTTCGTTGTCAGGCAAGGTCGTATTGGACTTGACCGCGGTCCCCTGCGTCGAATTGACCGGGGAGTTGTTTTCCATTCCATTGAAATACTTGTATCGCTGCAAGATGGACGCGGTTTGCGAATCATAAAAATCATCCAGATAATATCGAAAATCATCTCCGGAAGGGTCGCTCAAAATCCTGTTGTAAGCGGCGCTATTGGCTCCCAGTAGAATTCTGGCCTGTTCCATATACTCGCTAAAGTACTCGGCCTCCTCGATCGAGTTCAAGCCATCGAGACCAATATCCTGATATATTCTTGAATCCTCCGTATTGTCAAACGCGTTGGTAAGATAGGTCTGCGTAGTGACTATTCCCCACTGATTTCTGATTACCTTATTCTCGTTGGACCGATCCGCCGCGGTAACCGGCAAACCGTTTTCAAAAGCGTGGCGCTGATCTTTCATGATGTCTTCCGAGATACTTCCCAGGTTGAAGTATAGCTTTCCCTTATTGTTCAGATCGAAAGGAACGCCGGGCTCTATGTCCGTATAGTTTTTGTTGGAGCGTATATAGGGGCTCATCATCCAGAACTCGATATACTGGATATTGGCCTGATCGAAGTCTATTTCGGAATTCAGTATCGCTCTGGTAATACCTCCCCAGTTGGCTGAAGGATTTAACAAGTTCCCTTCACTGTTCATGGCGGGGTTGTAGTTATAAGGTCCTTTTTCCTCCGGATAATACGCGAGGTTCAGAACCGGTTCGTTATACTGAACCTGAAGAGCCTGCCTGTTTGGAAAAACCTCCTGAGGAAGAACCTGACGGACATAATGGTTTTTAATATCCTCCTCATTAATATGCTTGGGCTTATTAGGATTGGAGTTCAGATAAAACAACTGATCGACATTGTACCAGGCGAGCTTCGCTCTGCGGTAAGCGTACTCCCTTCCCAGTAATGAGCTTTCATCAAACCGGACAGGAGTACTACTGAGTTTCCATCCAATAGGATTTCGCGTCAGATCGTAGGGTGTTTCGCTTCCTTCAAAATCATCCAGAAAAGTGACCCCACTGCTATTGTCGCCTTTGTTGATCGCCTTGGAATGACCGGGAAACAATCCCGCTCCCTCCGCCTGAAATGTAATAAGGGAAGGCGCTTTTGTCTGTATGACGGGTAGTTTGTCGACCGCTTTGGTCAAAAAGCGTGAATCTTTGGTAAAGCTCACATCCAGTCCCACCATCGTATTTCTGGAAGGCTCTTCCCCTACGGAAACCCGGGTCGTCTGAGGCGCTTCACCCTGCCGGAGGAGCGTTCCCCCCACATTAAAGTTTTTATTGATCAGGTAATCAAAACGGGTACCCATAAAGGTTTTTCGCCGGAAAGAAAACAGATCAGCCTTTTCATACTGAATCCGGATCTCCTGCCCCGACTCCAAAAGCCCCTGATCAAGAATCGTTACTTGCCCGGTCGAATAATCTATTTTATACTGAACATCTTCCTGAAGAGGCGTAGAACCCGCCATGACTCGTACGGATCCCTTGGCGATATTTATCGCGTTTAGCCTTAGATTGCTTCCACTGCCCGATTGATAGCTCCCCGTTATAAAATATTTATTCTTTCTCGCGTAGTTCAACATATCACTCTTGGTAGAGTCGTAAAGCTCCTGAAATACATACTTACTTTTAAGCGCGTTTTCCTCCGGCGCGAAATATCGCTCCAGATTGCTCCCAAAAGGTTCCAGAACAGGAAATATGATTTTTCCGTTTCTACTGTCGATCGTAACTCCTTCTATATAGTCAAAATTTCCATCCCCGGGGGGATCATTGGTGGCTCCAAGCCTATCAAGTCCCGTCAGGCGAAGCAAAAGCTTTCTGTCCGTATTTCTTCCTTCCTGCAAAAAGGGAAGATCCGCTCCAGATTCGTCGTTCCTGTATATGATATTCAAAAGGAAATTTTCAGGCGAAATTTGAGAGGCGCCCAGATGATAGACGTTTTTCATCATCAGGTCCCAGGTAGGCAGCTTCGTATTGACATTGTTCGGTTTCAACAACTTGAGTATAAGCGGCGAATTGGTAGCGGTATCCGAGTTGATTCCAGGTATTTCACCAACGGTATAGTTTCTTCCATTATAGGAAAACTGATAAGCTACCGCGATAACTTCATTGAGACGAACAATGGTATTCAGCGAGATATATCCGAGCTCGGGGTGAAATCGGTATTCTTCCGGTTCCAGTTTACGAGCGTTGTTGATAACCGCGTAATCAGTTCCGTTCCGCATCCCTAAGCCAACCAGATCGTTTGGAAGCGTTTCCAGATTCCTCATTCCTTTGACATTAGAATAAAGCGAATTGTATACACCTTCTTCGTCATTGCCCAGCGGTACGAAGTTGGGCGTTATTACAAAGTTCCGGTTATAGATCGTCGAATCACTTTCTCCAAGGTCTGTATAGCCGATGATCGTCCGGTTGTTTTTTGTATTGTTGTTGGTATTGGTTACATAGACATCTACTCTGGTGATTTTTACCCCGGAAAGGATGGAAGGAAGGTTTTTGAGCGAAGGCTCGTAGTTTTCCCTGAAAAAGTGACTCAGAAAGAAGTTTCTGTATTCATCGTAATTGTCCGCTCGAAAATCGATCTTCCTGCTCATGGCTCCTCCCTGTATTCTCATTTCTTCTTTGGCGCCTCTCTGTGTCGCCGCTACCGCGGAGACCGTAAGGCGCCCAAAGCGAAGCTGGGTTTTGACCCCAAACAAATTCTGGGAACCACTGATCAGTGTCGTATTAAGCGGAAAACTAACATTTCCGGCTTCGATACTTTGTATGATATCTTCCTCATATCCGATATACTGTAATTTTATGTTATTCTGGAAATCAAAACTCGCTTTGGTATCCCAGTTCGCCGTCAGTTTGAGCTTATCTCCAATCGTTCCGATGACATTGAGACTGATCTGCTGATCAAATTCAAATCCGCCGGTTCGTTGTTGCCGCACAGGAATACTGGGGTTCCTCGAACGCTGCCATCTGCCCGAAAAGTCAAGCGTGACGCTTCCGTTCGGCTTGATCTCCACAAAGTCTTTCCCAAAGATAGAGCCTATGCCCGGAGCGGGTATTTTCAGACTGGCCGCGCTGACATCCTTGTCCTTTACTTCGGAGGCTCCGGCGCCGCGCTGATTCCAGTAATTTTTCATCATCTCCCGATCGCGATAACGCATGTATTCCTCAAACGTCATCGTTGAGGGAGCCCTGTAATCCATATCTCCGACCTTTTCCTGAATCGTATAGGTGCCATTGACGGAATCAAGAGAGATCTCCCGCGTGACATTGTCAGGATTATCCATAATAAGCGGGCTTTCGGACTGGGGATTGGAAAAAGGATCTCCATGCCGGTCTTTTGGAGTATAATTTGGTTTAGTCCGGTCTTTTTTTTCCTGCTTTGAAGAATCGGATGGAACTAAAAAAAGCGACTCCGTGTTTAATGAAGCGGAGCCGGAACCATGGGCGAGCCACGCTACCAGACTAATCGCTGAAAAACCCAGAAGAAATGAAATATTTTGATAAAACTTAAACAAGAAATTAAAAAATTATCCGGTTTTTAATGCCAACTTAATCAGGGTTTCGAGAGAGACATCCGCTCCCTCCTTTTTAAGGACGGCGTCAATGCTTTTCTCCGCTACGTTTTTTTGTATTCCTAATGTAACTAGTGCGGATAACGCTTCATCTCTGCGGGTATTGTGCGATTGTTTTGTTAATAACGCGCCAGATGAAACATTTATGTCTTTTTTAAGTTTATCCTTTAATTCCAATATAAGTCGTTGCGCGGTCTTCGGGCCAATTCCTTTTATCGCCTGAATAGCCTTTACATCTTCCGAAACAATATGAGCATGTAACTCATCCGGATCAGTGGAAGACAAAATAGTCAGAGCGGAGTTGGGCCCAATACCGGATACTGATATGAGGTCGAGAAACATTCGTTTTTCTCCCGCTTCCAAAAAACCGTAAAGTATCTGTGCGTCTTCCCGTACATGCAGGTAAGTCAACAGCTTGCAGCGCTCTCCTTCTTTCATCTGTCCATAGGTATTGAGCGATATCCTGATCTCATACCCTACGCCGTTCGCTTCAATGATGACATAGGTCGCTTCCCTAAATGTCAGTTTACCGTCTATATAAGCAATCATAAGTTATTTTTCTGACTAAATGCCTGAGCGTCCACTACAGCGATAGCGACCATGTTGACAATTTCGCGGACAGAGCTTCCAAACTGCAGTACATGAACGGGTTTCTTCATACCCATCAGAATCGGCCCTATCGCCTCGGCGCCTCCTATTTCATGCACCAGCTTATAAGCCACATTGCCTGAAGCGAGATCAGGAAATATAAGCGTATTGGCTCCTTCGGCCGCCAGGACGCTAAAAGGATAGTGTTCCCGCAACAAACTCGTATTGACCGCTATGTTCGCCTGCAATTCCCCGTCAACAATCAGGTCCGGATGTTTCTTCCTTACCAGCTCCGTCGCTTTTCTCACCTTATCCGGAAGCAGGCCTTTACCCGCCCCAAAATTGGTATAGGAAAGCATGGCGACTCTCGGTTCAATATCAAAAAACCTGACTGCCCGGGCGGTCAGTCCCGCGATGTCCACCAGATCTTCCGCGGTGGGTTCGGTATTGACCGTCGTATCGGCGAAGAAGTACGTCCCCGCCTTATTGAGCATAATATACATACCGGCGACGCGGTTGACTTCCTTCTCTACCCCGATCACATGCAACGCGGGCCGTATGGTGGCGGCGTAGTCCATAGTAAGGCCGGAAATAAGCGCGTCGGCTTCACCCAATTCGACCATCATGGCGCCAAAGTAGTTGCGCTCCTTCATCATCCTGCGCCCCTCGAACCGCGTCACTCCTTTTCGCTGACGTCGCTCGTAGAGTATGTCTCCATAGTAATTCCTTTTCTCCTTCTCTTCCGCCGGATCAATAATCTTACAATCCGCGAGTCCAAGCTGGTGCTCCTCGATCAATCCGAGGATCGTATTTTTTCTTCCCAAGAATATAGGTTCGGCGATACCCTCATCGACAATAATCTGAGCCGCCTTCAATATCTTATAGTTATCCGCCTCGGCGAAAACTACTTTCTTAGGATTCTGTCTGGCTCTGGAAATAACGCGGCTCATCAGCTTCTGATCAATACCTATGCGCTGCTGTAGCTCCATATGGTATTTGTCCCAATCCTCAATCGTTTTTCTGGCCACTCCCGATTGAATCGCCGCCCTGGCCACCGCCGGCGCGAGCGTCGTAATCAATCGCGGGTCCAATGGTTTGGGAATAAGATAATTCTCACCAAACGTGATTTTTCGTTCTCCATAGGCTTTGTTGACCAGATCCGGAACAGGCTCTTTAGCCAGATCCGCCAGGGCCCTGACAGCGGCCAGCTTCATATCTTCATTGATCTCCCGGGCCAGAACATCGAGCGCCCCCCTGAAAATATAGGGAAATCCCAGCACGTTGTTGACCTGATTGGGATGATCCGAACGTCCGGTCGCCATAATGATGTCTTTCCGGGTAGCGACAGCCAGATCGTAATCAATCTCAGGCACAGGATTGGCCAGGGCGAACACGATCGGATTATCGGCCATGAGCTTCAAGTGCTCCGGCAATAAGATGTCACCCGCCGACAGGCCGAGAAACATATCCGCGTCTTTCACGGCTTCTTCCAGCGTATGAATATCCCGATTCGTAGCGAACTCTTTTCTGATGTCGTCCAAATCCTCGCGATCCGTCCTCAAAACGCCATTAATGTCCAGCATCACCATATTTTCCACCCGGGCGCCAAGCTCAAGATACATCCGGGCGCAGGCGATGGCCGCGGCTCCGGCTCCCGATATCACGATCCGGATTTCGTCCAGTTTTTTGCCTACGAGCTCGAGCGCGTTGATCAGAGCCGCTCCCGATATTATAGCGGTACCATGCTGATCATCGTGCATGATCGGAATATTCATCTTCTCCCGAAGTTTCTTTTCAATCTCAAAGCATTCGGGCGCTTTAATGTCTTCGAGATTGATACCGCCAAAGGTTGGCTCCAGCGCTGAAACAATCTTTACAAACTCGTCCGGATCAAGACAGTCCACTTCAATGTCGAAAACATCGATCCCCGCGAATTTCTTAAAAAGTACACCCTTGCCCTCCATCACCGGCTTGGACGCCTCCGGGCCTATGTTTCCCAGACCAAGCACCGCTGTTCCATTGGAAATAACCGCCACGAGATTTCCCTTCGCGGTATACTTATATACATTATCCTTATTTTCAGCGATTTCCTTGCATGGTTCCGCTACTCCCGGAGAATACGCCAGCGCCAAGTCCAACTGGCTACCAAGCATTTTCGTCGGCTGCACCTCTATTTTTCCTGGAGGCTCCTGACTGTGGTAGTTAAGAGCGTCCTCCTTGCGAATATTTAAAGACATAAAAATCGGGGCTCTGATTAACTCACAAATTTACCACTATTTATATTGAAAAAAACCGAATTATCTTTTTAAGAGGAGAAATAGAAGTAAAAAATGAAAAACGCGTAAATTTGTCTTATCAAAAATTCACGAACCGCTTCCTTTACCAAACATTCATGTTCACCGAAAGTATTATGAGCTAGAATATATCGGTTCTATCTTTTATACACGGAGCCGGGATTTATTAACGTGTTGTTCCATTAATTAATGTTTATGTTTTGAGTCTGCTCGCCATATTTTCATTTCTGCTGGTATTTTCAGCTCTTTTTTCGTGGATCAATATTCGTTTCATCAAATTGCCGGCGAATATCGGCCTCATGTTGCTGGGAATCGCCTTTTCCTTGATTGTACTGATATCCGGTTCCTTTTTCCTGCCATTTCATCAACAAGTCCGGGATATACTCCTGCGAATAGATTTTTCCGAATTTGTTCTCGACTTCCTGCTCAGTTTCCTGCTTTTCGCGGGAGCGCTTCATACAGATATCGGCAAATTGGCCAATTCCCGCTGGTCGATACTGACTTTCGCCACCTTCGGTGTGGTAATCAGCACTTTTCTGATCGGCACAGCTCTTTTTTTCGGACTCCCGCTAATCGGGATACAGATCAAATATGTACACTGTCTTCTTTTTGGCGCGCTCATATCACCCACTGATCCCATCGCGGTCATGAGCATACTTAAAAAGATGAAGCTCCCGGAAAAGCTGGAAGCCAAAATAACCGGCGAATCCCTTTTCAACGATGGTATGGCGGTCGTTCTGTTCGCGGTACTCTTTCAAATAGGACTGTACGGAACAGATAATATAACCGCGGAAAATGTCGGTCTTATATTACTAAAGGAAATTGGCGGAGGTCTCCTGCTGGGACTGGTCTCAGGATATGTCGCGTATCTCCTGATTCGTTCGATTGATCATTATCAGACCGAAGTCCTTATTACCGTCGCGCTCGTTATCGGTAGTTATACCCTCGCGACGCACCTTCATTTTTCGGGTCCTCTCACTGTCGTACTCGCCGGCCTCCTATTAGGCAGCAAAAGCCGCGACACCGCCATGTCCGAACAGAGCCTGGATTATGTACACAAATTTTGGGAAATGATCGACGAAATACTCAACACGGCGCTCTTTCTGCTGATGGGATTCGAAGTTCTTGTCGTCAAGCTAACATTCAAACATTTTATGATTGGGATACTCGCCGCCGCCGCGCTTATCATAAGTCGATACCTGTCGTTATCCATACCATCTATCCTTTTTGGCCTGAAAAGAACTTTCGAGCCCAATACCTTAAAAATTATGACCTGGGGAGGGCTCCGAGGTGGAATCTCCATCGCGCTGGCGCTATCCATCCACCCCTCTATGGACAGGGATTTTATCGTGACGCTAACTTATGTCGTGGCGCTCTTCTCCATATTCGTGCAAGGACTTACGATCGAAAAGGTCATTGCTTATTTCAATAAAAAACATATGTTGAAATAAAATTATACTTTATTTAATCAGGAACATTCAGCCTAAATTCCGGCCTGTTTTTTGATTTGTCTCTCCAAACAATAACGCCTATTATGAAAACATTAAAATCGATTTTATTCGGCCTGTTTTTTATCCCGCTCACACTGATGGCTCAAAAAGAAAAAACACCCGCTCAGTTGTCCGCTACGGGAAGCGCCTCCATGCAGGTCGCTCCTGACTGGATTTCGGTAAACATGTCGCTCAACGCGAAAAACATGGACTATGGAGAAGTCTCCAAACTTCTAACTACCAAATACAATCAACTAGAAAAACAACTAGTGATGGCTGGTTTCAGAAAGGAAGATATCAAAACCATCAACTATACAATCAACAAAAACATAGTATGGAGCAATGGCCGTAGTATCGACAGCGGCTACGCGGGCAATCAGAGTCTGCTCATCGAATTTGACAACGACAACAGAAAGATCGCGAATCTGGTCAAGGCGCTTTCCGGTGGAAAAGTGGATGTCAACTTCGGTTTCGCCTTTGGCTTGTCCGAAAAGAAAAAGGAAACGACCAGACAGGAACTGATCCGGAAAGCGGTAAAAGACGCGGAAAACAAAGCGACCACCATCGCTACCGCCGCCAATGTCAAACTCAGCGGAATCAGCAAGATCGAATATGGCAAAATGGAAATAAACCGTCCCGCGCCCATGTATGAAGCGCGCATGATGAAGGCCGACGCCGGAGCCGACTCGTTCAGTGGGTTCAACACGCAGGAACTGGAACTTTCAGACACAATTCATATCGTCTGGGAGATCGAGTAAACGATAAAAAGAACGTACTCATAAAAAAGCGAATGTTCCTCGTTCGCTTTTTTATGGCTCGAAGCTAAACAAGAAAGCGATACTCCCGATCTTTTCATATTTATTTCGTAGAGCTCATCCCCACACGCTCTTTACTTGCCATAAACGGCAGCAAATCGTCCATAAAATCTCTGCTATTAGACAGTCTGGGCACCTTGTTCTGACCTCCCAGCTTTCCTCTTTTTTTCATCCAGTGATAAAACGTCCCTACAGGCGCGACATGCACCACCGGCATCTGAAGCGCCATATCCTTATAACGTTTGGCCTCATAATCGGAGTTAAGCTCTTTGAGTCTCCGGTCCAGACATGATGTAAATCGATCCATATCGGCGGGAGCTTTCTGAAACTCGATCACCCATTCATGGCCACCTCTGGAGCCATCGCCAAAATAGATCGGCGCGGCGGTAAAATCCGTCATGAGCGCGCCTGATTCGCGACAAGCCGCGGTGATCGCCTGCTCGGCGTTTTCAATAATCAGCTCTTCCCCAAAGGCGTTGATGAAATGCTTGGTCCGACCTGATATTTTGATCCGAAAAGGTTTCAAGGAAGTAAATTTGACCGTATCTCCGATCTTGTATCGCCAGAGTCCGCCATTGGTAGAAATGACCATGGCATAAATTTTACCCAACTCTACCTGATCCAGCGTATAAGCCACCGGATTTTCTTCGTCCGCGTGCTCGATAGGGATAAACTCGTAGAAAATCCCATAATCGACCATGAGCATCATATCATCGGCGTCAAGCCTGTCCTGCAAAGCGAAAAAACCCTCGGAAGCATTGTATGTTTCCACATAGTGAATGCCCGGATCGGGAAAAAACTTTCTGAACACTTCCCTGTAGGGATGAAAAGCCACGGCTCCATGAAAGAATACTTCAAAATGGGGCCATACTTCATGAATATGTTTTTTGCCGGTCAATTGCAGAATACGTTCGAGCAATACGATCGTCCAGGTCGGTACCCCGGAGATATTGGTCACTTTTTCCTGAATCGTGACATGGGCGATACGCTCTATTTTTTCCTCCCATTCCGACATCGTGGCCACCGCGAGCGAAGGAGTCCGCACATACTCGGCCCACATGGGCAGATTGGCCATAATGACCGCGGACACGTCACCATGGAATGAGCTTTTCCTGTGCTCATTACGGGTATAAGTCCCGCCAATGGCAAGGCCTTTTCCAGAAAACATCCTGCTCTGGGGGTTGTTGGAAGCGTACAAGGCTATCAGGTCTTTACCCCCCTTATAATGCGTCTCGTTCAGCGATTCACGGCTTACGGGAATAAATTTACTTTTGGCGTTGGTAGTACCCGAAGACTTGGAAAACCAATGTATCGGCGATGACCAAAGCAAGTTCTGCTCGCCTTTCATCATCCGTTCAATCCAGGGGGCAAGCTGTTCATAGGATGATACGGGTACGCGATTTCGGAAATCATCATAGTTACGGATAGATTCATACCCGTAAAGGCGCCCCCATTCGGTAAAGGCGCCGCGCGCGATCAGTTTCTTAAACAACTGATATTGCTTCGTATGCGGATTCTCCATCGCGTACCGGATCCCGCTCACGCGTTTCCTGAGGAAACCAAGTAAAATGGAATTAAGCAAGCTCAATGTCAGACGAGGTCTTTTCTTTTTAACTCAAAATGTTGTCCGAGATACACCCGGCGTACTTGTTCATCCGCCGCCAGATCCTCGGCGGTGCCAGACTTTAGAATCTTGCCTTCAAACAGGAGGTACGCCCTGTCCGTAATCGACAACGTTTCATTGACGTTATGGTCGGTAATAAGAATACCGATATTTTTATGCTTTAGCCGGGCCACAATGGTCTGTATTTCTTCCACCGCGATAGGATCGACTCCCGCGAAGGGCTCGTCCAGCAATACAAAGCTAGGATCCACCGCCAGCGCTCTGGCTATTTCCGTCCTGCGACGCTCTCCTCCGGAAAGTACCATACCGAGATTTTTCCGGACTTTGGTAAGACTAAACTCTTCCAGCAACTCTTCCACACGGGCTTTTCGCTCCGCTTTGGTTTTATTGGTCATTTCCAGCACCGCCATAATATTTTCTTCCACACTCAGCGTTCGGAAAACCGAAGCTTCCTGCGCCAAATAACCTACTCCATTGCGAGCGCGCATATACATGGGCAGTTTGGTAATGTCCGCGTTGTCCAAAAAGATCTTTCCCTCATTGGGTTTGATCAGGCCGACAATCATATAAAAACAAGTCGTTTTTCCGGCGCCATTAGGTCCGAGAAGTCCTACAATCTCTCCCTGTTTCACCTCTACCGACACATTGTCGACCACGGTTCTGGCCTTGTATCGTTTTATCAGATGTTCTGCCCGTAATATCTTCATATTTTATCTCGGAACTTAATGTCTTTTATATTCAGCTGCAACGCGGTTCTGCCGTTGAAAGTATTTTCCTCAATACTGTAGCACACGTCAAAAGGCACTCCTCGCCGTATTCTTTCATAGCTTTCCGGCATATTAAAACCGATCGCCTCATAAACCGCGCTTCCTTCACCTTGTCGCAGAAACAGCTTCAGATGTCTATCTTTCAACAACTTTCCCCTTCCATTATCCCGAACATTCTCCGATACAAAAACCGGATTCAGGTTGCCAGGCCCAAAAGGTCCCATCTGCTTAACAATATTAAAAAATTTCCAGTCAATTTTGTTTAGTAAAATCACACTGTCAATTTCTATCACCGGGATCATGTCCTCCTCTTTCAACATGCTTCGGGTTACTTCCTCAAAACGCCTCCTGAACGGCTCCACATTTTCCAACCGCAACGTAAGTCCCGCCGCGTGAGTATGCCCTCCATATTGAATCAACAGGTCCGAGCATTTTTCGATCGCTTCATACAGATCGAATCCCGCGATAGAGCGGGCGGAACCCGAAGCCAGGTTATTGGATTCCGTAAGAATGACCGTGGGTCGATAGTACTTTTCTATACATCTTGAAGCGACAATACCCACAACGCCTTTGTGCCAATCCGGCTTGAACAATACTGTAGACCAATATTCTTCTTCCACCATTTCCAACGCTTCTTCCGTGATGGACGAATCCAGGTCTCTCCGAACCTTGTTATGTTCATCGATCTTCCGGGCTATCGCGGCGACGCGTTCTTCATCCGTAGCCAGAAGCAACTCCACCGCCGCGCCGGCGTGCCTGATTCGTCCCGCCGCGTTGATCCGGGGAGCAAGCCCAAACAAGATCGTATTTATATCAAGACCGTCCGGAATATCCGCTACCTTAAGCAATCCTCGTATGCCAGGCCGACAGGTTTTGTTCAACATCCTCAGTCCCCAATACGTAAAAATCCTGTTTTCCCCGGTGATCGGTACAATATCGCTCGCGATACTGATAGCCAGCAAATCGAGGTATTGCCATAGCTCAACAAAGTCACGTCCGGTTTTCAAGCAAAAACCCTGCAAAAGTTTAAATCCTACGCCACATCCCGATAATTCCTTATATGGATATCCGCAATCCTTCTGCTTGGGGTCCAGAATAGCGAAGGCCGGAGGCAGGTTTTCCGGGTCCGGATTATGATGATCGCATATAATAAAATCAATGCCGGCCACCGCGGCTTCCCGGATCCGATCCACCGCCTTGATCCCGCAATCGAGACTGATAATTAAATCGACATTATGCTCAATAGCCAGCTCGATACCACGTTTCGACACACCATATCCTTCCTTGTACCTGTCCGGGATATAATAATCTATATTGGAATAAATCCGGGAAAGAAAACCATAGACTAGAGCGACGGAAGTAGCTCCATCCACATCATAATCGCCATAAATCAATACGCGGTGCCCCTTGTCGAGCGCCTGAATAACGCGATTTACCGCCTTATCCATATCCTTCATAAGAAAAGGATCGTGGATATGATCCAGAGAAGGCCTGAAAAAATCCTTGGCCTGATCATATGTCTCGATTCCCCGTTGAACAAGAATAGCCGCGAGCTCATCGCTTATATGAATGGCGCCGGCCAAAAATCCGATCTTATCGTCCGGAGGTTTATCGACATATATCCACTTCTTCTCAGGCATACGCGAAAATATAAAATAAAACGCGATCCTCGCTCGCGACTTTTCCGCGAGGCTTCATTTCCTTATCATAATTTAATTATTCATTGAAAAAAGTATAAAAAATAACGACCTTTAACGGATAGTCCATACGATAACCGGTATTGAACAACTGATGCTTCGCTATTTTTGTCCGTTTTTGTTTTCCCTGACCATTGTCTTTCTGAAATACACGGAGACTTTGGCGGGAATATATCCATTTCCTCAAAACGTCACTTATCCCTATGGTCAGAAGCCGGCCAACGCGCTGGCGGGACACGCCTATATCTCCTACGCGAACTGGAAGGAGAAATATTACGACGAGATGGACGACAATACCGGACGCGTTTTCTTTAACAGCGCCGACGAGGTTGTTTCCGAAGGCATCGCCTATGGGATGCTACTGGCAGCCTACGCGGACGACAAGATTGTGTTCGACCGTTTGTGGCTTTTCTACAAAAAGCATAGCAATAGCAACGGCATCATGCATTGGAAGATTTCGGCCGAAGACCATGTAATCGGTCGGGGTGGAGCGACGGACGCGGAAGAAGACGCGGCCATGGCGCTGATCGCCGCTCATAGCCAATGGGGAGAAGAGGGGAATATCAAATATCTGCATGACGCGAAAAAACTCATTGACGCCATCATGCGCTATGAGGTAGACCCGGTCACCTTTCGCCTGAAATCCGGTGATAGCTGGGGTTCCAGTCTCGTCACTAATCCTTCGTACCTATCCCCTGCTTACTATAGGATATTCGCGGAAATCACCGGCGACCTCAACTGGTACAAGGTTCTGGAAACCAGCTACGCCATTATTGAAGCCAACGCGCATCCGGTCACGGGACTGGTATCGGACTGGTGTCTGCCTGAGGGTGGCCCCGCCGGTGGCAATTATGGCTACAATTACACCTTTGACGCGTCCCGGTTTCCCTGGCGCATGGCCATGGACTATCTCTGGTTTGGAGAAACGAGAGCGCGGGACTATTGCGTCAGGATGTCCACATTCGTCCGCGACCAGCTCAGAGGCTCCGAACGCGTCAACGGGTCTGGCTATACCCGGGCCGGAAATTCTCTCGGCGGGGGGCATAACTCTGTATTCGTATCGACTTTCGCGCTTACAGGCATGGCTTCCGGACCATCCTTTCAGGATCATCTCAACAAATCTTATACAGACACATACAATACCGAAACCCTCGAATATTTTGGCGCTACGCTGAGAGTTTTGAGTCTGTTTCTTTTGTCCGGCAACTTCTATCGCCTGCCGGAACCCATATGCGCTCCACCCGATCTGGGAGAAGACATCCTTCTCTGCTCCATGGAGGAGTTGACTCTGAACGCTGGATTGGATATGAATGAAAACCGTCAATTTGAATGGAGTACGGGCCATACCGGCAATACAATCACCATAAATACCCCCGGCACATACACGCTCCGCGTCGATTCGGCCGGATGTATCCAAACAGACACGATTCATATTTCGATCTTTGAAGTCGCGCTTGGACCAGACATGGAACTGACGGGCGAGACAGTCCTCCTTAGTGTAAAACCAGCCAGGCCTGAAGTAAGCTATCTCTGGTCTACAGGCGAAACCGGTCCCGAAATTTCCGTCAACGAGATGGGCTCGTACTGGGTCAGCGGAGACTATGAAGGGTGTATCCATAACGACACGATTGATGTAACACTACCTTTGCCTGACGCCTATCTTCTGTATCCTAATCCCAGCGTCGACGGGCGGGTACAAATGCATATTCCGGATACGTCCCTGACCAGTGTCAGAATCAGCATATACACAATATCGGGACGATATATCGGCGCGTTTGATTTTCAGCTTGACCGCAAAGATCGTATTCACACGCTATGGCTACCCATTTCAGGACAGGGAGTTTACCTTATCCAGGCCATCTTTTTCACGGACGATAAAGAGCGATTTAAAATGACAAAACGATTAGTTATTCAATAAAATCCGTTACTTAATTTTTTAAAAAATATTCAGACAATGATAAAGCCTATTTTTAAAGCGACAGTATTGCTGGCGTTTTTATCAGCCTGTACACAGGAGTCAGGTCAACAGAATGAAAAAGTATCCGAGACCACCGAATCCGGAGTCAAAAATTCCGGAACTATTCAGGTCGGCGATCAGACGATGGAGGTGGACGCCCTTTCAGGCGGCCGGATCAAAGGGATCACCATCGACGGCATGAATTTTCTGACCGGAGTGGAAGTCAACGCGGACAACTGGGGATCTACCTTCTGGCCAAGTCCACAAAGTAAATGGGGCTGGCCTCCTTCTGACGAGATCGACAAAAAGGAGTACCACGCGGTATATGAAGATAAAAAAATCGTAATGACTAGCGCGGTAGACAGTAAACAAGGATATGTCGTTGAAAAAGTGATTACAGGCAATGACACGGACACTTCTTTTCTGGTTACCTATACGTTGATCAACCAGTCGGATTCCGCGCAACAGGTAGCACCCTGGGAGATTTCCCGTGTTCGTCCAGGCGGTCTTACATTTTATCCAAAAGGTGATGGAGAAAAAAGAGGAGATCTGGCCCCGCTTACTACCGACCTTGATGGCGTTACCTGGTTCGCGTACGATTCCGCTACCATACCGGGAGACGTACCCAAGCTATTGGCGGACGGATCGGAAGGATGGCTGGCGCAAGTAAACGGGTGCTATATTCTGATCAAGTCTTTTGAAGACGTTCCTTTGGCGTTCAACGCTCCCGAAGAAGGCGAAATCGAGTTGTACACCAATCCTGACAAGAGCTATATCGAAATTGAGCAACAAGGCGCGTATCGCGAAGTAAAGCCCGGGGAAAAATACGCGTGGGAGGTAAAATGGATTCTGCGCAGACTTCCTGAATCCATTAAAGCGGAAGCGGGAAATCCTGAACTGGTTTCTTATGTACGAAACCTTGCGAAATAAACAATCACGTTTTACCATAAAAAAAGAGACTGAAATCAATCAGTCTCTTTTTTTATGGTACGACTCGGGTAAATCACAGTTGTGCCGAATATAAGCTCTTCATCAGCGAAAAGATTTATAGAGAAAATAAACCTTCCGATCCGACAATAGCCGTATTTTTACTTACTTTCCTTTAGAAAGTAGTTTATCAGACCGTTGGTCGACGCGTCATGCGAAGAAACAGTTTCTTCCTTACGGAGTTCCGTGAGAATATTCTTGGCGAGTTGCTTACCAAGCTCGACTCCCCACTGATCAAAGCTATTGACATTCCAGATCAGGCCCTGTACAAATATTTTATGCTCGTACAAGGCGATCAGACTTCCAAGCGTCTTTGGTGTCAACTGCCTAAACATGATACTGTTGGTCGGAATATTGCCAGGAAATACCTTATGAGGCAACAGGGCGTCAACTTCTTCGGGACTCTTTCCTTCTTTCTCGAGTTCCGCCTTAGCTTCTCCTTCCGTTTTTCCTTTCATCAGGGCCTCGGTTTGCGCGAAGAAATTCGCCAAAAGCATTTTATGATGCTCTCCTGTCGGATTCTGGGAAATAACCGGAGCCAGGAAATCGCATGGAATCAACTTAGTCCCCTGGTGGATCAACTGATAAAAGGCATGCTGGCCATTCGTTCCGGGTTCACCCCAGATAATCGGGCCTGTCTGGTAGTTAACCACTTTACCATCCTTGGTAACGCGCTTACCGTTACTCTCCATATCCGCCTGCTGAAAATAAGCCGCGAAACGATGCATATACTGGTCATAAGGCAGAATAGCCTGGCTGTCGGCGCCAAAGAAATTGTTATACCAAATTCCAAGTACAGCCAGAATAACCGGCATGTTTTTTTCGAAAGGAGCTGTTCTGAAGTGTTCGTCCATACTATGGAATCCCTCCAAAAGCTCCTCAAACTTATCGAAACCGATATAAAGAGCGATAGAAAGGCCAATAGCGGAGGTCAGCGAATAACGTCCTCCGACCCAGTCCCAGAATTCGAACATATTGGAGGTATCGATGCCAAACTTGCTTACCGCTTCGGCATTGGTGGAAAGCGCCACGAAATGCAGGGCTACCGCTTTCTCGTCGCCCGCGTGTTTCAGAAACCAAGCCTTGGCGGTTTCCGCGTTGGCGATTGTTTCCTGCGTGGTAAAGGTCTTGGAAGCGATAATGAAAAGCGTAGTCTCCGGATTTACTTTCTTAAGCGCTTCTACGATATGCGTACCATCCACATTCGATACAAAATGCACATCCAGATCTTTCCCCGAATATGGCTTCAGCGCCTCGCATACCATAACCGGACCAAGATCGGAGCCCCCTATGCCAATATTGACGATATCGGTGATCACTTTTCCGGTATAACCTTTCCAGGCGCCGCTTCTGACAGCCTCGCTGAATTTCTTCATCTGACCCAGCACCCGGTTCACATCCTCCATCACATTCACGCCTTCCACATATACAGGCCTGTTGGAACGATTGCGCAAAGCTGTATGCAGTACCGCCCTGCCTTCCGTCGTATTGATCTTCTTGCCGGAAAACATATCTTCAATGCCCTCTTTGACATTCCTTTGTTCCGCGAGTTGAATCAGAAGCGTACGTGTTTCTTCCGTTATCCGATTTTTTGAATAATCCAGAAGCAAATCATCCACTTTCAATGAAAACTTGTTAAAACGCTCAGAATCTTTATTAAAAAGATCCCTCATCTGCAAACCGGATACTCCGGCGAAATGCTCGGTTAATTTTTTCCAGCTGGAAAGTTCGGTTAGATTGGTCATTGAATCCTATATGGGCAGTTTAATTTAAGCGCCAAATATAGCATTTAGTAAGCTAAAGTTTGAATTTTAGACGGTGAAGTTTCATATAATTTCGAAACGAGGCTGTACATTTTTATCTCGGAGCAAGCATGATATATATCTACATTCCAGATAATTAACATATATTATATTTCCATTTAAAGCAGACCTGACTTTACAAAAAAAACAAACTAAAGCTTACAACAATGGAGAGGTTATCTTTTTTATCTCACCCGAAAAGCCTTTACCATAATAGCATGCAATTCGGGATGCTTCTTTTTAAATCCATCCGGGTTCTCAAAAAAATATTCGCATACTACCGCGAAAAACTCCGCTTCCGAAGTCGCTCCATAAGGATTAATGTCGGATTTCCCCTTCCGGATGCGATGAATTTCCCGATACATCAGCGCGGTCCAGGGCTTTATAAGGCTTTCCGGAAGCAATGCTCTGGGGATACCATCCATATCGTCGTCAGCCTTATCGATCATATGGGCAAATTCGTGGAAACCTACATTTTCCCGCCCATCCATGGAGCGAAAACCGTTTTCCAAAGCGGCCTGACTCAGAAGTACAATATTGCCAGTCTGAAATGGTCGGACCTGACCAAGAATCGTCGACACCTTTATCTCCTCAATCCTATAATCATTGATCATGCCTTTATAAAGTAATATTTCTTCGAGACCCGCGTACTTCCAGTCTTTAAATGAAAATACAGGAATCATGGCGCTAGCCGCGACCAGTATAAGGATTTTATCGGTAATCTCCACATCAACTCCGGTCACGCGGGTCGCGGTCAAAAAATGACGAATCCTTGTCTCAAAACGTTTCTTCTCATCCGGAGGCAATCTTTTATAGAAAACGACATGACGATCCAGCTCTTCCTTCCAACGTTCGGGAAATGGTTCGGAAGACCTTAATCTGACTCCTCTATTTCGGGAAGGCTTCAGGATTATCAGGTACACAAAAGGAAAGAGCGCTAACAAAAGAAAGAGCGCGATCGGAATTATCGACATGAATCGTGTTATTTCGTCCTATTAGAAAAATAAAAAACCCGCCACAAGGCAGGTTTTTCATAAACTTTTATCGAAACCGTCCACTAAGGACTACATATGGATCGCTCTGTTTTCGGTAGCGGCCAGGCAAGCCTCCTTCATCGCTTCCGTAAAGGTAGGATGCGCGTGAGACATTCTTGAAATATCTTCCGCGGAAGCGCGGTATTCCATAGCGACTACAGCCTCAGCAATCATATCAGCCGCTCTCGGACCAATCATGTGAACACCAAGAATCTCATCGGTAGACACATCCGCGAGCACTTTTACAAAACCGTCCGTATCCATGGAAGCTCTCGCCCGTCCCGAGGCCTTGAAGGGGAAAGATCCGGATTTATATTTGACGCCTTTCTCTTTCAACTGCTCTTCGGTATAACCGACGCTGGCGGCTTCCGGCCATGTATATACAACGCCCGGTATCAGGTTGTAATTGATATGCGGCTTCTGCCCCGCCATATACTCCGCTACATAAACACCTTCTTCTTCCGCTTTATGCGCCAGCATAGCGCCGCGTACCACGTCGCCAATGGCATAGATACCGGAAACATTTGTTTCCAGATGATCGTTTACCGCTACTCTGCCGCGATCGTCTGTTTTTACACCGGCTTTGTCCAGACCCAGTCCTTCGGTATAAGGCTTACGGCCAACGGAGACAAGACAGTAATCTCCTTTAAACTCAAGCGCCTTACCGTTTTTATCTTCCGCTTTTACAATTACTTCCTTACCTTTTACTTCCGCTCCGGTTACTTTTACGCTAAGGCTGAACTCGAATCCAAGTCCTTTCAGTACTTTCTGAAGCTCTTTTCCAACCTGCTTATCCAGCGATGGCACAATGGCGTCAAGGTATTCGAGTACGGTAATTTTTGAACCCAGGCGGGCGTATACCGAACCAAGCTCAAGACCAATTACTCCTCCTCCGATCACAATCATATGCTTTGGCACTTCCTGCAGATTCAATGCTTCTGTTGAGGTAATGATCCGTTTTTTATCGATTTCAATTCCTCGCAACGAGGCGGGCTTGGAACCGGTAGCGATAATGGATTTCCTGGTAGTAATCTCTTTTTTAGAGCCATCTTCCGCCGTAATCTCTATGGTATTCTTGTCTTTATAGGACCCAAGACCATGGTATACATCGATCTTGTTTTTTTTCATCAAAAACTTTATTCCGTCACAAGTCTGCTGAACAACTCCGTTTTTACGCTCAATCATTTGTTTCAGATTGACCTTCAATTCTTTTACTTCTATTCCATGGTCTTTAAACTGATGAGCGGCTTTATGATAATTTTCAGAGGAATCCAGCAATGCTTTTGAAGGGATACAGCCAACATTCAGACAAGTTCCGCCCAGAGTATTGTATTTTTCAATCAGAGCGGTCTTCATACCCAACTGGGCGCAACGAATAGCGGCAACATATCCACCAGGTCCTGAACCTATGACAACGACATCGTATTGCATAAAAAAGAGCGTTTAACGGTTAGAATAATTCCGGAATCTTATCTCAGACTCCGGAACGTGTTTATTGTTTTATAAAATAAAAATTTAAGTCGGCTTAAACCTCCGGATTGTATATTTCGCTTATACACCCAGCATCAGACGGGCAGGATCTTCCAGCAACTGCTTTACCCTGACCAGGAATCCAACAGATTCTCTGCCATCAATGATACGATGATCATAAGAAAGCGCCACATACATAATCGGACGAACCACTACTTCTCCATTTTGTACCACCGCGCGCTCTACGATATTATGCATACCAAGTATCGCGGATTGCGGCGCGTTGATAATTGGCGTGGAAAGCATTGATCCGAAGATACCGCCATTGGTAATGGTAAAAGTACCTCCGGTCATTTCTTCGATGCTTAGCTTGTTGTCTCTGGCTTTACCGGCAAGTCGCACCACTTCACTTTCAATCTCGGCGAACGACAACTTCTCCGCGTCCCGTATTACCGGCACTACGAGACCTTTTGGAGCGGATACGGCGATGGATATGTCGCAAAAATCATTATAAACAATTTCTTCCCCATCGATATAGGCATTGACCGCAGAAAATTCCTGAAGAGCTACGGTACAGGCTTTGGTAAAGAATGACATGAAGCCAAGCCCTACACCATGCTTATCCTTAAATGAATCCTTGTACTTCTTGCGAAGATCCATGATCGGCTTCATATCTACCTCGTTGAAGGTAGTAAGCATCGCCGTTTCATTCTTCACGGATACCAGACGCCTGGATATGGTCTTTCTCAGATTCGACATTTTTTCTCTACGCTGTTCCCTATCTCCTCCTTTGGATATTGAAGACGATACTGGCTCCTTTTTACTTTCTTTGGAAGGCGAGCTTTCCTGTTTTTTAGCGGAGGCGGCGTCCTCTTTGGTGATCCGACCATCTTTGCCGGTTCCTTTTACTTCAGAAGCGCTTATGCCTTTTTCAGCGAGAATTTTCGCGGCGGCCGGAGACGCGTGTCCCTCGGCGTATTGAGATGTACTGTTTTTGGCAGTATCCGAGGACGCCGCTTCCGCGGCCTTGTTCGTAGCAACCGCTCCACCTTCACTTATTTCGATCTTGCAGATTGGTTCACCAATACTGATGGTTTCACCTTCCTTCGCGATGGTTGTCAATATTCCTCCGGCCTCGGCGGTCAACTCAAACGTCGCCTTATCGGATTCTATCTCGCACAAAACTTCATCCAGCTCTACACGATCACCGGTTTTCTTCAGCCAGCTCGAAATAGTGACTTCCGTAATGGACTCTCCGACCGCCGGCACTTTCATTTCTATTGTTTCCGTCTTACCGGAAGATCCCTTTCCGGATTCTTTCTTCTCCGATTTCTCTTCCTTGGAAGAGGACGAAGCGCCGGATTCACCCTTACCTTCTTCGATTATGGCGATCACACCGCCAATTTCAACAGTGTCTCCTTCCTTCGCTTTGATCCGGAGCACACCGGATGTCTCGGCATTCAGTTCAAAGGTGGCCTTGTCAGACTCAAGTTCGCAAAGAAGCTCATCAGCTTTCACAAAATCCCCGTCCTTCTTTGTCCAGTTGGCGATCGTAACTTCAGAGATAGACTCTCCAACTGTGGGAACTTTAATTTCTATGGATGACATGGTATTTTCTTTAAAAAGTTAGTAATAAAATGATTTAGTTCGCGAATGCCTGCTGTACAAGCAACTGCTGAGTTTCATTGTGTGTTTTGAGATAGCCCACCGCGGGAGAAGCCGCTTCTTCTCTGGCCACTACCTCGATGTCCACTTTCTTGTACAGGCTTCTGAGGATGTATTCCCATGCACCCATATTGACAGGCTCTTCCTGTACCCATATCTTTTTGGCGTTTTTGTACTTCTCCAGAATCGTATTCATCTGTTCCTGCGCCAGCGGATACAATTGCTCCAGACGAACAATGGCCACATCCGAACGCTTGGAGTTTTGTTTTTCTTCCAACAAATCGTAGAAAACTTTGCCTGAACAGAACAATACACGCTTCACCTTTGAAGGATCCGCGTCCGCGTCGTCAATGATTTCCCTGAAAGAACCTTCCGTAAACTCAGACAAGGGAGAAACCACTGAAGGATGTCTCAGCAGCGACTTGGGAGACATATTGATCAGGGGCTTACGGAAAGGCCATGCCACCTGCCTTCTCAAAGCATGGAAGAAGTTGGATGGCGTTGTTATATTGGTAACTACAATATTGTAATCCGCTCCCAATTCAATGAAACGCTCCAGACGAGCGCTGGAATGCTCCGGTCCCTGACCTTCATAACCATGAGGCAGCAACATCACAAGACCATTCATACGCTGCCATTTGGTTTCCGCGCTGGAAATAAACTGGTCGATCATCACTTGCGCTCCATTGGCAAAATCCCCGAACTGCGCTTCCCATACGACAAGCGCGTTAGGGTTGGCCATAGCGTAACCATATTCAAAACCTAATACCCCATATTCAGAAAGCAGGGAGTTGTATATCCTGAAGCTTTTCTGATTGTCCGCGATATTATTAAGCGGATAATAAGCTTCATTGGTCACCGCGTCCTTAAAGACCGCGTGACGGTGAGAGAACGTACCACGCTGAACATCCTGTCCGGAGATACGGACTATCTTGCGATCAAGCAACAGTGAGCCATACGCCAGCAACTCGGCAGAGGCCCAGTTCAGCACTTTATCCTTAAAGAACTGATCTTTCCGGTCTTTTAGCAGTCTCTCGATCTGCTTCAACGGCTTGAATCCTTCCGGAATGGTGGTAAGCGCGTTCGCTACTTTCTCAATGATCTCCTGACCAATGCCGGTTTCCGGAGATCGCTCAAAATCGGAAGGCTCGGAGCTTCTCAGTTCCTGCCACTCTTTTTCCATCTTCTGGAAGGTATATGGAAGCGGCTTTTGTTTTACCTGATTAAATCTGTCCTGAAGCAGTTCTCTGAACTCACGGTCCATTTTCTGAGCCAGTTCAGCGTCCACATCCCCTTTTTCAATCAGTTTTTTATTGTAAAGCTCTCTCGGATTCGGATGTCTTGAAATAATATTATAAAGTGAAGGCTGGGTAAATTTAGGCTCATCACTCTCATTGTGACCATGACGACGGTAGCAAACCATGTCAATAAAGATGTCACGCTGGAACTTTTGTCTGAACTCAATCGCCAGTTTCGCGCAGAATACGACGGCCTCAGGATCATCGCCGTTTACGTGCAATACCGGCGAGTCAATAATCTTAGCTATATCCGTTGAATAGATACTGGAACGGGCTTCGTCAAAATCGGTGGTAAAACCCACCTGGTTGTTGATGACGAAGTGAATGGTGCCACCGGTAAAATATCCGGGGAGCTTGGACATCTGGACGACTTCATATACAATACCCTGACCGGCAATAGCCGCGTCCCCGTGAATTAATACAGGAAGTACTTTGGTATAATCATATTTATAGATCCGGTCTCCCTTGGCGCGTACATACCCTTCGACTACCGGATCAACCGCTTCAAGGTGTGACGGGTTAGGCGTCAGTTTCAGATATACCTGTTTCCCGTTCTGAGCGGTAATCTCGCTGGAATAACCCATATGGTACTTAACGTCTCCGTCACCCATGGTAAGATCCGGAACGGCTGTACCTTCAAATTCATTGAATACATGCTCATAGGTCTTCCCCATGATATTCACCAGCACATTGAGGCGGCCACGGTGCGCCATTCCGATAACGACCTCCTCTACTCCATGCTCCGCTCCGTGATTAATCAAAGCGTCAAGCGCCGGAATCGTAGTTTCGCCGCCTTCCAGAGAAAACCGCTTCTGACCAACATATTTTGTATGAAGGAAATTTTCAAAGACAACCGCCTCGTTCAGCTTGGAAAGGATACGCTTTTTTTCTTCTATGGATGGATTATGCTCCAGCGATTCCTTTTCAACTTTCTTCTTCAGCCACTCCTGCACATCAGGCTCTCGAATATACATATACTCAAAACCAATGGTTCCTTCATAGATGTATTTCAGCGTATCGATGATATCCTTCAGTTTCGCCGCGCCGAGGCCAAGCTCATTCCCCGCCTGAAATACGGTCTGAAGATCAGACTCGTCAAGTCCGAAGTTTTCAAGCTCCAGTCTTGGCTGACGATCTTTCCGCGGTCTTACCGGGTTCGTTTTGGACAAAAGGTGCGCTCTGCCACGATAGGCCTGAATCAACTGACTTACCTTGATTTCTTTGGCGATATCCACCGATCCCGCCATAACGGGCCCTGACTGCTTTTCCGTTATTCCGCTGGTTTTTCCATTGGTTTTTAGTTGAGAAAACTCAAAACCTTCGAAAAATTTCTGCCAGGAAATATCTACTGATTGCGGGTCCTGCTGATAGGACTTGTAGAGCTCATCGATATAACCGACGTGCGCGTTACTGACGTAGGAATATTTGTCCATCCAATTTTTTAATTTTAAAATACAAATTTAAGGATTTAACAGTATAAGAATAACCACTTATTCGCATATACAAATAAACCTTTGTATCAAACTATTAAAATCAATAACAACCGTCTACATAGTCCTGCAGATAAGAGAAGCGCTCGGTAAGACAGCCGTTCTTATCCGTCATTTTTCCCCTAAAAAGAATCTCATCCGGGTCCTTACCTTCACAAAGCAATGGGAAAACATGAGTAATTAACTGATTTCCAAAATCTCTGGAGGCGTCTCGGGGTAGTTCTCCCGGCAGATTGTCAATAGCCATTACCGTTACGTTCCCGGAACCCGAAAATAAAGGTTCAATACTATGCGTAGCTGGATTGTAGTCATAAGCGGGGTCGGGAATCGTGCAGGGTTTTAACGTCGAAGGAATCGAGCCGTTAATATCACAGGTTATATCCGCGATAATTTTTATCCTGAATTCCGGAAGTACCATATCCTCTCGCTCAAAAAGCCTTGGAGCGGCCGGATCCCAATAAGCTCCCGCCATAAAGATTTCCGCTTTTTGAGCATAAGACAAAAAGGTTGACGCGTAACGCTCCGGATTGGCATAGAATTCAGTTCTTTCATAGAGTCCGGTTTCCTTATTTACATAATAATCCCTGGTCGAAAGCAAACTGTAAACCGGCTGTTGGAACTCCTTGTTCAGAAAGTCCTCCGGCGATACTTTAGGAATCTGAAGATGATCGAGCATATAAGCGATCCCCTTACCCACTCTGCCAGTACCAGTCGCTATAATTTTGATAGGGGGAAGATTTACTTTTCGAAGTTCGTCCAACACTTCTTTCAGGTCAAAGCATTTATGGGCGGGTTTAAGCTTATATCTCCGTTTTTTACGTCCATATAGCAGCAAGGCGTTGTAGGCCCCTACAATCCCGGCGAAACGGCCGAAGGCGATCAATCGCTGATAATCCCTATCCGTCAATACCTCATAGTCGATCAGTTCAATACGCTTCTCAAGTATGGTTTGTAGCAACTTCTGATTATAGCTTTGCTTTTTCAGGGTATGAGAAAAGAAGAAATAGGTTTTTTCCGGAATCAACAGATGGGGAGGTACTTCCTTGATCCCAAAAAGCACGTCGCAATGACTCAGGTCTTCTGTCAGCGTAAGTCCTTTTTCCAGATATTCCTTGTTGGAAAACGCGCGTATATCGCTCGGCTGAATAAATATGGACACGTTCGGATAACGTTCCTGTAGCGCCACGCACTGGTCGGGCATTAGCGCCACACGCTTATCCGGCGGCACTTTTCCTTCTCTTAAAATTCCAATTTTTAACGCTTTCATTAATCCGCGGACAGTTAGAGATTCATCAAAACACTCAGAGTTTTTACTTATTTATCCCAAAATGGTTATCGCCGCCCAACAAATCCGCTCGTTTTTTACTGAACGGGAACAGGACGTTTATAAAAAACATAACCATTCTCCCTGTACAACAACCGCAGGTCGGTGTACATTTTCAATTCTTCCATATGCCTGGGATACTCCTTGGCGATAATGTACACCGGCTTATCGATAGCGCCACCCAGAAGCCAGCCCGCGTCCAGACTCTCCGGATTATATCCCGGCATTTTCTTGCCATAAAAAAGATACGCGAAACTTTTAAACCCATAAGGCAGCATATAGGCGTCTTCATTACCCTTTTCCGTATAAAAACGAATAGCGGCGCCCTGAGTCATTTCTTCTATCTTGGGAACCAGGCTATAACTGAGGAGCTGCACCGTCAAGATCATGGAAATAAAAAGAGAGAGCGTAGCCACGCGGAAGTTTTTCCGAAACAGGATAGTGAACAACAAAACTCCGACAATAAGCGCGGGGCCCGCCAGATAGTCCCACGCGGAAACGGGCAAATCAGCCGAAAGGTTGCCCAGCGCGAAAGGATCGTCAATATAGCTTCCATATCGGGACAGAAAATACTCCTTGCGATCCAGTACATACATGACCAGGGAAAATATGACCCCAAGCGACAAGCCCATGATCAGTACAAGAGAACGAAACAGGTTCCCATAAAATATTCGCTTGCCTTCCACCTTGATCAGCACATAAGCCGCCAGAAAGGAAATCGGAAAATAACACAAGGAGGAATAATGTACCAACTTGGTTTTGACAATGGAGAAAATGAAAAGTACCGCGATCATCATAATGACCATGGTCGCCTTGATATTGCGTTGCAGATAGTTGTCATTGTCAAAACTTCTCAACCCTTTGAACAAGAAGAAGGACACCGGAAAGCATCCTAGCAGCAATACGATAAAATGAAAATAAAAGGGCCCACTGTGGCCGCTATGCGGCTGTTTCAGCACGTAAAGCTGGTAGTCGATAAACTCTTTGATAAACCAGGGACCGTTGATCATTACTTCGGTCGCGAACCAGGCGCTGGCGATCAATAGCATGGGAATGGTAAAAAGCGCTATCTCCCGAAAATTTACCAGACGCGCGCTTCTTTTATGCAAACTAAAACCCAAGGCGGTCAGCAGCACGATCAAAAACGCGACGGGACCTTTGGTCAGAATGGCGAAACCGATCAACAAACCGGCCAATACAGCTTTTCTGTCACGCTTGAATCGCAATTCCTTATTGGTTGAAACCAGAAGTCCCAGCGTGAATATTCCGGAGAAAATAAATAAGTTAAAAGTCGGATCGATCAGAGCCGTACGGAAATAAAAATGTGGTAGAATGGAGCTCATATAGGCCAACGTCCAATATATTCCAAAACGACTGGAAAAGTACTTTCTCCCCAAAAGATACAATAAAAGCAATGTAGCCGTACCCACAATGGCGTTGGGGAAACGGGCGGCGAAAGCGGTTTCTCCAAATACGGCCATGCTCAGAGCCTGAAGCCAGAAGAAGAAAGGCGGCTTTTCTTCAAACGGCTGATAATTGGATTGTATCTTATAGAAGTTACCCGTAATCAACATTTCCCTGGCTGATTCGGCAAATATATTTTCATCCCAGTCGAAGAGGGGAACAGATCCAAGGAAAGGTAAAAACAGGACCGCTGAAAGAAATATAATGATCAGAATAACATTCCAGGGAGACGATAAAAATTTCATTTTGTAAAAAAGGATAAATTTGCTCTGCAAATTACTAGTATATAGTCCAGACTAGCAAACGCTACTCGAAGGATATCTGACTTTATGGTATGACACGAATACAAACTATTCGCGTCTCTTCTTCATTTAGCTGATTGAAAAGATTGGCCGGATTTGAAAATTTAAAACCAGCTTGCCTATTTTAAGTCCGCTCTTTCCCTACCTTCCCAACCGGTACAGCGGCCTGTTCAGACGTTCATTTTCTGACCAGCGGGTATGATACTGGATAAGTGAATATACAAAGGCTGTGACAACAATCCCGATTAAAGTACCCGCGTATATATCCATAAAGAAATGCTGTAGCAGATATACTCTGCTAAAGGCTGTGGTCAACGCGATCGTAAAACACACGATCTGGCTGGACGTACGCCGGGACAGTAAGCTCAGCAATAAAAAAATCGAAAACGCGCTTGAGGAATGTCCGGAAGGGAAACTAAAATAACTATGTATCTCCAACCCATCAACAAACTTTAGATCAAAGGAAGGGTCAAAAAATTTGGAAGGGCGCACAAAATCCTCAAAAACCAACCTTTTTAATACCTGAGTTACCAGCGAAGTAGATAAAAAAGCGATGATACTCAGGATTCCGTAATAAATCTTTCGCGAGAAAAGAAGAAGTACAACCAATACGCTGAACGCGCCATCGCCCAGATAAGTGATGTAATAAAAAAAGACGTTGAGCGCCGGGTCATGAAACTGATTGACCCAAAGCTCAACATCTCCTTTATCGGTACTCCCCAGTATGATCGCCCCAAAGACGGCAAACACCATGGTAAGATTGAAAAACAGCGGCGATTCTTTGTATACCCTGATCAAGAAACTATCAATTATATTCTATTTTTCATTATCGGGAGACTTCCCTTTTGCCTGTTCGACATCATTACGGTCTCTCAACTTCTTGTCATCGACATTGCGATTAAGAAAACTGTTAATTTCATCGAGATCATAGTCCGATACGATTTCTCCAAATGTGTTAATCTGGATATTAAATCCTTCCAGTTCCTTATTAACCTTAGGCTTTTTCCCCTCTTTATCTTTCTTCTTTCCCATCGCGCTATTTACTTTACGGTTATACCTTTACCTGATCACTCAGCGTAGCGATCGCTTTTTCGATTCTGTCCGCCGTCTCATCACGTCCCAGGACCTCAACAATCTCCATAAGATCGGGCCCCGCGCCTTTTCCCGTGATCGCCAGTCTCAGAGCCTGGAGCACCTTTCCGATTTTCATATTTTTTCGCTCCAGTACATTGTTCAGAACCTCCCTCGCCTTATCAGCAGTCGCTACGTCTGTCTGAGCAAGTTCCCTGCCAAAGTCAGCGATAACCTCGACAGCTTCCGCCGTCCACTTGGATTGTACTACTTTAGCGTCATAATCCGCGGGAATCTCAAAAAAGAAAGAGGCTTCTCGCCAGAAATCGGTTGGAAAAACCACCCTTTCCTTCATCAATTCCACCACTTTTTCCGCTTTTCGCTCCTCCACGTTCATACCTCTTTGCTCCAGCTCCTTCAAAAGATAACCCGCCAACTCATTGTTTGGTTTGGCCTTGATGTACTGCTGGTTAAACCACATGGCCTTCTGAATATCAAACTTGGTTCCTGATTTGCCGATTCTTTCGGCGGAAAAAAGCTCTATGAGTTCCTCCATGGAGAAAAGTTCCTGCTGCGTGCCCGGATTCCATCCAAGCAAAGCGAGGAAATTAAGAACCGCCTCGCTCAGGTATCCGGCTTCCCGGAAACCTTTCCATATGTCACCGCTCTCCGGGTCTTTCCAATCAATAGGAAACACCGGAAAACCACCGGCGTCGGCGTCCCTTTTGCTGAGCTTGCCATTTCCATCCGGTTTGAGCAGTAAAGGAAGATGCGCGAATCTTGGCATAATGTCCTCCCAACCAAGGAATCGGTATAAAAGGACATGCAGCGGAGCCGAAGGCAGCCATTCCTCTCCCCGGATCACATGGGTTATTTTCATCAGATAATCATCCACAACGTTTGCCAGATGGTAGGTAGGCATACCATCAGACTTCATCAGCACTTTATCGTCTATCGCTGAAGAATGTACCATGACCCAGCCGCGAACCATATCATTGAGACGAATCTCTTCTTTTCTTGGTACTTTAAGACGGATTACATAAGGCTCTCCGGATTCCAGTCTGCGCTTCACTTCATCTTCCGGAAGCGTCAGAGAGTTTTTCATAGTCATCCGGGTGATCGCGTTGTACTGCGGCGTAGCCACTCTGGCGGCCTTCAGACGCTCCCTCATGGCGTCCAGCTCCTCAGTTGTATCAAACGCGTAGTACGCGTTGCCTTCCTCCACGAGTTTCATGGCATACTGCATATACATAGGCTTCCGCTCCGACTGGCGGTAAGGACCATAAGGACCGCCCACCGCCGGACTTTCATCCAGCTCTATCCCCAGCCACTGCAACGCTTCGAGGATGTACTCTTCCGTCCTCGCTACAAATCTGGTCTGATCGGTATCCTCGATACGAAGAATCATTTTGCCCCCATGCTTGCGGGCAAACAAATAGTTATACAGCGCTGTACGAACTCCTCCGATATGTAACGGGCCTGTAGGACTTGGCGCGAATCTCAGCCTTACCTCTTTTTCCATGAATTTTTATCCTTACTTAAGGGTGGATTAATGTATTATATGCTATTGCTTTACCGCGACGCAGGATATCTCTACATTGACATCTTTGGGCAGGCGAGCTACTTCGACAGTCTCTCTTGCCGGAGCATTTTCACCAAAATACTCTCCATAGACCGCGTTAATCGCCTGAAAGTTGTTCATATCCTTTACAAATATGGAACACTTGACGACATTGGAAAAATTCATTCCCGCCGCTACTAATATTCCATAAAGATTTTTCATAACCCGACGCGTTTCCGCCCCAATATCGCTCAATATGAGTTTTCCGGTCTCAGGATCGAAAGCGATTTGCCCGGATACATATAAGGTATCGCCAGCCAGTACCGCCTGACTATACGGACCTATCGGAGCCGGGGACTCGCTTGTGTTTATTATCGTCTTATTCATTGATGATCTCGGATAGTTGAAGGTAACAAAAATAGCAAAAAACGCGTCGAATTTCGAAAACCCTATTCATAATTTGCCTCGATATCTCTTCTTGTACATAAACAACTAAAGATTAGATAGATATGATTTTGTAATTATTTAATAGACAGATGCTCGGAAAATCTAAAAGCCATTTCTTTTACCGGTTTAGATGTTCTTTCCCCCAGTTCCCGTTTTTTCCATCCATCATTTAGCTGATCCGGGTCGCCCCCTATATACCAATCGTCACCATTGGAAAACCCGGCAAAATTTAAAACCGGCGGGATCATCTTTTTTCAAAGCGTACACAAAACACCAGACTACTTATTGAACGAGGAAGCGATCCGTCGAGCCGCGATAAAAAAAGCATGCAAATCTATCGCTTCTACCGGCTGAAAAGGCCCTGTAACCGCCCCGTTTATGATTTCCTGAATGATTGTCTGATTCGTGTTCATAGGTGGCGTTTATTCAAAGTGTAGATTATCGCGCGCTGAATTTACTTTGTCCAATATTTCACGCTTCTGGCATGATCCAGTTCATACTATACAGGAAAGTTCGCTTGACTTTAATCCCATGATGGCTTGTTTGGTTCTGAAAAACTTCAGTATTCACGAGATCAACAAATTCCAGCAGAGCGAAACACACGTAAAAGAGCCCGATCCGCCAAGGATATTCCAGCGGACATCATAACACAAAATCAGTCAGGGGATGAAGAAAGCGGGCTAATCTCACAGGGAGACGACCCAGGAAGATCGCCATTAAAAAAACTCCGGAGCTGAATAATTCAATATACCATTACCTTATTCTTATCGACTATATATACCCCCGGATCAAATCCACGATAGGTATTAAGACCTTTCTGATAGGTAATAGTAGCGACCAAGCGCCCTTCAACGCTATAAACAGAAGCTTGTCCGGCAAGAGTGGCCTCTATATGAAAAAGTCTTTCTCCGCCATATACCTTTATTCTTTCGACCCGGTCACTTTCGGTTTCAATAGTCCCGGTCACCACATCATCCTTTACATACTCTACTATTTCAGCCTTAAACAAGTCTACCATACTTTCTTCACAGGTAAAACCAAACTCCATATCGTAAATCGGAGCACCGGTATTGGTCACATTATAATTATAAACCTGTCCGTTTCTAGCGGTGATAACCGCGTTGTACGTAACGACATCACTTTTTCTTTTAATAGCGAGCTCCACATTCGCGCCGGACATCAGCGACACAAAATCATTCCAGCCCCAGTCATATGAGTAGTTCAGACTACCGACGACGTCCATCGCGTAGGCATCGGCGCGAAGCAGCATTGTCTGACCGCCGGAGATAGCCCGTATGATATAATTATCCCAGTTGTCATTACTAACCGGATCGCGATAATTATTGAACGCATAGTTCAGCTCAAAGTCACCTGATACCCCGATCGTCTGACTTCTCGCCACGTTGAAGCCAACTGTATACGTACCATCATCATTTACTGTACCCACGCGCTGCCGCTCACCAATTGAACCAGCCGATACCTTTTTCATATCCAGATAGCAGGCCTCGCCCCCGAGATACACAATATAGTCACCCGAAGGACAATTGGTCGCCGTACTGGTATACACAAGCTGATCGCCCACAAAGGCAAATACGTTGGCGCTGGTACCTGTTTTGGATATTTTGACCCGGACTTCCTTATTTTTATACACTTCCTTAAACTCCGTTTCCCAATTCCAACCATATTTGTAATTAACAACGGAACCGGTAAAGGTTGAATTGGACCAGGCATCGGCACGCGTATACCAGGTCTGACTGCCACTTGTGAGAGCGATCGCCCAGTTATGCCAGTTTTCAACGGCCCGGGTATAGTTATCAAAGATATATTCAATCTCAAAATCACCGCTTATCTCCGTCCGGTGAAAATCACTATAGGCATCCCAGGCCAGACCGTAATCCGGGGTACCAATTACCAGACGCCCATTGTCATAATACGTCGTCCTCGCGATTGTCGTACCGGTATGCTTATATCCCCACAGAGCCCGTTCATTGGCCGGGTTCATACCCGTAAAAGCCAGTGTGTAACCGGACAAGCCATCCATTAGCTGCTCGCAAAGTACACTATAAAAAGTCCCCGCAGTGGTGACAAGCGTCAGAAACTGGCTGCCATCCGCATAACCGTACGACCACGTACCAGTGTACGCTCCGGACAAGGTGCCATCCCCGTTGATATACAGCTCCTGCTCCCTGTTTGTCGCGAGACTGACATAATCGACCGCGTTGTGTGTAACCACACTATATCTGCCGGCAATATCTTCGGCCGTATAAGCTTTTTTTCCCAAGCCAAACCCTGTTCTGTACTCAAACGGAGCGGCCAGCGGCCAGCCTCTTTCGTTAAAAAACAACTGATGAACTTCCACATTATGGTGCACCGTACCATTGTCATACTTGGTATGGTAAACCAGATAAGCACTTCCATCCTCATCTCTCAGTACAGAGTTGTGGCCCTGCGCCACTTGCCCAACGCTCCACCAGTTATAGCGAAAGTTCTGCATTATGGGAAATCCATACTGCACATTATTGCCATAATTGAATCGGTAACGGTCAAAAACCGCGTTGTCTCCGGTCACATCGGTATAAATTCCATCAATGGTTTTCGAACGAAACACCCGCATGGTATACCCTCCCTCTGGTGAATAAAATCCGTGGGTGACAAACAGATAATAGTATCCTTCGCCGTTCGTATCGGTCAGATACTGAATATAAGGCCCTTCTCCGGAAACATAATAGCCTCCGCTCAGATGTACACCCATATATGGATCGTATCGCAATCGCGAACCGTTCCAGACTGTCCCATCCGCTGAAGTATTTGTAAATCCATAATTGTAGTTATAGTCACGAAGACCGGTATTTTCATCCAGCTTTAGCAGAAATACTCCCCCGGACCAGGAGCCATACACCATCCACAGACGATTGTTTTCGTCATACAGCACCGAGGGATCAATACAACTGCTTCCATAATCTCCATGCCAGCCACCATCGCGCAGATAGCGTGCAGGGGTAGAGCTTAAACCTGTTACCCGCTGAAAATCGGCATTACCGGCGCCATTGGACGCGTTATCCATACCGGAATACACAACTGTGCCGGCATATTCGTAGGGGCCTTCAATCCTGCTGGCGGTATGCATTACGACCGATGACAGCCAGTCATCGCCGTTAACGGAAAAATAAAGGCACCATTTGTTCATCCTTTTATTGTAAATAATATCCGGAGCCCATAGATTGCCCCGCAGATCATTACTATTGGTATGCCGGGACCAGTCAGCGGCCGCCTTAAAAACCTGCAGGTAGTTGATCGTAACCGATCCGTTGACCGAAAAAGCCGGCGTAAAGGCCGTCCAGTTGATCATATCCCGCGAATACGCCGCGCCCAGTTGGGTTCCGAATATATAATAATATTTGGTACGGGTACCTGCGGCGTCATTTTCCGGATACGAATCGCCTCCCGCGTCTTTATATACAATAATAATCGAAGGATCATGAACCGCTACTATCGAAGCGCGCGTATTAACGCCCATGCAGCATATACATAACATCGTGTAGAAAAAAACTTTAAAAAGATCGCCCATCGTATTTTACCGGTAGATATCATCTACTATACACGCGAAGACTCCAAAAGTAACGCCGGGAATAATTATTTCTCCAATAATTTTCCCAGACTTCACTCCAGACCATACAACTTATGCCAAGGATCATCCATTCTTTCCGCCGCTTTTTTTATATTGCCGCTTTTATGTTTTAATCCGGTATATCCAACAATACATTATGGCAACACAACGACCATTCAATTTCAAAAAATGGATTGATGAAAACAGGCATCTGCTAAAGCCCCCTGTCGGAAACCAACAGGTTTACAAAGGCAACGACGATTTTATCGTCATGGTTGTAGGCGGCCCCAACAGTAGGAAAGATTTTCATTATAACGAAACGGAAGAATTCTTTTATCAACTCGAAGGAGACATCACTTTGCGAATAATTGAAGATGGAAAAATAGAAGAATTCCCAATCAGGGAAGGTGAAATTTTTCTTCTGCCCCGACAAGTCCCTCACTGTCCGGTACGCCCCGCCAACACCATAGGCCTGGTCATGGAACGCTATCGGGACGATAACCAGAAAGACGGCTTTATGTGGTTCTGCGAAAACTGCGGTCATAAACTCTACGAGGAGTTTATCGAAGTCAAAGACATCGTCAAACAACTTCCCGAAGTAATGAATAAGTTTTACGCGAATGAAAGCCTGCGCTCCTGCAAAAAATGCGGGACCATCATGGAAAAGCCGCTACCTGCCTAAGAACTGTTTTCTGTTGCAAAAACACGTATGAAGTATAGTACCGACAAAGATTTTGCTTTAGCGGCGGACAGGGAAGATACGCTCCGGACATTCCGGGACCGGTTTCATATTCCGGTTATCGGAGAGAAAGAACGCGTATACTTCTGCGGAAACTCGCTGGGGCTTCAGCCCAAAAGTACCGGAGAATATATCCGGCGGGAACTGGACGAATGGGGCAGACTGGGTGTAGAAGGTCATTTTGTCTCCCAAAATCCCTGGCTACGTTATCACAAATTTGTACAAAAGCAACTGGCCGAAGTGGTAGGCGCCCGCCCCACGGAGGTTGTCGCGGCCAATTCACTCACCGTCAATCTGCATCTGTTATTCAGAACTTTTTATCAGCCTGAAGGCGGAAAGACTAAGATTCTGGTAGAAGAAAATCCATTTTCATCAGACTGGTACGCCTTGCAGTCTCAGGTGCAGCTACACGGACTGGAACCAGAACAATGTATCATTGAACTGCAAAGCGACGACAACAGTCAGTATCTTTCTACAGAGTCCATACTCCGGACCATCGACCGGCATCATGAAGAACTGGCCATGGTTTTTCTTGGCGGGATCAACTATCTTAGCGGTCAGGCATTTGATATGGCAACCATTATCCGGCACGCCCATCAATATGGTATTATCGTCGGTCTGGATCTGGCGCACGCGGCAGGCAACCTGGATCTCAGGCTTCACGATTGGGAAGCCGATTTCGCTGTCTGGTGCAGCTACAAATACCTTAATTCCGGTCCCGGTGGCACTGGTGGATATTTTATCCATGAAAAACACGCTACCGACAAAAATCTGCCCCGGCTGGCCGGCTGGTGGGGTCACGAGGAAGAAACGCGCTTCCTGATGGGCAAAGAGTTTATTCCGGCTGGCAGTGCCGATGGCTGGCAGTTAAGCAACGCGCCTGTACTTTCTCTGGCGGCGCAATGGGCCTCTCTGGATATTTTTCAGGAAGCGGGAATGACAAGACTTCGACAAAAAAGCGTTCAGCTAACCGGTTATCTTGAATTTTTACTGCAAGAACTGATTCTGAAAACGGACAACCCATTCGGAATACGAATTATTACTCCGGCCAATCCTCAGGAACGGGGTTGTCAGCTTTCTCTGAAAATCGAAAGAAACGGCCGGGAGCTTTATCAGAAGCTGGGTAAAAACGGTTATATAGTTGATTTCAGAAATCCGGACATTATAAGAGTGAGTCCGACTCCGCTCTATAACCGCTTTTCTGAGGTTTATTCATTTGTGCATTTTTTAAAGGAGTTAAGCTAAATCGTGATGAAAGACAACAGTCTGGCAAAAGATGTGATCATAATAGGCGCCGGCCCCGTGGGTTCGCTTCTGGCTATTTTGCTGGCCAGACAAGGCTTTTCGGTTTCCGTATTCGAAAAAAGGGCCAATCCCTTGATCTGCGAGACGGAAGAAGGACGCTCTATCAACATGGCCCTGAGCCATCGCGGACTCAAAGCGCTCAAAATGGCCGGGATGGACGAGCAAGTACTAAAGCATACCATCCCGATGGAAGGGCGTATGCTTCACGAACCCAATGGTCAGGAGATTCTACAGCCTTATGGCCTGGCAGGACAATATATCTATTCCATCTCCCGCAACGGCCTGAATACCCTGCTCGTTGAAGAAGCTGTCGGGCGGTACGGAGTCAACTTTTATTTCAACATGCGATGCGAATCCATCGACATGGATACAAACCAGATTGTCTTTACCGAAACAACCAGCGGCAAAGAGCTTAATGAATCATTCGATCTGATGATAGGAGCCGACGGAGCCGGGTCAGTAGTCCGGAGCAAAATACAGGAACTGACCAAAGGAGAACTTGACATAAACATGTTAAGCCACTGCTATAAAGAGCTTCATATACCGGCAGGTCGCGAAAATATCCACCTGATGTATAAGAACGCCCTCCACATCTGGCCGCGAAAGAAATTTATGCTGATCGCTCTTCCTAATCTGGACGGAAGCTTTACGGCTACACTTTTTTTATCCAGATCAGCCCCCCCCTCTTTTGAAGATCTGAATAATAAAGAAAAAGTTAAGGCTTTCTTTGATGAAAACTTCCCGGACGCCAGCCGCCTGATGCCTGACGTGGGAGATCAGTTTTTCAGCAACCCCACATCGGAGCTCGGCACTATACACTGCTTTCCATGGATATATAAAGGCAAACTGGCCCTTATCGGAGACGCGGCGCACCCGATTGTTCCTTTCTATGGCCAGGGTATGAACGCGGGTTTTGAGGATTGCCGGATACTGGCTGAACTGATCATTGAATACAGTGATAAAGACTGGGTGACTATCTTAAATTACTATCAGTCAGAACGTAAGAAAAACGCGGACGCTATCGCCCGACTCGCTTTACGCAATTTTAATGAAATGCAGGCCGATGTAGCCGATGAACACTTTCTCCTGCGAAAAAAGATCGAGGCTATCCTTCATCAGCGGTTGCCCGCCTACCTCCCGTTGTACAGCATGGTAACCTTCAGCGATCTGAGCTACAACGAAGCCATGGAACGAGGTCGCCGCCAAGAACTTTTTATGGACGAAGTTATGCGACATGAGGATATAGGTCTGATCTGGAATGAAGAAGCGTTTCTGAATGAGTTGGAGTCGAGAATAAAAGCGTTGGGGCTGATCGGGTAGCGAGAATCCGCCTCATTATCCCTGGCTTGTGAACTATCCACTGAAAGAGCGTTGTTATTTTTTAAAAAACAGTTGGTAGTATGAAGACAGGAAAAGCGTTGACCGGCGGATTGGCAGGAGCCGTACTAATGACACTAGTACATAATTACTTTAAAGCTAATGTAAAGGATGCTCCCCGTATTGATGAGCTTGGTATGGAGGCATTGAAAAAAATATTCGGTAAAGACACCTTCTCCGACAAGGATGAACTGTATCAGCTATCCATTCTGTCTGATCTGCTTTCCAATGGGCTGGCTTATAGCCTGGCGGCCACTTCCAAAAAATATCCTGTATGGACAGGAACCTTCATAGGTGGTCTGATCGGGCTGGCGACTACAAACATTCCCCAGCGACTGGGACTGAAAAAAGACTTCGCGGCCAAAACTTTAAAAACAGCCCTGATGTCCATTGCCTACTATTCATTGGGTGGACTTACTTCCGGAGCTATCATAAAAAATCAGAACAAATAGGGGAGTCTATCTATTATCTTTCTATGAATCCATAAAAGTAGGAAACCGGAATTTGTTCTAACCAAACTTACTTATTCCGGTTTCCTATGAAAAAAACTTACATCTTACTTCTGGGAACTTTTTTCATTATACCATGGAACCACAAGAGCTCGTTGATTATTTATCCCGGATCGGGAAAGAAACCGGTCTCATCGAAAAGGCGAAGCGGTCTTGTATGGAAACGATCAGAACCTATACGGAAGATCTATCGGATACTCCGCGGGGTCACTATACCAATGACGAGCTAATTCTTGAATTTGACTACCAGAGCCTTGTTTTCAATCATCATTTTGGCATCCATCCCTATATCAAGACACGGATTGGAATATTTGTCCACGATACAGAACAAAGCTGGATCGATAATCTCAAACCAATTGGCTTCTTCGAGTTTGAATCGGATTTTGAAGGAGAAGAACTGGACAACTTTCTCGTTCTTGACAGAAGTAAGTAAAAACCTTCAGTAATCGTCGCGTTCTTCTCATCGCTAACAATCAACTCCAGCATCCTGTTCAGATACTCAGGCTCCGGCATGTATCCGACCATGAAAGTGGACGATGTGGACCAGTGACATGCAAAACTTAAAATAGGGTTCTGTGGAACTCAGGGATGAATCCAGAGACGACAGGCGTTTTTCATATTACAGATCCAAACGGTATAGGTATTGACATTATGACGTGTATTTCTCCGGAAAATGGAGACTCCAAAGGTCTTTATAACTATAACAAGCCATGAGTTTTATAATTGATAATCAACGCGATTTATGTCTCACTCATTGATCAAAACAATATCCACCTGTAAATCGTAATAAATCAAACGGTTTGCTTAATTTGGCACATTATTCGCATTTTACGGAATCATGACTTACGAAGGGATATTACTGTCCGAACATATTGAAGGCGGGCGAAAAGCCGGGACTATCACCACCAATCCTTTTTCACTGACTTTTAAAAAAGGGGACGATGTTGAGATCAAATTCCCTCTGAAAGACCTGGAGGTCAGCTATGGCGGCGCGGGTAAGCGCCTTGTCTATTTCAAGCATCCTCAATATCCCGGCTATACCATGCATACTGGTCAGAGTCAGATTCTGGATGATTCGGCTTTATCCCATTTGTTTACTATACAAGATACACGACAGAAAGTAAAAAGGAGCGGACTTACACTCGGCGCGCTGATCATAGCCACTATTTTGGTCATAGGAGCGGGAGTCGCCGTTTTCTTTGTATCGCGAAACAGTATTATCCGAAAAATAGCTATGCGGGTACCTATGGAATATCAGATCCAGATCGGTAAACCCCTATTCGACAACACGCTAAAGGGTAGCAAAACGCTCACAAGCGATACCCTGTCCAGATACCTTAATGAGCTGACCCGGCCTCTTCTTTCTCAGTTCGCCGACAGTGAATACCAGTTTCAGTTCGCGGTAGTTGAAAACGACGCGATCAACGCGTTCGCTCTTCCCGGTGGCTTTATTGTTATTCATTCCGCGCTCCTGCAGGAAGCCGAAAGTCCCGATGAGGTCGCGGGGGTGCTGGCGCATGAGATCGCGCACGTTACTTCAAGGCATCACCTCAGAGGGCTTTTTAACCGGTTAGGTACTTTCTATATTCTTAGTATGTTTTTGGGAGACATCTCTGTTTTAGGCTCATTGGTTGATATCGGCGCGTCACTCGAAAGTCTGAGTTTTAGCCGTGATTTTGAAACCGAATCCGACCTGGAAGGCCTGAAACTGGCGCTCGCCTCCGGTTATTCTTCTGAAGGCATGGTGAGCTTCTTCAAAAAACTTGGAGAAGCGCGTGGAGAAGATCATGCTCTGATGGCCTATCTCAATACCCATCCGACTTCGGACTCCCGTATGAAAACCATAGAAAATACAGCCGCGACTCTTCCGCGCCTGAACACCAAACGACCTGATTTCTTTATTGACTATACTACTTTTAAGCGACATCTGAATACACTTTTGGAAAAACAATAATTCATGAATGTAACCATTGAAGGCAAACCGGTTTTTTCGCATCTCAATGTGGTGCTTGAACCCGGAGAATCAATCATCGCCGAATCGGACGCGATGGCCAATATGTCCGCGGACCTGGACATGGAAGCAAAACTTAACGGCAGTCTCCCGGCCGCCCTGATCAAAAAATTTGTTGGCGGAGAAAGTCTTTTTGTCAATCATTTTAAAAACAACACTTCCGCGCCGCTTAAGCTGGCGCTTACCCAGCCTATGCCCGGTGATGTGATGGAAATGGAACTAAAAGGAAATTCTTTTTATCTGCAACCCGGCGCTTTTGTAGCCTGTACACCCGGAATTAACCTATCGGTGTCATGGGCGGGTTTCGCCTCCATGATCGCCCGTGAAGGTCTGTTTCGCCTCAAAGTATCCGGCGATGGCAAAGTATGGTTTGGCGCCTTTGGCGGACTGGTCGAGAAGCATGTAGAAGGAGAATATCTGGTCGATACCAGTCACCTGGTGGGCTATGAGCCCGGTTTTAAGCTTTCCATTCAAATGGCGGGAGGTTTCTTCAGCAGTATACTGGGCGGCGAAGGACTGGTGACCCGCGTGAAAGGCACCGGCAAGATCATCATTCAGACCAGAAGCATCAACTCGTTGGCTACATGGGTCAATCGTTTTTTACCTTAATCTTTCCGAACACACATGAATATCGATATACAATACCGGCCTGGCAGCGCCGTCGCCAAAATACAGATCGCCGACGCCGAATCGGTTATGGCCGAAGGTGGAGCCATGATCGCTGTTTCACCCAATATTAATGTCGAAACCTCCATGTTTCGAAAAGAACAGGGAGGTTTGCTATCCGCCGCCAAGCGTCTGCTGACCGGCGAAAATATCTTTCTGAACAAATACACCACATCCGGCGGCGAGGGCGAAGTATGGCTGGCGCCCAATCTGCCCGGAGATCTTGAAACCCGTATACTTGACAATGAGACCATATATGTACAGGGCGGATCATACCTCGCTTCTTCCGGCGACATCAAACTCGATCTGAGCTTTCAGGGCGCCAAATCGTTCTTTTCCGGCGAAAACCTTTTCTGGGTCAAACTAAGCGGAACGGGACAAGTGGTGTTTAACTCCTATGGCATGATCTATCCGATTGAGGTAGATGGCCCGCATATTGTCGATACCGGGCACATCGTAGCCTTTACCGAGGGACTCAATTTCCGTATTACCAAGGCCGGCAGTAGCTGGATGTCGTCTTTCCTGGGCGGCGAAGGACTGGTTTGCAAATTTGAGGGAAAAGGAACCGTGTGGTTTCAGTCGCACAATCCTTCCAGCTTTGGCGGTATCATAGGCCCGATGTTAAGACCCAATAAATAATTACTCCACATGCAATCATTTGAACATACTATACACTGTAAGCCGGATTTTGCCATGCTGACGGTAAAAATTCCCGGGGGAAAAACACTGAAAGTAGAAGCGTCCGCCATGGCGACCATGGACACCAACCTGATCATGAAAACAAAATTCAAAGGCGGATTGGGCCGGTTCCTTGGAGGCGAATCATTATTTATCAATGAATTTACGGCTGAAAACGGCCCGGGAGAAATATCCATCTCGCCGACCGCTCCCGGAGATATCACCCACCGCTATCTGAACAATGAGACGATCTATCTCCAGAACTCCGCTTATGTGGCTTCCAATCCGGATATACTGGTCGAAAGCAAATGGCAGGGGCTGACCCGGGGATTCTTTTCCGGAGAAAGCCTGTTTCTGATCAAATGCAGCGGCACCGGAGACTTATGGTTTAACAGCTTTGGCGGGATCGTTGAAATTGACGTGACCGATGGTTATGTAATCGATACGGGCCATATCGTCGCCTTTACCGAAGGACTTACTTACAATATCAGTAAGCTCGGAGGATACAAATCCTTGTTTCTAAGTGGAGAAGGATTGGTATGCCGGTTTAGCGGAAGCGGAAAAATCTGGATACAAACCCGAAAAATCATGCCTTTCGCCTGGTATCTGAACCCATTCAGACCATCCAAATAAAAATTAAAATATGGAACGTTTAACAGCCCATTTTCAATGGGCTGTTTTTGTTTTACAAATTATCTATCGTGTGGTCTTCCACCTGTTTTACAAAGTCCATCAGATCCATATTGCCATAAGGACCAAAAGCGTCAATTATAGTTCCTTTTTCTCCGCTGGCAGTCACCAATGTAAACAAAATAGCCATATCATCCGGATTGGAGATTCCTTCATACCGGAAGTGATCCATGATTTTTATCTCTGAGGGTTTAAATATCTGTCGCGTATCGATATTTTGTAGTCCTACCGGCGTGATCTGATATTCCTGATCGTAACCCACATCCTTTAAAGCTTTAAGCTTCAAAATTAAAGGGGTAGTCAAATGTGGCATTTCTATATCTTTTGGCATGGTTTGTCCTCCTTCCTCGTTCATAATTCCCTGATTACTTATTATACAACAAAAAAAGAGGTGGAATAGTTGAGACCATATAGCATAAAAGCCGGATAGATCGGGAATCTCAGAGAAGTCCACATAAAAATCCATTCAAAAAAATCACAGAATTATCCAAAAAACAAGTAGGCGGATACTGGTGATTAAGGAATTGTAAAAGCAAAACCAGTCATGTGAGCTCTTCCGAAGGATCTTGATTCAGGATACATCGCTCCACTGCCACCTGCAATCCTTATTCTCTACGCGAATCATTCTGCTTAATCCGGCCGACAAGAAACCGGATCAATCGTCCGCGCTCTATAAATCGTAGTCTTCTGATAACTCTATCCTCGCTCACCACATTTTAACCTTTGTTAACCTCCTAAAAACATTTTCATACTAATTTCGTCCCAATGCCGCCTATAGGTAACCAAATTAAAAAGGTAACGCACATACACAAAACAGCTCTTCCCCGCGAATCAGTATTAAACAAACCGGGAGAAGCATATGACTATATAGATATATTTGAGAAAGACTTCAGCGATCCGGGGAAATCGATTGATACCACAAAAGTTGCTTTATTATTTTTTACCAGCAGTCCCTCATGGGTGGACAAGCTTTTCAGCCTGAGAAACAGGATCATGAGCGTATTTGGTCTGAAAACACCCGGACAGATCAAAGACAGAGAGCAGGCATTGAAAAATTTCCGGTGTGAGACCGGAGAAAAACTCGGACTTTTCAATGTATTTTACAAATCAGAAAACGAAGTAATACTGGGGGAAGATGATAAACACCTTAACTTCAGAGTCTCTCTGCTGATCCGCCCCTCAAACATCACTCCTGAAAAACGGCAGCTAACCATCACGACCGCTGTAACGTTTAACAACTGGTTTGGAAAGGTTTACTTTCTGCCTGTCCGTCCTTTTCACAGGGTTATTGTACCGGCTATGATGAAAGCCATTATAAAAAAACTGAGTGCTTCCAATCTCGACTGAGAGTGAATCGGGGTTACAAGACCGCTAAAAGCTCAAAATACGCAGAAAGGGTGATGCCTTATCCAATTCCGGGCTATATATTTATGATATGAGTAGCAGAATTAATATCCGGCTGGCTATAGTAGAAGATAACAGGGAAATTGCCTGGGGATGGGAACATCTGCTTACCGACAAGCCGGGGATCGTTTGCGCGGGAAACTACGCGAACGCCGAAGAAGCCCGCGGTCCCTTGCTAAATCATCCGCCGGATGTTATTCTCATGGATATAGGTTTGCCGGGAATAGACGGAATCCGGTTTACCGGGGAATTAAAAGAAAAGATTCCGCGTACGGAGATTCTCATATGCTCCGTTCTGCACGATCAGGAATCTGTTTTTAGCGCGTTGAAAGCCGGCGCCGGAGGATATATCTTAAAAAGCGCCACCCCGCAGGAGATGCTCCGGGCAATCGAAACGATCTTCGCTGGCGGCGCGCCCATTGATGTGCAGATCGCCCGTAAAATCATCGATTTTTTTCGGCCGGCAAAAGCGAAATTACAGTCTCCGCTGACTCAAAGGGAAGAAGATATACTAGGCTGGGTCGCCAAGGGCTATCGCAACCGTGAAATCGCCACCCAGCTCCATATAAGCGAGGAAACGGTACGAACCCACATCCGGAATATCTATCTGAAGCTCGAAGCCGGTTCCCGGGTAGAAGCCATCCGCAAGTATTATGGAGGAAACCCTGTATAAGGCAAGAGTTGAAAATACGTATTTCGGGGGATATACAAACCTGCGCGCCTTTCTATGTTTGCATAAAATCAAATCATAGAAACATGAAAAAGGCCCTATTCATTATTCTGACACTGTGTATCGGAATGATTGCTACACAATGCGGCAAAAAACCGGAAAGCCCCGCTCCCGACCCAAGCGCCAATCAGACCGGCAACAATAGCAATGATGACGATAAAGACGACAACGAAGATACTAATCCAAGCAACAATGGAAGCAACTCTATTTCCTGTCAGAGTATAACGGACAATCAGATCAAAATAGACAATGAGGTTTTTGTTCGGGATATGGTAACAGCAAACCAATATATTCATATTTGCATGAAACATGATTTTGTACAGTCAGGAGTTCCTTTTATAAATCATCAACGTTTTCTCTACTTCAAAGACGGGGACTTTGTCAATAATCCGGGAATTTCCATTGTACTTGGACATGTACCGGAACCGGGTACCACTGTCAGCTATGTACTGGATGAGGGATTCTGGAATATCTTGGGTTCCAAAATTCCTTCAACCGGCAAAGCGATGATCAGGCTCAATTCCTATTTATCAAGGGGAGACAAATCAACTCAGGATTGGGGTACCTATGAAGGAAGTGGCGCTATTGAAGCCATGGCCGACGCGAATGGCGATATCACACTCAACTTTAATGATGTAACACTTTTAACAGCCTTCAATCCCGGTGATGAAAAACTGGTTATCTGCGGCAAAAATATCCTCTGCCAGAAATAACCGATTCGGCGGTCGTTGACAGGTATATTCGGACCACCGTCATAACCTCAAACTTCTTTTAAAATTGTCACTTTCTTTCTGATGGTCGCCACGGCCGGATTATCATCCGGTCGCGCGCGGCCTCTGAAAGGCTGGCTTGTAGTCACACGTAACATGGCCTATACCAGAATTTCGGAGACAGTAGTATTTTACAACAATGGACTTCCTAATCCTGAGACATATCACCGGACTTTATATTTAAGCTCTGAGCTCAATCTTCGAAAGAAGGCGTGTGTCTCGGTTCCGGATAGAATCAGCCAACACGGTACGAGAGCATCTGAAAGAACGATTTTGGGTTACTCTGTAGACAGGATTTTTCCGATCAGATATTGCTCATTCTCCCTGATCATCGGCCTTGCACTCTCCAAAATAATGGTTATTTATATCCCTTTTCACATTTTTCAGCGCATTTCCTCGTGGCGTCTACCAGGAAATTTTCCTTTCTCTCCAACCGGTACCGGATAATCCTAAAAGCATTTGAACTCAACACAGACAGGATAATAGTCGCTGTTTGAAATCCCGAAAGGAAATTTTATCTTAGCGAAAAAGCCCCTTTCCGGTATGGAAACACATCATTTAATCGCGTGGATCTGCCTGGCGCACCTTTCCGTATTTTGTGTTTTTCTATTACTGAAAAAAGACAACCGGTCCGCGAACCGGATGCTCGCCCTCTTCATGGCCGGGCTGGCATACGGTCACCTGAATCATATCCTTGTTTTTAACCATATAGCCTGGCGGATATTTTATATCAATGAGCTGGTTTTTGTCATTCCCTTCTTTATGGGGCCCGCTTTTTTGCAGTATACCGCCTATATGACCGGTGAGAATATTCGCTGGCGCGAGTATTTGTGGCTTCATTTAAGCCCTTTGGTTTTCATAGTTCCCTATTACCTCAGTTTTTTTGGCGACTCTCCCGAGTTCCTTCAGAACTATTATGAACACTCACTCACCGCACAGCCCCTTTCCAATAACCTGCTGATAGGTCTTCTAACCGCGCAACTAACCATATATATGCTATGGAGCCTGCGTATACTTTCCAAAACGAATAAGGAAGTCGCTTCCAGGGCTGAGCTTGGCTGGCTGCGCTGGTTTATCAAAGGCTGGCTTATAGTATGCTGTGTAATCACGCCGCTATTGATCATTATCGCCTCTACAGACGCGGAAGCCTTGTTTGTCCTTACTTCCGGTATTTCTTCCATCCTGTATTTTTTCCTTTTTGTCAAGGCTGTAAGTACAGGGAGCCGAACTTTTGAAATCGGACAAATCCGGACGCGGGAACGGGTCCGGGTCTGTCAACTGGTATATGAAGATCTGGAAACGGAGATCCGACAGATTTCAGAATTGTCCGAATCGCTAAAAGGACAACTGACCACGGATAACACGCGCTCTCTTCAAAAGATATCCGATCAGGCTGGCTGGCTGAATGAAAAACTGAGACAATGGACAGGACAGCTCAATAAAAACCAGTCGCGGTTTCCGGCCAACACGTCCCATTAGTTTTCGCGGATACAACCATGGTAAAACCCATCCCCTATTTTCTCGCGTGGCTCTGCCTGATTCATCTGACACTTTTCGCGGTAGTATTGTTTCTGAAAAAAGACAACCGCGCCGCCAACAGAGTCCTGGGGCTGTTTATGCTCATACTGGCTTATATACATTTTACGCATATCCTGCTGTTTGAAAACCTGATCGCGCGGCTGCACTGGTTTAACGAGTTCGGATTTCTGCTGCTTTATCTGGAGGGTCCCTTATTTCTCCTGTATACCTCCTATATGACGGGGCTGCCTGTCGACTGGAAGCGTCGCGCGTGGTCGCACGCGCTTCCTTTTATAGCCCCCACTCTATATATCATCAGCTTCCTGTTCAGAGATACCGCGTCTATCGAACGTTATTACGCGGGAGTTATGGAAAAAGAGCCTGCCGACGCCACCGCTCTACTCGCTCTGGCAACAGTGCAAATGGCTGTATATATGATCTGGAGTCTGCGCCTGCTTTACCAGTACAATAAACGCATACAGGATAAAGCGTACAACGCGATCATGAGTCTCAAATGGCTGTACATCCTGACCCTCGTCCTTCTTTTTTTCTCCGTGGCGGGAGTGCCCCTCATGCTGGTATTCATCCCTTCCGATATTTCCGTCTTATTTATCTATATGCCGGTCATAACACTGATCATCTATCTGACATTGTTTTATAAATCCATCAACTTTCCCGGGACGGCCTACGAAAAGAAACTAATCCGCGCCGAAGAGCGCGAGAAGATCAGCCGCGACATGCACGATGAAATTGGTTCCGGCATTACACACATAGCCCTGTTGTCTGAAATTGCCAGAAAAAACCCCGGCGTGAACCCCGGACAACTGGATGAAATCTCCGGCAACGCCCGCAGGCTGGCGGAAAATCTGCGGGAAATCGTATGGGGGCTTAATTCAGGCGATGATACACTGGATAGCATGCTCGCGCGTATGAGACGCTATATAGCCGACTATCTTGAAGCAGCCGGTATCAGTTATACAATAATGTTTCCGGCGGATATTCCGGACATCGAGGTATCCTACGAACTGCGCAGAAACCTGATGCTCGTCTTAAAAGAAGCCCTGCATAACATCGTTCGTCATTCCGGAGCCGATAAGGCGGAGGTAAGCGTAACACTGGTCAATGATCGCTTTTCTCTTAGAATCTCGGACAATGGGATGTCTCCTGAGCTTCCGGAAACACCGAAAGGAAACGGACTGAGAAATATGAAAAAACGTACAGAACTAATCGGGGGCCGGTTTAGCGTCAGCATGGAGCAGGGCAAGGGAACCTCCTTGTTTTTTGAAGATATACGCCTATGAGATCACAGGAATTCATTTATTATCTTAGCGCCATCAGCCTGATACATCTCGTCTTGTTCGCGATATTGCTACTTGGCAAAAAAGGAAATTCCGACTCCGGAAGAATACTGGCGTTGTTCATGCTGATCTTCGCCGGCGTCCATATTGACGATATGCTGATTCACAGCGGGCTCGCGTGGAAATACCACTATATCAACGAAGCAGTCCATTTTCTGTTTTTCTTTCTGGGCCCCTTGTATCTGCTCTATACTTCCCATATGACAGGAATTCCAGTAAACTGGAGCAAATACTGGTGGGTCCACACGTTACCTTTTATAGCGGCAATCGCCTATCTGATCATACCCTTCACAAAAAATCCTGAAGAAATCCGGCATTTTTACACGGGTATGCGTGATCAGTTGCCCTTCGAGCACTGGCTGATCAATATGATCAATTCCGTCCAGATGGGCATATACCTTATTCAAAGCCTGAAGCTGATCAGACGCTATGACCATAGTGTCAAAAACAAGGACAATTATTCCATACTTAGTCTGCAATGGCTTTTCTGGCTTACCATATGGCTGATACTCGTGTGTTTCGTCCTGGCGCCTTTACTGCTATTTCTGGCGGATAAGGATACTACGGCCCTGTATTATTTTCAGCCTGTCATGACAACCGTGATTTATCTCATACTTTGCGTCAAATCGATGACTTTTCCCGGATCTGATTATGAAAAACATCTGATACGGACTGAACTGCGGCAAAAAATACAGACCGATATCACCAACATCAGCAAAGGTCTTGAGGATATCATCCACCTGTCGGAACGGGAAACACCGGACCGGGCCCTGCACAGTATAAAAATGCAGGCCCAAAGACTATCCACCCAATTAAGAATCTGGAACAAAGGGGAAAAGTGACAACGTTTCAAAATCTGAGCACCAAACATTCACAACAACAGGATTTAATACTTACTTTGCTTGATCTATAATATTTAGGACCAAGCACTTCTCTATTTACTGATTTACAGTTGCTCTTAATCGTTAAAAGGGAGAAATTTAAAGCTTAAGATTCAAGGATCATGGGGCTGGAAACCCCAACCATAAGATTAAAGAAGAAGCACATCTGTCCTCAAAAAAACAAATTCATCCAATACAAATTACCAATATCTGTCAAAGAAAAATCAGAATATTCTGGTGTATTAATAGTTCATTCCGCTAAAATAAACATCTGCCGGGAAGTTGCTAAAAACTATGTAAATAATTAGCTTTCCATGTACGGATGAATAACTTTTTTCCCCGGCAGAACCAGACATATCGTTAACTTTTAGAAAAAATGCAAAACTATAACATCCCTTCTTTACCACTTGCCAGAGATGTAGAGACCAAACGGGTAATGAAAAAAGTAGCGGAAGCACGGGCGGCTCTGGCTGAATTGAAAGGCGTACATGGAATACTTCCCAATGTCGGCATTTTATTAAATACACTGGCTCTTCAGGAAGCCAAAGACAGCTCTGCAGTCGAAAACATCATTACCACCCATGATGAACTTTTCAGAGCCGAACTTAATCTGAACAAAATAAAAAGTATCGCGGCCAAGGAAGTTCAGCATTACTCTCTGGCCCTTAAGACCGGTTTTGAACTGGTAATGAGAGACAAACTGATCACCAATACACATATTCTGCATATTCATCGGATACTGGAACAAAATGACGCGGGATACAGAAATGTCCCCGGTACAGAGCTGAAAAATGATAAGACCGGCGAAATAGTATATACCCCACCGCAGTCAAAGCAGGAGATTGTAAACCATATGGGCAATCTGATCACATACATCAATGATGACTCCGGCGATGACGCGGATTATCTGGTCAAAATGGCTATTATCCATCACCAGTTTGAAAGTATACATCCATTTTATGACGGCAACGGACGCCTGGGGCGGATTATCAATATACTCTATCTCGTCGCCAAAGAACTTCTTGATTTTCCGAGCCTGTATCTGAGCCGGTATATTATTCAGAATAAAGCCGAGTATTACCGACTGCTTCAGGCAGTTCGTGAGCATGACCATTGGGAAGACTGGATTATCTACATGCTGGACGCCGTATGCAGTGTCGCCAAACAAAGCGCTTCTCTGATCAAAGCGATCAGAGATGAAATGCAACGATACAAAAATCGTATCCGGACAGAACATTCCCGGATGTATTCACAAGACTTGCTCAACAGCCTTTTTAAACACCCTTATACTAAAATAGATTTTTTAATGGAAGACCTTGGAGTTTCCCGTCAGACCGCCGCCAAATATCTGGACTCCCTGACAGAAAACACACACAATATCCTGGAAAAAATCAAGATCGGCAGGGACAACTTTTATGTAAATACCGGATTGATGAAGCTATTTACCGAATACGACTATAAGCTATAGTAAAATATAACCAAACAAATATTTTATTGCACTTTAAGGAAAATATGTTAACAAAACAGGCATTTCATTAACATATCCAGGAAACATGTTAACAAAACAGGCATTTCGTTAACATATCCGGAAAATGTGTTAGCGAATTTTGGTTTCATTAACACATTTTTTCACTCATTTTTCATAGGTATATCTCAGCGGATCCGGATATATATACTGGTACCCCAGACGGTTGATCAACTTATCCGGACTGATCATCTTCCAGCCCGTTCGGTCACCGGGCACAAATTCTGGCAAGGGAAGCTCAAAGCGCCTGGCAAGTCCGGTATAAAAGTCCTTTTTGAGCGGATGTACGGGTGAGCAGCAATTGTATGTTTCATTCCAGACTTCCGGATTATCCACTCCGATCAGCGACGCGATGATACCGATACAATCGTCCCGGTGAATCAGATTGACAGGGCTTTCTCCGCCTTTAAGGTCTTTTTTACCCGCGAAAAAACGGACCAGATTGCGATCATAACCGGTGAGTCCTCCCATACGGAGTATGCAGTAGTCAATGCTCAGCGAACGCACGATCTCTTCCGCTTCAAACAGTACACGGTTGCCCACCTGCACAGGCTCATCCTCCCTGATTGCTTCACCCTCTCTATCGGCATATACCGAGGTGGAACTGACGTACACAATCCTTGATACAGGCCGCTGCCGGAGCTTTTGCGCCAGCAGCTTCATTTGGAGAACATGCGCGTCATTGTCCGGATCTTTTTTGGTACCGGGCGGTATATTGATCAGCAGCAGATCCGTATCCAGAAAATCTTCCAATGTGGAAATATTCCGCATATCCGGCTCCAGCTTCAGCAGAAACGGTTGTATTCCATGTCCGCTCAGAACCTTCAGCTTGTCCGGACTGGTGGTTGAAGCCTTCACATTATATCCGTCTTCTTTAAGCCTGATCGCCAGCGGAAGCCCGAGCCATCCGGCGCCCAGAATACTTATCCGATACTGATTTTTTTCCACATCTTTTCTCATTGCAGAAGCAAAATACCAAATCGTGGCTGAACATTTTATTTTTCAAACAAATTATCCTAAAAGGGCATCTTCTTTCCGGTATCATGACACACGAAGCATATAGCGATGGCAATAGTACACAAAGGGTATTTTTCTACATCCCGGATATCAGCGGCTTTACCGCTTTTATCAAATGTCTGGACGATCCAAAAGAAGCCGCGCGGATTATCCATGATCTGCTCAATTCCATTATCAACGCCAATATCTTCGGACTCCGTATCGCCGAGATACAGGGCGACGCTATTCTTTTTTACCGCTTTGGCCCTCCGCTCAACCTGATCGAACTGGAAAAACAGACGCTGAAAACGTTCATTGATTTTCACAACATCCTCAACAAAACCGGCTCCCGACATCATATACCCCGCGAGGTTCTCGACAAGATCACCATCAAGTTTGTCGTTCACTACGGAGTAGTAGGTACCACCATGGTCAACAACGAGCTCAAGCTGGTCGGCATGGACATGATCATTGCCAACAAGATACTGAAAAACAATATTGAGGGCCGGGAATACCTGCTTATGACCGACGCCTATCTTTCGACCCAGAAGCACGATATTTTCCTGTACCGGAAAAACTTCAACTGGTGCAGATTACTGTCTGGAAACTGTCACTATGAGCATATAGGCGATATCCGCTTTAGCCATATTTCACTAAGTCCGCTGCGGACCACCACGTTCGGGCAGAATACCATTTGGGAGTAAAAAGTGTGAAGTTCAAAGCTTAAGGAAGAAAAGTAGGGTATCTGAAGCTCTCAAAGGCACCAACAATTATTCCGTGATTCTTAAGCTTTGAGCTTTAAGCCTTCAACTTATCACGTACTACCCAAAACATATCACTCGCTACATTACATATGTCCCTACCACCACCACAGCAGACAATACCGTAATAATCAGACCGATCATAAACACCAGATACGACATACGCAGCAGACGATACTTTTTACGAAGAACCTTGCCCAGATAATACAGATCCTTGATCATATTGCCATACAGCAGATCCTCTTCTTTCATCAGCGTACGGACTTCTTCTTCGAAATCACCGATACTGACCCGGGTATAGTTGCCGAAAAAGAGAATACTGGCATCATTGGCCTTGAACTCCTCAATGCTCGCGATCGCTTTGGTCACTTTGGGCTTTGCGGAAAGTATGGCGAATATGATGGAGCACAGACTGGTAAGCAGCAGACAGATCACCGGCAAAATAATCATCTGATTGTGTTGCAGCCCCGAGCCAAAAATTGAAAACCTGGCCCCGACCAGGGTAAGCGTAATGGATATGATCAGCGAATGGATATTAATCATCATATTTGCCTTGCTGTCGGCAATGGCGCTGAAATTAATATGACTCTTGTACAGGCTCCGGAACATGGTTTCGATACCCCTCTTGGGCTGGGCTTTACTTTTACCCAGATCCTTCTTTTTCTGCTCCTGTTTTCGTTCGATCTTAAGCAGGCGCTGCCTTTGTTCCTGAATGTTTTTCTGCAACTGCTCTCCAAAAAGTCGCTGGGCTTCCTGTGTGTGGAAATTTTCCGACAACAGAAAATCAAGCTGGGTCCGGGCCCAATCAAGAGAATTGCAATGACGGATATCAAAATTTTCCCATTCGGCACGGAGCAGATCACTCTTGATAAAAAAGGAACGCTCTCCGATCTGCGAAATATCCGCGTCGCAAAGGATCTGACTGATCAGGCTCCCCGGCGGATCTTCTCTTTTGGTAGCCAGTATGCATCGGATCACCTCCGCAATATCCGATTCCGGATAGTCACGCTCTTTCAGAAACTGCTCGGCCATACCGGCGCTCCGCTCCTCATGATTGTCGTAGCCGCTGACATAGCCCGCGTCGTGAAACCAGGCAGCCAGTACCAGATTGTCAAGTTCCCGTCTTTCCAGATGATAGGCTTTGGCGATCAGTCTACAGGTTTCTACGGTCTCAAACGTATGCTGAAAATTGTGGTAAACATATTCATGGGAAAGTTTCTCCTTAAAAAGAGCAAAGATGTGTTCACTTGCCTCCGCCAATATCGTCTTCTGAGCTGCCATGCAAAAAACATATAAACTTTGTTCAGACTGAAAAGTTATAGCAGATAAACTGTTCCCCGCAGGGAATGTTCTAAGCGCCCGAAAGCATTTTTTCTGATATGAGACTTTCCATACTACTGATTATTCTGCTGCAGGCCTGCGCTCCTTCAGGCCCGCCCTCTTCTGCCTATTTTCCCTATACGCTCAGCCGGCCCGATCTGCGATTCAGACTGCCGGACAAGCTCAGGGAGATTTCCGGAATTACTCTGACCAATGACTCACTCCTGGCCTGTATTGAAGACAATCACGGCACGATCTATCTGCTTAATCCTCAATCCGGGCTGCTGCTCGACTCCATTGTATTTTCCGGGCAGGGCGACTTTGAAGACATTGTATACACCGATGAGGGATTCTATGTGCTGCGCAGCGATGGTGTACTCTTTCGTGTCAAAAACCGGCGTACGACAGAGTTCGCCACCTTTCTCGGCAAAGACAATGATGCGGAAGGTATGTGCTATGACCCCGAAGGCCACCGGCTTCTGATCGCTCTCAAGGGTCAGCCTGTCAAAGGTCCCAAACACCATAAGCAGATCTATGCCTTTGATCTCGCCACCCACTGCCTGCTGCCTGATCCGGTTTTTACCCTGACACCGGCAAGCTTTTCCGGTCTTTCCGACAAGGAGATCCGTTTCAAGCCATCGGGCATTGCCCTGCATCCTTTATCGGATGAACTGTACCTGATTTCATCAGCGACCAATATGCTCATCCGTACCGATCGCAAGGGAAGTATAAAAGCGCTTTATCCGCTGGACAAGCTGCGCTTCGAACAGCCCGAGGGCATTGCCTTCTCCCCGCAGGGCACATTGTTTATCTCCAGCGAAGGCAAAAAAACCGCGCCCTCGCTGCAAATTTTCCCGATGCATGAATAGGATATCGCTATGGATCGTTTTGCTGCCGGCGCTCTGCTCCTGTATGACCAAACGCTACGTAGCCCGGGAGTATAAATACTGGCAGGACGAGGTGGCTCCTCCTGAAAACACGATCGAACACAGCCTGTTTCTGATCGGTGATGTGGGCGACCCCTACAATATGGAGCCCAATCTGGAGCAGCTCTCCGAAATGATACAGAGAGATACGGCAAGCACTACCGTCTTTCTGGGCGACAATCTGTACCAGAAAGGCATGCCGCCCGAAGGCAATCCGGAGCGGCCGGAAGCCGAGAAACGCATGGATCGCATACTGGAAACGGTAAAAGACTATCCCGGCAATGTGTTTTTTATACCCGGCAACCACGACTGGGCCTATATGGGCAGAGAAGGCTGGGAACGGGTTCTGATACAGGAAACCTATATCGAAGACCGGCTCAACCGTGGCAATACCTTTGTTCCGGACAACGCCTGTCCCGGACCATTCCGGGTAAGTGTCAACGACAATACCGTACTTATCTTTCTGGACTCGCAATGGTGGCTGCACAAGCATGCCAAACCCTACGGAGACCCCAGCTTGTGCAACGCGATCAATTATGAAGACGTGGTGGTGCAACTGCGGGACATTGTCCAACGCAACAAAGGGCGACATATCATAGTCATGGCGCATCATCCGCTTTTTACCAACGGCAATCACGGGGGGTATTACAACGCGCTGGACCATATATTCCCATTGCGTATTCTGCAAAACAGTTGGTTTATGTACGTACCGCTGCCGGTGATCGGTTCACTCTACCCGCTGTTCCGCAAGTTTGGCGGATCGGAGCAGGATCTGCCCAATTATACGTACCAGCAGATGAAAAATGCCTTTATGGAAATTTTTTCCGAGCACAAAGACATTATCTATGTGGCAGGCCACGAGCATAGCCTGCAGTATTTCCGGATCGGAAATTTTCACACTATCGTCAGCGGATCGGGATGTAAGGTAACTCCGGTGCGCAAAGGCGGACAGGCCGGCTATATTCAGAAAAGTTACGGATTTGTCCGGCTCAATATCTATCATAATCAGGAAGTATGGGCTGAGTACTATACCATACAGCCGGGCAGCCGTCAATCTCAGCTTTCTTTCCGCACACGCCTGTACAGCAAAGGAGAAGTGATGCCGGAAGCCTTTTGCTCTCTGTCCGAGCAAACATATGCGGACAGTACTGTTTCGGTAGCTGCCGCCCCGGAGCTGGGCGCAGGAAGCATGAAGCGCTGGCTGCTGGGCAGGCAATACCGCAGAAGCTGGCAGACACCGGTCAATGTACCGCTGATCGATCTGAGGACAGAAAAAGGCGGTATTATCCCCTACGCGATCGGCGGGGGCAGGCAGACGCTCAGCCTCCGGTTCAAAAATGTGGATGAGCAGGAATATGTAGCCCGTATGGTAGTCAAAAACAACCGGCCGGAAAAACTCTCATTGTTCAACCTCCGGCAGACCTTTGTCGACGATCTCCTGCAAGACCAGACCTCGGCTCAGCATCCTTACGGAGCGCTGACCATACCACCTATGGCAGCAGCTATCGGGCTGCTGCATACCCGGCCAACGCTCGGCTATATCCCGGCCGACTCCTGTCTGGGCCCCTACCTGAGCCTGTTTGGCAATACACTGGTACTGTTTGAAGAAGATCCGGACGAGTCCCACAGCGACGCGGCTCATCTGGGCTATGCCTCCAATATCGTAGGCACGGACAAGCTGCTCCGTGAATTACGCCAGAGCAACAAGCGGCAAGTCGATCAGAAGGCGCTGGTCAAAGCCCGGCTTTTTGACATGTGGACGGGCGACTGGGACCGGCATGAAAACCAGTTCCGCTGGACCGAATTTCCGGACAGCAGCCATGCTACACGTTATGTACCGGTACCGGAAGACAGGGATCAGGTCTATTTCCGTTTCCGGGGCCTGCTGCCCTATCTGGTGAGTCGCCCCTGGGCCGCGCGCATGCTTCAATCATTTGATTATGATTACGGAGACATTATCGGACTGAATACCACGGCCAGGCGACTGGACCGACGGCTGCTCAGCGAGCTGAATGAATCGGACTGGCTGCAAGCAGCGAAACAAATGCGCCAACAGCTCAGTGATCCGGTCATTGGGGAAGGTATCGGACAATTGCCTCCGGAAGTTTTCCGGACCGACGGGCCGGAGATCATCAGCAAGCTGCAATCCCGCAGAGATAAGCTGTCTGCACTGGCCACTACCTACTATCGTATTCTGTCCCGCTATGTAGATGTATACGGCAGCAATGAAGCAGAGCTTTTTCAGCTTCAATACATAGACGGAGACTCACTCCGTATCCGTGTGTTCCGAAAGCCGGCAAGCAGCCAGCCAGACACAACGCTGCTGTACCAGCGGACTGTACGTGCCAGGGAGACAAAGGAAGTACGCCTCTATGGCCTGGGTGGCAATGACTGGTATGAGCTCTTCGGTGAAAGTCGCACCAGTCCGCTGATACGGATCATCTGCGGCAACGGGCTGGACTCGCTCTCCGACAGGAGCAGAGTAAAAAGCCCGGGCAAACACCTGCAACTGTATGCGAATGCGGAAAACATCCACCTTGTGCAGACGGGTGGGCAACGTAAAGTAAGAGCCTTGCCCGATCCGGATGTCAACGATACGGGACAGGATCAGTTTTTTTACAACTATACGGGACCGGTAGCAGACTTTACCTACAACGAAGGCGACGGTTTTTTCCCGGAAATCGGTGTGGTGCACAAACGCTATAAATTTCGATCCAATCCTTATGGCTCCCGGCACCGACTGACAGCGGGTTATGCTTCGGCCACCAATTCGTTTAAGGTCAGCTATAGCGGAGATTTCAAAAACATACACCGGCAAAAGGATCTGTTGATTCTCTCGGACTTTTTCCTGCCGTATTTTGCCATGAACTATTTTGGCTATGGCAACAGTAGTCCGAAACCGGAAGGTTCACCGGCACAATACCGGGTGCAGATGCGCTACGGCATGGTCTGCCCGGCTGTGGTACGACGTTTTACTTCTTTTTTCCAGACGGGCATCGGACCCAGGCTGAGCTTTTTTGACCTGAGCGACCGCTCCGGCACGTATATTTCAGAAGACTATCTGCCCGCACGCTATTTTGATCCGCAGTGGTACGCGGGTATCAAAGGTTTTTTCCGCATCGGAGAAACGGACAGTAAGCAAAACCCTACCCGTGGACTGGTATTTCAGGGAACGGGCGAATACAATCAGGGACTGTACAACGCCCCCCGTCACTATACGCATTGGGAGTCGGATTTTCGTTTTTACATCAGCCCCAACCTGCCTTTCCAGCTGACCTTTGCCGGCCGCATCGGGGTAGCGATGAATACAGGACACTTTACCTTTTATCAGGCCAACAGTCTGGGTGGCACAACCAATCTCCGAGGTTATCAGCAGACTCGTTTTACGGGCGACCGCTCTTTTTACCAGAACGCGGAAGTGCGGGTACAAATACTAACCTTCAACGCGTATATACTCTCAGGCAAGCTGGGTCTGTCAAGCTTTGCCGACAACGGTCGGGTCTGGCCCGGTTCGGGCAGCTACCATCAGGGCTATGGCGGCGGCATCTGGCTGAGCATGCTCAATCAGCTGGTAATATCATCGTACTATGGCCTTTCTAAGGAAGGTAATGTGTTGAATGTGCGGGTGGGTTTTTTGTTTTGATTTTAAAAAAGCAATCTCTCTTATTAACAGATACAACCCTTCACATAGACATTTGTCATTATACGTAATCAAGGCTTGATTCCTCTGGGTAAACAATATGATAATCTCGAAGATTTAGGCTCTTTTTTCTATAAAAGCAGATTTGAATAGGAGGCTTACAGTCTAAATAGGCGCTAGAATTATTCCTTTCAAAAAATACATTAGAAGAAAATTGAGACTTGTAATTTTTAACTTTAAACCCCAACACTCGTATTGCTGAATAATTAAATTGCTTCATGTTTTTTTTCAGAAACTCTATAATTCGCCTAACCGTGGTGTCTGAATTAGCTAATCCTTCATTCTTTAATATACCAAAAGCTTCGTCGATCATTGTTAAGTGCTCTGTATTCCCTACTAAGTCAAAACAATCAATATCATTGAAATCGCAAATTGCTTTACATATTATATAACCACTGGAGTAACATCTTATTTCCTTTCCCCACCAATGTGCATTTTCGATAAAAGTATCCCAAAAATAATACCCATCACCTAGCCAAGAATTTTCCCATTTACAAGAATAAGGCCCATTCTCTTCCAGCTGATTCAATTCTGTATCCCTATTCTCTAAGGTTTGATATACAGCCTTAATACTCACAATAGTTTATTTTTCAATAGTATTTTTCCTCAAACCATCTTCAAGTGAAGATAAATTCAAAGTTGGAAGTATTATCCCTGGCACGTTAGCTTGAGTTGTCACCACACTCACATAAGCCCTTAAATAGGGGAATAATATCGCAATGGAGTTTCGGTAGAAAAAATCAGGAATTTCAGAAACCGAATTAACATTTTGAAAACTAAACATACCAATACATTGGACATACAAAAAAGGCATTTGAATTGATTTGTCCTCATTATATGCCTTTATAGAAAAAACCAATTCATATTGAGAATTCTCTCCGATAAAAGCCCCCTTAGTTTCAAAAGACAAAGATATCTCCTGTGAAACATAATTAGATAAATCAATATTTACCTTATCAAAAACATATTTCTCTATAGAAAAAGCCGCTTTCTGCATTTTTTTAAATATCAATTTGTTAAAAACAAAAAACCCGAAGTGAACTTCGGGTTTAAATTAGCATTATTAAATTTATTTTCAATACCAATCGGATCATCTTTCAGGAAGATCTTATAGTAACATTGAGTATTTTTCAAAAAATCTTCCATCAAAAAACCTACTTGGTCAAACTTCTCACTTTCGGTCCAATCTGCCAAGACCTTCTCCTTAGAAGTACTCTTTAAGTACTTTTTAAGTTCTTCAAGAAAATTATCTACCTTCATCTCCCTCATGTTTTACGTCAACAAATATAAACAACTATTTATTCAAACGAACTTTTTTACTAATATTTTCTATTCCGATAGAATCTTCCCATTATAACGCATATCCACGAAAATTTGTTTCGCGCCATATTATACCACCAACACAATCGTCGTTTCATTATACATAAACCGTACTAGCATATATTTTAAGTTTCCTTTATCTTTTATCGATATCAGCTTATAATTCCCTTCCGCTATTTGACGGCTCCACCAGATCGCTGTTTTACTTGTAGCGTTTTGTGACAGGATCTGCTGATTAAAAAATTCTATTCGATCGATAAATTCATGATCTTTTTAAAGAACCTGGTCACTCAACCAGCAGTTGCCCCTGATTGCACATTTTCCGTTACCGATTCTGTCTGCCTGTTTTCTTCTTTTCCCATCCCCGGCATTACATACGTCTGAAAAACATATTTCCAGGGAATAAAAGCCAGAGGAACTGCAAAATCAGCCATTACCAATGGATACGGCGAAATCTTTGAGCTTTAAACTTTTCCTTTTATCAATCAAAAACAACTATAATCCTCTTATAGCAAAGTATACCCCTATTTATTGTCCTCAAACCATTGTACAATCGAAGGCATATTCCGCTCAAAGCCACCGGGGGTAAAAAAATTAAGCAAGCCAGCCCGCTGATCGGTCCTGTTGGCGAAATCGTGCATGGTTCCGGCCGGAACCCGTACAAAAGCACCCTTGTCCGCATCAATCCACTGCTCACCAATGAGAATGGCGACTGTACCTTCGATCACGTAAAAAACTTCGTCATTGTTTTCGTGCAGATGCGCTCCCGGCCCACCGGATTGGGGCTCAAGCCACCATTCCGAAGCACTGTATTTTTCATTGGTCTCATTTTCATCCGCCTTAAAAATCGCGGTCATGGTTCCGCATTGGTAGGTACGCCCCTCTCCCGGTTTCAGAATCAGGGCATCGTTCGCGTTGTTTGGGTGTTTCATTGAGATTGTATACAATAGGATGTGATTTTTGAAAGCATATGCCGGCTGTCAAACTCGTACAGATCGCAGGAAGATACAAAGGCAATACGTTGCCCACTACGTATAAACTCCGCTGTGCCGTTTACCGCCACCCGGTTCTGATCGGCGATACTATTCAATAGCGTAAAATTAACCGTAACCGACCGAAAATACGCGGCTACCTGTTCGCAATTACGGATTACCGCTTCTTTGCCGGCAAACTCATTTTCGCCGACAACAGTCCATACAATGTCTTCCGTCAGATGAGGAAAGGTTTTCTGAAACTGTCCGAGGGAAAAGGCTTTGGCTATTTCTGATAAAATCATCGCTGTTTCAGCATTTTAATCGCTTTAATATACTAAACCCCAATGAGTATCCGGTAATTTTTTACAAAATAGCCTGAAATTCATAATCAGGCCCATCTGAAAACAACCGGTAACCTGAAAAACCAACATGATTTAAGATCATTTGGAAGTCACCGGCTCTCATTCCTCTTTGCTCACTTCACCAACAAACTAATCAATGCTGATACGCTTCTTCCAAAACCGTCTTTAACTTCTGATTCATCTCAATAAACTTATGAAAGGCTGACAAATAGACTTTCCTGCCATACGGTCTTCCAAAAATGCCCCTCCAGTATTCTCCCTGAATAAGCTGAGTTGACGAATCATCCATTTGTCGCAAAACGAAATAATGCTTTGTCCTGAAAATAAAACCCAGAGAGCCGCCCCAGGAAAGTTCCTTGCCAGGCTTCACGGACAAGAGCCGGGCTGAGAAGTTTCCTGTTACACCCGTAGAGTCAAAATAGTACACCTTGATAAACCGCCCTTTTTTCAACCTGCCACGAACTTCTGAAATATACGAATGCCACTGATCATACTTTTCAAAATCGGAAAGTTTGTCCCACACCTGGTCTGCTGACACCCGGATCAGAACCGACGTTTCTATCCGTTTTTCTGTACAGATATCCTGAGCCTGCATATACACCGGATACAAAAAGACACTCAGAATCAATAAAACACTCGTAGTATACGTAGGAAAAACTGACATTTTTACTTAAAAACAAAAACCGACGGCAAATTACAAAATAGCCTGTAAAACCCGATACAAAAGGATTTCCAAGGCTTTACCGACTACAAAACTGATCTTTGGTAAACATATAAATCAGCCTGCCGGTTAAGAAATCAGAGATGTTGAACGAAAGAGCAGGGAGATTATGAAAATTAAAGGAATGTTTTTCGCGGGTTTAATCGCGTTGTTTGCCCTTGGAGCCGACGCGCAGGATGGCAGACAGCGAAGTAAAGACATCAAAGAGAGTGAAGTGCCTCAGGCGGTAGTCGAAACCTTCAATCAGGAATTCGCTTCGGCGAGGGATGTTGAATGGGAACAGAAAGGCGATATGTACAAAGCGGAGTTTGATCTTGGAAATGAAGAAAAAGAAGCCCGTTTTGACCAGGCCGGAGAACTGAAGATGACCAGAACGGAAATCGAAAAAGAGGCGCTGCCTGAGCAGGTGAGAACAACGCTCGACAAGGATTATGCCGGCTATAAAGTAGACGACGTCTACAAGGTGGAAGCGAAGAATAAAACATTCTATAAAGTGGAAACTAAAAAAGACGGAAAGAAAGAAAAGTTTATCTTTGACGATTCCGGTAAAAAAGTAGAGAAGGAACAGTTTCATGATAAAATGAAATAAGTCCTCTGAGAAAATAAAGAAAAGCCTTTGGACGAAAAGCCAGAGGCTTTTCCATTTTGAGCTTTAAACTTTCGGCCATACACGCCATATCATCCCTTAGAGTAGTATATTTGTTAGTAGCCAAAAGAGCGCTTCATACAAGCGGCCATAAATCTTCACATCATGCGACATCTGAACGAGAAGCGATATAACGACACGTTTGTCTCCACTTTCGAAGGCGATCCTAGTGGCGACCTGCGATCACGGCAAACTCCAGGAGTACTGTACGCCCGCGCCAACCCGACTCCGGTAGGCGATCCCGCGCTGCTAGCCTGGTCCGAAGATGTGGCCGGCGAACTGGAGATCGCGGGACCGCCGACGCCACAAGATATAGAAATACTGGCCGGCAACCGGATCACCGAATCCATGAAGCCCTACGCGGTCTGCTACGCGGGACATCAGTTTGGCAACTGGGCCGGGCAGCTTGGCGATGGCAGAGCCATTACGCTCGGGGAAATCGTCAACTCCAAAGGGCAATCATACGACCTGCAACTAAAAGGAGCGGGCAGAACACCCTATTCCCGCCACGCTGACGGCCGGGCCGTACTGCGCTCTTCTCTGAGGGAATATCTGATGAGCGAAGCCATGCATTATCTGGGTGTTCCCACTACCCGCGCCCTGAGCCTTGTGCTGACAGGCGATCCGGTACTCAGAGACATGTTTTACGATGGACGTCCGGCCGAGGAACCAGGAGCAATCGTGGCCCGTGTAGCACCGACTTTTATCCGCTTCGGTAACTTTGAGATACTGGCCGCGCGCAAAGAGATAGATCATCTGCGCCGCTTGGTCGACTGGACCATCGCTACCTACTATCCCCATATTCAGGGAGAAGACAAAGTGATTGCATGGTTTAAGGAAGTGCAGAAGCGCACTCTCGATCTTATCATCGAATGGACGCGGGTGGGTTTTGTACACGGGGTAATGAATTCGGACAATATGTCCATACTTGGCCTCACCATAGACTACGGACCCTATTCGTTTCTGGACGAATACGATCCCAATTTTACGCCCAATACCACTGACCTTCCCGGCAGAAGATACGCTTTTGGCAATCAGGCATCGATTGCCTACTGGAATATGGGTTGCCTGGCCAGCGCCATAGCGCCTCTATTCACGGATATTGGCCCTCTCAAAGAAGCGATGGCCGCCTTTGAAGATCAGTTTCTGGAGGCTTATTTCAGCATGATGGGACGCAAGCTCGGCCTGGATCGGGTCGACCAAGAAGATCAGCGGCTTATTCTTCGTCTGGAACAGCTTATGACAGAGCTAAAGCCGGACATGACCATCTTCTACCAATTGCTGATGGACCTCGCGGAACCAGTCCGAAACCATACTGACCTGATCAATCATTTTGATGAAGCCTTTTATGGAGAACCCACCGGAGCGCAAGCCGAACAACTTCGCGAAACAGTCAATCTATACCTGGATCGACTTGATAAAAACACTATTTCCCGTACCGAATCACGGGAGATGATGGCGTCCAACAATCCCCGTTTTATATTGAGAAATTACCTGCTTCATCAGGCGATTGAAGAACTCAACGAAGGTAAAGACACCTTATTCACGGAACTTCAGGAAGCCATAAAAAAACCCTATGACCGAGACAGGAATGAAAAGTTTTTTGTTAAAAGGCCGGACTGGGCGGCCCAAAAAGCGGGCTGCTCCATGTTGTCGTGCAGTTCGTAGCAGAGTTTAAGCTTCCACCTGATCACCAAAAATCATTTTGATTTCATTAAGCTTCAGGAGCGCTTCTACCGGAGATATCCTGTTTATATCCAATTGACTCATAAACTCTCTGAGTTTTTCCACTCTGGGATCCGCCGGTTCGAAAAGAGCTAGCTGGATATTGTTTTTGGGAATATCTCTTATACTTTCCTTGTGCTTGCCTCTGGATTTGTCCTTTTCCAGATGACGCATGATCTCATGCGCTCTCAATACCACCTGATTGGGCATACCGGCCAGTTGAGCGACATGAATACCGAAACTATGTTCGCTTCCTCCAGCCTTCAGCTTCCGCATAAAGACGATCTTGTTACCGATCTCCTTCACGGAGACATTAAAATTTTTGATACGGTGAAAATCCGACGCCAGGTTGTTCAACTCGTGATAATGTGTGGCGAAAAGCGTTTTGACCTTGCATTTGGGATGATTGTGGAGATACTCCACAATGGCCCAGGCGATCGAGATACCGTCGTAGGTACTGGTTCCCCGCCCGATCTCATCCATCAGCACCAGACTGCGGTCGCTGAGATTGTTGAGTATACTGGCCGTTTCGGTCATCTCCACCATAAAAGTTGACTCGCCTTTGGACAGGTTGTCCGAGGCCCCTACACGGGTAAATACTTTGTCGATAATGCCGATTTCGGCCTTATCGGCTGGCACGAACGATCCAATCTGCGCCATGAGCACAATCAGCGCCGTCTGACGCAGCAATGCCGACTTACCTGCCATGTTGGGACCGGTAATCACCATGATCTGCTGATCTTCATCGTCCAGCGTCACGTCATTGGGAATATAGGTCTCTCCGATCGGCAATTGCTGCTCAATCACCGGGTGGCGGCCTTTTTTGATCGCTATGGAACGGCCATCATTGATTTCCGGCTTGCAATACTGGTTGTTGACCGCCGTATAGGCAAAACTGGCCAGGCAATCCACCATACCAAGTACGCGGGCGTTCTGCTGCACCTGTATCACATATTCCTCGGCCGCGAGAATCAGATCGTTAAAAATCCGCTGTTCGATTACATTGATTTTCTCCTCCGCGTTCAGGATTTTTTCCTCGTACGATTTCAGTTCCTCGGTAATGTATCGTTCCGCGTTGACAAGTGTCTGCTTACGGATCCAGTCCGCGGGCACCTTATCCTTATGCGTATTGGTTACTTCCAGGTAATAGCCAAAAACCTTATTGTACGCGATCTTCAGCGAAGAAATCCCCGTCCGCTCCACTTCCCTCTGCTGTATCTGAATCAGGTAGTCTTTGCCGGAAAACGCTATCTTTCGCAACTCGTCCAGCTCTTTATCCACACCGGGATTGATAATATTCCCCTGGTTACTCAATACAGGAGGATCGTTTTTTAGCTCAGCCGTAATCTTCTCAACCAGAAAATCACAGGTATTGAGCTGGTCTCCCAGTTTCTGAAGACTCGGAACCTTACTATTGACAAGACTTTCTCGTACCGGACGGGTATGCTCCAGGGCTTTCTTTAGCTGCTGCGTCTCCCGGGGATTGATTCTCCGGACAGCCACTTTCGAAATAAGCCTCTCCAAATCGCCTATATGCTTTAGTTCCGCGGTAAGCTTCCCAAGCAAGTCCTTATTTTTCACCAACGCTTCCACCACACTCAGACGCTCCTCTATAAGCGCTTTCTCCTTCAGAGGCAGCACCATCCATTTGCGGAGCATTCTGGCTCCCATGGGAGTAAGTGTCCTGTCCAATATGTCGATAAGAGGCACGCCACCCTGATGCTGGGGGTATACCAGTTCCAGGTTGCGGATCGTAAACTTATCGAGCCATACATACTTTTCCTCTTCGATCCTGGCTACGGACTGAATATGTTTCTTATCCCTATGCTCTGTTTCGTCCAGATAATGAAAGACAACACCAGCGGCGGTAACCCCTTCTCTGAGCGACTGAATTCCAAAACCTTTAAGACTGGCGGTACCAAAATGCGCGGTCAGCGTTTCCTGCGCGTACTCATAGTTAAAAACCCACTCATCCAACGCGTAGGTATTGAAGCGATCCTCAAAACGAGAATGAAAAGCTTCTTTTCTCGCTTTGGCGAAAACGACTTCGGAAGGATTAAAGCTTTGCAACAGTTTGTCGATATATCCCATATCCCCTTCCGCCACCAGAAACTCTCCGGTCGATATGTCCAGGAAAGCCACGCCGACCAAGTCCTTGGTAATATGCACCGCGGCCAGATAGTTATTTTGCTTTACCTCCAGCACGTTGTCGTTAAACGATACTCCCGGAGTCACCAATTCCGTTACTCCTCTTTTGACAATACCCTTGGCCGCCTTGGGATCCTCTAGCTGATCACAAATCGCCACACGCTGTCCCGCCCTGACCAGACGGGGCAGATAGCTATCCAGCGAATGATGGGGAAACCCGGCCAATTCCGTCTCGGAAGCCGTACCATTATTCCTTTTGGTAAGCGTAATATCCAGGATTTTGCTCGCCTTTACAGCATCCTCACCAAAGGTCTCATAAAAGTCCCCCACTCTGAAAAGCAACAACGCGCCAGGATATTTCGCCTTGATCGCGTGGTATTGTTTCATCAATGGAGTTTCGGAAATTTTATTTGCAGCCAAAGTGGAGTATTTTAGCGTTTCTCAGAATTAATGCAATTTAAAAATACATTTTTTATTGCAGAGACAGGAGCATTGTTAAAACTTTGTGAATAACTTTTAGATCACCCATATGCGAAAGTTAAAACTTGACGAACTAAACCGACCCGATATAGAATCCTATAAAAAAACGGATAAAAAACCCATTGTACTTGTTCTGGACAACATCCGCAGCATGCATAATGTCGGGTCTGTATTTCGCACGGCCGACGCTTTTCTGGTAGAGAAAATAGCGTTATGCGGCATCACCGCCACCCCTCCCAATAAGGAAATCAACAAGACCGCGCTGGGCGCCACTGAATCCGTCGAGTGGGAATACCATGAAAAATGCTCCGACCTTATTCAACAGCTTAAAGAAAAAGGATATCATATAGTTTGCCTCGAACAGACCGACAACAGCGTCCTGATGCAGAGTTTTAAATTCATACCGGAGGAAAAATACGTCTTTGTACTCGGCAATGAAGTTTTTGGCGTAGACGACAATGTCATCGCCCTGGCCGATACCTGTGTGGAAATTCCGCAGTTTGGGACCAAGCACAGTCTCAATGTTTCCGTTTCGGCCGGCATCGCTCTATGGGACTATTTTCTTAAATCAGAGAATGGTCAATAAACCGACCTCTGTCACTTTATAAATAAATGGGACAACCTTCCGTTAGTATTCCGGCGATGCCTCTCAAACCAAAAATATTGCTCCTCATCATGGGTATGCTCGCCTGTCTGCATACCTTGTCCGCGCGTAGTCCAGTCATACTGAACGAAGAAAATCAGTATACCGTTACTCCCGAATACTTCAGGGTAATCCGCGACTGCGACAACCAGCTCTCTTTAAACGAGATCGCCTTCCAGCCACAGGCTAAAGAGCAAAGCCACGCCGCGGCGGACTGTCATGGATACTGGCTTGAGTTCTCTGTACGAAATACTTCCTCTAATCAGACAACATGGTACCTGGAGGTTTCGGACCCCCATATAGACAGCGTAACTCTCTATACCAGGGAAGGCGCGATCGGCCAAAGCGGTTTTTATAAGCCATTCGAGCAAAGAGAATACGCGCACAAAAACCATCTGTTTCGACTGCCATTACAGCCAGGTGAAGAAAGCGTTTTTTATCTCAAGCTAAACCCCCACTACGAAATAAACTTTACTTTTTTGATCAGAAGCGATCGTTATACCCTCGCTTACGCTCTTCAGGAATACACCATGCTAGGGATGTATTATGGCATTATCCTGATTATGGCGGTATATAATCTTTTTATTTATTGGTCGATTCGTGAAAAAACGTACCTTTTCTATGTCTTTTACGCGTTTAGTTGTGGTTTACGATCATTTACGGAAGATGGATTAGGATTTCAGTTTCTCTGGCCATCCTACCCCGCTACAAACTATATTATAGAACTGATCAGTTCGCCTCTCCTTCTTATAAGCTTCGCGCTTTATTCCAACTCGTTTCTCGCTATCAGACGGCAACTTCCAGGCATGTACAAACTTATCGTATATTCATGCCTTCTGTACTTCCTTTTGTTCCTCGCCCACCTGAGCGGAATACTACCGGACAAAATGAAATCCGTCTTCATATTGCTCCCTTTCGCTTTCATATACATAAGCGCGATTCTGATCTATCTCAAAGGCTATACTCCAGCCCGCTTCTATGTAATCGGATACTCCTTTATCCTGGCAAGCCTTACCATATACATTTTCAGGATCTACGGCATGTTGCCGGGCGGCCCGCTGATCGCTTATTGTTTCAATATTGGTTTCATACTGGAAGTTGTGATTCTCTCCTTCGCCCTTGGAGATAAGATTCGCGTAGAAAAGGACGCCAAGGAAGCGAGCCAGCAAAAAGCGCTCGAGCAATCCCGGGAGAATCAACGACTGAAAGACTCACTCAACCGGGAACTGGAAATAAAAATCGAAGAGAGAACAAAAGAGTTGCAAGAAAGCAATGAGAAGCTTCAGGAAGCCCAGGTCAAAATCAAACAAGCTTATAAGCGACTGGAAGAACAAGCCCAGGCGATCTCCCGACTCAATGAACAATTAAACGCTGACAATAAAGAGCTCAAGATAAATGTAAAAGAGCTATCCAAGGCTCGGGTCATGTTCAAAGCTGTCAATTTTGACGAGTTTAGCGCCATATATCCAAACGACGACGCATGCCTCCGCTACCTGGCCGAGCTGAAATGGAAGAATGGATACCAATGCCGGAAATGCAAGAATGACACCTACTCCGACGGCCGAGCTTCTTATTCCAGACGATGCACCAAGTGCGGATATGAGGAATCCGCCACCGCCTTTACCATCTTTCATCGCAACCGGCTCCCGCTGACCAAGGCCTTCTACATGGTCTTTCTGGTAGGCGCGTATAAAAAGGGAATTTCCAGCGAGGAACTAAGCCGAAAACTGGAACTTCGTCAAAAAACCTGCTGGGCGTTCAAGCAAAAAATTGTTCAGGCTATTAACGCTTCCTCCGGAAAAAAATTTAACCCTGAGAATTGGGGAAGCATTTTTTTACAACAATAATTTTTGTGATTTAAGCGCCTAGAAACATTCCGCGTGTTTTCTTCTCCCAGAGCTTAACCCCAGAAAAATGAGGGAATACGAACCATATGCCCAATGATCATTAAACGCCTAAACAAAAAGCACAATCATCTATAAATCAATATTTTAATTAATAAATTTTAAACTAAAAACTTGTTTAAGTCGCAAACCAAAGAGATATTGCAAGAAATTATTGGAAAAATTAAACTACTGTCATGAAAAAAGTATTATTGAGCGCGTGTCTCCTAATCGCTTCCTGCGTCTGTCATGGTTCAGACGGACTGGAAGAAAATTTTGACGACAATACGCTTACGGGCTGGGCCGCCCCCCAGTCGTATTATACCTTAACAGAAGTTAACCAGGAGCTAAAAGTCGACGCGAACACAGTGGAGGGAGCATATCATGGTTTTACGTTTACCTTTCCACAGCCAATAGACCTTTCCATGATCCCTTATGTCAAGGTACGGATTAAGTCCGCTCTCCCATGTTCCGTCCGGATCGACTTGCAGGACGACGAAGGCTGGATAACCAATCATACCGCCTTGGTAAAACAAATTCCCAGCAATAACGTGTACAATGAATACACTTTTCATTTTGGAGGCCTGTTTTATCAGCAATATCCAGCCAATAATCCAGGTCAGGGAGCTGTCGACCAATCCAGTATCAGCACACTTGTCATCATGATCAACGCGGGACAGTCAGCCTTTACCGGCACTATATATATCGATGATCTACAAATCGGCTCAGCTACCGGTATCACTCCTCCTCCAGGAAAAATAGTACTGAATCAGGTAGGTTTCTATCCGGAAGCGAACAAGGTCGCTATCGTCGAAGATACAACATCCGGTCCCTTTTATCTGATCAACGCTAGTGGCGCCGATACAGTCTATACTGGCACTCTGGGAGAGTTGGAATCCTGGCCTTACGCCGCTTCGCGTGTCAGAAAAGCTGATTTCTCTGAATTTACAGAAGTAGGTACGTACCGCCTCAAAATTCCGGCGCTCGAAGATTTTTCCACGAAGTTCGAGATAAAAGAAGAAGTTCATAATGGAGCGTTGCACGGAACCCTGAAATCTTACTACTACCAAAGAGCTTCTACAGAGCTAACATCCCCTTATGCCGGCCAGTGGGCCAGACCCGCCGGGCATCCCGACAACAAGGTCTTAGTACACGAATCGGCCGCTACAGCCACACGACCCGCCGGAACAACTATCCAGACTCCCTATGGCTGGTACGACGCGGGAGATTACGGTAAGTATATTGTAAACTCAGGTATCTCTACATACCAGTTGCTCGCTCTGTACGAACATTTTCCTTCCTTTTTCGACACGCTTACGCTAAACATCCCCGAGTCCGACAATAACATCCCGGATATTCTTGATGAATGCCTATGGAATCTTCGCTGGATGCTTTCCATGCAGGACGAGGATGGCGGTGTATATCATAAAAACACCTCTTTAAGACACGACGCGAACGTTATGCCTCACGCGTCGAGCCCCACCCGCTATGTCATTGGCAAGAGCACCGCGGCGGCGCTAAACTTCGCGGCGGTCATGGCGCAGGCAAGCAGGATATACAACAATTTTGACAAAACACTGGCAAATACCATGTATAACGCCGCGGCTCGGGCATATGATTGGGCCGTAGCTAATCCCGAGGTCACTTTTAGTAATCCCGCCGGAGTCGGCACCGGTGAATATGGAGACAGAACATTGAGCGACGAGTTTATCTGGGCGCGCGCCGAGCTCCTGATCAGCTCCTTCGGTGATGCCCAATATTACAACAAGAGCGATTACAACCTGACTATCAGTATACCGGGATGGCAGGATGTAAAATCGCTTGGAGCGATATCACTGCTTCAATACAGACAATACCTGCCCGCGATATCAGCGGATACTACACGACTGAAAAACGCCCTGATCCAAATGGCCAACCGGCTTGCCAATACATATAGCTCGTCGGCATATGGAGTAGCCATGGGGACCGACACCTGGAACTTTACCTGGGGAAGCAACGCCGTAGCGGGTGGCCAGGGCATGTTACTAATACAGGCCTACCGGATTACCGGAAACCAACGCTATCTCGACGCCGCTTTAAGCAACCTGGATTATATGTTGGGCCGAAATCCCACAGGATATTCTTTCCTGACCGGCTTTGGCGAAAAATCCCCACTCGCTCCCCATCATCGTCCTTCTTATGCCGATGGAATAGCGGCACCGGTTCCCGGGTTAATCGTGGGCGGCCCACACGCCAACACCGTCGTTGGTGAATCATGTCCCGGATATCCCGGTTCCTCGCAGGGCGATCGATATATTGACGATTGGTGCAGTTTCTCAACCAATGAAAACGCCATCAACTACAATTCCGCGTTTACATACCTCGTCGGCGCCATAGAAGCGCTACGGCTAAACGCCGACTACCTGCCCCCGGTAGGTATCAATAAAGTATCCGAGAATACGATAAGTTTTACAGTATACCCCAACCCCACACGGGAAACCCTGTATCTCCAATCAACAATCTCGGAACAAGCGGCGGTAAACCTGAGCAATCTCAATGGCACGCGACTGATGACCCAGGAATTGCCTGCCGGCGCCAAAATCCAGATCGACGTAAGTACAATACCGGCTGGTATATATATTCTGACATTGAAAACAAAAAGCATGATTTATTCAGAGAAAGTTATAGTTAAATAAAAATCACCCCTTTTTATCTACTTTAACTACGAAAAGGTATTGCCTAACCCACAATACCTTTTTTATTTTTCCCCTATCCGGACTACCTTGCATAGATTTTGTTCTTCCGAATAAAAAAATCCTTTTCCACATGGTCCGACTCATCAAAGTTTTAACCATAGTTTGCATGTTTCTCGGAGCGCTCACCTTCTCCCTGATCAAACCCTATGATTCGCGGCCATACAGCGATACGCCCTTTTATCAGGACATGCTCGACCGAGTGGACGGCATAGAGCTTCTCACACGCGATACAAGCGCTTTAGTCGCCGGTTGGGCCAAGGGCGCCATACTACCTCCGGATCCGGTCCCCATCGCTTCCTATGGCATCCGGAACAACTACGAAAATATCCACGATACCATCTACGCCAAAGTTTTCGCGTTTAGCGACGGCTTCAGCGACGCTACCATAATCTCTCTTGATTTACTCATCTTTCCACCCGCCCTCTATCAATATCTGGAGGACTCATTGGGCGAAAACGCGATGAAAAGCTTGTTCTTTTCAGCCACTCATACGCACAACGGTCCGGGAGGATGGCTACGGGGTCCCGCCGCCCGCTTTATCGCCGGTGATTTTAATCAGAAATATCTATACAGCCTTGGCGATACTGTAATCAGGCTTATCAGGGAAGCCCGGTCCAAACTCAAACCCGCCCGTATTCGCTACCATGAGCTCCCACATCCTGAAAATATCGCCAACCGGCTTGTAGGAACAGATCCTACAGACAGCCTGATTCGGTATATTACCATTATGAACAGCCTGAAAGAAAAAGCCATCATCGTGAGTTATGGAGCCCATGCCAACTGTATCAGTCATAAAATAAACGACATCTCTGCGGATTATCCCGGAGCGCTTTGTCAGGAACTTGAACAAAATGGTTATAATATGGCCGCCTTTATCTCGGGAGCGGTTGGTAGCATGACCAATAATTGCCATAACCTCGAAAACTATGACTGTACCAGGCTGATTGGCCAGGCCATAGCGACAAAAATTCTGAACGCGTCCTCCGAGCCTTCTTTCACGGACAGCCTGAATATTCAAACAGGCAAAATTGATTTGCTGCTTAAGGACAGCGCCCCCCGCGTATCAAAAGACTGGACGTTGCGTCCCTGGATTTTCAAAACTCTCCTGGGGTCCCAACCTTTATTCATCTCATACCTCAAATTGGGAAATATCTCGCTTATCGGAACTCCCTGCGATTTTTCGGGAGTCCTCTCGAATGAAATACACGAACAACACCCCGATAAGGACTATATCATATCTTCCTTCAACGGAAGCTACGCCGGATACATTACGCCTGTCCACTATGACCATCTTGAAAAAAGTGAAACCCGTGAAATGAACTGGCTAGGGTATGACAACGGAACATATTTCAAAACAATTATCAATCACCTTCTCGCGAAACTATATTCGGAAAAAAGGCTCTAAGTTTACCTCAAAATCACTTGGAATAATTAAATAATTACAACAGATAATCCAAATCAATAGGACGAGAAATCCGTACAAGTTTTCTATATTTAGCTTCGACTATTATCAAATCGCTTCAAGTTGATCATGAAAGTTTATTACATCCTATGCGCGCTCTTTATGCTCTCCCCTATAACGAATGCTCAAGACATACAAGGCTCATGGAAGTGGTCAAACGACAAATACGAAGGGGTCGCCGAAATCGACTCCAACATCTATCACTCCGTCATATATTTTAAAGGCTCAGACACAAAAGTATTAGAAATATACAATTACTATCTGATTGACAAAACGAGGCTTTACCTCTCGGAAGAGCCTTTCATCGCCAGTACGGATAAAAAATCAAAGACACTCTACAGATTTAAAAGCAATGGCGATAACCAGTTTATACTGACCGGCAACCTTGGCGCGGAAACCTATACCCGCGAAAGACCTTCTGGCAAGCCGGTTCAATATAAAGCCAACGAGTTTTACATTAATATTAATAAGAAACTAACCTGCTATAATGAAGAAGGTATTCCAACCAAAACCGGAGCCTGCCTATCTATTGGCGGAATCAGTTTTTACAGTACGCTGGACGATGTAAAAAATAAATTTGGCGGCCCCTTACAATCCGGATTCGATGAGGAAAGTAACCAATGGTACGCGTTCTATACAGACCCCAAAGACCGGAAATCGCCCATACTCACCATCACGATTAAAGACTCGAAAATTATCCGCCTAAATCTCAAAGGATATAAAAGCAAAGACGATATCACCTTCTCCTCTATTCGTCTCGGAGATTTCTATAGCTTTGTAAAGCAAAGGCTTGGGGAGCCTGGTTATAAAAAAGAAGTAAAAGCGGCCGGAGATGAAACCTGGGTATATGTGGTGGCTCCAATAACCATTGAATTTCGTCACAATAAAGTTAGCTCCATTACGATAGAGCCATTTCAGCTATAAAAGCTCCGAAATAACCCCATTGGACAATATCGGTATTTTTAACTATTTTTAGTCAATGAAAAATGCCAGGAGACAATTAAACAGTTTCTCAGAAAGCGAAAAAAGGAAAAGCCACATCCTTAACCTGGTCCTCCTCGCCCAGGCGGATGGAAAATGGCATGAAAATGAAAAGAAATTCATCGCCGATGTATCCAAACGCATAGGTCTGACGGAAGAAGAACACGCCGATATTATTTTTCATCCCGAAACGGTAGCCTTTGTCGTCGCGGAAACTGAACCAGAACGTGTCACCATGCTTTACGATATGCTTTTTATGATGAAGATGGATGGAGAGGTGTCCTCGGAAGAAGAGCGGATCTGCATGGAAATAGGCTTCCGATTAGGCTTCAATCCCATGATGGTCCAGGAAATGATCGAAGTAATGAAAACCTATGAATACAAGCAGGTTCCTGACGATTCTCTAATCAATATTTTAAAAAAATATTTTAACTAGTCATAGTTTATTTATAAAAGCGAAAAGGGATAATGAATTTATCCCTTTTCGCTTTTATAAATAAAATGGTCGCTTGTATCGGAAGCCTGAAGACGCGCGTTTCAGTACAAATTTACTTTGACCTGTTCTGTTTTTTCACCTTGCTTTAGCTGGGCGATAAACAAACCTTTAAATTCTGTCCTGACCGGAGTATTGGCAGGATAAGCCGCGTCGTAATGCACCAGATTTCCCTGCATGGAATAAAGTTTCAATTCGTAGATGCCAACACCATGTATCGCGAATGTACCCTGAGCGGGATTCGGGAAAGCGTACAATAGCTCCGTCTCACCAGAGATATCTGCTGCCAGGCCACCGGTAATAACTTCGTCTTCCGCGATATAAATGGCGGAATTAAGTATATTTCCAGCAGTTGTCCTTAGCGAAGGCAATGTAATTTCACACCTTACAGAAACAACACTGGAAATATTTTCCGAAAAATACACCTGAAGTTCTCTGGTATTCAAACCGGAAACTATTGATCCACCATATACAATCCATTTGTACGTGGCTCCCTGATACTCCGGAGCCAGGAACGTATGATATCCCTGTCCGCTATTTTGCGCGGACTGCCAGATAATCTCAAAATCCCTCTCCTTTATCTCAACCCAAAAAGTAGAATTTTCCACATCACATCCGGAGTTTTCGGCATGAATATAATAGATTCCCGTCTGAAGTGACGTAGCGTTCACCTCATTGCTGAGATTATAATCAGTATAGAATTTAAATTCTGTTCCTTCATATATACGATACGGATCAATGTACATACGTTTAAACAAGCCCGGATCAAAGGAATTATTAAATCCGTAATAAACTCCTTCAATGGTATACGTAGATAGCGTGCCGGCATTATTACGTGTAAATACCGTATCACTGGAGATAAGCACTTTAGATGGAGATGTATAAGTCAGCCTGTAAAAATAATTTTCGCACGTTCCCTCATCAATATTGGGCTGGTAAGCAATTTCAATCAACGGAAAACTAAAAACACTATCGGTTTGAAGCTCTATCGCTGTTGGATCAATTGGTTCTCTGTATGTTGATATTATCCTCATACCCGATCTGTCCCAAAAAGACATTTGAGCCAGTTGCTCCGGAGTAGCCGGCTCCCCTTCTACATAGATATATGGCGTAATATCCATCGTACTTCCTTTGCAGTACGCTGGAAGGTCTATAATCTCTATCTTACTGCAATTAGACTCAACGACTGAAACATACAAACTATCCCACAAAGTATTGTTTGCTCCACATACATCAGTAAAAGCCTTAACTTTATACGTTCCGGGTCCCACAATCCAACGATCCACGATCGGCAGCTCTTCTCCGACAGATTCATCAGTTATTGAAATATTCTGTAAAGGATCATATGAAGTATACCCCACTGTCTCGAAATCAAAATTTTGAACAAAATCTCGGGAAAAACTAATTTTCTCACCTCTGTCAACCACATACTTTAGCGTATCAGTCATAAACAACCGCTCGGGCAACTCCACAAGTCGAAGAAATATAGAGACCCCGGCCATATGATTGGTTGTCGGTTCTCTTCTTTGAACAAAAACCTGATTATACTCACTATAACGCACTGGTCCGGTCAGCTCTTCACGAATCACACTACCTTCTACTCTTCTCAAAATGAAATCATTAACAGTTGCCTGCGGATCATTGAGATCTCTGATTCCAGTCTTGTAATAAATACTTTCCAACGTAAGCAGTGAGTCTTCACAGGAGAACAGATGGCGTGTGTTATCCGCCACTATATACGTATCGGAGGGCTGGGAATATCCTTGTATACAACAGCCGATAAAAAACATCAAAAACAATCTGAATTTCATAGTTCAATGATTAAAGTTTAGCGCTAAATATAGTAAAGGCCAAAAAAAAGATCGCGCCACAATCTATGTAATACTCATTATTTCCATCAGAGGTTACATTAAAAGCTATAAAAGAGCCCTGATATAAAAAAAGCGACTGCCTGTATGGGCAGTCGCTTTCTATCAAGAATTTAATTAACAGCTTATTCTTAAAAATTGGTACCGGCCTGGATCATGGCGCAACGGAAACCAATTGTCGCGGTAGATGAATCTTCAGCGAGATATCTTCTGGTTCCGGGAGACATCCAGTACGCCACGTCTTTCCAGCTACCACCTTTGTATACCCTTACGTGGTCGTCAATAAGAGACTGGAATCCAGCCTTATCATAGCCTTTTTCTTCATCAAGGAAACCGTTTCTCCTGATCGGGTTCAGGTCGTCTACCTGGCTGAAAGACAAGGGACGATACACGTCATATACCCACTCGTTGACGTTACCCGCCATATTGTACAAACCAAAGTCATTTGGCGGATATTCATAGATATAGGTAGTAATCATCGCTCCATCGTTCAGCTTACCTGCTATACCGGCATAGTCACCGCGACCTCTTTTGAAGTTCGCGAGGAACATACCCATTTGCTTACCATATGGGTTTCTAAGAGCATGACCATCCCATGGATACAATCTCTTATGTGTTTGATTTTCATCAAGCCACTGATTTCCGATCAAAGCCTGAGCAGCGTATTCCCACTCCGCTTCGGAAGGAAGCCTGTAGTCCGGAAGTACTACGCCTGATTCAAGAGGGATTCTTCCTCCATTGTCCTGAGGAGGTTCAATACCCGCGTTAAGGGCCAACTGATTGTTGACAACCTGAGTTCTCCATACACAGAAGTCATTCGCCTGAATCCAGGAAACTCCAACAACCGGGAAATACCTGAAGCCGGGATATCTCAAATAATGGTCGACATAAGGATCGTTGTAAGCAAGCTCGCTCGCCCATACGGTAGTATCCGGAAGAGCCGCCTGAAAAAACTCTTCGGAAGAGTCTCTCTGAATATAAAACAGATACTCCAGCCAGTGGATATTCGCGATTTCCGTTTCATCCATATAGAATGAAGCGACTGTAACCGTACGCTCCACATTGTCTCCCGTCTTAAGCAAATCCTCTTCAAAAGATCCTAAAACAGTACGACCGCCTTCGATATACACAAGATTCGGACCTTCCGGCTGACCTCGGTAGTCATTTACCTGAAAACCCTCTTCCTCATTGTAAGCCAAACCTGTCACGGTACTGACCTTACCGGGGTTGGAGCTGGTTGGGTTCCCTCCTCCCCCGCAAGAACTGAATATCACAGCTCCCGCGAGAAAAAACCCCGCTCCTTTAAATACTCTTAGAACTTTCTTCATAACCTGTTAATTAATAATATTTTTCCAAAGTAGTCTGTAAATATACAAATTATTCCTGATTCATGGCAAATTTTAAGAATATTAATACTAAATATTTCTTTTGTACCATTAAAATACGCATGGTCAAGTGGATCGGATGAAGACGCTCTTCTCATACACCTCTCCTTTTATAGCGCCTCATATATACCATTTAGTACTAAAAAAGTTACAAAACGATGTTTTTTTTGTATTTCTTTTACATTTATTAACCCGATTATGGAACTTTTATTTCAGCCTGTTTCAAAAACTTAATTAGCCACTTCCTGGGATAGAGGCAGCATCGCTTCAAACAATTCAATCCCCCGGACTATATTATTGACATCGTCCAGTATAAGCAAAGGTCTCTTGTTTACTTCCTTAAGCCGGCTGATTCTGTCATTGCGCTGCACATACCTCAATATGGATCCAAAAATATCGGATTTAAAATACGCGTCGCTGTTTTCAGAGACAAAGTAGCAACGCATAGTTTCATTCTTCAATGTCACCTTTTCAAAACCAAGTCTTTCCGCGAGCCAGCGCAGACGCACCGTTTCAAATAAATCGTTTACTTCATCGGGAAGCGGGCCAAACCTGTCTCGGACAGCGTTTCGCAGTTCCATAAGATCTTCTTCATTCTTCGTATTGTCGAGGGTATTGTACAGGCTAAGGCGTTCCGAAATATTCGCCACATAGGCGTCCGGGATCACTACGGCCATGTCCGTCTCTATGACACAATCCCGGACAAGGGCCCTGACCGCCATTTTTTGAAGATCGCGCTGAAAAAGCTCCTGAAATTCATTCTCTTTCAACTCCATGACCGCTTCATTCAACACTTTCTGATACATTTCAAAGCCGATATCGTTGATAAATCCGCTCTGCTCCGCGCCCAGCAAATTGCCGGCCCCCCGAATATCGAGATCGCGCATGGCTACCTTAAATCCATCGCCAAGATCAGAAAATTCTTCCAGAGCGCTCAGGCGCTTTCTGCTATCGGAGGGCAGAGTAGAAACCGGAGGAGTAAGCAGGTAACAAAACGCCTTCTTATTTGAGCGCCCGACCCTCCCCCGCATCTGATGAAGGTCGGACAACCCGAACATATGCGCCATATTAATCAATATGGTATTGGCGTTGGGAATATCAAGCCCGGACTCGATAATATTGGTGGAAACAAGTACGTCAAACTCGCCTTCGACAAAACGCGTCATAATTTTTTCCAGTATCTCTCCCTCCATCTGCCCATGGGCCATACCTACCTTGGCATCCGGTACTAGCCGCATGATACGGTCCGCCAGAGCTTCGATATCCCTGATCCGGTTATGCACCATAAAAACCTGACCTCCGCGCTTCAACTCATAACTTACAGCGTCCCGGATAATTTCGTCATTAAATGTATGTATCTCCGTAGTAACCGGCTGTCGATTGGGCGGTGGAGTCGCGATAATAGACAGGTCTCTGGCTCCCATAAGCGAAAAATGCAAGGTACGCGGAATCGGAGTAGCTGTAAGGGTTAATGTATCTACGTTGACTTTTAGTTCTTTCAGTTTCTCCTTGACCTTTACTCCGAACTTCTGTTCTTCGTCTACAATCAGGAGCCCCAGATCCAGAAACCTGACATCCTTACTGATCAGACGATGGGTCCCTATAAGGATATTGGTTTTTCCATCCGCTACCCTTTTCAGGGTTTCCCTGATCTGCTGCGTAGTCTTAAACCGGTTGACATACTCGACCACGCACGGCAACCCTTTCAGCCGCTCATTGAAGGTCTTATAGTGCTGCATCGCCAGAATCGTAGTAGGCACAAGCACCGCCACCTGCTTATTGTCGCATACCGCCTTGAACGCCGCTCTAATAGCTACCTCGGTCTTTCCAAAGCCCACATCGCCGCATACAAGCCGGTCCATAGGATGCGGTTGTTCCATATCCGCCTTGACATCGGAAGTCGCCTTCGCCTGATCAGGCGTATCTTCATATATGAAAGAGGATTCCAACTCCGCCTGTAAAAACGAATCCTGTGAATAGGAATAACCCGGAGCGGCCTTTCGCTTAGCGTACAACTGGATCAGTTCCTTCGCGATATCCTTGACGTGTTTCTTTACTTTGGACTTCTTCTGTTCCCATTCCGCGGAACCAAGCTTGCTCAAGGAAGGCGTTCCTCCTTCCTTACCGCTATATTTGGATATCTTATGCAATTGATGAATACTCACCAACATCAGGTCATCATCCCTGAATACCAAACGGATAGCTTCCTGGGATCGATTATTTACTTCCACCTTTTCCAGACCGGCGAAACGAGCGATACCGTGATCGGAATGGGTAACAAAATCGCCAGGATGCAAGGCCCTGAGCTCTTTCAGGGTTATCGCCTTGGATTTACTATATTTTTCTTTTGTCTTATAGGCGTGAAAGCGATCAAACAGTTGATGATCGGTATAGCATACCAGTTTGGCGTATTCATCTACAAAACCCTGCCGGAACGACACGTTCAGACTCTGGAACCGGACAAATGAATCCTGCTCCTCAATAATAGCGGTAAGTCTTTCAATCTGCTTATGCGATTCCGCCACTATAATGTTCGTATAGCCTTTGGCTTGCATGTCGTTCAGGTTATCGACAAGCAAGGAAAACTGTTTGTTGAATGAAGGCTGAGGCCTGGATTGAAAATCCAACTCCTCCGAGTCGGCCCAATGAAACCGGTTTCCGAACTCTATCACTTTCATCTCGTCCAGAAGACCTTCAAAGACCTGTGGATTTTCAAATAATTCATCCGGACGAGTTATTAGCTTATTGTCGCCATTGATCCTTATGATGTCATCAAACGTTTTTCTTACCCTCTCAAAGGAGTTTGTAATGACATCAAGTGTCAATCGCGCGTCCTTTACCCATACGACCGCGTTGTCCGGAAGAAACTTCAGCAACGATTCCCGCCGCTCCCGCAACAAGCGGGTTTGAACATTAGGAACTAAGGAAAAGCTTGTTTTATTTTCGACGGAAAGTTGCGACTCCGGATTGAAAGTACGTATACTTTCCACCTCATCGCCAAAAAGCTCTATTCGAAAAGGCAGCTCATTGGCATAGGAGAAAATATCTATAATGCCGCCCCGAACCGCGAATTGCCCAGCCTCCATGACAAAATCCGTCTTTTCAAAATCATAGCTGAGAAGCAATTCCGTGAGAAACGATATATCCAACGATTCACCCAGACGAACAGTAAAAGTATTCTCTACCAGCGAGCGTTTATTAATGACCTTTTCCGAAAGCGCTTCCGGATAGGAGACAATCATCACTCCTTTTTCAGCGTCCCTGCTATTGATCTGATTGAGAACCTCCGCCCTCAACAGCACATTGGCGTTTTCCACCTCCTCATACTGATAAGCCTTTTTGTAGGAAGACGGCAGCAACAACACTTCTTCATCCTCCAACAGGCTTTGCAGGTCGTTCAGAAAATAATTGGCTTCTTCCTTGTCGTGCATCACAAACAGCGTCGCTCTGGGAAAAAGACGATAAAACACGACAGCCATAATCGCGTCGAGGCTGCCTGACAAACCTCTAAGTCTAACTTTTTTACTCTGGGAGCTCAGCGCTTTTTCAGCATGGGCCTTTATCAGACTATCTGAACTATATATACTTATAAAATCTTTTACTTTCACCGGTCCGAATTCTTACTGTACAAAAGTAGTGAAATACGAAGAAACACCGCATAACGTACAATGTCAAATGAATCTTTTTAGTTCTTTGTTCATAGATTTCCCCAACGAACTCAACAAGATGGTCTTTTTAACGTTTTAAGGGTTGACCCTATGATAGTCTTCATATAATTTCTAACTTTAGACTTGGTCGGTTACCAATAAAGTATTCTCATGATGCGAAAATTGCCCGCGCTATTAGTCACTTTGCTCATGCCGTTCCTTACGTACGCGCAATTCGACTTTGTAGAAGTTGGGATCAATGGCCTTACCTGCTCCATGTGCTCCTACAGCGTCGAAAACTCACTACGAAAAATCCCTGAAGTAGACAAAATCCAGATGGATCTGAACAACAACATCGCCCTGATCCATTATAAACGCAACTCGACAGTCAATTTCAATCTCCTCGCCGAGAGAGTCCGCAATTCCGGATTCTCGGTAAGACACATCAGCTTTGTCCTGAGTAAACCTGTCTCTGTCACGGAAAGCGGCGTTTTTGAAAGCGGCAACCAGACATTTCTCTGTGTCAACAATGTTCCTCCTCTGCTGAGCGCGGGCAGCAAGCTAAAGCTCATGGGCAAGGAGTTCATGTCAAAAACGGAATACAAACAGGTTCAGGGTGTATTGAAACCACTAAAAAAAGAAAACAATGGTCAGGATATTCTTCTTGTAAGCCATGAAAAGTAATTTTTTTTTCTCTATCCTTTTTATACTCTGTAGCCCTTTAGCCAAGATTTATTCGCAGGAGCTCTATGTACACGCGGAGCCAGCCAGTCCTGTTCCCCGCGGAGTATTCAGCTTCCGATACAGTATGGAAACATATCAGGAAGAATACAATAGAAAACAATGGCACGCCTTGCGATTGTATTATGGTATCAGCAATAATCTTTCCGTGGTCGGGAGCCTGACCGCGTCCAACCACCATCTCCGGGAATTTCCGGCCAATCCATACGCTTATTTCACCAATCATCATCAACAGGGATTCAGCCGGGACTATCCCGTAATTTGGGACGGGGGACATATCAACTTCCGCTATCGCCTTTTTTCGCACGACGAACCCAACGGTCACACGCGGATAGCCGCCTATGTCGAAGGCTCTTATATAAGCTCGGCGCACGACGAAGCCGAACCTCATTTGTTTGGAGATAATTCGGGATATGGCGGTGGAATCATCGCTACGAAACTCATCAAAAAGCTGGCTCTGAACATTACGGCGGGCTATATGCGCCCGCTGATGTATACGCAAAAAAAAGACAATCTAAGGTTTCGCTCCGGAAACGCCCGCTATGTCATATTTTCAACGGGGTATTTATTATATCCAAAAACATATAACAGCTATGACGACCTGAATATCAATATCTATCTGGAAGGAGTTTACAAGGAATACGACGCCGCGACTCTTTACATAAACGAACAATATGAAAATATCGATTTCTTTCCATATCTCCGTGAAGGTCGGTACATGGAAGTAAGACCAGGATTACAATTTATCATGAACTCCCGAAACCGGCTGGATATCAGCGCTGGATTTACAGTGTATGGAAGAACTTTTATCCGCTACAACCCCACCGCTTATATAAACTTTCACAGATACCTGTTCAAATAAGATTTCTCCTTAATCAAATATTGACTGGATATCTTCTCTGGTAAGGCTCTTTACAAAACTTTCCTCCGTCGCGATGACTTCCTCAGCCAGCTTTTGCTTACTCCGCTGAAGATTAAGAATCTTTTCCTCGACGGTATTCTTTGAAATAAACTTATAGGTAAAGACCTGGTTCTTCTGTCCAATGCGATAAGCCCTGTCTACCGCCTGCGCCTCAATAGCGGGGTTCCACCAGGGATCTAAAACAAACACATAATCGGCCGCGGTAAGATTAAGCCCCAAGCCTCCGGCTTTCAGGGAAATAAGAAATATCCTGACGTCTTCATTCGTCTGAAAACGCTCTACCTGAGCCTGCCTGTCCCGGGTAGATCCATCCAGATAAGCGTATGAATATCCCTGCTTTTCCAGATACTCCCTGATCAAGGCCAGATGCTTGACAAACTGACTGAATATAAGTATTTTATGATTTTCGGATAGCGCTCGTTCCAACATATGAACGACATCTTCCATTTTGCCCGAATCGCCTTGATATCCGGGATCGACCAGCCGAGGATGGTTCGCGAGCTGTCTCAGTTTCGTCAATCCTCTGAAAAGCATAAACCGGGAACCGGAAATTCCCTTCTCATCAAGGCTCTCTAAAATAAGATTCCGATACTCCGATTTTACTTTTTCATATTCCGTTTCCTGCGCCTCCGTCATTGAGCTATACTGTACATGCTCCACTTTTTCAGGCAACTCGGTAGCGACCTGTTTCTTATGACGTCTGAGTATAAAAGGCTTGATAATAGCGTGAAGTCTTTGGGATTTCGCCTCATCCTGCTTTTTTTCTATAGGATACAAAAACTCATTTTTAAAGAAAGCGGATTCACCTAGCAATCCTGGATTGACAAAGTTCATCTGCGACCAGATATCCATGATGCTGTTTTCGACAGGCGTTCCAGTCAATACCAGTTTATGCTTGGATTTCAAACTATTGACCGCTTTAGCGACATTGGAGTCTGGGTTTTTTATAGCCTGAGACTCATCGAGTATAATATAATGGTAATAATACTCCTGTAAGATATCTACGTCTCTTCTGAGCGTTCCATAGGAAGTAAGGATTACGTCATAGTTTTTAAACAGGGCGACATTTTTTTCCCTATATATTCCACTATAATTAAATACTTTAAGATCCGGAGTAAATTTTCGGGCTTCCATTTCCCAGTTATACAGTAAACTGGTCGGCATAATAAGCAATGTCGCCGCCTCCGCGCCCATCTGCTTCTGATACTGAAGCATAGCCAGCGTTTGCACGGTCTTGCCAAGCCCCATATCGTCGGCGAGACATCCTCCAAAATTATACTTGTTGAGAAAGAGCATCCAATTATAGCCCGCTTTCTGATAAGGCCGCAAAGCGCCGTTAAATCCATCCGGCAAAGGTATATCCTCAATCTCCTCAAAGTTCCTGAGTCTTGCCAGTTTTTCCGTAAATCTAAAATAAGCGGGATCATTTTGATGAAGTTCGCGCACAAGAGCGAGGTGATGCTTTTTAAGCATTAAACCACTTTCCCCCCCATTTTCCATAAAGGCGAAAAGTTCACTGTACTGGGCGAACCAATATTCCGGAATAACCGCGGTTTCTCCATTTGGCAATGTAAATTCCTTCTTTTTGGCTAAAATATATTTCCTTAGCTGTACAAAAGGAATCTCGAACTCTCCGAAACGAACAATAGCGTATACGTCAAACCAGTCTCTACCTTCATTTACCTCAAGGCTTATCGTCGACTCGCCCATAAAGTACTTTTTCTGATCCCTTGTATTCTGACGCAACTGTATCCCAAGCGCTTCTATGACCTGCTTATATTGAACCATCCAGGAAAAGGCGAACGCCTTGTCGACGACCTTTTTGCCATGCTTCAATTCGAACCCGATCGATTTCAGGTCATTCTTGATTTTCTTTTCCCATTCCAGCGATCTCTTTACTTTGTGAAAGATGTAGGAGTCCGTAGTTTTTTCCATCCTGACAAAGGACGGGGCCTGCGTATCGCCGCTGAAAGTATGCTTTCCATACTGATATACAAGACTAAAAACAAGCTTTCCCTCATCCTCCTCCAGCACCGCGGTATCGTCGCGTTGATCAAATAAGCCTGCCACGGATGTCGACGCGAGTTCGGTAAAAGTCAGAATCGGAACGGGGGTCGCCCTTTCCGAATTGATGGAAAATCCGCGGGCGAACACGTCAAAATTGGCAATGAGCGGCGTTACAAACTTTTCAAAATAGGTTTGTTCCATCTTACGGGGAACCACAATAAACTTTTTATTGAGAAAAGGACGGATTTTATTCCCGTCTACATCCTTTTCAAAAGTATACAGCTTATCTCCAAGCAATAGCCAAGCGGGAGAATTGCTGATAATGATCGCGTTCTTATACTGAAAGTCAAGTTTCTCCCCATTGTACTTAATCGTAGGAAAATAATGCGTATTATCCTCATTACGTACAAAATGAAACAGGACGGTCGCTTTTTTTCCCGTAATATACACCTGCTTCCAGGTTGGTTCCCCGTCGCTGCCCATCTCGAAAATAAGCTTGTCCGCCAACAATGTGAAAATATCGGTTTTCCGGGCTTCGATATGAGCCGCGATCGTATCCTGCAACACTTTATCGCCTTTATCCTTATCATATACTTTAAGGAAAAACTCGCTGGCGCTTATCTTCTTATTATAAAATTTTTTAACGATAGAATCCTGACTGATGGAATCAATCAGCTTGATAAGCTTATAATCTTTTTCATCAAGCCCCGCCTCAAACTCCTTGTAGTTTTTATAGCTAATGCTCTGATGCTTTAATGTAAGCTTGCCATTAGCGTCTACTTGTATGGCGAAAGCTTCGAACAGATATCCCAGATACTCATGCTGAAACAGTGAATAGATAATCTGGAAAGGCTCCGAGGTTAGTACATTCATTTTTTTGATGAAAAAGAAACGTACAATTTAGCAGATTTTAGCCCAATATCCTGACGAATACCGAAAAAAGAACCCACCCAGAAAATAGTTTTCCGGACGGAGACTGAAACATTACTTAAAATCAAATATTTTCACGGACACGGACCTTCGAGGCCTGCAAAGCCGGCCGGTAAGAGAGCAGAATGGTAAGTACGATAATGATGAGGCCTGTATAAAGAAAATCAAGACCGTTCATACGTACCGGATACGCGTCCACTACAGATGTTTCCATCCCCATAGATACCAGGCCAAACTGTTGCTGAAGCGCGCAGATGGCGAATCCAAGAAAGAGGCCGATAAACGCTCCCGTCAGCGCGATCATCAATCCTTCGACAAGGAATATCTTTTTTATCATCGATCGTCCGGCTCCAAGAGAGAGAAGAATCGCGACATCTTTCTTTTTCTCAATACTCAACATGGTAAGCGAAAAGAAAATATTCACGGACGCGATCAGCAGAAGGAACGTAAAAATGATAAAAACGAAAAGCTTTTCGATCTTAATGGCCCTCAGCAGGCTAGCATGCTGCTCGTCCGAGTCCTGGACCAAAAAGTCGTCGCCTAACACTTTTTTGAGGCGTTTCTTTACATCATTGATCTTATAGCCTTTGTCCGTCTTTATTTCGAGCGCGTTAATCTTTCCCTTCATACTAAATAACTCTTCCGCGAACGCGAGCGGAGTAAAAATATAATTATCGTCATATTGCTTCTCAATAGCAAACACCGCGCTGACCGGAATGAATTTGGATATCAGCATATCGTTGGCCGTCGGATTGAGCACTTTCTGATTATTGGGGAAGCTCACTTTTAAGGGATAAAAGTCATTATTCAGACCAACATTAAGGCTATACTGAATTCCCCGCCCTATCACGGCATAGGCCCGCGAACCGCGATACAGGACAAAATCCCCTTCCACAATCGCCGAATCCATCCGTCCCTGCTCAATAAAATTGGAGGAGACACCTTTGACTTTTACCACCCTTCGGTCATCACGGTGCTCCACCAGCGCGTTTTCTTCCAACACCTCCGTCACGATGCCGACCCCTTCAATAGCGTATATTCTGGCGATCATCGCGGAATCCTTGTCAAAGGCCCGGCCATTTACCGGCGCCACTTTTATTTCCGGATCAAAAGTGCTGTACAGGGTCCTGATCAATCCTTCAAGGCCGTTAAATACGGAAAGAACAATGACCAGCGCGGCGGTTCCCAAAGCCACTACAAGCATGGAAAGGATGGAGATTATATTAATAAAGTTTTTTTTCTTCCCCGAAAAAAAATATCGCCTGGCTATAAAAATTGGAACGTTCAATGTCTTGATTCCTTCAACTCGGTTAATTTATTATAACGATTATCTCAATCTTCCTCCTTCTGTTCCGTAGAGTCCTGATCGGAAGGCTTGCTGATTTTATTAAAGAGGTCTTCCATCCTGGCCGCGTGGTCAAGAGATTCATCCAGATAAAACTCGATTTCGGGCACTATACGCGCCTGAGCGCGAATCTTTGTACCCAGAGCCCCTCTGATCTTATTTTTCACTTCCTTGACCCTCCTGAGCGCTTCTTTCTTGTCCGGCACCATCAGAAAACTCAGATATACCTTCGCGAAACCAAAATCAGGACTCACCTTTACATCGGTTACTGTAATAAAAACATTGCCAAATAAACTCTTGACATCCTGCTGAAAAATCGCCGCCAGTTCTTTTTGCAATAATTTTGAATATTTCCGCTGTCTCTGAGATTCCATTGTAATTTATTTAATTGATATATTTACCCAAACTTATAGAAAAAGCTACGGTTTAAATCTATACCAAATATAAAAGAAAGGTTATTGTTTTGGTTAATTTTTTCAAATATACCGATCCGTTGAGGATTATCTCTCTCCTGATCCTGCTTATCATTTTCAGGCTTCCTTTCTACATAGCGGGTATTCCCCTCACCTATCCGGAGTTGGACTGGCTGACAATCGGCGAAAAACTTGCCGACGGCTTTACGTTGTACAGGGATGTATGGACCAGTCTCGAACCATTGTCCGCCATAGTATACTCTTCGTTGATCACGCTGGCGGGCAAATCGGCGCTTACTCTCCGGGTGAGCGGAACTATTCTGGTCTATTTACAAGCGATATTTTTCAACTATATGTGCAACAGGATGTCTCTGTACAATGAAAAATCAAGCTATCCCGCTCTTTTCTATATACTTTTCTCCTGCCTGTTTCTCGACTTTTATAGCCTTCCTCCGGTCTTGCTCTCGCTCACGTTTCTGCTACCCGCGATTTACCTCACTATCATCCAGATAAAATACAAAACCAGCGACGAAGGTCTTTTATATCTCGGCTTATTTCTTTCACTTACAGCGTTATGCTACGCGGCCAGCGTTATCCTTTTACCTTTCTTTATATTTATCCTGCTACTTTTCACCACCTTGTCTTTCCGGAAAGTCCTCCTCACCCTGACAGGCTTTTTACTCCCTCTATGCGTTTTATGTCTTTACCACGTATATATAGGTAGCTTCGAAGACCTCATATACAATTTGTTTCTTTCACTCACCACTCTTCCCACTACCCACTATACCTCTTATACGCTGCTTTTTCAGGTCGCCTCCTTACCACTGACACTACTTCTTATTTCATTTATAGCCTTCAGCAACCGTTCAGGATATATAAACTTTCAGTTCAACGGCGTAAAATCGATGCTTATCATCCTGCTTGGCGGTATCTGCGCTATTCTTATCAGCCATGTAGTTTCACCTTCCCTCTTATATATACTGGTTCCTTCATTCGCTTTTTTCAGCGCTCATGTTTTTCTTCTGATCTCCGGAAAAATAATCCCCAATATCCTTTTATGGCTCAGTCTGCTGGCCACGCCTTTCATGAACCTGATCGCGCTGAATCAAAAATCGCCGGATACGTTAAAAACGTTATACCTGCAACCTGCCGCCGATAAGCCCGAAATCACTATGGAAGGTAAAAAAGTACTGGTAGTAGGCGACGAACCCGCTTTCTACCTGCGTTCAAAGCTAGCCACGCCTTATTATGACTGGGAGCTTTCGAAAAGACATTTCGACGACTTTGACAATATGAAAAATATCGCGGCGTTACACCGCAATTTCAGGAAAGACCTTCCCGAAGTAATTATTGACAAGGAAAACCGGATGGAACAAATCTTCTACCGTATTCCTGTTTTGGCAAAAGAATACCGGAAACTCGACAAGGAGCCGGTATATCTTCTAAAAAAAGGACATGGCGATTAGGAACAGGCGATTTTATCGACCCGTTTCTCATGTCTTCCACCCTCAAAACCGGTTTCAAGGAAAGCTTTAACGCAATCTCTGGCTACTTCCTCGGAAACAAACCTGGCCGGAATACACAAGACATTCGCGTCGTTATGCTGGCGCGCGAGTCGCGCCAACTCCTTATCCCAACACAAAGCGGCTCTGATCCCCCGATGTTTGTTAGCTGTTATGGCTACCCCATTGCCGCTACCACATATCAGGATCCCAAAGTCGACTTCTTTCTTTTCAACCGCTTCAGCCAGCGGATGAGCGAAATCCGGATAGTCTACAGATTCGCAAGAATATGGGCCCATATCCACTACATCCACGGAACGCTCCTTTAAAAATCCGATCAGCATGGATTTATAGTCAAAACCGGCGTGATCGCCGCCAATAGCGATTTTCATACACTCCTATTTTTTTATCTGTGAGTAATTGTTCATTCTATCAAGGGCGAGCTCTTTCTCCCGACGCTTATTCATAATAGCCGAGATATAAATACTCATTTCATAAAGAAGGTAAAGGGGAATTCCGACCAGAAGCTGACTTAGCACGTCGGGAGACGGCGTAATGATCGCCGCGACAATCATCAGAACGACAATCGCGTGTTTTCGGTATTCACGCATAAAAGCCGGTGTCATGATACCCATCTTGCTCAGAATCATTACCACAACAGGCAACTGAAACATCAAACCTCCGGCCAGTACAATCATGCACAAAGTCCCCACATAGGAAGTAATGTCGAACTCATTGACAATGGAATCGTCCAGTGTATAATTGGCGAGGAAGTTTATAGACATGGGCGCGATCACGAAGTAGCCAAACAGGGACCCAATCACAAAAAGTACGGTAACAAACAACACGGTTCCTTGAGCTCCCTGTCGCTCGTTGACATAGAGTCCCGGTTTGATAAAACGCCACAACTCCCAAAAGAGGTAAGGGAATCCCACCAGGAAACCTATCGTAAAAGAGGTTACGAAATGCATGGTAAACTGACCGGAAAGGAGTCTGCTTTGAAGAGTAAAGTTGAGCTGATCAATACAAGTGACGCTACTCAGCCGGCATAAGACTTTGTATGTCCAGAAATCCGGCTGGGTGGGCCCAAGAATAATATTCTTGAAGATAAACTTCATATTGACAAAGGCGAATATCATGAATATGAAAATCGCCGCAACGCCTCGGAGCAAATGCCACCGCAACTCTTCCAGGTGGTCCATAAAGGCCATTTCCTTACCTCCACTTTCCTGCATCATGTATTAGTAATTATAGTCAGCAGGCAAAACGAAAAATTCACCTGCTGATTGTTTAAAATACGGATATCTTATTCTCCACAAGATATCCATGATGACGAGATTGCTCTTAATACAGGGGGAATTGCTTCATCCAGCCATTAACCTCAGCCTTCAGTTCTCCGAGTTTCGCTTCATTCGCGTGATTGATCAGGGCCGAGTCTATAAGATCGACAATTCTGGCCATGTCGCTTTCCTTCATTCCCCTGGTAGTAACCGCGGCTGTACCGACGCGCATTCCGGAAGTAACGAAAGGCGAGCGATCGTCAAACGGAACCATATTCTTATTAATGGTAATATCCGCTTTGATCAGCGTATTTTCAGCGAGCTTACCAGTCATCTCGCCTTTATTTCTCAAATCAATCAACATCAAATGATTGTCCGTCCCTCCCGAAATGATATCATAGCCTTTTCCAATAAAAGCCTGAGCCATCGCCGCGGCGTTCTTCTGCACCTGAATAGCGTATTCCTTGTATTCATCGGACAGAGCTTCCCTGAAAGCTACAGCCTTGGCCGCGATCACATGCTCCAAAGGCCCGCCCTGCGTACCAGGGAATACCGCCATATCCAACAAGCTGGACATGCTTCTTATTTCTCCTTTAGGTGTCTTATGCCCAAACGGATTGTCAAAATCCTGTCCCATCATAATCACACCACCTCTTGGCCCTCTCAAAGTCTTGTGCGTAGTAGTGGTTATAATATGACAATGCGGAACCGGATTATTTAACAAGCCTTTGGCGATAAGACCCGCCGGATGTGAAATATCCGCCATCAATAAAGCGCCGACACTATCAGCGACTTCTCTCAAGGTTTTATAATCCCAATCTCTGGAATAAGCGGAAGCTCCGCAAATAATCAATTTAGGCTTTTCTTTCTTCGCTATATCCACTACTTTGTTGAAGTCGATAACTCCAGTTTCTTTTTCCACTCCGTAAAATACGGGGCGATATAGCTTTCCGGAAAAGTTGACGGGGGATCCATGCGTAAGATGCCCGCCATGTGAAAGATCAAAACCCAGAATTGTATCCCCGGCGTTCAGGCACGCCAGCATGACCGCGGCGTTGGCTTGCGCCCCTGAATGAGGCTGCACATTGGCCCACGTCGTCCCGAACAACTCTTTCAAACGCTCAATAGCCAGACTCTCCGCTTCATCCACAATCTCACATCCTCCATAATATCGCTTTCCAGGCAATCCTTCCGCGTATTTATTGGTCAGCACACTTCCCATAGCTTCCATTACCTGCATAGAAGTAAAGTTCTCAGAGGCTATGAGTTCCAACCCCTCCTCCTGCCTCTTCCGCTCCCTGGCGATGATATCAAAGATTTTCGCGTCTCTGGTCATTGATGTAGTTTTAATTTCCATTTGATAGGATAGATTTTCAAGGCCCAAAAATACTTTAAGATAAAATAGGAACAAAATTATGGCCGGAGTTTGGATTCAGTATTGAAAAATATTCATAGCCGGGTCCCGCCTCCAGAAAATATTACGCCAATTTAATTGACATACTCTAAAACTGTATTTACATTTATATCAGGGTTGGGTTTCAAATGAAAAATCAATAGAACATCAACATCCGGTCAAAACCGGTTTGAAGAGCAGGCCGCACCCATTCGGGCCTCGTCCTTGGGGCAGGTTAACAGCGGAAGGTCGACAAACCGGGGCGACTTAATCCTGATAAAAGCGGATTTTTCGCTCCCAGCCCTTTTTTTCTTCCTCAACTGAAAGCGATAAAAATAGTACTCTTAGTACTCTCAGATAAACGCGAACTTACGCTCAAGTATGGTTTTTTAGCTGCATAGTCTTTGTTTTCACAGACTCTGGAGACCTCACGTTGTTTTCTCTTATCCAGTTCTTTAACACGCCAATCTCAGACTCCTGCAACGTTTCAATCGCCTTGCGATATTCTTTTTTAAACAACTTTCGGTCGAAGCTGACTTTTTGTAAAATTACTTTATAATAATCTAAAAAAGAGGTCTTCATACAATCAAAAGTTTATAAGATAAACAATCAAAAATTCACAAGTTAACGTTTCCTCGTTGAAACGACGCGAACATCCTTCCCTTCGAACCCTGAACAGGGGACTCCACCGGAATATCCGCCGGACCATCTCCTCTTCTAAGGTAACTCTATAAATTGATACTTATTATACGTATTTATACCGAAAAGGCAAACAAGAACGGAGCTTACCGGATCAAAAATCGCCCCCTTTTATTTTAGCAAAAACGGAACCAGCCCGATTTTTGTAACCATGCCAGACCACAACGGTCAGGATCAAGGCGACCATAATAAGACTGGCATACGCGACAGCGGGATGATCAAACCAATGCCTTACGACTGTTCCAAAAATCATCCAGGCGCCAACCAAAGCCGTCTCTCTCATATTTCTTGTAAAAACCAACATAATATATACCACTGTCGTAAGCGACAATAAGATAACCGCCCATAACTCCTCACCCAGCGGACCTCCAGTCCACCCCCATCGTTCCAGAAAAGCGATTACCACGCCAAACATGGTAAAAATTACCAGCCCCAAATAAGTTCCGATTGGCCACCAAACAAACAAAATAATCCGGACGGGAGCGTCCCAACATTCCATATTGAACAACATCGCCTGCACAAGCAAGGACATGAGCAAAAAGAACATGAATAGTATAGAAAGCCCCGGCAATTGAGAGCTCCAGGAATAAATCCACAGCGAATTCGCCACATTGGTAATAGTCATCCATATGCCCGTAATCTCACCTCCGTTTTTCCCCGCTATTGTTTCGCGCCATTGGAAAATCAGTAAGGCGATCATGCCCAAATAGACCAAAGCCCATATGGTATGCACATAGTTATCCGGAAAGTATAAGCATTTATATGTCCGATCAATACTTTCGACCGACACATCGTTAAAATACCCATACGCGGCCCAGTAATTAAAAAATATGGTCAGCACAAGAGTCAGGGTATTAAGAGCCGGAATGAATATTTTTTGCATACTTGTCACCTACTATTATCCAAGGTAACAATCAGGATAAACTTATGTTTGTACCTGAAGGCGCTAATTAGCGCTGAACAAGTACATTCAAAAGATAGCGCCTGGCGAATAGCGCACGCTCCAGCCAGGCGCGAGTTCTTTCTCGTACAGCAGATTTACCTCTTAACGCATTTTATCGTCCGGGCCTCGTCCATTACGCGTACATAGTAGACACCGGAAGGAAAATATCCCGTATCGACAATTTCCGTAGCCGAACACATCTTGTTGTACCACTCACGGCCATACGCGTCGGTTATTCGTACCGGTCCCGGCCTGAGCAGCTCCAGTTTCAGCATATTGTCGAAGGGATTGGGTCCAATCCATATCCACTCATCCCGATTTTCCGGGTAGGAAGTAAAGACATCTCCGCCCCAGAGCTGTATATTGTCAATCGCGATTTCTTCATTATCCGCGTCGTTGGTGAATACAACTTTTATAATCACTGTTTCAGCCACTCCGACAGGAAACGAAAACTCCTGAAATTCCGTCCTGAGATACGTACTGTCTCCATAACCGTCAAAGTCGCTATCGAGCCTTAAAGGCTCATTAAAGGCGTCGCCATTATTTTCATACGAAAACTTAAGTCCCCGCGAGAAGGAATCTCCCCCGTCCAGACTATAATATACCACAAGGGAATCTCCTCTGTCGAATCCCGATGTTCCATTAGCGGCGGCCTCGTTTCCTACCGCCACCATAATTCTTACCTCCAGATCCGGATAGCCCGCCGAAGGAATGGGTTCCGTCTGAATATATTGCGCTTTGACTCCCAAATGATCAACATCTTCCGACGCCCAGAACCAGTCACCATCATATCCTGAATATGGAGCGGTCGTATTGGAAATATTGTCTCCCGTAGTCCAGGAAAAATGATCGTTGCCGGACGCCCTGAATTTTGACGAGAACGAACCGGTAAAGCTCAAGGTATCTTCAAAAGACTCCTGATAAATGAGAATCTGCTGCGCGGAAACGGCGCGAATGGACAGTATCGTCAGGATACTGACAATTGTTGTTTTCATAGCTGTAAAAAAATATTATGTAATGGTTTAAAAATAAGGGGCGAAGATATAAACTAAAAGGTTAAACTAAAACTATTCATCCGATGGAATCATAAACTCGTATCAGAATTCAAAAAACTCCTCCTCGTTTAGTACAGGTTCTTTTACTTCCTTTCCAGTCGCGCGTCCTCCTCTAAACAGATCCCCGATTTCTTCCTTTTCCTTTCTCAGATCTTCTCGAATTTTTTGTCCGGTCCGCCTGGAGTCAAAAGCGATCTTGAAATTGTCTCCAGGTCCTTTAATGGTCAGATGAATAAGGCTGTTGCCCCTGCCATCGTTTTCAATCGCTCCAAAAGCCTCGTCCTTATCCTTTTTTCTATAATTCTTGAGAGGAATCGAAACCTTGTAATCCAGGTAATTGTCAAACGTATGCGCGCCCAGCACAGTGATATTGGACACATTGGAATTAATCCGCATTTCGGGAATATAAACACTATTGTCCTTGATAATCAACTCATTTGTCAACTCGGAAAACTGAACATTATATAAATCTCTCTCATCCACAAACAGACTAAGCTTTTGCATAGGGCTAAAGCCAATCAATTCTCCCTCCTTGATCTTGAGCGCCACTTTGCCAACCAATCCGGCATAATCGACTTTTTCTTCTTCATCAAGCGGCGCGATAAGCTCAATGGTAGAAGAAAGGACTCCGCGCAAATTCTCTCCGGTAATGAAATCCTGATCAAAGTTGTCAAATACATTAAAGAGTTTACGGACGTCAATATGGTCAATGGAAGCGAACAGTTTCACAACAGGCTTCTTTTTAAACTCGTATGCCAGATCCCCGGCTATAGTTCCCCCGCACATCGTCGCGGAAAAATTATTCAGCCGCGCCGCGGTCCCATTAAGATTTAATCTCGCGGTTAAACTTGTCGCGGATAATTTATTATAGGAGAGGCTATCTACTTTCAACTCAAGATTCAGCGCGAGCCGGTCATCGATACTAAAAGAATCGGATTTATTCGATTTGCCTTTCCGCGATGGAGACTCGTCGGGAATTAACAAGGCGTTGATATCAAGCGTCGAACATTTCAGCGTGGCGTCCACCCGCAATACCTCCTCATCAAACAATATCCGGGGAATAAGATTGCGAAAGTATCCATTAAGCAAAAAGTCACTCCCATTGATCCGTCCCTTAAAGTCATTGACAGCAATATCATTACGATTAAACAGAAGATTACCATCGATCGCTGAAAAGCTATACGGAATATCTCTGAACGTGAAGGACGCGTTGGTAATCCTCGTTTCACCAGACGCGACTACCCGTTCTGGAAACTTTTTCAGATCGTCTGGTTTTCCCCTGAAATAGAAGTCGGCCCATATGGTCCCTTCCGTTTCCTTAATCTCGTTGACCGGATAGAATTTAATAAACGACGCGAGATCAATAGACCCGCTACAGGAAACCTCGTACATGGGATCTTCAAAATCAGTCATGACAAAATATCCTTTTACAGGCATCCGCTGAAAAACGGCGTTGAACTTACTGATCCTTAATTCTGAAGTTTCGGCTTTTCGCTCTTCTCCATTGGTAAAAGAGCCGGTCAGGTTGGCTTGTCTGATCTCTCCTTTATACTCTACGTTTCGTATATTGGCATTTTCAAAACCGAAATCAATAGAAATGAGCGGATTGCTTTTTGAAGATATTTCCCCTTTGATAATCCCGTTAAAATATACATTGCCTTCGCTTCTATAGCTGGAAAGATGTCTGGTCACAGAGGAAGGAAGTAAGGAAATCAAGGTCTGAATCTTGCCTTTATCACCCTGAAAGTTTAAGTCGATCAGGTTTTTATCCATAAAATTCAAATTCCCCGCCAAATGAAATCCGGATTTGGCGACAATAAGGTCCGAAGGCAGAATTTCAAGGTTCTTATTTTTAAACGAGTATGTCTGTCTGCTACGAAGTCGAACGGGTTTTTCCCTGAAATAAGATTGTCCGGCGATTATGACATCGTATATGTGCAGATCTCCGTCCATGCCAATCTCCAGCAGATCGGCCCGTTGGCTAAGATTGGCTTCCGCGTGCTTATGAAGAACGCTATAATACTGCATTCCGGGGTCATACCGAAAGTTGACCAGCACATCCTGAAGAACGATCCTATTCAACGCGAAGCCTATAAACTCTTCCGAAGAAGAATTATTCGAAGGCTTCATGATCATGTAATTTCCCAAACCCTCCCGGTCGATAGCGATATTGACCACCGCCCCTTCCAGAAGTATTCGTTCGATTTCATATTTTTTTTGAAGCAAATCCAGCGGATTGAACGCCAGGTAAACTGTCTGCGCGATCGCCAGATAGCCTCCGGAAAAACCCTGAGATTCCTGAACCCGCACATCACTCATAGAAAGGGAAAGATACGGAAAGTGTTCGAGCATATTTAGCTCAATTTTGCTCACTTCAATATCAACCGCCAGATAATTATTTAATTCTCCGACAAGCAAATTCATAATCTTTCCCCTATACAAATACGCGATCCCTCCGGCAGTCACCAGAAGAACGGCCACCGCGACGCAAACAGCTATTATGATATTTCGGATCCTGCGAAAAACTTTCAAGGTATCGAATTATTTATGAGTCTAAAATTACAAGGAATACTATATATCCGCTTCAAAACATCAACGTAAAATCACCGGGAATATTCACCCGTTCCGATCATCCGGCAGTTTAAACGCGTTTTACGGAAACCATCGCCTTTTGATCGCTTATTTCCTCAAATCTTCGTCGTCGCCCAACAACCTGGCGGAATCTTCCGGTGAAGCCGCCTCTATCTCTTTCAGTTTCCTCTCGATCGCCCGGGTACGAACACCCAATACCTGCTCCAGTTGACCTGAAGCTGTATCAATATTTCCTTTGGCCTTCTGAAGCATACCCGCGAAGTTCGCGAACTCGGTCTTTACAGCCGCCAAAACCTGCCAGACTTCACCACTTCTTTTTTGGATGGCGAGGGTTCTGAATCCTAAATGAAAGCTATTGAGCATCGCCGCGAACGTAGTCGGCCCCGTTATGACTATTTTCATTTCCCGTTGTAACAGTTCGATCAGGTTCGTTCTACGAACTACTTCCGCGTACAAGCCCTCGACCGGCAAAAACATTACCGCGAAATCCGTCGTCCGCGGCGGGTCGATATATTTGTCCCGTATATCCCGAGCGCACTTTTTAATCGTTTGCTCCAACTGCTTCCCGGCCTGCTCTATACCCGGGAGATCTCCATTTTCATACGCGTCCAGCACCTGGTAATAAACATCGAGCGGAAACTTTGAATCTACCGGCAAGAAAACCTCTCCGTCCACCTCATTTTTACCCGGAAACCGAATAGCGAATTCAACGACATCCGACGATCCGCTTTTGGTACGAACATTCTCCGAGTACTGGACGGGCGACAAGATTTGCTCCAGCAAGCTCCTTAATTGAAGCTCTCCAAGTAAACCTCGGGCGCGGACATTCGAAAGCACTTTCTTTAATCCCCCTACATCCTGAGCCAACAAGCGCATCTCTCCCAAGCCCTTTTGCACACTTTCCAGATGGCGGTTAACCATTTCAAAGGACTGACCTACACGCTCATGAAGAGTCTTTTGTAACTTCTCGTCCACCGTTATCCGCATTTCTTCCAGTCGTCTTTCGGCCGACACCACAAAATCATGCAGGCGTTGTTCAAGCCGGACGAATTTTTCTCTCTGAAGTTCATTAAAAGAATGAACATTGCGATCAAAGCTGTCCTGAAATTCCGCGAAAGTTCGTTTGATACTTTCCTGCATTCCGGATGAGTTCAAACGATTTTGATCGGATACGCTCATGAGGGTGTCTTTCAATTCCTGACGGAAATCAATCATAGATTGCCGAAGATCCAGACGGCTTTCCTTGCCCGCGTTTGAAAGTTCTTCCCTGCTGGCCCTCAACTCCGCCCGAATCAATTCATCCAGCTTATAGATATGGCTTTCCAATATGTCCAGACGCGACAGCGTCTCGCCCGACCCCGACTTATTAGCCCGCGAAAAAAGGGCGAAAAGCGTGATCAGATTGATAAAGCCAAGAATATAAAGTCCTGTGACAAAAACAAATTCCATTTCTGAACTAATCTTATGTGGCGCGTATAGGCATTACTTCTGGCTAAACGCGGTGATTGACATTCCTTCCCAAAAGCATTTTGAAGAGAAAATATATGTATTCCCGGCGCAATAGTTGCTCCGCGGTTTTTTTCCCCTTACGCTCTTCCATCGGGATACGCTGAAAGTGTCCACGATGCTTCTCTTTTTTTATTCCCGCGGTACCAAACATGAAATCGACATTATTTTTAATCCACTCATTGTCAAAGAAGGATTCTTTTACTCCGGTATCGGAAAAAGGGAAAGAAAACAACCTCAAACGAGCTCCGGTCAACTGACGCGCGGCGGCGACGCTTTCGAGCGTCTGTTTTACCTGGTTTTCCAGATTCAGATTCCAATATTCCGGATGATCAATACTATGACCGCCAAAGTCAAATCCAGCCTTTGCCAGCGCCCGCACATCCTCTGAAGTCATATATGGCTTCACTTTCGCCAGATAGTCATGATAACTAAAGCCTATATGATGGGCCGCGATATCAAGCGACTCTCGTTCATGATAAGTGATTTTCAAAAGTTTTTCTTTCACGCCTTTCCCATATCCCGACTCAGGAAACAATTCGCGCAACCGACGACAACTCGCTTTATCACGTCGCGTCTCCTCAATCAGCAAACTCGCCTTGTACCTATAAAAAAGATCCGTGTTGTCAACAAATCCGGAATTAAGAAAATTGATGGCGGGCACCCCTTTCCTGAGCAATATGGGAGCGACAATTTCCTTAAACTCTATCAACCCATCGTCAAACGTCAGCAGGAAGGAGTCGCGGTCAGGTATTTTTCCTTCATATAGTTCCAAAATGGACAGGGGCTTGTAACGCTTCAAAAGAAAATCAAGGTCTTTTACAAACTCGTTTTCATTTTTATAAGAATAAAGATGAGCGACATGCCCGACCCGCTCATTGGCGACCAGATGATAAAACGGAAAGATAATCTTATGGTTGTTGAAAGTTTGCAGCCAGCGAAATGGGAGCAGTCCGGACAACGCGGCAGTGCAATACCTGAATAATTGGCCCATGCGGAGCGATTTGAAAGTAAACAGTAGCGAATCTCCGCAAGATAAAAAATGTCTGTTGAATCCCCGCATCCTAAAAGCGGCTTGGAGACAAACCTCCCATTATTCGATCGCGGGATAATCAATCATCGTTATGTCCGTAATGACAACCACTACATTGATAGCGCCATCCTCAAAAGTCACCGGAGTCGCCGCTACTTTAATCGTCTTATGCTGATCATGATTCGGATTCCTGACTAGGATAATAGCCTCGTCGCCCTTGTCCTCACGCAAAGCTTTATATATGGGCAGATCAGTATATTCGTACAATTTATTATTGTCGGCCCTATATAAATGATAGCGCTCCGGAATAGCCTCCCATTCAAGATCCCTTTCAATATCCCCCAGAATTTCGATAGCTTTCTTATTTACGATAAAAGGCTTCCCCTTCTCATCCACCACCAGGATTCCTTCTTCTATGGACATCAGAATCGTTCGGAGCTTCCGGGCGTTTTCCTTTATTTCCTTCTGCGTTTTTCGTTTTTCCGTTACATCCCTGAATACCGCGACAGCCTGTGAAGGAGCGTCGCTTATTACGATAGGCATCGCCGAAACACTCAAATGCTTGGGTTCATCCCACCTCGGATCCTTAACCAGCAATTCATAGTCATATACCTTTTCCCCATTCAACGCTCTCACCATGGGCAACTCATCTGAAGGAACCTTCTTTTCCCCTTCCAAATCATAAAGGTAATAATGCGACTTTTCATCATCGTCCGTAATTTCCGCGATTTCCGTCTGAAGTATATTTTTCGCGACCTTATTGTACAAAATATAATCTCTATCCTGATTAGCCACCAGCACTCCTTCCGTCAGATTATCAAGAATATAGTCCAGCCAGGCTTTTTTCTCCCTTATCTCCTTTTCATTTTCTTTAAGCATGGTTATTTCCACGCTTACGCTGCAGACAGCGTATATCTTGCCGCTCATATCCCTTAACGGAAACGACACGTTCCAAAAACAGCGCTTCCTGTCTTTAAAAGACAAAGTAAATTCCTTATTTTGAGACTGCCCGGTAACAAGAACATCTTCTCTCTCTTCAAACAGTTTTACGTATTTTTCCTCGAAGATGTCCTTCGCCTTCTTTCCGGCTACCTGATCCTTGGTCAGATCATGAAATTTCTCAAAACTACGGTTGATCGTCTCAAACCTGCGATCCATATCCTGGATATAAATTATCGCCGGGATATTGTCAAGAATAGCGTTCAGTTTTTGGGCGTCTTCCTTAGTCATACGCTCCTCCTCTTTCTTTAGCTCCCTCAGTTTGTACTGGATGGTAGACTGCCGCTTAAGAAAGTACATGCTTACCCCATAAGAAAAAACAGCGAATATCGCTGTGCCAAACTCCTTCGTAAACCACTCCTGATCCTCTCCATAGAGTTTCGACCAACCAACAAACAAAGGCATAAAAAAAGCGATCAATCTCATATTGACCACCTCAAAAGGACTTTCTCCGATCAGGATAGCCATATTGCCCCGACGAGGTCGGGCGAACAAGGCCGACAGGTTAAAAAACAAAATACAAAAGGCCCCAAGTATGGACATGGGAAACAAATTGCCGATACCGATCAGAAACTTAACACCATAAGCGTATCCATAAAGACAAAGTAGTGAAATAAGCGTGTTGAAAAAAAGCAGGTTCTCCGAAATAATAATATGCTTGTCTAGCAGAATGATGGCGATACCGACATTGAAGATAACAAAGGCCATGACCGGGTCCAGCTCATTCCGCTGAAAGCGTCCGGGCTCCACAAGGTCTTTGGAAAAAAATATCTGATCCAGAATAAAAGGGAATCCGAAAATCAGGGAAAGAATCTTATACAGTCCGATCAATATCAGTATGACGGCGAGGCTGGTGGAGATGTTGCGCGTTGTTATGGAATAACCTTCATGCTGAATCAATCCGAAGGATATAAAAGCGACCATCAACAAAACAGCCGTCAATGGATTCATCGCTACCGAATTATCAACCAGTCGCTTAAACAATTCGATCTCAAACAGCCATCCTATCAAAGTCACTGTCGGGATCAAGCCAACCAGCGTAAGTAAAATCTTTGACATGACGCATAGTTCCCTACCTATACTTTCCTTGCTCTTCATGTACCAAAAACAATAACGGATTAGCCTTACAAAATACTACCAGACGTTTTCTGGTAAACAAGCATATAACCCCGCTATCGCGGATTTGTTTAACAAGATCGGCTTCCTCCTTCTCCTTTTAATTACTGGTCATTTATCCTTAACACGAACCGTGACATGAAAAATATGTAGTACATTTATACTATATTTGCCTCCATTAAAAATTTATGCCTATAACGATCAGGATGGATAAGGACTCTGTATAAAAAACATTGAAAAATTCCGCGAGGCTCTTCTCTTTCTTAAAACATTTGTCTTAAATCAGAATAATATTATTGATTCATAAAACTAAAACCAATGAGCAATTCCATACAATTCCCATATGAAACAGATATTCCGGAAGATTTGAGGATTAAGGCCCCTGTAAACGTTACTGAATATCTGGTAAATGGCGAATTTCATACCCATACCGGTTCCTTCCAGCAAGTAAAATCGCCGATCGCGCTCAACACGAACGACGGAGTTAAAGAAAATATAATTGGCAGCTTCCCTCTGCTTTCAAAGGACGAAGCCCTCATGGCGTTGAACGCCGCCACAGCGGCTTATGATCATGGCAATGGCCTTTGGCCTTCCATGACCGTCACCGAAAGGCTCAACGCGATGGAGAACTTTCTGGAGCAGATGAAACTCAAAAGACGGGAAGTAACCAATCTGCTAATGTGGGAGACCGCCAAACCATTAAAAGACTCCGAAAAAGAGTTTGACAGGACCGTAGATTATATCTACCAAACTATAGCGGAGGTACGCAAACAGGAAAACAGGTCGGCTTTTGAGGTTACTCAGGGCGTTATTGGGAAAATCAAAAAACGCCCTATCGGAGTCGTTTTATGTATGGGCCCATTCAATTATCCCCTGAATGAGACCTTTACCACATTGATGCCCGCCCTTTTAATGGGGAATACGGTAATTTTCAAACCCGCCAAAATTGGCGTCTTATTGATCGCGCCATTGATGGAAGCTTTTAAAAACTGCTTTCCCAAAGGTGTTATCAACATAGTATTCGGAAGAGGACGGGATACTGTTGGACAAATCATGGAAACCGGCAAAATCGACGCTTTCGCCTTCATAGGCACCAGCAAAAGCGCCAACGAAATAAAAAACAAACATCCCAAGCCGAACCGTTTGCGCTCCGTACTGGCGCTTGAAGCGAAAAATCCGGCCGTATTGCTACCTCACGCGGATCTGGATACCGCGGCCAGAGAATGCGTCATGGGTAGTCTTTCCTTTAACGGACAACGTTGTACCGCTATAAAGATAATTTTTGTACACAACTCCATCGCGGACAAGTTTATTAAAAAATTTACCGAAATTGTCAAAGACCTGAAAAGAGGCATGCCATGGGAAAACAACGTATTCCTCACACCATTGCCGGAGCCTGATAAACCTGGCTATCTAAAAGAACTGATCGAAGACGCGGAAAACAAAGGCGCCCGCGTAATCAATGAAAATGGCGGAGAACTCAACAATACCTTTTTCGAACCCGCCGTATTGTATCCTGTTTCTCTGGATATGAGAGTCACTCAGGAAGAACAGTTTGGCCCGGTCATCCCGATCATGCCGTTCGAAGACATAAACACGGTGCTTGAATACCTGAAAGATTCGGATTATGGCCAACAATTAAGCCTCTTCGGGAACCAAGCGGAAGAGGTTGGACTTTTAATAGATAAGCTGATTAACTATGTCTGCCGGATCAACCTCAACAGCCAGTGCCAGCGTAGTCCCGACAACTTTCCGTTTAACGGAAGAAAGGATTCCGCGTATGGAACGCTTTCCGTTACTGACGCTTTAAATGAATTTTCGATCCCGACGGTTGTTTCAGCCAAGGAATCCGCGAGTGAGAAATTAATTCTCTCGGATATCGTTAACCAAAAGAAGTCCAAGTTTCTCACAAATGAATGTATCCTTTAACAAAAGATTATGGAAACTCTGCTAGAACTGTTTGACTTTATTCTTCATATAGACCGTTATCTGGCGGATTTTTCCAGTCAGTACGGACTTTATCTGTACCTGATTCTGTTTCTCATTATCTTTTGTGAAACAGGACTTGTATTCGCCCCATTCCTCCCCGGCGATTCATTACTTTTCGCCGCGGGGGCGCTTGTCGCCAATGAGGCTTCCGGATTATCCATTGTCGTCCTGTACGGACTACTCCTTGTCGCGGCGATTCTTGGCGACTTCGTCAATTACAATATCGGCAAACACTTTGGCCTGCGCATCACCAAGATGAAGCTTATCAAGGAAGCGCATCTGAAAGGCACCGAAGCGTTTTTCGAAAAGCATGGCGCCAAGACCATCTTTATGGCCCGATTCTTCCCCATTGTACGCACATTGGCGCCTTTTATGGCGGGTATGGCCAAAATGCCTACGAAACAATTTAGCAGCTACAACGTCATCGGCGGCTTTACATGGATCACCGTATTCCTCTACGCGGGCTATTTCTTTGGCAATATACCGTTTGTCAAATCCAACTTTTCCCTGGTGGTGGTGATGATCATCATACTATCCATTATCCCGCTGATTATCGAGTTTATAAGAAGCAGAAAACGCAAAACGGCATAATCTATAATGTATGGCAAGCCTGATACCCAATAAACAACATACTCAGGCTTGCCATAATCCCCGCTACAGTTCGGCAAGGCTTACTCTCTCTTCGACCAGTTTTTTTAATTTTATCGAAACCTTAAACATTTTTTTTCGTAAATTGACATTCCGCTTCATCTTTCCACCATTTGGAATAAATATTCCGACAGCGGCGTCCATCGCCATGTCTTAACAATCAGTATTCCGATGTTTTCCAGTAGAGTATCAAAAATACTTTTAAGCGTTCTCGCTATCCTGAGCATTAGTATTGTTGTAATTCAACAAAACCCTCCTGGAAGCCACTATATATTTAGCTTTCTGTATCTTACCATACCTTTTACCTGGTTATTCAACCTGATCGCGATATTAATTTATTATCGCCAGCGGAGCCGGCTCATACTTATCCCCCTGCTTTTTATTGTAATTTCACTCCCCCAGCTAAAGGAAACATTCGCGATTAATCTAAAGTCCGATTTTTCCGAAGACTCCGTTCTGAAAGTCGTCAGCTACAATGTAGGCGCTTTTAACTATCTGAGATTTTATAGCATAATGGATACCCTCGCGAGCAAGGAAAGTATCGATTGGCTTGCCAGCAATATCGACGCCGATATTATTTGTCTACAGGAGTTTTATAACGATGACGGCAATATAGCCGAACAATCCCTCGAAAGACTGGAGGACAACGACATTCATTATTTTTATACCAACCCGATTAAAATCGGCAAGCACAATGGCTATTTCGGCCTGATCACGTTCAGCCGCTATCCTATTGTAGACGCTGGGCCGCTGATTTTTGGGGATACCGGCCTAAATCGGGGGGTATATACCGACGTCCGGATCAATGACGATACCCTCCGGATAATAAACATTCATCTCAAGTCAATGACCATCCGTATCGACAGTAGCGCTACCCTCAAAGACCCGACTTCGATACTCGCCAACGCGCTAAAGATAAAAGACAAGCTTAAAATGGGCTTCAACAATAGAAACCGGGAAATCGAGATTATAGCCGACTTTATCGACGAATCTCCTTACAAAGTAATTATCTGCGGAGACTTCAATGAAACCCCCTACTCCTATGTATACCGGCATCTGAAAAAACGACTACGCAACGCGTTCGAAGACGCGGGCAATGGCTTCGGCTTTACCTATAACCGTTTTCCATATTTCATACGAATCGATAACCATTTTTATGACCCCGCTCTGAAAGCGGTATATTTCACAGTACATGACAATAACAATCACTCCGACCATTTACCGGTAGAAGCGCATTATACATTCCATTAAAATCATCGCCATTTTAAATACATATCCGCCTTATTTCCCTAAAAAGCGCTGGCACTGCGAATTATTCTCCTTACCTTTGCCACCGCGACCCGACATTCGGTTGTTTCAGCGTTATTCGGAATTTCAAAACAATCTTCATTCATGATAAGTGTAGAAAATGTTACTCTTCGATACGGAAAAAGAACTCTGTTTGAAGACGTAAACATCAAGTTTACCCCCGGCAACTGTTATGGCATAATCGGAGCCAATGGCGCCGGCAAATCGACCTTTTTGAAAATCCTGTCGGGAGAAATCGACGCTCAGGCGGGAAAAGTAATAACTACCCCCGGAGAGCGTCTGGCCGTCCTAAAACAGAACCATTTTGAATTTGACGAATTTCAGGTTCTTGAAACAGTCATCATGGGACACAAAAGACTGTATCAGATCATGAAGGAAAAAGACGCCATATATCTGAAACCGGATTTTTCCGAAGAGGATGGTATCAGGGCCTCTGAACTGGAAGCGGAATTCGCGGAACTCAATGGCTGGGACGCGGAAACGGAGGCCGCCAAATTGCTAAGCGGACTTGGATTGAAAGAAAGCCTGCACTATAGCGACATGAAGGATCTTGAAGGCAAGGATAAAGTACGCGTACTCCTCGCGCAAGCCCTGTTTGGCAATCCTGATATTCTTTTGCTGGACGAGCCTACAAACCACCTGGATATTCAGTCGATACAGTGGCTGGAAAACTTTCTCGCTGATTTTAAGAATACAGTTATTGTCGTTTCGCACGACCGGCATTTCCTGGATCAGGTATGCACTCATATCGCCGACATAGATTTTGGAAAAATAAAAATCTTCGCCGGCAACTACAGCTTCTGGTACCATTCCAGTCAGCTCGCTTCGAAACAACGCTTGGATCAGAACAAGAAAGTTGAAGACAAACGCAAAGAACTTCAAGAATTTATCGCGCGTTTCAGCGCCAACGCCTCAAAATCAAAACAAGCTACTTCCAGACAAAAACTGTTGGACAAACTATCCCTCGAGGATATTACTCCATCCAGCAGAAAATACCCGGCAATCATATTTAAGCCGGAACGGGAAGCGGGTGACCAGCTCCTGTTAATAGAGGGACTAAGCAAGTCACACGAAGGAGAGACGCTTTTCTCCAACCTGGACATCCGTGTCAACAAAGGAGATAAAATCGCGTTCATAGGCGACAATACTCTGGCAATATCCGCTCTGTTTGATATTCTCAATAATGAAAGTAAAGCGGATAGCGGAAAGTTCACCTGGGGTGTTACCACTTCCACAGCCTATTTCCCCGCGGACAATAGCCGCTACTTCGCGAATGACCTGAATCTGGTCGACTGGCTGCGGCAATATTCCGAAGAAAAGGACGAAAGCTTTATCCGGGGTTTTCTGGGTAGAATGCTTTTCTCCGGCGAAGAATCCTTAAAGAAAGCTTCTGTATTGTCCGGGGGTGAAAAAGTGCGCTGCATGCTTTCAAAAATGATGATGGCCGCCTCCAATGTGCTGATTCTGGACGACCCGACCAACCACCTCGATCTCGAATCCATTACCGCGTTAAATAACGGTCTTAAAGATTTCTCCGGAACCATCCTGTTCAGCTCACATGATTACGAGTTTATCAACACTATCGCTAATCGAGTAATAGAGCTGTCTCCTCATGGATTTATTGATAAAACAATGACTTATGAGGAATACCTTCAGGATGAAGGGGTAAAATCACTCAAGGAGCAAATGGCTTAATACTTGATAAAAAGTGGATAATTTCACTAATTGATAACATACGCGCCGGAACAAACATTTTCGGGTATATTTTGTAATATTCCCGGAGGGAAATAGCTCTGGCCATTATGTCCTATTCTTATATGGAAATCCAATTTAAAAAATCTATTTTTTAAATCTGCCAAATTCGCGTAATGTCAAATATAGAAAAAGAACGGGTCAAGATGACCCGCAGTAACAGAGGCTGGAAAAAGTGGGGGCCATACTTATCCGAAAGACAGTGGGGAACTGTCAGGGAAGACTATAGCCCGGATGGTTCCGCGTGGGAAAACTTCTCCTTTGATATGGCCAAAAGCAGAGCTTATCGCTGGGGAGAAGACGGAATCGGAGGTATCGCCGACAACAAGGCCTTCCTTTGTATCGCTCTGGCCATGTGGAACGAGAAAGATCCTTTTCTTAAAGAAAGGCTATTCGGACTTACCGGCAATCAGGGAAATCATGGTGAAGACGTAAAGGAAATGTACTATTATCTGGATAGTACCCCTACACATTCATACATGAAAATGCTCTATAAGTATCCTCAAAGAGAATTTCCATATAACGAGCTTGTATACGAAAACAGAATACGCGGAAAAAATGAGCCTGAGTATGAAATCATGGATACCGGCGCGTTTGATGAAGACCGGTATTTTGACGTATTCATAGAGTACGCCAAAGCCGATATGGACGACATATGCATTCGCTATACCGTATGGAACCGGGGTCCGGAAAAAGCCAGGATGCACCTGCTTCCAACCCTGTGGTTCAGAAACATGTGGAGCTTCGCGAAAGACAATTACCGTCCATGCATCCGGGTAGGCGATGAAGGCGAGCTACTGATTTCACACAAAGATATCGGCAACTATACCCTATATTACGAAGGAGATCCGGAGTTGCTTTTCTGTGAAAACGACACCAATCACCACGCCGTCTACAATCATCATCCGGGACCTGGATACTGGAAGGATGGCATTAACGACTATGTTACTTTTGGGAAAAAATCCGTAAATCCTGAAATGAAAGGGACGAAATCCGCCCTGCGCTACATCCTGGATATCGAACCCGGAAAAAGCCAGGAAGTCGTCCTGCGTTTCAGTAATGAAAAATTAAAAGACCCTCTCACCGATCTTCCCTATATTTTCAGGACCCGGATCAAGGAAGCGGATACCTTCTACGACGAGATCGCGGAAGGTGTGGAAGATACGGAACTCAGATCCATACAGCGCCAGGCTTTTGCCGGGATGCTCTGGAGCAAGCAATTCTATTACTACGACGTAAGCCTCTGGCTGGAAGGCGACAATGGTAACGAGCCGCCTCCACAACGTATTCATGGCCGGAACAAGGACTGGAAACACCTGAACAACATGGAAATCATTTCCATGCCCGACAAATGGGAATACCCATGGTACGCCGCGTGGGACCTGGCCTTCCATTGCATTCCGATCGCTATTATCGACCCGGACTTCGCGAAAAGGCAACTCATACTACTCCTCCGGGAGTGGTATATGCATCCCAATGGACAGATTCCGGCTTACGAATGGAATTTCAGCGATGTCAATCCTCCTGTACACGCCTGGGCATGCTGGCGCGTGTATGAAATTGACAGGGATATGAACAACGGGAAGGGCGATACGGAGTTTTTGGAAAGAATTTTCCATAAAATGATGTTGAACTTTACATGGTGGGTCAACAGGAAAGATTCCGCGGGGAATAATATCTTCGAGGGCGGCTTCCTGGGACTAGACAATATTGGAGTATTTGACCGGAGCAATCCTCTTCCGACAGGTGGAAGCCTGGAACAAGCGGACGCTACCAGCTGGATGGCCATGTACGCTTTGAATATGCTTCGAATCTCGCTGGAGCTTAGCAAGAGCAATACAGTTTATCAGGATACGGCCTCCAAGTTTCTGGAACATTTCCTCTATATAGCCGGCGCGATCGCCAATACCGGAAAGATAAATAAACTCAACGACAACGAGTTGAGCCTTTGGGATGAACACGATCAGTTCTTTTACGATGTATTGCATGCTCCAAATGGCGAATATATACCTCTGAAAATCCGCTCAATCGTAGGATTAATCCCGATTTTCGCGGTCGAAACGCTCGAGCCGCAAATGGCGGAAAAGCTTCCGCACTTCAAACGCAGGCTTGAATGGTTCCTAAACTATCGCCCAGGTCTCGCGTCTCTCGTGTCTACCCGCGATATTCCTCACGTAGGTATACGCCGCCGTTTTTCTCTTGTACGCGAAGACAAATTAAAAGCGATACTGAAAAAAATGCTGGATGAATCGGAGTTTCTTTCCGAATATGGAATCCGGGCGCTGTCAAAATTCCATGACAAAAACCCCTACGAGTTTCATACCGATGTCGGAACTTTTTCAGTCAAATACCTTCCCGCGGAATCAGATAGCTATATGTTTGGCGGAAACTCCAACTGGAGAGGTCCAATATGGTTCCCGGTCAATTACCTTATCATTGAGTCATTAATGAAATATCATGAATACTATAAAGACGAGGTAATGATCGAGCATCCTACGGGTTCAGGCAATATGATGAACCTAAAACAAATAGCGGAGGAGCTTAGCAAGCGGCTGGTAAGCATTTTTCTGAAGGATCGGAACGGCAAAAGACCCGTATTTGGGAAAAATGAAAAACTTCAGAACGATCCACATTTTAAAGATTACATATTATTTTACGAGTATTTCCATGGAGACAACGGAAGGGGTTGCGGGGCCGGACACCAAACTGGCTGGACAGGCCTCGTCGCGGATCTGATCCATTCACGTTATCGAAAAAAGATATAACGGAAAGGCCTGCCTGAAACAGGCCTTTTTCATTCTTCATCACCATCACGCCTCATACGCGCGCTAAACAAAAGACCGACACACAAATAGTACTTTTATCACAAAACAACACCTTATGAATATTCCCAAATCAAGCAAACCACGGTTAGTAGTTATTGGAGGAGGCTTTGGCGGAATTGAGTTGATAAAAAATATAACGAAAAGCGGAAAATTTCAGATTGTACTGATAGACCGATATAACTATCATACATTTCAGCCACTTTTATATCAGGTAGCGACTGCCGGACTGGAACCGGATTCAATCGCCGGCCCGCTGCGAAAAATCTTCACCGGCTATAAGGATTTCTATTTCAGAATCGCCACTGTGGAAGAAATCCAACCCAATGAAAATCGAATAAAGACTTCTATCGGAGAGCTAAGTTATGATTTTCTGGCAATATGCTCCGGCTCCAGAACCAACTATTATGGCAATGATGAAGTAAAAAACACAGCCTTCCCGATGAAGCAAATACCTCAGGCTCTGGATCTGAGAAGCAAGATATTGCAAAACTTCGAAAACGCCCTGCTTACCCAATCCATGGAGGAAAGGAAAAGCTTTCTGGACATAATCGTTGTGGGAGGCGGCCCGACAGGAGTAGAACTTGCCGGCGCGCTGGCGGAACTACGCAAACATATTCTTCCAAAGGATATCCCTGAACTGGACTTCAGCCAGATGGATATTTATCTTCTCGAAGCCGGGCCCCGGATCCTGAATGGAATGTCCGACAATGCCGGCCAAAAGGCGCTCCAATATCTTGACGGATTTGGGATACAGGTAAAACTCGGTAAAGCGGTAAAGTCCTATGACGGCTATCGGGCGACACTAAGCGATGGAAGTGAAATCAAGAGCAGAACCCTGATCTGGGCCGCTGGGGTACAAGGCAATGTTATCAAAGGCCTACCCGAAGATTCGGTAAAAGCCAGTCGATATGTTACCGACAAGACGTTGCTCATCCATGGATTCTCCAACATATTCGCCATAGGCGACGCCGCCGGAGTCTACACGGACGATACTCCAAGGGGATTTCCCATGCTCGCCCAGGTCGCTATCCAGCAAGGTCGCCTTGTCGCCACCAACCTTTCGCTTTTACTGGAAAAAAAACTTTTGAAGCATTTCCACTACAACGACAAAGGCAGCATGGCTACCATTGGTCGAAATAAAGCGGTAGTCGATCTTCCTAAATTCAAATTTTCAGGGATCTTCGCGTGGTTTGTCTGGATGTTCGTCCACCTGATGTTTCTTATCGGCTTTAAAAACAAACTCACTGTTTTGCTTGGATGGATGTGGAATTACTTTACTTATGACAGGGCCACCCGGCTAATCATAAGACCATGGAAAGACAGCCAAAAACAGCCCGACGAATAACTCGTTCCATTATTATAGAAATCACGCGAGAAAAAACGCGAACAATTAAACCCAAACGCCCGACCAGCTTCCAATGCCTGGCGGGTCTGTTTTTTTCAATCCCTGGCTTTCTTTCCAAGGATATCGCGTATATGCGCGCTTATGACTTCCAAACCGGTTGAAAAAGATACATTGTTGGAAATAATGATATCGGCGATATACTTTGTAGGTTCGATAAACCTTTCATACATGGGAACGACATGATGTTCATAGCGGTAAAACACGTCCTCCATAGTATATCCCCTTTCTTCCCAATCCCTCTTAATTCTTCGCTTTAGCCGGATATGATCCTTCGTGTCGACAAATAACCTTAGGTCAAGCTCTTTCAGCAGCGCGTCGAATACTAGTACAAAGATGCCTTCCACTATAATCACGGGAGCGCCTCTCAGCGTATAAGCGACCGGTTTCTTATCCGGATTATTAAAAGCGTACTCCCATCCATGGATCGTATTTCCCTCCTTTAGTCCTCTCAAATCGATCAAAAGCTTATCGATATCAATAGATTCAGGACTATCGAAGTTAGCCACACCGGCCCCATCCACAGGTTGCCGGTCAATGGACTTATAATAATTATCCATGGAAAGGAGACAAACTTCCGAATCCAAAAATCGCTCGCGGAGCTCTTGTACAAAGGCGGTCTTGCCAGACGCGCTTCCTCCACATATTCCAATGATATATGGCATCCGGCTTTACTTTACCATTAACCGCGTCTTAAAGAAATCAACCATTTTTTTGGCCGCCTTTCCCCGATGGCTGATCTGATTTTTCTCTTCAACACTTAATTGGGCGAATGTAACAGCGTAACCGTCAGGTTGAAAAACAGGATCATAGCCAAAACCTTTCTCTCCATGCCGCTCCATGGTGATTTTTCCTTCAACAAGTCCTTCAAACTGATGCAGTTCACCCTCAATAATAAGAGTAATCACTGTACGAAAACGCGCGGACCTGTTTTCCACGCCTTCCAGATTTTTTAACAATAACTCTATATTGTCTTCAGGACTGCATTGTGGCCCCGCGTATCGGGAGGATATCACCCCCGGCGCGCCGTCCAGCGCGTCGACCTCCAAACCAGTATCGTCCGCGAAGCAATCGATGGAATAACGAACATTGACATATTCCGCCTTTTGCATAGAGTTTCCGGCTATCGTAAGCTGTGTTTCCGGCAACTCCTCCTCGCAGCCGATTTCACTAAGACTCAAAACCTTATATTGATCTCCAATCTGCTTGTGAATTTCCTCAAGTTTACCTCTGTTGTTCGTTGCGAAACAAATCTCTTTCATATTATATAGCGCGTTTACCCTGAAACCAGACCCCTTGCCCGGCTTCCTGCTTTCTCCGACCGACTAATTTCGGATTCTTTCACGGAAAAGCCATATCATATCCGATCTAAATTTTAGAATGGCCGAAGCGACAATAAAAATCTAACGAACAAAAGAACAAATCCGACATAATACGATGTTACTTTTGCTAAATCATAATTAAATAGCTAACTTTGGCGCTCTTTCGCGGACGGGATCCGCACGACAAAATTTAAAAGTTATACTACAAACATGGCAACGAAAATCAGATTATTACGTCGGGGACGTAAAAAGTATGCCAGATACGACATCGTCGTAGCTGACTCAAGAGCTCCGCGGGACGGAAAATTCATTGAGAAAATCGGTATTTTTAACCCAACAGGAGTTCCTAACATTACCGAATTGAACCTTGAAAGAGCGTTTCATTGGATAATGACTGGCGCCCAGCCCACCGACACGGCGAGAACGATTCTTTCCAAATCAGGAATAATGTTGAAAAAACATCTCCAGGTTGGTGTTAACAAAGGAGCGATCACACAGGAACAGGCTGACAAGAAGTTTCAGGAATGGGTAGACAGCAAAGAAAAGAAAGCGCAAAGCGATCTTGCCAGTTCCGAAGCGCGGAAAGACGCTGATAAAAAGGCGAGATTAGCGGCTGAAGCGAAAGTAAACGAAGCCAGAAAAGCGGCTCAACTTGCCAAGTTAGCGGCGGCAACGCAAGCTGCTTCCGCCGAAGAAGAGGTCGCTTCCGAAGGAACGGAAGAAGCTACGGAAGAGTCCGCTGCCGAATAAATAATCTTTCCGGGACAATGAAAGCGGAAAGCTGTTTCGAACTCGGATATCTTACAAAACCACATGGGTTGTCTGGTGAGATGCAGGCTATCCTGGACTCGGAGACTCCCGAATATTACAAAGATCTGGAATCAGTTTTTGTTGAACTCAACAAAAAACTGATTCCTTTTTTTATTGAAGCCATAAGCATATCCGGGAAAAAGGCGATTATCAAGTTTGAGGATATCAAAAACCCCGACGACGCCGCCGGCTTCAGTGGTAAAAAACTGTACCTTCCGCTCGACCTATTGCCTCAGCTAGAAGAAGATCAGTTCTACTATCACGAAATAATCGGCTTTCAAGTAATCGACAAAAGTCTAGGCGCGCTGGGAAAGATCGAAGCCATAGTGGAGAATCCCGGGCACGACCTCATCATTATGCGATACAAAGATCGTGAAGTAATTATACCTCTCACCGACGACATCGTACATAAGATTGATCATAGCGACTCAACGATTCTGGTAGACCTTCCCGATGGTTTACTGGCACTATATATGGAAGATTAACGAATGAGAATCGATATTGTCACCGCCCTACCCGCGTTGCTTGACAGTTTTCTTAATCAGTCTATTCTGAAAAGATCGCAGGAAAAAGAAATTGTCGAGCTGGTCATCAACGACTTAAGAGATTACTCTGTAAACAAACACAAACAGATCGACGACTACGCCTTTGGTGGTGGCGCCGGCATGGTGCTAATGCCCGAGCCCCTCTTTAAATGTATCGAGAATCTCCAGGCTCAGCGCGCGTACGACGCTGTAATTTATGTTACGCCGGACGGAGACACCTTCAATCAGAAAACAGCCAACCGGCTCTCCTGCCTTAAAAATATCATAATCATATGTGGTCATTACAAAGGTATTGATGAAAGAGTAAGAGAGGCTTTGGTTACACACGAAATCAGCATAGGCGACTACGTCCTTTCTGGCGGGGAATTGCCGGCGGCGATTCTGACAGACGCAATCATACGGCTTATTCCGGGCGTATTATCCGACGAAACCTCCGCGCTTTCCGATTCATTCCAGGATGACCTGCTCGCTCCTCCAGTCTATACGCGGCCAGCCAGTTTCAGGGGAATGAACGTCCCCGAAATACTGTTAAGCGGCCATGAAGAAAAAATAGAACAATGGCGCTACGAGCAGGCCATGGAGAAAACAAAAAACCGACGCCCCGATCTCTACAAAAAATATCAAAATAATATTTAAAATATTATTTGGTTCAGGAATAAATATCTATATTTGCAGTCCATTTTTGGGAGAGATTATAAAAACATACGAATATGAGCACTGAATTACTCAATATTGTAGCGGCTGAATACAGTGAGACGAGAAAGAATATTCCTGCATTCAAAGCTGGTGATACGGTTAATGTACACGTAAGGATTACAGAAGGAAACAAGGAAAGAATTCAGCAATATCAGGGTGTTGTTCTTCAGAGAAGAAATGAAAACTCATTGGGAGAAACATTTACTGTCAGAAAAATATCCGGAGGAGTCGCCGTTGAAAGAATTTTCCCCCTGCTTTCTCCCAGCATTGAAAAAATAGAATTGATAAGAAGAGGGGTCGTCAGAAGAGCTAGACTATTCTATCTTAGAGACAAGAAAGGCAAAGGCGCGAAAATCAAAGAAGATAAAAAATATGCCAGCAAAGTTTCTGAATAAGAAACGTATGTATAGTATAATTAAAACTAAAAAAGCTCCCGTCAGGAGCTTTTTTAGTTTTATGTCTATATGTCAGGCGATATCTTCTGGCATATCTATTGTTTTGATTTTTTGATAAACAAATTCTGATGGAACTAACTTTTTACAAATATCAGGGAACCGGGAACGATTTTATCATGATAGACAATCGGGAAGGCGTCTTCAATCGTGACAACAACCAATTGGTAGCCCGTTTATGCGACCGGAGGTTTGGAATCGGAGGCGATGGCCTGATCTTGCTGGAAAACGACCCGGAACTTGATTTTAGAATGATATATTTCAACTCTGACGGCAATACCAGCAGCATGTGCGGCAATGGAGGCCGCTGTATCGTCAAATTCGCGTACGACCTCGGAGCTATAAGTGAAAAAACCTCCTTCATGGCGATCGATGGCCCACACGACGCGTATATCAAAAACAATCTGATACATCTAAAGATGATCAACGTGGAGTCAGTAGAACAAAACGACCATTTTTTCTTCATGAATACCGGCTCTCCCCATTACGTAGAATTTGTCAATGACCTCGATTCTTTTCCCGTATACGCGGAAGGCTATAAAATAAGAAATAACGATCGTTTCCGGAACGAAGGCGTCAATGTCAACTTCGTTCAGTGTATTTCTCCGGATACGATTGGCGTTCGGACCTATGAGCGGGGTGTTGAAGATGAGACATGGAGCTGTGGCACCGGAGTTACCGCGTCGGCTATCGCGGCTAGTTTCAAGGGTTACACCAGCCCCATCAATGTCAATACAAAAGGCGGCGATCTTCTGATTTCCTTTACAAACCAAAACAACATATATCAGGAAGTGTTTCTATGTGGCCCCGCTGAAAGAGTCTTTACCGGAAAAGTAAATATTTAACCGGTATCGATTCTAAAAGTAAGTTTACGATCTGTTTTTTTATATTTGAATATATTTAATTTAATACCAATATACGGTTGCACAAATGCTAAAAAGTATTTTAAAAATATTTGGGACAAAGGCCGAAAAAGACTTAAAGACACTTTGGCCGATCGTCCGACAAGTCAATGAAGAATATTCAAAACTTCAGGGCATTTCAGACGATAGCCTGCGCCAAAAAACCCTTGATCTCAAAGACGAAATAAAAGCTTACCTTAAGGAAATCGATACGCGGATCGAAGAGCTTCGCGAGCAGGCCACGGAAGATCCCAATATTGATATCAATCGGAAGGAAGAAATTTTTAACCAGATTGACAAACTGGACGGTGAAAGAAACAAGAAGTTGGAAGAAATCCTTAACGCGATCCTCCCCAAAGCCTTCGCGGTGGTCAAAGAAACAGCCCGGCGTTTTAAGGAAAACGGCCAGCTTGAAGTAGACGCCAACGAATTTGACAAAGAACTCGCTTCCAGGAAGTCCAATATAAATATTCAGAATGGGAAAGCCATCTGGAAAAATTCCTGGCTCGCCGCGGGCAACGAAATCACCTGGGATATGCTCCACTATGACGTGCAGTTGATAGGCGGCGCGGTATTGCATCAGGGCAAAATAGCCGAAATGGCGACAGGAGAAGGTAAAACTCTGGTAGCCACTTTGCCCGCGTACTTAAACGCCATCGCGGAAAAAGGAGTGCATATTGTTACCGTCAATGATTATCTCGCCCGACGCGACAGCGAATGGATGGCGCCGATTTTTGAATTCCATGGTCTCCGGGTCGACTGCATCGACAAGCATGAACCCAACTCCCCCGAGAGGCAAAAAGCGTATCAGGCGGATATCACATATGGGACCAACAACGAATTTGGTTTTGACTATCTGCGCGACAATATGACCAAAACAGTCGACGAGCTGGTACAACGTAAACACCACTACGCCATGGTCGACGAAGTGGACTCCGTATTGATCGACGACGCCCGGACGCCATTGATCATATCGGGACCAGTTCCCAGAGGCGATGAGCATGAATTCTATGAACTAAAGCCCAGAGTATTTAAACTGGTTGAAGCGCAAAAGAAACTAATCCTGGGATTTCTGAATGAAGCGAAGAAAAAGATAGCGGAAGGCAATGAAAAAGAAGGTGGATTGGCTTTATTCAGAGCCTATCGCGGCTTGCCAAAAAACAAGCCTCTAATAAAGTACCTGAGTGAAACAGGCATTAAGTCCATATTGCAAAAAACGGAAAACCATTATTTGCAGGAAAACAGCAAGCTCATGCCTGAAGCGGATGAACCTCTGTTGTTTACCATAGACGAAAAACACAATTCTGTAGACCTTACGGAAAAAGGGATCGAATTTATTACCAACGAAAACGAAGATCCTCAGATGTTTGTCTTGCCCGATATCGGGACATCCATCGCGCTTCTTGAAAAGGAAACCGGACTCGACGATCAGGAGCGGATTCAGAAAAAAGAAACCTTCCTTCAGGAGTTTGCCGTCAAGTCACAACGAATTCACTCCGTCAATCAATTACTTAAAGCCTACTCGTTGTTTGAACTGGACGTAGATTACGTCATTTTAGAAGGCAAGGTAAAAATCGTCGACGAGCAGACAGGCCGGATTATGGAAGGCAGACGCTATTCAGACGGTCTGCATCAGGCCCTGGAAGCAAAGGAAAATGTAACAGTGGAAGAAGCCACGCAAACCTACGCTACTGTTACCTTGCAAAATTATTTCAGGATGTATCACAAACTATCCGGAATGACAGGTACAGCCGAAACGGAAGCGGGAGAGTTCTGGGAAATCTATAAGCTGGACGTAGTGACAATACCTACCAACAAGCAAATATCCAGAGACGACAAGCAGGACAAAGTATACAAAACCATGCGGGAAAAATTCAACGCTGTCGTTGACGAAATCGTCGAACTCACCTCGCAAGGCCGTCCTGTCCTGGTTGGAACCACATCTGTTGAAATATCCGAAATAGTAAGCCGGATGCTGAAACTTCGCAACCTGAAGCATAACGTACTAAACGCCAAACAACATCAGCGGGAAGCCGAGATAGTGGCGGAAGCGGGCAAGCCCGGAACAATCACCATCGCCACCAACATGGCGGGCCGGGGTACGGATATAAAACTAACGCCGGAATCCAAAGCCGCGGGTGGACTAGCCATCATTGGTACTGAACGTCACGAATCAAGACGCGTAGACAGACAGCTACGCGGACGCTCTGGAAGACAAGGCGACCCGGGTTCTTCTCAGTTTTTTGTTTCGCTGGAAGACAACCTGATGCGTCTGTTCGGATCCGATAGGATCGCGAGACTCATGGACCGTATGGGCCATCAGGATGGAGACGTTATTCAACATTCGATGATTACAAAGTCCATCGAGAGAGCTCAGAAAAAAGTAGAAGAAAACAACTTCTCCGTTCGTAAGAGATTGCTGGAATATGACGATGTCATGAACAGCCAGAGGGAAGTCATCTATACCCGCAGACGCAACGCGCTGTATGGAGAGCGCCTCCAATTGGACATCATGAACATGCTGTTCGATACCTGCGACGATCTGGTGATGAATGGGCAGGCCTCTGGAAACTATGAAAATTTTCAGTTGAACGTACTCGGCGCGCTGGGCGTTCAAACCACAATATCCGCGGATGAACTTATCAAGAGCAATCCAAATGAACTGGTAAATAAACTATATTCTCAGGCGATAGAGCAATACAATCTAAAAAACAAGGTTCTTCGTGAAAAAACGCGGCCTGTATTCCAGGACCTTTACGCCCAAAAAGGCTCCGTTGTCGAAAACGTGATGATTCCTTTTACGGACGGCTCCAAACGTCTGACCATATCCGCGGAGCTTAAAAAACTTATTCAGCCTGAATCCAGGGAATTAGTTACGCAACTTGAAAAGTTCGCGACGCTAGCGATCATCGATCAGGCCTGGAAAGAGCATCTTCGCGACATGGATGACCTTAAGCAATCCGTCCAGAACGCGGTTTATGAGCAAAAAGATCCATTATTGGTCTATAAATTTGAAGCGTTTAACCTCTTCAAAAAATTCATCGGGAAAAATAATGAGGAAATCGTCTCCTTTCTGCTAAGAGCCGATATTCCCGTACAAGCTCCGGAAGAAGTCAGAGAGGCTAGGCCTGTAAAGCAGGTTCGTCAGGAATACAAGGAAAACAAAGAGGAAATACAATCCGCGCTTTCCAGTTCCAAACCGGCGATTCCAAATCCCTCGCGACAAGCGGAAGAAAAGGCTGAGCCTATAAAATCAAGAAAAATAGCTGGCCGGAACGACCGGGTTAGTGTTCAATATTCTGATGGCAGCGTAAAAAAGGACGTCAAGTTCAAGACAGTGGAAGAAGATGTTCTCAACAACCGCTGCGTAATCATTGAGGATTAAACCTCTTCGGGTTTATGTCTGGCGACGCGACTTCGCACGGCTAAAATACTGCGCGAAGTCGTCCTTTTAAAGGGACACGCATTATAATAGCTTTTATGAATAAAATCTTTCAAATCGCGAAACAGGCTCCACTGCTGAGTCTACTCTTTCTGCTTTTCAGTTGCGCTTCAGGAATTTCTCAAAAATCCGGAAGCAAAAACACAAATTCCTATAAAGAAGATCTTAGCGGTTTTCGTCCCCGGATCAGCCCGGACAGTCTGAATAAGGAAAACGTTTCGACCAATATGGCGGATAAGTCCCTCCCGCTCATTCCTTCATCGGATATTACGAATGAATTAAACAAAAAACTTTCCGCGATCAGCGACAACGCTCCCTCCATCGCCAAAGGCTACCGGATCAATCTCTATTCCGGGACCAGTCGAGAAGAGGCGACCATTATCAAAAAGAAAGCGGAATTAATTATCTCAGGGGATGTTTACATCCAGTTCAGAACCCCCAATTTCCGGGTAAAAGCCGGAGACGCTATAAACAGGCTGGAAGCGAGCTATCTTCTAAGCCAGCTAAAAAACGAATTCCCCGGAGCGGTCATTGTTCCGGACGATATCAATATCAACCACCAGCCATAACACCACGTTAGCCAGAAGGTATACAATGAACTTAACTGACAAAATAAAAAAACTGGCGGATGATTACAGTGAAGACACCATCTCGACGAGACATCATCTGCACGCCAATCCGGAACTTTCCTTTGAAGAATACGCCACATCGGCTTATGTAGCCGAAAAACTCCAATCATACGGTATAGAAACACAAACCGGGATAGCGGATACCGGCATAGTGGGACTGATCAAAGGACGCGACCCCGATAAAAAAGTGATCGCGCTGAGAGCCGACATGGACGCTCTCCCAATCGAAGAAGCTAATAACGTCCCATACAAAAGCAAAAATCCCGGAGTGATGCACGCTTGCGGACACGATGTTCATACTGCCAGTTTGCTGGGCTGCGCCAAAATCCTGAATTCTATTCGGGAAGACTTTCAAGGAAGCGTCAAACTTATTTTTCAACCCGGAGAAGAAAAGATTCCAGGTGGCGCCTCCCTTATGATGAAAGCGGGCGTATTGAAGAACCCAGCCCCAGATTATATTATAGGACAGCATGTCATGCCCGCCATTGAGGTAGGAAAAGTCGGATTCAGAGAAGGCATGTATATGGCAAGCGCGGATGAATTGTATTTTACCGTCAAAGGAAAAGGAGGCCACGCCGCTATGCCTGACAAAGCGGTCGACCCGATACTGATCGCGTCCCATATCATCATCGCCTTACAGCAGATTATAAGCAGAAATTGCGATCCGCGCACTCCTTCCGTATTATCCTTCGGCAAAATCACAGGTATGGGAGCTACCAATATTATACCAGAAGAAGTAAAGGTAGAAGGGACGTTCCGGACGCTGAATGAAAAATGGCGCGCCGACGCTCACGCGAAAATGAAAAAGATGGCCGAAAGCATCGCTGAAGGCATGGGAGGGCAATGCGAATTTACAGTACTCAACGGATACCCGTTTTTAAAGAATGATCCCGCGCTGACGGGACGAGCCAAAACGGCCGCGATCGAATATCTTGGTCAGGAAAACGTCCTGGATCTGGATATCTGGATGGCGGCGGAAGACTTCGCCTATTATACGCAGGAAGTTGACGCCTGCTTTTACCGGCTTGGTACAGGCAACCTCTCTAAAGGTATTATATCCGGAGTACACACGCCAACGTTTGATATCGACGAAGCCGCCTTGCCACTTGGTTCTGGCTTAATGGCCTGGCTAGCCATTAACGAGCTGAAATACAAAAAATAACTACGAAGTCATGTCAGACTATAAATCATCCAGTTCCATTAGGCAATATAGTGCCGGCATTGTTTTCATCCCTGAAAAAATATCGCTTTATTTGTATTAAATCTTAATTACAACAAATGAGTCTGGTAATTCAATAATATGTCCAAAATAAAAGTTCCAAGACAAAACATATCACTTGATATGACAGCCATGTGCGACATGGCGTTCCTCCTGCTTACGTTCTTTATGCTGGCGACCAAGTTTAAGCCAGACCAGCAGGCGGTTGTTGATGTACCTTCGTCAAGATCAGAAATAAAGATCCCCGATACCGACGTGCTTACCATCGCGGTACAAAAGGATGGCGCTGTTTTTTTTACCATTGACGGTCAACCAACCCGCATACAGATGCTGGAGCGAATGGCTCAGAAATACAATATGGAATTTGACGACCGCGACAAAGCGGAGTTTGCCAAACTGGAGGAAGTCGGTCTCCCTCTGAATCAGCTTAAAACAATCCTTAGGATGAACGCGGAAGATCGAAAAAATGTAAAATACGTCGGTATTCCAATTGATTCGACAAGCAACGAGCTTACAGATTGGCTCAGATTCGCCCGCTATAGCGAAAGGCCTTTACGTTTTGCCGTCAAAGGAGACAAAGACGCCAACTATCCTGTTATAGAAAAAGTCATCGCTTCTTTACAGAAACAGAACATCAACAAATTTAATCTGGTAACTACTCTGGAGCAGTAAACGCTCCTTAAAAATCCTAATTTTATGGCGGAAATAAACACCTCCGGGGATAAAGGAGGCAAAGGCAGATCAAAAAAGACATCGACCAAGGTAGATATGACTCCCATGGTGGACCTCGCCTTCCTTCTTATTACGTTCTTTATGCTCACCACCACTTTTGGGAAACCACAGGCCATGCAAGTCAACATGCCTGATAAGACGGAAAATGAAGACACGAGTCCTGTACCGGCAAGCAAAGCCTTTACGGTATTACTTGGTGAAAATGATAAGATATTTTACTATTCTGGCTATGAGGATCCCGAAGTAAATATTACCGACTATTCCAGCCAGGGCATCCGACAAATTATCCTTGACAAACAAAAGGAAGTAGACAAATTGGTGATCGTGATAAAACCCTCCCCTAAAAGCCGGTATAAAAACCTGGTTGACATTCTTGACGAGATGGAAATCACCAACTCCAAACGATACGCTATTGTAGATATCACTCCGGTAGACGAAGAGTTGATGAACAAGACGCTGACCCAATAAACGCGAAAAGGAGAAAAAGCGAGAAATTCCCTTCACTTTTTCTCCTTTTTAGCGTTTGGCTACGCTAATTTTTTATAAATTCATCAGTGACTCTCTTCTCCGCATCTTGCCAGCAGGTATCCCAAACATCATTTTGAATCGCCTACAAAAATAAGCGGTATCTTTATATCCTACTTCACGACCAATTTCCCTGATCGATTTTTTAGAAGTTCGAAGCAGGTTTACGGCCATTTCCATTCTCTGATACTCTATATAATCCTGAGGATTAATCCCTGTAAGCATTTTAAAATATTGTCCCACATAATCCTCAGACACGTTCGCTACGTTCGCCAATACTTTGTTAGACAGATCTCCTCCCAGATTTTTCTTAATGAAAGCGAATATATCCAATAGTCGCGGATCCTTGAAGTAGGTACTATTGGTAGCGAGCTGCTCCACAAACAAGCGCTTTTCCAAAATATAACGGAGGATCTCAACGACAATCCGTTCCGTATTAATCTTAATCACGCGGTCTTTACCAGGACCATCCGACAGATCTTCCGTCACAGTCTCATGAATGACCGCGGCGAGCTTTGGATGATCTGATATAATAAAGGCGGTAATATCCAATGACGCGAAAAAGTTGACCGAATCAAATACTTTCGCCTCAAAGCTCACATAGCTATAATTGTCAATTTCAAAGAAGTTTTCAGGGTTTGTATTGATTCCGAAAAATTTATCCCTGTTGTTGATCAGGTCTTCATTGGTCAATCGCACCGGATTATACTTGCCATAAGTAATAGAAGTCATTTTTCCACCGGGAATAAACAACATGTCTCCTTCATTGACTCTATGCCTATCCTCACCAAATGAAATTTCACCCTTATTAAGTAGAATAATGCTATTCCCGACATCATAATAATTCTCGACAGTCAATGGCTGGATAATGCGAATGTTCTTGGACCTTAAATACCGAACCCCGAGCGACTCTATAATTTTATTGTAATCTTCCATGAAACAAAGAATTTACATTTGACCTTATAATATAAAAAAAATCAAAATACCAGCAGGAATTACCATTTGTACAAATCTAATATATTTTAGCAAATCTTTCAAGTATTCTGACCTTTAAGTTCAAGGAAATATATATTTAACATGCCACAGAAGATTAAACAAAATACATTATATCAATTTTTTAATAATCCACGGGATATTACTATTTTTTGTATTTCGGAGGTTCCTTCATAGATCTGCGTAATCTTGGCGTCACGCATCAACCGCTCTACATGGTATTCTTTCACATAACCATAGCCTCCGTGTATCTGCACCGCCTCTATTGTTACGTCCATCGCTGTCTTCGAGGCGAACAGCTTCGCCATGGCTCCGGACATGGTATAATCAAGACCATGGTCCTTATGATAAGCTGCTTTCAGGCACAAAAGCCTGGCGGCGTCAATTCTTGTAGCCATATCCGCCAGCTTAAACTGGATAGCCTGATGCTCGGAAATAGGTTTCCCAAAAGACACGCGTTCCTTTGAATATTTTAACGCGAGCTCATAGGCCCCCGAAGCGATACCCAAAGCTTGAGCGGCTATGCCTATACGTCCTCCATTGAGCGTACTCATAGCAAATTTAAAACCAAAACCATCTTCTCCGATTCGATTTTCTTTGGGTACTTTCACATTTTCAAACATAAGCGAATGGGTATCGGAGCCCCGGATACCAAGCTTATTCTCCTTAGGTCCCACGATAAAACCCTCCATCCCTTTTTCAACGATCAGGGCGTTGATGCCTTTATACCCCTTGCTACGGTCAGTCTGAGCGATCACAATATAAACGGAAGCCGAACTCCCATTGGTAATCCAGTTCTTTGTACCATTAAGCAAATAATACTCCCCTCTGTCTTCCGCTGTAACCCGCTGTGAAGTCGCGTCGGAACCGGCTTCGGGTTCGGAAAGACAAAACGCTCCAATCAATTCGCCAGAAGCCAGCCTGGTCAGGTATTTATTTTTTTGCTCCTCCGATCCATATTTCTCAAGCCCCCAGCATACAAGTGAGTTATTCACCGACATACATACGGAAACCGACGCGTCTATTTTGGAAATCTCCTCCATGGCGAGCACATAGGAAACAGTATCCATGCCGCTTCCTCCATATTCAGGGCTTGTCATCATGCCCATAAAACCGAGTTCACCCAATTTCTTGATCTGTTCTCGGGGGAATATCTGGTGTTCATCGCGCTCTATAACACCAGGCGACAACTCCGCTATCGCGAAGTCCCTGGCAGCGTCCCGCGCCGCGAGTTGCTCCTCATTAAATTGAAAATTCATATATAATTAGATTTATAGTAGACATTTACGAAAAACCTCCATACATGGAGTACAATGGAATCCAATAAAAAAGGCCGTATTGTTATTACGGCCTTTTTCATTATTGTGTTATAAATCCAATATCATTTTTTCCCAATCTAATCTCTTCTCCCCATCAACATGGAAACGTAATACAGAAGAGTAGCCAGAGAGCCCAGAGCAGCTACCACATATGTCATAGCCGCCCATTTTAAAGCGTCTTTGGAATGCGCGTATTCATCCGGAGCCGCGATATTTTTATCCTGAATCCATTTTAACGCGCGGTTGCTAGCGTCAAACTCTACGGGAAGCGTTACAAAAGCGAATAAAGTAGTCATGGCGAAAAGTCCTACTCCTATCGCGAGAACAGTGGGATTATTCGTTTGAGCCGCGATAAAAAGCCCGGCCAGTATCACCCATTGCATAAAAGAAGAAGCCACATTTACTATTGGTACAAGCGCTGAACGCATTTTCAACCAGGCATACGCGTCCGCGTGTTGCACAGCGTGGCCACATTCGTGAGCCGCTACCGCGGCGGCGGCGGCGTTGCGGCCATAATAAACCTCCTGACTCAGATTAACAGTCTTGTTCATTGGATTATAATGATCCGTCAACTGTCCAGCCACAGACATAATCTTTACATCGTATATACCATTGTCCCGCAACATTTTTTCCGCGATTTCCGCTCCGCTCAGATTCGCCCGGATGGGAGTCTGGGAATACTTCGCGAATTTACTCTTTAGCCTGGCGCTTACCGCGAGACTTATCAGCATAAAGATGATACCGATCACATATGCACCCATCATAGTCGTAAATAATTATTGGTTCTGTTTAATCTTTGAAAGCAAATTGGTGGTACTTAGACCTTCTACGAGAGGTATCGTTTCCACACTTCCTCCATTTTCCATTACAAATTTCGCGCCAACTATATTCTCAATGGCGTAATCATCTCCTTTTACCAACACATCGGGACAAATCGTCTCAATCAGGCGCGCGGGTGTATCTTCACCAAAGAGTACAACCGCGTCCACAAACTGTAAAGCGGCTAACACCCGGGCTCTCGCGTATTCATTATTGACGGGACGTTCCGAACCTTTCAATCTTTTAACCGAGCTGTCAGTATTGAGACCGACGACAAGACGTCGTCCCATACCCGAGGCCTTCTCAAGATAATCTACATGACCAAGGTGTAATATATCAAAGCATCCATTGGTAAAAACCACTTTCCCTTCCTGTTTCCAGACCTTCAGAAGTTCTTTTAGCCTCTCCAAGTTCAAAATTTTATCCGATGTCGCCATTACCCTATTACCGCGTTTACCTCCTGACGCTTCCTTTTTCCGATCATAAAAGACGCGAAAAGACTTATTAGTCCAATGAAAACAATAAACAACAATTGGCTGGAATGAACAAGCGTAGCGTAAAGACGTCCCTGTTCCAGAGTGAGCCCGTAAAGCAAAAGTCCATTCATTATAATCCAATGATAGGAACCTATGCCTCCCGGAGCGGGAGCTGCCATACCCAAGCCGCCAAGAACCAATACCGCCAAACCAGCGCTAACGCCAAGATGACCCGTCTCCGGCAACGCGAAAAAAATAACGTAAGACATATAGAAGTAACACACCCAGATCACAATGGTGGAAACAATAAATTCCCGTTTCTTTCTGAGTTTTCGAAAGCTCAGAATCCCTTGGACCAGACCGGAGAGAAACGCGTAAACTTTCTGATAAAAACGAGTATCGCCATATCTCTTCATTACCAACCGGACGAGCGCGTAGCCCAATAAGGCTAAAAAAGTCAACCCGGTCAATGTCATCGCCAATATGACAAACGTCCCAGACGATCCATTCACTCTCTCTCCAAACATGCCAAGAACAAAATCACTTAGTCGATCCATTTCAATAAGAAGCGCTACGGCGAGTATTACCATCAGAGAAATCAAATCAAAGACTCTTTCGGTGATCACCGTGCCGAAAGATGTATTCACCGGCACATTGTCCGTCCTGTTCAATATAGCGCAACGACTCACCTCCCCCATTCGAGGCAACAACGTGTTGGCGAGATAACCGACCATTACCGCGAAAAAAGAATTACGTAAACCCGGAGATATGCCTACGGGCTCCATCAGCAGATTCCAGCGGTACGCCCTGGCTCCATGGCTGATAAGGGTGAATACGAAAGAAAGCAATACCCAGCTCAGGTTCGCCTCTTTTATATTCTGATAGAGGGTCGCCATATCTGTATCCTTATACACATACCACAATAAGCCTCCACCAAGCGCAAAGGAAATCAGGTATTTGACAAATACTTTCAACTGGTTTCGCATTCACAAAAGAATTATGTCAAACGATTGTCATGATCCGGGAATACCACAGTCGGCTTCCAATTTTTCGCTTCTTCAATATCCATCGAAGCGTAAGATATGACGATCACGACATCTCCGACCTGCACTCTCCTGGCGGCCGGTCCGTTCAGACAAATTGTACCGGAGTCCCGCGCGCCTTTTATAACATAAGTTTCAAAGCGTTCACCGTTATTTATATTAACGATCTGTACTTTCTCATGCTCAAAAATATTGGCCGCCTCCATCAACGCCTCGTCAATAGTAATACTACCAACATAATGAAGCTCCGCCTGAGTTACTTTTACCCTATGTATTTTAGATTTTAATATTTGGATCCGCATCAATTTCTACTTATCTCGCAAATAAACTTTATACAAAACTAAGAAATAATCACAATATTATCGATAAGCCTTACCCCTTCAAGAAAGGCCGCTACACATAAAGCATATCCGCTACCTTGTTGAACGCTTGTTGCCGGTAATAAAGTTTCTTCATGGACAATTTCAAAATACTCCAGCTCAATAGATGGAAATTTCGCGAGAAAATCAGCGACCTTCTGTTTCACTTTTTCAGGATTATCGCCAAACTGAAGTAAATCGCCCGCGTAGCCCAGAGCGGTAAAAAGCTTGGAGGCCAATAGTCTTCCTTGAGGAGAAAGTCGGCTATTCCGGCTCGACATCGCCAGACCAGTGTCTTCCCTTATCACAGGACACATGACAAGCTCTACAGGCAAGTTCAATTGTCTTGTCATTGCTTCAATAACCTTAAACTGTTGAAGGTCTTTTTGGCCAAAATAAGCGATATCGGGCTTGATCAAGCTGAAGAAACAATAAACAATTCTTGTCACTCCCTCGAAATGTCCCGGCCTGCGCGTCGCTTCCATTACTTCACCCAAAGGGCCAAGATCCACAACGATCTCTTCCATCTCCGAATAGATTTCAGCTTCTTCCGGCATAAAAAGGATATCGCACTGAGCTTCCTCCAACATCGCGATATCTTTTTGAGGAGTCTTGGGATATTTTAGAAAATCCTCCGCGTTGTTAAACTGAACCCGATTGACAAAAATAGTCCCCACTACGACATCATTATCCATCCCGGCTCTTCGAAACAAGGATACGTGCCCTTCATGCAGCGCTCCCATCGTGGGAACAAGGCCAATCGTCTTTCCTTTCAACCGGTACGCGTCAAGCGCCTGTCTCAGTTCTTCTATAGTCGATACAATCTTCATAAATTCTGCGTCACCCATCTGGAAGTCGGTCGGGAAAATAACGGTATGATTGTAATTTTCCTTGAAAAATCAGAAATTTTTTTTTAATTTTGTGTGCCCATACTACGCTTTTGTTTGAAACAACCAAAAAATGCTGATATGTCAAAACTAAAAATTCTTTATGTAGCCAGTGAAATCAACCCTTTTCTTCAAACCTCCGAGGTTGCCAATTTCGTAAGAAAGCTGCCTGAGGCCATGCAAGAAAGAGGAATGGAAATCAGGATTCTGGTTCCAAGGTTTGGCTTGATCAATGAACGAAAAAACAGGTTGCATGAAGTAGTGAGATTATCAGGAATAAATATTTCCGTAGGAGATGAGGAAAAGCCGCTTATAATCAAGGTCGCCTCCATTCCAAACGCGAAGCTTCAAGTTTACTTTATCGACAACGAAGATTATTTTCAACGGAAATCCGTATTTCTTGACAAAGACAATAAATTTTATTCCGACAACGACGAACGAGCGATCTTCTTTTGCAAAGGAGTGCTGGAAACTGTAAAGAAGCTGGGCTGGGCTCCCGACATCGTACACTGTAACGACTGGATGACAAGCCTGATTCCCCTGTATCTGAAAACACGTTACAAAAAAGACCCGATCTTTAAAGACTCCAAATCCGTCTTTACAGTCTACAACAACTACTTCACGCACAAGTTTTCCGGAGACCTTCTGGGTAAAGTAAAGATGCTGGACATTGAGGATTCCATGCTCAAGCATCTTGAGTCAGGAGACTTTGAAGGATTTGTTAAGATAGGCGCGGAGTATGCCGACGCGGTAGTTTCCGGAGACTCGGATTATGATGAAAGTGTACAGGCGTTAATTACCGCGCTAGGAAAAACGACCAAGATCAATTCGTTTAAGGAGCACGAAAACTATCTGGACGCGCACTTCAACTTATATACGGAGCTCGCGAATTAACTAAAGAGCGACGTGAAATAATTAAGTAAAGAAGGGCGCTACGCCCTTTTTTACTTTTACGCGCGAGACCATGATATTATTTTGAAAAGAAAATCGTTTTTATTTATCATTGATAAAATAATTGTAAGAATATGTGTGGAATTGTGGCCTATGTGGGGCATCGCGAAGCGGCGCCTGTAATAATAAAGGGGTTGAGGAGGCTTGAATACAGAGGTTATGACAGCGCGGGCATCGCTCTGCTTAACGGAGAACTGACCGTATACAAAAAGAAAGGTAAAGTCGCGGATCTGGAAGCCTTCATCGGCCAGCAAAAACTTCACTCTACCATAGGAATTGGTCATACCCGCTGGGCGACCCATGGCGAACCCAGCGACAGGAACGCCCATCCGCACTATTCCAACAACAAAGGGCTCGCTATTATTCACAATGGAATCATTGAGAACTACGCTTCATTGAAAGCCGACCTTATATCCAGAGGCCATGAATTTCAGAGTGATACAGACTCAGAAGTCTTTATCCACTTTATCGAGGACATTCAGGATCATGAAAACTGTACATTGGAAGAGGCGGTCCGTATCGCTCTGGCGAAAGTAGTTGGGGCCTACGCTATCGTTATACTATCCAAAGAACACCCGCGTCAACTGATAGCCGCGAGAAAAGGCAGCCCCCTTGTTCTCGGTCTCGGCGAGAACGAGTTTTTTCTTGCTTCCGACGCCACCCCAATCATCGAATATACCGACCAGGTAGTATATCTCAACGATCAGGAAATCGTCGTTGTAAGCGATGATGGATTTTGTATTAAAACAATCGACGACGAAATCACGACTCCTTATATCCAGAAGCTTGACCTGCAACTGGAGGCTATTGAAAAGGGAGGATTCGAGCATTTTATGCTTAAAGAAATTATGCTACAGGGCACATCGATTACCGATTGTCTGCGAGGGAGGGTCAACTCCACTGAAAACCGACTGAAACTCGGCGGTATCAATCAATACTACAACCGGCTCCTGAACGCGAAGCGAATCATCATCATAGGGTGTGGCACATCCTGGCACGCGGGGATGGTCGCCGAGTATCTGTTTGAAGATCTGGCCCGTATCCCCGTTGAAGTAGAATACGCTTCGGAGTTTCGGTATCGGAATCCCGTCATACACGAAGGCGATATCGTCATCGCGATCTCCCAATCAGGAGAAACCGCGGATACGCTCGCGGCTATTGAATTGGCAAAATCCAGAGGCGCGATCATATTTGGCGTATGCAATGTCGTTGGTTCGTCCATCGCCAGAGCTACTCATGAAGGGGCGTACCTCCATACCGGACCAGAGATAGGAGTCGCCAGTACAAAAGCCTTTACCGGACAGGTAACCGTACTTACCATGATGGCTATCATGGTAGGCTATACCAATGGACATATCAGTGAAAGCAGATACAGAAAACTTCTGCTCGATCTGGAAATGATTCCTGAAAAAATAAACAAGATCCTACAATCCAACGAACTAATTAAAGAAATCGCCGATACTTTTAAGCAGGCCAAAAACTTCCTGTATCTCGGGCGAGGTTATAACTTTCCCGTAGCGCTGGAAGGAGCGCTCAAGCTCAAGGAGATCTCTTATATTCACGCGGAAGGATATCCGGCGGCGGAAATGAAGCATGGGCCAATCGCGCTGATCGACGAAGAGATGCCAGTGGTATTTCTCGCCACCAAAGATCAGTCTTATGAAAAGATTGTTTCCAATATCGAGGAAGTCAGGGCGAGAAAAGGCCGCGTGATCGCGGTCGTTAACGAAGGTGATAGGGAAGTTCGCCAATTGGCGGAATTCGTTATTGAAATCCCCCCGACCAACGAGGTATTACAACCACTGCTGTCTGTAATCCCTCTGCAGCTACTCGCTTATCATATAGCGGTATTGCGGGGATGCAATGTAGACCAGCCAAGAAATCTCGCGAAATCCGTTACGGTAGAGTAAAAACAATTTACTCAGTACTCTTTAGAAGCTTTGATCAGGATCAAAGCTTCTTTTCTATCCATTCCCCCATCACACGAGACAGCCAATACGCGGGATTTGTCATAGCCTCCTCCGGGCTGCCGGCATAATCAATCAGACTAACGTAATCCGTCTGGATATTTAGTTTCTTCAGAGCTTTCCGATCAACCACGCCAGCGATAAGCAGGCTCCTTTTCCCATACTTTTTCGCCAACTTGAGGACACCACTAGCTAATTTTCCCTGGAGACTCTGGAAGTCGAACTTTCCTTCACCAGTTATAACCAGGTCCGCGGCCTGAATTTTTTGTTCCAAACCCGTATAATCGCTCATCAACTCCAATCCAGCGCGCGTTTTAGCCGGGAAAAAAACTTTAAAAGCGGCTCCAAGCCCACCCGCGGCACCGCCGCCTCGCGTATGAGCGATATCAATCCCAGTAATATTCTTCACAAAAGAGGCGAAATAGCTTAAGTTCCGATCCAAGAGCCGGCATATCTCTTCCGTGGCGCCTTTCTGAGGCCCATATACCCAGCTCGCTCCGTTCTTTCCCACCAGAGGATTTCTGACATCACACGCGATTTTAAATTCAAGACCCTGAACAACAGCGTTAAAACATTCCATATCCATAGTATGAAGCTCCGATAAGTAAAATCCACCCGCCTTGATATCTTTACCATACTTATCCAGCAAACGCGCCCCAAGCGCCTGCAACATCCCCGCGCCAGCGTCATTGGTCGCGCTACCACCCAAGCCAACGACAAATTTTTTATATCCCGCCTCCACAGCTTTCCGGATAAGCATTCCCGTTCCATAAGAGCTGGTATATAATGGATTTCTTTCAGAGTGACTTAACAGATGAAGTCCCGAAGCTACCGCTGTTTCTATAACGACCTCCCCTTCCTCCTCGAGCACTCCATAGCCTCCACTGACAGGACGATTCAGAGGATCCAGACTAAGCTCAGGAACATACTTGCCGACCTTCCCGCGGAGCATCGTATCGATAAAACCTTCTCCTCCATCGGACATAGGCAATAAGACACATCGCATACCAGAATTTCTAACCAAAAATTCCCTCCTGATAATATCGCATACCATCGAAGCGGCCAAAGTTCCTTTAAAGGAGTCAGGCACGATCAGAATATTCATAAATAAACGACCTTATTCTATCGGGCAATAATACTATATAATAATAGATCAGTCCGGAATTATCGTCCGGACTGACTATTAATTTATTCACTATTTCATTTTTCGCTCTCTATTTATACGCTTTCGCAACATTTTTCTCGCGAAGGGTTTTGTCGAACGATCTACTTTATCTTTGTTAATATTGTATGTCAAAACCGGAATAGTTCCATAAGCGCTGATATTCTCAGCGACGCTTTGCCTGAAAATATGAGCTAGTCCAGTCCTGCCATGCGTATACATACAAAGCAGGTCTGTTTTGTTTTCTTCCACATACCGGGTAATTCCTTCTTCTGGCGAATCAGCCACATAAATATTCAGATCCAGACGCTGAATTTCCAATTCCTCCAATATCTTTTCGATCTTCTCTTCCATTTGGGAAGAATTGAGAAACTCTCTATTAAACTGTACATACAGCAAATGCAAATCCGCGTCGAACAACTCCGCCAGATCAAATATCCGCTGAAGCACCGCGCTTACTTCCTTATCTTTAAAATCCGACGCGAAGGTAATATTGTTCAGCTCAATATTCTCCGCAAGCTTTCCTACGGAGATAACAGGAATCCTCGATAGCCGAATGACTTTTTCAGTCACGGACCCGGCCCATATCGATTCCTGATTTTCCGGTCTTTTCCTACCCATAATAATGAGTTCAGCCTTTTCTCCCAGTATTTCATCAACCACCGAGCCTGACGAAACTTTCACCTCCTGACTCACGCTTACATTTTCAGGAATAAGCCACGCGGCGATTCTCGACAGATGTTCCCCCGCGGTCTGAACCATATCCGGCAGATAATCTTCCTCTTTTTTTCGGCCCAAAGAAAAGAATCCCGAATCCGGCATCTGAACTATATGAAGCAGTTTTATCTCCATCCCCTTTATTCCAGCGAAATATCCTGCCATCCTGACAGCGTTTTCCGAGAATTCCGTAAAGTCGACCGGCACCAATATTGTTCTCATAGCGCACACTTTTAAAAATAACATCCTGATTCCACGGAAAGTTAATTAATATGGCGCGACAACCACTGATAAAGTATTTTTGTTATATTAAAAGTTTAACATAATGCGTTGGAAATAGGCAATCGGATATCTATGAAATCGACAACCCTTTCGCTACTCAGTCTTCTTGTATTACTAGCTGTGAGACAACAGGCCCTGAGCGCCGATACCTCTTCGGTACAAAAACTACAGGGACTTACCAATGAATTATCAAATTACGAATCGTTCGCGCAGGCGGAATCCACGATAGAAAAATTTATTCGAAGATGGAGTCTTGCCGGAGCTTCCGTCGCTATTGTCAAAGATGATCGTCTGGTATATGCCAAAGGATTTGGCTACGCCGACAAAGAGAAAAAGATAATGGCGACGCCCACCCATTCGTTCAGGGTAGCGAGTATTTCCAAACTTATTACCGCTATCGCCATTATGAAGCTTGTAGAAGACGACAGCATTGGCATAGACGATCAGGTTTTTGGCAAGGAGGGGATACTCCATAAGGCCCCCTATACCGAATATACGGACAAGCGCTTCAATAATATTACCGTACGTCATCTGCTGATTCACGAAGGTGGCTGGCTCAGCAAATATGGCGATCATATGTTTATGCCTCATTATATCGCCCGCTTTATGGGAACGAAACTTCCTATCAGCGATGAAACGATTATCCGATTCGCCCTCAAAAAAGGACTTCATTATACTCCGGGTACAACAAGCAGCTACAGCAATCTTGGATATTGCATTCTGGGCAAGGTGATTGAGCAAGCGAGCGGCATGTCCTACGTCGACTATGTTCAGAAACATATTCTTGAACCATTGCGCATTTATGGCATGCACATCACCAGCAACCGTTTCTCCAATAAAAAAAATCACGAAGTAAAGTTCTATGACGCCCCAGGCGCGCCGACACGACTATCCATATATAGCAGCACAGTATACGCTCCGAGGACCTACGAAGGTACCGACTTCGAAACGTTGGGAGCGGCGGGCGGCTGGTCCGCTTCGGCCGCTCAGCTTATGCGTCTCCTTACGGCTGTCGACGGTCACGCCATTGTAGAGGATATGTTGACCTGCAACACGATCGACACCATGACCTATCTGGAAAATCCGGACAAATTCGGCTTCGGCTGGATGCACTCCGACAATATGGGCAACTGGTGGCGTACAGGCACGCTCAGCGGCACTTCCGCGTTTATGATGCGTCGCTGCGATGGTATCAGCTTCGCTTTCGTCACAAATACCAGCACCAACAGAGGCGCCAGGTTCGCTCATGACATCAAGGATATGATGATGGAAGCTATTGACAATGTAAGCTGGTGGCCTTCCGAGGATCTTTTTCCTTATCTCATAAACTCTGAAATCTCCTACGCGCAGGATAGCGCTATCAGCAGTCCCCCTCTAGAAATCCGCTAAACTTCTCAGGGGAATAAAACCAAGCTCTTTTTAACGCGAAAGAGAGACAACCTTCCGATTGTCTCTCTTTTTTATACAAGATCTTTTTGTTTTCAAAAAGATTTAACTTCCGCAAGCCTCACAACCTTCAGGGTTATCCAGAGAACAAGCCATATCACTGATGTTCTTCTGCTTACGAAGATTTTCATCCGTTTCGGCGGGTGCTTTCAGGGCTTCCTTATCCACTGTGAACTTAATAGCGTCCGCGGCTGCCTTCGTTCTCAAATAATACATGCCAGTTTTAAGTCCTTTCTTCCACGCGTAAAAATGCATGGAAGTAAGTTTCCCAAAATTCGGATCAGGCATATGCACATTGAAACTCTGACTCTGGCAAATATAAGCGCCACGATCAGCGGACATATCAATTAGTACTTTCTGCTTGATTTCCCAGACTGTCTTATAAATATCTTTGATATTCTGAGGAATCTCCGGGATCTGCTGTACAGAGCCATTCGCTTCAATAAGCTTGTTTTTCATCCGCTCATTCCAAAGACCGAGCTGAATCAAATCTTTTAGCAGATGCTTATTCACTACCACAAACTCTCCTGAAAGAACTCTTCGAGTATAAATATTGCTTGTATATGGTTCAAAGCACTCATTATTGCCTAATATCTGTGAAGTGGAAGCTGTCGGCATCGGCGCTACCAGCAAGGAGTTTCTTACTCCATGCTTCTTTACCTCTATCTTCAGGCTTTCCCAATCCCAACGCCCGGATCTGGGTGTAACTCCCCACATGTCAAACTGAAATATTCCCTTGGAAACAGGCGATCCTTTATAAGTCGAGTAAGGACCGTCTATCTTTGCCAACTCATTGGAGGCGGTCATCGCGCCGAAATAGATCGTCTCGAAAATATCCTCGTTAAGCCTTCTCGCTTCGTCGGAATCGAAGGGCATACGGAGAGAGATAAAGACATCCGCCAATCCCTGCACTCCAAGACCAATAGGCCTGTGTCGCATATTGGAGTTTTTAGCCTCTTCCACGGGATAATAGTTCACATCGATAATCTTGTTCAGATTCCTGGTCGCCACCTTTGTAATTTCATACAGCTTTTCGTGGTTGAATCTGCCATTTTCAATGAACTTAGGCAGGGCGATCGACGCCAGGTTACAAACAGCCACCTCGTCGGGAGCTGTATATTCGATAATCTCTGTACAGAGGTTACTTGACTTTATAGTGCCAAGATTTTTCTGGTTGGATTTTTTGTTCGCGTGATCCTTATATAACATATAAGGAGTTCCCGTCTCAATTTGGGACTCGAGTACCGCGAACCATAACTCCTGCGCCTTTACAATTTTTCTGGCTCTGCCTTCTCGTTCGTACTTCTCATACAAAGCTTCGAATTCTTTCCCATGCGAATCTCCCAGTCCCGGAGCTTCATTGGGGCAGAATAACGACCATTCTCCATTTTCTTCAACCCTCTTCATAAACAGGTCGGGTGTCCACAACGCGTAAAAAAGGTCACGCGCTCTCAACTCTTCCTTTCCATGGTTTTTTTTCAGATCAAGCCATTCAAATATATCGGCGTGCCAAGGTTCGAGATAAACGGCAAAAGCGCCTTTTCTCTTTCCACCGCCCTGATCCACATAACGGGCTGTATCATTGAAGACACGCAACATGGGAATAATGCCGTTGGAACTCCCGTTGGTACCTTTGATATAGGAACCAGTCGCCCTGATATTATGGATACTCAAGCCGATACCTCCCGCGGACTGAGAGATTTTGGCGCACTGTTTTAATGTATCGTATATTCCTTCAATACTGTCTTCCTTCATAGTAAGGAGGAAGCAGGAAGAAAGTTGGGGTTTGGGAGTACCCGCGTTAAAAAGAGTCGGGGTCGCGTGGGTAAACCACTTTTCCGACATCAGGTTATATGTTTCTATCGCGGCTTCGATGTCATGTCCGTGAATCCCGATCGCGACGCGCATCAACATCTGCTGGGGACGCTCTACGATTTTCCCGTCCAATTTCAAGAGATACGAGCGCTCAAGCGTCTTAAAGCCAAAATAGTCGTAGTTAAAATCTCTGTCATATATAATGGACGAATCCAAAAGCGCCGCGTGTTTCCTGATCACCTCATAGGTTTCCTTGGAAATCAGTGAAGCGTTCTCGCCTGTTTTCGGGTCCAGATAAGTATAAAGTCGCTTCATGGTATTCGAGAAGGACTTGCTGGTAACCTTATGCAGATTGGATATGGCGATCCTGGCGGCCAGAATAGCGTAATCGGGATGCTTGGTCGTAAGGGAAGCGGCTATTTCCGCGGCCAGATTATCCAGCTCGATGGTTGTAACTCCGTCGTACAATCCGTCAATAACCTTTTTGGCAACATCGATAGGCTCGATATAATTCAGATCCAGACCATAGCAGAGTCTTTCAACCCTTGCTGTAATCTTATCGAATTTTACAGATTCCCGACGGCCGTCGCGTTTAATTACATACATAATTCAAAAATGCTTCAATGTTGTTAAAAATCTTCGTCCAGAGAGAACTTAGGAGAATCCTTACCCTCATTCTTATTCATCACTCCCGCTTTCTGATATTCAGCGACACGTTTTTCAAAGAAATTGGTTTTGCCCTGCAGGGAAATCATTTCCATGAAATCAAAGGGGTTTGTCGCGTTATAGTGCTTTTTCAGTCCAAGGGCGACGAGCAACCTGTCAGCGACAAATTCAATGTATTGAGACATCAACTCGGAGTTCATGCCAATCAGTTTAACTGGTAAGGCCTCTATAATAAACTCCTTTTCAATACTCACAGCGTCGGTAATAATCTTCAATACCTGCTCTTCCGGCAGTTTGTTTTTTATGTATTTGGTATAGAGCAGGCAGGCGAAATCGCAATGCAATCCTTCATCCCTGGATATCAACTCGTTGGAAAAGCTTAAACCGGGCATCAAGCCTCGTTTCTTAAGCCAGAAGATTGAACAAAAGCTTCCTGAGAAGAATATGCCTTCAACCGCCGCGAAAGCGAGAAGCCGTTCGACAAAACTGCCGTTGTCAATCCATCTCAGCGCCCACTCTCCTTTTTTGGCTACCGCGGGTACCGTCTCAAGCGCGTTGAAGAGCTTGTCCTTCTCCTGCTGGTCCTTAATATAGGTATCTATAAGAAGCGAATAAGTTTCCGAGTGGATGTTTTCCATCATGATCTGAAAACCATAGAAGCATTTAGCTTCGGCGAACTGCACCTGCTCCAGAAAGTTCTGAGCCAGATTTTCATTTACGATTCCGTCACTGGCGGCAAAAAAGGCCAGGACGTGCGAAATAAAATGGCGCTCTCCATCACTGAGACGTTCCCAATCTTGTAAATCGGCGCTCAGGTCAATTTCTTCAGCGGTCCAGAAACTGGCTTCCTCCTGTTTATACATTTGCCATATGTCATCGTACTCAATTGGAAAAAGAACAAATCTGTTCTTGTTTTGCTCCAACAACGGCTCTTCTAATTTCTCACTCATATTTATCCGGGTTACCTTTTAAATATAACAATTATTTCCCCTAAAATAAACTTTCCTCAACATATAAATTCGGCCTCCTTCGGAATTCGCTCAGCGAAGCGACACTTACTCAGAAACCACGCGGAATCTATGAAAGATGAAGTTTTTATCAGCTTAGGTTGTACAAATATTGGTAAAATGTTAAAGAAAGTCAAAGCTCTTTTATCCACACCGCAAGTTGTTTAAAACTTGTTGAAAACAATACAAGTAACACACAATAAGATCCTTGTAAAAACGACATCTTGCTGACAAAAAAGACAACCTCAACGATTGACCCAGATTCATAGTTGAGTCCGCGCATTCGCCCGATGTAAGTCTCTTTTAAAAAAACTTATATATTATACCTCCGGCAATTTGCTTCTTAACAATTAATAATATACATTTGCAATCCTTTTTAGAAAAAATTAACAAGAAAGCAATGTACGCAATAGTTGACATCGCAGGAAAGCAATACAAAGTAGAGAAAGACAAGTTTATTTACACAAATAGACTTGCCGGGGAGGAAGGCTCATCAATCTCGTTTGATAACGTTCTTCTTATCAGTGATAACGGAAAAACCGATGTGGGCGCTCCTGCTGTAAAAGGCGCTAAAGTTTCCGGAAAAATTCTTTCTCATCTGAAGGACGACAAAGTAATCGTCTTCAAAATGAAGAGAAGAAAAGGCTTCAGAAAAAAGAACGGTCACAGACAGGCTTTAACAAAGGTATTAATCGAGAACATCTCTAAATAATTTAAACGACTATGGCACACAAGAAAGGAGTCGGTAGCTCAAAGAACGGTAGAGAATCGGAAAGTAAACGACTTGGCGTTAAAATATATGGTGGTCAGGCGGCTAAGGCCGGCAACATCATTGTAAGACAAAGAGGCACAGAGCATCATCCGGGAAAAAATGTCGGATTAGGTAAAGACTTTACTATCTTCGCCCTTGTCGACGGAACGGTTGAGTTTAAAAAAGGAAGAAAAAACAGATCATTTATCTCTGTTGTCCCTTTTGAGGCTTAATTAGCAATTAAAAATTCTCTGTTTTAAAAGACCATCCCTGAAAAGGATGGTCTTTTTTATTTTCCATTCCTTCCGCCATTCAATATTTTTCATTCTATCGGCAAAACATTTTCTCCAATCATACAAAATAATGACAATAAAATAATTATGTAGGAGAACGGAGTAAAAAGGCTCCATATGAACTTCCTTTCAGGGAACGATTCTTCATTTTCGACTGTATGAACATATAAGTTTTAACAGCAGACTCTCTGCGCCTATTTCCAAATATTAATTAAAACTTATCTGATGAAGAAAAAACCAGCTTTCAAAGCCGGGAGATTTCATTTTCTGTTGTCTCTAGCTTTATTATCCCAAATCTTCCTATTTTCCCAATGTAAAAAAGAGCGGGAAGAACCTCTTCCGGACCATCCTTCGGTAGCATCGCCAGACTCTTCGAATCAACGCTATCAATCCATAGGCAGAGTCGCCTATGTTATCAAAGCGACTGAACAAGTTATTGATGGGGAAAACCTTGATCTCAAGCCCGGTGATATTATCAAAATCGCTACAGGCAACCGCGGACCTTTGCTATTAAAAAACATCAAAGGCAGCAGCTCTTCTCCCATTACCATTATCAATGAAAACGGCAAAACTACTATAGAGTCATCGGGAGCATACGGGTTAAAAACCGAAAATTGTCAATATTTCCGCCTTTCCGGATCAGGAAGCACCTCCATCAACAAAGGTCTTGTCATTGATGGCGGCCAAATCGGGGTCTCTTTTGACAAGTTTAGTTCTGACTTTGAAGTAGACAATATTGAAGTCAAGAATTGCGGATTCGCGGGCATTATGGCCAAGACAGACCCTAGCTGCGAACTACAATCCGCCTATGGCGGCTTTATAATGCAAAACCTCAAGTTTCACGATAATTTCGTGCATGACGTAAAAGGAGAAGGCTTCTATGTCGGAAACTCTTTCTTCTTTGAAGGAAGGGATCTGGATTGCGGCAAGATAAGACCTCATGAGATCCATAATGTAGATATCTACAACAACAAGGTAATGAATTCCGGTTGTGAAGGCATACAGGCGGGCTGCGTGACTCAAGGTTTGAGGATTCACCACAACACGGTGGAAAACTTCGGAATCAGCCCATTCGCGCAAGCCCAGGACAATGGCGTGCAAATCGGGGAAGGTTCTTCCGGAGACCTTTACAATAATGTCATCCAGAATGGTCCGGGTAATGGCATTATCGTCCTGGGACAAGGCAATACTAAAATTTATAACAATCTGGTTGTAAATCCCGGTACTCACGGCGCCTTTGTAGACAATCGAGGCAGCGCGTACGGAGACATCTCCTTTATCCACAACACCTTTATCAATGTAAAGGACGGAGGCATAAAGACCTACAATGAACTAGTCAGCCATAAATTTCATAATAACATTATTGTGGGGAACAACGCTTCGTTTAGCTATGATCATGGCGCCAGCGGCGATGAAAAGAATAACCTGATCGTAAGTTCCGTCGCCGAATGCGGCTTTATAAACGCGGATGGTGGAGATTATCGATTATCGTCAGGCTCTCCGGCGATAGACAAGGGTATTATTACTGAAATAACCGCGGATCTCGGAAATAAGTCGAGGTCTTCAGGCGCAGCGCCTGACATTGGAGCTTATGAATTTTAACTCTGAGATATCTTAATATTAAAAGATGAGCCGCCTATCTCGCGGTTCATCTTTTTTTTAAAAGATGCTCCAGTTAGACAGTTGCTCAAAAAAGCTACTGATCAGTCTCGGCTCAATCAATATAATAAGCCCCATCCCAAACAACGCGCCATAGAAATGCGCGTCGTGATTAATACCGCCCGCTTGCTTTTGGGCGGATACATATGAATAAACAAGATATAATATCCCAAAAATGATCGCGGGAACAGGTAATATAAAGAAAAAATAAATATTATCGACAGGCCTTATGATGACGCAAGCGAATATAACAGCGGCCACGGCTCCTGACGCTCCCAGGGAGTTATACCAATGATCTTTCCGGTGTTTCAGAAAAGTAGGCGCGTCGGAAACAACGAGGGCCAGTAAATAAAATCCCAGATAATACAGCGTACCAGATGTGCCATATAAATAATCAAGGAAAGCTTCCAGATTACGTCCAAAAAAATAGAACGACAGCATATTGATAAACAAATGCGTCTGATCTGAATGTATGAAACCACTCATAATCAAACGATCATACTGCTTCTTACGCGCGACCATATAAGGATTAAACATCCAGCGGCGATATACGTCTTCATTGTTCCAGGCATAGAAACTTGCCGCCACGGTCGCTATTATAATCAAAATTGTAATCATCGCTTAATTTTCTCTTCGCGCCAGTTGCAAAAAATAGTTCTTTAACAAATTCTTTTTATATAGAGGCGTGCTCGTCTTGTGAAGACAGTCTAACGCGTCGTCAATATACCGGCTAATCATCCGATCCGTATCTCCCTGAATATCCAGCCTTTCGTAGATTTCCCTTATTACCTTTACTTTTTCAGCCGGATCAAACTCCCGACCGCTAAAGTATTCCTTCAGAACCACTGTTTCTTTCTTTCCAGCACGTTCCATGGCCTTGATCAGCAAAAACGTTTTCTTGTTCGCTATAATATCTCCGCCTACCTGCTTCCCGAACTTCTTCTGATCTCCGAACACATCCAGCAAATCATCCTTTAATTGAAAAGCTATGCCCATATTTTCGCCAGCCTTCCGGAGCCATTCCTGATTTTCCTGATCAGCGCCGCCAATGATCCCGCCTAGCTGTAAGGCGTAACCCAGCAAAACCGCCGTTTTAAGGCGAATCATTTCCAGATATTCCGCCTCGGCCACCACCCGCTTGGTTTCAAAATTTACGTCATACTGTTGTCCTTCACAAACCTGAGCCGCGCAACGATTAAATGGAGGTAGTATATGAGGATATAGACTCTCGTCCGTTTTCAACAAATATTCATACGCCTTGACCAGCATGACGTCGCCAGCGAGAATAGCGACGTTTTCATTCCATTTCTCATGTACAGTAGGCTGATTTCTACGCAAAGGCGCGTTATCCATGATATCGTCGTGCATGAGTGTGAAATTGTGAAAAATCTCAACGCCCAAGGATGGAAGCAACGCCTTTTCATACTCTTCGGAATACAACCAGGTCCCAAAAACGGTTAACAACGGACGAAGCCGTTTGCCACCCAACCGCATAAAATATCGGATCGGCTCGTAGAGTTCGGCGGGCTCATCGCCAAAAGGAGCTTTTTTTATCTCCTCATTGATTTTGACTAGAACATTTTCGGGATTAAAGAGCATTTTAAACAAAAGTGAGATCTATGGTTCGTTTATGCAGATTGGTATCTTTTACCTTTACTTTGACTTTATCCCCCAAAGTAATGATCTTTTTGTTTCTTTTGCCAATGACCCGATAATTATCCGCGTCGAGTTCATAATAATCATCATCCAACTCGGACAAGCGCACCATACCTTCACATTTTGTTTCAATCATTTCTACAAACAAACCATATTCCGTCAGCCCGCTAATGATTCCTTCAAATTCTTTATCGGCCATTCCCCGCATGTATTCCACCTGCTTATATTTTATGGAAGCCCTCTCGGCTTCTGTAGCGAGTTTCTCCATTTCGGAAGCGTGTTCACAAAGACTTTCATATTGCTCTTTGTCCGCGCTCTTTTCATCCTCAAGATACCGCGCCAGCAAACGGTGCGCCATTACATCAGGATACCTGCGTATAGGCGACGTAAAATGCGTATAATGCTTAAACGCGAGTCCAAAATGCATTTCCGGTTCTGTGGTATAGCGGGCCTTTGACATGGTTCTGATCGCGAGACTCTGCAGCACGTTCTGTTCCGGCTTACCTTCCACATCTTCCGTAAGCCTATTGATGGTAGTACTTAGCTTGCCTTTGGCAAAGTCCAGATTATAGCCAAATTTTTTGGCGAATACGGCCAGCGCGGTCAGCTTTTCCTCGACCGGAGGCTCATGTACTCTGAAAACCATGGTAAGCCGCTGATCGCCTCTCTTCTTGAAGTACACGTACTCCGCTACTTTCCTGTTGGCAAGCAGCATAAAGTCCTCAATCAGCTTATGCGCGTCTTTTCGGATTTTGGGAACGACTTCCAATGGTTTACCATTCTCGTCCAGGCGAAACTTTACTTCGATAGTCTCAAAGCTGATAGCTCCTTTGCGGAAACGCTCCGCTCTCAATTCGTGAGCAAGTCTATTGAGAGTCAATATTTCCCTTGAAAAATCTCCTTGCCCCGTCTCGATGATTTCCTGAGCTTCCTCATAAGAAAACCGTCTGTTGGAATGAATAATCGTACGGCCAAACCATTGATTTCGGATAGTGGCGCTATCGTCCAATTCAAAAACAGCGGAAAAAGTCAGCTTATCTTCATTGGGCCGCAAACTACATAAATCATTGGACAGTCTTTCCGGAAGCATAGGCACGGTTCTGTCTACAAGATAGACGGATGTCGCTCTTTTCACCGCTTCCTTGTCCAGGGGCGAACCCGGAGTGACGTAATGCGAAACGTCAGCGATATGCACACCTATTTCCCAGTTGCCATTGTCCAGTTCACGAATTGAAAGAGCGTCGTCAAAATCCTTGGCGTCCGCCGGGTCTATAGTAAACGTAGTAGCGGAGCGCATATCTCTTCTTCGGACGATCTCGGCCGGCGTTATTTCTCCAGGGATTTTCGCGGCGGATTGTATAAGACGCTCGTCAAACTCATATGGGAGACCGAATTCAGCCATGATCGCGTGCATCTCCACATCATTGTCGCCAGCCATACCAAGAATCTCAAGTACTTCCCCCACCGGATTATTATCCTTGACCGGCCATTCGGTAATACGGACGATGACTTTTTCACCTTCCTTCGCGTCCTTGCTTTTATCACGAGGTACCAGAATATCCTGATACATCTTCCTCTTATCGGGAATTACATATAAATAATGGCCATGTAGCTCGACAGTACCCACATATTCGGATTTCCCTCTTTCTATAATCTGGACAACTTCCCCTTCCGGATTTTTGCCGGACTTCCTGGAGAAAGTCCTTACTCTTACCAAGTCCCCATCCAACGCGTTTCTCATCTTGGAAGCGCTCACCTTAATATCGGCGTCCTGGTCCTTGCAAACAATAAACGCGAAACGCGCGTTTACGAAGTCTACTCTCCCTTCCAGCAATTCTATCGCCGGGCCATCCGCGTCGCTTCTTCCGGCAAACTCTCCGTTTTTCATACGGCCAAGTTCGCCTTCCATCACCATTTCATTCAATAAATCCTGCAAGACGATCTTCTCCTCACGCTTCCGAAGGCCAATCTTACGAATAAGCTGTTTTAAGGAAGCGGAGCGTCTTTTTCCTTCCGACAAGAGTTGAACTACTTTTTCCCTGAGAAATGAACGCTTATCCGGATTTCCTTTGGCTTTTTTTCCCGCCATAGTTTCTAATTAGGAATTAAAATGTTAATCTTTTATTGCCAAATCTGGCTTTTCTTATTTCGTCAGGATCGCCTTTAGGTATTGAGTTTATCAAACTCTTGGTGTATTCCCGCCGAGGCTTGCGGTAGATATCTTCCGCGTAGCCTTCCTCCTCAATTTTGCCTTTATTCATTACAATAATCCGGTCAGACATAAACTTGACTACTGACAGGTCGTGTGAAATAAAAATATAAGTAAAATTAAATTCTTCTTTCAGATTATTCAACAAGTTAAGTACCTGAGCCTGCACGCTTACATCAAGGGCCGAAACGGATTCATCGCAAATAATGAACTTCGGATTCAGCGCCAAAGCCCGCGCGATACAAATACGCTGACGCTGTCCTCCTGAAAACTCATGAGGATAACGGTCAAAATGAGTCGCTGACAAACTTACTTTTTCCAACAATTCAATAGCTCTTTTCTTTCTTTGAAAATCGCTGCTTAGTACCCCGTTCACTTTCATCGGTTCGATAATGGCCTCACCAATAGTAAGACGAGGATTCAGAGATGAGTATGGATCCTGAAATATGATCTGAATATCTTTACGCAACTCTCTTAACTCTCCTTTGCCAAGACCATTGATAAGCCGGTCTTCAAAATAGATTTCGCCGTCTGTAGGCTCTATAAGTCTCAGGATCGTTCTTCCCAATGTAGTCTTTCCGCAACCGGACTCTCCGACAAGACCGACCGTTTCCCCGGGATATACATGAAAAGAAACGTCGTCAACCGCCTTTACGTATCCTTCTGTCTTGCCAAACAGCCCTCTTGTAATCGGGAAATGGGTTTTAAGATTCTTTATCACGAGCAAAGGCTTTTGAGCTTCCAAGCGCGTTTGTCGCTCTTTGATTTCTTCATCCGTCGTATAGTTCATAAGGATAGCGTGACCTACAGATGAAAAAACACCTTTTTTTTCAATAAGCGCTCCGGATTGATTCGTCTCCATAAAGTCCGCCACTGTCGGCAGGACCTTCATTTTGATATCCAGCCTGGGACGACAAGCGAGCAAACCTTTGGTATATGGATGTTTGGGATTGTTGAATATCTGAAGGACATCGCCTTGTTCCACAATTTGGCCCCGATACATGACCAGCACCCTGTCCGCGATTTCCGCTATGACGCCAAGATCATGCGTAATAAAAATAATGGACATATTGTTCTCATCCCTCAACTGGGCCATTAGCTTCAGTATCTTCGCCTGAACAGTAACATCCAGCGCGGTAGTCGGCTCGTCCGCTATCAGTATGGAAGGATTGCAACTCATCGCCATGGCGATCATGACGCGTTGTTTCTGGCCGCCGGATATCTGGTGAGGGTAGGCCCGGAAAATTTCCTCCGGTCTTGGGAGATCTACCTTGTTGAATAGCTCAATCGTCTTCTCATAAGCCTCTTTTCTGGATACTCCCCGGTGAACTCTCAACGTTTCCATTACCTGATCGCCGCATGTATACACAGGGTTCAAAGAGGTCATGGGCTCCTGAAAAATCATGGAAATCTCATTGCCTCGTATTTCCCTCATATCCGCCTCAGAAGCGGATACTATTTCCTGAACTCCATGATTTAAAGTGTTCAACTTTATGGACCCACCTACAATCTGCCCTGGCGGGTTCGGAATCAATTTCATCAGAGACAGCGCTGTTACAGATTTCCCTGAGCCGGACTCTCCCACTATGCCAATCGTTTCGCCGCGTCTCAGATTGAAGCTTACACCGTCTACCGCTTTTACAATCGACTCTTCCGTCTTAAAAAACGTCTGCAGATTATCGACCTGCAAAAGAAAGTCATCTTTGATTCCCTCTTGTTCTGCCATTAATTTGTATGTCTAACGAAGCACGCGGCTCCATATAAATCAATAATTATGAAAATAGGATATTTTCAGGTTCCGGCAATGGTATCTGATTAAATTTTAGAAATAAGGAAGCTGTTGCAAGTACATCCCGGCTACAATATTCGGCTATCCTCGCCAGGTTTTTCTCCTCATAGTATACCTCGGTGACCTGACTGCCATCCATATCATTCTTACTACCGGGAATATCAAAAAGCGCGGCGAGCAACTCCAGACTGGTGTAGTGTTTTCTATCACCAAACTTCCAAAAGTCCAATGTATCCATATGCCGCGCTTCCCATGGTTTCTTGCCTGATAAGTCAAGAACTTCGGGGATCCTTATTCCATTGACGAGCATTCTGCGACAAAGGTATGGAAAGTCGAACTCCTTCCCATTATGGGCGACCAGCATGAGCCTGTTTCCCGGATATTTTTCAACAATAGACTTAAACTCCTCTAGCAATGAGCGCTCATCATGACCAAAGAGGGATTTAATCTTGATACCTAGCTGTCCTCCCGTACTATAAAAGCGCCCCAGCGATATCGCGATGATTTTGCCAAACTCCGAGTATATGCCCCCCTTAAGTCTGAACAGTTCTTCGGGGCTCGCGTCCGCGTCAATATAACCCGCCTTCCTGTCCCACTGCGCTTTCATCCGCTCATTGAGATTTTCATACGAGGGGACACTGCAAACAGTTTCAATATCCAAAAACAATAAATCGGACTGTAAATACTTCATTTTGGATCCATCTTTAGGCTCCCCATATAGTCGCCACAAGGCGCCTCGCTCCACCAGCGTTTCTATGTTCGCACAAATAAAGACCCTGCCAGACGCCAAGATTAAGACGGCCTTGAGTAATCGGGATCGTCAATGAGCTTCCGAAAAACACCGCCTTCAAATGAGCAGGCATATCATCAGGCCCTTCGTCGGTATGTTGATAATATGGAGCGTTTTCCGGAATCAGGACATCAAGATGTTTTTCCATATCTCCGCGCACCGTTGGATCCGCGTTTTCATTAATAGCGAGGGACGCTGACGTATGCTTGATAAATAAATTAAAAAGTCCGGCGGATACGGTTTCAATTTCAACAAGCTCTTTTTCCACCAGAGACGTGATCAGATGAATTCCTCTCGGAAAGGATGGCAATATGATTTCTTTCTGAATTATTGTCATTTTAAAAAATAATAAAAAAACAGGCGAGCGGCTCAGGTCATTTTTACATCATGCTCCAATATGCTGGCAAGCGGAATCAGCACTTCATCCTCTATACGGGCGTGCACCAGCAAATCTACTTCAAGAGCTTCGATCTGATTCGTAAAAACCCTGAACGGCAATGGCACTTTGTTTTTTCTGAAACGCGCCTCGATGGTCTCCCTGATCTGAGTCAATATTTCCTCTTCATGATGATGCTCGTCATGAAAATCTCCAATGGAATACCTGTCCAAGCCCAAGGACCTGACATCCCGACCCTTCTTCTTTACCTTTATCAACTCTTCGATGTACGGAAACAGCACGTATTCCTCATCCTGAATGTGTTCTACCAGGTCTCTCTTATAGTCCATAAAAAGTTTGGCCAATACCAATAACTGGGGGTGGGAGAATGAAAAATTCTTACACATGGACGTAAACGACAACTCGATTTCCGGAATCTTTTTATTCAGGTAAAAGTTATGCGTTTTTCTAAGATAATCAAGGATCAACTCAATCCGGAATGATTTCAATTCTTCCGAGGGAAATGGACACCCTTCAGAAAACGCCTTAATAATCAGAATCACAAAATCAACGTCCGTACCATGCTCAACGCATAAGTCATCCAATGGAGCGTGCAGGTTTCTTTTTTCAAAACCTAATCTTTCAATCACAGACTCAAGGACTTTGTCGCCCGATATAATCTCATGTACTGAAGCTGTTTTACTGATCATGAACAATGATAATATTAGGTTACATCCTTACAAGGTACGAAAATACGCTTTCTAATAAAATATTCCTCCCGCATTTTTTGTTATCGGAGAGTCGAAGTTTCCGAGCGTTTTTCAGAGCATGGATTGGACGGAGAAAAGCTTTTTTTACAAAATATTCAATGACTGTTCTTTAATTTTTTCCAACTCTTCCTTCATCCCGACCACATTGCGCTGGATATTCGCGTCGTTCGCCTTCGATCCGATCGTGTTGATTTCACGCCCGATCTCCTGCGCGATAAATCCGAGTTTTTTTCCGCTACCATCGCCGGTCTCCATCGTTTCAACAAAATACGCCATATGATTACGTAAGCGTACTTTTTCTTCACTGATATCCAACTTTTCAATATAGTAAATCAATTCCTGTTCGAAACGATTCCTGTCAAGGGTTTCTTCCATTTTATACTCTTCGAAATGCCCCATAATCTTCGTTCTGACGGCAGCGATACGTTGTGGATCAAACTCGTCGATCCTTAGAAGAAAAGCCTCAATATTTTTAATATATTCCTTCAGTTTAGAGGCTAGTTCATTCCCTTCCTGTATCCTGAATTCTCCGCACTTATGAAAAGCGTTTTTCAACGCTCCGAAAATCACCGCCCATTCCTCCGTATTATCCGCGCTCTCCACTTCCGTATTAATAGCTTTTGGCATAGTCAGGGCTATACGTAGCAAATCGGAAGACTCCGCTCCTGCCAGCCTGCTGGTTTCCAGCAGATCATCGTAATATTGTTTTACCAGAGCCCTATTGACGGAAACCACAGGCTTAGGCTCCCCTTTTTCCTGCACATCTATCGTGACGCTGATTTTGCCTCGTTCAAGAATAGCGCTGGTCAGATTTCTTACTTCAAATTCCTTGTCCGAATACTCCTTGGGCAGCCGGAGACTCAAATCCAGAAATTTCGAATTGAGCGACTTTACTTCTACCGTCACCTTTACTTTTTCATTTTCCGCGACGGCGTTGCCGTATCCGGTCATAGACTTTATCATAATCCTGAACAATTATTATCTAAACTACACGCGATGATACTAAAAAAATATTTTCCCCATACTCTCTCATTATCTTTATCCTTCAGTTCCTGCTAATAAAATAAATAAGAAGACCGCGAACACACGCCCTCGCGTCATAACCACTCCATATACACCGCTTAAACAAAAACATAATAAACTCATACACAAAAACTATAATTCAAAATCAACAACGCGCCAAAACGTTTATACGCTTTCAATAGTTCTCCTTATAGAAATATCTGTGACTATATGCGATTAATAATTATACCCCTGAATGAAGAAAAGATTAAGGAATGGCGCGCCTTTTCAGAGGAAATAAAAAAGAAACATATGGAAAAGATCAAAGATATGAACCTGCGCTATGGTTTAACGAAGCATTGCACATGGGTATTGGAACGCGACGCCGTTTCTGAAGCGATCGCCCTGTATGAGGGGCCTGGCTCCAAGAATTTCCTTGACAAACTGTCCAAATCGAAAGATGATTTTGACGTATGGGTAAAAGAGCGCCTTGAAAAGATATTCGATATCGACTTCTCAGAAGACCTTCAGGTACCTCAAACGGAGCTATTGCTGGATTCAGGATTCTAGGTGGGATATTAATGAATACCAGGATTCAACACCGGTTTTCCGACCAGCTCGATTTCTTCTTCCAGTTCGATCCAGCTCTTGCATCCGCTGTATGCCGGCTTAAGCTCTATCGTAACGGGCTCCAGTAGACTGTATACCTGAACGACAAGCATATGTACCTTGCGTTCCCATCGCTCAAATCGTTCGCGAATCACCTCTTCCGTCCAGGCATGATATATATCGAGCTTTTTTACCATTTCCCAATCCGTAAGCTCTCGCGAAGCGGCTACTTCCGCGAAATAATCGATCCTTACATGGTACTGATCTAGCTGATATTTCTCAGGATTCAGAAACGGTCTCCAGGCTTCCTTAATCTGCTCTTTTGACTGATGAAACCGCGTCGGAAACAACACAAACTTGGCGCTCTTGGCTTCAAAGGCGCCTTCTTCTTCCACAATTCCACCTTTTCTCAGGATTATATTCTGTCTTCCGCTTCCCAAAGCGTCCACAATCAAAGCCCATTCTTTAAACGCTTGTATCATAACACGACTTTAAAAGATTCCAAAGTAAGATGATTTTTTCATGATCGGCGAAATCATATTCTCCGTTCATTGATTATTTACAATTTTACATAAACTTTCATATAAATAATTCTGTTTTTCGCGTTAAAGCGCTATTATTCCTTTTTCATACAACCTCCAATCATCTATGAGCGATCAAGACGATGTAATAATCGCCGGCGGCGGACTTGCCGGTCTCTGCAATGCCATATCGCTAAGCCGGGCCGGATTAAAAGTACACGTCATAGAGCAGAAAAGCTATCCGGTTCACAAGGTCTGCGGAGAATACATCAGCAACGAAACCCTGCCCTTTCTTCAATCGCTACAAATCAATCCGGACCAACTGAACCCTTCAAAGATTTCGAAGCTTCTTATTAGTTCTCCATCCGGATCCACGATCCATCTACCACTTGATCTGGGAGGATTTGGCCTAAGTCGCTATACGCTCGATCATTTTCTATACAAACACGCGCTAGGACTCGGCGCGCGGTTTACGCTAAACGACCGCGTGGAGCAAATACACTTTTCGGACGATCAGTTTTACGTCCGGCTCGCTTCCGGGAATAATTATTATAGTAAAATGGTGATTGGAAGTTATGGAAAACGGTCCAATCTCGACAAGTTTCTCAAACGGCCGTTTATGGATAAGCATTCTCCTTATGTGGGAATTAAATACCATATCCGCTCGGATTTTCCAAATGATTTAATAGCCCTGCATAATTTTCAAGGGGGATATTGCGGGATTTCAGCTATAGAAAACGACCGGTATTGTCTCTGCTATCTGAGCGAACGCGCCAAACTAAGAGAAGCTGGCTCAATCGAAGAACTTGAAGATACGGTTCTCAAAAGAAATCCATATCTAAGACACGTCTTCGACAACTCAGACTTTCTCTACGAGAAACCCCTTGTCATCAATGAAGTTTCTTTTGAGAACAAAAATCCGGTTCAGGATCACATCCTGATGAGCGGCGACGCGGCCGGGATGATTACTCCCTTATGCGGCAATGGAATGGCGATGGCGATTCATTCGGCCAAGATACTATCGGAACTGATTATCAGATACTATAAGAACGCGGAATTTGGCCGCGAACATCTCGAACACTATTATCAAAAGGAGTGGCGCCGGCTTTTCTCCGGCCGGATAAGCAGGGGACGCTATATTCAGCGCCTGTTTGGACATGAACTGATCAGTGACCTTTCTATTCAATCCCTGCGCTTTTTACCACCTCTAGCCCGTATGATCGTAAAAAGCACGCGTGGAAAACCATTCTGATTCTCCTCTCCCGTCCGGATTATAAAAAAGCGAGCAGGATAAAGAATGAAATAAAACAGATTGAGGAGATCTGGTTAAGCTGCATCGTCGAAGCCCAGTCTGCTCTGGTCTCGTCCCGAACGATTTCCAATACCCAGGTCATAAAATAAATCAATACCGGGGAAAGGAAAAGAATGAACAACATCGCGGTAATCAATGAATAACTGGATGTCAAATAAAATACAAACCCACCCATCCCCACGATAAACATCAAGGCTGCCCAGATAAATGTTCCTCTGATTCCCAAAAGGCGGCTAAAAGTCACATCGCCTCTTCGCGCGTCTTCCCGATGCTGATATACCTGGGTCATAGGATAAGAGCCTAATAATAAAAGGGAACATAATAAGGCCGGAAATACCGTTTCATAAGAAAATACGGCGGATGAATAGCCGGTCAAAGCCACAATGGTCATAACATAGGTGAAAAATCCCTGAAAAAACACTACAGTAAACAAACCGGCGATCGGATATTTTTTTAACCGGACCAGCGGATGGCTGTACGCCTTGGAGGCCAGGCCATATATAACAAGCAATACAGCAAACTCGAGACTTACCAGAAGCCCGGTCATGATGGCGAGCAGGTCAAATAGAAGAGCGTATATGAACAATTGCCTGTTTACAGGTGGCGGCTGCTTCAGGCCGCCTATGCTTTCCTCATCCTTGTCGAAGTAACTATTGTAGCCGTTGCTGGCAGGATAAAGAAATAAATGCAACGAGATAAAGGTCAGAATTAATGTAATCGAATCATAATCTTTCGCCTGACTAAGGGCGAAACAAAAAAAAGGCATCAAATACACTGAAAAGGGAATCCGAAGATGCAATAACGTTGACTGATTCATATGGCAATAAAACAAGTACCATTTTTTTTTGTTAATTTAACATTCCATAATCGCCGGCTAAAGCACATAAGCGCATTTGATGAATTCTTACATTATTTCCATTGGAACCGCCACTCCGGACCATTGTTTTGATCAGCTAAAGTTAACTGATTTTATGGCCAAATCCATCGACCTGAATGAAGAAGAAAGGATCCGGCTTGAGGCGCTGTACAGAGCTACTGGCATAAAAAGCAGATACTCAGTGCTTAAGGATTTTGGACTTAGCCCCGACAATTATATTTTTTTCCCAGGCGACCCTAAAATCTCCCCTTTCCCCGGCACTCAAAGCAGAATGAGAATCTACCAAAAAGAAGCGCTGCCCATCGCGAAGAAGGCGCTGGAAGATTGTTTTAAAAACGTTTCTCATACACTATCACAAAAGATTACCCACGTCATTACCGTAAGCTGTACAGGAATGTACGCGCCCGGTCTGGATATAGAAATCATCCATTATCTTGGACTCGCGGGCTCCACCTCGCGTACATCCATCAATTTTATGGGCTGCTACGCTGTTTTTAACGCGTTAAAAACAGCGGACGCGTTTTGCCGCGCCAATCCCGAAGCGGTCGTACTGATTGTCAGTGTTGAACTTTGTACGATTCATTACCAAAACAGCGGAGATTGGGATCAGATTGTCTCCAACGCCATTTTCGGCGATGGCGCCGCCGCGTGTTTACTTACGGGCAGAATATCAGGCGACAAGGCGCTCAGGCTGGATAGCTTCTTTTGCGATATCGAACCCAAAGGAAAAGACGATATGACCTGGCAGATAGGGGACTCAGGATTCGAGATGACTCTTTCCGGCTATGTTCCCGATTTAATAAAAGGCGGCATTAAAGCCCTGATGACAAAGCTACTGAGCAAAGTAGCGACGAGAAACCAACCAATCGACCTCTACGCGATTCATCCGGGTGGCAAACGAATACTCGAAGTCATTGAAGAGGAGCTCGCCATCCCAAAAATAGCGAACCGTCACGCTTATTCCGTTCTCGCGAACTATGGCAATATGTCTTCAGCCACTATTTTATTTGTTCTCAAAGAACTGTTAAAGGAGTTAAAGAAAGAAGACAACGATAAAAGTATACTAAGCATGGCTTTCGGACCCGGCCTGACACTCGAATCCATGCTCTTGCGAACTGTCGCGCGGTCCCAGCCGGAACCATCCGCCGAAACCATAATCAATTCTTCCTTTGAGCAAGTTTAAACATCGTTCGGACGAGCCGGAGCTGATGGACGATCTCCACTTTGATGATCCGGTTATTTTTCAAACACTCAGGGAAATTGACACCATCAATCAATATCTGGGAGGGAACAGGATTACCATAGACGCTCTACAAAAAGTATTGAAGCGTGTGCCTCCGGACCAATCACTGGTCATTGGCGATCTGGGCTGTGGCAGTGGAGAGACCCTGAGACGCCTCGCCCTTTTCGTCAATCAACGGAACAATAAGACAAGTCTTGTAGGCATCGACGCGAATCCGCATATCATCCAATACGCGCTACGCGCCACTCCTAAGGAAGCTCCTATAGTCTATAAGACAATCAACATTATGGAGCCGGAGTTTAACACCTATTCTTTTGATATTGTAACTGGCGTATTATTTTTCCATCATTTTCCAAGTCAGCGCCTCGTCGACCTGCTCAAGTCACTTCGTGAGCGAACACGTTACGCGATTATTATCAACGACCTTCATCGACACTGGCTGGCCTACTACTCCATAAAATGGATCACGAGCGTCTTTTCAAAATCCTATATGGTACAATACGACGCTCGCCTTTCCGTATTAAGGGCTTTTACCAGAAAGGAGCTTGACTCTATTGTCCGAGCAGCGGGCTTCAGCTCCTATTCGATCGAATGGAAATGGGCGTTTCGCTACCAGCTCATACTCTGGTGCTAGTCCAGCTTATCTGACCACAAGCAGGACTGTATACTGCTTCTGATGACTCACGGCGTTTATCGTACAGGCATATACACCCGCTGAAACCTTGGCGCCCGATTCATCTTTGCCATCCCACGATATGGGACTCGACGAAGAAACGGAGATTCCATTCATTCCCTTGATCAGTCTGCCATGCATATCGGAGATCCTTACATCCGCGATAATAGAGCCTTCTCCTTCAAGCCGAATGGCCGTAGCGTGATCAAATGGATTAGGAAACGCGTTAATTTTGACGAAAGAGGCTATTCCCGGATGAAAAATTCCGGAAATATCCTCATATACCACAAAATCGATAGAAGCGTACCCTTGATTATTGTACAAGTCCGAAACCCTCAAGGACAGATTATAATCTCCCAAAGGCAATCCATAAAACGGGTATCGTACAACACCTTTGCGGACATCGCCGGTATCCGGAATAAAATAATTCGTAAGTACAATGACGCTATCATTGTTCAGATAGCTCAATATGCAATTGTCCGGATCCCCTGTAGCAAGATTAATTCCAGAATCATCGTACAACTCGGCGATCAAAACAGGCTTTGAGGTTACAGTATCGCCATTCTTGAACGCGAGAGAGTCCAGATACATTATGATCTCAGGCTCCGAAAAGTCTTTTTCCGCGCCGGGATCAATACCACCTGTCCAGTAATTGAGATCCGCGCCCAGCGCGTCCCGGCCATCGTCGGCTACCGCGTATAAGCGTATTTTCGCCGACCCTATTGAATCCGCGGCTTGAACCGGAAGCATAAATTCCATTTCGAATTCCCCATTTTCAACTTTAGCCTGGCCTGAATATAGCTCCTCGGCCCGCTCATTAAAAGTAGTAACCGGATCCGCCTGACCCAGTGTCGTTATTTTTTTCTCTTTATCAAATACCGTTATATGAACCTGTCCATTAAAATCCCCAAGCGACACCCCTTCTCTATCCTCCACTACTCCTCTCAACCTGATATTGACCAACGCTTTCAGCGTATCCCTCTCTCCGGAAGGCGCTCCGTTGACCGACGTTATTTTTACCTTATTGACAGGGATATTCAATTTAAGCGCGGGATCACCCAGATAAGTAAAATGCCGGTTCCTTATACCTGAAAAACTTTCGTTTTTCGCCAATCTGATTACTTCTCCCACAGCCATTTCCGGATTGAAGATATTCTTCATCACATTTTTCACTATAAGGTTATTGGAGGTCGCGTAAGCGGCTCTCGTACCTGAAAAAATACCCACACCTCCATAGTCTTTAAACAAAAAAAGCTCTCTCCCCAGTGAATAAACCCCAGGCTTGTCAGCCAGAGCGAACTCGCAGGTCCCGGTAATAAAAAACGCCAGACGATCCTTATTTTTCCATAATACCGCTCTGTCTCTATCTATCATCCCTCGCCCCAGTCTTCTTGGGGCGCCATGCCCGGTATAGTTTACAATCAAAGCCCCTTCATTAATTACTCTTACAAGGTCTCTGGTCAAAGCCTCCGAAAAATCGCCCAGATCATTGACCACTTTAGGGTATCTGGCAAAATAGAGTTTACGCGCCGAAAACGCGGGATTGTCCATACTCAGCGTTTGGGCGTACGCCTCCGACTCTCTCAAGAACAGATTCGTTTCTCCATCATCCGCTACATACGCTATATTTGACCGCCAACGTCCAAGAGTGGCCGGATCCGTAGAATAGGCGATTATTTTATCTACGCAAATCGCCGCTTCTTTCAAATTACTAACGGGCAATCGGCCAACCGCGATATCCATAGTATGATGATGACTTCGGCTGCTGGTTTCCAGCCATTCCCCTTCATCGTCTTCAAGAAACGCGAAATAATCATCGGAAGCGTAGCTCGATAGAGGGCTAAAAGACTCTCTGGACTGATATATGGGGATATAGTTGGCGGCGTCGCCATCCACTGACTTATAATCAGAACTTCCGAGGCCAAACAGCAACAGATATTTTAATCTTCCATCTATATTGTAAAAATAACGGCACGCGTCCCTGATCGCGCTCAAATCACGCTTGCCAGAGGAAAATTCATTATACACTTCATTCGTAGTAAGCACATGCGCCTTGTAGCCATTATGACTTCGATGAAAATCCGCCAGACGCTCAGCCTGCGACTTCAACCCCGGAGCTGTAAAAATAATCATATCGGAAGGATCAAGCCCCCGGATATTTTGATTGGGTACTTTTAAAATCTTCCGCGGTTTATTGCACTCTTTAAACGCTATATATTCCCGCAAGGCTCCGCCTTCAACGGTAAAGGTCATCGCGTCACCATCATTTTCCGAAGGTACACGCGCCGGCAAGAATGGATCTGTGACATCCCAGATCTGACCAGCTCCCGCGTCCCTAAGTGAGAAAGTATACGTTCCATCCTCCAGAGTACGAACCGACCTGAACGCGAGCTGAGTTTCCCTACGCAGATCAAGCGTTCTCTCAAAAAACAATTCGATATAATCGAGGAAGCCCGCGTAAAGCAAGGTGGGACTGGGTGACAGAACACCATTTTTATCATATTTTAGCCTAATAACTAGTGAATTGTCGTTCCCCTGCCGCTCCAGGTCATACTCTCTTATAACCCTATGGGTCACCGGGATATAATAGTTTTCGCTTAATACTATATTGGTGGAGAATTTTACAGTATCAATAAAGTGCTGATCCAGATACACGTTCATAAACGGCTTCGACTCCAAAGATCCCGAATTATATCTTGAAGAACTTCCAGCCACAGCCAGATTCATCAATATATTACTCCCAACCATGCCCTCTACATCAAACCGAAATGTTTTGTCCAGATTCTCATCAAAAGTCTCTCCAAGCCATATTCGGCCTGTCTCGTTTACATTGATAAGATCTTTCTCATAAAAAATCCGCTCATTATACGAAGTAAGCACCGTACCGGCGGTTGATATCCGCGTTTTTTCTTCCAGCCTCTTCCCGTCCTCGCTTTTGTTCAACAACAAAAAATAGTAGGTAGTATCTGAATATAAGTTAAAAACGCGCTGGAAACCAGCATTTTCTTTATCGTTATAAGACCAGATATTCGGTCCTTCCGCGTAAAAGACGATCGCGTCCTCTTCCGAAAATATTCCGTCGTCCTCTCCTGATACCCATATGGCATTCTCTACCAGGTCTTCCGGACGAATATCCGAATTTTTTTGAGGAAGCATTTTCCCTCCATTGCCATATATCGCTATTTTTTTAGGATCGATGGAGGCGATATCCACCCCCATGTCACGAAGATCATCGTAGGAAATAGAATATACCCCCGTCTCCGTAACCGCGACTTTATACCACTCTCCCTCAGCCAGCACACTATTTTTCCGCGCGTACACCACCTGGGACGCGTAAACGGCGCATATCAAAAAAGTAACAATCAGCCTCATTATTATAATTTTGTAGAAAACGCATTTTTTCTCCGGAAAGTATACTTTTCTCCGGCGAAACATCGTTTAGATACAATTTAAACTCCGAAAAGTATCTTCCTCGCTATTTTTTCAGCGCTTCTACGGAAACAATTCCGCTTTAAGAAACTGACCCGTATAACTTAAATCGCTTTCAGCTATTTCTTCCGGCGTACCGCTGGCGATGATTCTTCCTCCCTCGTTTCCTCCCTCGGGTCCCATATCGACGACGTAGTCCGCGACCTTGATCATATCCAGATTATGCTCAATGATAAGCACGGTATTGCCTTTATCGACCAGTTTGTTCAATACATTTATCAATTGTCGGATATCTTCAAAATGAAGTCCTGTGGTCGGCTCATCAAGAATATACATCGTCTTGCCTGTGTCCTTTCGGGACAATTCTGTCGCCAATTTTACACGCTGCGCCTCGCCTCCGGACAAGGTCGTCGCGTGTTGCCCCAAGGTAATATACCCCAGACCCACATCTTTTAAAGTCTGGATCTTACGTATAATCTGAGGCTGATTTTCAAAAAATTGACAAGCCTGCTCAACCGTCATGTCCAGAACATCGGCGATAGACTTTCCTTTAAAGCGTACTTCAAGAGTTTCCCTGTTGTATCTTTTTCCCTTACACTCCTCGCAATGCACATGGACATCGGGCAGAAAATCCATCTCAATAGTCTTCAATCCGGCCCCTTCACACGCTTCGCAACGCCCTCCTTTCACATTGAATGAAAACCTGCCAGGCTTATATCCCCGGATCTTCGCCTCCGGAAGCTGAGTAAAAAGCGAGCGAATATCGCTAAAAACGCCCGTATAGGTAGCGGGATTCGATCTTGGTGTACGCCCAATGGGCGATTGGTCCACCTCAATGACTTTATCCAGATTTTCGAGACCGGCGATCGCTTTATACGGCAGCGGCTCTTTGCGGGCTTTGAAAAAATGCTTGTTCAATATCGGAAAAAGCGTTTCATGTATAATACTTGATTTTCCGCTGCCGGATACGCCAGTAACGCAGATCATCTTACCTAAAGGCAATTCCAGATCAACATTCTTAAGATTATGACCGGTAGCGCCGGTCAATACAATACTCTTTCCGGAGCCCGGCCGCTTCACGCCAGCCGCTTTCACACTCAACTCGCCTCTAAGATACCTGGCTGTCAGCGTATCTTTTTTGAGGAAATCCGCGGGCGATCCTTCCGCGACGACCGTTCCTCCATGCCGGCCAGCCCCCGGACCAATGTCCAGAATATAATCCGAAGCCAGCATCATGTCCTTGTCGTGCTCCACGACCAATACCGTATTGCCAAGGTCGCGAAGATTCTGAAGCGACTTAATCAGTTTCACATTATCCCGCTGATGCAACCCGATACTGGGCTCATCCAGGATATACAACACTCCAACCAGTTGTGTCCCGATCTGCGTAGCCAGACGAATTCTTTGCGCCTCGCCGCCGGAGAGCGTTCTCAACGGGCGATTCAAAAAAAGATAATCAAGCCCTACATCCAGCAAGAAGCCAATTCGTTTACGTATTTCTTTCAATACTTCGGCCGCGATGAGATTCTGTTTCTCCGAAAGCCTGGACTCGATCCCCTCAAGCCAATCCGCCAGCGCGGATATGGACATACTGGCCAGCTCCGCGATGTTTTTATCATCAATTCTGAAATGCAGAGATTCTTTTTTCAAACGGGCTCCCTTACACGCGGGACACTCACGGACTTCCTTGAAATCCCTCAGCCAATTTTCCGTTTTTTCTGAATATTCCTGCTGTTTCTCAAGATAATTGATGATTCCTTCATAGACCTGTCCAGGCGCGTATCCGGAGGCGGGCGTCACTTCCACCGGCGCTCCATAAAGGATAAATTTTAATACGGGCTCCGGAATGTCCGCTATCGGAGTAGAAAGTGTCAGGCCCGCCTTTTTCAGAATCGCTTCAATTTGACGGAAGATCCAGATATCCCTATACTCCCCAATAGGCAAAATACCCCCTCTGCTTATACCAATCGACTTGTCTGGCATAATACCCGCTTCGGTCAGCTCCTCAATCTGACCAAGCCCGTTGCATTCAGGGCAGGCGCCATAAGGGGAGTTAAAAGAAAAAATATTAGGGGCGGGATCGTCATAAGCCACCCCAGATTCCGGATCCATCAGATATTTTGAGAAAAACATAGACGCGCCCGCGTCTCCGCTGGCGGGATATGGTTGAACCAACATAGTGCCTTTACCATGATTCATCGCGATTTTTACCGCGGACGACAACCTGAATCGCTCTTCCTCCTTCAACAGCAACCTGTCCACCACAATATCAATATCGTGAACCTTATAACGATCAAGCTGCATTTTGGGCTCAATCTCCATAATTTCACCGTTGATCCTTACTTTGGAGAAACCCTGCTTTCGGATTTGTACGAAAAGCTCCCGGTAATGTCCTTTCCGTCCTTTAATTACCGGAGCCAGAATAGCCACTTTGGTTCCCGAAAAAGAACTAATCAGATGATTCATAATCTGATCTTCCGACTGCCGACTCATTTTTTTTCCGGTAACATAGGAAAAAGCTTCTCCGGCTCTGGCGTACAGCAATCGCAGGAAGTCATATATTTCCGTTACCGTACCGACAGTGGATCTTGGATTGCGGGAGGTGGTTTTTTGTTCAATCGAAATAACAGGACTCAGTCCATTGATCTTGTCGACATCCGGGCGTTCCATATTGCCCAAAAAAGACCGGGCGTAAGTCGAGAAGCTCTCCATATACCTCCGCTGACCTTCCGCGTATATGGTGTCAAAAGCGAGTGAAGACTTACCGCTTCCGCTTATACCCGTAATGACGACAAGCTTATTTCTCGGGATAAGGACATCAATATTTTTCAGGTTATGTTCACGCGCTCCAAAAACTTCAATCCGTTCCTCCCCAACCGGGTCAAATACCTGCCGCTTTTTATCTTTTATTGTATTTGTCAAAACCTTAATTCTCCTGCTTTAAACGATAAAATTACAAGATATTGGCTCGGTATACCAAAATAAGCAGGACTTTTTACGGGAAACCCGAATCAGGAAAGAGCGTCCACCCTAAGCGGGTCAAGAGTCGCGAGCCGCCTAACCCTTCAACTTATCCTCCGAATTTTTAGGCATTGTGCCAAATATATAATCCCATAAGGGCGAGGATACGCCAAAAATCACCGTATCGTCCTTATAATGATGGATCGCGTGATTGACCCATAAAAGCTTGAAGATATTCTTCGGAGGCGGATAGGCGTGCACAATGTAATGCACAAACAGATACGCAGAGTAGCCACACATCAGACCGGGTAGAAAACCAAAGACTTTTGTATTCATAAGGGAATAAAACACGATAAAAAAGAATCCGGCGAACATGATGCTTAAAAGAGGTGGCATAGCCAATCGCTCCTTATCTTTCGGAAACTCATGATGTACTCCATGCATGTTGTATTGGACGACTTTCTTCCAGTTCTTGTCCGGTTTCATATGAAATAAATAGCGATGAGCCAAATATTCCATAAGCGTAAAAAAGAGGAAACCTCCTAGAAACAAAAACGGAATGAGGGCTACCGGCAAACTGGTATACGCGATCGCGTAACCAAGCAAAATGATCGAAATCGTTACAAAAATCGAGATCGGAACAGAGATATGCGTTCTGGACAACCGCTCCAGAATCGGATTGTCAAAGATCTTCTTTGATCCAGAATGCTTGGGTTTAGGCTTATGGCTATCCAACATTTCCTTAATCGTTTCTTCAGTAAAAAGACATCAAATTAATAATTAAAAAAGAGCTATAATCTTTTTTAAATAATAAAATTATCTGTCAAATTGTTTGCCGGATCTGGCCAGTACATCGATGTAGAGATTTATATATTTAGGCACGATATTGTCAAGGTCGAATTCCTTCGCTCGATTGAGCGCGTTTTCCTTAAATCGGGGCAAATTAGCGTCGTCCAGGATAATTACCGCTTTCTCCACCATGTCGTCAATATCGCCAACGTTGCTCAGAAATCCGGTCTGGCCATTGATATTCAGCTCAGGTAAGCCTCCGGCGTTGGAGGACAATACCGGCACTTCACAGGCCATCGCTTCCAAAGCAGCCAAACCAAAGCTTTCCGTTTCGCTGGGCATAATAAAAAGATCCCCGACGGACAATACTTCCTCCACGGAGTCAATCTTTCCGAGCAAGCGTATATCCTGGCAAATCTGATATTCACGACAAAGCATCTCTATTTTCTGACGCTCAGGGCCATCTCCTACCAATAAAAGCTTACAGGGAAGTCGTTCCTTCAGTTTTCGAAAGACCTTCAATACATCTTCCACTCGCTTCACCGCCCTGAAATTGGAAGTATGTACCAGCAACTTTTCATTATTGGGGCAAATCGCTATTTTGAAATGATCCTTTCGCAGTTTCTTAAACCGTCGCATATCGATAAAATTAGGTATCACCTCGATGTCCTTACGCACCGCGAAATGCTTATAGGTATCCTTCTTAAGATCTTCGGAAACGGCGGTCACCCCATCCGACTGATTAATGCTAAAGGTCACTACAGGAGCGAAACTCAGATCTTTTCCCACCAAGGTGATATCCGTCCCGTGCAACGTGGTTACAAAAGGCAGGCTATAGCCTTCGGCTTTCAGAATCTCCCTGGCCATATACGCGGCGGAAGCGTGAGGAATAGCGTAGTGCACATGCACCAGATCCAGGTTTTCATATTTGGCCACCATGACCATCTTGCTCGCCAACGCCAGTTCATAAGGAGGATATTGAAACAAAGGATAGGAGAATATGTCTACTTCATGATAGAAAATATTTTCGTTAAAAAAATCCAGCCGGGAAGGTTGCGTATATGTTATAAAATGGACCTGATGACCTCTCGTCGCCAAGGCTTTCCCAAGCTCAGTGGCGACGACTCCGCTGCCTCCAAACGTCGGGTAACAAACTATTCCTATTTTCATTTTATGATAATCATTGGGGCAATATAAAAAAATATGCTTTTAAATAGCTTAATTAAATTCACCTTTCCAGGCATATTATTTTCCCCGCCCCACTCAACCATATTATGATCAATGCCTTATAGGCAGGATTTTGAAAGAATCCCCAGACTGTCCGGTATTATTGTTCATAGGTGTAATTCAGAATAGCTTTATAAATCACATCCTGTATGGCCGTCCGGACATTACCGCGAATCAGTTTGGTATTGGACACGTCCGGATATACCCTATTCGATAAAAATACATATACAAGGTTTTGATCAGGATCCGCCCATGCCGCCGTACCCGTAAACCCAGTATGACCAAATGTCCGCGGTGAAGCGAAATCCGAAGTAGGACCATTGCCATCCGGCTCGGGTTTATCCCAGCCCAAGCCCCTTCTGTTCTTATCGAACTGTTTGCGGGCGAATACGCCTACAGTCTCGGGCAAAAAATACCGGAGACCACCATAATAGCCATTCTGCAAATTCATCTGCATAAGAACGCCAACATCCCTCGCGTTGCTAAACAAACCCGCGTGCCCTCCAACGCCTCCCATCATGGCGGCTCCCTGATCGTGCACATTGCCCCGTATCAGCTTTTTTCTAAACAATAGGTCATTTTCCGTAGGAGCGATACGGTCTAGGGAGAATTTCTCCGCCGGCTTATACATCATAGTAGTCAGACCCAATGGGATATAGTAGTTCTGCCGCATAAACGAGTCGATACTCTGATTAAGCAGTTTTTCCGCTATCCTTTTCAGGATATAAAACCCCAAATCGCTATAGGTGTACGGATATTTCTCTTTTTTCTTCCTCTTCAACAAGTCCGACTGAATAGTCCATTGCCATAGTGAATCCTCAATGGACGCGGAAGAGTATAATCCCTCGCATACCTGATTGGGAAATGTATCCGAACGAGCGCAATTATAAAACGCGGCCATAAACCCTGTCGTATCCAAGGTTTTTTTCCAATAGGGCAGAAAGGGGATAAGCCCGGCCTGGTGTGTAAGGATATCTTTCATCTCCAGATCTTCCTTATTGGTTCCTTTTAATTCAGGCAGGTAATACGAGGCTTTTTTGTCCAGGCTAAATTCACCCCGATCATAGAGGAACATAATGGCCTGCAATGTCCCCGCGACCTTTGTAATCGAAGCGATGTCGTAAATCGTCTTGTCCGTTACTTCCGCTTCTTTTTCATAAGTGAGAAACCCAAAGGATTTTTCATATACCACCTTGCCTTCCCTCGCTACAAACACCTGAGCTCCGGGCGTCGCTTTATCCGCGATGGCTTTTAGCACGATGGAATCGATTTTGGCGAGCGTTTTACTATCTATTCCAGCGTTTTCCGGAAACGCGTATTGCAAGCGATATAATGTCGAAGTTTCAATCCCTCCACCTAAAGGAAACTTGTCTCCTACCGATACCGGGAGTCTGCCATTCATACCAAAGGCTCCAAATATAGCCTGAGGCACGAGGCTTCGCGTAAACTCGTTATCTTCATAAGCGCAGATAAGCGATTCGCTATCGGAAAAATACCGCAGGCTGTAGGGCGGAGCCAACACAGCTACAATCACTCTCGGATTTTGCTGTTGCAGGCGACGTACAAAATCGATTGTTTTTTCAGATATGCCATAGTTTCTGGAACTCCACAAGGACGTACCCATAATTCCAACAATTACGACACCTTCTCCTTTCAGCTCATTCAAAAGATCCGCGTATACGGATTCAGCCGCGTCTTTATCACTAATGGAATAATGGTTGAAAGGCGCGTACTTGCTCAGTGTTTGTTGAAAAATATTGTTCTTCCCAACCCCGATGGCGACCGAGGCGAACCGAGTTGTATCCAGGACGCGCACAGGGACAAAAGCGCGCTCATCCTTTACAAGCGTCAAGGCGTTCCGGTAGAGGTCCAGTATCAGGGCTTTTTTCTTATCTCCATTCAGATCATTCGTTAGATTTTCAACGGCGACACCCGAGCCGGAAGAAAGTCCCGACCAATATTTCGCCCAAAGAATCTTTCTGGCTTTAAGATCGATCTCTTCCTGACTTATCTCTCCCTTCTTGATCGCGCGGGCGATCCTTTTCATCGCGAGCGGTACGTCTTCCGCGAAAAGCAACACGTCGTTGCCCGCGAGCAGGGCCTTCAACTCCACTTCTCCGGGTTTATAGTAGTTAGCGACTCCTTTCATATTCAGCGCGTCGGTAAATACCAAACCTTTAAAGCCTAGTTCACTTTTCAACAGCGTATTGACCACCTTACCCGAAAGCGTGGTCGCCAGGTCACGCGTATCATCGTAGGAAGGAACATGGAGATGGCCTACCATAATGCTTTTCAGGTCGCTATTGATTAGCTTCTTAAAGGGATACAACTCCGTCTCCGCGATCTGATTCCTATCCTTCAGGATCACCGGAAGAGAATAATGCGAATCGGAATCGGTATCTCCATGACCGGGAAAATGCTTGGCGTTGGAAAGTACAAAACGATCCTGCATACCCCGCATATAGGCGATGCCCTTCCGGGCCACATTTTCCTTGTCTTCGCCAAAAGAGCGAACTCCGATAACCGGATTTCGTGGATTGGAATTAATATCAACTACAGGCGCGAAGTTGATCTGCATTCCCAACCTGCGACATTCATCGGCGATTTCCTTTCCCATCCTGTATATGTATTGATCATCCTGAATAGCCCCCAATGTCATTTGTCTGGGAAAGGCGACCATGCTATCCAGCCTCATCGCGATACCCCATTCCGCGTCCATCGCTATAAACAAAGGTACTCTGGACAAACTCTGGTAACTATTGGTCAACCTCGCCTGACGAACCGGCCCACCCTGAAAAAAAATCAATCCTCCGATTTTATATTCCGATACAAGATTGGAGATTTGTTCTATATGATCTTCTCCTTTGTTGGAATACGCCGCGACCATAAACAACTGTCCGAGACGCTCCTCCGGCGACAATTCGTTAAAAACGCTATCTACCCATTTTTCCGCCAGCTCGTTAACCGCCTTTTGCGCGCGCGCGCCAGCTCCTCCCAATAACAATAGGAAGCTCAAAACAATGGTAGACGCGGTTACGGTTATTTTGTCAAACATATTCGTAGTTAACGGAAAAACGATTTTGGGATCTAGTTAATCAAATTCCAAAAAGAGACCAAATTTTACAAGCACATCAGCCTGTTCTTTTTTATAATATGAATCATACGCCATGCCTCATGCCCGTTTTTTTTAGGCCTGACCGCGTGACTCACTTCTATACTTTATAAAATAACCGTCGCCCGGTAAAAGTTATTATTAAATGAAAAATATTCTCCAACGAAGACTTCACGGAAATTCCATTTCACTTTTTAAATGAAATATCCGCATATTTGTCGCTTCATGAAAATTTAGTCTATGCCAGATATCATTCGATTGCTTTCAGACTCGCTGGCCAACCAGATCGCGGCGGGAGAAGTAGTGCAGCGACCCGCGTCCGTAGTCAAGGAGTTGCTGGAAAACTCCATTGACGCCAAAAGTACTAAAATACAACTTGTAGTAAAGGACGCTGGGAAACAACTGATACAAGTCATTGACAATGGCAAAGGCATGTCCACCACCGACGCGCGCATGTGCTTCGAGCGCCACGCGACATCAAAGCTCGCGTCGACGGAAGATCTTTTTAACATCCGGACATTGGGATTCCGGGGCGAAGCGCTGGCTTCTATCGCCGCTGTCGCTCAGGTAGAAATGAAAACCCAAACCCGGGATGAAGAACTAGGCGTATTGCTCAAAATCGAAGGGTCCGAAGTCAAGACGCAAGAACCAGTCGCTACGACCCAAGGCACGTCTATCGCTGTCAAGAACCTGTTTTTCAACGTTCCGGCAAGACGAAACTTCCTTAAATCGAACGCGGTAGAAATGAAGCATATCATTGAGGAGTTTCAGCGGGTAGCGCTCAGCTTTCCAGAAATCGCGTTTATTCTCCTTCAAAACGACATGGAGATCTATAATCTTCCGTCAGAGAAACTGAGCAAGCGAATCATCAATCTTCTGGGCAATAATTATAAGGAACAATTAATCCCCTGTCAGGAAGAAACCGAACTGGTCAAAATCAGGGGGTATATCGGCAAACCGGAAAGCGCGCGTAAAACGCGGGGCGAACAATATTTTTTCGTCAACAACCGGTTCGTCAAGCACAATTACCTCCATCACGCGGTCAAGACGGGCTATGACAAGCTCATTCCGGACGACTGTTTCCCATTTTATACTCTGTTTATTGAAATCGACCCAAAGCATATCGATATCAATGTTCACCCAACCAAAACCGAAATCAAGTTCGATGATGAGCGAACATTATACGCCATACTGCTCGCGGCGGTGAAAAAAACCCTGGCCACGCACAACATTACGCCTTCCCTTGATTTTGACCAGGACATAAACTTCAACATTCTGAATACGAATCTGGACACCTCCAGTCTCAAGGCCGCGGGATTCTATAACCAGTCTTCAGGCTTTTCGCTCCGCCCTCAAAAAAACACGGACAATTGGGAGAAGCTATACGAAAACTTTAACCGGTCCAGCTCGGGCCCGGATTTTGAACAATCCAGCAAACCAGACCACAACCCACCCCGGATTTTTGAGAGCAGGGCGAACGAGCAGCCAGCCCTCGCCCAAAGCGCCAACGCGGAGGAAAACAATCCAGGCTCGACCTTTCAACTACATCTGAAATATATCGTCAGTCAGGTAAAGTCAGGCATGGTCGTCATAGATCAGCAAGCGGCGCATGAGCGTATCCTGTATGAAAAATACCAAACCATGTTACAAGGCTTTTCCGGAGCGTGCCAGCAGTCGCTATTTCCACAAACCATCGACTTGGAACCCGGTGATTTTTCACTAATCATGGAAATGGAAAACGAGATAAAGGCGCTGGGGTTCCAATTCAATGTCTTTGGCAAAAGCTCTATTGTCCTCAATGGCATTCCCGCCGACATGCCGGCGGGGGTAAACGAAAAACGGATATTTGAAGGACTCCTGGAGCAGTTTAAGCATAATCAAGCCGAACTCAAACTGGATAAGCGGGAAAATCTGGTACGCTCACTCGCCCGAAGATCATCGATGAAATCCGGAACCCGATTGTCGACCATAGAAATGAGCAGCCTTATCGATAACTTATTCGCATGTAAAGTTCCCAATTATGGTCCAAGTGGCAATCCGACCTTTGTAATACTGGAAATGGATAAAATCGCGAAATTTTTTACCAGATAAACACTATGAGACCAATGTTCAGGTTTACCCCGGTAGTAGGCAACATCATTCTGATCAATGTCGGTATCATGCTGCTAATGATGTTTGCATCCGGACTAACCCCCTTGTTTTACAAAATCCTGGCCTTACACTCTCCCTTATCGGTCGATTTCATGGCTACGCAGTTTTTTTCCTATATGTTTCTTCACGCGAACATGGGCCATTTATTCGGTAATATGTTTGGTCTTATGATTTTTGGTTCGCTGCTGGAAGATTTCTGGGGAGCCCGCAGGCTACTCAGCTACTACCTGATATGCGGATTGGGCGCGGGGGTTATCTACGCCATATTCCAATACATCGAGCACCGGGAGATGTACGCGGTCATGCAGGAGTTTATGAAAGATCCAAGTCCAGCTAATTTTTCCTATTTCATGTATGAATATAACCGGTACGGCTATACCGATATGCTGAGCTGGATTGACCGATTCAACGAAAATCCGGATAATTATTTGTATATTGAACAAGCTAAGGCGAACATTGTTAACTATTATTCCAATAAATTGAATATTCCAATGGTTGGGGCATCGGGAGCATTGTTTGGAATTCTAATGGCATATGGGATGTTGTTTCCCAATACGACTCCGTTTATTATCCCGATTCCCGCCAAATATATTGTAGCGCTTTATGGGATTACCGCCTACTTTGGCGTTATAAGGAATGATCCGGGTGACTTCACCGCTCATTGGGCCCATTTGGGAGGCATGATCATTGGTTTCTTTGTAATTAAGTATTGGCAAAAAAAACGAACCCGATTTTACTAGAATGAATATCTTTGAAGACATAAAGTACAACTTCCGCCAGAAAGACAATGGATTAATCAAAATCATCCTGATTAATATCATTGTCTTTGTTGTAATGGTAATACTGAATGTAATCTTCAGGTTATCCAGCTTAGACTATCTTTCCGCGCGCTTACACCAGCTAGTGGCGCTCCCGGCCGAGTTTTCGAGATTTATCTTCCGACCCTGGACCATTCTGACGTATTTCTTTACACATAGTCTGAGCGACCTGTTTCACATTGTCTTCAACATGCTATTCCTATATTGGTTCGGGCGGATCATTTCAGAATATGTAGGTAATCGGCGCCTGGTCAACTTGTATCTGACAGGAGGTATTTTCAGTGGTCTTGTCTTTCTGATACTTTTTAACCTGATCCCCTTCTATGTTCAACGATCAGGCAATGTAACCCTTGTCGGAGCTTCCGGTAGCGTCTACGCGGTGGTTGTCGCCGCGGCGACTCTATTGCCTCATTATCGTTTCAACCTGCTCTTTCTGGGCCCGGTCAAGATCACCTATATCGCCGCGTTCTTCATCGTCGTGTCGCTCATTGGCTCCGTAGAAGCCAACGCCGGCGGCAATGTATGCCATCTGGGAGGGGCTCTGTTTGGCTATCTCTATATTTCACAACTAAGAAAGGGACGAGATCTGGGCAAGCCAATCAACCTGATCGCCGACTGGATCAAGAATATCGGCAAGCCAACCATGAAAGTATCCTATCGATCTTCTTCCACTCCCGTGGACAAAAATACCCCGATCAGTCAGGAAGAAATCGATCGCATCCTTGACAAGATCAATAAAAGTGGTTACGAAAGCCTTACAAAAGCCGAAAAGGAACGCCTCTTTAAAGCAAGTGAAAAATAGCGTCCACAATTTAAATAACACCATCATCATAAACAGAAAAAGCGACTGAAGCCGCTTTTTCTGTTTATGATGATGGTCAGACTATTAATCCTTTCTGACATTGATATGCAACTCTGTCAACTGACTCTCGCTTACGGGAGCCGGAGAGTCGATCATAACGTCCCTTCCACTATTATTTTTAGGAAACGCGATAAAATCACGGATAGAATCCACTCCCCCGAATAAACTGCACAATCGGTCGAAGCCAAACGCGATGCCGCCGTGGGGAGGAGCTCCATATTCAAACGCGTCCATCAGGAATCCGAACTGCGCTTTCGCCTCTTCCTCAGAAAACCCGAGGAGCTTGAACATCCTGCTCTGAAGCTCCTTGTCATGTATTCTGATGGAACCTCCTCCTATTTCCACTCCATTAATGACAAGATCGTAAGCGTTAGCCCGCGCTTCGCCAGGAGCGGAGTCAAGCAAAGCCACATCTTCCGGCTTGGGCGATGTAAAAGGGTGGTGCATGGCGAACCAGCGGCTGTCCTCTTCTCCCCATTCCAATAATGGAAAATCAACCACCCATAGCACCGAATAAGTATCTTTATCCCTTAAACCGAGCCTCTTTCCCATCTCCAGACGAAGCTCATTCATAGCGGACCGCGTCTGCTTCGCGTCACCCGCCAGAATAAGCAACAGATCGCCCTCCTTCGCGTTAAACAAAGCCGCCCATTGTTTCAGGTCCTCCTCCGAATAGAACTTATCGACTGAAGACTTTATACTACCATCGTCGTTTATTCTTACATATACCAAACCTTTCGCCCCCACCTGCGGCCTCTTTACGAAGTCGGTCAACTGATCCAGCTCTTTTCTTGTATAGGACGCGCAACCTCCGGCGTTAATCCCGACTACCAGTTCCGCTCCGTCAAATACCGGAAAACCCTTTCCCTTGACAAGATCTGTTAGTTCGACAAACTTCATCCCAAAGCGGGTATCCGGTTTGTCGCTTCCATAATACTTCATAGCGTCCGCGTAGGTCATTCTTGGAAAATCTCCCAGATCGAGCCCTTTGACCATTTTAAACAAATGCCGCGTCAGACCTTCAAATGTTTCAAGAATATCCTCCTGATTAACGAAAGACATCTCGCAATCTATCTGAGTAAATTCAGGCTGGCGATCCGCTCTCAGATCCTCATCCCGAAAACATTTTACGATCTGATAATAACGATCAAAACCCGAAACCATCAATAACTGCTTAAATGTCTGCGGCGACTGCGGCAGCGCGTAAAACTCTCCCGGGTTTAAGCGGGACGGCACAATAAAGTCTCTGGCGCCTTCCGGGGTCGATTTAATCAGTACAGGGGTCTCCACCTCTATAAAATCAAGCGAGTTCATATAGCTTCGCGTCTCAGAAGCGATCCGGTGCCTTAGTTCAAGCGACTTACGCGCGACAGATCTTCGCAAATCCAGATAGCGGTACTTCATTCTCAAATCTTCGCCTCCGTCCGTATCGTCCTCAATAAGAAAAGGCGGAAGCTTGGCGGGATTCAGAATTTCCAGGTTAACAATCAATACCTCAATGTCTCCTGTCGGCAATTTGGGATTTTTAGAGACTCGTTCTATGACTTTGCCAGTAGCTCTGACTACGTACTCACGCCCCAGAGAACGCGCTTTTTCCATCAAATCCGCCGGGGTTTCACTTTCATCAAAAAATAATTGCGTAATTCCATACCGGTCACGCAGGTCTATCCATAGCATGCCGCCTTTGTCGCGGCTCCGCTGTACCCAACCACACAGGCTTACCTCTTTATTTATATCACTAATTCTAAGCTCTCCGCAAGTTTTTGTTCGCAACATAAGGTCATATGATTTTGAAGATCGCGAATTTAAGGATTTGTTTATGTAACCAAAAATTATCAAAACATCCTTTCTTGCCAAAGTCCTCCGATTATGGAAATAATTAGTAAATTGTGAATATTTTCGCCACACCGGCGTTTACTTAAACACGTTATTCCACACGCGCTATATGAATAAATTGTCCCAAATCCTGCTTCCGCTTATCATACTATTCACGCTAAGCGGCATGAAACAGGCTTCCATGAAGAGATACCAGCTAACGGATGGAATCAGCGCCGCGATTCCCGAAGGTTTTGTCCCTATGTCGGATCATGATATCGCGATCAGATATCCTTCTACCAAAAAACCACTGGCCATGTTTACCTCCAACGACATGTCTGTCGACTTTGGCCTGAACGTTACTAAATCCAACTGGGCCGGCGACGACCTCGCCCTCCTCAAGGATGTATATAAATCGACCTTGTATACCCTATACAACGAAGTGCGGATCATCCGTGAGGAGATCCAGACGGTCAACAAGCAGAATTTTGTCATACTGGAGTTTACGTCAAAGGCGGACCAGACTCGAAAGTATACATTTCTACAATATGGCATATTCAACAACAGAGTATATATCTTCAACTTCACCTGTCCGGAAAGGGAAATGGGTAAATGGAATGAAACCGCCACAGACATTATGGCTTCCATTAAGGTCAAACCAGGAAAGCTGAAAGTGGTTGAATACAACCCCGCGGGGCCCGCTCCTTCAAAAGGGAAAAGTCCGAAGGAAGTGCTGGAATCTCAAAAACAAAAAGGCCAACCTGGCCAAAAGACATCGGGACGATAAAAACAATTCGCGATGCTCTCAGTTTTTTCAGATGAATACTTTATGAAGGAAGCCTTGAAAGAGGCGGATTTAGCGCTAAAAGAGGGTGAAGTTCCGGTCGGCGCCGTCGTGGTATGCAAAAACAGGGTGATCGCCAGAGCGCGCAACCAAACAGAACGCCTTACGGATGTCACAGCCCACGCTGAAATGTTGGCTCTGACAGCCTCCTTTCACCATCTGGGAAGCAAATTTTTACCTGATTGTGACCTGTATGTTACTCTTGAGCCCTGTACCATGTGCGCCGGAGCTATTTTCTGGTCAAGAGTACGAAGGCTGATTTACGCGGCCCCCGACCCAAAAAGGGGCTTCACATTGCTCAAGTCCAATGTGCTGCATCCAAAAACAGAAGTGCGGTCTGGGATATTGGCCGAGGAGAGCGCTCGATTATTGGCATTTTTTTTTAATAAACTTCGAAATTGACTTAAATTTGATTATATACATTTTAATTATATTGTTTAACCTTATAAACTTTTAGAATTTATGGCTTTTGAATTACCCTCATTACCCTACGCTTCCGACGCGCTTGAACCGTACATAGATAAAGCGACTATGGAAATCCACCATGGGAAACACCACGCCGCGTATGTAAACAACCTGAATAGCGCGATCGAAGGTACTCCGTTGGCGAACAAGTCTATCGAGGAGATTATGCAATCCATAAGCTCTTCTTCCGCGGCGGTACGTAACAACGGTGGTGGTCATTACAATCATACCTTATTCTGGACTATTCTTTCCAAAAACGGAAGCAAGCCTTCCAGTGAACTGGCTTCTGCGATTGACAAAGCGTTTGGCTCATTTGACAATTTCAAGGAGGAATTCTCCAAAGCTGGCGCGACCCGCTTCGGTTCCGGATGGGCATGGCTTATTGTAGACAAGTCCGGAGATTTAAAAGTAACCTCAACACCTAATCAGGACAACCCTCTAATGGATGTAGCGGAAGTAAAAGGGACTCCCATTCTCGGCATGGACGTATGGGAACACGCGTACTACCTAAAATATCAGAACAAAAGGCCTGACTATATTTCCGCTTTCTGGTCCGTGGTAAACTGGGATGAAGTATCTAGAAGATATGCCGCCGCCAAAAAATAACATTGTCTTCCGACAAATAAAAAGCTCCGGTCTAAAGCCGGAGCTTTTTTTATCCTTTCATAAAACTGAATGCCTCTGAAAAGAGCGCCGTTTCGTTGATCTGACCGCTTTGAACAATGATTGGAAGCTGACAAGTATTTCAAAGGAAAGACTATCCATAAAAACAGCCTCGCAAGTCCAACAAAAAAGCCACATAAACAGAATATTTACGTGGCTTTCGATTGATTATAAATCCTTAGACTCGTTTAACCATTCATGGAGATCAGAAATTCATTGTTGTCTTTCGTATTCTTCATTCTGTCGATCAGGAACTCCATGGCTTCCACAGAGGTCATGTCGGACATGAACTTGCGAAGAATCCAGACTCTGGACAATTCATCCTTATCCATCAGCAGATCTTCTCTCCTTGTGCCGGACGCGGGAACGTCAATAGCCGGATAAATCCGCTTGTTGGCGAGCTTTCGATCCAATTGAAGCTCCATATTACCCGTTCCTTTAAATTCTTCAAAGATAACTTCGTCCATTTTAGAGCCGGTCTCTATAAGCGCCGTAGCTATAATTGTAAGGGATCCGCCATTTTCCACATTCCGGGCGGCGCCAAAGAAACGTTTTGGCTTATGCAACGCGTTGGCGTCGACACCTCCGGAAAGGATCTTTCCAGAAGAAGGCACTACTGTATTGTAGGCTCTCGCGAGCCTGGTGATCGAGTCAAGCAAAATAACGACATCATGCCCACACTCTACCATCCTTTTCGCCTTTTCGAGTACAATGCTCGCCACCTTTACATGTCTTTCCGCCTGCTCGTCAAACGTGGAGGAAATGACCTCCGCCTTCACGTTTCTGGCCATATCCGTTACTTCTTCAGGTCGTTCATCGATCAGAAGAATCAGCAAATGTACTTCCGGATGGTTTTCAGCGATCGCGTTGGCGATTTCTTTCAACAAAACGGTCTTTCCCGTTTTGGGCTGAGCTACGATCATCCCTCTCTGCCCTTTCCCTATCGGAGCGAAAAGGTCGAGCACTCTCGTAGAAAGTATATTATGTCTGGTACTAAGATTAAGTCTTTCCTGCGGAAAAAGTGGGGTAAGGTATTCAAAGGGGATCCTATCACGGATTTCTTCGGTCGTTTTGCCGTTGACGCTTTCCACCCTTAACAGAGCGAAGTATTTTTCGCCTTCTTTCGGCGGGCGAATCTGCCCCTTGACAGTATCTCCCGTCTTTAATCCAAAAAGCTTTATTTGTGATGGGGAAACATAGATATCATCCGGGCTTGCCAGGTAATTATAATCCGCGGAGCGAAGGAATCCATATCCATCCTGCATTATTTCGAGGACGCCGGAGTTGGTGATAATTCCGTCAAACTCCTTAACGGAAACATTGTATTTAAAAGCGGTCCCGGTTCGCTTAGGCCTTTCCGGGCGATCTTCCCTCTCCGTCTCCGTCTCTGCCAATGGCAGATCAACAGCTTCTTCAACCATAGGATGTATCATCACTTCCTCTTCTTTCTCATATTTCTCAGTGGGAAAATCTACAGGTTCGCCCAAGGCGATTTCTTCCGGAGAAGCGTCTCTGACATTTTCTCTCTTTCTTGGCCTTCTCCGAGGCTCGGTAGAGTCTTCTTTGGGTCCGTTATTCATCGTGTCACTTTTGGAAATAGTACTCTCTGGCATTACTGCCTGCTGGTCGAGTATCTTATATATTAGGTCTTTTTTTGGCAGTTTTTTAAAATTGCTGATGCCCATTTCCTCAGCAATCTCCTTAAGTTCAGATAATAATCTGACTTCTAGATCTTCAATATTGTACATGCTGAAATGATATTAGAAAATGGATTTAACTCACGAGAAAAACAATCCGCATAGGCATGAGTCTTTCAAGGTAAACCGGATTTTCAATAAAGAGTTAACTGTTAAACTAAAAAGATATGAACTTGTTTGTTTAGAAAAAGCTAAAAGCTGTTTTTAGAGATGCAATATTAGCTAACAGTATTCAATAAACAAAATATGTGCCGCCAATGGTTTCAAAAAAATTAAATTATTTGCCCCTCCAATTCTTGAGCCATTTCACCAAATCTTTTATACCTTTAGGGGTTTAAAAAAACTTTTTAGCGGATGCTGCAAATTGGTTATATCAGAGAAAATCAAGCGGACGTAATAGCGGGACTTAAAAAAAAGCGCTACGGCAAAGCTGAAGAACACGTACAGTTGATTCTGGAAATAGATCGTAAACGCCGGGAAGCTCAACAGGAACTGGATACTGTACTGGCGGAATCCAACAATAAGGCGAAAGAAATAGGTTCCTTGATGAAAGAAGGACGTAAAGAAGAAGCTGAAAACGCTAAGATACTGGCGACCAACCTCCGTGAAAAATCCAGAATTCTGTCGGAAAATCTGAATACAACCGAAGCGGAGCTACGCGATCTTCTGGTGCAGGTTCCCAATCTGCCCCATAACTCCGTTCCGGAAGGCCGTTCCGCGGAAGATAACGTAATTGTACGCGCTAACAAAAAGGATATGGCGCTCCCTTCGGGAGCCGCGCCCCACTGGGATCTGATACGAGAGTACGACATCATTGACTTTGAGCTGGGCAATAAGATTACGGGAGCGGGTTTCCCTGTCTACAAAGGCAAGGGCGCCCGCCTCCAGAGAGCGATGATTTCCTTTTTTCTGGACGAGGCGATCAAGGCCGGATATACGGAAATAATGCCTCCGATTCTGGTAAATGAAGATTCCGGTTTTGGCACTGGCAATTTGCCCGACAAAGAAGGTCAGATGTACCATGTAACCAAAGACGACCTTTACCTGATACCGACCGCCGAAGTGCCTATCACCAATCTTTACCGGGATGTCATCGTACGGGAGGAAGACCTGCCCATTAAAAATGTAGGTTATACGCCGTGCTTCCGACGAGAAGCGGGCTCCTGGGGAGCCGATGTGAGAGGCCTCAACCGGCTACACCAGTTCGAAAAGGTAGAAATCGTACAGATATCAAAGCCGGAGCATTCCTATGAAATACTGAACGAGATGGTTCACTATGTGGAGAGCCTTTTACAAAAACTTGAACTCCCTTACCGGATTCTCAAGCTCTGCGGAGGCGACATGAGCTTTACAAGCGCCCTCACATTTGATTTCGAGGTATACTCCGCGGCTCAGGAACGCTGGCTGGAAGTGAGCTCTGTCAGCAATTTCGAAAGCTATCAGGCCAATCGTCTAAAATTACGCTACAAGGTGGAGGGAAAAACTCAGCTTTTACATACGTTAAACGGCAGCGCGCTCGCGTTGCCAAGAATACTCGCGGCTATTCTGGAAAACAATCAGCGGGAAGACGGTATCGCGATTCCCCGCGTATTGACACCATATACAGGGTTCGACATGATCTCATAAAACAGGCCGAAAAGCAAGGCGTAAAAGCCGTCGTTTTTTCGGGAGACGACGGCTTTTCCTTATTTTATTTCTTCCAGCCATGTTTTAAAAAACACATATTTTCCTTCAAATCGCTGGCGCAACCTTATCTCAAACGATTCCTCATAGAGCGCCTGATAATTGGTCAGTTGTTCCAGGCTTTCCACCATGAATTGCACGCTATAGGTCACTCCCCCCTGAGAATACTCGTCATTCAGTAATTTAAGGATCCTATAACTTTCAATATATCCGGTTTTCTTAATCAATGGCAGGTAGTCATCCTTCATGAAAGACAACCATAAAGGAGCCGTATCATTTTCTATCTGAAACGTTATATTATATACGATCATCAGGATTATTCTTTTTTAGCATTGGTTTAATACGCGCTTTATTTATTCTACCCATAAAACGAGTCCTTTCAGATATTCTCCTTCCGGGTGATATATATTGACAGGGTGATCCGCCGGCTGACGCGTCTGATAAATAATCCGCGCCTTTCGTCCGGAATCGGCAGCCGCCGAAAATACAATCTTCCGGAAGAGTTCCGAATCAATATTTTGAGAACAGGAAAAGGTAAACAGAATCCCGCCGGGCTTTATCTTATTAAAGGCTCTGAGGTTAATCTGCTTGTATCCCCTGGAAGCGTTCTCTATGGCTTTCGCGTTTTTCGCGAAAGCGGGAGGATCAAGAATAATCAGATCATAGTACTGATCAGGCATATCCTTCAGATATTCAAAACAATCCCGCGCGATGCCTTTATGATTGGCTCCCGGAAAATTCAACTCCACATTTTTCCGGGCCATCTCTACCGCGTCCGCGGAGATATCGAGCGAATGCACTTCGCTCGCCTGGCCAGCGATCGCGTATACGGAAAATCCACCAGTATAACTAAACGCGTTCAATACCTTCTTATCTTTCGCCATTTGTCTTACCAGCCATCTACTTTCCCGTTGGTCAAGAAAAAATCCTGTCTTTTGTCCATTTACAAAATCGACCTCAAACATCAGGCCATGTTCACGAATAAGCCTTGACCGTCCATCATCGCCGGTAAGCCAACCAGCCTCCATCTCCACTGCTTCAATATTGCGGGAACTGGCTTTGGTTTTGGCGTATATCTTCGAGTAGCCATTCCGCCTGAGCGCTTCAATGATCAGATCCTTCCGCTGTTCCACCGCCCTGATAAGCAACTGCGCCACCGCCACATCCTTGTATATGTCCACAATAACCCCAGGCATAAAGTCCCCTTCGGCGTGTATCAGACGATAAGCGTCAGTATCCGCGGCGATTACCATCTCTCTCCTCAACCAAAGCGCCCGGCGGACCTTGTCGGACCAATAATCCACTGACTCAAAATCAGACGGTTGAGCATTCCAGTCAAACATCCTGCAACTAATCTGGCTCTTGTCGGAATAGAAACCATAGCCCAACACGTCTCCCCCGGTCGATCGCACTTCAACAATATCGCCTTCTTTCGCGTCGGGTTTTCTCTTGAGGGCGCCTGAAAAGATCCAGGGGTGACGGTTCAGGACAGAACGATCCCTACCGGATTTAAGCTGTAATATTGACATCATATAAGACGCGAAAATCTAAAATGGAAAAATCCTATACAATAAGAATTCAAAATTTTTGATCCATTTTTTTAATAACTGCCAAATAAAAAATCACATAATTGAATATATGGCAACTTTATTTCCGAAAAAACAAAAACAGGTTGTTTACAAACAGGCAGGTGAACCGGAGTTCCGGGACAATCGACATGGGTGTTCAAAAAACCGCGTAGTTTTTGCTGATGGCGTAACTGAATTCGTGTACAAGAGCGCGCGAATTCTTATAACCCAAAAAACATTATTTAACCCAAAACCCATTTGTATGAAAAACAAATTATCCCTTTTCATCCTATTTTTGTGTTTGTCCTCTTTCGGACATCTCATAGCTCAGAACAGAATCGTAGACGCTTATGGCAATCTTTCGGTCAAGGGCAATTATATCTTTAGCGAGCATAACGACACCGTACAGTTAAGAGGCATGTCGCTTTTCTGGAGTCAGTGGATGCCGCAATACTACAATAAAGACGCGGTGAAATGGCTCCGCGACGATTGGAAATGCACCATCGTCAGGGCGGCCATGGGAGTTGAAAAAGGCGGATACCTGGAGCATCCGGACGAGGAGAAGCAACGCGTATTTGACGTGGTAGACGCCGCTATTGATCTTGGCATGTACGTAATCATTGACTATCACAGCCATGAAGCGCATACAGAGCCGGATCAAGCCGTCGCTTTTTTTGACGAGATGGCGAAAAAATATGGGAAATATCCTAATGTGCTGTATGAAATATATAACGAGCCTCTCAAGGAGCCTACCTGGTCTGAAGATTTAAAACCATACTCCGAAAAAGTGATCAAAGCTATTCGCAAGCACGATCCGGACAACATCATTATTGTCGGGACCAGACAATGGTCTCAATTGGTCGATGAAGCGGCCAGCGACCCCATCAAAGGCGATAACATCGCCTATACATTGCACTATTACGCGGCTTCTCACGGAGGCTGGCTGAGAGAAGAAGCGGAAAAGGCCATGGCTAAAGGCGTATGTATCTTTGTGTCCGAGTATGGCACCTGCGACGCGTCCGGCAATGGCCGGTTTGATCCAAAAAAATCAGACGTCTGGTATCAGTGGATGGACAAGCACCATATCAGCTACTGCAATTGGTCTGTAGCGGACAAGGAAGAAACAGCGTCAATCCTTAAACCAGGCGCGAGTGGCAAAGGTGGATGGAAGGACGCTGATCTGACTGAGTCCGGAAAGTTTGTCAAGGCGGATCTGGTATTGAAAAATACCCCTATTCTGGAAAAAGCGAATAAATCCGCCAAGAACAAGAAAAAGAAATAATCTTTGGAGTTTTAGTTAACAATAGTACCCCCAGAGGAGCAATCTTCGGGGGTTCTTTATTTTAAACATCATCTCTAAGCATTTTTTAACACCAAAACTATTTATTATGCCGGTTAAACAATAAATTTGCCTATCATACAATTATACTATGCTTTGTCTAAATACTTCATTCAAGAAAATATCGTTAACAGCGATATCCTCTCTCTTTATAATCTGCCTAATTGGATGTAAAAAAAGCGACAATCCCATCCCCGTTACCAACCTTGGACAAGCTATCAACGCTCCTGTTGGAAAACTTGTGCTGGAAAACAGCAGTTACAATGGCAGCTCCCGTCTGGAAGCGACCCCGAACACCTATATTAACAATGGCTACATATACATCACCGCGAACTTTCGATCCAGTCAGACTATAAGCATCACCATAGCGGGAAATTCTACCGGAAGCTACAAACTGGGAACTTACCAAAACTCTTCCATCACATACAGAGGCGACAAGACCTATTCCACTTCCTCATCCGGAGCACCCAGTAACGCCGGCACGATCACAATTACAGAAATTGACAGAAATAAAAAAACGATCACCGGTACATACAATTTCGATGATAAAAGCGGCTCGTCCAGTTATAGTTCCAGCGCGATGAGTGGTTCCTTCAATCAAATATCCTATAGCAATACTCCTCCCCCTAAACCTAAAAGCTCCATGGAGCTCACTTTGGATAATGTCAAACTGACTGGCACCCCAACCGCTACCCTGACCTCGTATTCTATCTTAATTAACTGCTCCTTTTCCAATGGCGCGAAGGTTACGCTGAATTTAAACGACGCCAAAATTGGCTCATACCCCTTAGGCTATTCCTCTTACAGTGAAGCCAGTCTCACCCTAGACGGGGTAGAATATAGTACAGACTATTACTCAAACGCCGGCACCGTTAGCATTACCGACATTAACATAAGGAATAGAACCATTTCGGGCATATTTTCCTTCTCCGCGTCCAATTCCACATCATACTATTCTACAGAAGGCAAATTTGATAATGTGCCATATTAGGCGACATATCAAAGCGTCTCTCACATATTATGAAGCCTGTCTATAATCGGTTTGGGGTATCGCCGTTATGGACAGGCTTCATATTCATAATATTATGGTATGTCAGTCCCTGGAATCACTGAATTCCATATATCAATAATTATGGAATCAGGGCTTTATACTTCAAATAGCCCTGCAGTCTACACTACTCTATTAAAAACCAATTGGTAGAGAACACGCTACTGACATAAAACTAAAATGGCTGTCGGACAAATGCCTGACAGCCATTAAAATTTCGATTGATCTTGCTTTGATACCCTCAGAACAAAAGAATCCCGATCTGGAAATAAAACGCGAGACCAAAACTGCTCTGATAAAAATTCTTCCCTTCTTCATCTAGAGACAATACCTGCGCGGGAGAAAGATCACCCATCCCTCCCCCTAAAGGAGAAAGTCGAAGTAAATTGGGACCATAGGTCTTCGCGACACCAGACAATTCCTTAGGCTCGTACTTTCCATCAGCGTTAAAAAAAGTCTTGTTTAATCCGATCTTAAAGCCCAATGTCAAAAATTTATTAACAAAAGACTGATAACCATAGCCTAATTCAAGTCCCCAAGTCAAAACGTCTTTAGCTTCATAGGAATAGTACATATTACTATAGTTGTTGCTATAGTAATAGTATGAATCAGTTGTCGACGAGCTCAACGATTCATAGAAATTGCCCTGTACATCCACTTTTCCGTAATTATACCCCACGTAAAAGAAAGAACCTCTGGGCGCGGGCAACACTCCTCCCGCGTACCATCGCGCCTCCAGCATGAGCGTACGGGATTTAATCACAGCCTTGTCGGCAAGCCTATTTTTCCCATCCAGATCAGGCCTTGATCCGGTATACTCCGAATAGTAATAGATCTGATTATATTTGCCGCTCGTCATCCGGCCTCCTATCGACAAGGATAATCTCCTGGTAACTAGAAACTCCGCGGAAGCGTTGAAAAAAGGCGATCGCGCCCCATTTAACAAATCAGTTTTCAACAGCACCCTTTTGCCGCCAAAACCCGTATTCTGGGCGTAAATCATGCCCTGAAAGCACATTGTCGCTCCTAGCGTCAATAATACAACTATCCTTTTCATCATTGCAAATTCTCCTTTAGCAGAGCGTAACTATCCGTCAGAATGACTGACAGGTATTTCGGCGAAAATTTATACGGCACTTGCTTCACTTCCCGATAAATAATTTCTGAAGTCTCTATATTAACAACCATATGGTAAAAGTAATAATACTTGCCATAACGGATCGACTTATGCCGGCTCATAAAATCCCGCGCTTCCCTCGACGAGGGTTCCGCGTCGACGGCAAAAATACCTGTGAGCCCAAAATAAGGCGAATAGTTTCCTGAAAGGTGACTAAACTCGGACGCGAAACGCGGAGGAGTTACAAATATCTTGCGCTGCTTGTAACGATCACTGACGCGACGTCCTGAATTGATAGGATTGTCTTGCAAAGCGGTAGCGTTAAGTATGGAGCGTCTCAATTGGAGTAGTTCCTCGCTATCCTGACTATAATCGTTCTGTATAGTTTCGCTGGTAAGCATCTTTACCTTAAAGCCGGATCTCCTTCCCGTCTTCTTCAAAGCCTCGTTGGTAATTTCTTTATATTTTTCAGCGGCAAGAAACTGGTTCTCGACCGCTTTACGAATATAATAGCTCGTTACCGTAGGCTCGAAATAATAGATATCGGAAGTTTTGACATTTCTCTTTTCCGTATTAAAAGCCTCGCTTTTCTCAATAATAACATAACCTTTATTGCTACACCCCCATATGGAAGACGCGCAAACAATTAAACTAAAAATCAGGGTTCTTCTCATTATAAACGCGTTTTCACTGATGATGTATATTTGCCATTGGGAAACTTAAGCAAATACTGATTGAAGATAAGCTTGCCGGGATCTCTCCCCAGATACATTTCCGAAGCCAGCCCATAATAATAAAAATACTCGTCTTTTGACTTGGCGTCCTCCAAAAACTGCTTCGCGTAGCTAAACATGACTTTTTTGAGACTGTTGTGCGGTATCTCTTCCAGAAAATGATTAAACAACCTATAGTTATCCTTGGCCACGATTGGCGCGTTCTCGAGAATCTTGTTCAGACAGTCGATCTCTTTATAGTAGCTGAGCCAATAAAGACTTCTTATAATAGCGGTCTTTATGTAAAGATTTTTGGGATATTTTTTTTGAAAATACAATGCCAGGTATAAAGCGGTACTGTACTCCGACTCATTGAGCATATTCTCGATACATTCAAATATCGCTATAGACTGGACTGTACCGCTCCGATCCCCCATTATATTCCGCTTTCTCTGACTTGAATCATATTCAACCAATTTAAGAATCTCGGCGGTGGCGGAGATTCGTTTATCCATATTGGGATGAGTGGAAAAACGATCTTCATTATTCCCTGAAAACACGACATCGCCTTTCTCCTTTTCATCCTCCACATCCAGATCCGCGCTTGAAAACCAGGAAGAGTCCGCCTGAACAAAATCGTACAACAAATTCGTCCTGACTGCATTTTCCAAACTATCTATCTTGAAGTAGTTGTGATTGGCCAGGACTCCTAAAGCGTTGAGCAAAGCGGCCGGATCATAAGGTGAATTCATCATTATCTGTATAGCTCTCGAATCAGCCTCCGATTCATCTTCCCGTGAAAACCGGAGCCTGCGATACAAATCACCCTCTCTGTTTTCATAGTTCTCTTCCTGCGATCTAATATTTTCCATCTTACTGATCGCCTTAAGAGAATGCTTCAAGTCGACATGAGCGATCTCATGGGCGATGATAGCCGCGAGTTCCGCTTCGCTGGATAGTCTGGCCAGCAATCCGAGATTAATGATGATTGTCCCATCGGCCATAGCGAACGCGTTGGCGTTGGTCGATCTTGAAACCTGCACATTGACTCCTGATAGTAATTTCTGGTTATTCTGAAGCAGATTTTTGGCGACCGACTGAACATATTCCTGCAATTGATTATTAAAGTATATCTGTCCGGAGGAAATCAACTTGGATTTAGTATAATAAACCTCCTCATAAAAAGCTTTGGCCTGAGATTTTGAGATTGAATTCTGCGACAATACGGCCTGCTTGATTTTGTCCTCATAGTTTTCAGAAAAAACCGCGGGAAACGACCTGGCATAGGGAATGGGACTATAGTCAACTTCATACTGACCACGCGCCTCTATCGCCAAAAGTATGAACAGAAACCTCAAAAGGGAGAATTCTGATCTTTTATTAAAAACTTGTAGCACGATTATTAAACAGATATATATTCCGACAAAGTAAATGATTTGCAATAATAATTAAAATAATTATTGATACGAACTAATCGCCTTATTTTACATTGTCTGCCATTTGCGCCGCGGAAAAAGCGAAGCTATCATTCTTAAAGGCTTCGCGTTTAGATATAATATAACTAACATATAATAAGACTAGCTCGACCACAGGCGCTACGCTTTCGCTATCTTATTTCCCATATATATCAGTTCATGAAATCGCCTATTCAGCGCGGGGCAAAACTCGCTTGGGGTCGCGAAAGTGGTCTCACCAGGAATCGAACCTGGATCTAGAGTTTAGGAAACTCCTATTCTATCCGTTGAACTATGAGACCTTTTGAAAAATCCGGGCAAAGATACTATTTTTATAAAATTTTATCAAGATATTTTTTAGCGGAGGTCTTGCCTACCAGTCTTCTTCCACGGATATATCCCAGTTTTCGTCTCCTGGAATATAATTAGGGTATATGGTATAATGCTTTTCCTTTACCTTTTCGATCAATTTCCCCCTCAACTCATCTATATTAATCTTATTAACCGCTGAGATAAAAACCGTATCAAATCCGGATTTTCCGATATAAGAAGCCTTTAACCGCTCCAGTGGTGATTCGGCGACGCCCCCCTCCCGCTCCGGGGTATCTTCTTCCGCCACTCTGTATCGGTCTATTTTATTAAAAACAAGAATAGTCGGCTTGTCGGAGGCCCCTAGTTCCTTCAATGTTTTATTGACTACTTCAATATGTTCCTCATAAGCGGGATGCGACACATCGACTACATGAAGCAATATGTCCGCTTCGCGCACCTCATCCAACGTGGATTTAAAGCTTTCGATCAGACTGTGCGGAAGCTTGCGGATAAAGCCGACCGTATCGGAAAGCAGAAACGGGATATTCTCCATATTCACCTTTCTAACAGTCGAATCAACCGTCGCGAAAAGTTTATTTTCAGCGAAAACATCCGTTTTGCTCAATAAAGTCATCAGCGTAGACTTTCCGACATTGGTATATCCCACCAGAGCGACTCTCACGACGGCGGACCTGGCCTTTCGCCTGGTCGCGGCCTGTCTTTCTATTTTTTTCAGCTTCTCTTTTAATACGCTGATCTGATTCCGTATAGCCCGTTTATCTGTTTCAATCTCCTTTTCACCGGCTCCACCTCTTGTTCCTGTACCTCCTCGCTGTCTTTCCAGGTGCGTCCACATTCTTGTCAGACGGGGCAAAAGGTATTCAAATCGCGCGAGCTCTACCTGCGTTCTGGCTTGAGCGGTCTGCGCGCGTTGAAGAAAAATATCCAGAATCAACAGACTTCGGTCATATACTTTTATTTTCAGGACGTTTTCAATATTTCTCAATTGAGACGGCGACAGATCGTCGTCAAAAATAATCGTATCAATTTCGTGCTCCTCAATATAAAGCGATACCTCTTCGAGCTTTCCCTTACCAATAAAAAATCTTGTATCGGGCCTCTCAAGCTTTTGTGTAAAGCGCTTTACCGTAAGTATACCGGCTGTTTCCGCCAGGAAAGCCAGCTCCTCAAGATATTCTTCCGCTTTTTCCGCGCTTTGCTGCTGATTGATCACCGCTACCAAAACCGCCGATTCTATTTTCTTCCGAGTTAGAATATATGTTTCCCCCATGAACTGTTTTTCCTCGCGAAGCGTCGCTTCGTTTCATTCCCATCGTAATATTATACAAAAATAAAAGAAAACTCCGGAACATTACTCCCTACATGACAAAGCTTTATTCTTCCTTATCGAGTATTCATTTCATATTCCATGGACATCCATCGAACAATCTCCCGCCTTTTAACGCTAATCTTTTCGTTCTAAGCAAATTTAGAACATTCCCACTTGGCGGCAAACAGGAATAAGAACTATCTTTATATCCAAATGAAAGTAGTCATTGTCGTCAATACTTCCTGGAACATCTATAACTTTCGCCTTGGACTCATACAAGGACTACAGCAACAAGGAATCGAAGTAGTGGCGATCGCTCCCGAGGACGGTTATTCAGAACACATACGCGGACAGCTCATGTTTCAGCCCGTCGATATGCAACAAAAAGGGATCAACCCTCTGAAGGACCTTCGATTGATGGTAAACCTCTACCGGACTTATAAAAGTCTTGAACCCGATTGCATACTACATTATACCATCAAACCCAACATCTATGGAACAATCGCGGCCCGATTGGCCGGTATTCCTTCCATCAGCAACGTCTCCGGACTGGGAACCGTATTCCTGCACAGAAACATTGTATCAAGAATCGCGATTAATCTATACCGCCTGGCGTTTCGCTTCCCAAGCAAAATATTCTTTCAGAACAACGATGACCGAATCTTGTTCACACAGCTTAAGCTCGTAAACTCAAAAAAAACGGACGTTCTGCCTGGCAGCGGTATCAACCTAAATATGTACGCGCCCAAAGACCTCCCTTCAAAAGGGCCTTTCACTTTTCTTTTCGCCGCGAGACTTTTGTATGATAAAGGCGTAATCGAATATGTGAAAGCCGCGGAAGCTATTCGGAGAAAGTATCCATCCACCATTTTTCAAATAGCCGGGGCGCTCGACAATGACAGCAAGCTGGGCGTGTCCCAAATGGAACTGGAAAGATGGATTCAAGAAGGAATCGTTGAATATAAAGGTTTTGTTCACGACATGCGAAGTCTGATGACTCAATGCCATTGCGTCGTTTTGCCCTCCTATCGGGAAGGAGTCCCCAGGTCGCTAATCGAAGCCGCCGCGGTAGCGAGGCCCATTATCGCCACCGATGTGCCAGGATGCAAAGAAATCACGCGGGATGGTTATAACGGATTTCTTTGTCGGGTAAAAAACCACGCGGACCTTGCCTCAAAAATGGAAAAAATACTGCTGCTAAATGAAAAAGATATCACGCGACTAGGCGCTAATGGAAGAGCGTTGGTCGAAAACAAGTTTAATGAACAAATCGTCGTAGAAAAATATCTGGAAGCGATTAGGACCGCGGCGAAAAAATGAAATAACTTTGAGTCGACTCCCATTGAATGGTAACCTGTTCAATAAATTTCGGTTAAATGTGGGATATCGGCAATATGAATTAATAACACCAACTATTTTTATGGAAGTAAGAGAATCACATATTAAAGGTCTGCTGGAAATAACTCCTAGAATTTTTAAGGATGATCGCGGATACTTTTTTGAATCGTATAGTAAGCGTGAATTTGAGAAAATCGGCATATTCGACGATTTTGTTCAGGACAATCAATCCTATTCGATACCCAATGTAATCAGAGGACTTCATTTTCAGAAACCGCCCTTCGCCCAGGCCAAGCTGGTCCGGGTTCTGAAAGGACGGGTATTGGACGTCGCGGTAGACCTGCGCCCTGGCTCTCCAACATATGGACAATACGATTCCGTTGTTCTGGATGCCGAAAAAGGCAATATGTTTTATATACCTGAAGGTTTCGCGCATGGGTTTTCAACCCTGGGGGAAGCGATCTTTCATTACAAATGCTCAAACTTTTATCATAAGGAATCCGAAGGGGGCGTTGTCTATAACGATCCTGATCTGAATATCAACTGGATGATCACGAATCCCATCGTCTCGGAAAAAGATCTTGAACTTGGCAAACTGACAGCCTTGAAAGTAACCTGACCTCGTTCAGGAAAGTATACTACCACCATGAACGGCAAACATACATACTGGCGTCTCGCCTTTTTATTATTTATCATAAGCGCTATGAGTTCCTGCAAGAACCACAGCATAATGTTTCGCACGGATAAAAGTATTGGAACCGATAAGGCGCTGGACCTGGTCAGTTCCAACTATCAGATTACTACCAGCGATATTTTGCGGATATCGGTATATACCAACAATGGTGAGCGGCTCATTGACCCGAACCTGGAACTGGGTTTGGGACTGAATCAGCAACAGACCAGCAGGGAATGGCTTCCACAATATGTCGTTCAGAAAAACGGGCGAGCCAATCTGCCAATGGTTGGAGAAGTCGAGCTAGCGGGTCTTACTACTTTTCAGGCGGATTCTCTCCTCAGTATAGCCTACGGCGCTTTTTACGAGGACGTATTCATCCTCACGGAAATTATAAGCAAGCGAGCCATCGTATTAGGCCCCGCCGGTGGCAAAATCATCCCTTTGACACAAGAAAACATGAATCTGATAGAAGTCATCGGCCTGTATGGAGGCATTACTCCGAATGGGCATTCCGGCAATATTCGTCTGATTCGCGGCGAGCTCAATGATCCTACCGTATATCTGATCGATTTGTCAACCATCGAGGGTATGAAATTAGCTATGCTATCCGTAAAACCTCAGGATATAATATATATTGAAAATCGAAAAAAAACGTTTTTGGAGATTACCAAGGACATCGCTCCCAGTGTCGCCATTCTTGTCAATATGATCACACTTATAGCGGTGCTTAGCAGATAACCTAAATAATTAAAACCATGACATCCGGCAGTCAAAACCACACTAATCAGGGAAGGTCGTCCCGCCCTCTATATGATGATTCCGGAGAAGACTCCTTAATGTCCGACCTTGACGTTAATCGTCTTAAGTACATATTCAGAGGTAGCCTGATTTGGATGCTGGCTATTATCATCGGAAGCGTCTCCCTTAGTCGAGTATATCTTCGCTATACGAAACCAGTTTTTCAATCTTCCTCCATACTTAAACTGGAAAGCAAGAACGACGCCGTCATTCTGGGACTGGACAATATGAAATCCCAGCAATCCGGCAATAATCTCCGGACACTTTCCGGAGAAATCGAATTTATAAAATCCCAGCTTGTATTTGAAAAAACACTGGAACGCCTCCCTATTGATGTTTCGATATACTCGGATGGCAATATTCTGAACAATGAAAAATATAAAAACTCCCCTATTCGGGTCCATTACAAAATAACCAATCCCAGGTATTACGATTTTCGATTCAATATCAAACTCTTATCAAGCGAAACATTTCATTTCTCTTTCTCCAGCAACAGCGGAGAGAAAGAAAGCGCCGTATATTCTTTTGGCACGGACATAATACAACCTGGATTTTCATTCACCATCGATAAGAACCATCCATTTTCGGAAGAAGAATACCGCCAGGATTTCTTTTTCATTATCCATAGCAAAAAAAGACTCATGGATTACCTGGAAGACAACCTGGATGTTGAAATTCTAAACATTGACGCCAATACGCTAAAAGTTTCCTTTAAGGATCATAATCCCGAAAAAGCACATGATATTGTAGCGACCATCGATTCCGTATATCTGGAGCAAACCATCTTTCACAAAACCAAAACCCAGGAGCAAACCCTGCTGTTTCTCAACGAAAATCTGGAAAGTACGGAAGCGAAGCTCATGTTGGCCGAACAGCGCCTGGAAATGTTCATGAAAGAGAATAAAACGCTGGATGTTAAAAGCGATGTCGCCCGCCTCATAGAAAAAATAGAAAACCTCGACAACCATAAAATCAACCTGCGTCTAAAAATAAACTTTCTTGATGAACTTCAGGATATAATATACTCAAACAAAGATCTGGAATCAATTATACCAAGCGCCTCGGAAATAGATGACAACCAGATTGGAAAGCTAATCGAAGAACTAAATAAACTGCAACAGGACAAGGAGCTTATCCTTACCCGCAACAAAGAAAACACCTATGTGGTCAAAGCGCTTAACTTGTCGATAGACAACCTCAAAAACTCGATTCTAACCGCTGTATCGCAAAACAGAAAACTATTATTTCAGCAAGTCTCCGAAGTCGACAAACAAATCAGGGAAATCGAAAAAAGCCTGCTTACGCTTCCCGGGAAGGAAACGGAATATACCCGGTTAAAGCGCTTCTACAATCTTTATGAGAAATACTATCTTCTCCTGATGGAGAAAAAAGCTGAATACGGAATAGCCAAAGCGGGCATGGTACCTAATTTTGTCATACTCGCTCCCGCCGATCTGAATGAAAACGCGATTTATCCCAGAAAATTATGGGTGTACCTGACCGGAATCGCCATAGGCCTATTACTCAGCTGCCTGCTGGTCGTCATCCGGTATGTTTTTGATCGTACCATTACGAGTCAGAGAGACTTGGAAAATAATACAATGGCCACCCTTCTGGGGGGAATTCCATCCTACACCAAAGAGACTTTGGATGTATCCAGACTCATTGTCAACAAAAGCGCGAAATCGGCCATAAGCGAGGCGTTTCGTTCCATCCGCACCAATCTTGATTTTGTAAGCCCCATCCGAGGAGGCAAGACAATATCCGTAACCAGCACGATCAGTGGCGAAGGTAAAACATTCATTACAATCAATCTGGCTGGCATCATAGCGATGTCCGGACAGAAAGTACTCATTATCGACCTGGACATGAGAAAGCCCAAAATACACAGGGCTTTTGACAAGCTAAACGATCAGGGCATGTCAACCATATTGATTGGCAAGGATGATTTCTCCGACTGCGTCCATCATACCGATCTCGAAGGTCTTGACTTTATCTCCGCGGGCCCGACTCCACCCAATCCATCTGAACTGATTCTAAGACCGGCGTTTGAAGCCACCCTGACAAAGCTGAAATCAATATACGATGTCATTCTGATCGATACTCCTCCAGTCGGTCTGGTTACCGACGCGATGCTGCTTATGAAACAGGCCGATATTCCAATTTATGTGGTTCGCGCCAACTATTCGAAAAAAAATGTTAAAAATACCATCAATAAATTAGTCAAAAACACCGGCTTTTCTAATCTTTGCGTAATCCTAAACGCCTTAAAAACCTTCAATAGCTATGGGTATGGCTATACCAGCAATTACGGTTACGGCTACTATGAACAGGAAAGCAAAGGACCCGGATTCATAGAAAGAATAAAAAACAGAATACGATAATATGGGTATCTTCAACTTTTGGAAAAAAAGCGCGCCGCGGGTCAACCCACTATACGTCGATATTCACTCTCATCTGCTCCCGGGCATTGACGACGGATCCCAAAGCCTTGAGGAAACCATGGATCTCATAAATGGCTTTATAGAACTTGGATACAAGAAACTAATCATAACGCCGCACATCATGGGCGATTTTTACAAAAATACCCCTCAAATCATCCATGAAAAACTCAATCTTGTAAAAACTGAAGCGCGCGATATGGGCCTGGAAATCGATCTGGAAGCCGCGGCGGAATATTACCTTGACGAAGCGTTCGTAAAAAAACTTGACCAGGGAGAACCGTTACTCACCTTTGGCAATAATTATCTCTTGTTTGAGACTTCATTTATGAACGAACCGGCAAACCTCCGGGAAATAATCTTTCAAATAGCCTCATCCGGCTACAAACCGGTTCTCGCGCATCCGGAACGTTACTCGTATCTCTATGGTTCTTTTAATAAATATGAGGATCTATTTGACAGGGGAGTCTATTTTCAACTAAATATAAGTTCACTGTCCGGATATTACTCCAAAGAGTCGAAAAAAATCGCCGAGAAACTGATTAAAAAAGGCATGATACACTTTGTAGGCAGCGATTGTCACGGCACGCGGCATCTCGAAGCTATAAAAAAAGCCCGTGGCGAAAAGACATATCAGGAATTAATGAATCTCAACCTATACAATAATCACTTGCTCGCATGATTTTTCTTACCGGAAGCAGCGGATTGATCGGCAGCCATATCACCAAACTTCTTATAGATAAAGGAAAGTCCGTAAGAGCGCTCAAAAGGCCTGATACAGATTTGAGTTTGCTGGGCAACTATATGGATAAGGTCGAATGGGTAAACGGCGATCTTGAAGATCCGCTATTGCTGAAAGAAGCCCTTAAAAACATCACGACAGTAATCCATTGCGCCGCTATTGTATCCTATCTGCCCAAAGACAGGGAACTGATGTATAAAATAAATGTGGAAGGAACCGCCAATATCATAAACGCGGCGATCGAAAATAATGTAAGCGTCTTTGGCCACATAAGCTCCATCGCCGCTATTGGGAAGCCCGCCAGAGAAAAAACAATCAATGAAGCGTTCGGCCTACAGGAACCGGTCTTTAACACGCGCTACGCCAAAACCAAATATCTGGCGGAACTGGAAGTATACCGGGGTAAAGAAGAAGGATTGAAAACTTTCATCGTGAACCCCAGTGTGGTTTTGGGACCGGGCGACTGGAGCAAAGGCAGTACTTCCCTGTTTCGGTATGTTTTCAGAAGAAATCGCTTTTATACGCCGGGCACCCTAAACTATGTCGATGTACGCGACGTCGCCGAGATCGTCTGCGAGCTACTCGATACCTCCCAAAATATCAATGGAGAACGTTATATTCTAAATGCCGGCACTACTTCCTACAAAGAGTTTTTTCAGAAAATCGCGGTGAATTTTCAGGTCAAAGGCCCTTCCATAGAAGCGTCGCCCTTCATTTCTGAAATAGCCTGGCGACTCGCCTATCTTAAAAATCTTTTTTCTTCCCGGAAAACTATAATCACCAAAGAAACCGTTAGATTAGGTAAAAATCAATTTTCCTATGACAATGGGAAGATCCGGGAACTACTTGAGTTCAGTTTTCGATCATTGGATCAAACATTAAACTGGACCTGCCAGGAACTCGTAAAAAGACATAAGGCGGAAACCAATTAAGAAATTCCGCGGGCTGTAATTTAATTTATCAGGGGATTTTCTATCTTTAGATAATTCTCAAACATTAATTTAAGTTATCGTGCGAAGAAAATACAAGGCAAGCGCAGAAGAAAAGGAGTCACTTAAACGATTTGAGGAAATGCTTCAAACCGGCGATAGTGTCTTTTTCGACATCAGTACTTACGAGTACCTGATTCAGCATTTTGTAGAAAAAGGCAAATTTAAAAAAGCGTTGAAAGCCTGCAATCTCGGGATGGAGCAACATCCTTTCTCAGTAGAAATAATGATCGAAAAGGCTTTTCTTCTGGTCAGGAAACAAAAATACCCTCAGGCTATGGAGCTCATTGAAAAAGCGGAACTGCTTCAACCGTACGATGTAGAGATATTGGTTCTGAAAAGCAGCGTTCTTTCTCAACTCGACCAGTTTGACGAAGCGATTACCATGCTGGAGTGGGCCTTAAACATGGTCGACGAAAAAGATCAGATTTATTACGCGTTAGGCATGGTCAATCAGGATTTTTCCCGATATGAAGAAGCGATAGAATATTACAAGCTAGCGATAGAAAACAATCCGGCGAATGAAGACGCCATGTATGAGCTCGCCTACTGCCTCGACCTGACCGGCAGCCTTGAACAAAGTCTGGAATGCTATCGAAAGTTTATTGATCAGGACCCGTTCTCATTCTTCGCCTGGTATAATATCGGCATTATCTATTTCAAACTTGAGAACATCCCCAACGCGATCAGCGCGTACGAATACTCCGTAGCGATCAATGACGAATTTTCATCCGCGTGGTTCAACATGGGTAATTGCTATGTCTCTCTCGGCAATTACGAGAAAGCCATCGAATGTTATAATAAATGCCTTGAGCACGAAGAGCCCACGGCGGAAACTTACACAAACATCGCGACCTGTCATGAAAAGTTGTTGAACAATGACAAAGCGATTGAATATTACCGGAAGGCCACTAAGCTGGACTTCGAATATCCTCAGGCATTTTTCGGACTCGGTAAATCTCTGCTGATAAAAGACAAAGCGTTTGAAGCCATCCATTTTTTCAACAAAGCGATCAAGCTTGACAAGGAGAATCCTGATTACTGGCTAGGCAAGGCTGAAGCGGAAGGCCGAATAGGTAATTACAACGAAAGCGCGGTCGCGTTTCAGGAAGCCATATCCCTTGATCCATCCAATCCCGATATCTGGAAAAACTGGGCGGAACTAATGGCTTCTCAGAACGACCCGGAAAAGGCGGCGGACATCGCGAAGGAAGCGCTCGAAGAACATTCTGAAGATCCGGAATTGTATTATAGAGCCTGCGCTTATCTTATTATGGCGGGCAAATACAAAGAAGCCTTTATTTATTTAGAAAATGGTTTAATTTTGGATTTTGAAAAACATACAATCCTTTTCGACTTTTTCCCTAATCTGGAAACACAAAAGGCGCTGTATCGAATTATAGAACAGTACAGAAAGTAACACATGTATAACAATTTTGTTCTGAGTAAGATCCCTGAAAGGACTCCGAAGCCGAGACAATTCGGCTATACTATGGTCATGGATAAGGGACTTAGTGTAAGAGAAATAGAAGATATTCTCGAAGTTGCCGGCGATTATATCGACGTGATCAAACTAGGTTGGGCGACTTCGTACGTAACACCTAATCTGAAAAAGAAACTGGAAATATACAGAACCGCGAACATTCCCGTGTATTTTGGCGGGACACTTTTCGAGGCGTTTGTAATCCGCGACCAATTTGATGATTATCGGAGAATTCTGGATCAATATCAGATGACATTCGCGGAAGTGTCCGATGGTTCTATCACTCTCGAGCATGATCAAAAATGCAAGTATATAAATCAGTTGGCTCAGCAGGTAACCGTTTTGTCGGAAGTCGGCTCCAAAGATGTGGAAAAGATTATTCCACCGTATAAATGGATTCAACTAATGCAGGACGAACTTGACGCCGGCGCCTGGAAGGTAATCGGCGAAGCCAGGGAAGGAGGAAATGTCGGTCTCTTCAGAAGCAGTGGCGAAGTCCGCTCCGGATTGGTTGAAGAGATATTGACAAAAATTCCATTTGAAAAAATCATATGGGAAGCCCCCCAAAGGGATCAGCAGGTTTGGTTTATCAAGCTTTTAGGAGCAAACGTAAATCTTGGGAATATTTCCCCCAACGAAATTGTACCCTTGGAGACATTAAGACTTGGTTTGAGAAGTGATACATTCAATCACTTCCTTGACAAGTTGTAAATTTATTTCCGCTAGTTGATATACAAAGCATTATTCGGTATATGTCTATACCGAATAATGCTTTTATTCATTTTTGTCCACTGGCAAAATTCCTGTTTAAAAGTCATTCGCTACATATATGAAGATATACGGATTAATAGGATTTCCTCTCACGCATTCATTTTCAAAACAATATTTTACCGATAAATTTTCCCGGGAAAACATAGCGGACGCCCGTTATGAACTTTTCGAAATAGAAAGCGCGGATCAGCTTCCCGCGGTCATTTCCTCCACTCCCGGCCTGCAAGGACTAAATGTCACGATTCCTCACAAAGAAAGTATTATAAAATTTTTGACTGAACTTGACGAGCCAGTGAAAGAAATTCAGGCGGTTAATGTCATCAAAATATTACCGGATGGTAATCTTAAAGGATACAATTCCGATTATCATGGTTTCAAAAATTCCCTTTTATCTTTTCTTCCATCATCATACCATGGTTTCAAAGCGCTGATTCTGGGTAGCGGTGGAGCGTCAAAAGCGGTACAGGCTGTACTAAACGATCTTCATATTCCCTTCCAGTTTGTTTCCCGCAACGAGTCCTCTACGGCCATCTCTTACAAAAGTGTTAGCCGCGAGTTAATTAAGAATTTTCAGCTTATTATCAACACGACACCACTTGGGATGTATCCTCGTATCGAGAATTGTCCGGATATTCCATATGAAGCGCTTGATACTTCCCACTTACTTTTCGACCTGGTATATAACCCACAAGAAACATTGTTCATGAAGAAAGGACGGGAAAACGGAGCCCGCGTGAAAAATGGCATGGAAATGCTCATTGGCCAAGCGGAAAAGGCCTGGGAGATATGGAACAGTTAGACTGATTTGGTTGTTGTATTGTACTGAATCGGCTTATGGAAAAAGACCTCTTAATCTTTCTGACAAATGAAGTTTAAAATTCGTTCCGAATATCAGCCTACCGGAGATCAGCCAAAAGCTATTCGAAAACTTGTGGACGGAGTCAACCGGGGCGAGTCGGCTCAGGTTCTATTGGGGGTAACTGGTTCCGGCAAAACCTTTACCATCGCCAATCTGATTGAACAAACTCAGCGCCCCGCCATCATACTGAGTCACAATAAGACATTGGCTGCTCAGCTATATGGCGAGTTCAAACATTTTTTTCCGGACAATCGGGTAGAATATTTCATTTCCTACTACGACTACTATCAGCCGGAAGCATACATCCCGACAAGCAATACCTACATTGAGAAAGACCTCGCCATAAACGAAGAAATCGAAAAGCTGCGACTGGCCGCTACCTCCGCTCTGATGTCCGGACGCCGGGATGTAATTGTCGTCGCCTCTATCTCCTGTATATACGGTATCGGCAACCCGGAAGAGTTTGGGAAAAACATTGTCACATTGCACAAAAACCAAATCATCAGCCGAAACAGCCTTCTTTATTCTTTTGTGCAAATACTTTATAGCCGGACAACTACTGAATTTAAGCGCGGAACTTTTCGGGTAACAGGAGACACAATTGACGTATTTCCCGCTTACGCTGATTTCGCTTACAGAATCATTATGTGGGGGGATGAAATTGAAACTATTCACGTAATTGATCCAATGTCCGGCAAAATGATTGATGAAGAGCAGAATCTTATTCTTTATCCCGCCAATCTATTCGTCACCGGAAAAGACGCTCTGGAGCTGGCCATTCGTGAAATACAAGACGATATGGTCGCGCAGGTCCGGCTTTTTGAGTCGGAAGGGAAGCTTTTAGAGGCCAAACGAGTGCAGGAACGAACCGAGTTCGATATTGAAATGATGCGGGAAATTGGTTATTGTTCAGGCGTAGAAAATTATTCACGCTATTTTGACAGAAGACAAACCGGACAGCGTCCTTTCTGTCTTCTTGATTATTTTCCAGAGGATTATTTAATGATTATCGACGAAAGTCATGTTACCGTCCCTCAGGTAAGAGCCATGTGGGGTGGAGACCGTAGCCGCAAAGTCAATCTGGTAGAATACGGATTTCGCCTCCCTTCCGCTCTGGACAACCGTCCTCTGACCTTTAATGAATTTGAGGGGATGGTCCGGCAGGTTATATATGTTAGCGCTACACCCGGAGATTATGAACTCACCCAGACTTCCGGCGAAGTTGTAGAGCAGATTATACGGCCAACAGGTTTGCTCGATCCTTTAATCGATGTGAGACCAAGCCTTAATCAAATTGATGATTTATTGGAAGAGATTACTCTCCGAATCGAAAAAAAAGAACGGGTGCTTATAACAACCCTTACAAAGCGTATGGCCGAAGAGCTCTCTCGCTTTCTCGACCAGCTCAATATTAAATGCCGCTATATTCATTCCGAAGTTAAAGTACTTGACAGAGTGGAAATATTGAGAGAACTCCGACTGGGAGTATTCGACGTGCTTGTAGGAGTAAACCTTCTCAGAGAGGGCCTGGATCTGCCGGAAGTATCCCTGGTAGCTATCATGGACGCGGATAAGGAAGGCTTTTTGAGGAATCAACGCTCCCTGATCCAGACTATAGGAAGAGCCGCCCGGAATGAAAACGGCATGGTCATCATGTACGCCGACAGGCTGACAGAGTCTATGCAGAAAGCGATTGATGAAACCAACCGGCGCCGTTCTTTGCAGATCGAATATAATACGCTTCACAACATCACTCCCCGATCTGTCATAAAAAATCGGGAGGCGATTCTTACCCAGACCTCTGTAGCGGATAGTAAGAAAGACCACAAGAACTATTACATTCCCGAAGACCATTCTCTGGTCGCGGATCCGGTCCTTGAGTATCTGTCCAAAAAGGATCTGAAGAAGATGGCGGATAATACGAAAAAACAAATGGAGAAAGCCGCGAAAGACCTTGATTTTATAGAAGCCGCCCGCCTGAGGGACGAATACTTGAACCTAATGACTTTACTCGAGAAAGAATGAATCGCGCTTAATTATAATTATTTAGAAATATCACATGATAACGCGGAGTGATTTGGACATCACTTCTACCTGAATCTCCTGAGCCAGACTTACAGGCTCTCCATCAATGTGAAGAGGTTCTCCGGAGATATTTTTAATTACCGCTTTTCTTGTTCTCACCACCTTGTAGAAAGGCGTCTGATGAATATTACTTTTTAACAAATGATACCCGATATAAGGAACTCTGAATTTCGGAAATGGCTTGAAAATACTGACCTCGAACCACCCGTCGTCAATTTCTCCCAGAGGATTTACCGAAATATTAGTTCCAAACTTGTTCGCGTTGGAAATAATCAACATAAAGGCCTTTCCTGTATGATTTTCAATCTTTGTTTTTAATTCAAAGGGGAAAGACCTGAATCTTAAGAACTCGGATATGCCATACCAGAAATAACTCATTTTCCCTCGCAACCATCCATGAGCAAATCGATGTACTATTCGGGCATTGTACCCAAGATCACTAAGATGGAAGCAGTTGGTTCCATTAATATTAAGAGAATCAATATACCTGGATTCAAACCGATGTATTAGCTCAAAGGCAGCTTCGAGATCCATGGGCAACCCAAGATCTTTTGCAAGTCCATTACCGGATCCCAATGGAATTATTCCAATAGGTATATTCGTATATACCAAAAGATTTCCTACCAGATTTACTGTACCATCTCCACCGATAGCAACTACTGCATCCGGAGCAAAGATGTCAAAGACTTTTCTGAGATTATTCAGATCATTATGCCCCGTTGTTTTGTAAATTCTGAAATTACATTTAGCCCGATCACAAAACTTGTCAATCTGAGCCGGCACTTGTTCCTTTTTCCTTCCGCCAGCGATAGGGTTCAGAACAAAAATATATTTTCTTTCTTTAGCTTCCATGAATTTCCCTCTTGAGAAACTCATGACGCCATTTAAAGGTTATATTTGCCTTTTCGAGACCCGCTATACAATTCATATTCAAGTAGCCGGGCTTCGATCTGTCCGGTATAAAAGGGGATTTTTCGTTTGGGTCTGAGACCAATTTGCTTAGCAAGATCAGCATTCCCGGTAAAAATATACCCAGTGTATCCATTACAATTCTTCTTAAAGAAATCTCCAATTGACTGATACGTTTTACCCAACTGAGTAATCTCACCAAGACGTTCTCCATACTCAGGGTTCAAAATAACAATCCCTTCTTCATTCTCTGGGATCGTAGTTTCTTCAAACGAACAAACGTCAAACTCGAGTTCTTGTTTAAACCCAGCAGACAGAGCATTCTTACGGGAGACTTCTATTGCCTGAGGATCGATATCAGACAGCACGAAGCGTCCCTGAAGCTCTTTTTCTCCATCTTCTGCGGCATCTCTCATATTTTTCCATTCTATTATTGGAAAATCCACCAAATGCATAAAGCCAAAGCTATCACGAAACACTCCTGGAGCAATATTACAAGCTATCAGGGCTGCCTCAATGGCTAAAGTACCGCTGCCGCACATAGGATTTATAAAGTTTTGTCCCGGCTTCCACACAGAAGACAAAATTACAGCAGCAGCAAGTGTTTCCTGCATTGGCGCTTTATGTGGCAGTTTTCGGTATCCATGCTTGGCAATAGTTTCACCAGAAGTATCAATAAATATTGATGCATTTTCCTGTTTCCAGTGCAAAAAGACCACGATTCCATGCCTTTCAGAACCAGAATCTGGTCTAATACCTTTTTTATCTTTTATTCTGTCAGCAATAGCGTCTTTAACTTTCAGGTTAGCGAAACGTGTATCACGTATATGCTCATTAATCACCAGAGAAGAAACAGAAAAAAAACCATTTGCCGGAATAAAATCTTCCCAATTTATTTGCCTGACAACCTGATAGAGCTGATCTGGATTGGCAGCATTAAAATCTGCAATCTTATACAAAACCTTATGAGCAGTTCTAAGCCACAGATTGAGCTTCATACAGTCAGCAAGCGTCCCATTCAGTTCTACAAAAGCAGGCTTTACATTCCGTACGGTAAAGCCCAAACATTTTATTTCCTCTGCAAGTACGGGAGCTATATTCTTGGGGCATGTGACAAGAATCTGAGATTCTTTTTTGAAATCAGCCATAAAAGAGTTTTGTCTGGCCTATTTAAACAATGAGCCAAGTGGGTTTTGATTGTACCATATTTCAGAGAACCCGATAAACAGCAATAATAGAGCCATCAGAAATCCGATCATTAAAGCAGCAAAACTGTTCTTCCCAATTTTTTTTGTGCCCTGAATATATTTCCGGCTTGCCGTTTTCAAATAGGAGTCTATTACATGAAAAGCCGGGTAAAATACAGCTACAGCTACAGCCATTGAGATCAATACAGAGATATAAATTCCCAATGCCGATTGTTGAACCCAGCTATTGAAAAAATGTTGTACATACTCATGGATAAGTTCAGCCAAAAGAATAGAGATGACTATTACTGCAAACTTGGTAGCTTTTCTTTTCATCGTCTTAGAGTTTATTTTTTCCTGTAGGCCCTGTTTAAACCTTCAACAACTTCTCCGGTAATATCCAGACTATCCTTTGCATATACCATGATTGATGGTCCACCTTTTGTATAGGTGAATACATAATCATACTGCTTCTTTTTACTTAAATCTTTAACATAGTCATCTACCTTTTTCAATAAGCTTACATTAAAGTTATTGAACTCGTTTTCCTGCTGTTGTTGTAGTTCATCACGCAATTTAAATAGCTCCTGCTCCTGCTCCATCAATTGCTGTTCTTTGGTTTTACGGTAGGTCTCAGACAAGGTTGGAGCCGTTTGCTGGTACTTCATAAACTCTTCTTCCAACGCTTTCTGCTTTGATATAAGCTGGTTTTGTTTATTCTCAATGCTTCGTTCAATATTTTTCAAACCTTGCTTGTAAAATTCATATCTGTCATAAAACTCCTCCAAGTCAATAAAAGCAATCTTTCCCGATGACTCTTTATTGGTTTGGGCCACTGATTCTGCACCGGTAGCATCTTCAACTATAAGCAGAGAGTCAGGACTGATCTCTGTACTTTCTACCTTTTCATCAGCAGTCTTAATATCTTCCTTAGGACTAACAATAGCAGTATCCGTAGTAAAGCGTAGGTAATAGAGTACTCCAACGGCAATAACCAACACAACATTCAGAATAAATGACACGTTTTTCACAAAAATTCTCCTCGTTTTTATTTTCTTAAAAGCATTTACCCATACCTGAGTAAGGACAGGATTTATCCCCCTAAAGTATAAAAAAATGTCTTACGTAGGGACAAAATCACTGAAAGTTTGACTTAAAAGGATTTTGGTTTCCTACAATCCGCTTCGAACAATATTTATTGTAAGAGCATCCAAACATTGCCAGCCTTATGAAAATTATATATAACTGATTAACAAGACATGGACCTTAGTGCTATAAAATATATAAATATAATGAAGGAAATAAAGAATTCAGAAAGCAATAAAAATAAGAAAAAGAAGCAGTTAAATAAACTAACTGTTAATCCGATCAAGATAGAGCCCCCGGTGGAGAATGAGCACAAAATCCGTAGAGCATTTACTGAGAAAGACTGGAACGAGATCAAAAGCTCCGACTCTTGGGCAATTTTCAAAGTAATGTCTGAATTTGTTGAAGGATTTGAGAAACTGGCAAAAATAGGCCCCTGTGTATCGATATTTGGCTCTGCAAGAACACAACCTGATAACCAATATTATCAAATGACCGTAGAAATAGCAGCAAAGCTTGTACGACATGGCTACGGAGTAATTTCCGGTGGCGGACCGGGCATAATGGAAGCAGCCAATAAAGGAGCCCGCATGGAAAATGGTCGTTCTGTAGGGCTCAATATAATGTTACCCTTTGAACAATTTAATAATGTATATATTGATCGAGACAAACTTTTGAATTTCGAGCATTTCTTTGTACGAAAAGTTATGTTTGTCAAATATTCTCAAGGATTCATTGTTATGCCAGGAGGATTTGGCACAATGGATGAGTTCTTCGAAGCGTTAACTCTGATCCAGACCGGTAAAATTGGTCGCTTCCCTATAGTTTTGGTTGGCAAATCATACTGGCGGGGTTTAATTGACTGGATGAAAGACGTTCTTTGTGAACAGGAAGCATGCGTTGAAGCATCCGACCTAAGTTTATTTAGTCTGGTTGATACACCTTCTGAAGCAGTAAAAGTAATAGACGACTTCTATTCGAAGTATCTGCTACAACCTAATTTCTAATGATTGACAAAAAAATCATAATGGCCTTTACCTGTGGGCTTGTATGTTGCTTCATATTTGGCTACACTGTCGTCAAGACTAAGAAAAATGTGAAGCTGTACTATTCTGCAAAGATTCAGGACAGCCATAATGAATTTATTCTAAAGCTGCCTGATGAGATTGCATTTGCAGGAGAAAAAGTGCATTTCAAAACTCCATCAAGTTATCAAAGGTTTGAACGTGAGCTAAAGCATAACACAAGGCAAAATTCAAGCACAAGGCTACTTTTAAGAAACGTACGGATTTGGTTACCTGAAATTGAATATGTAATAAGGAAACACCAGCTTCCTGATGATTTTAAGTATCTGGCAATAGCTGAAAGTAATCTGACCAATTCAATATCCCATAAAAGCGCAGCTGGATTTTGGCAATTGACCCAGGCTACGGCCGAAGATCTTGGTCTGATTATTAATGATGAAATCGATGAGCGTTACCATCCTATAAAGGCAAGTGAAGCCGCCTGTAAATACTTTAAGAAGTCTTATAAAGTATTTGGTAACTGGACGTCAGTTGCCGCATCCTACAATCGTGGTATTTCAGGTCTTCAAAAGGCTTATGAAAATCAGCAAGTCGATAATTTTTATGATCTTGAACTCAACGATGAAACATCAAGGTATATGTACAAAATACTAGCTATAAAAGACCTGATAAGCAATCCAGAAAAATATAAATTTACAATTAAACAGTACAAACGGAACAGCTACATCAAAAAGATTCGGGTTGATTCTACAATAGAGAATCTGATTTCATTCAGCAAAAAAATAAATGTTCCATATCTCACTTTGAAGGAATATAATCCCTGGCTGTTAAAGAATTCGTTGACGGTTGAAGAGGGGCAAAGTTTTATTATTTTAATTCCCTATAAAGAAATTGGGATAGCGGAACCAGAGAAAATAAAGGATGAGCTACCAGTCACTACCCAAACACCCAATAATGACTCAATTGATGTAATTAGTGTCAAAATAAAAGGGGGGCTAAAATAATATCTCTAGTATATTGTCACACAATAAATCTAGTTTAAAGTAAAGTAAACTTGTTAAACTAAACGAATTTAAATTTTTACTCCATATCACTTTATCCTCAAACTAGCCTACAAAATGCACTCTTTCAAAACATAATTGCAAAAGATTCAAATTAATAGTAAAAAGAAAAAAACAAAATATCACAAACCTGACATCTGAAAGTTCAAATCGTTCTTCTTTAGGATTTTTTAACAAAACTAATGGCACAGTAATGATAACAGGGAACAAACAAAGCATATATCTACCAATTGAATTAGCTACTGGTGACAGGATGTAAAACAAAAAACTAAGAATGACAATGTAGTAAGAGAAAAAACTTCTGGGTAAAGTTTTATAGATTGTAATGGATAAAAACAGGGATGATACAAAATATATAGCTGCAATGGACTGCGGGTTGGTCATATCAAATTGCAATGCCTTAATTGCAATCTCTTTAAATTTAAGTAAGTTGAGGAGGCCGATCGTTGATTGATGACCCCATGCGATCTGATTTGCAATAAAAAGATAAGGGTGCCCAAAAGTATAATGATGGTAAATACAAAATAAAGAAATTCCTAAAGTGGCAATAGGTGCCAAGAATAATTCTTTCCTGAATAGGCCTCTATCCTTTTGATAGAATAAATCAACTAAATATACTACAAATAAAAGTATCCCATAAAGTCTAGTCAAAGAAGCCAAAGCTATTAATATTAAAGGCAAAAAGCGCTCATTTTTTACTGAATAAAAATAAAAAAACGTTAGAACTAGTGTAAAAAATAAAGATTCAGTAAACCCAAGAAAGATAAAGAAACTAAATGGCAACGATAGAAATAAAAGTACAGTAAATACCGCTATTCTAAAGTTGAACATTTCTTTAGAAAGTACAAACAATAACCTGATTGTTAAATAAGCAAAGATATTTGAAATTACAAGCATTGCCAGACTAGTATGTAAAGCGGGCAATAACATTTTGAGGGCCTTACATAGCAAAGGATATAATGGAAAAAAAGGTACATTATGGAGAAGCCCATTATTGCCATCAAAAAGGTAGCCGTGATCAACTATCGTAGCATACCAACCCTCATCCCAGATATATACACCATAAAAAGCTCCTGTTGTTCTATACCTTATGGCTGCTACCATAGTAGCCAGAATTATAAATACAAGCTCACAAAAATATTTCCGAACAAGTAAAAGAATCATTTGCATCTTAGTGTAAATTCACTCACGGCTATTCCTAATAACCTATTGTCATTAAATTCAGGTGTCTTTACCGGTGAAGAAATCTTAATACGAAATATATTCGACCTATCATAGCTTAATATTCCTCTTGAAAAGGAAACCTGAAATAATGAATCACCCTGACAAAGTCTAGTGGCCCCTAATGTGTAGTCATTCAAGCTAAAGTCTAACCCCTGACAAGTATTTTTGACCATATTAACTTTGACAGTTATTAAATAATTAACGCATGTATCAGAATGAGGCTTATTCAAGTCAAAAGCTAATGTTGCAACTTTTCCATCGCTCCAGCGATGTGTACCTTCTGATTCCGACCAGCCATCTACATAGAAAAAATTTTTCGGCCCATTACAATCTACAACTTGCTCAAAAGCAATAAGTCTACTTCCAAGATAGGGGTGTTTTTGATAAAAGTCAATAACTATACAAACTGTAAAGCATCCCAAAAAAAAACTTAATAATGAAAGGAAATACTGTATTTTCTCGAAAATGGGAGCTAGCATTGTGTATCTATATCCATTAATTAGCAAATAAAAAAATCCCATACTTAAGTAATAAGTACGGGATTGATAATAAAATTGGCGACAACCTACTCTCCCACGTTTTACCGCAGTACCATCGGCGCGGTGGGGCTTAACTTCTCTGTTCGGGATGGGAAGAGGTGAACACCCACGCTATAATCACCATTAAGATCTTGACGGTCCC